>JAITMC010000025.1 GCA_031277615.1 Chryseobacterium sp. | reverse complement strand
GCTGTTTTTGTAATGGCAGGAATGGAGGAGAACCCTGCAAAATAACCTCCGTATCCAGCGGTGCTATATCCTCCGTTGATGCCGGCAGTGACTGCTTTGGTGGAAGTAACGGTAAGGTTCCCGGTAATTCCTTCTTTGGCATAGGTTACCCATTGTGTATTTCCTGTTAACGGATAGGGTCCTTCTGCTGCGGTAGGAGGAATCCCGTTGATGAGTACATTGGCACCTGCTTCAGTTAGAATGTTGAGCTTTAAATTGATTGGATCTGTAATGCCGGGCATTTCATTCACCAGCCCTATTTCATCAATGGTTGTCGGAAGAAGGCAGCTCAATGGCGGGATATAGTTGAATCCACCATTTAAATCTTGATCACCTATTCCAATCAACTGATACAGATAGGCCTTTTGGGAAGTGGAAATATACATATTGGAATGATTTCCGGTACCGGGCTGGGTAATATAATTTGTCTCATTGATTCTGTACCATTGCCCGGCATTAATTGTTGCAGCGGGAGTAGTGGCCCCGTTCAGAAAAATCTGGGTATTGTCTTCAGTGGCAATGATAATGCCTCCTTCTGTATTGAGTGCAGGCCTCGTAGACAATGTTTTTACCATGGCAAATGTACTTCCAAGCCGGTTGGTGGGAACTGACTGATCCATGATGATATCACTGCCGGCACCAATGGTACCGAAGTTACCGTTACAGCTTCCATTGGTGAGGGTAACCGGTTTGTCAGCTACGACTTTGGCGCCGATAAAACCTGTTTGATTGGCTGTATTGCTGCCAGTTCCGCTGAAAATGAAAGACTGTCCTCTGTTAAGGGTAAAGGTATGGCTGGTGCCTGTAGTAGGAGTTCCTCCTAAAAATGTTATGGCAGGGTTGTTCCAGCTGACAGTTACCGTGGTATTATCTTCAGTGGCGAGAATTCCGGCCGTAAAATTAAAGAATGATGAATTATTATTGGGGCTGGCCGCCACATAAAATAGCTTGCCGATACCGGCTTTGCCTTTAGCTGTAATAATTTCGCCATGGAGTATCTCTGCAATCCTTAAACTGCAATAAAAGGGCCGGTCTGCTTGCAGATAAAGTCCTTTGGTGGTTCTTGTAAAAGCTTCAGCAGGCGTATCTGCACTTATGAGATCGCGATCTACTGTATAAACCCTGGGATTCCCTTTACTGATGATAACAGTAGTAAGAAGGATATTGTTATTGTAAATATTAACCGAGACAGGAGTTACGGAATCAGTGGAAAGATATAGGGCATTTTCATAGTTGCTCAATGAGTTGTCATAGTACGGAGCGATCCAATGTTCCGTATCCCTTTGGGCAGAGATCGTTTGCAGGGTTAAAAAAAATGATATAAAACAAAATAATATTTTTTTCATAAAATACATTAATTGATTGTTTTAAATTTAAATAAAATATGTTTTATTTAAATTTTTGACATTTATTTTAATGTATTTATGGTTTGTTTGTTCTTAATTGATGGTTTTTGATGTTAAATATTTATTTTTTTAACCCTATGAGTATTTTTTCTAAAAAAAATCAACCACGATTTCGAAATCGTGGTTGATAAAATGGGTCTGAAATACCCTTTAAGTTACGTCTAAAATGATTTAGTCTATATTTTTTACCAAAACCCATCCGGTATATTTGATAGGCGTTTTGTTTTTATCGGACTCATTCCAGTTGATGTGGTACCAATAGGTTCCGGTTTTTATTTTTTTGTCAAAATGAGTTCCGTCCCATCTGTAGTTGTTGAATTTTTCTCCGGTAAAGATCTTATTTCCGTATCGGTCGTAGATCATGAAAGAAAGATTTTCTTTATAAGACAGCTCACTGTAGTCGATATAATCATTTTTGTTATCGCCGTTCGGGGTAATCGCATTGATCAGGTTCGGAACGGTAACTTCTACGGCTACAGGATTACAGTTGTAGGCGTCTTTTACATAGAATGTATGCTGTCCTCTTGAAAGCCCTGTAAAGATATTGGAGTCCTGCCAGTTGAAAGGCCCGTCAACAGAATATTGATAAGGCGTTTTTCCGCCATTTACGATTACGGTTGCCGTGGTATTGGAGATTTCAATTTGTTTAATCACAGGATCTTCTGCTTTTCTTACATGAACTACCTGAGTCAGGAAGCATCCGTTTTTACCCAATACTACAGAATATTGCCCGACACCAACGCCCTGAAGAGAGGAGGTGGTAGCTCCAGTATTCCAAAGGTAAGAATCATAGCCGGGACCTGCATCCAGGTTGGTTCTGCTGTCTACACAGATATATTGGTCAACCAGAATTGGTGATCTCTTGATAGGAAGAGGAATAAGTGTAATTTTTGCAATAGCCATACACCCTTCGGTTGTGGTTACTTTTACGAAAATTACCCCACCGGCAGACGGGAAGTTTTCCGGAGTTGTAATTTCATTAACACCTGCATTAAGGTTAGCCATCGTAAGATAGTATTTCTTAATGGCAGCTGCATAATCCGTAACATCGGCTTTTGTAAGATCAAAGTAAGCATAAGGATCAACGTCATATTGGCAGGCTTTTATTTCAGCGTCTTTTACGACGAAAGGAACTACCGTAAGATTCAGTGTAATTTGTTCACAATCTGTAAACTCTGTATCGTTACCACAGAATTTGTAAACAATTTTATCCGGTCCGTTATAGTTCGCGGTTGGTGTATACGTAATTGTTCCGTTTGAATTTACTACCGCAGTACCATGTGTAGGAGCCGTAATAATGACTACTGTACCTGGAACAGGCGTTTGTGATGAAGCGGTAAACGCAGGAGTAATTATTCTCGTAGCACAGATACTTAAATTTTGTGTGGTTTCTTTTAAGCAGCTGAATACTTTATAAATTGGAGTCGTCAGAGGAGGACAGGTTCCCATACCTACTCTTACCGTATAGTTTCCTGACAGGGTAGGGGCATAAGTATTCGTTGTTGCTCCTGCAATAATGCTTCCGTTTCGGTACCACTGATAAGTCTCATAGCTGTCGTCCACTTCAAGAATAATTCCCGGAGCACATTCTCCTGAACGTTTTGTAATAACAGGAATGGAAGAGAATCCGGCAAAATAACCACCGTATCCTACAGCACCACTTCCTGCTGCAATCCCTGCGGTAACCGCTTTTGTAGAGGTAACGGTAACATTGCCGGTAACATTGGGAACAGAGTAAGATACCCAAGCGGTAGTACCCGCTACCTGGAAAGGACCCTGGGTTGCCGGTGGAACGGTAGGCGGACCTCCGTTGGCGGTAACCGTAACCGTTGCTCCCGCTTCGGTAAGGATATTTAATTTTACGTTTTTACTGCCGCTGTTACTTGTTTCCGGAAGTTCTTCAATCTTCCCGATCTCATCAATCTTTCTGGGTAAGAAACAGTTCAACGGCGGGATATAATTGAATCCTACTGTCGGAACCGGGTTCACAAGAGCACCGGCAAGCATCTGGTAGACATAGGCATTTTTAGAAGTTTTGATATGCATATTATGATGCCCGTTGCCCTGGTCGATATAAGGATTTACAAAAGTATTTCCCGGTCCCTGCCCAGCCCTCATCCACTGCCCTTCATTAAGGACCTGAACGGGAGTGGTAGATCCGTTAAGATATACTTCCGTATTATTTTCTGTCGCTATGATAAGAGCATCTTCTATCCCTTCAGTCGTTCCTCCGTTTCCTATAACAAGAATGAATTCATTTCCAAGACGGTCAGCCGGAACAGACTGGTCCATCACAATGTCAGAAGAAAGAGCTGTGGTTGCCGGTAAAGCAAACTGGCCATTGAAGTTTCCATTGGTAACCGAAATAGGTTTGTTGGATTCTATTTTAGCTCCGATAAACCCGGTAGCATTGGTACCGTTGTTCATCTGGCCTTCAATAATGTAAGACTGTCCTTTGTTCAGCGTAATATTCATCGTTGGCATAGAGGCTCCGGTAGCTCCGTTGGAAAACTGAACCCCTGCATCATAGCCGGAAACGGTTACGGTCGTATTATCTTCCGTAGCCATGATTCCTGTGGTAAAGTTAAGATAGGCCATCAATGATGATGATGCCAGAATAGGAACGGTAGCCACATAGAACTTGGTTCCGATCCCGGCTTTACCTTTTGAGGTTAATATTTCTCCGTGGCTGGTTACGCTGAATCTGTAATTGGCAAAAAAAGGCTTAGTCCCTTTTACATAAAGTCCTTTATTAACAGCCTTAAACAGGTCTGCTGAACTGGAGGTTTCCATTCTGGCTGTGGCCACCTCATAAGTTTGGGGATTGCCTTTGCTGACCATTACTGTAGTCAGCAATTCATACCCTGTTGCATTCCGGCTGTACACTTCTACCGGAAATGGGGTGGTAGAATCTGTAGAGAAATATAATGCCTGCTTAGCAGATGAAAGAGCAAGTGACCTTGCCGCCATCGGGGCAAACCAATGTTCTGTGTCTCTTTGGGCAAATAATGCATTTGCCGTCAAAAAAATCAATACTAAGCTAAGTAAAAATCTTTTCATATGTATGGAATTAGGATTTCTACAAAATTAAAATAATATTTGAAATTGTGTTAATAAAATGTAAACAAAAGTTAATTTTTATTATCGATTTTTAATCAAAAGCCATCCTGAGTATGAAACTGTTAACTTGGTGTCAGGTTCTGTCCATCGTAATACATACCAATAGGTTCCGGTAGGAATACTGCGTCCGTTGATCTTTCCGTCCCATACATAGTTCTTGTCTTTTGACTGGTAAACAGAAGCTCCATAACGGTCTGCAACTTCGATGCTTACATTCTCTTTAATTTTTAATTCAGAATAATTTAAGACATCATTAATTCCGTCACCATTTGGAGTGATGGTATTGACAAGGTTGATAACCAGGAATTCCTTAACTACAGGAAGACATCCGTCTGCCCCCAGTACATATACTCTGTGAAGTCCTCTTGACAATCCTGTGAAAATATTGGATGACTGGTAGTCAACTCCGTTCAGGGAATACCGGTAAGGAGGCGTTCCTCCCGTTACATATACTGTTGCAGTAGAACCGGACATATCTACTCTGGTAATGACAGGTGCTTCAGCAGTAGTAACCCTTACGGTCTGGCGGTATACGCATCCGTTAAAACCGAGATCTACATAATAGGTTCCGGGGCCTACCGCTATGCTTGGGGTAGTGGCGCCGTTGCTCCAAAGGTATGAGGTGAATCCCGGACCAGGATCCAGTATTACTTTGTCATTGGAACATACCACCTGATCATGCAGTCTTTCGGACTTTTTAGGCGTTTTTAAGGTTAATTTTAAAGTTCCCGTGTTAGGACATCCTGCCGGGCTTTGGAATCTTACATAGAACGTATGTACCGAAGTGATATTCTGATTGGGAGAAATGGCATTGGTTCCTGCCTGTGCATTAGCCAAAGTGGTATGGAATGACAGAATAACACCCGGATCTAAAGTGAATAAATTTTTATAATTATTAAGGTTTACATTTTCAGTTCCTCCAAGATCGTTATCACAGATATCTGAAACAGCATTGGCGGTAATAAGTGGAATTTTGGCGCCTATGGTGAAATTGATCTGTCCAAAAGCAGAAGGACAGTCGCTTACGTTGGCAAATACCCTTACATAAACGGTTGTATTAGCTGTATATGTCCAGTTGGTGGGAAGGTTATTATTGTTTCCTGCGGTAGCATCGGCCTGGGACAGGTAATACTTTACCGTGAAATTACCGGAATTGGCAACAATCTGAGGAGTTATGTTGTTGAAATTCACCTGGATGATCCCGTCAAAATCATCATCACAGAAATTCGCATTGAAGTTCGCGGTATTGATATTAGGCGAAAGATTCTGGGTTAAAGTAATCTGTGCTGTTTTCGTACATCCGAATGCAGAAGTTACATTCACATAAATGATGCCCGGTGGTCCTGTATATGCTGCCGGACTTGTGATCTGGCCTGTTAAATTGGCATTTGTAAAATACGTTGCAGTAGTTCCTGTATCGGGTGTTACGACTGCTGTCGTAAGATCATAAGTTCCGTTTCCATTGGCTGCTGCACAGGATGACATCGTAGCATTCTGGGTTTTCAGAACATCAATATTCATGATTACCCTGAAATATTCAAAATCGGCAGGATTCCCGTTTCCTTCAATATAATACGTAAAAGCATCCGTAGCATCCGCAGTAAGTCCCGGATTAGGCGTATAGGTGATCTGTCCGTTGGCAGGATTCACTGCTACAGTTCCGTTAGTAGGCTGAACAATAATGCTGGTGTGGGAAGGATTAATAGGCTGGGTTGAAGTCGTGAATACCGGGCTAATGGTTTTCGTATTACAAGATCCTATCTCATACGTGGTGGTGGAAATAGGCGGACATAAAGTATATTCATACTCATACGTCATCCTGGATTCACAATTGTTTTTCGTGATATAGCAGGTATAGGTTCCTGCTCCGTATAATTCAGGATTAATAAAATAAGAAGTAGCTCCCGGAATTTGAGTCCCATTAAAATACCACTGGTAGGAATCATAGCTGCTGTCCACTTCAAGACGTACTCCCGTATAGCAGTCTCCCGTTTTTGTAATGGCCGGAACGGAAGAGAATCCTGCGAAATAACCTCCGTATCCTACAGCACCGTCACCCGCAGCGATACCGGCAGTAACCGGTTTGGTAGATGTTACCGTAATATTTCCGGATACATTCCGGATGGAATAGGTGACCCAGTTTGGGTTTCCGGCTACCGGATGTGGCCCGGTGGCTGGCGCAGGGGTTCCGCCGTTAAAAGTTACGGCTGCCCCGGTCTGGGTAATGATGTTGAGCTTGGTATCGAAATAATCAATTCCTATCTTATTGATGAATCCTATTTCATTGATTTCTTTAGGAAGGAAACAGCTTAATGGCGGAATGAAATTCATCCCTCCGGTAGCGTAAATATTACCGACTGAAGTTCCCGCAAGAAGCTGATATACATAAACGTTATTGTTGGAAGAAATACTCATATTATTCCCCTGAGCACTGTAATTGGTGCCCGGAATGATGCGGTGTTCTCCTGCATTCAGTGTATAGGTATTTCCCGGATTTCCGTTGATGGTAAGGACCGTTCCGTTTACCGTTCCTATTACTAAGGCAGCTTCCATTCCGGAGGCAGCCGGTCCGTTTCCTTTGACCAGAACAAAATCTTTCCCCAGTCTTTCTACCGGAACAGCCTGATCCATTACCACATCAACATTGGTGCTGTTTTGGGTGGTATAGATACTGTTGAAGTTTCCGTTCGTGACAGAAATCGGTTTGGAAGCTGTAATCTTTGCCCCGATCAGTCCTCTTAAATTAGCGGTGGACAGGGTACTTTTAGCTTCAATAATATATGATTTCCCTTTGTTGAGGGTGAAAGTTCTGGAAGGAGCTGAAACCCCATCAGAGAAAACAACATTAGGGTTGTATCCTGATAAAGTAACCGAGGTGTTATCTTCCGTGGCCGTAATTCCTATTGTTGAATTAACGTGCTCTTTTGCTGAAGTTACAGGAGCTGTCCCTACGAAAAAGTTCTTCCCGATACCAGCCAATCCTTTAGACGTGATAATTTCAGCCTGATTAGGAACGGTAAACCTGAAGTTGGCAAAGAATTTTTTATTCCCCTTTACGTATAACCCCATCGAATTCTGAGTAAAGAGATTGGAAAGCGTAGAGGAAATCATAAAATTGTTGGGAATGGTTACCTGAACCGGATTGCCTTTGCTGACCTGTACGGTAGAGTAGACATTATTGTTATTATAAACCTGTACCGGGAAGGGGGTTGTTTCGTTGGTAGACAGGTATAAATAACATTTCGGAGTTCCCTGAAGAGAACTTGCGGACATAGGAGCAAACCAGTGCTCCGTATCTAATTGTGCATTAACTAATAAACAAAAAAATGTACAAAAAGCTAGTAGAATTTTTTTCATGCGTTACTATAAGGGCCGCAAATTTAAGCATTAATAATCAATTTTTTATAGAAAAAAATTAAACAACTAATCTTTATTGTTAGATTGTTGAATATTTAAAATTCGCTTCATATTTTGTTAACAGTGATAAAATGCCTCCAGCTTATGTAAGACCGTTTATCCATCAAAAAAAGAACCTGTTTTCAGGCTCTTTCAGTAATGGGTTTTCCGGTTAAAATGAATATATTATGATTCTTTTCTCTTGAGTTTTCCGATAATAACTAAAAGTGCTTGCCGGTTTTTGGCCTCGTGATAAAATTTAGGCAGTTTCTCCAGAAGGGTGAAATGAGTACGGTCCTTATGCTCCCGAAGATCCGCAGCGATATAACTTTCCAGATATTCCAGGTGGCTGCCATTGTAAGCATACAGGATATGGTCTTTAAAAGGATACTGAAGCCAGAGTTCTGCCCTGAAATAAGCATGAGCCGGACTTATCCTTAATACTGTATATCCATATATATCGCATTCCATAGACGTTTCCTTGTGGTAGCCGCAGTCCGGACAATATAATCTTGCCGTCTTATTCTCCCGCAATGTTTTCGCGAAAGCTTTTTGAGCGCACCCGGGACAAACCACCCAGACTTCGTCATAGAAATCATGGATCGTTTTATTCTGATCGGCGAAACGCTTTTTCTCAGACATTGTTTTTTTTGATCTGAATTATTGTTTAATGTTCTGTGATCTGACCTTTGGAATTAACCATAAAGGTTTTATAATTCTCCTGGCTGTTTATACCGGTCTGTGTGTATTTTACCTCTATCAAACACTCCATATAATAGGCAGGATTGCTGTCATTGATTGAAACAGGAAGTCTTGATCTGGAAGCAAATTCCGTATTTTTAATGCCCTTACTTAAAGTAACCTGTACGTTTTTCAGTATGGGTTTTGAAGGATCTTTTTCCAGAGCAGTAATGTCAAATATACAGATTGCTCCTGAATTGTCAATATTTTTCTGTATCCTGTATTTCTTTTCAGCTGCATTAGAAAATCCGTCCGGTATTCTGAAGTTTTCGTTCATCAGAATGGTATGGTCAGAGGTGCCCGGAGAGGTGCACGCTGAAAATAAGAATAAGATTAAGGCTACAATAAAAAAATTAGTGGTTTTCATGGTTTTATTTTCTAGTAGGTTATTTTTTATCATTCCAGGAAAGCATTGAACCTTCTTTTTAATTTTTTTTCGACTATTTTGCCCCAAAACAGATGAATGAAAAGATATTTCATCATCAATTGTTTATACAAATCTATGATATTGCCACAATAAAAAAAATACCCCAAAAGGAGTACATATCAGATTTTAAAATTATAATAAATGTAAGGTAAAACATTTTCAAATAGGATCGGGCTTCAGCCCGACCTAATGGAAGATTAAAATAATTAATAATCTATTGTTTACGTTAATTTTAGTGTTGACACAATAAAAAAATACCTAAAGGAATACATATCATATTTTAAAATCATAATAAGTGGAAGGTAAAACATATTCAATAGGGTCGGGCTTTAGCCCGACCACATTATCAATATCATTATCAATATCATTATCATTATCAATATCAATATTCCATGGGCTTCAGCCCAATAAAATATTATTTGTCTACATGTACAATAATAAGAATATAAAAAGCCCCGTAAAGCACTGCTTTCCGGGGCATATATTATTCTGAATCAGAAGAATTAAGCTAAGCTTACTCTTACAAATCCGGTTACTTTAAGATCTCCGTTTACAGATTTTACATAGTCAGCAACTGAGATACTTCCGTCTTTAATGAAATCCTGGTGTACCAAAGTGTTGTCTTTGTAGAATCTCTGCATTTTACCTTTAAGGATATTATCGATAATGTTAGCAGGCTTACCTTCTTCAGTAAGTTTGTGTCTCTCGATTTCTAATTCTCTGTCGATTGTTTCCTGAGAAACTGCATTTTCGTCAAGAGCAATAGGGTTCATTGCAGCAACCTGCATAGAAACAGCTTTAGCAGCTTCGTCAGCTCCGTCTACTTTAGCAGAAAGTGCCGTGATTGCAGCAATTTTGTTTCCAGCGTGGATGTAAGCTCCTAAGAATGGACCTTCAAGTCTTTCGAAAGCTCCGATCTCGATTTTCTCACCGATAACACCTGTTTGCTCAACTAATTTCTCAGCAACTGTGATACCGTGGAAATCTGTAGCTAAAAGCTCTTCTTTAGTAGCAGCGAAAATAGCCATTTCAGCTAATTCGTAAGCAAGCTCGATGAAAGCTTCGTTTTTAGCAACGAAGTCAGTTTCGCAGTTCAGAGAAATAACAGCACCCAGGGTGTTGTCTTCGTTTACTCTTGCGATTACAGCTCCTTCAGTAGACTCTCTGTCAGCTCTGTTAGCAGCAACTTTTTGTCCTTTTTTTCTAAGGATATCTACCGCTTTTTCGAAGTCTCCTTCAGCTTCAACTAGAGCTTTCTTGCAGTCCATCATACCTGCACCTGTTTGGTTTCTTAATTTCGCTACGTCTGCAGCAACTGGTGTATAAGACATAATATCTATTATTTTTTTATTTAAGATTAGTATTAATTTTTAGCTTAATTTTAAAGCAGTGCAAAGATAATAATTTTAATGATAAACTAAAAAATGACTTTTCACGTTATTGATATATTTAATACTATTTTAAAGACTTGATTAATGAAAAAAATCTTTCTACTCATATTTTTATGCATTTTTACATTAGGTTTTTCCCAAAAAAAGAAAAAATCGAAATCTAAAACTGTTGTTGAAAAAGAAACCGTCATCATCTATACGGAGCAGGAAGCCGAAGTTTCCAAAGAGCCGAGAATCATTGCCGGCTTTCTGAAGCAAAACCCGGGACACGCCAGAACCGACTTCTTTAAAAGGAGGCTGGTTGAGATCATTCTGGCAGACAATTCCTCCTCTGAAACGAAGCCGGCGATCAGACCGGTAGGAAAAACAGAAAGTATAGCCAGAAATAATGAAGTGAAACCGGCGAAAAATACACTGGCTTCCAATACTTCATCTCCTGCAAAACCGGAAAGAAAAGTTAACTATGCGTCAGCAGGTTCTATGAAAAGTGCAGGATCAAGCTCCTCGAAGGCAGAACCAAGCGATGAGGCCAAAAGAACAGCAGACATGCTTACCCATCTTTTTAATAATGATGCAGGGAAAAATGAAGCCTATATTAATGTAAGAAATAAATCAAACTGTGGTTTGGTCATGAAAATAAACGGTAAAAAAGCTTATAGTCTCACCGTTCCGGCAAAAGGACAGAATTTTATCCTGATCGATAAGGGAGATTACGTCCTGAGTACCGCTATCTGTGATGCGAAATATTCAGCACCGAAAAATATTACCCAGGATATTGAGATCGTATTAAACGTTGCAGAGTAAGAAATAAATAATAATAAGAAGAAAACTGAAGTAAAAACGGTTAAGAAATTTTTCTTAACCGTTTTATTTTTTTATCCTTTAAATTGCCCCATCGCAATGAATTTCTCCTGTCGCTGGGTTTCAAGTTCCTGTCCTGTGAATTTAGAAAAAGCTTTGATATTCTGCAAAATAGAATGCTTCAGGTTCAGATAAGCCGTTTCAGGATCATAATGGGCTCCTCCAAGCGGTTCCTCAATAATTCCGTCGATGAATTTCTCTCTTAAAGCATCTGCCGGGGTAAGATTAAGCGCATTGGCTGCATCTTCCTTGTGATCCCAGTTTCTCCATAAGATAGATGAGCAACTTTCCGGCGCAATTACGGTATACCATGTGTTTTCCAGCATATATACCTTGTTTCCTACACCAATTCCCAAAGCTCCGCCACTGGCACCTTCTCCGATAATGTAAGTAAAGATCGGTGTTTTAAGCTGTACCATTTCAAAAATATTTCTGGCAATCGCTTCACCCTGACCTCTTTCTTCAGCTTCCAATCCTGGGTAAGCTCCCGGGGTGTCCACTAAAGTAATTACCGGTATATTGAATTTTTCAGCAAGCTTCATCAGACGCAGTGCCTTTCTGTAGCCTTCAGGATTCGGCATTCCGAATCTTCTGTGCTGTCTTTCTTTGGTTGTTCTTCCTTTCTGGGTTCCTATGATCATTACTTTCTGACCGTCAAGAGTCGCTAAACCGCCAACCATTGCAGGGTCATCAGCGAAATTTCTGTCTCCGTGAAGTTCTAAGAAGCTGCCTTTGTCAGTCATTCCCTTGATATAGTCCAATGCATAAGGACGATCCGGGTGACGGGACAGCTGTACTCTTTGCCATGGAGTGAGGGTACTGTAGATTTCTTTTTTCTTTTCTAAAATCTTATCCTCAATCTGGCTGCATGCTAATTTTACATCAACACCACTTTCTTCTCCTACTAAAGAACAAGTCTGAAGTTGATCCATTAGTTCTTTGATAGGAAGTTCGAAACTTAAATATTCCATTTCTTGAAGTAAATTAAATCTTTCAAATTTATGAAAAATTATGGGAACCTATTTAAAATTATTTATTGCATTGTTTATTCTGGAGATACTTTCCTCTTTTTCAAGGATTTCCAGAATGTCCGGAACATCCGGTCCCTTCAGTTCACCCACTAAAGAAAGACGCAATGGCATCATCACTTTACCCATTCCCAGGCCTTTTTGTTCAGCAAAGTCGTGAACAGCCTGTTTTAATGTTTCGGCATTGAAGTTTTCCGTTGCGGCAAGAGTTTCAGCAAGTTCTCCCAAAACAGCAGAGGTTTCTTCGTTCCATGCTTTTTTCGCGGCTTTTTCGTCATAAGATGCCGGAGCCTCAAAGAAGAATTTTCCGTTTTCATAAATATCTTTAGGGAAAGTTGCTCTTTCTTTCATCAGGCCGATAATCTTTAGTAACTTCTCATCAGAAGCTCCGGAAAGATCAAGGCCGCTGTTTTTTAAAATCTCAAGAAGCTCTTCGTCAGATTTCATCTGCATATACTGGTGGTTGAACCACTCAGACTTTTCTTTGCTGAATCGTGCCCCTGCTTTATGTACTTTATGAAGGTCAAATTCCTTACACATTTCATCCAGGGTAAGGATCTCTTTGTCATCGGCAGGAGACCATCCAAGAAGAGCAACCATATTGATGAATGCGTCCGGAAGATAACCGTTTTCTCTATATCCTTTGGAGACAATACCCGTTGCAGGATCTTTGAAATCAAGAGGGAAAACCGGGAATCCGAATTTATCACCGTCTCTTTTGCTCAGTTTTCCTTTTCCTTCAGGCTTTAAAATTAAAGACAGGTGTGCAAACTGAGGAGCCTCCCAGCCCATCGCTTCATATAATAAAGTATGCAGCCCCAGAGAAGGCAGCCATTCTTCACCACGGATCACGTGAGAAATTTCCATTTCATGATCATCGATGATGTTGGCAAAATGGTAGGTAGGCATTCCGTCGTTCTTTACCAGAACTTTATCGTCAAGAGTGTTGGTATTCACCGAGAATTTTCCTCTGATGATATCTTCAAGATTCAGGATACGATCTACCGGCATTTTGAATCGTACCACATATGGCGTTTTTTCAGCCAATAGCTTCTGAATTTCTTCTTCAGACAGGGCAAGACTGTTTCTCAGCCTGTTTCTGGTTTTATTGTCATAGGAGAAAACGTCGCCTTTGGCTTCATATTCAGCACGGATGGCATCCAGTTCCTCGGGAGTGTCGAAAGCCAGGTAAGCATAATCTGTTTTTAAAATCTGCTCAGTATAGCGGTCGTAGATGTCTCTTCTTTCAGACTGTCGGTAAGGGGCAAATTTTCCTCCTTTTTTAGGACTTTCATCAGGGATGATTCCGCACCATTCCAAAGCTTCTTCAATATATTCTTCAGCTCCTTCTACATATCTTGCCGTATCTGTATCTTCAATTCTCAAGACAAATTCTCCGCCCTGGTTTTTGGCAAAAAGATAATCATATAATGCGGTTCTTACGCCTCCTAAATGCAAAGGTCCTGTTGGACTTGGAGCAAAACGTACTCTTACTTTCTCCATTTCAATTAAAATTTTGGTGCAAATTTACTTAAAATTATGCGTTTTAAAGACGATTTATGAAATTGGTTCCTGCTTTTTGACACAGCCATAAAAAAGATGAAGCTAAAAATAACTTCATCCTGTTTTATTTATTTTTTTAACATCAGCAGTTTAAAGTACAGAACCGGGTTTTTGTATTTAATCCTGTATTTTTCTTTTTTCCATTCCAGCCGGAGTTTTTCTTTTTCGGTTTCTGAATCTGCATCAGAGAGTAAAACTTCATATTTGAAATGAAGAAGCTGAAGTCTGTATTTCTGATAGAGCTTTTGATCAGCTTTAATGTAGTCAAGATACTTTCCGGTCACTTTTTTATACGAATCTTCCATCAGCTTCCAGTTTCTGGATAAACTGGTGGACAGCATTCTGTAGTAGAATAATTTTTTATCGATAAATCCTATCTTATACCCTTTTGAGGTAAGTCTGAGATTCATGTCCCAATCTTCGGTATTGATGTTTTCATCAAACGGATATTGTACCAATAGTTCCCGCTTTACAAAAGTCCCGACGTTGGCCGTTCTGTTTTCTGCCACATTTTCATGGAAGAAATTGCCCAGGCTCTCCAGTACTTTTTTCTTTTCTTTCGGGGTGTAAACATCAGTGATCTTATCTTCAGTCTGATAATATCGGTATCCGTCCGAAAGAAGAAAATCAGCAGGATTTTTTTCTATGAAAGCCACTTTTTCAGCTAAGCTGTCTTCCGTATACCAGTCGTCCCCGGAAAGCAGGGAAACATATTCTCCCGAAGCATGCGAAACCGCAATATTGATATTTTTGGCAACCCCGAAACTTTCCGTATTTCGGATCAGTTGATAATGCTTAGGAAATTGGGAAAGTATCCGTTCGGCATTTTCAAATGTTTGATCCGTTGATGCATTGTCTAAAAGAATGATCTCATAGTTGGGGTAAGTCTGTGATATCGCAGAAATACAGGCCTGCTCAATGAACTTTTCGTGGTTCATGGTAATGATGACAAGACTTACAAGTGGCGGCGTATTCATGATGTAAAGGTATTAATATAGCAGATAATGAAAATCAAATATTATAAACTTAATATCTGCTCTAATTTTTCAACAAAAATCTCCGGATCCAGCCTGTAATCCTCATGGAAACCTTCATCATCCTGAGGATAAATATAAAAATTGAGATCAAACTTCATTTCTGCAGCAAGAGTGGAGAATATAGGAAAATCTCCCCAGATAGCACTGTACCAGGAAAGTCCTTTAGCGCCTGGGTTGGCGAAAATAAGGTTGGTCCATGCCGCACCGCTAGGGCCGATGATGTATTCCGCATTATTAACCATGTAGATCTGTTCATGAATATTCAGGTCTTCAAAGAATACCGCTTCAAAACCATATTTTTTGGAGACGTCCAGAATTTCCTCTTCATTATATTTTCTGAATTTGGATTTTCGGGCAATAAAAATTTTCTTAACCGGTTCCACACGAACTTTCTCCATATCTAAACCTTCAAAACAGGTTTTTCTGAGATATTGCAGAGATTCTTTGGATATTTTGGCAAACTGCGCATCATATTTTTCGCCGGGCATAATGTTCGGAACTGCATAATTGATGCTGGTGATATGCCACAGTTTTTTAAACTGGTAATAGTTCTTGTCGTGGTTAAGGAATATAATTTTATAATCTTTCAGGAAAAACATCAGAAGCTCCTTCAGGTTTTCCACTTTTTCCACATCAGAATCTACCACAATCAGCTTGTTTTGGGCATCCGGAATATGTTTGAAAAATTCAATTTTAGATAAAATGTCGATCAGGAAGTGATAGTAATTGAAGGTAAAAGTTCCTCCCAGGAAGATCGCTTCCTCATCATAATATACATTTTTATGATTTTTTACCTTCGCCAGGGTGATCGAATGCTGCATCAGATTCACCGTGTTGTATACATAGATGATTCTGTCATCATCATGCCACCTTTCATAAAAAATCTTCTGTTTTTTTATATCTAAAAAATACGTTGAATCAGGAATACATAACACATTCTGAAGTGCATAGATTTCCACTTCATTTTTAGGTGTTTTTACAGAAACCTGTGGAGAGCCGAATGTTTTGGGAAGATAAAGATCTCCTTCATGCTTTTCTTTTACTTTAATCCGTTCTGTACAATACTCAGCAGGAATAGAATCCAGAGGTAAAAAATCGGTTACAAGCCTTTTGGCTTTTCTGAAAAATGATTTGATGTAATATTTTCTTCGGAGAGCTTTAAGTTCAACCTCCAAATTCTCAATTTGTTCCTTTGCGTTCATATCCTATAACTTGGTGATCTGAGAAGTTTTGCCTTCACTTCATATCTCAATCAGATGCAGTGTTGCTTTCTACAGGATTTCCTGATAAAAGCTGATGGTCTTGTCAACCATCCTGTCAATGCCAAAACCGGATTCTATCGATTTCCGGGCATTCTGTGAAATACGGTTTCTCAGATCTTCATCTTCAAAAAGAAGACCGATCTTTTGATGAAAGTTTTCTTCCTCAGCAATCATACCGTTTACCGTATCCTTTATAACTTCTTTAAAAGGTTCGATGCCGGAGCATACAACAGGTTTACGGACGGCCATAACTTCGAGCAAAGATAAGCTAAAATTTTCACCTTTAGAGGGGAAACACACCACTTCTGCCTTGTTGATAAGTTCAACGATTTCTTGGCCATTTTTATTGCCCCGGAAATGAATGGATTTTCTGATCTCAGGATCCTTTACGTGCTCCTTTACATATTCCGGATAATGATTAGGTCTTCCTACAAAATGCAGCGATGCATCAGGATACTTTTCTTTAAGCTGAATAAACGCACGGATCATAGTTTCTGCCCCTTTTTCAAACGAAACATTTCCCAGAAAAAAAACAGAACGCGGAATAATCTGTGCCGTTTCGTCAGGGCAGTAGAAATGTTCATTAATGCCATTATAGATCAGCCGTGGATCTTTAAGGTTGAAAAGACTTTTGTTGATCGTTTCGTTGTACTTCGATATCGTAATGATATGCTGCGATTTTTTAAAAGCCTCTTTTTCACAGAAAATTCTTCCTTTATGCACTTTTTTGTAGCCAAAATATTTCTCCAGTACCGACCAGGAACCGTGACATCGTACCGCATAAGGAATGCCTTCCGGAATAGAAAGAGCCAGCCCGTCAAAATCATGGGTCTCGGCCACATCAAAATGAAGATGGTTCTTTCGGATCCAGCTTTTTATTTTATCTGAGATGGCTTTTTTCTCAGAAAGGTAGATTTTAAAGTGGAGAGGTTCCAGCATTTTCATCTTTCCGGTAAAAGATCTCATCAGCTCAAGAGCCGGACTGGATTTGAAAATATCTTTAATGGAATGAATAGTCACCCCCTCCTCCTGAATATCGAACGTATATTTTGAAATCAGGAAAACATGCACTGAAATTCCTCTTTTAACCAGTTCTTCGGACAGGTTTTTATAAAAGGTTCCGGTTCCGCCTACTTTGGGCGTGCGGGAACATTTGTACTCCTTGGTAACGATAAGCACATGTTTGATTTCTTTCATGAATTCAGTTTAAAAACAGTATTCACCCAATGATCCAGGGTATACTTATGATAAACTGCTTCCGGCAGCTTTTCGTATGGCGTTTCAAAAAAATCTTTTCTTACATTGCTGAACTTCTTATTCAGCAGCAGAATATTATTAGGATTATAGAAATCGTAGTTGATGATGGTTGGATTGTCCGTAATAATCTTTTTCTCCAGGGCCATCGCTTCAAAAATCCTGAAACTGAGTCCGGTCTGGTCTGCACGCATCAGATCAAGAACCACTTTCGTATTCTTGTAATAGTTAGGCAGGGCATGATGGGCAATCTTTCTTCTCCCAAACCTCAGAATCTCAATATTCTTCTTATCAAAGATCTGGTTCAGTTTATTCTTCCAGCCTTTTTTGCCCACCATATACACCTCAAATTTTACTTTCAAGGGGCAGAGTCTGTTGATAAGGATATTCAAAGCAGATAATCGTTTCTGGTCATAAGACGAGATATAGAACAGATCCAGCTTAGGATGCTGGCTTTCTGCAGGCAGATAGTCCAGATAATTATAATTGGTGATTTTCTCGAATCCGAATTTCTTCACATCTTCATCATCAAAAGAAAAGACGGTATCGAAATAGTGCAGAAGGTGGGTGGCCGGGTTTCTGGCCATACTGTCGTAGAGGTAAGCAATATTGCGGTCTGCATATTCCCTGATCTTCTGATGAATCTCCTCATCAATCGCCTCAGGATTGATCACCAGAATCTGATCTTGCTTGCCTATTTTTTCCAGGGATTCAAGGATGAAATTTTGTCTTTTATGGTACTTCAGGTTTTTACCTAAGAAAATTTTGCTGAACGTATTCTTCAGGCGCTCCCCAGCATTCTTATGGGTGAAGGCTCCGATGTTGATGTGGCAAGCCTGAATGCCCTTTTCATTCAGTTTATCCACGATATGCTCATCATAGTGCCAGAAGTCGAAACTAATTAAACAAATTTTCATACTGCAAAAATAAAAAATTCATATTTAAATTTATATTTTTGGCGAAAAGCCCGCATATAATGAAAAAAAAGATTCTTATCGATGCCGAAAGATTGAAATACCCGAAGTCGGGAATTGCCAATGTCTGTGTATCTCTCATCAAAGGATTGGATGAGAAAGTGTCTGATTTTGAGTATTCTTTTTATGGTCCCGAAAAAAATATGCCCCGGACGGTGAAGAAATTCACGATCCTCAATTGGAAATTCTGGCAGAAAAAAATTCCTGTTGCTACCGGAACTTTTTCTTTGATTCATACCACCCATCAGCTCTCTGATTACTTTCATCAGATCAAAAACGGGCAAAAAAAAGTAGTTACGCTTCACGATCTTAATTTTCTTCATGATAACAGTTCAGAAACTAAAGTCAAAAAGAGTACCAGACTCGTCCAGAAAAATATCGGAAATGCAGATGCCATTGTCTGTATCTCTGATTTTGTAAAAGAAGATTTCCTTAAAAACAAACATCTTTTCACGTTAAAGCAGGATGTAAAGGTTGAAGTCATATATAACGGACTGATCTTTCCCGAAATTACAGATTTTAATTTTAACCGGAAATATAGTTTTACCGGAAAGAAATATATTTTAAATATCGGGGTTCTTTTCCCCAAAAAAAATCAGGAAGTATTGCTGGATCTTCTTACCAGGAATGATCGTGAGCTGGTCTTGGTGACCTCTTCTGCAAAATCCGCCTATAAGGAAAAATTTATAGAAAAGACTAAGACTTTAGGGTTGGAAAACAGGGTTCATATCCTGGAAAATGTGGATAATGATGAGAAATATTTTCTTCTTCAGCATTGTGAATCCTATTGTCATCCCTCATTGGCCGAAGGATTCGGAATTCCGCCTGTAGAAGCGATGTATTTTGGAAAACCCGTTTTTCTGAGCAGACTGACCAGCCTTCCTGAGATAGGAGGGGAGCTTGCTTTTTATTTTGATGATTTCTCAGCAGAAAGTATGCAGCAGGTGTATGCATCAGGAATGCAGACTTACGGTTCCAGGGCTGATGAATATGCTTCACAGCTTAAAGAAAGGGCTTTGAAGTTCGGATACAGGGAAATGGCAGCTGCCTATGAAAAATTATATAGTGAACTGTTGGATTAAAGCTTAACTTTTCCCAGTCTCAGCTTCCATTTAAAGACTCCGAAGCTGTCACCTCCTTTGATATCGATCCTTTTGATCTCAAATTTATTTTTCCACGGGAAATAGGCCATATTATTCCCGATACGGAGTGCAGAAATAATTTCGTTTTGTTCCAGCATGCTAAAGAAATCTGTTTTAGCCTGTCCTTTTTTAGGGAATTTACCATACGGATAGGCCAGTACTTTTGTAAAAGGAATTTTTTGTTCCTCAAGAGTACGGATGTTTTTCCGGAGATCGTCATGAGCTTCCTGCAGGGAAATCTGGGAATAATTCCTGTGAGAATGGCTGTGAAGAGCTATCTCCACGCATTCCGGATTCAGGGATCTGATTTCCTCAAAGGTCATCATTGTACGCTGTTCACTGTTTTCGTCTTTCTGAATAAGTTCCGTAGGAATAAAGATGGTAGCTTTCAGCCGGTATTTTTCAAGCAGGGGAATAAGATATTGCAGGTTGTTAAGGTAACCGTCATCAAACGTAAGAATAAGCTTGCGTTCTGTTGTCCTGTTAGCTTCCAGTTCATTGAAAAACAGAGTTGTATAATTGTTTTTGATGTACTGAAGCTGTTCTTCAAGGTCTTCCACCGTAACGGTAAGCGTATCCTTTCCGGAGATATTCTTCTCAGGCTGAACTTTATGATACATGAGAATACGGATACTTTCTGCTTTTGAAAATCCAAGTATTCTTTTAAAGAATCTGAACATGGTTATCTGAATTTGAGGCCCCGTTAATTTTTTTATGGAACTCAAAACCTGTAGAAGTTCCGGAGATCCATATCATTCTTTTTCGCTTGATGTAAATGACAGAGTTGTGATTTACATTCCTCAAATTTACTTAAAAATTAAAAACCATGGCTTAAAAATATATTAAAATCGGGATTTCCGATGACAAACAGCAGGCAGCCGCAATAAAAATTACGGCTGTCTGTTATGGTATTCCGAAGTCTGGAAATTATTTGAATCTGAGGATTTCGTTGATCTTGATATATTTCAGGAAGGTATAAAAAGCTCCGCTGATGGAAATATAAAAACCTGCAATCCCGTCTAAAAAACCCAGTTTAAAAAAATAGGTTTTAATGAAGTCGAAGAAAGGGGAGAAAATGACCTTGATCATGGAAACTTTCTTTCCGTTGGCTACCTTTTTTTCGGCCATCAGCTGGGTATAGCTGTTAATTTTTTCAACGTGGTGAGCAATACTTTTATAGGTGTAATGGTCAATATTTCCCGGAAGTTTTCCGATTTTATCCTGGGTGATGAAAGATTCATGCACCAGATCATCACTGTATTTTCCGTGGCCTTTTTTGAAGAACCTTTCTCTCCACACATTACCCCAGCCGCCATATTTAATGGTTTTATTCAGCAGGATATTGTTGAAATGGATATGGTATACCTTATAGGGTGGATTGCTGTTGTTCAGAATGTCTTTAATCGCCTGTACTGCTGTAGCATCAGGGACTTCATCCGAATCCAGGAAAAGAATCCATTCGCCGGAAGCCTGGGCCAGCGTGTAGTTTTTCTGGCTTCCGAATCCTTCAAATTTCTTCTGAATAAATTTTACTTTGGAAAATCCCGTACAGATCTCCTCGGTTTTATCTGTAGAAAAAGAATCAACGACAATAATTTCATCGGCGATATCATAAACGCTTCCGATACTTTTCCCGATGATTCTTTCCCCGTTAAAAACAATATAACAGACTGATAGTTTCATTAACGAAATTCTGTGATCGTTTTTTCAATTATTCTGACGCAGTCTAAAAGCTGCTCTTCTGTAATCACCAATGGTGGTGCCAGTCTGATGATATTTCCGTGGGTTGGTTTGGCCAGAAGCCCGTTTTCTTTTAACTGCAGACAAAGGTTCCAAGCTGTTGAACTTTCAGGAGTATCGTTGATCAGGATAGCGTTCAGTAATCCTTTTCCTCTTACCTTGGTAATAAGATCGCTTTTTTCGATAAGCTTTTCAATTTCAGCTCTGAAAATCTGACCTAAATGCTCAGCTCTTTCAGAAAGCTTTTCATCGGCTACAACATCTAAAGCGGCTACAGCCACGGCGCAGGCAATAGGATTTCCTCCGAAAGTAGATCCGTGTTGTCCCGGTTTGATGACGTTCATAATAGGGTCGTTGGCCAATACCGCCGATACAGGATACATACCTCCGGAAAGTGCTTTTCCTAAGATCAGGATATCCGGTTGTACATTTTCATGATGGCAGGCAATCAGTTTTCCGGTTCTTGCAATTCCGGTCTGAACCTCGTCTGCTATGAAAAGGACGTTATGTTTTTTACAGAGCTCAGATGCATTTTTCAGGAAATTTTCATCAGGAACATAAACCCCTGCTTCCCCCTGAATAGGTTCTACCAGAAAAGCGGCAATATTTCCGGCTTCCCGGTTTAAAACCTCTTCCAGAGCTGTAATATCATTGTATGGGATTTTAATAAATCCAGGCGTGAAAGGTCCGTAATTCTGATTGGCATCAGGATCATTGGAGAAAGAAACAATAGTAGTGGTTCTTCCGTGGAAATTATTTTCGCAAACGATGATTTTGGCTGCATTTTCGGCAATACCTTTTACTTCATAGCTCCATTTTCTGGCCAGTTTTACAGCAGTTTCCACGGCTTCTGCACCGGAGTTCATCGGAAGTACCTTATCGAATCCGAAAAGGGTAGTGATCTTTTGCTCATATTCTCCCAGTCTGGAGTTGTAAAACGCTCTTGACGTTAAAGCCAGCTTTTGTGCCTGGCTTACCAGCGCTTCTACAATTTTCGGGTGAGAATGCCCTTGGTTTACAGCAGAATATGCTGAAAGAAAGTCATAATATTTCTTCCCTTCTACATCCCAGACGAAAACGCCTTCTCCGCGGTCAAGAACGACAGGAAGAGGGTGGTAGTTATGTGCTCCGTATTGGTCTTCAAGGTCAATAAAATACTGTGAGTTTTTTGCTGTTGCTGCTGTTGACATATGTTTGGTTTTTGACAAATTTAAGCATTATTAATGAGATGCATCAACAAAAACGAAATCGTGTACAGGTATGGAATCGAAGTGTTTTTTTGACGGCGGATAAGGCTGTATCAGAAAATATTTCCTGCCAGATCATGCCTTGCAGGTATTCTATCTTTGGAAAACTTAGTTTTTTATGATGAATATTTTTTACAGACTTCCGTATTCTATTTCTTTAGTTGTGGTACTGAATTCCTTACCTTTAATGTAAACCGTCTCGGAGATGATATTTCCTTTACGGTCATAAGCGATACGGTGGGTAGAAGTGTTTTTTGTTGAGTCGGAACCTATCGTTACAGATTCAATCATGTTTTCCCGGTTGTCGTATTGGAGATTTTCAGTTTCATTTATCTTACCGTTATTTTTTGTAACGACGGTGTAAGGTTTTTCAGCAAGTGTTTTGAATTGATATTCCGTTACCGAGACTTCAGACGGTTTGTCAGCATAATAACTTCTGATTTCTCTGATCTGATGGTTATTATTATACTTGCATTCGGTAATAAGATTGGTTTTAGCGGACTTGATGATGTAATCCTGCGAATTATAATGATAGCTTTCTGTTTCATCAACTTCATGCTTGTCCTCTTCATATTTTCCATAGCTGTCTTTTCTGATCAGCCTGCCGGAGCTGTCGTAAGAGAAAATCTGCTTTCCGGTTCCGGTAGCGGTTGTAATGCTGTTCAGCCTGCCGTCCCGGTAGTGATACGAAAAAGTTGTTGCATTGGCTTTTTCATTTTCGCTGTAGAAGCTGTTTTGTATAAGAACTCCTGTGTCTGAAAAATAAAGGGTCTGATAACTTTTCTTAAGAGCTGAGTCTGTATAGAAGGTAACCAGTTCAACTTTTTTTACTTTTCCCTTTAATCCGTAGTCTTTTAACGTGACAGAGGGTCTGAATAGCAGATCCTGTTTGAGAAAAACAGATTGCGTTGGCTGGGCCGAAATACAGATAAAAAGCGCCGTAAAAAAGAATAGAAAAAATCTGTTCTGCATATCAGGTTTGAATGTACAGTTAAAAGTTAGGGGTAATAAAAAACAGAACGGCAAAAGCCATTCTGTCTCTGTTAGTTTTTAATATAAAGCGGCATGTATTAAGATGGCCAGTCTCCAAAGTAAGAAGACGTTCCAAGATCAATCTGCTCTGCACTTACTATGAAACTGATGTACATGCTGTTTTCATCCACTGCATCGAAGTCTACTTCGTGCTGGATTACATATCCGTTGTTCCATTTCAAAGTGGTAAGTGTTCCTTCTTCGTGAGATTTGTTGAACGTAACTTCTCCCGTTGTAGGTTTATATTTTCCGTTTAATAAGCTTTCAAGGATGTCTGATTTTTCAGTAGCCTCTACTGTAATTTTGATAAGTGCGTTGGAAGGATCAGATGCTACACGTCCTGAAACGTCTGTAGATCTTGATACGCTGTAGTTCAGCTTTAATAATTTCTGTCCTTCACCTCCGTTGAATTTTAAAATTCCTCTCGAATTCTTTTCTGCCATGATTTGTAAATTTTATGGATTAATATTCTGTGATTTGATTTCTTATGTCACCAAAAATAGAAGTAATTTTGATAGAAAAAAATTAAATCAGCATAAATTTTAAAAAGTGTAGTAATACTGCGACTAACAGTTGTTAGGTAATTGAGTGTTTGTGAATCAGGTTATTACGCTTTTGAAAAAGGAATTGATTTGTGAATGCCGATGAATAGGAAGTTTCTGCTGATCTCCTGCAATGCTTACCAATAATAAGCGAAGAATTCTCTGAAAACAGAATAGAAGTCTCTTATTTCAAAATATTCAGGACTTGAACCTTCAATATTTTTAAAATCATGCTTTCTGAACAGTTTTTTGATCCGTGTCTGATGGTAAAACTGTGATACGGAAATAATACGGTTATATTGTAAACTATCAGCAATTTTCAGGGTGTTGATAACCGTCTTTTCTGTAGTATCCCCAAAGTTATCCACAAGAACTTTGTCTGCAGGGATTTTATTTTTCATCAGGTATTTTTTCATCTCTGTACCCTCCCAATAGCCTTCTTTGCCCAAACCGCCGCTTACCAGGACTTCTTTGATCTGTCTTCTTTGATACAATTCAATGCTTTTATCAAGCCTTGCTTTCAGCCGGGGAGAAAGAGTTCCGTCTTCATTTATTTTATTTCCGAACACCACGGCAAGATCAGCCTTGTGTTTGGCATCCTTAAGCCCGTCAAAGGTAATGTAAATCGAATGAATAACGAACCAGGATACGGCTGCAATCAGAATATATTTTGTAATTTTTTTCAGCATAATGTTGACTAAAGATGAGCAAAAATAAAAAACTGCCCCGGAAAGAGGCAGTTTAAAGTTTTTATTTTAAATAATCTTAGTGATTATCATATTTTCTGTCCATTACAAAATCTTCCATGAATTTTGTAGTGTAGTTTCCTGCAAGATAATCTTCATTGTCCATCAGCTGTCTGTGGAAAGGAATGGTAGTTTTTACGCCTTCAATATAGAATTCCTCAAGAGCACGTCTCATTTTGGCAATCGCTTCCTCACGGGTTTGTGCCGTAGTAATAAGCTTAGCAATCATAGAGTCGTAGTTGGAAGGAATGGTATATCCGGAATAAACGTGAGTATCTACTCTGATTCCGTGTCCGCCAGGGATGTTTAATCCTGTGATTTTTCCCGGAGACGGTCTGAAGTCCGCGTAAGGATCTTCTGCATTGATTCTGCACTCGATAGAGTGTAATTTAGGATAATAATTGATTCCTGAAATAGGAGTACCCGCAGCAAGAAGGATCTGCTCTCTGATCAGGTCATAATCAATTACCTGTTCAGTAATAGGGTGCTCTACCTGGATTCTTGTATTCATTTCCATGAAATAGAAATTTCTGTGCTTGTCTACAAGGAATTCAATAGTACCAACCCCTTCATATCCGATGAATTCCGCCGCCTTTACAGCCGCTTCACCCATTTTCTCACGAAGTTCGTCCGTCATAAAAGGAGAAGGCGTTTCTTCCGTAAGTTTTTGGTTTCTTCTCTGTACGGAACAGTCTCTTTCAGAAAGGTGGCATGCTTTACCGAATTGGTCTCCGGCAACCTGGATCTCAATATGTCTCGGCTCTTCAATCAGCTTCTCCATATACATTCCTCCGTTTCCGAAGGCTGCTACGGCTTCCTGAATGGCAGATTCCCAGTGATCTTTAAGGTCTTCAGCTTTCCATACGGCTCTCATTCCTTTACCACCCCCACCGGCAGTAGCTTTGATCATGACAGGATATCCTGTTTCCTCAGCAACCTTTACAGCGTGCTCATACGATTCGATCAGACCGTCAGAACCCGGTACACAAGGTACACCTGCCGCTTTCATCGTTGCCTTGGCGTTGGCTTTATCACCCATCTTTTCAATCTGTTCAGGAGAAGCTCCAATGAACTTGATGTTGTTTTTCTCACAGATTCTGGAGAAGTTGGCATTCTCAGACAGGAATCCGTAACCCGGGTGAATAGCATCAGCATTGGTAATTTCCGCAGCTGCAATAATATTAGGGATTTTCAGGTATGAGTCTTTGCTCATCGCAGGACCTATACAAACCGCTTCATCAGCAAATCTTACGTGAAGACTGTCTTTATCAGCAGTAGAGTATACCGCTACGGTTTTGATCCCCATTTCTTTACAAGTACGTAAAATACGCATTGCAATTTCGCCACGATTGGCTATTAATATTTTTTTGAACATCTCTCCGAAATTTTAAATTATAAATTTTGAATTTTAAATTATTTTAAATGAAAAAACTTCATCTAAAATTTATAATCTTTTATCTAAAATTCCTTAAGACGGATCTACTAAGAATAATGGCTGATCGTATTCTACAGGAGTAGCATCATCTACTAAGATCTTAACGATTTTTCCGCTGATCTCAGACTCAATCTGGTTGAATAATTTCATGGCTTCGATTACACAAACGGTTTTGCCGATTGAAACTTCGTCACCTACATTTACGAATACATCTTTATCCGGAGATGGTTTTCTGTAGAAAGTACCGATCATTGGAGACTTGATCGCTACATATTTGCTGTCGTCAGAAGCTGCTTCAGCTTTTTCAGCAGAAGGAGCTGCCGGAGTGGCCGCTGCCGGTGCAGGAGCTGCTACAGCCTGAGGTGCTGTGTGGTACACGGCAGGCTGTGCATATACCGCTTCGCTTCCTGCCAATGGAGTTTTAATAGTGATTTCGAAATCTTTAGTTTTGTACTTCACTTCTGAAACTTCAGCTTTAGATACAAACTTGATAAGATTTTGTATGTCTTTAATGTCCATAAATTTGATATTTGATTTTGGGTCAAAGATACCAAAAAAACGCAAAAAACAACAAAAAACCGCCTAATTTTATCAAAATTGGGCGGTTTTTGTATTAAAATGAGGCTTTTTCAGCGAAAAGCGTCTCTTAGTTTTCTTCAGTAGTTGCTACTTCTTTTTCCAATACTACTTTACCTCTGTAGTATAATTTCCCTTCATGCCAGTGAGCTCTGTGGTAAAGGTGAAGCTCTCCTGTTGTTGCATCTTTAGCTAATTGAGGAACTACAGCTTTGTAGTGAGTTCTTCTCTTATCTCTTCTTGTAGACGACTGTCTTCTCTTTGGATGTGCCATTTTGTAATAACTTTTTTAATTGATGAGCGATGAGATTCATCATCTCATCATATTTAAATTATTTTATTTAATTATTGTCTCTTAACTTTTTTAAGGCGTCCCAACGGGGATCACTTTCATGTTCTTCCTCTTCAATTTCCTCAATATCTTTCGGACTGAACTGATCAAGGAGCTCCAGATCTTCATCACTTACATTCGGTGAAAGTTTTTTCATCGGGATAGAAAGCTGTACGTTTTCGTATATCAGCTGTGCTGCATTAAATGCGTGGTCTCCCGCCGGAATGGTGATTACATCTTCTTCGCTGTCATCATATTCTTCTCCGAATTTCACCAAAACTCTGATCTGATTTTCAATAGGATAGTCGAATGCATCATTGGTGATATCACAAATCAGCTCCACAGTCCCATGTACTTTGATCTCAAACTCTAAAAAAGTAGTGTGCTTCTCTAAAAGAATGTCCACTTCTATTTTAGGATTTGTAAATTCCTGCTCAGTATCAAATAATTGAAAGAACGTTTTATCTATCTCAAATTTGAACTCGTGTTTTCCGTTTTTAAGTCCGGAAAAGCTTACGTCATAGTTTCTTAACTTGTCCATAAAATGAGTGTGCAAAAATATGCAATTTTTTTATAATAACAAATAAAATCCATAACAAATTAATTTAAAATTTGTTTTAACGGTTTATGCTTCAGTTTCCTCAGGTAGATCTTCGTCTATACCATTGTCTACAGCCATTTTTCTAGGCTGCATCCGGTTGCTCATCAGATCGTTATACTCACTTCGGTTCTTGAAAATTTTAATGGCAGTAAAGATGGCTTCCGTAAAACTCTGCTCATCGGCCACATTTTTTCCTGCAATATCATAGGCTACACCGTGGTCCGGAGAAGTTCTGATGAAAGGAAGAGCAGCGGTATAATTCACGCCTTCTTCATAAGCGAGTGTTTTAAACGGAGCAAGACCCTGATCGTGATACATGGCCAGAACGGCATCAAAATTTCTGTATTTGTTCGGCTGGAAGAAACTGTCTGCCGGGAAAGGTCCGAAGGCAAGGATTCCGTTATCGGAAAGCTCTTTTACCGCCGGTTCAATGATTTCTATTTCTTCAGTTCCGATCACTCCGCCGTCTCCGGCATGGGGATTCAGTCCCAAAACTGCGATTTTTGGTTTCTGGATGCAGAAATCTTCAATCAGCGTCTGGTTCAAAGCTCTGATCTGCTTTTTGATCTTTTCTTTCGAAATGTTTTCGGCTACCTGGGCAATAGGAATATGATGGGTGGAAACGGCTACTTTTAAATCTTCAGTCACTAAGAACATCAATCCTTTTTTACTGAATTTTTCTTCAAAGTATCCGGTGTGTCCGGCGTGTTTAAAGCCCATTTTCACCATTTCATCTTTATTGATAGGGGCTGTGACAAGAACGTCGATATCTCCTTTCATTAAAGCTTCCGTAGCGGCTTCCAGAGAATCAATGGCCATTCTGGTGGATTCTTCGGTAGGAACGCCCAGTTCTACGTTCACATTATCTTTGGTAAGGTTTACCATATTCAGCTTTCCGCCCTGTGCCTGGGAAGCTTCATTGATGTAATTGAAGTTCAGATTCAGTTTGAAAATATTTTTCTGATAGGTAAACAATTTTCCCGAACCAAAAATTACAGGGGTGAAAAAATCCGTAATGGTTTTGTCTTTCAGTGACTTCATAATGATCTCCGGACCGATGCCGTTGAAATCACCGATTGAAATTCCTACTCGTACTTTATGGTTTTTTGGGCTCATTTTGATTATCTTTGAAGATTATAATTTACAAATTTAGCAAAAAATAATATGTTCACAGGAATAATTGAGGCAGTTGGCATCATTGAAAAGATTGAAGAAAAAGGAAGCAATATAGATTTTACGCTTACATGCCCGTTTACCAACGAGCTGAAGATAGATCAGAGCCTGGCACATAACGGTTGCTGCCTTACGGTAGTGGAGATCAAAGAAAGCTATTACGTAGTAACTGCCATTAATGAAACTTTAGAAAAAACCAACCTGGGGAAATGGGAAGTGGGAACGGTAGTGAACCTTGAAAGATGCATGAAGATGGACGGAAGACTGGATGGTCATATTGTTCAGGGACATGTGGACAAAACCGGTGAAGTAGTTGGCATTGAAAACAAAGACGGAAGTTATTTTGTAACTATTCAGTACGAAGATGATGGTAATTTTGTAACGGTTCCCCAGGGATCCATTACGGTGAACGGAATCAGTCTTACGGTAGCCAAAAGCGAGGACAAGCGGTTTTCTGTAGCCCTTATTCCGTATACCTGGGAGTTTACCAATATGCAGCATCTTAAAACTGGGGATAAAGTTAATTTAGAATTTGACATTATTGGTAAGTATATTGCTAGGTTAATTAAAAAGTAGGAATGCCAATCAGTAAATACAAAGGGTATAGTTTAAGGAACCGGGTGTTTTTCGGGTTTCTGCTGGTCTGTCTTTTAAGTGTTGTTGCCACATCACTCGTTCCCTATTTTGTACTGAGAAAAAACTCTCAGGAGCAGAGCAAAATAGAGATGCAGGAAAAGACCAATGCTGTGATGCGATTCCTGGATTATGAAGTAAGCCGTACTCTTGTAGCAACGTCGGACCTTCCGAAGGTGTTGGGTAATAAGATTTTTGAGATTGCAGATATCAACCAGCATGATATTGTGATCTATGATCTGAAAGGAAATTACCTTCTTTCCAATAAAGATGAAACCCAGATCGACCAGAAAACAATTCCTATTTATATTGTAAACAAAATTCTGGCAACCGATGCCAGAGTGGACATCAAAGGATATGATAAAACGAAAGATGCGGGGCTGACGTCTTCCTATCTTCTTCTGAAAAATAATGAGCTGGAGCCTGTAGGGATTGTGTATATTCCTTTATATCATAACGAATCGGCCTATCTTGATGTTCTTCATCAGTATGTAAAATATATTCTTTTAGTTGATATAATATTAATCTTATTCAGTATCTGGATCAGCTGGGTAACGTCTAATGGCCTGGCTAAAAATATTACCAAATTTTCTGATATGATTACACGGATTACGCTGTTTGAAAATGAAATGCGGCCGATCCGGTATTATAAAAATGATGAGCTTAATGCATTGGCAAGAGCTTACAACAGAATGATCCTTCAGATTCAGGACCAGAAGGAAAGGCTTCGTTTCAAAGCTTCCGAGGAAGCATGGCGAGAAATGGCAAAGCAGGTAGCCCATGAGGTGAAAAATCCACTTACACCCATGAAGCTTACGATTCAGAATTTTGAAAGAAAATTTGATCCTGAAGATCCTAATATCAGGGAAAGGGTAAAGCAGATGAGTAAAACCATGGTAGACCAGATCGATCTGATTGCCACGGTAGCCTCCGCATTTTCTGAATTTGCCAAACTTCCTGAAAAAAATAATGAAGTGATCAATCTGAATGCTGAAGTGGAAGATATTCTGCGCGTATTCAATGACGACAGTATTTTCATGCATTCCAATAAAGGGAATATCATGGTGAATATGGACAGGATCTACCTTTCGAGGATTATTACCAATCTTGTCACCAATGCCAAGCAGGCGGAAAGTGATGAGCGTAAACTGATCATTAATGTAGATGTGGAACAACATCAGAGAAGGGTGATGATCTCTGTTCAGGATAACGGGATCGGTATTCCGGAAAATATGTATGAGCGGATTTTTGAGCCTAATTTTACCTCCAAAAACAGTGGAATGGGGCTTGGTCTTTCTATGGTAAGAAAAATGATCGAAGACTATAAAGGAGAGATCACGGTAAAATCTGAAGTAGGAAAAGGTTCAACATTCATCATTACTCTACCTACAAATTTATAGTGAAACCGTTTAGTTTTAAATATTTTGAAATCCGGCAGTCTAAAGAGGTTTTCCGCGTAGGAACTGATGGCGTATTGCTCGGTGCTATGGCCGGCGTAGAAAATGCTTCCCGTGTTCTAGAAATAGGAACGGGAACAGGACTGATCACTTTAATGCTGGCTCAGAGAAATCCACAGGCATCTTTTCTTGGGCTGGATATTAATGAAGAGGCCGCAGCGCTCACCAAAGATAATTTTAAACACGCTCCGTATCATTCCAGGCTGGAAAATATCCATCAGGATTTTAAAACGTTTGAGACCGCAGAGAAATTTGATTTTATTGTTTCCAATCCTCCTTATTTTGAAGAATCCGGTTCTGAAAAAGACAGGATCGCACGGCAGACTGTCGAACTGAATTTCATCCAGCTTATAGAATCTTCGGCTAAAATCCTGACTGAAGATGGAATTCTTTCTGTCATTATTCCGGTGGAGGCCGGGGACATATTCACGCATACTGCGGCCGAAAACGATCTGTTTTTAATACGGAAAATTAATATCCGTGGAATTGAAAATTCAAAAACCAAAAGACTGATCCTTGAATTTTCATCAACAGAAAAACCTGTCTCAGAATCTGATTTTGTGATAGAAAAAAGTCCGAGACAATACTCGGACCAATATCTTGAACTCACCAGGGAGTTTCATGTTTTTAAAAGTGGAAATTAACAGACTTGCTTCTTACTCAAACAGCTCAGTTGTATCCAGTACGGAAACTTTTCCGTCTTCACACCGGATTGCTTCTCCAGGGAAATTCTGGATCATGTGGTAGTCATGTGTAGCCATTACTACTGCGGCTCCGTTTTCAAGGGCAACCTGCTTTAATAAGGTCATAATTTCATTGGATGTTTCCGGGTCAAGGTTTCCGGTAGGCTCATCGGCAAGGATAAGATCAGGATGGTTCAGAAGGGCCCGGGCAATAGCGATACGCTGTTGCTCACCTCCGGAAAGCTCATGAGGCATCTTGTGCTTTTTGCTCTTCATGTTAACACTTCCCAGTACCTCGTTGATACGGTCTTCCATTTTTGTTTTATCGCTCCATCCTGTAGCTTCAAGTACGAATCTGAGGTTCTTTTCAACCGTTCTGTCGGAAAGAAGCTGGAAGTCCTGAAATACAATTCCTAATTTTCTTCTCAGATTGGGAATATCGGAAGGTCTCAGTTTGGCAAGATCGAAGCCTACCACTGCTCCGTGTCCTGACGCTAAAGGAATATGTCCGTAGAGCGTTTTCAGCAGGGAACTTTTTCCGGAACCTGTTTTTCCGATAAGGTAGCAGAATCTGCCTTTTTTAATGTTAAGATTCACATCAGAAAGAACAGTGAAGTTTTTTTGCGCGATTTTCGCGTGCTGTAAACTGATGATATTATCTCCGGAGATATTTGTATGTGGCATAATTCGATTTTAACTAACTGTTTCTAAAATTTTTTTGAATTTTTAAAAATAGAAAAAAGAAGCTTTAAAAACCTAAATTTTAGTAAATTTTAACAACAAAAAATGCCTGAAAAGCTACTTTTCAAGCATGATTTGTATATGATAATGTAGAAAATTATCTCTTAGCGCGTGCAGCACTTACAGTTAATCTCTTTCTGCCTTTAGCTCTTCTTGCAGCCAAAACTCTTCTCCCATTTGGCGTAGACATTCTTTCTCTGAAACCGTGTTTGTTTCTTTTCTTTCTTTCTGATGGCTGGAATGTTCTTTTACTCATTACTATATATTTAAATCGTAATTATATCTATTAATTTTCAGGTTGCAAAGATATAGAAAAAAATATAAGTTACAAACTTTAGCAATCTTTTTTTGAAATTATTTGATATGTTTTTTAGTCAGTTACTTACGGATCCCCGATAAAAGGGAAAATCCGGAGGCAAAAATAATATTTAAATGATTTATTTAAAAGCTCTATCTTTGAAAACTCAAATTTAAAGAAAAATAAACACCGGATGTTTACACCTGCAGAACTTTTAGAAATCAATACATTACTTACACCTGAAAAAAAAATAGTGATCCTTACGCATTATAACCCGGACGGAGACGCCATAGGGTCCAGCCTGGGACTCAGGCATTTTTTGAAGGCTAAAGGAATTGCTGCAGAAGTAATTGTTCCGAATGATTTTCCTAAATTTCTGAAATGGATGCCGGAATCAAAGAAGGTGATCATTGGAGAATACAAAAGAAAGCTGGCTTTTGATATGATCAGTGGAGCAGATGTGATTTTCTGCCTGGATTTTAATTCTCCTTCCAGAATAGGGATTTTAGGTGAATGGCTCACCAAAGCTAGCGCTAAGAAGATCCTTATCGATCACCATCAGCAGCCGGAAAATTTTGATTTTGTTTATTCGGATACCGTGATTCCTGCTACGTCACAGATGATCTATCATTTTATAGAAGCGCTGGATGAAGAAAATCTGATGAATCTGGATATTGCAGAATGTCTGTATACCGGAATTATGACTGATACCGGAGGTTTCCGTTTCCGTTCCACAAGTGCCGCTACACACAGGATCATCGCAAATTTAATTGAAAAAGGAGCAGATCCTTCTGTGATAACCTCCAATACCTGGGATACCAATACGGTTTCGCGCCTTCACCTGTTGGCGTTGGTATTAGGAAGAATAGAAGTGGTGAATGACGGAAAAGTTGCCGTGCTGTGCCTGACAAGAAATGAGCTTAAAGAATTTGGCTTCCAGAAAGGAGATACGGAAGGTTTTGTTAACTACGGTCTAAGCATTGCCGGTGTGAAAATGTCTGCATTTTTTATGGAAGATCTGTATGAAGATTTCATTAAAATTTCTTTCCGAAGCAAAGATGATGTGGATGTGAACCAGTTCTCGAGAAAATATTTCAACGGAGGTGGACACATTAATGCAGCAGGAGGAAAATCTAATGAATCTCTGGCGGATACCATCGAAACCTTTAAGAAAAAATTAGAAGGCGAGGAGCTTTAACAGCCCGGTCGGAAGTTTGTTTTTATTCTATAGCTGCTGTTTCAGGATAGGAGCTTTTTTATAGCCTTTATTTTCCAGTTCCAGGCAGGTATATTCATACACCTCACGGAACATTTCATCCAGATTTTTCTTGCTGAATAAGCTGAACTTGGTCATTTTAGGAGGATCAAGAAAGATATCACAGGATCTGGCTTTGGAATAAACGGATTTGGCAATGGCAAGATGGAGGATTCTGTCGAATTCTTTCATCAGGCTCATCTTTTTCAGCTCATCATAGCTGATGGAATTCACGTGAGAAGCAATCAGAAAATCACATTTGTCGATAATGGGTTCTATAGGAAGGTTGTCCAGTACACCGCCATCTACGTATATTTTTTCATCAATTCTTACGGGTGGCAGAATAAAGGGAACACTTGATGAGGCCAGAAGCGGTCTGAAAAGTTCGCCTTCCGAAAAGAAATCTACAATACCGTGCGTCATTTCTGTTGCAGCGACATAAACAGGGATTTTTAAGATTTTAAAATCATCTTCAGGAAAATGATCCCTGAACAGTTTTAAGATGAAATTGGAACTGAAAATACCGTTTTTGGAAAGTTTCAGATAAGACCTGGAAAAGAAGGTTGTCTGCTTAACGATGTCAATCATTTCATCCGGTGTTTTTCCGAAAGCATAAAATGCCCCAACAATAGATCCTGCGCTGGTTCCTGAAATGATATGGGGTTTAAGACCGTATTCTTCCAGGGCTTTAAGGACTGCAATATGGGCTATTCCCCGCATTCCTCCACCGGAAAGCGTAAGGCCGATGACCGGCGGCTGCTTTTTTTTGAACGAGAATAACCCCATTGAGATAATTATACTCTACTAAGATACAAGAATTTTTAATATCTGATGGGCTGTTCCTGCTGATAAAGGCTTAAAAAACAAGTTTTTTAGGAAGATTATGAAGCAGTTCCGTATTGATAATTTCGGCACAGATACCTGGTTTTTCCCAATGGCCGTTGTGTCCGCAGTCTAAGATATAAGATTTAATATTGGTACGGTCGGGAAGATTTTTGATCATGACCTCTGTTTTCACCGCATTATCGTGTTTTCCGGCCAGTACCAGGATTTTAGCTTCCAGATTTTCCATGATATGTTTTTTGTCGGTTCTTTCCACCATTCCTTTTACACAGGCCAAAGCACCAAGGTTGTTTGTAGATAAAGCGGTTTCAAGAGCCGTTTCTATCTTTCCTTCAAGAACGTCGCGTTCGTTGGGGTTGAACAGATTCGGGACACCGGCTCTGGCATAATGGGCAAAGGCATCCTTAATGATCCTGTAGCTTTTGATGCGCTGTTGTTTTTTCTCTTCGTCATCAGGAAAATAGGTTGAAAAGAACAGGGTGAGGCTTTTGAGGGCTTCCGGATATTTTTCAGCAAAGGCGAGGGCGGTATAACCTCCCATAGAGTGGCCTAAAAGGTGAATTTTTTCCGTTTTTTCGTGCTCCAAAACTTTTTTTACTTCATCCGCCATCAGTTCCATAGTGTGGACTTCCGCAAGAATTTCGGATTGTCCGTGCCCCGGAAGATCTATTTTTAAAAGGGAAAAATCTTTAGAAAGATGAGATTCCATATCATTCCAGATCGAAAGATTTTCCATAAAGCCGTGAAGCAGCACCAAAGTTTCTTTTCCGTTTCCTTTTCTCTCAAAATTCAGCATGATGTCGGTTGTATTACAGTTAAAATAAGGTTCGTTACCTTGTCAAATTTAAATAAAAAAAGAGCATTATAAAAATGCCCTTTGTCTTTTTATTGGGTAAGTTCTTTATAAACTTTGGTTTCCCACGGTTTTATATCAGCAATGCCGTACCGTTCTTTTTTAGAGATGGCAACGTTGTCAAGCACATCTACAAAATTTTTGTAACTGGCATCATCAGTCGGTTTGATGATAACGGTGAAATTTTCCGGAACCGGAGCATTTTTAAACGCTTCAGAGATGATCTTAGAGATATTCACCCCATTGAAATCGGTTTCTTTTAAATTGGCGGTGGTAAGTTCTTTTTCATTGCTCTGATGATAGAATACCCTGTTGTCTTTACCGAGGATAAAGGTCACCTGATTTTTATCATTAATTACAGTTCCCGGATTATGGACAGGGCTTTTGGCCGGTAGTCCCAGATCCATTACGTTAGGTTTTGTAAAATTGGTGGTGAACATGAAAAAGGTGATCAGCAGAAATCCAAGATCTACCATTGGGGTCATGTCTACCCGGATTAATTTTTTCTTTTGTTTTCCCCCTTGTTTTTCCTGAGTGTTTACTTCAGCCATGGTGCATAGTTTTTAAATGTTAAACAAATTTCAATAAAGACTGTTCGTTTAATCTTTATCTGGAGGAAACTATACAAAGTTTATACCTTAATTTTAAAATTGATATTAAATTTCATAAATTGTTTTGATTTTAACACTTAAAGCTATTGGTTTGTTTTTATTTGATTGTGTTTTATGATGTTTTAAGGATGATTTGTTATTTGTTGATTATTAGTTTTTCCGATAGAATAATTTCCCCTTTATATTGAACCTGAACCAGATATACACTATTGCTGAATAAGCTCACATCGATAGCTGCTTTTTGCTCATTATATTTTCTGCTGAATAATTTCCTGCCGGACATATCGGTAATATTGACGGTTACCTCACCAGGCAAACGGTTGATATACACCACATTTTTTGCCGGATTGGGAGATAATGAGACCTTTATGGGGTTGATGCTTTCATGAGTTCCCAATGTTTCAGGCCCCAGCTTCACAACCCGGTAATCATAATTGCCTGGTGAAGGAGAAAAAGAGTTGGATGTGCCAACCATAATATATCCTCCATCTGTGGTTTGTTGTACCGTTGTTGCGTAATCATCATACAGGCCGCCAAATTTTCTTTGCCAGTCTGTATCTCCGTTGGGTTTTAATTTGATCAGCCAGTAATCATTGGAGCTGAAATTGGTCATATCCGTCGATGCAGAATATCCTAATACTACAGAGCCTCCGTCGTCTGTATTATCGATGCTGTATGCATAATCATACAGGTTGTCCCCAAAAGATTTCTGCCACTGAAGGTTTCCGGAAGGGTCCAGTTTTATGACCCAGTAATCATAGTTTCCGTTGCTTCCCGTAATATCGCCATCGCTGGAGTTGGAGCTCCCGGCAACTACATATCCTCCATCCGGAGTCTGCTTTATTGAACTGGCTTTATCTGTAGCAGATCCTCCGTAATTTTTTGACCATTGGAGGTCTCCCGCGGAATCTGTTTTTACGATCCAGTAATTAAGCTCGCTGTTGCTTACACTGATGCTGCCGGACATGACATATCCTCCGTCTGTGGTGAGTTCAATGGAACTGATTTCTTCCACACCGGGACCTCCCATAGATTTTTGCCATTGCATACCTCCGTCCTGATCCAGTTTTACGACCCAGACATCAGTATAACCGTTATTGCCTGTAATGTCTCCATCGTTGGATTCTGACTTTCCGACTACGATATACCCTCCGTCAGGAGTCTGGCGAATACAGGCAGCTGCATCATTGTTGCTTCCGCCCAGTGTTTTTTCCCATGCTATATTGCCGTTGGGGTTCAGTTTTACAATCCAGAAGTCTTCCTGACCATGATTGTTGGTGACATCTCCGTCTACGGAACGGGTAGAGCCGGCTATGATATAACCTCCGTCAATGGTCTGCCGTACAGAATTCGCTTTATCATCTGCAGTACCTCCGTAAGATCTCTGCCATTCAAGGGTTCCTGCGGCATCCGTTTTTACGACCCATTGATCAAAAAAGCCATGGTTGCCCATTCCTTCATTGTTGGAGTTGGAAGAACCTGCTATGATATAGCCTCCATCACTGGTCTGATGGATATCCGGTAATTGCTCACTGCGGTTTCCGCCATACGATGTCTGCCATTCTATGGGATTGGTCTGAGCCGAAAGGCTTGAGGAGATGAGAAGAAATGACAAAACAGATTTAAAATATTTCATAAGATCTGAACTTAAGGGTTATAGAAACGGGTAGATTATATTATCAATATTCTTTTATTTTCTGATAAGGAGCTTTTCCGACACGATTACTTTGTCCTTATGCAGAACCTGGATAAAATAAGTCCCGGTTATGAATGATCTCACATCAACCGTAATCTTTTGGTCATTATATTTCCCGGTAAATAATAGTCTTCCGGACATATCGGTGATGCTGACTGTTGTTTCAGCAGGCAGATGATCTATATTCACAAAATCTTTTGCAGGATTAGGATAGAGGCTTGGTTTATTAAGAAGCTGATTTTCTGCCGTGCTTAATTGTTCGGAATTTAATTTTATGACCCAGGCATCTCCATCGTCATGGATTCCTGTAACGTCACCATCTGTAGAAGAAGCCTGACCGGCGATGATATACCCTCCGTCATTGGTCTGCTGAATGGCGTAGGCATTTTCAAAAGAGGTTCCACCCAATGCTTTCTGCCATTGCAGATTTCCTGAGTCATCCAGTTTTATGATCCAGCAATCAGTGTTGCCATGATTTCCTATAACGTTTCCATCTAGGGAAGCGGCTCCTCCGGCAACAATATATCCTCCGTCAGCAGTTTGCTGGGTAGAATAGGCATAATCGTTTCCGCTGCCGCCAAAATATCTTTGCCATAACGGATTCCCGCTTGCATCTAACTTAGCCACACAATAATTGGCTATTCCGAAAGTCACCGGAAATTCAGAGTTGACAGAGTTGGAGCCCCCTGCAACAATATATCCTCCGTCTGAAGTCTGTTGGATGGATTCTGCGGCATCAGCAATATTACCTGTCAATGATCTGTCCCATTGTATGTTTCCTGAGGCATCTAATTTTACGATCCAGAAATCTTCGTTTCCATGAGCTGCGGTAATATCACCATCATTAGAACCAGCTCCCCCGGCAACGATGTATCCTCCGTCAGTGGTTTGCTGTACTGAATTTCCCCTTTCATAAGAACTTCCTCCCAGTGATTTCTGCCATTGGATGACTCCTGAGGCATCCAGCTTCACAACCCAATAGTCAGCAATTCCGTGGTTTCCTATGACATCTCCGTCGGTAGAAAAACACTCTCCGACAACGATATACCCTCCATCAGTGGTCTGCTGAACAGAATTGGCTGTTTCATAAGCACTGCCGCCCAATGATTTTTGCCATTGTATATTACCTGAAGCATCGAGTTTTACTACCCAATAATCGGCGTTTCCGTGATTTCCTGTAACATCTCCGTCAAGAGACGCTGATTCTCCTGTCAGAATATACCCTCCGTCAGCGGTCTGCTGAACAGAATTGGCCGTATCATAAAAACTACCTCCCAGTGATTTTTGCCATTGTATCGTTCCTGAAGCATCCAGTTTTACGATCCATACATCGGAATTTCCATGATTGAAGGTAGCATCTCCGTTAGAGGAAGTAGATTCCCCGGCTATAATATATCCTCCGTCTGATGTTTGCTGAACAGCATTGGCCAGCTCCCCGCCATTTCCTCCTAATGCTTTCTGCCATTGTATGGAAGGAGCCTGTGCAGAAAGGCCGGAAATGATAAAGAAGAAAAAAAGAGAATTAAGATATTTCATGGGTATGGTGTTTGTTTTTAATGGTTTAAAGTTAATAAATTTTACGTTGTTGAAGTTAATTGCTAAATATTTTGACTTTTTATTGTTAAATAAAAAAAACTCACACCATTACGGTATGAGTTTTTAAAATAAGCTGATGAGTATTTTTATTGATTCTTTTTGTAATAATCAACGCCGCATTCCAGGAATTTTTTAAAGTCCTCTTTGGGCATATATCCCGAAACCGGAGTGTTGATAACCTTTCCGTCAGGAGTAATCAGAACGTAATGAGGTTGCGAGTTATTGTTGAAATTTACCTGTTGGAACAAGCTCCACCGGTCACCAATGGTCTTCACTTTTTTAATCTGTCCTTCGCCAAGATCAATTTTTGTTTTCTGATCTTCCGGAAGCTCCTCTTTGTCATCAACATATAAAGAAGCCAGTACGATATCATTCTGAAGGATCGGCAGAATGTCCGGTTCGCTCCATACAAACTCTTCCATTTTACGGCAGTTCTCACATCCGTATCCGGTAAAGTCGATCAGGATCGGTTTATTTTCTTTTTTAGCCAGTTCAATCGCTTTAAAGAAATCGTGTTCAGGGTGCATGCCCAGTATACCGTCTTTTTCGTCATGGAAATAGCTTACATTCAGTGGAGGAAGAATTCCGCTTAACAGCTGAAGTTTCGGACGGTCTGAAGGAATTAATCCCTGAATAAGATAGATCACAAAACCTATTCCCAGAGCCCCCAGAATCTTTCTGGTAATGGATATTTTCGGTTTCTTATCATCATGCGGGAATCTGATCAGCCCAAACAGATATAAAGCAAGTCCTAAGGCTACAAGGATCCAGATAACGATGAAAAGCTCTCTTTTTAAGAAAAATGTTTTGGAAACAAGATCTGCCTTGGATAAGAATTTTAAAGCCAGAGCGAGTTCTACGAATCCTAAAACAACCTTTACCGTATTCATCCATCCTCCTGATTTCGGAAGACTCTGTAAAGCCTGCGGGAATAGCGCCAGCAGTCCGAAAACAATAGCCCAGGCCAGCCCGAATCCTGCCAATGCAAAAGTAAGCAGCATAGGAACATTGGTAGAGCCTGTTACAGCACTTCCCAGTAAGCTTCCCAGAATAGGTCCCGTACAGGAGAAAGAAACAATAACAAGCGTTAAGGCCATGAAGAAAATACCAATGATTCCTCCGGCCTCTTCAGCTTTTGAAGATTTGTTGGCAATAGAACTTGGAAGGGTTATGTCATAATATCCGAAGAAACTTCCTGCAAAGAAGATGAATATGATAAAGAAGGCAATATTAAGCCATACACTGGTTGAAATTTCATTGAAGATATTTCCTGCAATCCCGTCAATAACATGGAAAGGGATACTTAATAAAATGAAAATAAGAAGGATGAAAAACCCATAAATAAGAGCATCTCTTTTTCCTTTGGCCTTGTTTTTACTTCCTTTGGTAAAGAATGAAACAGTTAACGGGATCATTGGGAATACACACGGAGTAAGCAATGCGATAAGTCCGCCGATAAATCCTAAGAACAGGTAAGTCCAGTAATTTTCATCCACTTTCGTAGAGGCCGTTCCACAGTCAGTCAGAGGATTTTTGAAATCCAGGGTTTCAATTTTCAGCTGTTTGGGATCCAGTTTTGATACTTCTGTAACCGTTACTTCGGTTTTTGCCGGGTTTTCAACCACCGTTTCCACAGCTTTGACTGAATCTACCAAAGGTTCGGCTTTATCATCAGTTGCCGTCTCTTCAGCAGCACCTTTTGGGGTAACTTTTTGATTGAATTCTAACGTATTGGGAGCAAGGCAGACCCGGTCGTCACAGGTCTGATAAGTGATCTCAGAAGTGACATCCGCAGGTTTTGCAGGATCTTTTAATTTAAATTTCTGCTTAAAGCCGGCTGTATTGGAATAATAGACAATTGTTCCTCCAAATGCTTCAGAAAACTCTTCATGCTTTTTACCTGATTCCGTAAATTTCCCGATCAGTTCGATATTTTTTCCGGTTACCTTATATTCCGTTGGAATTCCGGTATCTTCAGGAAGGTCTTTGGAATAGATATGCCAGCCGCTTTCCATGGTGGCATTCAAAACAGCTTCATACTGATTGTTCCCTAAATCATTAATAGTGAACTTAAATTTTACGGGATTTTTAATCTGTGCATTGATTCCTGCCGCTAAAAAAAGGAGGACTGCTAAAAACCAGTTTCTAAATTTCATTTTACTTTATCATTAAAAATTTTGAGAACATGCTTCGTTTTCTCATCTTTTGCGTATCTTCTGTCCTGCCTTAAAGGAATGATTCCAAGAACGGAATTGCTGCCGTCGCACAGGATCCAGATTTTTTGCCTCGCTAAAATAGATAATTTTTCGTCCCTAAAAAACTTAGAGACTTTCTTTTTACCTGAAAATCCTGAGGGATAAATTTCATCACCATCCATCTGTTTTCTTAAATACAGGGGAAACCGGACTTTTTCAGCATCAAAATCCCAGCTAAAACTGTTATTGATTCCGTCAATCTCTTCAATCCTGTTTTCAATATTGATGATCAGTGGCTTTTCAGAAGAATCATCATTTTCAGCAAGAATTATTGGGTTTTGGATATTCTGTTCTTTGCTAAGACTGATAAAAATTAATTGATCCCGGCTAACCGTTAACTGATAATCTTTTGATAAAAAAGAACTTCCGTTTTCTGCTTTGAAAATTTTGGGAATTTCTCCTTCCTGAGCAAATCCGTATTTTTTTAAAATCTCAAACTTCACAAAATCACTTTCCTGATCCAGCTTTTCTTTTGATAGGATTTTATGGTCAGGGTTAAATACCGTCAGCCTGTTTTCTGTTTCCTGAACCTGATTTTCAATAAAATCTTTAGCCTGATTAAGATATTGTGAGCTTCTTCTGAAGTTTTCGAGAAAATGATCATTGGTTTCCAAAAGCTTCGGAACAACTTCATTTCTGATCTTATTTCTCAGATAATCATTTTTTTTATTGGACAGGTCTTCCCGGAAATCAATATGGTGTTCTTGCGCAAACCGGTAAATTTCTTCTTTTGAAGCCTGTAAAAGCGGACGGAGAATCTGGTTATCATTCGCAGGAATTCCGCTGAGACCATGAATCCCGGAAGCCTTGGACAAGTTGATGATGAAGGTTTCCAGCTGGTCATTCAGATGATGCGCGGTTACGAGAAATTCCAGTTGTTCCCGCTCCCTGATCTTTCTGAAAAAATCATAACGAAGCTCCCGGGCCCAGAGCTGAATAGAATTTTCCGGCTGATGATCCTTGTCCGAAACTTCATAAAGATGGAACCGGATATGATTTTTCTCACAAAAATCCTGTACGGTTTTCTGATCCAGGTCAGAATCTTTGCCCCGCAGTTTATAATTGATGTGAGCTACCTGAAATCTGAATTCAGGATTCTGAATTTCTGCGCTCAAATCTGCAAATAGGGCAGCCAGAACCATAGAGTCTGCACCACCGCTCACCGCTAAAAGATAGCTGTGCTTTTCAGGATGGCTGATGAGGTTTTTCAGCTGATTTTTTAAATGTAAATTTTCCAAGACTGAGGTAGAGAATTTCTTTTATGCAAAGATAATCCATATAATTCAATTGAATTTCCCTAACTTTGATTCGTCTAAAAATGATTACTTATGAAGATATTTAAAATTTTAGCAGTTTCTGCAATGGCGCTGGGAATGACATCCTGTATCAGCAAAAAGCAGTATGATGCTTTGAGCACAAACTATAAACAATGTATTGAAAACATTGGTGAAAGACAAAGAGAAATTCAGGATTTAAAATCTCAGAATTCTGCATTGGCAGGAGAAAACAATCTGTTGAAAAGCCAGCATGATGCTTTGAAATCATCTTTGGATGCCTGTCTTTCCAATACAGGGAAAAGTTCAGCAAATATCGATAAACTGGTAGGGGAGATCAATGCTTCCAACTCTTACATCAAACAGCTGATCTCCAGCAATGCTAAAAACGACAGTCTGAATCTTGCATTATCCAACAAGCTTAAAAGATCTTTGGATAACGTAGCAGATGATGATGTACAGGTAAAAGTACTGAAGGGAGTGGTGATGATTTCACTTTCAGACAAAATGTTATACAAAACAGGAGATTACAATGTATTGCCTGCCGCTCAGGAAGTGTTGGGAAAAGTAGCTAAAGTGATCAATGATTACGATAAATATTCTGTGCTGATTGAAGGGAACACTGATAACGCTGCACTGAATTCTCCTAATCTGCCAAGAGATAACTGGGATCTTTCTGCACTGAGAGGTACTGCCATTGCGAAAATCCTACAGACACAGTTTGCAGTGGATCCGGCAAGAATTACCGCAGGAGGACGTTCCGAATACAATCCTAAGGCAACCAATATGAGTGTTTCCGGAAGAGCGGAAAACAGAAGAACAGAGATCATCATTATGCCTAAACTTGATGAGTTTATGAAACTGATGGATATTGCTCCTAAGAAATAATTATTCAATAATATACGCTATAAAAGATCCCGATTTTTCGGGATCTTTTTTTATGGAATGAATTGTTCGGTTTGGGATGTAACTTTTAAGAAAATGATTCTACTTATTTAATATAAACTGATAAGGCTATTGGGAATCAACAGGATGTGTTGATGTGGGAAAGCTGATTGCCGCACTTATCATCAATTTACCAATAAAATATTAGTCACATGAAAAAAATGATCCTGTCGGTAGGCTTATTATGTTTTTTTATACCCGGAGTAGCTTTTGCACAGACGGAAACTTCCGGAAGGGAGAAAATATATAAAGCAACCCATACAAAAACTACTGAGCTGAAGCACACCAAGCTGAAAGTCAACTTTGATTACCAGAAAGCGGAGATGAATGGAGAAGAATGGCTCACCGCATCCCCGTATTTTTATCCGTCAGATTCACTGATACTGGATGCCAAAGGAATGCTGATCCACGAGGTGGCAATGGATACAGGAGGAAGCAGACTTCCGCTCAAGTATCATTACAGCAACAATGTTCTTAAAATCAATCTCGATAAGACCTATACCCGGAATCAGGATTATACGGTTTATATTAAATATACTGCACGGCCTGATGTTGTGGATAAGCAGGGAAGCCCGGCAAAGGGACTGTACTTCATCAATCCGGACGGGAAAACACCGGGGAAACCCACCCAGATCTGGACAGACGGGGAGTATGAATTTTCATCCGTATGGTTTCCTACGATAGATAAGCCCAATCAAAAGACGACCCAGGAAATCTATATGACTGTTCCGGATCAGTATGTGACGCTTTCCAACGGGATTTTAAAAGAATCTCAGAAAGAATCCGGAAATAGGAGAACAGATCATTGGGTGATGAATCAAAGACATTCGGTTTATCTCTTCTTTATGGGAGTAGGGGATTATGTGATTGTAAAAGATAAATGGAAAAATATCCCGATAGATTATTATGTGGAAAAGGAATATGAGCCTTATGCCCGGCAGATCTACGGCAATACGCCTGAAATGATGGAATTCTTCTCTAAGAAACTGAACTACGACTATCCGTGGGTAAAATATGCCCAGATTTCCGGAAGGGATTATCCGAGCGTAGCTATGGAAAATACAACGGCTACTATTCATAATATGGGCGTCTTACAGAAACCCGGACAGTTAATTGATGAGAATAAATGGGAAGAATATATTGCTCATGAATTGTTTCATCACTGGTTCGGAGACCTGGTGACCGCAGAGAGCTGGAGTAATATTACCATAAATGAATCTTTCGCAAATTATTCCCAATATCTCTGGACTGAATATAAATACGGGAAAGATCAGGCTGATTATCACTTAATGGCTAATCTGAATAAGTATTTCAGTCCTTCAGATTTTAAGAAAAAACTGGTAAGGTTTAGCTATGATACGCCTGAAGATGTTTTTGATGTGGTGTCTTATGAAAAAGGAGGCGGAATTCTGCATATGCTGAGAACCTATCTGGGTGATGATGCTTTTTTTGCAGGAATCAGTGATTTCTTAAAAACCCATGAATATAAAAATGCTGAAGCGCAGCAGTTGAGATTGTCTTTTGAGAAAGCCTCAGGTAAAGACCTTAACTGGTTCTTCAATCAGTGGTTTTACGGAAGTGGAAATCCCAGATTAACGTATTCACATACTTTTGAACCGGTAAAAAAACAGGTGGAAGTTGTGGTCAACCAAACACAGGAAGAACCTTTTGAATTTCCTCTGGCCATTGACGTATATCATCAGGGAAAACCGACCCGGCACAATGTCTGGGTAAATGCTAAGGCAAAAAATACTTTCAGCTTTAATGTTTCCGGGAATCCTGATCTGATCAATATCAATGCAGACGGAATCCTGCTTTCCGAAATTACAGAGAAAAAAACGGCAGAACAAAATCTCATACAGTTTACCCATTCCAAAGAATTTTTAAGCCGTTATAAAGCTTTATTGGGGATTAAAGAGGAATTAAACAGTCCGGCATCTGTTAAATTATTGTCTGCAGCCTTAAAAGATCCCTTCTTCAGAATCAGAATCAAAGCATTGGAATTAACAGATCTTACCAATACCTCTCAAAATAAAACGCTGGCAGCTGAGGTTGAAAGATTAGCAACCCAGGATCCAAAAACATTAGTGCAGGCGGCCGCTGTTTCTGCTCTGGCGAAAACCAAAAATAAAAAATATCTCCCTTTATTTGAAAAAGGAATGAATGCAGTGTCTAATGCAGTAAAAGCAAATTCATTAATGGCAATCGTTGCTACAGATCCTTCAAGAACCAAAAGCCTGGCTGATAAGATTGACCTTTCAGAAGCATCCAGGGATATGGTCATCAAAATGCTTCCCTTTGTGGTTGGGAACAAAATAGATTCCCAAATGCAGTATATTACTTCTGTTGTAGCTTTCTATCCCTTAATGAAATCCCGTAATCCGGAATTGGGAAAATGGGCGGAAGAAGGATTTAACAGGATTATGGAATCTGATAATATGGCTGCTACCAATGGAATTATCAGTAATCTAAGCCAGGCAAAATCTGAAATAACAACAAATGCTGAAGCTAAAAAAGCAATTTATGACATGTTGGTGAATGGATTAAATAAGAAAAATGAGCTACTGAAAAACAATCCTGAGAACAGAGAAAGTATTAATAAGCAAATTGCCGCGCTGAAGCAGATAACAGATGAATATAGATAAGATATGAATCCAAAAGTAAATCCCGGAGAAATCCGGGATTACTTTTTTAATCAAATTAATTCTTCTTTTTTCAATAACGAAATAATTCGCTGCATGAGTGAGTTGGATATTCCTGGTTTTGTTTTTGTCAAAGAAGAGCCCGCATTGCTGTTCTGCTTTGCGGTCTCCCGATTCCCTTTGTTAATTTGTTTTTTCACCGTACTCATTGCTTTCCTTGAAGTGTTTTTACCCCTGTTGTACCCTGCAAATGTATGCGTTATGAACAAGCAAAACCATCCGGGTTTTTACGGTATTTTTCATGGGTTTTTCCCGGTACTTAAATCGGGAATCAGATTTTGATTAAATAGTTTTGATTCTAATGATCTGGTTATGAGAATAATGGTTATATTTGATTCCCTTAATTGGGAAATAAATAAGCGGCCTCCGAAAATCTTATAGAGTAGGAAAACCAAATTAAAATGATCACTATGAAAAATTTGAAAAAACTTTCAAGAGGGCAAATGAAAAATGTTCAGGGTGCTGATTCAAGATGCAATCCACGAATCATTTGCCAGAAGACTGCCGACTGCTGCCCCGGATGGGTATGTGCTACAAGGGGACAGTATTGCGTAGCACTTTAATGGCTATTTCTGCAAAGATAGCAGAGATCAGAGAAGGGAGAGATCAATTGCTCTCCTTTTTTGTTGAGTGTTGAGGTAAAATAAGCGCTCCGGAAGACGTTTTAAATGCTTAAATTTGTGTAAACAAAAAAAATATGAGTTTTTTTGAAGAAAAAAATCCCGAAATGGACCGCTATCTGGAAACCCATGCCTCCTCAGAACCTGAAATCCTGAGAAAACTGAGAAGGGAAACCTACCAGAAAACCACACAGCCTCATATGATTTCGGGCTATCAGCAGGGAAGGCTCCTTACGATTATTTCCCAGATGATGAAACCTGAAAATGTACTGGAAATAGGAACTTTTACAGGATATGCCACCCTGTGTCTGGCCGCCGGATTATCAGAAACCGGAAAAATAACAACCCTTGATGTAAATGAAGATCTGGCGTATCTTCCGGAAAAATATTTTGAAGAAAGTGAACATGCCGCACAGATTGATTTCAGGCTTCAGGACGCCAAGGAATTCCTGAAAGAAACAGATCAGTTTTTCGATCTTGTCTTTATTGATGCCGACAAGGAGAATTACGCCGAGTATTTCAGACTGATTAAGCCCAGAACGAAATCCGGCTCAGTCGTTATGTTTGATAATGTTCTGTGGTACGGAAAAGTACTGGAAGAAGATCCCAAACAGAAATCTACCCAGGCCATTAAAGAGCTTAATGATTTAATCGCAAAAGACGATGATTTTGAAAATCTTATTTTACCTTTGCGGGATGGAGTGAACTTCCTTCGCAGGAAGTAATTAAAGATGTAGAAACTGAGATAAAAAGGAATTATATATTTCCAGATTGTCCCATTTCTTAACTTTTTTAAATAAATAAAATGAACAAAGGAATTTGTATAGTCACCGTAGCACCGGTTCGGGCAGAAGGTTCTGACAAGGCGGAAATTGTTACGGAAATATTGTTTGGAGAAAGTGCCGATATTCTGGAAGTAAATAAAAACTGGACCCGAATAAAAATGCATTTTGACGGTTATGAAGGATGGATGGATACCAAACAGCTGAAACCTGTTACAGATGAAGAGCTTGCGAAAAGAAAAGTTACCGTTGTTACAGAAGACTTTTCTTCGGTGCTGATGAATGATGGCAAAACACTCCTTTCAATGGGTTCCGAAGTGGAATTTCCGGTGGTAGCTTCAAGAAGAAGCCATGATCTCAGGGAAAGTATTGCCCTGGCTGCCAAAGAATTTTTAAATGTTCCCTACCTGTGGGGCGGGAAAAGTTTTTTTGCCGTAGACTGTTCAGGTTTTACCCAGCTTGTATACAAAATTCATGACATTAAATTACCCAGAGATACTTATCAGCAGGCAGAAGTAGGAGAACCTCTGACTTTTGTGGAAGAAAGTCAGCCCGGAGACCTTGCCTTTTTTGAAAACCCTGAAGGCCGGATTATTCATGTGGGAATTATGCTGGATAACCAGAGAATTATTCATGCTTCGGGTAAAGTAAGAATTGATATCCTGGATTCAACGGGAATCTTCAACAAAGAAATGAACAAGCACACTCATAAACTGAGAGTGATTAAAAATGTACTTTAGACTCTAAATCAGGTCTGAAATGGAAAATATTGCCCTGACAGCTTTTGATATTTTAAATTTTGGACTGTTGATCTTCTTCTGGAGATTCACGCTGAAACATTATAAAACACTTCCGGAGGAAATCCCCGTTCACTTTGATTTTTACGGAAAAGCAGATCATTTCGGAAGTAAAAAGTATTCCTTTTTCATGCCTTCGGTGATCACCTTTCTATGGGGGGTGCTTACCAGTCTTATGAGGTATGTGAAAGCCGCGAATTTCCCGGTAGAAATCGCAGAACAGAACAAAGATGTCCAGTTTCTGATCATGGAGGTTTTTGTCCGGTGGATCGTTACGCTGGTCATCCTGATCGGTATGAATCTTCAGGATTATATGTTCCGTTATACCTTTGATGAAAACGTGAAGCCGCGGGTTCCGTTTGGAGGGGCTATCCTTGCTATTTTCGGCAGCCTGATCACTGTTTTCATTTTTATTGGACTGTTTAAATGATATAGCTCCAGAGTCATTATAAAATTAAAAAAATATTACATGTCTTTCCTGTATAATATCTTTGTAAGTCTTCTCATCTTCGGTATGAAAGTTTTATCTTTATTTAATGATAAAACTAAAAAAGGAGTTGAAGGCAGAAAGCAGTCTTTGAAAAAGGTCAAAGAAGCATTTTCTGCTTCAGACAAAATAATCTGGATGCATGCGGCCAGTCTTGGAGAGTACGAACAGGGACTTCCGGTCCTGGAAAAACTGAAAGAAAATTATCCCGGCCACAAAGTTCTGGTTACTTTCTTCTCACCTTCAGGATATGAAAACGTCATTAAGAAAAAACATATTGCGGATGTGGTATGCTATCTTCCATTTGATAAAAAGAATCTGGTAAAAGACTTTATATCAGGATTTACTGTTGAACTATTTTTTACGGTGAAGTATGATTACTGGTATAATCTTTTAAGTGAGCTAAAACATAAAGGCGTTAAAATCTATGTGATTTCCGCTTTGTTCTATGAAAGGCAGTCATTCTTTACTTCTTATGGGAAGTGGTTTGTAAAGCAGCTCCGTGAAAATGTCGATTGGTTTTTTCACCAGACACCGTTTTCGCTGGCATTGGCCAAAAGTATAGGACTTACCCGTTCTTCCGTAGCAGGAGATACCCGGTTTGACCGCGTAAAGCAACTTAGGAAACGCGATAATCATGTAGAATATATCAGCCAATTTATTGACGGTAAAAAAACAGTGGTTTTCGGAAGCGGCTGGCAGGCAGAAGAAACAATTGCTATCGATATTTTCAGGAAAAATGCTGATCTTAAACTGATCATCGCTCCTCATGATCTGAAGAGAGTGGAGCATCTAAAAAAGATCTTTCCGGACGCTTTACTGTACAGTGAAATTGATGGGGTAAAACAGCAGGTCAATAATTACCGGATTCTGATCATAGACAGCATCGGATTATTATCAAAACTGTATTCGTATGCCGATATAGCCGTAGTGGGAGGAGGCTTTCATGATGCAGGGCTGCACAATATCCTGGAAGCTGCTACATTTGGAATTCCTGTGGTTTTCGGAAATCATTATAAAAAGAATCCGGAAGCAGATGATCTGATCGCTGTAAACGGAGGCAAATCCTTTTCTGAAGAAAATGCTGCCGCTGACTTTGTTTTATTCCTTCTCAACAACGAAGAAGAACTGGAGGCAATGTCCCTGAATGCCGGAAAATTTGTAGATGAAAAACCCGATTCCACAGAACTGATCCTTCAGAAAATATTATTTTAAAAATCCCTGGCTTTTGATTTCCTTCATAGTTTGTTCTATGTTTTCCGGTATGCTGTCACAGCTGCGGATCCACTTCAGATCCAGCCCGTTGTTGATGCATAATTTCAGCAGATAATGATTTTCTTCTATTCCGGAGAGGGTTTTTCTCAGGGATTCATCAATTTCCAGCCAGTAATCTTCGTCCAGCTTTTTAGCCAGTATCAGGGCCTTGAATACTTTATTAATGATATATAAGTACAGCTTATAAACATGATCAAACCTCTGTCTGCCGAGGTCTCCGTTATATTCCAGAATAGTGTTGATCAACAGAAGATTAAGAGAAACGTCCCCGAACTTATCCGTTGTGATTTTTACATGCTCAGTGATCTCTGCACTTATTTTCCGGATAACACTCAGGAAATATTTGGAATTGCCGATATATTTAGACGCTAGAAGTACCCTTTCCGCAACATGCTCTTCCATCGCATTTCTTTTATCGTCTGTAGTTTCCGGATCAATAAGTTCAAAATACAGTTTTTTAGACAGCAGTTTATCCTTCTTCAGTAAGCGGAAGATAAGACGGTCTTTTTCTATACTTGAAAAAGCGCTCAATGCCGCTTTAAACTCTTTTGAATACTCCATCAGTTGAAAATTTTAGAATATTTCATAAATCCGTTGATTGCCCAGTTGGCGGTATAATAAAGTGATTTTATCGTAGAGAATTCCATGAAATCTTTATATACAAGATACTGATCAATGATGATATTTTTTTTCTTTCTGGAAACACTGTTTTCGCGCATCCTGTATTTCGCCAGGGTCTTTTTTACGGGCATACCTTCAGGAATTACTTTCAAGAGATTCAGCCACATTACATGGTCTTCCCGTTTGCTTTTTATCGGGAAAAAGAATTTTCCAACCCTTTTGGTATCATACATTGTGGAAACCGGAGCCAGCCTGCATGTCTTCAGAAGATTGGAAAAAGTAACGATTTTATCCGCTTCAAAATCTTTGAGAACAGGCTGAAGCTGCTCGTCACATCTTGAGTAATTACAGTAAACAAGTTCAGCCTGATGTTTCTGCATATAGGCAGTCATCGTTTCCAGATATTCAGGATACCAGTAATCATCAGAATCGAGGAAGGCGATATACCTGCCTTCTGCCCGTTCAAGGCTTTTATTGCGGGCATTTCCGGCACCACCGTTTTTCTCCAGCCTCTGCAGCTTGATCCTTGGATCATTGTATTTTCTGATGATCTCAACCGTCTGATCTTTGGAAAGGTCATCCGTGATCAGCCATTCCCAGTTCTGATAGGTTTGGTTTAGGACAGACTGAATCGTTTCTTCGATAAACTCTGCAGAGTTGTAACAGGGAGTGATGATGGAAACAAGATCTTGCATTTATGTTTTTTATATGATTCAAAATTACACAAATTTCTTTTCAAACAGGTGCCATGAAGCAATTCCTACACCAATGACCACGAACATACATACAATGCTCATCAGATACGGATTGTAATGGGCAAAAAGGCCGGTAGTTTCAAATACCCTGATAATAGGGAAATGAAATATATAAATTCCATACGTGAAATCCCCGTATTTTCCGAAATTATTCAGGAATTTAAAAGAGTAGGCAATATACAGCACAATAATGCTGATCATGATCGGGGAGAAGAGTTTTATATGAAAAATAAGATCAATCCATACCGTGATTATCGCAATCGTGAAGAGGATATTTTTATACTTAATGAACTGATCAAAATGAAAGTAGATCAGCATTCCTCCTATGAAATAGCACAGTGATCCCGGCAGCTGTTTGGCCATCGACATCTTTCCCTGCATTTCAAAATAATTCAGATAGATCAGCGACAGAAAATACAGTACGATCAGGCTGGTATTCCGGTATTTATTATTTTTTCCGAACAGTAAGAACATCAGGGGAACGGCAATATAAAAGCACATTTCCACCTTCATGGTCCAGAGTGCTCCGTTCACCGCCTGGTTACCAAAAACTCCCGGCAGCCATGGAGCCTTGAAATTCAAAAACAGTGAATTCCAAAACAGGTATTTATAAACCTGAGGATTTCCAAAATATTCAGCAAAAGGCAGTGTGCTTACCAGGCTCAGCAACAGAGCGCAGAGAAATACCACCAACAGGTAAGCCGGAACAATTCTGTTAAACCTTTTTTTTGCGTAACTCTTAAGGCTGGATGACCTGTCATAACTTCTTGCAATTAAAAATCCACTGACCACAAAAAACGAAAAAACAGCAATTTCTACGGGACTTTTTTCTAAAACAGAGAGCTGTTTGGAAAAACTTAATGCTCCCAGGTGTCCCACAAAGACAATGAAAGCAAGGAGAACACGGATGAAGTCAAAATTGTTTTTCGTTATGTTTTGCATTTGTTATGTTTGTTGCAAAAATAAGTTTTTTAATAGAATAGAGGAATTCCGGACGGTTTATTATTTATTAATTAAGGTCGGTTTTGAGTTACAGAGTGCAAAAATTGGCAGAAATATAGAATACTGAAATAATTTTTCACAAAAAATTGTTATATAAATCAAAAAAAGTATAATTTTAGCCCTTGAAAAATTTGAGTATATGAAGAAATTAGCATTACTATTTGCAGGTTTATCATTATTTGTAGCTACAGGATGTAATGACGATAACGATAATGAAATGGAATATCCACTGGTAGGGGTATGGCAGCCGTTGAAAGAAGTTGTTACCACCGTTGAAACAGGGGAAGATCCGGTTTCAGATCAGATTACCTATACCGACTGTCAGAAAGATTCCAGATGGAGATTCAATACAGACGTAGCAGGGAAAAGAACCGAATGGGGAGATTCTTCTGTTCCGGGGGAATGCACCATTTCGTCTGACCGAAACTTCACGTATACTTACGATAAAAGTGCAAAAACAGTAGTGATCAAATACCAGGGAACAGTAGAGCCGGATAATGGAAAAATTATCACCCTGAACGATACCACCCTGAATCTTTCAATAAGAGAAAACACGGAAGATCCGAACGTATTTAAGACAAGAACGTATACCATGAAGAGAATTCCTCAGCAGTAATACTTTCTTAAACATAATAATATAAAAGATCTCATCTCCGGATGGGATTTTTTTTGCCCTATATAATTTTGTTTTTTAACAAAAATAGGACTCAGGTTAAATTCAGTTCAGGTTGAAATTGGTTTTCGGGAACTCATAGTTTAGTCCCGTAAAATTTAAATTCATATTTTCATAGCTGAAATATGAGTATTAATAAGGGTTAAAAGCAATTCAGGGAATTAATTGAAAATTAAATTTCCATTTCCTTTAAAATCATTATTTTTGTGATTCTTGATGGAAAGACCTAAAACTGAAATCAGGAGTTTAATATCTAATATCTATAATAAAGTGTTTTACGATCATCAGCAGATAGAAAAAAAGTGGCAGAAGTACTGGGAAGACAATCAGACGTATAAAACTTCCAATAACACAGACAAACCTAAATTTTATGTTCTCGATATGTTCCCGTATCCATCCGGAGCAGGACTTCACGTGGGGCACCCGCTGGGATACATTGCTTCAGATATCTATGCGAGATATAAAAGACATCAGGGGTTCAATGTTCTTCATCCCGTTGGTTATGATAGTTTCGGTCTTCCTGCTGAACAGTACGCTATTCAGACAGGTCAGCATCCTGCCCTGACAACAGAGCAGAATATCAACCGTTATGAAGAGCAGCTGAGAAAGATCGGTTTTTCGTTCGACTGGAGCAGGGAAGTGAGGACTTCAGACGCCTCTTACTATAAATGGACGCAGTGGATTTTTATCCAGTTGTATCATTCATGGTATAATAAAGATACCGATAAAGCTGAATCTGTCGATACGCTGATTAAGCATTTTGAAGAAAAAGGAACCGAAGGATTGAACGCCAATCAGAACGATGAATTGAGTTTCACCGCAGAAGAATGGAAAAATGCTTCAGAACTTGATAAAGAAGATATTCTTTTAAACTACCGTCTGGCTTACAGAGCAGAGACTACGGTGAACTGGTGCCCGGCATTAGGAACTGTATTGGCCAACGACGAGGTGAAAGACGGAAAATCCGAAAGAGGAGGGTTTCCTGTTTTTCAGAAAAAAATGATGCAGTGGAGCATGAGAATTTCTGCTTATTCAGAAAGGCTTTTGCAGGGACTTACAACATTAGACTGGCCACAGCCGTTGAAAGATTCCCAGGAATACTGGATCGGGAAATCTCAGGGAGCACAGGTAAAGTTCCAGGTTGAAGGCCATGATGAAACCGTTGAGGTGTTCACAACAAGACCTGACACGATCTTTGGAGCCACATTTATGGTGCTTGCTCCGGAAAATCCTTTAGTGGAAACCATTACTACAGATGCACAGAAAGCAGAAGTAGATACGTATATCGAAGAAACTTCCAAAAAAACAGAAAGAGACAGAATGGCTGACGTGAAAAACGTGAGCGGAGCTTTCACTGGAAGTTATGCTGTAAATCCGTTCAGCGGAGAGAAAATGCCGGTCTATATTTCAGATTATGTATTGATGGGTTATGGAACCGGCGCTGTAATGGCTGTTCCTGCCCATGATGAGCGCGATCACAGATTTGCTAAGAAGTTTAATCTGGAAATTAAAAAAGTAGTAGAAACGGATGAGGACATTCAGGAGAAATCTTTTGATTCCAAAGATTCTGTTTGCGTAAATTCCGATTTCTTAAACGGCCTGAATTATAACGAAGCCAAATCAAAAATCATTTCAGAAATCGAAAACAAAGGAATAGGCCACGGAACCACCAACTACAGACAGCGTGATGCCATTTTCTCAAGACAGCGTTATTGGGGAGAACCGGTTCCTGTATATTATAAGGATGGAATGCCTTACACCCTTCCGGTTTCTGCTTTACCGCTGGAACTTCCGGAAGTTGAAAAATATTTACCGACTGAAGACGGAGATCCGCCATTAGGAAATGCCAAAACATTTGCCTGGGATGAAGTTAACCAAAAAGTGGTGGCAACAGATTTAATTGATGATAAAACGGTTTTCCCTCTGGAATTATCTACCATGCCGGGCTGGGCAGGAAGTTCATGGTATTTCCTGAGATATATGGATCCGAATGACCAGGAAACTTTTGTTAAAAAAGAATTGGCTGATTATTGGGGGCAGGTTGATTTATACATCGGAGGAAGTGAGCACGCAACAGGACATTTATTGTATTCCCGTTTCTGGAACATGTTCTTAAAAGACAGAGGATATATCAGCCATGATGAACCTTTCCAGAAGCTGATCAACCAGGGGATGATCCTTGGGATGAGTGCTTTTGTTTTCAGAATAGACGGTACCAACCAGTATGTGTCTAAAAATTTAGCAGGAAATTATCAAACCCAGAAAATCCATGTTGACGTATCCTTATTAAAAGGTGCCTCAGATGAATTAGATACCGAAGCCTTCAAAGCCTGGAGACCGGATTATGCGGATGCAGAATTCATCCTTGAAGACGGAAAATACATCACAGAGCGTGAAGTTGAAAAAATGTCCAAGTCCAAATACAATGTGGTCAATCCGGATGATATCTGTGATGAATACGGAGCAGACGGACTGAGACTGTATGAAATGTTCCTGGGACCATTAGAACAATCCAAGCCGTGGAATACCCAGGGATTAAGCGGAGTGTACGGCTTCCTTAAAAAATTCTGGAACCTGTATTTCAACGGAGATGTTTTTGAGGTTTCTGATGAAGAACCTTCAAAAGCAGAATACAAAGTTTTACATACCTTAATCAAGAAGGTGGTTTATGATATTGAGAACTTCTCATTCAATACCTCTGTATCTTCATTTATGATTGCCGTAAACGAGCTTCAGAAAATAAAATGCAACAAACGCAATATTTTGGAACCGTTAGCCGTTATCATCTCTCCATATGCTCCGCACATCTGCGAAGAACTGTGGAACCAGTTGGGACATGACGATTCTATTGAATTTGAACCATTCCCGGTATTAAATGAAGAATATCTTGTTGAAGACGAAATTGAGTATCCGGTAAGCGTAAACGGTAAAATGAAGTTCAAAATTTCACTTTCAGCTCAATTATCTGCCAAGGAAGTGGAAGATTTGGTGATTGCAGATGCAAAAATGCAACAGATTTTGGAGGGCAAAACCCCTAAAAAAATCATTGTTGTCCCTCACCGTATTGTGAATATCGTAATTTAAAAAAAAATTAACATTGGTAAATTAAAAAAAATGAAGGGCTTATTTTTTTAAATTTTTAACCCAAATGTTAAAATTGGGGAAAATAAATAAAATTTTTAAAAATAATTATTATATCGAAATCGTATTAAAATTTCTTTATCAAAAAAAAGCAAAATGTTTATTTAAGACTCTTGCATTTTAATTAATTTTGCCTTTAATTTACACCCTGTAAAATTTTAAAACAATATAATTTAGTTAAATATGGAAATGAATGTTTCAAAAAATGATGAGCAAGTAGTTGCTAGAAAAGCAGGAGGTTTAAATCCAGCTGTTATTATTCCTATTCTGTTTATTATAGGAGTATGTATTTATTTATTCGTTCTTGGAAGCCCAGGAAACTTTAAAGATGCAGATAAACTTGGAAGCGGATCTGTAGCTTTTTCAAGTGTTGAAGGAAAAGACATTCACCCAGAGTCGTTTTTAGGTATTATCTACAAAGGAGGGGTTATCGTACCTATCTTGATTACTTTCATGATCACGGTAATTGTTTTCTCTTTTGAAAGATATTTCGTACTAAGCAAAGCTGCTGGTAAAGGAAACTTAGACAACTTCGTAGTTCAGGTAAGAAGCTTATTGAACAAAAACAAAATCGATGAAGCTTTGGAAGAGTGTGACAGACAACAAGGTTCTGTAGGTAACGTAGTGAAAGAAGGTCTTACTACTTACAAAGCTCTTTCTCATGATACTACTTTAAATAAAGAGCAAAAAATGGTAGCTCTTAACAAAGCTATCGAAGAGGCTACTACTCTTGAGATGCCAATGCTTGAGAAAAACATGATGATCCTTTCTACTTTAGGAACGGTTGCAACACTAGTAGCACTTCTTGGAACGGTAATCGGGATGATCAAGGCATTCTTCGCATTAGGTTCAGGTGGTGGTACTCCGGATGCTGCTGCACTTTCTACAGGTATCTCCGAAGCACTAATCAACACCGCTTTAGGTATTGGTACTTCAGCAATCGCTATTATCCTTTACAACTTCTTTACTTCTAAAATTGACGGATTAACTTATAAGATCGACGAGATCGCTATGAGCATCCAGCAGTCTTTCGCTGAATTCAACTAAGAATTAGCAAGGATTTTGCAGTAAGTAAAAAGAAGTTTAATTAAAAATCATTAATAATAATGGCGAGAGTCAAACCAAAAAGACATGGAGTAATTACAGACATGACTGCAATGTGTGACGTTGCATTCCTACTCCTTACGTTCTTTATCTTGACCACTCAGTTTAAAAAACCTGACGTGGAGCAGATTAAGCCGCCATCTTCAATATCAGAAAAACTTCTTCCTGATGCCAGTCTTATGACGATCAATGCTACACCGGATGGGAAATTCTATTTCCAGCCCGTAGAAAACGCATCAGAAAGAGTTGCACTTTTGGAAAAAATGGGTGAAAAGTATAAAATGACTTTTGATACCAAGCAAAAAATTGCATTCCAGAAAGTACAGGCAATCGGGGTTCCTATGAGCCAGCTGAAAGGCTATCTGGATTTGTCTGAAGATGAGCAGAAAAATTATAAGAGTCCTACAGGGATTCCGATGGACAGTACAAATAAGCAGTTAATTGACTGGGTACAACAGAGTTTGAGCGTTAATCCTGAATACAAATTAGCGATTAAAGGTGACGTTACTACTGAATACCCTAAAGTTAAAAGCCTGTTTGAGGGTTTGAGAGATATTGATTTTCTTAAATTTTGGTTGATTACATCACAAGAAGGTAAACCATAATATAATCATTTAGAAATGGCAGAAGTACAAGTACAGGAAAAAGGCGCCAAAGGCGGCAAGGTACGTTCCAAGAAACAGAGTACCAGAGTTGATATGACTCCGATGGTGGACTTGGGTTTTCTATTGATTACCTTCTTTATGTTCACAACTACATTTAGCAAACCGAACGTTATGGATTTGGGTCTTCCGGCAAAACCGAAAGATGAAACAAAAAAACCACCTCCAACAGAAATTAAACTTTCAAACTCTATCTCTATATTATTAGGTAAAGACAACAAAGTGTTCTGGCACCAGCAGGATAATACTTCCCTCACTGATCAGAACCTTAACGAAACTACCCTGGACAGAGAAGGAATCAGAAAAGTAATTGAGCAGGCAAAAGCAAGAGCTGCTGATCAAAGTAAATTTACTGTGATCATTAAGCCCACTGACGATGCTGTATATAAAAACTTCGTGGATATTCTTGATGAAATGGCGATTACCAAAAGCGAACAGTACGGGGTTACCGATCTGAAGCCTTGGGAAAAAGCGATTTACGAGAAAAAAGTAGGAGGTGCTGCTGCACCGGCTGCCACCAAGTAATTTAACCATTAAATTGTATATCTATGGCAGATGAAAATGCATACGGTCCGAATCTTACCTTAGACGAAATCGTATTTGAAAATAGAAACAAGGAATATGGTGCCTATGATCTTAGACATCAGTATCCTAGACTTTTGACTAAATCTTTTATCATAGGAACAGCTTTATTCCTGTTGATGGCTTTGTCTCCGTTCATCTATCTTACGATCAAAAATCTTACAGCTCCGCCAAAACAGGAAGTTGAGGCTAATCTTGTAGACATTATCGAAGAAGAACCGATTATCGAGCAGCCTAAAGAAGATGAACCACCTCCACCACCTCCACCTCCGAAAGAAGAAGAGAAAATTGAGGTAATCCAGAACGTGGTTCCTGAGCCTGTAAAAGCTCCGAAGATTGAAACACCTCCGCCACCGATTTCTAAGCAGTTGGAAACAACAACTGGTTTACAGAATCAGGAAGGAGTAAAAGCTCCGGCTTATACACCACCGCCGCCACCACCATCTACAGGGACGAAAGTAACGACTGCAGAGGTGAAGACGAATAACCCTAATGAGATCTACAAAGATGTAGACCAGTCTGCAGAATATCCTGGAGGTATGGGAGCATTAAGAAAGTTCCTTGGGGAAAACTTCGATACTTCATTAATGGAAGGAGGGGAAGGTACCCTTAAAGCTAAGCTTAAATTCGTTGTAGAAAAAGACGGAACTGTTTCCGGAGTTACCATTGAAGAGAAATCTCCAAACGGCGACTTCAACAGTGAAGCAGTACGTGTAGTGAAGAAACTGAAAAAATGGACTCCTGCGAAAAGAAACGGGGAGAGCGTTAGATCTTACTATAGCGTTCCGTTTACAATGAACTTTGAATAATAAATCTTATTCAATTATAAAGAAAAAGAGAAGCAGATGCTTCTCTTTTTTATTTTTTTTGGTATTTTTGTTACATGATGTTCAATTGGTTATCCTTGATTACAGGATTATTTTATATCGTATTGGGAGGAGTGGTGATTGCCTACAAATTTTTCTTTACGATTCTGGAGCCTGCTGTCGCTTATGCGTTAGGTGCAGTGCTTATTCTTTATGGTTTTTTTAGAATCTACAGAGCCGTTTCAAAAATCAAAAATTCAGGAAATGAAGAATAGTTTAAAAGCATTGGTACTGTGTGTTTTAAGTGCCATCGCTGTAGGCTGTAAAAAAGAGGATAAATCTCCGTCCTATCATAAAGGTGACCTGACTATTCTGGCTGATGAATCCTTCAAAAGTGTTACAGAAGCTTTGGCAGAAGGATATATGATCAACTATCCCGATACCCGTATCAAGGTGGTTACCAAAAAAGAGGACCTTGGCTTTATTGACCTGCTTAATGATAAAGCAAGAATAGCCGTAATGTCCAGAGATCTTAGCCCGGAAGAAATAAAAACCTATGAAGATCAGGTAGATCTTAAGTTCCTTCCTGCCAGGTTTGCAGCGGATGCGGTCATTTTTGTAGTCCCTAAAGATTCGCCTAAGGAAAGTATTTCTATGGATGAAATTAAAACCGGAATGGCATCTGAAGATAAAAACTTTATTTTTGACGGAACCAATTCCAGTAATCTGAATTTTGTTGCCCAGAAATTAAAAAAACAGCCTAAAGACCTTAAATTTTCCATTATCCCGGGAAACCAGAATATTATTGAGGAATTAGGAAAACATCCCGGTAAAATCGGTGTTATAGGCTTGAATACCTTCAGCCGTCCTTATGATAAAACGTCCCAGAAGCTGAGAGAAATGGTTAAAGTGCTTCCTATTGAAGATCAGGGCAAACTGTATACCGCTGACTTTGAAGGAATGCGTGAAATGAAATATCCGTTTACCCGGATTCTTTATTTTTTAACAAATGAAGGAAACTTTAACATAGCCAATGGCTTCATCAGATATTCATGTACCCAACTCGGACAAATGATCGTCCAGAAAGAAGGATTACAACCTTACAACCTCTATAAGAGAGAGGTACAGATGCGTTAAAAAATATTAAATCGTATTTTACCCTCCAGAAAAACCTTATTTTGGTCTGAAAATTGTGTAGAATATAACTCGAATATAGAAAAATATAAAATGAAAGATATAATGATTATGAATGTAAAAAAGATTGCTTTTGGAGCAGCCGTAGTATTTTTTGCCGGTTTCGCTTCTGCACAGACGCTGCAGGACGGTATTAACAGCATAGACAGTGATAAGTTTGCACAGGCTAAAACCAATTTCACGAATATGATCGCGAAAGAACCAAGTGCAGAAAATTACTTCTACTTAGGAAATACGTATTTAAAGCAGGGAGAACCTGATTATGCCAAAGCAATTGAAAGCTTCAACAAAGGTCTGGCTGCTGACGGAAAGAGCTTTTTAAACAAAATCGGTCTGGCTACTGTAAAATTAGGGAAAGGTGATAGAAGTGCCATTACTGAAATTCAGAAAATTGTAACTGATTCCAGAGAAAAAGATCCTGAAGTATTGTTCAGAGCTGCTGAAGCATTAACTTTATTTGAAAAAAACAGTGCTCCTGATGCGGCTATTCAATACCTGAAAAAAGCGATTGAAAAAGCTGAAAAGAAAGGAGTTCCTGCTCACTTCTACTATACCCTTGGTGATGCTTACAGATTAAAAAGAGTTCCTGGTGATGCCATGTCTGCTTACGATAAAGCACTTCCTTTAGCTAAAAATAAAGCGTCTGTATATACAAGAATGGCGACTTTATGGATGGCGGCACAACAATGGCAGCAGGCAAAACAGAATATTGACAAAGCTATCGGGGTAGATGCTACGTATGCTCCTGCCTATAAAGCTATGGCATATTATGACATCAGATACCAGCAGAATGCAAAAGCAACTCAGGATTTGATCAACTATACAAAATATGCTGATGAGGATCCGTATACCCAGTTGGAAATTTCTAAACTATACTTCTCCAACGAAGACTACGCTAACTCTAAAACAGTATTGGATAAGATCTTCGATAAAGTGGATGATCCTATCAAATTTAAGTTGAGAGCATACCAGTCTTATGCAGACGGAAACTATGCCGAAGCAAAACAAAATATGGATACTTTCGTTTCCCAGGCTGAAAAAACAAGAATTCAGCCGGCGGATCAGGGACTTCAGGGGCTTATCGCAGCTGGTCTTGCTAAAACAGAAACCGATGCTGCCAAGAAAACAGCTTTAATGAACGAATCTCAGCAAAAAGTAGCAATTGCTAAGGCTGCAAAAGATGAAACAATGAAGTGGGATATCGAATTGGCTAATATCGCAGGAGGAGGAGCTTCTCAGGCTGAAGCTGATAAAGGACCTACTACTCCGGAAATTGATGCACTGAAGAAAAAAGTAGCTGAAAATCCGCAGGATTCTGATTCATTATTCAAATTAGCTACCGCTTATCAGGATGCTAAAAACTGGAACGGTGCTGTTCTTACATGGCAGAAAATGATCGCCCTTCTTCCGGATTGGGCACCGGCTTATTACAGCCAGGGATATTCTTACCAGCAGGCAGGAAATAATGATGCAGCAAAGCTGGCTTATGAAAAATTCATCAGTACTGTAAAACCTGCTGATCAGGAAGCCAACAAGCAGACTCTTGCTTATGCTTACTTTGCAGTAGCTTACATGGTGAAAGATTCTGATGCTGCCAAAGCGAAGGATTATGTAGCGAAATCTTTACAGCTTGACCCAGCTTATCAGGATGCTGTAAAATTAAATGCAGAGATCAACAAATAATTTAAAATTTAAATTACAGATATTAAAACTTCCCATTCGTAATGTTTGGGAAGTTTTTATTTTAAACCTATCTTTGAAAGTATGAAAACTGATATACTTGCTTTTGGAGCCCATCCTGATGATGTAGAGCTGGGATGTGGCGGAACTATTGCCAAACTGATTTCGGAAGGAAAGACCTGCGTGATTGTAGATCTTACCAAAGGAGAACTCGGAACCAGAGGAACCGATGAAACCCGAAAAGAAGAAGCAGCAGAATCTGCAAAGATTCTCGGAGTCTCCGCCAGAGAAAATCTCGGAATGAAAGACGGCTTTTTGGTGAACTCGGAAGATTACCAGATGAGGATCGTAAAAATGATTCGCAGATACAGGCCGGAAATCGTCTTAGCCAATGCTATTGATGATAGACATCCGGATCATGCAAAAGGAGCGAAATTAGTGTCGGATGCGTGCTTTTTATCCGGACTGAGGAAAATTGAAACCGTACTGGACGGAGAAAATCAGGAAGTCTGGAGACCGAAGCATATTTTTCACTACATTCAGTGGAAAGATATCAAACCGGAATTCGTAATCGACATCTCTGAGCATCTCGATAAAAAGATCGCTGCATGTATGGCATTCAAAACCCAGTTTTATGACCCAACTTCTAAAGAACCTGTTACCCCGATTGCCACAAAAGACTTTTTCGAGAGTCTTACTTACCGTGCTCAGGATTTAGGCAGGTTATCAGGAGTTGCTTATGCTGAGGGCTTTACCACAGAAAAATTAATTGCAATGAAAAATTTTGATGGAATTGTTTTGTAATTAAAAAATCTTTCCTATATTTGCACTCACAAAACGGTGATTGTAGCTCAGTTGGTTAGAGCGTCGGATTGTGGTTCCGAAGGTCGTGGGTTCGAGACCCATCATTCACCCAAAAAAGTACACTTTTTAAGTGTACTTTTTTTATTTTGTGCATTCTGAAGTTTTTAATTTTTGCATTAAGAGATCCAGCGGAAGCATTTGCACTTCTTTTATCAAAATAATTTATAATGGGATTAAGCGCAAAAGTTGGGGACCAATATAAAAAATAGATGAACGTAAATTGGTTTTTGTTTCTATGTTTAGATAATTTCTCAAAGATTCACGAATGTTATGGTATATGTTCTCTCGCAGATTCCGCAGATGGAGCAAATCTTTTCTTTTTCAGGAGCTTAATCCTGCTATCCACTCATACTCCTCACGCCCTTCGCTCCAACGCATAAGCCTTCCAACCCTCTGACGCATGTTGCGGGGTAACCGTTTCTATCAGGGCTAAAAAAGTAAAATCATAACTTCCCGGACTCTTTTATTACCACGCACTCCGTTTTTTCTTGATATTCGTCATAAAACAGAAAACAGCTCATCGGGCAGACAAAAATTTTCCTATATTTAGTCCACACTAACACCAAATATGGAAATAAAAATTATCGTAAAGCAATTAGGAAAGAAGCATCCTGTCCTTTCGGAACAGAAAATTGACATCGAATACACGGAAAATACAATTGCGTTAGAACAATTATTGAAGCTCATCGTTCAGCAGCAGGTAGAGGCTTTCAATGCCCGATCATTTGAACTCGAAGATGAAGATTATACTAAAATCCCCACAGAAAATTACCTGAATATTCTTACCGATACCGGTAAAGTGGGCTTCGGAAGTATTTACAACCAAAAAAGAGCAGATCTTGCCAGGGCACAGGAAAATGCCGTTCAGGCCTTCGAAGACGGAATGTTTGCCGTATTTTATAATGATGAGCAGCTTGAAGACCTTACCCAAACCATCGACTTGAGTCTGGAGCATACATTTGCTTTCATCAGGCTCACCTTTCTTGCAGGAAGCTATTGGTAATAATCACACTAAGTAACAAGATACATGGAAATTACAGAAAAACTAAAATCAAAGATTCTAGTCAACAATTATTATGAAAAACTGAGGAAAGATCTGATTGCATTGTCAGAAGGAAATATTTCGTCACGGGTCTTCCCGGATAAACCTGTGCTCAAAAAGGAGGTTGCTGAGATGGCTGTATTGCTTAAGGGAAAACCTAACTATTATCAGGCATTGGCTTTAGGCTTTAAGGATGCCGAAAAGCTGAAAGAATATATGAAACCCAACTTATGGGATGACCCGGATTACTATGAAATGCTGGTTTACTTCTTTGGGGATTACGCTGATCTGGTAAAATATGTGTGGAATAAGATGGCTTATAAAATGTATCAGACAGGGTATTACCGGCGTTCGTTCCGTGCACCGGAAAATGAGCTGTATACCCAGCTTAACCAGGTTAACCTGATCCGGGAACTGATGAAGTACCCCATGATCTATAGTTACAATGGTAATCAGAATTACGATCTTTCACTGGAAGAGCAGATTATTTATGATCAGCAGGTAACCAATAACTCATCCCAGTTTTATATCTGGTCAGCAGCGATTGATACAGGAAATAAAGCGGTTTACCAGCTGATTGAAGACATTATTTTCAACAAGCATGCTGAAGGGAAAATATCCCGGAATATCATAAAAGCACTGTTGAACAGTGAGCAGCAGCATTGTTGGGAACTCGTGGAAAAGTTACTGCTGGCAGCCCAGCGACAGGAAGGTCTTCGCCAGACCATATTGGAAGCCCTGGATGAAACCAGCATAGGTGCTCTTCAGTACATGATTCGTGTAATTCTTGAGCATAAGCTTACCCGTTTTTCGTCTGTTGTAAGAGCGATAGATACATGGACCGGTTTAGGATGGGATGCGGAAAAAGAATCTGTGGTAAAGAATATTGTGACATTAGCAGATACCTATTTCAATAATCCAGAGCAGATACCTACAGCCATCAAAAGTAAGAACAATAACGAAGTCTATATGGCGCTTTGGGTTCAGGCAGTCTGGGATGTAGAAAAAACAGTACCTTACCTGCACCAGCTTTTTGATAAAGGAACTACAGAAAAAAAATGTCTGGCAATAAAATTTGCTGTGGAAACAGGAGATCCCTACATCCAGATGCCGCTGTTTTATAAGGCGATTCAGCAAGATGATCTTCAGGTGCTGGCTTTCGTTGGAAATCCGCTGTCTTCACTGTTAAGCTTCAATACAGAATCAAAATTCTATATCAACAATGCAGATTATCCTGATTTCTTTGAAAAACTGCATGAACTGACTCAGAGGATTGACGTCAAAGAAAAGAAATTTGAAGGAAAAATATTCTCATGGCTCAACGCTACCTTCAGTAAAAGCCATTTTTATTCTTCAATGTTTTATCTGGTAGGAGAAGATGAAGCCAAGCTGGATGTGGTTCTCTCATACTTTGACCAGTTTGATCTTTCATTGCGTGAGCAGCTGACGAGGGCTCTTTTAGGTGATTTTTACTGCTATTCTTTCTCTTACGGAATGGGGAAAAAGAAAAAGGCTGTCACTCCTTTTCAGAAAGAATTTGCTTTCAGGATTATAAAAGACAGGGGAGAATCACTCATCGCTTCAGGAATGAACGTATTGCTTCAGAATCCTTTGAATAAAGACGAAATAATGACTTTCTTCGATATGTTCAAAAGAAAGGGCGGAACACTCCGTAAAAAACTGATAGAGCTGGTGGTACAGCAGGAAGATGAAGCCGCAGTTCCTTTGGTAGAGGAACTGATGACCAAAGGAGATGTTGAGCAAAGAATTGCTTCACTGGACCTGATGCTTCAGCTTCAGAAAAACAGGAGAGTACCGGCGCAAATTACGGAATGGACAAAACACTACTCCGAAAGAACCAAAATCTCCGAAAGAGAGCAGAATCTGCTGAATCAAATTAATCCTTCAGGAGATCAACAGCAGCTGTCTCCCGAAAATGGCTTCGGATTCTATGATCCGGCAGTGATTTCTACATTCGTGCTGCCGGAAGTAAAAGCAGATTCCGTATATGCACAAGCCGTTAAAAAAGATAAATATGGTTTTAGCCAAACGTTAAGCAAGGTAAAAGCAGAACTTAAAAAGCTGAATGATCTCTTCCTCAGCTATAAAGATTATGAATATGAGTCCGAAAACTGGGATAATTCTATGGATAAAGTATTGCTGGGAAATACTTTCCGTCAGATCAAAAGAAATACAGAAGGTTTTACAGGAACACAGCTGGCAGAGAATTATCCGTTGCATGATGTCTGGGAACAATGGTATAAAGATTCCGGCCTTCAGCCGCGTGACCTCTTCCTGCTGACATTTGCCGAAAGCTGTGACCGTAAAAAATTCAGAGATTTCTTAGAGAATTACGTATTCTACTGTAAAGATGTGCTCCCCAATCCTAAAAAAGGCGGCTATTTCTGGGATAATCCGATTAAATATATTCTGGATTCGCTACAGCTTAAATTTGTATTTGAAGAAAAAACAGATTTCTTACTGGATCTCAGCAGTACCCTTTTTGCCAATCTTCCGGAAGAAATAATCAATCATAAAGCAAAAGAAAATGATCATTATTATAGGTATGACGGGAATGGATGGCAGCAGACAGGCTTTTTCAATCTGTTCTTAGACGCTGTTCCTTTCCAGACAGTTACAGACGAACAGCTGACTAAACTATGGAACCTGTTCCGCTGGATGCAGTTTAACGGGCTGCCGGAAAATATTAAACATACCGTTCCTGACTTTTACCTGTTCTGCAGAGCATTTGAACTGAAAATCATAACCAAAGATGAACTGTATGAAGGAATTTTCACTGGGGACTCTGTCATAAGAAGCCTTACTGCTGTAAAATTCTATCAGAACAGTATGAACCTGCTGGAAATATTCCCTTTCCTTAAACCGATTATTACAGAAATACAGAATAAATTCCTGGATGTGGAACTGATCCGTGGAGATGCCAATACCGCAGTTTCTCATTTTGTACAGGAATTCCGGGCCATTTACGGGGCGGACAGGTTTGTGCAGATTCTGAAAGGACTGGGTAAATCCGGACTGTACGCCAATTACATCTACAGTTATGGTAACGAAAGCATGACCAAACAGAAATTGTTTTCTTATCTGTTATCTCAGTGTCATCCTTTGGAAACAGATACCCAGAAATCATTCAATGAAATGGTGAGCAAAGAAAAGATTACTGAACTTCGTCTGATACAGGCAGCGGTATATGCTCCGCAGTGGCAGAAATTCGTGAGCAGCTATCTGGGCTGGAAAGGCCTGGATTCGGCGATATGGTGGATGCATGCCCATACCAAAACCGGAGCTTACCAGGAACAGAACTCGGAACTGGAAAGTGAAGCCGCTAAATATTCATCCGTAGATATTCAGGAATTTAAAGACGGAGCGGTAGATAAAGACTGGTTTACCCAGGCTTATAAAGAATTGGGGAAAGCCCGCTGGGAAATGCTTTACGAATCCGCCAAATATATTTCTGACGGAAACGGACACCGCCGGGCAAGGTTATATTCCGATACTCTTACCGGAAGCCTGAAAATAAAAGAAGTAACAGCGAAAGTAAAAGACAAAAGAGATCAGGATTTTCTCCGGGTATATGGCCTTGTTCCTTTAAGTAAGACCAATCCGGAGAAAGATGTGCTGAGCCGGTATGAATATATACAGCAGTTCAAAAAGGAAAGCCGTGAATTCGGTTCTATGAAACAGTCCAGTGAAGCATTGGCGGTGAGGGTTGCTTTGGAAAACCTGGCAAGAAATGCCGGATATCCTGATCCTATCAGGCTGACCTGGCCAATGGAGACCAAACAGATTCAAAGCCTGCTGTCCAAAGAAACACAGGTAACTGTAGAGGGTCTAACGGTAGGATTAATTATCGAAACCGATGGAAAGGCTGAAATTGTGGTCTTCAGAGATGATAAACAACTGAAATCGATTCCTCCGAAAATTAAGAAAGATAAAGCGGTAATCGAATTAGGAAGTTACCGCAAGATCATGCGCGAACAGTGGACCCGCTCCCGAAAAGGATTGGAAGAAGCCATGATCAGAGGCGATGAATTCTTACTGAAAGAAATCGCGACGCTTTTTGAACATCCGGTTATTGTAAAGCATCTGGAAAAGCTTGTATTCATTTCCAATGATCATAAAATAGGTTTTTTCCATGATGGAAATCTTGTCACTGCCCACGGCGAAATTCAGGAGCTGGATGAAGGAAGCACTTTACGTATTGCGCATTGTGTAGACCTGCACGAACATGATGTGTGGAGTGATTATCAGCATTACTGCTTTACAGAAAAGCTGGTTCAGCCATTCAAACAAATCTTCAGGGAACTGTATGTGCCGACGCCGGATGAACTGCAGGAAAAATCAGTTTCACGACGTTATGCCGGGCATCAGATCCAGCCGAAGCAGACTTTAGCCCTTCTGAAAACAAGAGGATGGAAAGTAGATCATGAAGAAGGATTACAGAAGGTTTATCATAAAGAAGGCTTCCAGGTGAAGCTTTACGCCATGGCAGACTGGTTTTCACCTGCTGACATAGAAAGTCCGACCTTAGAAACCATCGAATTCCATTCGCTGAAAACCTATAAAAACATCCCTTTTGAGGAGATCAATCCACGGCTGTTCTCAGAAGTCATGCGGGATGTGGATCTGGTCGTTTCAGTAGCGCATGTAGGAGGTGTAGATCCGGAAGCCAGTCATTCCTCTATTGAAATGAGAGCCGTACTGATGAAAGAAACAGCGCGTCTGTTTAAATTGGATAATATCAGAATCGAAGGTTCACATGTATTGATAAAAGGTCAGATGGCTGAATACAGTGTTCATCTGGGAAGTGCGGTTGTGCATCAGACTCCGGGAAGATACTTATCCATACTTCCTGTCCATTCTCAGCACAGAGGAAGGCTATTCCTGCCTTTTGCCGATGATGATCCGAGATCCGCAGAAGTCCTGTCTAAGGTCCTGTTGCTCGCTAAAGACAATGAAATCCAGGATCCGACCATACTTTCCCAGATCAAGCGGGAATTTGTTTAGGGAAACAAGGGGTAAAATTTGATGAAAATTAAAGGTGTACTTTTATAGGTGCACCTTTTTTTAATAATTTTGCCATAAGCCATAAGCCATAAGCCATAAGCCACTCTCAGGCACAAAAAAAGCATCTTTTTCAGATGCTTGTGTTTTTAGAATATTCTTTTTTTAAACTTCATCGTCAGAATCAATCGTGTATGATCTGCTTTTGAAGTCTTTGTCATGTTTTTCTGAAATTACATCCTCACCCTTTTCGTTAATGATGAAATCTGTGGACTCATTAAACATCTCCTGAAAACTTTTAAAATCTTCTTTGTAAAGATAAATTTTGTGCTTCTCGAATGTAGCTTCCCCATTCTCTCCGAAATTCTTTTTGCTTTCGGTAATCGTAAGATAATAATCTCCTGCTTTCGTCTCGCGCACATCAAAGAAATAAGTTCTTCTCCCTGCTTTTAACACCTTCGTGAAAATTTCATTTTCATGGCGTTCCTTGTATTCACTCATTGTTAGATATTTTTTAATCTTGTTAAGAACAAATATAAAAGAATTCTTTTAATCACAAAATTTTTTTTATGATTTATTTAACAATTGGGAACGAAATGGCTATGCGGTTACAGAATTGGCAATTTCGGTAAGGTTGAGAATTTTATCTGCTTTTTGGGCGCTAGACTCTCTGTGTGTGATGATTATGGAAGTTGCGTTACGGATTTTTTTATCGATATTTTCAAGAATATTCTGCTCGGTTTCGGTGTCCAGAGCAGATAGAGAATCGTCAAAAATGATGATATTCGGGTCCTTAATCAGAGCTCTTGCGATACAAATTCTTTGTTTCTGACCTCCCGAAAGCATCACCCCGCGTTCACCTACAAGTGTTTTATACTGCTCTTTAAATTCAACAATATTTTTATCAACGTCTGCAATTTTTGCATATTCCACCACTTTCTCATGCGAAGGATGGTCGATGGCAAAACCAATATTATTTTCAATAGAATCTGAGAATAAATAGCTTTCCTGAGGAATATAACCAATGAATTTTCTGTAGTTTTCCAGATTATGTTCCTTAAGATTCTTTCCGTCAATGAAGATTTCCCCTTCGGTAGGATCAATCAAACGGCATAGAAGCAGGGCAATGGTAGATTTTCCACTTCCTGTTTTTCCCATAATGGCCAGGGATTCTCCTGCATTGATTTTAAAGCTTAAATGATCCAGAGCTTTGATTCCCGTATTCGGATAAACATACGTCACATTTCTGAACTCAATATCGCCTCTGATCGGGTAATTCTCAGAATTGGTATTGACAATATCTGATTTCTTATCCATAAATTCATTAATTCTCTGCATGGAAGCTTCCGCTCTCTGATTGACAGAAGTTACCCAGCCCACCATAGAAAACGGCCAGATCAGAATATTGATATACATAAAGAAATCGGCAATTTTACCCACACTTAATTCTCCTGCAATATATTTCTGCCCCCCGATCCAGATGACGGATACGTTCAGAAGTCCGATTACAAATAAAATAATGGTAAAGAAGTATGCTTCGGTTTTTGCTAAATCCAGAGCTTTGTCCTGGTAATCGGTTACTTTGATGCCGTAGTTTTTTTCAATATATTTTTCCTTGGCAAAAAACTTAACCACACGGATCCCGGAAAAGCTGTCCTGAACGAAGGTGGAAATCGCAGACTGGCTTTTCTGCATGATCTTCGATTTCTGATTGATGATGGAACTTACCTTAAATATAATATAAGATAGAATAGGAAGTGGCAATAGCGTCCATAGCGTCATGGAAGCATCCGTATTCACCATATAGATGGCTGTAATCAGAACAAGAACAACAAGGTTTACCACATACATCACTCCCGGACCGAGATACATCCTTACGGCTACAACATCCTCACTGAGCCTGTTCATAAGATCCCCGATCGTAGTTTGCTTATAATCCGTTAAGGACAGATCCTGATAATGCCTGTAAATTTTATTTTTCAGTTCATATTCAATTCTCCGGGAGGCGACGATGATCGTCTGTCTCATCATAAAGGTGAAAAATCCTGTCAGAAGAGAACTTCCGACAATAATAGCCACATAGATCAATACCTGTCTGTTGAAGCCCAGGCTTCCGTTTTTCATGTCAGCAAGCTGATCTACAGATTTTCCGATGAACTGAACTTTGTATATATTGAAAAAATTACTGGCAATGATAAATAAGAACCCCCAAAACAAAAGTATTTTGTGCTTCCAAAAATAAGGGTTTAAGGTTTTTAACGCTTTCATAAAGTTTTACAAAATTACAAAAATGTCATCATACTACGAATTTCATCAATTTTAAATTTTGTATCTTTGCACCCATTAAAAGCTCTTTGAATGTTAGGAAGACGACAAATCCGTGAAAAAGTAGTACAAACAGTGTATTCTTACTATCAGAATCCTGTAAAGTTTGATGTTTTAGAGAAAAATATGTTCTCCGGAATAGAAAAAATCTATTATCTCTACATCTATCAGTTGAATTTTTTAGTAGCTCTGAAAGAACTGGCCGAAAACCAGATCGAAATCGGAAAAAATAAATTCATTAAAACTGATGCCGACATCAATCCTAACCAAAAATTCATCAACAACCAGGTCCTGATCAAACTGGAAGAAAATCCGGAAAGGTTATTCTTCACAGGCCAGCACAAACAGCTGAAATGGGATATGCATGATGATTTGTTGGTGAAGACTTTCCAGAGAATCACAGCAGGAAAAAGGTATCAGGATTTTATGAAGGAAGACGGTTTCTCTTTTGAAGATGACCAGAAGTTCATCGGAAAACTGTTTTTAAGATATATTGCTGAAAATGATGATTTTCACGATTATCTGGGCGACAAGGAACTTTCATGGTATGATGATATTCATATTGCGAACTCCATGGTGCAGAAGACGATCGGTTTCCTGAAAGAAGATGAAGAAAGCAGAACACTGATCAAAATGATCAAAGATGAAGAAGATAAAACTTTCGCCAGCAAGCTGCTGAAAGATACCCTGAACAATTGGGAAGTGAATGAAAAGAAGCTGGAAGAAAGACTGGAAAACTGGGATCTTGAAAGAGTTTCTCTGATGGATAAAGTGATTTTGTCAACTGCTATTTCGGAACTGGATCATTTTCCGTTTACGCCTTCAAGAGTTATTATTAATGAATATATTGAAATTGCAAAAGTATTTGCTACAGACCGTTCCAATATCTTCATTAACGGAATTTTAGATAAATATTGTAAAGATCAAAATAGAATTTAACATGAAAAAGACGTTATCAATTATCGCCTTATCTATCATAGGCTTTGGTTTGGTTTCTTGTAAAAAAGAAAACAAAGAAACTCAAGGTACAGAAACTACAACAGATTCTACCGCTGCTGCAACAGGGGCAACTGCAGATTCTGCAACAACTCCGGTAACTGCTGAGGCAGGTGTTGCTTCTCCGGTTTCTAACCAGCCGTCAACGAGTATTGCTTTAGCAGAAAGCAACTTCGATTTTGGAAACATCAAAAAAGGAAACAAAGTAGAGCACGTTTATGAGATTACCAACACCGGAAACAACCCGTTAGTAATTTCTGAAGTAAAGCCAGGATGCGGATGTACTGCCCCTGATTTTACAAAAGAGCCGATCCTTCCTGGTAAAAAAGGAAAAATCACATTGCATTTCGACTCTACCAACTTCGATGGAAACGTTCAGAAGTATGCTGATGTATTTGCTAATGTAGAAAAATCTCCAATCAGATTAACGTTCACAGCGAACATCCAACCATAATAGAAGAATATGTTATCCATTTTTTTACAGGCTGCACAGCCGCAGGGATCTTCATCCATGATGCTGATCATGATGGGGGTAATGTTTGTAGGGTTTTATTTCCTGATGATCAGACCACAGATGAAAAAGCAGAAGCAGGAAAAGAACTTCCAGGAAACCCTTAAAGTAGGAACCAGAGTTGTCCTTACTTCAGGTCTTCACGGAAGAATTGCTCAGGTTCAGGATGACGGATTCGTTATTGAAACGTTATCCGGAAAGCTGAAGTTCGAAAAAGCAGCGGTTTCAAGAGAATTTACTGAAGCACGTTTTGGAGATAAAGCAAAAGCTGCTGAAAAAACAGCAGACAAAAAAGAAAACGAAGCTGAAACAAAATAATTTTTCAGTCTGAAGATATTTTTCCGGCGCGGTGAGCAAAGCTCACCGCGCCGGATTTTTTTATTAGAGGTGTCTTCATTGAAAGCTGGCAGGTTTCCAAAAACCTGTTAGCTTTAGGTATTATAAATCTTTGTTTTTTCCAATGAATTAAAAAAAACGATACCCAACCCGTTTTAGAAACAAATAAAATATCTTTGTGCCATGAATCAGAATACAGGCAAAACCGTTCTCCTATTAGGCGCTAATTCAGATGTAGCCAAGCAATGTATAAAACAATATCTTGAAAAAGGATTTTCAGTTATTGCGGCGTCCAGAAATACCGGATCTCTGGAAGATTTCATCGCTGTAAACCGCCTGGATGCTTCAAAAGTGACCGTTCTGTATTTCGATGCCGCTGATTTTGATTCCCATCAGGAATTTTATTCCGGACTTTCCGTAAAGCCTCATATCGTTGTGTATGCAGCAGGTTTCCTTGTGGATAATCAAAAGGCTTTACATGATTTTAAAGGAGCAAAGCAAATGATGGAGGTCAATTATATGGGCGGTGTTTCCATTCTGAATAGGATCGCAATGGATGAAAACAATAAGAACCTTGAAAGAATCATTGGACTGTCGTCGCTATCAGGAGTAAGGGGAAGAAAAAGCAATTTTGTATACGGAAGTACTAAAGCTGCATTTACCCAGTATTTAGCCGGTTTACGACAGGAATTGGCTTCAAGGAAAATTATAGTGAATGCTTTGGTAATTGGCTACATCAGAACCAAGATCAATGAAGGGCTGCAATTAAATGAATCCCTCATCATGGAACCTGATTACGTAGCGAAGTTCATTGTAAATGCCGGAAACTCCTTTACAATCGTCCCGAATTTTAAATGGAAGATGATTTATCATATCCTTCGGATTTTACCGGAAAGCCTGGCTGCAAAACTACCGTAATACTTTAATTTTTATAGTCAGTTATTGACTTTAATTAAGATATTTTCCACGAAATGCGATTTCGGTATTTTTTTTGTAATGATAGAACCCGAATTATTTCTTCGCAGTAGATTCGTTACAGGTGAACATCGGATACACGGAACACCTCTGTTCTGAGATTCAATCCGTATGTTGATAATATTTACTTTAGCCAGGAGGTTTACAATTTGTTTCTTTTAAGAAGCAGATCGGTTGTCTTTGTGTGCTGTTTCAAATCTGCTGTTTGTAGAGATCAATGAGAATCTGAAATATAAATATTAAAATACGCAGCAGAAAAAATGGATGATTTAGAACTAAACAAAATTCAACAGCATTGGGACACCTTACTCTCTTCAGCAATTTCCTGGGCACCTAAAATTATTACAGCAGTCATTTCTGCAATCCTGATCTACCTGATTGGTTCATGGATGATTAGAATGATTAAAAAGGTAGTGGAAAAGGCTTTCAGAAAACGTAATATGGAAGCTTCTTTACAGCTTTTCCTTCTCAATATCATCAACTGGGGGCTCAATATTCTTCTTTTTATTGTGGTGGTTACCCAGTTGGGAGTACAGACGTCAGCATTTGTGGCGATGATCGGTGCCGCAGGATTAGCGGTTGGTCTGGCCCTACAGGGATCTCTCACCAATTTTGCGGGAGGAATCCTTATTTTATTATTGAAACCGTTTAAGATCGGGGACTTTATTTCTACCAATAATGGGGTTTCAGGAACCGTACAGGCAATTGATATTTTCCATACCAAATTAATAACGCCGCAAAATCAACTCATTGTTATTCCCAACGGGGTGGTTTCCAATAACAGCATTACCAATTTTACTCAGTTGGGCTCACGAAGAACATCACTGGATATCGGAGTTTCCTATGATGCAGATCTGAAACAGGCAAAAGAACTATTAATGGGAGTCATCAGTAAAAACCAGTATGCTTTTCCGGAACCTGCACCACAGGTAATGGTGACGGAACTCGGAGACAGCGCAGTTAATTTATCCGTAAGGGTGACCACTTCAACAGAAAATTTCTGGAAAATGAATGAGGAGCTGATCATCAACTGTAAAGCAGCTTTGGATCAGGCTGGCATCGGAATTCCTTTTCCTCAGAGAGATGTCCATATTTACAATAAATAATTGTATAAAACATTTTAAAGTTTAAAAACTCCTGCATTACTTTTCTAATGCAAGAGTTTTTTCTTTTTAATTTTCCTGTTTAGAGTATTTTTGAAGAAAATCCATTAAAACGTTATAGTCATTTTCTTTAAATTCAGATTTTGTAAGGATAAAACTGAGTTTGCCCTGAAGGATATTGAGGATAAGAAATCGGCTGATGATTTTATAGCTTGTTGAATCCCAATCGGAACCAAGCGTCTGAAATGGACTTTCAATAGTAATGCTATCCTTATTAAGCAGAATAAAATCTATGCGTTTTTGCTGCCGTTTGTAGTCATTAATCTGTTTTTCAACCAATTTATAAGCTTCTTTTTTACTTGCGAAATACCGATAAAGTAAATAGAAAATATAACCGATAAATAAAAAGCTTCCGTATCTGAAAATAACAGAAGGTTGTCCAATTTTAATTGCTATTGAAGGTATAAAACCAAGTGATAAAAATAATACTGCATAAATGATAACTCTTTTCAGCTCTCCTAGAGATTTTTTCCACCGGTATTGAAAGAAAAACCGGTAATTTTCCCGTTTTGTATTTTCATCGAAAGGCAGTTCCAGTTTAACAGATTCATTCATGATATGTTTTTGCCGGCAAAAGTATAGAACTTATTCCATATCTGATAATAATTCCAATACTTTCATCATATCGATCCCTTTTCCCAGCACAGGTTTAAACAGATCTCCCTTCTCTTTGATTCTGTCCAGAGCATTATGAATATTAAAATCGGTAGGCTTCAGTCCGGGTTTCAGTTCGTCCCATTCCAGAGGCATAGAAACGGCAGCTCCTTCTTTGGGTCTTAAGCTGTAGGCACTTGCCAAAGTCTGCCCGGTTCTGTTTTGTAAATAATCAAGATAGATTTTTTTATCATCCCTTTTCTGGAGACTTCTTTCCAGAGTGGTAATTTTCGGAAGTCTTTCATTCACCTGTTTCATCAGAATATGGGCAAAATCTTTTACCTGGTCAAAATCATATTTTCCGCCCATCGGAATGTAGATATGAATTCCTGTGCTGCCGGAAGTTTTACAATAGCCTTTTATTTTTACGGAGGTCAGAACTTCATTCACCTGCAAAGCCGTTTCGATGACATCATCAAACGTATTTTTCTTTGAAGGATCAAGGTCAAGGACAAGATAATCGGGGTGTTCCAGATCGGGTAATGAGCTGTTCCACGGATTCAGGTCAATACAGCCTAAATTATTCAGAAAGGCCAGAGTTGCCTTGTCGTTGCAGTAGATATAATCGATGTATTTGTCATTAGATTCCGAATATACCTGCGTTGTATTGATCCAGTCCGGAATACTGTCACCGGCATCTTTCTGATAAAATCCCTGTTCCTCAATACCGTTAGGAAACCGGTTCAGAGACAAGGGACGGTTTTTAAGATGCGGAAGGATATAGGACGCAACAGACTGGTAATAGTCTATCACATCTCCTTTGGTAATGCCGTCTTTCGGGAAATAGACTTTATCCTGGTTGGTAAGCTTTACCTTATGTTGGTTCAGGGTAATCTCTTTTTCTTTTCCGGAATTTTCAGTTTTTTTTGATGGCGTTTTGGCTTTCATTACTTTGGGAGGTTTAGTGTTCTTACTTGCTTTATGTTCAGCATCTGAAATCTCTTCAGGCTCTTTATCTTCGCGGAGGTTGAGGAAAACGGGATGACGGTAGATGCCGTCTTTGGTGATCTCTGAATATTTAATTTCACACACCAGCTCCGGTTTCGTCCAGGTAACCGGCATATTGGTTTTAGGAATCGTTTCAAACGGGGATGTTTTTACAATAAGCGGTTCAAGTTGCTGATACAGCTGTTTTAAAGACTCTTTATTAAAGCCGGTTCCTGTATGGCCGCAGTAGGTAAGGGTACCGTCAGTAAATTTCCCCAGGATCAAAGCTCCGAAACGTTCACGGGAACCTCTGGGTTCCGTAAAACCACAGATAATGGCTTCATCCGTATTCGTGAATTTTATTTTAAGCCAGTCAGTCGTTCTGTGATTTTCAATATACCGGCTGTCAGCTTTTTTGGCGATCATTCCTTCCAGCTTCATTTTCTTCATCTGTTCAAAAAAAGCGATTCCTTTTTCGGGAATATGATCACAGTATTTAATCAGTTCCGTTTCCGTTAAAGCTTCTTTCAGTAACTCTTTTCTTTCCAGAAGAGAAAGGTCTTCTGTGGAATGCCCATTCAGCCAGAGAAGGTCAAAAACCTGATAAATCAATGCCAGGTCAGGATGGTCCCCGATTTGTTGCAACAGCTGAAAATCAGGCCTTCCCTGGTCATTATAAGCAACAATTTCACCATCCAGAATCATTTTATATTTCTGGCTGCCGAAATCTTCTGCCACTTTTCCGAATTTTGACAAAAATGAAATGCCGTTCCGGGAATAAAATAAAGGATCATCATGACTGAGATCAGCAATCGCTCTGTAGCCGTCCCATTTTATTTCAAAAATCCACTCTTCATCATCAAATGGCTTTTCAAATGACTTGGCAAGCATAGGTTTGATGAAAGATTTCAGCTTTTTTTCATTCGTTAAAGAATTGAAACTTTTAAAATTTTTTTCTGAAGTTATGACTTCTTTCTTCCGTTGATTTTCAGGCTTTTTTTTTCCTCTAAAAATTTCGTTACCAAAGATTTTGAAGAGGTATTTTCTTCGGCATCATAAGGACTTTCTACAAACTCGTCTTTATGTTTAATGAGCAGCCAGGCATTATCTTCGCTATTCTTCATTTTAACGAGGGCAAACTCACCCTTCAGTTTTTTTCCGTGTAAAATGAATTTTAATGATCCGGCATGAAGCTCTTTCAACAGTTCTTTTTCATCAGAAAGCCTGGAATTTTCTTCCAAAGGTTCGTAGGTTCCGCTGTCCCAGACCTCAACCTGTCCGGCGCCGTAGTTTCCTTCCGGAATATTTCCTTCAAAATCTTTGTAATCATAGGGATGATCTTCCACCATCATGGCCAGACGTTTGTCTTTCGGATCCAGTGACGGACCTTTCGGGACGGCCCAACTTTTCAGTACGCCTTCCATTTCAAGCCTGAAATCATAGTGAAGGCGGGATGCGGCATGCCGCTGGATCACAAAAATAAGCTTGTCTTTACTCTTCTTTGTCTTTCCTTTAGGTTCGCTGGTTTCATCGAACTTTCTTTTGCTGTGATAATCTTTAAGAGCCATCAGGATGCGGATTTGGATTTGGAATGCTGTAAACTGGCTTTCAGCTGAGCCATGAGGTCAATCACTTTGCCTTCTTTGGCAGGTTCTGCTTTTCGGGCTTTTATATTTTTGCCTTTAGCCTTCTGTTTAATGATCTTCATCAGTTCATCAGAATAGGTATCTTTATACATCATAGGATCAAAATCCTGTGAAAGCTGCTTGATAAGGCTTACTGCCATTTTAAGCTCTGCGGGCTTCGGAGCTTTTTTTGCCGGCATTTTAAGATCGGCATAATCCCTGATCTCCTGGTCAAACCTCAGGCGGTTTAATACAAGAATATCGTCATTATAGGGGCGGATGAGCCCGATAGCCTCACTTTCCCGGAGCACAAACGTTCCGATGCCGGCCATTCCGGTTTCTTCAAGGGCTTTCAACAAAAGTCTGTAGGCATTTTCACCGTTTTTCTGAGGTTCCAGATAATAAGGGGTTTCAAAATAAACACTGTCTACTTCTTCTTCCTTTACAAACTGGTCTATAGAAAGGATCTTTGTTTTTTCCGGGCTTGCCGCCGCGTAGTCTTCTTCGTCCAGGACGATGTATTTATCGTCCATGAGATAACCTTTTACAATGTTTTCCCATTTAACTTCTTTTCCCGTACTTTCGTTTACTCTTTTGAATTTGATGTTAGAAAAGTCAGATTTATCGAGCATATCGAGGTCCAGTTTGCTGGTTTCGGTGGCAGAGTAAATTTTAACGGGGATATTTACTAAACCGAAGCCAATGGCGCCATTCCAAATTGCTTTCATTGTCTTACATTTTTAAAAATCAATCAATTAACATGCCGATGAATCCCCGTGTGGTATATTTTACAGGCTTTATTGTCAAATGACAACAGGTTTTACAAACGGTTTTTCTACCTTTAAATTTCCAAAAATACCATCAAAACATCTATGGAAGAACTGTTGGATTACATCCGGAAATTCGGAATACTGAACGGAAGAGAAGAGCAGCTTATTGCCGACGGACTTCAGGAAACTGCTGTGCAGAAAGGGGATGTTTTTGTGGAAGCAGGCAAAGTAAGCCGTAAAATTGCTTTTGTAAAAGAAGGCGTATTCCGGTCGTTGTATTACAATAAGCAGGGGGATGATTTTACCCGTTTTTTTATTTATGAAGGGCGGTTTATCGGAGACTTTCACGGATTTGCCGATCAGGTAGCTTCTCAGGAATATATTGAAGCCATTACTGATGCGGTTCTGCTGGAAATAGATTTTGATTATTTTAAAATCCTGGAAAAAGAAATTGCTGCCTGGCCGGTTCTTTTTTCAAGACTCCATGCATTCGTGGCCGAAAATAAACTGAAAGTAGCCAGTACCATGCTCAATCTGGATGCCCGATCGCGGTACCTTCATTTTTTAGAACATTACCCGGGGCTGGCCAACAGAGTTCCTCAGTCTATGCTCGCTTCTTACCTCGGAATCACACCTTCTTCACTGAGCCGTATCAGGAGAAATATCCTCTGACCCGCAAATATCATCACCTGCCTGGCCTTTAAAACAGACATCTTTAAAATTACAAGTACCCTTTTAGCACCCATCACCCATCACCCATCATCCAACATCCTTCTTCCATCCTTTATCATCCTTTTTGCCAAATGACAATGGCTCCCTGCCACAACAGTCATAGCTTTGTCCCGTAAATCAAAACAATGAATATGGATATCGTATTAGGATTGCAGTGGGGAGATGAAGGAAAAGGAAAATTTATTGACCTCATCAGTGAAAACTATGACATTACAGCGCGTTTTAACGGTGGCGCGAATGCAGGACACAGCATAGAACGAAACGGGAAGAGAATCACGCTTAAATCAATTCCTTCAGGAATCTTTATGAAAGGGGTACAGAATGTTATCGGAACCGGCGTGGTTCTGGACCCGGTAAGTCTGAAAAAAGAACTTCAGGATCTGCATTTATTTGATGAAAGCATTCAGCCTGAAAATAATCTGATGATTTCCGGAAAGGCACATTTCGTAATGCCGACCTATAAACTGATGGATGTTTTTATGGAAGAAAACCCGGACTATATTACGATAGGAACTACAAAAAACGGAATTGCCCAGGCTTATTCCAATAAAATTTTAAGACAGAACCTAAGGGTTGAAGAAATGTATTCTCCGGATTTTAAAAGCAGGGCCGGGCATATTATGGAGAGAGACTACAGGTTTCTTGCCGGTGGGGATATGATTTTACCTCCCCTTGAGGAAATCAGTACTCCGTTTTTTGAGGCGGTGGATTTCCTGAAAAAGTTCAGATGTTCGGATACTGAGCTTTATTTAAACAATGCTTTGGCTGAAGGGAAGAAGGTTCTTGCAGAAGGTTCACAGGCGGTGATGCTGGATATTGATCATGGAACCTATCCTCACGTTACGTCTTCTTCTACCACAGCAGCCGGGGCCTGCACAGGATTGGGTATTTCTCCGAAAAAAACCGGTGAGATCTATGGAATTGCAAAAGCCTATTGTACGAGAGTAGGAAATGGGGTATTTCCAACGGAAATCTTTGATGAGACAGGAGAAAAAATAAGAACTGTGGGACATGAATTCGGGTCCAATACAGGACGCCCAAGAAGGATCGGATGGTTGGATCTGCCTGCTTTGAAATATGCAGTAATGGTGGGCGGAGTTACTCAATTGGTTCTGACTAAAGCAGATGTACTGAGCGGAATGAAATCAGTAGCGGTCTGTACGCATTATGAACTGGAAGACGGAACCATAGAATCGGTTTCCGGCAGACTCTCTGAAAATGTGAAACCTGTTCTGAAATGGATGCAGGGCTGGAATGCAGATATTACGGCAATAAAAGATCCTTCAGCATTGCCGGAAGAGCTGACTGCTTTTATTTCCTTTCTGGAAAATGAGCTGGAAATTCCTGTGGCTTATCTTTCTACCGGGCCGGGGAGAGAAGAGATTCTGAAGATGGAATAAATTATTCCTAAAATGTGCTGATAATTTTTCAGATAGAAAGCTAGTTGGGAAATTTACTCTTCAGTTTCAAAAATCTTTTTTCAAAAAAATGATAGCTTAATGCAGAAATTACATAGGCCAGTCCAAAACTTAAAATAAAACTGATGATAAGATTGGAGTCTTTTAAGTAGTAATGAATAATCAGAAAACAGGTGGGATGATAAACGTAAAGTCCATAACTTATTTTTCCGGTAAAGCTGAAAAAAGGGGTTTTAAGAAGCTGTTTTAACCGGTTATCTGAGCTAACCGATACAATGAAAGCAACAAAGCTTGCATAAACCAATCCAAGGACGAGATGTCTTAAACTGTTATCCAGCAGAGAATAGGACCCATTTTTAAAAGAAAGGTAAAATAAAGGTAACAGTAAGGCGAAAAAAGCGAAAAGAAATTTTTTTGAATGGTTGCTGATCAATTTGTTTTCCCTTTCCATAATAGCCAGAAATGACCCCAAAGCCAGCTCATCAAATCGTGCAAAGGTGAGCAGTGATTCTTCAATATGGTTGTAAATCAGAATAACCCTTGTGAGAAAAGAAATAAAACAAAGGAATAAAACCACCCATTTGATCTTTTTAACCGGACAATAATAAATAATGAAGGGCCAGAACAGGTAAAAGTGCTCTTCTACCGCCAGAGACCAGTAATAAAGGGGCCCAAAACTCTTCCAGTTAAAAGTTATGGCAAAATTCTGGATAAAAGTCCAGTACCAGATTTGTTCGTGAAAACTGGCTGCATGCCAATCCGAAACCAGCGGGAAAATAAAATAATAGATGAGCAGAAAAAAATAATACAAAGGAAATATCCTCAGAATCCTCCTCATATAAAATGACTTGAAATAAGAGTTCTTCTCTTTGCTGTTCAGTAAGATGCGGGTAATGAGAAACCCGGATAATACAAAGAATAAAGAAACTCCTGTTTTCCCGAAAAGGGTAAGCTTAATGACGGGACCGGATGCTTCAATGTCCTGGAAAAAATGAAAAAACATTACCATGATAACGGCAATTGCTCGTACGCCGTCTAATTCATGGTAATGTTTTAGCTTTATATTCATTTCATTTTTAATGAAGAGAGAAAGTTAATGGATTAATGAAAATCAACCCATTAACTTTTTGATATGATTTATGCTTTTAAATCCAGTTTAATTTCCAGTTCATCCAGCTGTGCATCAGCAATGGAAGCCGGAGCATCGATCATCACATCACGTCCCGAATTGTTCTTAGGGAATGCGATATAATCTCTGATGACTTCATTCCCGTCAAGGATAGCCACTAAACGGTCGAATCCGAACGCTAAACCACCGTGAGGAGGTGCTCCGTATTTGAAGGCATTCATCAGGAATCCGAATTGCGCTTCTGCTTCTTCTTTGGTGAATCCTAAAAGGTCGAACATTTTAGACTGAAGATCTTTATCAAAAATTCTGATGGAACCTCCTCCGATTTCGTTTCCGTTAAGAACCATATCGTAGGCATTGGCTCTTACTTTCCCAGGCTCTGTATCAATTAAATGAATATCTTCAGGTTTAGGAGAGGTGAAAGGGTGGTGCATCGCATGGTATCTGCCGGTTTCTTCATCCCATTCCAGAAGAGGGAAGTCAACGACCCAAAGCGGAGCGAATTCATTTCCTTTTCTTAATCCCAAACGGTTTCCAAGCTCCATTCTTAAAGCGGAAAGCTGAGCTCTTACCTTATTTTCATCTCCGGATAAGATCAGCATTAAATCACCTTCCTTAGCTCCGAATTTTTCAATGATCTTCGTTAGATCTTCCTCGTTGTAGAATTTGTTGACTGATGAGGTTTTTACTCCGTCATTCTGGAACTTTGCCCAAACCATTCCTGAAGCTCCGATCTGCGGACGTTTTACCCAATCCACAAGCTCATCGATCTGTTTTCTGGTATAGTCTGCACATCCTTCTACATTGATTCCTACAACAAGTTCAGCCTCATCAAATATTTTAAAATCTTTCCCTTTTACCAGTTCGTTCAGTTCTACGAATTCCATTCCGAAACGGATATCCGGCTTGTCGTTTCCGTATTTTCTCATGGCATCGGCAAAAGTCATCCTCGGGAAATCTCCGAACTCTTTTCCGGTAATATCTTTTAAAAGAGTTTTGGTCATCCCTTCAAAAACATTCATTACATCTTCCTGCTCTACAAAAGCCATTTCACAGTCGATCTGTGTAAATTCAGGCTGTCTGTCGGCTCTTAAATCCTCATCACGGAAACATTTTACGATCTGGAAATACTTATCCATGCCGCCAACCATTAAAAGCTGCTTGAATGTTTGCGGAGACTGCGGAAGTGCGTAAAACTGTCCCGGATTCATTCTGCTGGGTACCACAAAGTCTCTTGCCCCTTCAGGAGTTGACTTAATAAGAACCGGGGTTTCCACTTCAATAAATCCCTCCTCTGAAAGATAATTTCTTACCTTTTGCGCCATTTTGTGACGGAAGATCAGCTTATCTCTTACCGGAGCTCTTCTGATATCCAGGTAACGGTATTTCATTCTTAGCTCTTCACCACCGTCTGTTTCATCTTCAATAGTGAAAGGAGGAAGCTGGGAATCATTAAGGACCGTTAGTTTTTCCACTAAAATTTCAATTTCTCCGGTCGGAATATTAGGGTTTTTGCTTACTCTTTCAATGACTCTTCCGGTAACCTGAATAACGAATTCACGTCCCAACTTTTTGGCTTCTTCCATCAGTTGGGCTGAAGAGCGCTCCTGGTCAAAAACCAGCTGGGTAATTCCGTAACGATCCCGAAGATCTATCCAAATCATAAATCCTTTATCACGGATAGTCTGTACCCATCCTGAAAGGGTAACTTCTTCATTTAGATTTTTCAGAGATAATTCTCCGTTGGTGTGCGATCGAAACATAATTATTTGTTTAAAGTTCAATGATTAAGATTCAAAGTTCTGTTGATAAAAGTTCTATAATAGAACTTTGAATTCAAGGTGCAAAGATAGGATTTTTGAAAGTTTTATAAACAAAAAAACTCCCTTTCGGAAGTTTTTTGAATTTGTTGTAGGATAAATGAAGACAGGTCGCTTCAAAAACTGTATGAAAGTCTGGTATCAGCTTTTGATCCATGCAAGGGCTTTATCCAGAACCTCATCTTTATTATTTTTGATTCCTTCAACGGTTGGTTTGATTTCTACGTCCGGAACAATACCGATTCTTTGGGTTTCCTTTCCGTTGGGATAATAAATTCCGATCCCGCTGATCATCGTTGAGATATTTCCGGGAAGAAGGATTCTGGAAACATTTCCATCTGCACCGGCTGTTGTAGATCCGAAAACTTTGGAGTTGGGAGCTGTCCTGAAAGCCATCGTATGATATTCGGCACTGCTTTGAGTGGTCTCATTGATGAGGATCGCAATTTTCCCTTTATAATAATCAGCTCCGTTTCCTTCTACACTCAGATTGGGGGTGAATGTGAAAAGTCCCGGCATCTGATTGCTGGTCTGCGTGAATTTTACAAAGTCGGTAGGATTTTGTTTAAGCAGTTTCCCCATAGAAAATACGACAAAATCAGGTGGATAGCTTCTTAAATCGATGACGATGCCCTGTGTATTCTTCATCTGTTCATAAATTTCCGGAAGCTTTTTACTGTCCGAGCTGCCCATATAAAAATAACCGGTTTTATCATCCAGCATTTTAAAGAAATCTTTCTGCTGCTTTTTCAGATTAAGGTCTTTATATTCATACGTCTTTATGATTTTGCTTTCCGGCTTTCCGTTTCTGGAAATTTTAATGCTGATGGTTTCCGCATTGCTTCTGATCAGTTTTTTGGCAATATCTCTCAATTGGGTAGGATAATTGGAGGCCGGAGTAATTTTTAAAAGATCTTTTATGATTTTATCTACAGACTTGCCATTCACTTCAGTGATAACATCGCCGGGCTTTAAACCGGTTTCTGCACCCAACTCATCATTGTGATAACCGTTCACTACCGCTTTGTTTTCTGCAAATGTGAGTTTTACAGGAGCATATCTTGCCCCGAAATATTTTTCCAGAGCCTTGTTGCCATCCCATATATTGGCATGGGTATCATGAATTCTGGCAATGATTTCTAAAGCGGCAAGGGTGTAATCGGTTTCGTTTCCGGCATCTGCAAATTTTGGAATAAATTCAGTTAATACCCCTTTCCAGTCTTCCTCAATAAGATTTTTGTACGGGAAATAGTACTGAATGATATTCCAGTATCTGTAGAGTGAAAGAAGACGGAATCCTGCATCCGGATATGGAGTGTTTTCATACGGCTTTTCATGGCTAAAATCGGGATTGTCTACCCCTTCAAAGAAATCTACATAATAATTAACTTTAGGTCTCTTGGCATCCTTAAGCTGTAAAAGTATATCCGAAAGCCCTTTTGAAAACCCTGAGCCGGTAATCCAGTTCAGATCCGGATTGATTTTTATGTTTTTGGGATCTACCGATGATTTTTCTGTCTGAAATGCACCCAGACCTTTGATCCATTCAGTGAGAACCTGATCCCTCTGTTGAGCTGAGGTTCCGTTGATCTTTGGCAGAATTCTGAACAGCTCATAATCCCAGTTATATTTCCCTTCGGCAACGCTCGGGTGATAATATTTTAAATAGCCCCAGATCAGTCCCAGGTTTTTTAAATTTTCTATATTTTTTTTACCGGTGTCAATAATGCTGATCTTTGAGCCATTGTCAAATTCCTTATCAAGATCAGCTGCGGTTAGTTTCTTCTGAAAAACTGCAGCTTTCTGGATGTCTTTACCATCGATGGTGATTCTGATATTGTCAAACCACGCCTTTCCTTTACCCGTTAAAAGAGTACCGATGAAAATTTTCTTGGTCTCTTCAGGGGAAAGATTAAGAGTGATTTCATATTTCGTCCATGGAGTAGTGCCCTTAATTCCTCTGTTTTGCATATTGTCAAATCCTATTTTAGGATCAATGCGCATCCAGAGTCCCGCGAATCCTTCAGAGACATTTTCTGTTTTGATATAACCGGAGATGGTGATTTTTTTTCCTTCATAGTTTTCAGGAAGAACGTACATCAGCCCTTTCATACTCGTCTTTTCCGGAGCATCAATCAGGACGGAATACTGTCCTTCCTGTTTTTCTTTGGAATCGGTAATTACAGATGATTTTCCTTCACCAATAACGGTCCAGGATTTTGGCAGATCATTCTCTACACTTTCAAAATTCAGGTTGTCAATTTTTTTCTGACTTTGGTAATTAATGAAAAACAATAGCGCAAGAAATGCTGTAATGTTTTTTTTCATGGTTCTTATTTTTTTTCAAATCTAGTAAGTAAAATCATTTTGAGGGCTTTTTTTATACAATTTTAACAAATGAATCTTTCTGTAAAAACTTTCCATATGCTAAGTACCGTTCGGTTTTGAATCGATATTTTTGCTGAAAATAATCCGGCACCATGTCAAAATATATCAGATTTATCAGGAAAGCATTAAGCGGAGAAGAGGCAGATTATACCAAAGCAGATATCAGAAGTGCAGTGCTTCTCCTGGCCATTCCTATGATGCTGGAAATGGCAATGGAATCCGTATTTGCATTGGTAGACCTTTACTTTGTGGGACATCTGAAAGAAAGCGGCTATGCGATACAGACCGTTGGTCTTACAGAATCGGTACTTTCCGTGATGTATTCCATTGCAATAGGGATGAGTATGGCGGCTACAGCTCTGGTGGCCCGAAGGATCGGTGAGAAAAATCCGGAACAGGCGTCCAGGAGTGCAGCTCAGGTTTTACTGGTTTCTGCCGCAGTTACATTTATCCTGAGCATATTGGGAGTGATCTTTGCTGAAGAAATTTTAATTCTGATGGGCTCCAAACCTGAAGCCGCAGCCTATGGGAAAAACTTTACCAGGATCATGATGGGAAGCAGTGTTGTGATTATGCTTCTGTTCCTGATCAACGGGATTTTCAGAGGGGCGGGAAATGCTGCTATTGCCATGAAATCGCTCTGGATAGCCAATATTGCCAATATCATCCTTTGTCCGATTCTGATCAAAGGCTGGGGACCGGTTCCTGCTATGGGGCTTACAGGAGCAGCACTGGCTACAACCATCGGAAGAAGTATTGGTGTTATCTACCAGCTGTACCATCTTTTGGTGGCAGATACCCAGATCAGGATCAGATTATCCTACTTTAAACCACAGTTTGAGCTGATACAATCTATTGTAAAAATTGCAACACCCGGTATTTTTCAGTTTGTTATTGCTTCCTGCAGCTGGATTTTTCTGGCTCAACTGGTGGCGACTACAGGAGGCGAAGATGCTTCGGCAGGCTATCAGACCGCTTTAAGGCTGATGATGTTCTTTATGCTTCCTGCCTGGGGCCTGAGCAATGCTGCCTCTACCTTGGTGGGGCAGAATATGGGAGCAGGAGAAATGCTGAGAGCCGAACAGTCGGTCATGAAGACCGTAAAATATAATGTGATATTCATGCTGGCCGTGAGCCTGATCTTTTTCCTGTTGGGGGATTTTCTGGTAGGATTTTTTACCCAGGAAACAGAGATTAAAGCTTTTGCCAAAAATGCACTGCATATTATGAGCACAGGATTTATTTTTTACGGAATCGGAATGGTGATGATCAATGCATTTAACGGGGCCGGAGATACCTGGACACCAACATGGGTGAACTTTTTCGGATTCTGGCTGTTTCAGATTCCATTGGCTTATTTTCTTTCAAAACATCTGGGAATGGGACCGAAAGGCGTCTTTATATCCATTCCGGCAGCCGAAACTCTCATTACCGTGGTAGCCTTTATCTTATTTAAAAAAGGAAAATGGAAAACAGTGAAGGTGTAGGAAGAAAGGATAAGGGAAGCTAGGTGCTGGAAGTTATGAGGAATTGTGTAGTATGACTTTATTGCTTCAGGACTGTTTTCTGTGTTACCTGAAAATATAGCTGATAATCGGGATTGTCTTATCCTTCAGTTCTGTCTAATATTGATGAATAAGATGAACAGAATGTTGAAGTATGAAAATAATAGTATTCAGTGTCCTTTTTATGCTGACCTCAACGACAGCCTGCGCTCAGGAGAAAAAAGATAATTCACCTGTAATTTCTTCAAAATCAAAGACCATCAGCAGTATTCCGTTTTTAACGAAGCAGAATGATTTCGTGTATGTAGATAAAATCAGTCTGAAACCGGTCATCAACCGGAAATTCCGGAATGCCTCCGTATTTACGCCTACAGGATTTGCTGTTGTTGAAAATGAAAAAAATGAATATGCTGTCATCAGTGAAACCGGAAAAACCATTTTAGATTTTTCGGCCAGCCCCATCAGTTTAGACGTGGTGAATGGACTTACCATGTATAAAAAAGACATGGAATACGAAAAGAAAATGCCGGTTTGGAAATGGGACTGGAATATCATGGGAAGCGGGATTAAGAAAGAGCAGACGTATCATCGGTTTGAGATCGGCGTGTTGGAAACCCAGCAGGTCTTACTCCGGAAGGATATTCCGTATATGGAAGACAATTACTACCTCAATTTTATTCCGGTAGATGACAGTCATGTCTTTTGGAACGGAACGCTTTACGAAATCAGAAACAGCCACTTACATAAAACTGAAAATAATTTGGCTGAACTATTGGAAGGCCGGCGTTTTATCAAAGCTTCAAATACATCTTTTTCAATATACGGGCTGAATCAGAAAAAAGCCATTCACACTGAGCTGAAAGGTACGGAAACACTGTCCCTAAAGTATGGAAAAGAAACCATAGTCCTGAATGAAGTGAATAAAGAGAGGTATGAACCGGAAGTTCCTAAGCTTTTGGCAGACCGTATAACCGATGATGTTTACCCTTTTCCGCAATATGATAAGGCATTTCCCAAAGAAATTACCAAAGCAACAGCTTCTCAGGTTGAGTTCATCAAACAGACGTCTCTGGTATATTCTATAACAGATTCACCCTATTTTTTGCTGGGTGTCTTTAATTATGATCACGATATCTGGGCGTACAGTTGGCTTTATATTGATATCCGGGGAAATGTTACAGATTCTATTGAGATCTGTCATTTTAAAGTTCTGGATCAGGTGGGAAATCTGGTATGGCCGGACAGGAAAATGATTTTACCCGATCAGTTCAATGATAAAAACTGGAAATTCGGAAAAATAAACGGCTATGAAGGGATGAATGATCTGTACCTTATCCCCATTGAAGATGAAAAACAAGTAAGAAGCAAAGGATTGTGGAACCGCAGGACAAAAACCTGGGAAATAAAACCTGAATATTATAATATATCAGTTTTGGATGCGGAGAAACAGATCTATGCGCTTCAGAAAGAAAAAGACGGACTATATATCCTTTTTGACCATAAGAATCAGAAAAATATCGGATTAAAAGAGTATCACTCCATTAGCTCAGATGGGCTGGTAAGTGTTAAACTTCAGTCAGGGCAAAATATTTATTACTATATTGACCTCTATTCCGGAAAAGAATATAAAGAACTTTAAACAAGACATTCAAAATAATACTATGATTTTAAGGAAATTATTACCTGCTGCAGCCTGTATTGTAAGTGTATGGTCTTTTGCACAGATCAGGACGGGTGTTTATTTTTCTTCAGATAAGCAATACAGGGAAATAATAGAAGATGTCGGAAATCCCTTACCCGGAAAAGCGGTGATGATTGTAAAGTCATTTGTGCCTAACTTTGGAAGCTATATCTGGTTTCTGAATGAAAGCAAAGCCAAAAATCCGGCTTATTTAACCGATACCCCAAAAGATTTACACGCCGGAATTTTTCTGGAAGATCATGGCGGACTTATTCCACAGATCACCTTCAAAGACTTTGCAAAAGGCCTGGGACAGCCCAGGTACCTGATTAATTCCTGTGAAGTAGGGGATGTCAACGATGATGGTTTCCCTGAATTTTACCTTACTTATTTTGAAGAATCAGACGGGCTGGATGCGAAACCTCTGAAAGTTATTGTATACACCAGTACCGGAGGAAAAACACTTTCAAAATCAAAAATTACCGCCTGGATTCCTTTTCAGGAAGAAGATCGGTATCGCGAAGTAAAAGATGAAAACTTCAATGGACTTCCCCAAAAAATAAAGCTGAAGGCTGAAAAAATATTGAAGGAAGCTAAAGAAGGACTTAAGTAAAAAAACATCTATGAAATTACCCGATCACTGGCAAAACTTTATCAAAATATTTCAGAAAAAATTTGATGCTGAAATCGTGTATGATACGGTCCGCATTTTTCAGGATGAAGAAGCAGTCATCGAACGTTATACAACCTACGGATTTGATGCGGATTTACCGGCTTATATTCCTGTAGCGGATGATTCCGGGGGGCAGGTAGCTGTAATTTCCAGGAATAATGAGGATACCAAAGTCTATCTTACCTCATATGGAACATTGCAGGAAAAAGATTTCAGAATACTGGACCGTGACTTACTGCATTGGATGCAAAGGAAATTTCCTTTTGATCAGGGAGATGAAAGAGAAAAGAAAATAACAGCGGAACAACAGTCCCTGTTTGAAAAAGACAACGAACAGCTGAAACAGAAAGTGAACCGTTTCCCTTCGCTGCTCAATTTCTGGAAACATACTTATCCGGCTGAAAATTTAAGTCTGCCCGAAAACTATCCGGTCTTAGAAGATCTCCTGGCATTTCAGGATGGATATGCTTTTAATGCTGTGTCAGGTGAAAGCTTAACCGGTGAAAAAGAAGGTGATTTTAAAGAAAGCTGGCTGGTCATTGCCCGCAACTATTTTGCAGATCCTTTTTTTATAGATTTTAATGATTCTGAGGACAATTTCCCGGTATATTTTGCCTTTCACGGAGCAGGAACCTGGGAGCCCGTAAAAATTTCAGATGATATTGAATCTTTTCAGGAAACTTTAAGGCAAATTTACGAACACAGGCTGAATCAGAATAATCTTCTTATCCTTTTACAGCAATTAAGCGTTTCAGGCAACGAATTCTGGGATGAGGTATACAGGAATGCTTTGGAAATGCCGGATCAGACTGAAGAAGAGCAAAACCAGATGATCAACGACTCCGACTGGCGTGAAGCTGAAATATACATCACAGATATCGGCCCGAATAAAATGAAAATCGTCTCTCTGTTAAAAGAAAAATATCGGCTTTCGGGTACAGAAGCTCTTCAGATGAGTAAAAGTAACCGGATCTTATATGGGAAAGGGATTTTCAAATGGATGAAGACAAGCATCATGGAATTGGAAAATTTAGGTGCCACCCTTGAAATTGTAATGCTGTGATGTAAAGTAAATCTTTAGCAGGTTGGATGAAGAATGTAGATGTTTACGTTTACGACCTCCAATACCTCCATCTCCCATCATCCATCATCAAACCACTAACCCTAAAAACCACCGTTATCGGGGATATTTTCATCCGGCTTCTTTCATTACCTTTCGTAAAAATAAAAAGGTGAAAAACCTGATGATTTTAACGTCATTTTTAGCACTGGCCGGCTGTAAAACCGAGGCTCAGAAATTAAAGATCTCGACTGTTTATGCTAAACCTGAACGGGTAGAAAGAGAAGTGCCGGAAACAGGCTCAGTACATACTTTTACAACTCTTAAGGAAGTTACAGTACGCCTTGAGCCAGGAATTTTCATGCTTGCCAAAAACAAAGAAACATTGAAATTCCGGATACAGGGAAATATCTACTCCGCTGGGCATACCATCCATCGGGTGACAAAAATACGCTTTGAAAAAGGAGAGCAGAATGGCAACAGCATTACGCTGAAGTATTATGTTAAAATCAAAAAGAATTCCGGCAAAGAAAGCGCTGAGGTACGTGGCTATAATTACACCAAAGATGAAACCTACCGTATTCCGGATGATGTTAAATTAATAAAAATTGAACTGTATGAAGACCGGACGAATGATCCGTCAGATGCTCATCCGAAACTTATCGCCCAGAAAACCTTTAATTTCTTTGCTACAATATAAATGAAATGAATGGAAATGAGATAAGAAAAATTTAGATCAACATTAATTTTATAACTTTTATAGCTTTCTTTTTCACCTGATAACAATGAGAAAGTTTTATTTCGAACTAAAACTACGCTAAAACGATGGGTAAAAACAATAACAAAATAAAATTAAGTGAAGAAGAAGCTGTAAAAGTAATTGTTGATCTTGACCGCATTGTTGTTTCACTCGACAAAATAAAAAGTCATTGTGCAGAAGAAAAAGACCTTCAGAAACATGATAAAGTGCTTAGTGACTTCATTGTTAATGAAAAAGTAAACGAGACCCTGGCACAGATCAGAAGCTTATTGTCCTCTAAATTTTCTCTCAAAGTAGGGGAAGATCATCAGGATGACCTGGAAAGAGCATGCATGACCAACCGATATTGGTCTCCGGAAATCAAAGAAGATGCTGCAAATCCTGGAAACTGGCATGAAGATAATCTGCCGGCACTTACCGCTTCACTGATCAGCGATTTTAATTTCCTTTATCAACTTTTAACTAAGAAAAAACAAAGTATTTATGCCTTTGCTCTGGTATTGGATGATGATTGTCTGACTGCCTATTCGGTAGTTTTTACCAGAGAAAGTTTAAAAAAGCTCCACAAAAATAAAGAATGGGACGCCCCCGAATGGTGTTGGGGAGTAGAAGAAAGCAGAGTGAAAGATGGCTTAAATAATTTTATCAGACAATTTCTGGATCGTTATAGAAAAGATATTGTTCCTTTATTTCAAAAAGGGTTTGACTATGCTCCTGAACGGCAAAAAACCTGAAGCTATTTACCGATGCATTGCGTATGGCCAAAAAGCAACTGGTGAAAAAATATGGCAGTGAGGTGGACGAAATGGTTTTTTACATAAGTATACCGGGAGATCCGATGGTAGAAAAGAACAGTGCCCTGACGATCAATAGGAAAAACAATAAAAAGGTAAAAGAACTGTTGGAGAGTTTATCTGTTTAAAGTTTAGCTTAATAATTGCTTGAGGACAGTAAACCCATGAGAACTGAATATGAATTTTGATATTAAATATAAAATACGATGAATCTGCACTGTTTAAAAGAAAAAGCACAGACCTTAGCCAGAGAAGCACAGATTTTTGTGGAAGCTCAGGGTGAAGACGAAATTATGGCTTATGTGAATGAAAATGAGTCGGTCCGGTTGGTTGTACAACATGAAAATCAATGGATAGCTTTAAGAGAAAACAATGACTCTGAGTTCTTTTTTGAACCTGTTAACCCGGAATCGGCTGATCTGAAAAACTATATTCCGCTGACGGCGAAAAAACAGACCGTGTATCCCAATTTTGAACACCTGATGCATTTTGGAGACGAAGAAATTCAGAACTGGATCAAAGAAAATGACTGTGATGCAGACAGCCTATCCGACCTGCAATCTTTGGATGATGACGGTTACATAGACTTCTGGATGGATGCTCATCCGATGTATATGAATAAGGAAATCTATGCCTATGCAGGGGGCTGGGCGATGATCTGGCCGGATGATGATATTCCGATGCAATGGGATGAAAATTTAGTGTTCCTGTATCAGATTGGGGTGCAGAATGAGCCTTTTATTGAAGTTTATTATAACAAAAGGGAACAGAAGTTCATGAGTGTGGAAAGAAATACATAGCCTGTGAATATAACAGATCAACAGCAGTTTATCCAGGATCATTTCCCCGAAATATTCAGAAAACCCGTTTAAAATATGAAGACTTTACAGGATTTAGAAACAGAATTTAATTTTACGTATCCGGTCCTTTACAGACAGCTCTACGATGATCAAATGCTCGATTGGGGGCCGGAAGGAAATGGCTGGTACACTAATGTTTTCCCTGCCTTGAAAGAAAATCCGCCATTGCTTCTGTTTGGAAATGATATCGAAATCTGGGATCCGGTCGCTTATCATGGCGGAATCAGGGAAATCATCAACCATGAAGTTTACGATATCAATCCAAAATACAGGATGGTTCCTTTTGCGAAAAACGGAGCCGGTGATTTGTATGTTTTTCAGTTTGATGGTGAAGTAAATGGAGAGATTCCGGTTACTTTTTTTCCTCACGACGATTCGGAAGCTGAATTTTTAGCGAAAAACCTGCAGGATTTTATCTTCAGGCAACTTCTGGAATCTTTAACCGAAATGGATGAATATTCTATGTTTGAAGGAGATTCTGAAGAGGAAATCAGGAAAAATCTCCACAATCAGCTCAGGACCCACCGCAGGTATTTAACGCTCCGACAAATTGAAATTTTAGAAGATATTTACCAAAGGGATATTTTTGAATATACCTATAAAACGCCTAATGGCAGTCAGTTTGAAGCAAAAGGTCTGCTGACTTTTGATGAACTTGAAAAACTTATTAACCGGGAAATCGCATTTGAAAAATTAAATACAAAATTTGATTATACCGGATAGAAAGATATGAACAGCTATAAATAATGAAATAATCCCGATGAAAAATACTTTTGTCTTTCCATTTCTAAGCATCATGCTGATCATGATCTTCAGCTGCAAAGAGCCCGTAAGAAAAAAAACGGATTTTCCCAATGATCTGAAAAATACCCACTGGATCGTTGATGCCGGAGGATTGATTAGTCCGGATGGCGGGAAGAACTATAACCTGTCTCCAAGAGTAGATACGGCACTGATTTTCAATTTTCACGCCATAGATTTCCCGGATGAAGAGAAATTCAGAAGTTATGACAGCTGGCAATGTGGAAATGACTGCTTTACAGAAGTCTATGGAAGGTATTATTTCACAGAAATTAACCGGATAGAAATGGAAGTCGACAGTATCCGTAAATCAGGAGAATGTGAAGCCCCTGTGAAAATTTTCAAACCGGCTGAAAAGATGTCTTTTCTCCTAAAGAAAGAAGGAAAGCAACTACAGCTCATCAGAAAATGACACAGGATTTACAGCAACTCTAAAGCTATACAAGAAACATTATAGATGTACATAGGAAGCACAGCGAAAGACAGGTCGGATCATTTTGTCGTCATTGAAAAAGGAGATTCTGCCACAGAAATCCTGAAATTCATGGAAGAAAAACAGATTTTCAATCTTATTTTGGATGGAAAAATCTGTGAGGTAACTGTTTTTGAGTTCCCGGAGTTCAGAAGAATCTTTGAAAATATCAATATCATTCACCTTTCCCGTTTTACCATTGATAAAAGCGAAATTCTATATGCTCTGAAAAATGCCATCCGCCTGGAAATCAGAGATTGTACTTACAAAGGGAAAGAACCGGTTGACTGGTCGGTTTTTGTACGCTTGGAAGAAATTTTCAGCCCTTATTCAAAGCGGTTTGTTAATCTGTTTACCCATCCAACACTGAAAACAGTTTTCATTGAAAAATTTACAGAAGAAAACTATCAGTTTCCTGAAAATGAAATCCTGAATACCCTGTCCATTGAAAGCAGTGTTTCCTGTGACTGGCCTACGCTTATCCGTTTCAGGAAACTGGAAGCTTTGTACCTGACTGAAATAAAATCTTTAACATCGGTTTCCTGGCTTGAAAAATTCAGAAACTTAAAAGATCTGGAGCTAAGCCGCTGTAAAAATGTGGAAGCCATTGTGGAAGATATTTCAAAGGTGAAAACACTCAGATCGGTTTATCTTTTTCAGAGCGGTGTGACAGAATCTTTGCAGAGTTTGGCCCGGCTTACTGATTTGCAGGAGCTGACCATCGAAAACAAAGGTAAATTACTGAATAAAGACATTTCCTTTCTCAATACAGTTCCCAATCTGGAATACAGCATTGAAATCGGAAGCTTCGGAGCAGCAAACGATCTCTGATTGATGGAACAGGGTTTCTCTTTTTCTTAATTTGAACATCTCTAATGCTAAGACTAACATTAACATCCATCCTCCAGCATCCATCTTCCCACTCATTCCTCAAATCAATTTGTGGTATTTACTTATATTTACGTTCCTTAAAGGAATCCGGTTTAACAGAGATAAGGTTTTGATGTACAGGTTATTATTGATATTTGTTTTATGTATTTGCCCGCTTTTTGCTCAGGCACAGGATGTTTTAAGCAAATTGGAAAAAGAATACAGCCATGCTTCAGACAAAACTACAGAGCAGCTGAATCTGGCTCCCAAATATGCAACAGCCTTATTTTTTCACAATTTTAAAGCAAAATCCTATCAGATTTTAGAAACTAATATTTCCATAGCGGCCAGACAGTCTGATGGGAAATATGCCACCATTCTATATGCTGTTCAGGCCATGAATTACCGGCTCGATAATAAACAGACGGAATCCTCAAAAAGCTTGGAAATGGCCCGGATCTATAGTTTAAAAACGGCCAGCAATGAAGCCAAAGGCTACTTTCAATATGCAAAGGGCTGGATTCTTACCCGAAATAATAAAACTGCCGATGCCGTAGCCGCTTATCTGAAAGCGATTGATTATTATGAAAATTCGCCAACAACATCTACCCTGTACGGAAGATTTGGGAACGTAGCCAAAGAGCTGTCAACGATCTATTCCAACCTCAATGAATATCAGCTGGAAGAAAAATACAGCAAGCAGTTTCTGGTATTGGCGTCCAGGCAGAATGATCCTAATCTTATCTTCGATGCCTATATGCGGATGGGGTATATGTACGAACAGAAATACGCTCAGAATCCATCCGATAAAGATCTGAGAAATAAAGTGGAACAGTATTACCAGCAGGCCATTACGACTTTCAATAAAAATAAGGCGGCTATGCTCAGCAAAACCAACCTTTCCTATGCGGCTATTAATTTAGCCAATCTGTATACGGGATATGATCGGGATAAGGCAATGCAGTACGCTCAATTAGCCAATACGGTGAGCCTGGAAACCGGTGATGCTATTCATATCGCCTCATCATTCGGGATCCTGGCAGAGCTGGCCATACAGAATAAAAACTATGAATTAGCAAAGTCCTACTTTCTGAAAGCCTCCATGGAGATCGGAAAAGGCCCGGTAAGAGATCATAATATAGAATTATCTATCCTGGAATCTTTATCTCAGATCAGCGAGGAGCAGGGCAATTATAAAGAAGCATTAACTTACTATAAAAGCTATGTTGATAAATACAAAAGTATTTACGATCAGGAAAAACTGGATATTACCAAAAGACTGGAGTCCCAGTTTGAGAAAGAGCGTCAGGAGCAGAAGTATATAAAATTACAGCTGGAAAGTGATAAAAAAGCGCAGCAGATCAGGCTGATCAATATTTTGCGCGCACAGCGTGAGCAGGTGTACAACAACCTGAAACTGGTAGAAGAAAACCAGCGCGAACGACTGAAATTTTCAGAACTTGAATCTGAAAAAAGAGCACAGCAGCTCCGTTTGTCAAAGCTGGAAACAAAACAGAAAAATAATGATATCAACAACTTTAAAAAGCTGCTGGCCTTCAAAGAAAAAATCAGTACCTACTATATTGTTTTTATTGTGATCTCTATTGTTTTGATCATTTTATTGCTCTACGCCTACAGACAGCGGGTACATTCCATGAAGCAGAGAGACGAGCTGCATGCCCTTGCCCTGGAAAAAGAGAAACAGAATTCAAAAATATCTACCCTTACGGCTTTGCTTCAGGGGCAGGAGCAGGAGCGTGGCCGTTTAGCCCGCGATCTTCATGACGGATTGGGAGGCCTGCTTTCGGGAACCAAACTTCAGCTGTCTTACCTGGATCCTCATCAGTCTGAAACAATAGAGGCCGGAATCTCAAAATCCATTACCCAGATTGATGGGGCTGTAGAAGAACTGAGACGGGTAGCGCATAATTTAATGCCTGATTTATTGATGAAATACGGTCTTGAAGCAGCAATTCAGGAGTTTGCTTCCCGGATGTCCGGCAGCGGATTACATATTCATACCGAACTCATCAATTACAGCAATACCCTGTCAGAAGAAAAACAGCTGATCCTGTACAGAATCATTCAGGAACTGGTGAACAACGCCATAAAACATGCCGGCGCTTCCGAAATTATTATTCAGATCAGTGAAGAAGAAGAGGTATTGAATCTTACCGTTGAGGACGATGGCAGAGGTTTTGACCGCAACAGCTTAGACGTAAGAAAAACAGCCGGTTTTCATAATATAGAATCAAGAGTTCAGTTTTTAAAAGGAACCATGAACATCACCTCCGAATTGAATATCGGTACCAGTATAGAACTTCAAATCCCAATTCATTAAACATGATAAAAGTAGCCATAACAGATGATCATCCTCTTCTATTGGAAGGGCTGAAGAATATTTTAGGAAACAGCAATACCATTGATGTGGTAGACTGTTTCAGGAACGTTTCTGAAATGAATGAAGGCCTGGCCGCGCAGGCTGTTGACATTTTGCTGCTGGATATCAATCTGGCGGATACCAACAGTATTGAACTCATTAAACCTTTGAAGAAAAAGTATGAGAACCTGCAGATCATTATGCTCAGCGTCCACAATGAACTGCCGGTCATCAACAGCACACTGGCTGAAGGAGCTTTGGGATATATTCAGAAAAATGCTTCCGTTTCCGAAATCCTGGAAGGAATTAGTACCGTTTATGCAGGTGAGCGCTTTTTATGTTCGCAAACCAGGTCTGTTCTGGAGAAAAAATCGTCTGACGGACTAAAGCAGGTTCCGAAACTCACGCGAAGAGAAAAGGAGATTCTGGCCGAAGCTGCAAAAGGACTTACAACCAATCAGATGGCCGAGAAACTCTTTATCAGTCCGCACACCGTAGAAAGCCACCGGAAAAACCTTATAGAGAAATTTCAGACCTCAAATCTCAGCTCAGCCATTAAGCTGGCCATAGAATACGGTTTGATCATTGAGTAATCATCATACAAAAAGGCCTGCTTACATCGTAAAAGCAGACCTTTTTTATATAAAATTTAAAATTAGGTGTTCTAAGAATCAGTCTTTGAATCGCAAGGCAGCCTGGAACAGGTTTTTCTTGCCGATCATATCATATTCGTCATTATAAACAGGCTCATACATCAACAGATAGACTCTTCCGTCAAGATCCTGTAGGCTGATGGGCTGTGCGACCATCACATCGTAAAACCTTGCCACCGTACGCGTACCTGTCCATTGTTTTAAGTTGCCTTTAGGCGTTTTATCGAACCGGTGATCTTTCGCATCCGTGTAATACCAGTACGACGGGGCAGAATCCATCAGAAACATTTCTTTATCCTTGTTGTAAAGCTCCTCAGCCATCCCTGTATTCTGAAACCAGGGAACATCAGCATTGTAAAGACCCATAGCCGCCGCATAAATATCCTTATTTGTAGTAGCTCCCACTAAAAAACCTTCAATATTGGATGCTGTAATTTCAAATTGAAAAGCCGACTTTTTCAAGTCATAAACATCATTTACGGGCTGAATGACCTTTCCGTCCTGTTTAATAACTACTTTTAACGATTGGGCAAAAGTGATCACACCAAGCAGACAAAAAAGAAAAGCTAAACTTATTTTTTTCATTGTATATCTTTAATGGCAGCAAAGATATTGGACTTTCATTCCCTACACACTCGCTGATTTCAGGGGTTTTTCTAATTGTGATTTCAGAATTAAAACAAATCCGGTTTCAGCGTGATTTTCAGGTAAGCCGCTTTTTGCTTTTTACCTTTGGAGGAAGCGGAATTAAGCGGATAGACTTCGGCGTAAAAAGTTTCACCGGCCCAGAAAGCTTTGGTTGCATCAGCTATTTTGAAGTTGGTAAAGTTAACGTACAGAAGATCTTCCTGGAGATTAGTTTGTGCTACATACTTGCCGACTCCGAAGTCACTTCCTGTTTCACTGTTTGAAACAATATAGGAAATCCATTGTTTACCGGGAAGGATCTGTGGATAACCTCCGGTAAACATTTGAAACTCAGCCGATGCTCCTACCGTGTAAAAAGAATAGTACACATCTGAAGTCTCTACCGAATTTTCTCTGAAAACCTCCGAATGCAGGTAAGGAGACCGCCCGATATACTCATTGGATAACCGCCCGTCTTCTGTAGATACATTTTCATGCTGTAGAATGACGGTTTCTTTATTGTTTTCAGTGTATATCCAATCATCACCCTTTAGTTTTACCTTCGGATTTTTGACTAAAACCTCATCGGTCCTGTTTTGGGAAGCTGTTTTAAATTCCTGTTCAGAAACCTCTGTTATCGTACCGTATCGGCTGAACGATTTGTTTTTATCATCCTGAGCGCCTTTCAGCATGCTGCTTCTGATCTGGTAAAGATCCACACCCTGTAAAGTAAGTTCCGAGGCAGATGTGAACTCTGATTTCAGTACAAACGCTTCAATACTGTTTGAGATAACATTATTGATGCTGTAATGAATAGCATAAAAGTCATCAAACTCTTCAAAACCGTAATAATTATCGAATTTATTATAGGCAATTTTCAGATGGGCAGCATTTTTGTCAGGAGCCACAAAAAACTGTACGGAATCCAGTTTGGTAAATAGCTCAAAAGGGACATCCTGTACATTCTCCACACCCTTTATCTTTTTGAAATCAGCAAATGTGATCACTTTTTGTGCAGCTCCGGCTTCTGGTTTGTGGGTTTCCGGCGTTTTACTTTTCGGGCTACATCCTGTGAAAGCGATTAGGGAGAATATACAGAAGGGATATAAGATTTTCATTTTTTATTTTTCAGCAAAAATATCAGGATTCGGATCAGGTACCAATAAAACAGCGTAAGATAGGGCATAAATGGCTGAAAACAGGGATATATTGATTGGCCTGTTTTAAACAATTTTACAAACGATAAATAACTTATACCTATGAAAAAGATAATGATCAGCTTTTCGGTAATGATAGTTTTGCTGGCTTCCTGTTCACCTGCTACAGAAAAGAAAGCGGATAAAGCAGATTCCGTAAACTCAGAAAATACAGATGCTGCTGTGCCCGCTCCGGCAAAGATTGCAGTAACCCAACCCGAACTGCCGGCTGACTTCTCAGCATTGGTCCCTATTGATGTTTTGGATGCCAAAAGTAAAGAGGTATATGAAAAATATGGTATTGAATTCTCCGGCAACTGTTATTCATGCGATCTGGCAAGCTTATCGGTAACAAAGGATAAAATCAGATGGACGAATGTCTGCGATGAAAAAGATATTTTCGACATCAGGGATTTCTCATTCTCTAATGAAGGAAACAGAACCGTTCTGAAAACACCGGAAAGAACTTACATGATAACTCAAATTGATAAGGCTCCTGTTTACGAGCTGGTGGTAGAAGGACCAAAACTGGAATTAAAAAATAAAAGACTGTCAAAATATTTTACAACTCCGAAAGCCTTACCGCTTTTCAAAGAGCATGATTGTGGCGATTTTGAAGGATAAACAGATGATTAGCTAAACGGCTGATCGTGTCATCCATCACCTCATCACCCATCTTTTATAAAAACTTTAACAGCTTTATTTCCCGGGGTTTAAACCGTATTTTGTAAATTCGTTTTAATCAACAAATACTTTACTATGGGAAAAGGAGACAAAAAATCAAGAAGAGGAAAGATCAACGCGGGAAGCTACGGAAAAAGAAGACCGAGAAAATCCTCTAAAAGGACTGCCGAAAACAAAGCAAAGTCGTAAAACTAAAAAGGCCGGAGAAATTTCTCCGGCCTTTTTACTATACAAATTAAATTATTTTCCTCCTAAAATATTCCCAAGGATACTGCCTAAGCCGCCTCCTTGCTGCTGATTGCTGTTACCGCCTCCAAGAACACTTCCTAAAATATCATTCAGCGGGCTTCCTGAAGACTGAGACTGTCCGCCTTCTAAAACACTTCCTAAAATGTCGTTCAAAGGGTTAGACTGCTGAGCCTGAGCCTGATTGGATGCATTACCAAGAATACCTCCCAAAAGATCTCCCAGACCTCCGGCACCTACGTTGCTCTGCTGCTTCTCTTTTCCGATATATCCCATGACAACCGGAGCAAGCATCGCAAGGATAGGCCCGATTTTATCAATAGAAATTCCGGTATTCTGAGAAAGCTGGTTTTCTACATTGTTTTTCTGGCCTCCGAAAATATGATCAAGGATAGATCCTCCTTCAGCCTGTCTGGACTCAATCTGTGAAGCATCGTTTAGGATACTTCCGTCGTGGTCTTTATCCAGGGCATTATTCAGGGCTTCGGCTTCTTTGGCGTCCTGTGATTTATTTCTGAGGTAAGAAATAATCAGAGGGGCAGCGACTGCCAGTAAAGCGATAATCTGGTTTCTGCTGATCCCAAATTTGTTTTCTGCCTGTTCAGCAACCTGATTGCTGGTGTTCCCTGTAAGTAGGTCAATTAAACTCATAGTTTGTGTTTATTTTAAATATTAAGTGAACCAAAGTTATCAAAAAATATGCCTTGGAAAATTGCTTTACTTCTTAATTATTGTTAAAGTTTTTGAATTCTAAGCTTTATTGAACGGCAGCAGCGTTTTCCGGGACCTGTTAATTTTTAAAAATAGGAACATTGGAGCATGCCTCACCAAACATCAGGGATTTTACAATGGGCTGAAGCTGTTCCACCAGCTCGATATAAGCGTTTTCCGGGATTTCTTTATCCGAACATCCTTTTACCAGAACCCTTTTGCCTCTCATCCCATCAAAATCATAGCGCTGGATGGCATTGTGCATTAAGATCACTTCAAGATCCTCGCGGTTACCGAAAACAATTTTTTTAGTAACCTCCGTCAGTTTTGCCGTCAGTAAAAAATAAGCCCAGAGCGGAACAATAGCATCTGCAGAATTGTAGATGTATACGTAAGTGTCACGGTATTCTTCAACATCAATAGCAGCCACCTTTTCACGGAAGTCTTTTTCCTTGAGGATCATTTCCATAAACAGAAAATCTTTCAGATCAATCCCTTTTCTTTCCCCTTTCGGAACAAGGTCTGTAAGATCAAAATTGATTAAACCGCTTTCGGCAACTTTATTTCGGATTTCAAATTCTTCTGACATTTTTTATCATTATCTTTGAGCAAATTTACAAATTAAGATCTATACCTGTCTTAATTTGTTCTCTATCCTTATCATAGAAACCTCCCATGATTCAGAGTTACCCTATGGAACAGGCATCATGAAGGTTGTAACCATAAAAAGAGATTTCGTAAGAAATGAAATATTACATTATTGCAGGAGAAGCTTCCGGTGATCTGCATGGGAGCAATTTGATGAAAGCCCTTAAAATAAAAGATCCTGAAGCTGAATTCCGTTTTTGGGGTGGAGATCTTATGCAGGCGCAGGGGGGGACCATTGTGAAACACTATCGCGATCTTGCTTTTATGGGATTTCTGGAAGTGGCCATGAACCTTAGAACCATCCTCAACAATATCAAATTCTGTAAAGAAGATATCCGGAAAAATAAACCGGATGTACTGGTACTGATCGATTATCCCGGATTTAACCTGAGAATTGCAAAATTTGCTAAAGAACTGGGAATAAAAGTGGTATACTATATTTCTCCTCAGCTGTGGGCATGGAAAGAAGGAAGAGTGGAAATCATTAAAAAATATGTGGATGAGATGATGGTGATCCTTCCTTTTGAAGAAGATTTTTACAAAAAGCACGGCGTCCATTCCCATTTTGTAGGGCACCCTTTGCTGGATGCTATTTCTACCCTTCAGGAGATCAGCATTGATGGTTTTAAAAAAGAGCATGGGCTGAATGAAAAAGAGATTATCGCACTTCTTCCGGGATCCCGAAAACAGGAAGTGGAGAAAATGCTTGAGATCATGCTTTCCGTAAGACCTCATTTCACAGAATATCAGTTTGTGATTGCCGGAGCCCCAAGCCTTCCGAAAGAATTCTATCAGAAATATGTGGATGATAATGTGCATTTTGTTTCCAACCGTACCTATGATCTGCTGAGATGCTCCAAAGCAGCTCTCGTTACTTCCGGAACGGCTACCCTGGAAACGGCATTGCTGAATATTCCCGAAGTGGTATGCTACCGTGGCAGCAGCATTTCCTATGCTATTGCCAAAAGACTTGTAAAAAACATCAGTTACATATCCCTGGTGAATCTGATTATGGACAGGGAAGTGGTAAAAGAGCTTATTCAGAGCGATCTTAATACCCAAAATCTGGTGAGCGAGCTCCATAAAATGCTGAAAGGAGAAACAAGAACAAAAGTATTGGAAGACTACAGGCTTTTAAGAGAAAAACTGGGCGGAAAAGGTGCCAGTGAAAATGCAGCAGGCGTAATACTGAAGGTTGCCCAACCCTAATCATCCATTCACTGTTTCCTGAAAATATAACTTATAACCTGACTAGATAACGATTAAAAATGAGCGGTATGAGAAATTTTGTGATCACCTTCCTGTTGCTGTTCTTATCCGTTAATACCTCCGCTCAGGAACAGAATTCAAGGGAGCGGGTTCAGATCTTCTATTACGGTTGGTACGGTAATCCTTCTGTTGATGGTGCTTATCATCACTGGAACCACGAAATTTTACCCCATTGGAAAGATCCGAAATGGAATAATCTGGGAAATTATAAAGGTGGTGATGATATCGGAGCCAATTTTTATCCTTCTCTGGGGAATTACAGTTCCAACGATCCGAAAATCATCCGTGAACATATGAAAATGATCAGGGAATCCGGAGTGGGCGTAGTCGTGTTAAGCTGGTTGGGAAAAGACTCTTTTACCGATAAAAGTGCCCTGCAATATCTGGACGCAGCAGATCATTTCGGATTGAAAATAGCCTTTCATATAGAACCTTTCTACAAAAATATTACTGAATTCAAAGAGCAGATCGCTTATCTCATTCATGCCTATTCGGGGCATCATGCCTTTTACAAAAAAGAAGGAAAGCCTTTGTTTTATGTCTATGACAGCTATAAAATTGCTCCCGGAGAATGGTCTGAACTCTTATCTGAAAAAGGAGGGCAATCTGTAAGAAATACAGATCTGGATGCACTTTACATCGGATTATGGGTAGAGAAAGATGATTCGTCTTTTTTTGATAAAGCCGGCTTCGATGGCTTTTATACCTACTTTGCCAGTGAAGGATTTGTCTTCGGTAGCACAATGGCTAACTGGGCTTACCTAGCTGAGTATGCACGGAAAAGACATCTTCTTTTCATCCCCTGTGTAGGTCCGGGATATTCTGATACGAGGATCAGACCCTGGAATGAAGCCAATTTCAAAAGCCGGGATAACGGGAAATATTATGAAAAAATGTTTAGTGCGGCTATAAAAATATCCCCTGAACTCATCGGAATTACTTCTTTCAACGAATGGCACGAAGGAACGCAGATAGAACCTGCCATTCCTAAAAAAGCGGGAACTTTTACCTATGAAGACTATGGCAAAGATCCGCGGTTTTATCTCAAAGAAACAAAGCGGCTTACTGATCAATTCCTGAAAAAGAAATAAATATCTTCCCGGTACAAAGCTATCTTATAAGGCTGTTTTATTTTTTACTTTCATTTTCCGATTTTAAAGTAAATAATCAGGCTTGCTATTGTTTATTCTCTGACGTGTAATAGTGGAATTATGCAAATAAGGAGTTAATTATTCAGCCTGTAAATTCATAAATTATAGGTCAAAATCATCACGTTGAGCAAACAGCCGCTTCTTATTCTGGCTTTATGTTTTATTCTGGGAATCTTATTTCAGGATACTTTTATATGCGGTGAAATTCCTGTGTATGGTGTGATAGGATGTTGTTTTTTCATCTTTGTCTTGACCTTTTTTCATTCTTATTTTCTTTACAAAGCGAAAGCTGTGTTATTGGGAATGATGTTTTTCGGAATGGGGATAATTCTTCATTTTTTTAACACCTTCCAGCCGGAAGCTTTTACTTTTCCTCCCCGTGAAAAAATTGTTTTCAAAATCTCAAAAAAATTAAATTCTTCAGAGAAAAACAAAAAATATGAAGCTGAAGTTCAGACCGGAAAACATCGGTTTGATGCCATCATTTACCTGCCGAAACAAAGCAAGGAGCTTGATTTTGAACATTATTACAGAGCAGAGGCTTATATCACACAACCCAAAGCTCCGCAATATGATTTTCAGTTCAACTATGCCCGGTATTTAAACCGGAAGGGTATCGGGTATCAGTGCTATATTTCCGGTGAGATTACATCTGCTGCCAGAAACGATCTGAGCAATGAAGAAAAAGTCAGGCAGAACAGACTTAATGTTCTGCAAAAGATTGATCATACCGTGATGGACGGTAAAACAAGGGAGTTTTTAAAAGGAATTATCCTCGCAGACAGAACGGAAACCGATTCGGGAACGGTGCAGGATTTCAACAGATCAGGGCTGGTTCATCTGCTGGCGATCTCCGGAACGCATGTCGTGGTGATCTTTGGCCTGTTTTATTTTGTGCTGGCTCGGTTTAGTCCGTTACGGTTCAGGAAATATGCTGTCATTCTAAGTGTCACGTGCATTTGGATATTTGCGGCATTTATTGGCTTTGGAAATTCGGTGGTACGTTCCTGCATCATGCTGAGTGTGTATTTTGTGTACGTCCTTCTTCAGAGAAAACCCGATCTTCTGCATTCCCTCTCTCTTTCTGCCCTCATCATTCTCTGTATGGATACGCAACAGCTGTTTGATGTAGGATTTCAACTCAGCTTTTTAGCGGTTCTGGGGATCTTCTGGTTCAATCAGCCTTTGTTAAAATACTTTCCCAGACAGGACCATTACCTTAAAAAACTGTTGTTTAATACCATTACAATTTCACTGTCTGCCCAATGGGCAACTTTGCCTTTGGTTCTGTATTATTTTCATCAGTTTTCTTTCATTTCCATTGTTGCAAATATCGTTATCGTGCCTTTTTCAGAGCTGATTATTGTCTTTTCATTTCTGATGACGGTGCTCATTGCCCTGAATGCAGATTTTATATTGGTGAATATGATCTATGACTTCGGAATTCATGTTTTACTGAAACTGATCCATTGGTTTGCTGAAATTGACGCGCTGTATTATGTTGATATTCCTATGACGCTCACTGAGATGTTTCTGTTATTAGGTGCTGCTTATGGGTTAGGAATTCTGATCCGTAAATGCAGCCTTGAAAATGTCGTCCGGCTGATGGCAGCTGTTGTTGTATTCTTTATTTTCAGGGTAACACTCAATACATATGAAGGGCAGAAAGATGAAATTTTGCTCTATGAAGGGAATAAAAGCAAAATATTTTCCGTGAAAAATGGAAGCAGAGTGGTTTTCTGGACTGCTGAAACCGCAGAAAAAGATAAAATAATCAGATTTATTGTAAGCCCTTACTGTTCTTCCAGAAGGGTGGACAGTTACCAACTGAAGACGTTTCCGATGACTGTAAACCGGGTGGAGTACAAGGGTAAAATTTACGATTTAAAATAAGCTTTGTGAAATTCGTTTTTCCTGTATTTACACGGATAAAATTCTTATTTAGAAACATTACAAACTGGCTAATTGTGAGATTTCTCACTTTTCGATATTGTTAACATTTCTTAATTTTGTGGAAATTCAAATTTAAACTTATATGGCAGGTTTAACGAGTTCTACGATAGGTAGAAAATACGCTATGGCATTATCAGCTATGTTTTTGCTGATTTTTCTTATACTGCATTTGACAACCAACTTATTATCAGTTCTTAACAGGGATGCTTTTAATACCGCATCCGACTTTATGGGCTATAATCCGTTTGTGCAGTTCTTAATGCAGCCTATTCTTGGTTTTGCAGTAATTTTCCATTTCGTAATGGGATTTGTACTCGAAATTAAGAATAATAAAGCACGTCCGGTAAAGTACGAATCCAACAATCCTTCTGTGAACTCTTCATGGATGTCCAGAAATATGATTATTTCCGGAGCGGTTGTTCTGGCTTTCCTGGCGCTTCACTTATATGATTTCTGGCTTCATGAAATTACGTACAAGTATGTAGACGGGACAGCTCCTGATGCAGAACGTTTCTGGCCGGAACTTCATGAGAAGTTTGCAGACCTTTGGAGAGTGGCAATTTATGTGATCTCTTTTGTTCTGTTAGGACTACACTTAGCTCACGGATTCCAGTCTTCGTTCCAGTCTATCGGGGCGAGACATCCAAAATATACTCCGGTAATCAAAGCTTTCGGGAAATGGTATTCTATCCTTATTCCTGCAGGGTTTATTTTTATCGCAATTTTTCACTTTGTAACTCAATAATATCAATATACTAATATGAGTAAATTAGATTCAAAAATTCCAGCAGGTCCTTTAAAGGATAAATGGAAAAATCATAAAGACCATATGAACCTCGTTGCCCCAAACAACAGAGATAAGATTGATATTATTGTTGTAGGAACAGGTTTGGCAGGAGGTTCTGCGGCAGCTACTTTAGCTGAGCAGGGATACAATGTAAAAGCATTCTGTTACCAGGATTCTCCGAGAAGAGCACACTCTATTGCGGCTCAGGGGGGAATCAACGCTGCTAAGAATTACCAGGGTGACGGTGACTCTACATACCGTTTATTCTATGATACCATCAAAGGAGGCGACTATAGAGCAAGAGAAGCTAACGTTTACAGATTAGCAGAAGTTTCAGCCAATATTATTGACCAGTGTGTTTCCCAGGGAGTACCTTTCGGTAGAGATTACGGTGGGCAGTTAGATAACCGTTCATTTGGTGGGGTTCAGGTAAAAAGAACATTCTACGCAAAAGGGCAGACCGGGCAACAGTTATTATTAGGAGCATACTCTTCCATGAGCCGTCAGATCGGTAAAGGAAGAATTAAGATGTACAACCGTCATGAAATGCTGGACCTTGTCATTGTTGACGGAAAAGCAAGAGGAATTATCGCAAGAAACCTGGTAACAGGTGAAATCGAAAGACATTCTGCTCATGCAGTAGTAATTGCTTCAGGAGGATACGGAAACGTATATTTCCTTTCTACTAACGCAATGGGATCGAACGTTTCTGCAGCCTGGAAGATCCACAAAAAAGGCGCTTACTTTGCCAACCCTTGCTACGTACAGATTCACCCGACCTGTATTCCGGTTCACGGAACTCAGCAGTCTAAACTGACTCTGATGTCTGAATCATTAAGAAACTCAGGAAGAATCTGGGTTCCTAAAAATATTGAAGATTCAGTAGCGATCAGAGAAGGTAAATTAAGACCTGAAAACATTAAAGAAGAAGACAGAGACTACTACTTAGAAAGAAGATACCCTGCATTCGGTAACCTTGTACCGAGAGACGTTGCTTCAAGAGCAGCTAAAGAAAGATGTGATGCAGGATACGGAATCGAAAATAACGATACTCAGGAAGGGGTATACCTTGATTTCTCTACAGAAATCATGAAAAAAGGTAAAGAAGCCGCGATCGAAAAACATATTCACAATCCTACAGATCAGCAGATCTATGACCTTGGTAAGAGCTGGGTTGAGGAGAAATACGGTAACTTATTCGTCATGTACGAAAAAATTACGGCTGATGATCCTTACAAAACTCCAATGAAGATTTATCCTGCCGTTCACTATACCATGGGTGGGGTATGGGTTGATTATAACCTTCAGTCTACCATCCCGGGATGTTTCGTAATTGGTGAAGCCAACTTCTCAGACCACGGGGCAAACAGATTGGGAGCTTCTGCATTGATGCAGGGTCTTGCAGACGGATATTTCGTACTTCCTTATACGATCGCAGATTACCTTTCTGCAGATATCAGAACAGGAGCAATTCCTACCGATACAGCAGCGTTTAACGAAGCTGAAAAAGGAATTAAAGATAAAGTGGATTTCTTCATCAATAATAAAGGAACGCATTCCGTAGACCATTTCCACAAGAAACTGGGACACATTATGTGGAATAAAGTTGGAATGGGAAGAACGCCTGAAGGATTGAAAGAAGCTATCAAAGAAATTGAAGAAGTAAGAAACGACTTCTGGAAGAATGTAAAAGTTCCCGGAGAAGCTGACGGAATGAACACTGAACTTGAAAAAGCGTTCAGAGTGGCAGATTTCCTGGAACTGGGACAATTAATGGCTATCGATGCGCTGAACAGAGAAGAGTCTTGTGGTGGTCACTTCCGTTGGGATCACGCAACTCCGGATGGAGAAGCGGAAAGAGACGACGTCAACTTCAAATACGTCGGAGCTTGGGAATATCAGGGTGAAAATATCAATGCGGAAGTATTGCATAAAGAAGAACTGATATATGACAACATCGAGGTTAAAACTAGAAGTTACAAATAATCTCCAACCTATAAATATAACATTATGAGTGCAAAAAAAGGCTTACATCTTACGCTGAAAATTTGGAGACAGAAAAATAATAAATCTAAAGGTCAGTTTGAGACCTATAAAATATCAGATGTATCTACAGATTCTTCTTTCCTGGAGATGCTGGATATTCTGAACGAAAATTTAATTAACGAAGGAAAAGAACCTATCGCTTTCGATCACGACTGTCGTGAAGGGATCTGTGGTATGTGTTCTCTTTACATCAATGGTAGAGCTCATGGTCCTGATACAGGAATTACTACTTGTCAGCTTCACATGAGAATGTTCAAAGACGGTGAAACGATCGTTATTGAACCTTGGAGAAGTGCTGCCTTCCCGGTTATCAAAGACTTAATGGTAGACAGAAGTGCATTCGACAGAGTAATGGCAGCAGGTGGTTTCATCTCTGTAAACACTTCAGGAAATACATTAGATGCTAACGCGATTCCTGTTCCTAAAGAAGATGCAGACAAAGCAATGGATGCCGCTGCCTGTATCGGATGTGGAGCTTGTGTGGCTACCTGTAAAAACGGATCGGCAATGCTATTCGTAGGAGCTAAAGTTTCTCAGTATGCATTACTTCCTCAGGGTAGAGTAGAAGCGAAGCGAAGAGTGCTAAATATGGTGAAAGCTATGGACGAAGAAGGATTCGGAAACTGTTCCAATACCGGTGCTTGTGAAATTGAATGTCCTAAAGGGATTTCTCTTGAAAACATCGCAAGAATGAACAGAGAATATATGGCTGCTCTTGTAGATCAGGGATAAAATTGATTCTAAATACATAAAAATCGCCTCCATAACGGGGGCGATTTTTTTTATCGCTGTTTTTAAAGCTGTTAAAATTTGTTAAGTTCCCAAAAGTGCTTGGTGCTCTTTATATAATAAGTCTATATTTGGTGAGCATACGATAAGGTATTGCAGAAAACGGCCTTTAGCAGAATTCCGGATTAAAAAGGATTTTCAGACAGGCAAATACAGTGTATAACGCCCTGTAGAAGGGATTTTATAAAATTTTCAAAAAAAGTAATCAGGGTGGATGAACAAACCCTAAAAAACGTATTTTTGTGTAATATTAAAAATTGAAATGAAAAAATATCTTTTATTGTTTATCATGGCGGTTTTCGCGATGTCTTGTTCAAAAAAAGTTGAAGTTAAAGGAAAAATCACAGGCGGATCACCATTAGACAGAGTAGAGTTTATAGAAGCCTCAGGGGTTGCTACGCTGCCGTTGGTGAATTTAGGTTTAGATAAAAACGGCAATTTTTCCGGATCCTTTGAAGCTCCGAAAGACGGGATGTATGAAATCTCTTACGGAGAAAAAAGAAATATCATTTATTTAAAAGCCGGTCAGACTTTAAATATCTCCGGTAATGGAGCAACTTTCCCAATGGAATACGTGATCACCGGTGATGCTAAAAAGAATAATGAATTCTTTGTAGCCACTCAGAAATATCTGGGAACTTATGCTCAGCAGGCCAATGTACCTGACCTGTTGAAGAAAGATGAAAAAGCTTTCCTTCAGGGAGTGCAGAAGATCGATAGCGACATCAATAAAAATATCGAAGAGAACGTTAAAAAATTCAATCCGGATAAAGATATCGTAGAATGGAAAAAAATGGATGTTTCCAGCACCGTTCTTACCATCATGGCTCAGTATGAGATGATGAAAAAAATGGAAGGAGGTCCGGCTTTCAAAGTAACAAAAGCTTTCTCAGATTATGAGGAGAAGCTACAGGTGGATAAAGATAAAATGCTTAAAACAAGCCCTATCTATAGAAGCTATTTACTGAACAAATACAACACGGATTTCCAGAAATTCGCGGAACCGAAAGTTGCTAAAAATCCAAATGTAACCCTTTCTGAGCTTTTTGCTGAATTCCTTAGAAACCAGAAAGATACTCCGCAGCTGAAGAAAGACTACCTGCTTTCATTTATCTTAGCTCAGGATATCCGTCCGGGAGCAGATCCGAAAGCCATAGAAAGAATCTCTAAAATTGTGGACGAAGACATCAAAGATGCAGGCGTTAAGAAGAGCTTGAAAGACCTTCACCTGGCGATTGCCGGGGTAAAAGTAGGAGAAGTGGCTCCTGAAGCTTCCCTGATCAAACAGGATGGCAAATCTTATAAAATATCAGAAGGAAAAGGAAAACCGAATATGCTTGTTTTCTATACTTCATGGAATCCATATATTGCAGAAGCTACCGTTCCGATCCTGAAAGAAGTCGTGAATTTCTATAAATCTAAAATGAACTTCACGTTCATTAATCTTGATGATACAAAAGACCAGTTCGTGAAGACCAGCAATGCCCTTCTTAAAGGTATTCCGGGAGTGAATGTATACGGAGAAGGAGGTCTGAATTCCGATATCGCTAAAAAATACGGAATCTATGGATTTAAACTTCCATGTTTTGTAGTGATCGATAAAGACGGTAAAATTGCCAGCAGATCATTTGTAAACGTTGGAGAGCAGGAGCTGGTAACGATCCTTGATAAGCAGACAGGACTTTCTGCTCCAAAGGTAAATCCTAACATCCAGCTTCAGCAGGGTGGAATGATGGTAGATCCTACACAGCCGGCACAACCACAACCTGCGCAGCCGGCAAATCCGCAGCCTGCCCCTGGAAAATAATAAACTTTAATATAGATGGAAACCTTATCTTCGGATAAGGTTTTTTTTATTGTATTTTTGCAGACTGAAACGTCAGGTTTCGATTAGGAAAATAGAAGATTTTAGAATGAGTAAGAAGAAAAAAAATATAGTTCTTGAGAATATCAGGCTGGTGGCAGCCGGAGCAAAAGGGGTTGCAATAGGCAGAACCGAAGAAGGCAAAACCGTATTGGTTTCGGGGGCTATCCCGGGAGATCTGGTGAATGCCAGAGTAAAAAAAGCGAAGTCCAAATACTTTGAGGCAGAAACGATTGAGGTTTTGGAACAGTCTCCTTTCAGGGTAGAACCTAAATGTATCCATTTTGGCACTTGCGGAGGCTGCAAATGGCAGAATATGAGCTATGAAAAGCAGCTGGATTTTAAGCAGGAAGAAGTGTATAACAACATCAAAAGAATCGGAGGAATTGATGATTTTGTGACCGTTCCTATTCTGGGCTCTGAAGAACATTACTTCTACAGAAATAAAATGGAGTTCTCTTTCTCCAATGCAAGATGGCTGACTCAATACGAAATCAGTTCTGAAGAAAACTTTGGCAGTAAGGACGCTTTAGGTTTTCACATCCCAGGAATGTGGAGCAAGATTCTGGACCTGAAAGAATGTTTCCTTCAGGAAGATCCTTCAAACGCAATCCGTCTGGCTGTAAAAAACTATGCCGTAGACAATGGGCTGGACTTTTTTGATGTGAAAAATCAGGAAGGCTTTTTAAGAACCCTGATGATGAGACAGAACTCTAAGGGGGAATGGATGGTTCTGTTCCAGCTTTACAGAGAAGAAAAAGAAAACAGAGAAAAACTGTTCACCTTCTTACTGGAAAAATTCCCGCAGATCAAAACGCTGGTATATGCGATCAATCCAAAGGCGAATGACTCTATTTACGACCTGGATATCAATGTTTATTTTGGGGAAGGGTATCTGATGGAGGAAATGGACGGACTGAAATTTAAAATAGGCCCTAAATCCTTTTTCCAGACCAATTACAAACAGGCTCTTGAACTGTACAGAAAAACCCTGGAATTTGCGGACCTGAAAGGAACAGAAGTAGTATATGACCTGTACACCGGAACCGGAACCATTGCCCAGTATGTGGCCAGAAACGCCAGACAGGTGATTGGAATAGAATCCGTACAGGAAGCAATTGATGCAGCCATAGAACATGCCGAACTGAATGGCCTTTCCAATTGTACGTTCTATTGTGGAGATATGAAGGACATCTTTAATGATGAATTCATGGAAAACCATCCCAAAGCAGATGTGTTGATTACCGATCCGCCAAGAGACGGAATGCACCAGAAAGTAGTGGAGCAGATCCTGAAGCTTGCCCCTGAAAAAGTAGTCTATGTAAGCTGTAATTCTGCCACACAGGCCAGAGATCTTGCCCTGATGAAAGATCACTATACTTTGGTGAAGATCCTTCCGGTAGATATGTTCCCGCAGACTCATCATGTTGAAAATATTGCCCTGCTGATCAAAAAATAATTCCCTACATTTGAAAATATAACCTGAAAATTTAATGAAAGAAGTGAAAAACCTCAGTACTGCCGCATTCTTCCTGATGGCTCTGTCATTGGGACAGACAGGATTAAAAGCGCAAATAAAAGACTCTGCGGTGGCAAAGGCCGATACCGCTAAAGTTAAAAAAGACGATCAGAAAAAACCTGTAATAAAATCCTATAAAGAAGTTATTACAGATAAAGCCGTTTCCGATCAGGGAGTTTTCACAGTTCATAAATTGGATGATAAATATTACTTTGAGATTCCTGATAAAATGCTGAAAAAGGAATTTCTACTGGTAACAAGACTTACAAAAGCCGCCGCCGGGATGCGTTCCGGTACAACCGGTTATGCCGGGGACCAGATCGGTCAGCAGGTAGTTGCTTTTGAAAAAGGGCCTAAAGATAAAATCCTTCTGAGATCTGTTTCATATGTAGATTATGCCAAAGACTCCACGTCGGATATGTACAACTCTGTCATCAGAAATAATGTACAGTCTATCATTAAATCTTTTGATGTAAAGACCTATGGCAATGATAAAAAATCCTCGGTGATTGAAGTCACGGATCTTCTGAATTCCGATAATGAAATGGTTTCGTTTTCCGTGAGAAACAAAGACGCGTTCAAAGTAGGAGCCTTTCAGAAAGATATGTCCTTTGTGAACTTCGTTAAATCATTTCCCGGGAATATAGAAATCAACACCACCAAAACATTTGCACGTACTTTAGGACGGCCAATACCGGGAATTCCTGCTGCTGATCTGCCAAAGGTAAGTGGAAACTATACCGTAGAAATCAACTCATCTTTTGTGCTGCTGCCGGAAAACAAAATGCAGGCAAGATATTTTGATCCCAGGGTAGGGTATTTTGCAGTAGGCTATACGGACTTTGATCTGGATCCTCAGGGCGTAAAAAGAATCTCTCTGGTTAAAAGATGGAGGCTGGAGCCGAAACCCCAGGATCTTGAAAAATATAAAAAAGGCGAGCTGGTAGAACCGGCAAAACCGATCGTATTCTATATTGATCCTGCAACTCCTAAAAAATGGATCCCTTACCTGATCCAGGGAGTGAACGACTGGCAGAAAGCTTTTGAAAAAGCAGGCTTCAAAAATGCGATTTACGCTAAACTTCCCGATCCTAAAACAGATACGGAATGGAGTCTTGAAGATGCCCGGTTCTCTGCTATTGTGTACAAACCTTCAGACGTTCCCAATGCTTCCGGACCTTCTATTTCTGATCCCAGAACAGGGGAGATCCTTGAAAGCCATATCAACTGGTATCATAATGTGATGCTGCTGTTGAGAAACTGGTACTTTGTACAGGCTGCTCCGAATGACGAAAGAGCCAGAAAGGTGAAGTTCGATGATAAGCTTATGGGCGAGCTGATCCGTTTTGTTTCTTCCCATGAAGTAGGCCATACCTTAGGGCTGAGACATAATTTTGGTTCAAGTTCCACCGTTCCTGTTGAAAAGCTCAGAGATAAAAAATGGCTTGAGAAAAACGGACATACTCCTTCTATTATGGATTATGCGCGCTTCAATTATGTGGCACAGCCGGAAGATAAGATAGGAGATTCAGGAATTATGCCGAGAATCGGTGATTATGACGACTGGGCAATTGAATGGGGCTACAGAAGATTCTATCAGTACAATACACCGGATTCAGAAAAAGAACATCTGAATAACTGGGTGATCAAAAACCTGAAGAACGAAAGACTATGGTTTGGCACGGAATCCAATCCTTTGGATCCGAGATCTCAGAGCGAGCAGGTAGGAGACAACGCAATGCTTGCCAGCACCTATGGAATCAAAAACCTGAAAAGGATTATAGATAACCTTGATCAGTGGACGGCAACCCCGAATGAAGATTATGAAAATCTCGGGATGATGTATGATCAGGTGGTTACACAGTTCAGAAGATATGCAGGACATGTTTCAAAATACATCGGTGGCCAGATGGAAACCCCTAAAACGGCAGAGCAATCCGGTGTGGTATATGAGGCGGTGGCTAAAAAAGACCAGCAGGAAGCGATGAGATTTTTAGAACAGAATGTATTTACCACTCCGCAGTGGCTGATCAAAAAGGAGATCTTTGAAAAAACCGGGAAAACCCCGGTGAAAACCATGGAAGATATTCAGAATGGAGTGCTTACAAGACTTTTGAGTCCTTTGGTATTGCAGAATATGTATCAGATGGAAGCGGTGGCTCAGGATACCTACACCATGGTTGATCTGTTTACAGACCTCAATAACTCAATTATTAAAAAACAAAACCCTGATGTGTATGGCAGAAACCTTCAGCGAAGCTATGTGGATAACCTGATTAAGCTGGTGGATACAAAAGTTTCGGATAAATCTGATGTGGCTGCTATGGCAAGAGGAAATTTAAATACCATTAAAAAAGAACTTTCAGTGAAAACAGATCCCAATACGGTCAATAAATACCATTATGAAGATCTGGTTTTCAGAATTGAAAAGGCTTTAGATCCAAAATAAAAATATGAAATACCTTAAATACCTTGTACTTTTATGTGGTCTCTGCATGATCTGGTCTTGTGGAGGAGATGATGATATCTGCGAAAGCGGAGAAGGAACCCCCAGGTTAAGAGTAGGTTTTAAATCGGCGTCAACCGGTAAAATTCTGCCGCTTGAGAATATATATGTTGCGGTAGACTACGGTTCCGGAAAAGTAGATCTGGGAAGACAGCAGAATGTAGAATCTATCCTGGTGCCTTTAAGAGTGGATGATAATCCCTACACCGATATTTATGTAAAACTGGAAGAAAAAGGAAAAGAATCTCAGGTAAGAATCAGTTATACCACGAAGGCCACCTATGTATCCCCGGGATGCGGAGCGAAGAAATCATATGAAAATCTAAATACAGAATTATCTGTAGCCGATCCGGTAAAAGGAACCGAAGTAGAACAAAACCAAATAGAGAATGAAGACAAGACTGGTATTTACCTTATTTTTTAGTTTAATGGGAATACTGACGCTGGCTCAGGAAGAAAAGGAAACCAAAAAAGCTTCATGGAAATATGAACCCAATTTTATGGTGGGTCTTGATGCTTTGAATACAGGTGTTTCTTTTTTCTCAGACCGTAAACTGTATCAGGGATTCATTTCATCCAGAATTAAGGAGAATGTTCATGCTATTGCAGAAGCGGGATTCGAGAAAAATGTTTACCAGAAGAACGGCTATGATGCCAAAGCAAGCGGCCCCTTTATTAAATTGGGTGCATTTTATATGCTGGCGAAAGATGTGGAAAATCCATTCAACGGATTCTATGCAGGAGGTAAAGTGGGCGGTGCATTTTACAATCAGGAATACATGGCTATTCCTGTTCGTGGTTTCGGAGGAAGTTCTTCTACGGTTGCTTTTCCCTCTTCATCACAAACCTCTTTCTGGCTGGAAGGCACTTTAGGCGGAAGAGTACAGCTGTTTGAATCCAATTTTTATATTGATGTCAATCTTCAGCCAAGATATATGGTGTATACCTCTAAACAGGAAAATATATCGCCGATGATTGTTCCCGGATTCGGAAGAAGCTCATCCAAATTTAATATGGGCTTCGCATGGAATATTGCCTATAAATTTTAAATATAGAATTTTTTAGCTTAAAAATAACTCTGGAATTCCGGAGTTATTTTTATATCAAAAGTAAAAATGATCATATAAAGAGGTTGGTTTTTAAGTTGTTATTATTAATAAAATTGATTTTTTTAATTATTAATATTCTATAATGTGTTTGTAATTTATTTGTTTTTGTATTTTTAATCTAAATTTTATTTATAATTTTAATTTATTATTTTGGTAAAATTATTGATAATTATTTATGATTTTGTTATTTATGATGAATTATTTTTATTTAATGCGGTGTTTTATTAGTTGTTTTCATACTTTTACAATTGTCAATTTATTAAAAAATTAATTTATGAAAAAACTTATTACTACTTTATGTTTAAGTTTGATAGGAGGTACTCTTCTTGCACAGTGGACTCCCTCCAAATCTGAAATGCAAAGTAAAGAGATCGACCTCAGGTCGCCAGCTGGAATGGTAAGACATCATTTTAAGCTGGACCTTGATGCATTAAGACAGCAGCTTAAAGGTGTTCAGGAAATGGGAAAAGAGAGTAAGCCTGTTGTTATTTCCATACCTACTTTAAGCGGAAAAATTGAAAAATTTAATGTGTACAGCTTTCCGGTGGTGGTTAAAGAACTGGCAGATCGGTATCAGCTGGGATCTTATGTAGGGGTAGGGATTGATGATCCTAAAAAATATATCAGATTCAGTGTGGCTCCTAATGACTTTCAGTCCATGATTATTACAGAGAATGGCTCTGAATTTATAGAACCGACTAATGCTGATAAGACCCTGTATGGTGTTCACCCAAAAACAATAGGTGATAAAGCCGGATTTACATGTTCCACGGAGGAAAATGAAGGCGATCGGCAGAATATGAACAGACTTTTGGAAAAAGGTAAATCTTTTTCTAATCAGCCTACTGATTTTGCGAGGTCTTCAGACAGAAGATACAGAACATTAAGATTAGTGATGTCTGTTACCGGGGAATATACTCAGTTTCATGGAGGCACAGTCGCAGGGGCTTTAGCGGCAATTCAGGCTACAATAACACGGGTAAACGGAGTCTTTGAAAGAGACTTTGGCCTTCATTTAATTTTACAGAATTTTCCTGATGTAATTTATACCAATCCTAATAGCGATCCGTATTCAATTGCGTCTATAGGTACTAGTTCAGTTAATGCATATACTCCAGTTGGTTGGAGTCTCCAATTGCAAAATACACTTACTGCAAATGTAGGAAATGATAATTATGATATAGGTCATTTATTCGGTGCGAGTGGCGGCGGCGGAATGGCAGGATGTATAGGTTGCGTTTGCCTTAATCCGGGAGGAGGGGCTTCTGGCACAGGAAATGGTAAAGGATCAGGATATACCTCTCCTGCAAACGCTATTCCACAGGGGGATACATTTGATATTGATTATGTAGCTCACGAAATGGGACATCAGCTGGGAGGTAATCATACCTTTTCTAATGCATTAGAAAGATCCGGAGTAAATGTAGAGCCGGGTTCTGGGTCTACTATTATGGGATATGCCGGTATTACAGGAGGTCTTGATACTGATGTTCAGGCTCATTCGGATCCGTTTTTCCATACTGTGAGTATCCGACAGATCCAAACGAACCTGACGAACAGAACCTGTGATGTAGAAACTCCTGTTACCAATACGCCTCCTGTTATCGCTGCATTACCTACGTATAATATTCCTAAAGGAACTGCATTCGTATTAACAGCATCTGCGACAGATCAGGAAAATGATCCATTAACCTATATATGGGAGCAGGTTGATAATGCCACGACACCCATTAATAAAAACAATCTTGGAACAACGAGCTCTGGAGCTACATTCAGATCAGTGCCTGCCAGTACAAGCCCTATGAGATATTTTCCTAAGCTTTCTTCAGTGCTTGACGGGGTGCTTGATAATGCCAACAATGGATGGGAGTCTGTATCCAAAGTAGCAAGAACGACTCAATTTGCAGTAACGGTAAGAGATAATCATCCCAATATTGCAGAACAGCAAACCAATTATGCCACACAAACGATCGTGGTAGGAAATACCGGTCCGTTTAAAGTGAATACACAATATGTATATCACAATTTACCAACTACTGCAATTGAATGGGATGTAGCGGGTACAGCTGCTGCTCCATATAATGTCGCGAATGTTAAAATTGATTATACAACCGATAACGGAAATTCATGGACTGTTCTTTCTGATTCCACACCTAATGATGGCTCAGAAGCTTTTTCTTTCCCGGCTTCTATGAACGGACAGGTTATAAAGCTTAGAATATCTTCTATCAATAACGTATTTTATGCCGTAGGCTCAATAAGTGTAACAACCTTACTCACTTGTGATGGTACTGCACCTGGTGGTATCGTTATAAGTAATTTAGGGCTTACTTCAGCAGTAGTGACTTGGGCTCCTGTACCAACAGCTACTTATATTGTAAAATATAAAAAAGTAACTGAAGCCACTTGGCAAACCATTAATGCAACGAACAATACAGTTACATTGTCTAATCTCATAAACGGAACCGCTTATGAAGTACAGGTAGCTGCAGTTTGTTCAGGGACTACCGGAGCGTCTTCTGCGTCATCAACATTTACAACTCCTGATATTGTATATTGTAGTGTACAATCAGGAAACGCAACGCGTGATCATATTGCTAATATATCATTAGCTAATGTAATGTCTAACCCTTCTGGTCCAAGTAACTATACAGATTATACCACAAATCCTGCATTACAGATTAATCTGGTAACAGGTAATACGTATACGCTTTCTGTTACAAAAGGTTTTGCTGACACTCCTGTTCCTGAAATGGTAACTGCTTGGATTGATTTTAACAGGAACGGGACTTTCGAAACCAGTGAGAGAATTCTGAGGGTATCAAATGCTACAACGAATACCCAGAATCCGGTCACGGCCTCGTTTACTGTACCAGCTAATGCTGTTGTAGGGCGGGGACTAAGAATGAGAGTCTATGTGTTTTATGATGAGGATCCGGGTTATGTCATAAATAATTCAGTATGTGGTACAATAAACGTATTTGGAGAAGTGGAAGACTATAACGTAGTGGTTACTTCACCAGCCCTGGCGACCAATGAGGTTAAAAATTCCGGCAACGGAATCCAGATCTATCCTAACCCTGTAAGCGATATTTTGAACGTAACCAAAGTTTCAGATAAAGCGGCCTATAAAATTTATAATGCAGCTGGTCAGCTTGTAGGAAATGGAAATATCAATGACGGAAAGATTAATGTTTCGTCTCTGATTAAAGGGGTATATGTTATTACCATCGATGATAAAGGAAAAGAACAATTCAGCTCCAAATTCATCAAAAAATAAATATAAAGTTAAGCTAATTAACAGGCTGCCCCGAAAGAGGCAGCCTGTTTGTTGTATATCAGGGATGTTGAAAATGATTCCGATAAAGTATACGAGTTATTTTATTGTAAATTCTATTGTATTTGGTTTATGTTAATGTTTTTCTCTTTTTTTATTTCTCGTTTTTTATATTGTAAATATTGAGTTATTTAAGATTTTTTATAATCATAAAGTTTAATTTGATGTTTTATTTTAATGTATTTTAAATTTTTTTAAGTGTTTCATTAGTTATTTTTATATTTTTGTAAAATATGAATTTGTTAAAATAGTAATTTATGAAAAAACTCATTACTACTTTATGTTTAAGCTTGATAGGAGGTACTGTGTTTGCACAGTGGACTCCCGCCAGGTCTGAAGTAAGAAGTAAGACCGTTGACTTTAAGTCACCGTCTGGAATGGTAAGACACCATTTCAAGCTGGATCTTGATGCGTTAAGACAGCAGCTTAAAGGCGCTCAGGAAATGGGGAAAAATAGCAGACCTGTTGTTATTTCCATACCGACCTTAAGCGGTAAAGTTGAGCGATTTAATGTATACAGTTTTCCGGTGGTTGTAAAATCGTTGGCAGACAGGTATGATCTGGGATCTTATGTAGGAGTGGGAATTGATGATCCTGAAAAATATCTGAGATTTTCCGTAGCTCCTAATGATTTCCAGTCAATGATCATCAAAGGCGGGGAATATGAATTTATTGATCCGCAGAATGCTGATAAAACACTTTATGGAGTACATCCTAAAACGGTAAACACTGGTGGAAAGAGCTTCGTATGTACGACCTCAGAAAATCCGCAGGAAGTTCATAACATCCAAGAGATGTTCAATTCCGGGCAGACGTTCAGAAATCAGCCGACAGATTTTTCCAGAAGTTCAGATAAAAAGTACCGTACGATGAGACTGGCACTTTCCGTTACAGGAGAGTATACCACTTTTCATGGGGGAACCAAGCCGTTGGCATTGCAGGCAATGAATGCTACCATGACAAGAGTGAATGCTGTTTTCGAAAAAGATCTTGCCCTTCACCTGAATATTCAGGATTTTGAAAATATTATCTTTACAAACGCTGCTTCAGATCCTTATACCAATAATTTAAATACACAGTTGCAGCAGACTCTTACCTCGCTGGTAGGAAGTGAAAACTATGATATAGGCCACGTTTTCAATGCGGCTGGAAATAACGGAAATGCAGGATGTATTGGCTGTGTATGTATATCACCGGCTAATGATTCGCAGAATGCAAAAGGATCTGCCTTTACCCAGAGTACAAGCCCCGTAGGGGATAATTTCGATATTGATTTCGTAGCCCACGAAATGGGGCACCAGTTAGGAGGTAACCATACTTTTGCTTTTCAATTGGAAAACGCAGGAACAAATGTAGAGCCGGGTTCAGGATCTTCAATTATGGGATATGCCGGAATCACAGGGGCAACTACGGATGTTCAGGCTCATTCAGATCCGTTCTTCCATCATGTAAGTATCCGACAGATCCAAACGAACTTAACGAGTAAAACATGTGATGTTGAAACTCCGATCGTTAATAATCCTCCTGTTATCGCTGCACTACCTACATATAATATTCCTAAAGGAACGGCATTTGTGTTAACAGCATCTGCTACAGATCAGGAAAATGATCCGCTTACCTATCTATGGGAGCAGATTGATAATTCCAGTGTAGTGATTGATAAAGATAATCTTGGATCAACAACTTCAGGAGCTACTTTCAGATCAGTGCCTGCAAGCTCTAGTCCTACGAGATATTTCCCTAAGCTTTCTTCAGTACTTGAAGGAGTATTGGATAATGCCAATAACGGATGGGAATCTGTATCTAAAGTAGCCAGAACGACTCATTTTGCAGTAACAGTAAGAGATAATAATCCAAACGTTGCAGAACAGCAAACCAACTATGGAACACAAACCATTGTGGTTGGTAACGACGGACCGTTTAAAGTAAATACCCAGTATGTATATCACAATTCGCCAACTGCAGTTGAATGGGATGTAGCCAATACAACGGGAGCCCCATATAACGTGGCGAATGTTAAAATTGATTATACAACCGATAACGGAACATCATGGACTGTTCTGTCTGATTCAACTCCTAATGACGGTTCAGAAGTTTTCCCTTTCCCTGCTTCTCTGAACGGGCAAACAATAAAGCTTAGAATCTCTTCTATCGGTAACGTATTCTATGCAGTGGGATCAATCAATGTAGTGACTCTGATCGCTTGTGATGGTACTGCGCCTGGCGGAATCACTGTAAGTAATATTACACCGAGTTCAGCAGTAGTGACGTGGGCACCTGTGCCGACAGCTACTTATGTTGTAAGATATAAAAAAGTTACTGAGACTGCTTGGCAAACCATTAATACAGCTAACAATACAGTCCCATTACCAAACCTTGTAGACGGAACTGCTTATGAAGTACAGATCGCAACGGTTTGTTCAGGAACTACCGGAACCTATTCTGCATCTTCAGGATTTTCAACACCAGGACTTACATACTGTAGTACGCAATCAGGAAGTGCTGCGAGAGATCATATTGCCAACATATCACTGGCTAATTTAACTTCTAATCCTTCCGGTGCGAGTGTTTATACCAATTTTGCTACGAATCCTGCATTGCAGATTAACCTTGTAGCAGGTAATACCTATACACTTTCCATTACAAAAGGGTTTGCAGGAGCTGCTGTTCCTGAAATGGTAACAGCTTGGATTGACTTTAACAGAAATGGTACATTTGAAACCAGTGAAAGAATTATGATGATACCAAATACAGCAGCCAATATCCAAAATCCAGTTACGGCATCCTTTACCGTTCCTGCTAATGCCGTTATAGGGCAAGGATTAAGATTGAGAGCAAATGTATTCTATTATCAGTCTCCTGGATATGTAATTGCTGATCCAACATGTGGTGTGGTAGGTTTATACGGAGAAGTGGAAGACTATAACGTAGTGGTTACTTCATCCAACTTAGGAACAAGCGAGGTGAAAAATTCCAACAGCGGAATCCAGATCTATCCGAACCCGGCAATTGATGTTCTGAACGTAACGAAAGTTTCCAATAAAGCAGCTTATAAAATTTACAATGCAGCAGGTCAGCTTGTAGGAAACGGAAATATCAATGATGGAAAGATCAATGTTTCATCTCTGATCAAAGGTGCTTATGTTATTACGATCGATGATCAAGGAAAAGAACAATTCAACTCCAAATTCATCAAAAAATAAGCGATAATCTTAAAATAAATAGGAATCCCCGGCTTGTCCGGGGATTTTTTATTTTACGTTGTAAAAACAAATATTGTGAAAATTTTACAAAAAAAATGGTTGTTACTGTGAATTTAATAACGGAAAATGATTAGATTTGTATGATTAATATAATAATGAGAACATTATGAAGAAACTCTTTACTTCTTTAATACTTCTTCTGTGTTTGATAAACATCGGCTTTGTATCAGAGCTCTATGGTCAAGCACCTGCGACATTACCCTACAGCCAGGACTTTACGGCAGGGAATGATCTCACCATTTTGAATGGTACCCAGCCCAATAAATGGGTGCATGGTAACCTGGTCGGTAACCCGGGAAACTCTCTCTTTATTTCTGAAGATGACGGAGTTTCCAACACGTATGACAACAGTACTTCAAATGTTGTTTTTGCGTATCGGGATATCACCATTCCTACAGGATCAGTAATTGGTAACTTTTCGTTCGACTGGAAAGCGAATGGAGAAGCAACCTATGATTACTTAAGGGTATGGCTGGTTCCTACAACTTACACGCTTACTCCCGGAACGAGAATTACTACCGGTACGGGAAGAGTTCAGGTAAGTGGGGGGGATTTCAACCTTAAGTCTACGTGGCAGACCTATTCTGCCAATAATTTAAATGTTACTTCTTTTGCAGGAAACACGATGCGTCTTGTATTCGAATGGAGAAACGATGGCTCGCAGGGATCAAACCCTCCGGCAGCTATTGATAATATTTCATTCTCACTGCCTTCATGTTTATTCCCTGTAAATTTAACGGTTCCTACCGTAGGGGCTAACTCTGCAGGAGTGTCATGGGCACCTCAGGGAACACCTCCTGCCAATGGGTATGAATATTATTATACAACCACCAATACCCCACCTGATAATGCCACCCCTGGTACTCCGGTTACGGGAACAACGACTACCATCCCTGGCCTAGCGATGGGAGTAACGTATTACTGGTGGGTGAGATCAGTATGTTCTCCTACAGATAAGAGTTCATGGGCGGCAGGTCCGTCGTTTACCATTGGCCAGATCGGACAAGGGACCGCTACGGGAGCATTGCCTGTACAGACCTCATGGGGATACAGTTATTCACAGCAGATTTATACTGCGGCGGAAATAACGGCTGCGGGAACATCCAGTTATATTACTGCGATTAAATTCTTTGTTTCATCTGCTTCCACTCCTCAGGCCAATTACAATAATTGGACAGTGTATATGGGAAATACTGCACAGAACAATTTCTCAAGCACAACCAACTGGGTAAGTTTGCCTAACTTAAGACAGGTTTTCACAGGAACGATCCCTAACCTGGTAGACGGAGAATGGGTAACAGTTCAACTGACCACGCCATTTGTATGGGACGGTACAAGTAATATTGTGATTGCAGTTGATGAAAACGCTCCTGACTTTGCTGGCACTACAGCCTGGGGACAATATGCGGCAGGAACCAACAGAGGAATAATGTATTATTCAGATTCAACCAATCCGGATCCGGCTACTCCGCCAACAGCATCCAGCAGATATTCTTCTATTCCGAGATTACTATTGGTAAGCGAAGCGCTTCAGCCTTGTTCCACAGCTCCTCCTTCCAATATTGCAGTAAACAGCATTACGCCTACTTCTGCTAATGTAACGTGGACTCCTACAACCGGAGCAACGTATCTGTTACAATATAGAGTCGTAGGTACCGGAACCTGGAACCAGGTGCCGATCAATACCCCATTAACTTCAAGCTGGCCGCTGGCTGGACTTACTGAAATGACTCAGTATGAAGTTCAGATTGCTACAATTTGTGGAGGAAGCCAGGGCGCATTCTCAGCAAGTACACTCTTTACAACGCCTCAGATTACCTATTGTAGTGCTGCTTCAACCAGCTCTACCAACGACGGGTTTATCAGCAAGGTAGTGGTGACTCCTGCTGCCGGAATACCAATTACCAGTACTTCCGATTTCAGCAACTATACAGATTACACGACGGACCCAGCCAGATTGATTACTTTGGCAAGGGGGGTAAATAACAATACGGTTTCTATCTCTAAATCCTGGCCTCAGGGCGGTACTCAATATTCTTTCGGAACAGGAGTATGGATTGATTTTAACAGAAACGGGGTTTTTGAACCTTCTGAAAAAGTGTTAACTTCAGCAAGTAATACAACCACACCGGTTAACGCAACTTTTTATGTGCCAACTGTTGCTGAAGGAGCTTATGGAGGGGCACTTACAACCCGTATGCGTGTTGCGCTCAGAGAAAGTGGAGCACCGGATGCCTGTGGTACCTTTACATGGGGTGAAGTTGAAGATTACGCCGTAAAATTGGTTGATCTGCCTGCCTGTACCAATGCAGCACCTACAAATATTACTGTAACCAATGTTACCGCAAATACTGCTACAGTTTATTGGCCAGCCGTTGCCAATGCAACATATACCATCAGATGGAAGCTTGCCACTGCAGGTACCTATACTATACCTCCGGTTACTTTAGCCGCAGGAGTAAACAACTATACCATTACCGGTCTTTTAGAACAGACTAAATATGACGTACAGGTTTCTGCCAAGTGTGGAACCGGTGCAGCCGGAGCATACTCTACAGCAGTACAGTTTACCACTACGCCTTTGGCATATTGTGATATGACTGGTACAGGAACTAATGACCACATTTCCAATGTAACCGTTACTTCTGTAAACCCTGGAGTGCCGGTAATGAGCAACAACTCTGTACAGACGAATTACATCAGTTATACGACACCGGAAACACTGATCACGCTTGATGCAGGTTCCAATAACAATAAGATCTCTGTATCAAAAGGATGGACAGGAGCAACAAGCAGTGATGCGGTTACAGCCTGGATCGATTTCAACAGAAACGGAACTTTTGAAACCGGAGAACGTATTCTTATTTCACCTTCCAATACCAATACACCGGTTACGGCCACCTTCAGTGTTCCTTCGGGGGCTTATGTAGGACCGTATACCACTACCATGAGAGTGGTACTGAAAAGAGGAAGTGCTCCAACGATCTGCCAGAATGCAGCCAATGGAGAAGTGGAAGATTATGCGGTAAGAATCAGACCGTGTACCTCTACCGTACCGAACCAGCCTACGATTACACCTACCCATAATTCTGCAACGATTACCTTTAATGGTCCTGCTACTACAGTAACCTACCTCGTAAGATACAGAACTCAGGGACCTCCTCCGGGAGTGTGGCAGGAAGTGTATGCTTCTGCTGTATTAGGAAACATTCCTTTGGTAATTACCGGATTAGACAATGCAAGTACTTATGAAGTACAGATTGCAGCAGTCTGCGGTGAGAATACAAGTGCCTTTACCCCAATCAAGACCTTCACTACAAGATGTGATCCTACGCCTCCGAACGTAACGGTATCCAACATTACCACCAATTCGGCATTGGTTACCTGGGCACCGGTAGTAGCAAGTTCTACGTATATTTTTGAATGGAGAAAAGTAGGGGATGCTACATGGCAGCAGATTACAGGTATTGTACCTCCTACCAACACGTATCAGCTGAATGGCTTAGATCCGTATACTACCTATGAAGTAAGAGTGGCGAACAAGTGTAACGGAGAAACTTCAATAAATCCTTATTCTAATCCAAAAGTATTTACTACGGAAAGAATCTGTGAATTACCTCCTCCGGGATTAACGATTACCCAGCTTACGCCAACAAGCGCTGAAGTAGTTTGGGAAGGATTCCCTGGAGCTACCTATAGCCTGAGATACAGAAAAGTGGGTATTCCGAGCTGGACAACCGTTGCCACAACGAATCCTACCTACACGATTACAGGTTTAACGGAGCTGACAAGATATGAAATGCAGGTGGTGAATATCTGTAGCGGTAATACACCGGGAACGTATACGCCTCCGTATTATTTCACAACGCCAACGGTAATCTACTGTCAAATGGCTGCTGAAAGCTCTGCAGGAGAACATATCTCAAAAGTTACCGTAACGCCGAACGGAAGACCTAAAATGACCAATGAATCAGGAGCTTCAGTATATACTGATTATACAGGAGTACCGGGAGCATTCATCGAATTGGTACAGGGGTCTACCGGAAATGAAATCTCTATTGAGAAAAAATGGACAGGAACCAACCATAACGAAGGTATCGCAGTTTGGATCGATTTCAACAGAAACGGGACATTTGATATCGACGAAAGAGTATTTACTTCACCTCCGAATACAACCACTCCGGTTACAGGAACATTCAGTGTGCCGGCAGATGCGTTCGTAAGCACTTCTACCCACAAGTATGTGGTGATGAGAGTAGCTATGGAGAGAGACGGTATTCCGGTAAACTGTGTGAATATGAAGAACGGGGAAGTGGAAGACTATTCGGTAAGAATTGCTAAACAAGGCATTCCGAATTCAGTGAACCAGGATGATATTCTGATCTATCCTAACCCGGTAAGTACCGTATTGTATGTGAAAAATATCAGCAAAAGAGCAAAATATAAGATCTACAATGCAGCAGGACAGCTTACTGCGGATGGTATCTTACTGAACAACCAGATCAATGTAAGCAAACTGATCAGCGGTGTTTATGTAATAGATATCGAAGACAACGATAAAACGGTACAAAAGAAATTTATCAAAGAATAATCAGTAAATTTCAATCATATGAAGCCTTCAGCAATGAGGGCTTTTTTTATGGCTATTACTTGATGAATAAATTTCGTTATTTCCTCTGGTGTTGATTTTTATTTTATTTTTTTCTTAAAAAACAATAATATTATGTATGTTTTTAATTAAAAGTTGTTTTTGTTGTGATGTATTCATTGTATTTTAATATTGTGTATTTTTTATTTAAAAAAATAAGTAGATTTGTATGATTAATACAAAATATAGAGAAAAATTATGAAGAGAATTTTTATTTCTTTCTTTTTTCTTTGTTTGTTTGCAGTTATTAAAGCCCAATGGAGCCCTGCATCATTCAGTGGAGAAAGAGTTAAGAACGGTTCGGAACAGAAGAACTATTATTCTTTAGACATTTCATTACTGAAATCCCAACTGGCAAAAGCACAGGAAATGGGAAAAAATGCAGTACCCGTTACCATATCTTTGCCTACCCTGGGAGGAAAGACAGAGCGCTTTTCAGTCTACAGCTTTCCCGTGGTTGTTAAAGAGCTGGCAGATCAGTATCAGTTGGGATCATATGTAGGGGTAGGGATTGATGATCCCGGAAAATACCTGCGCTTCAGTCTGGCTCCAAATGATTTTCAATCGATGATTATCACAGATGGAGGCTCAGAATTTATTGAACCTGCCAATACGGCTAAAACGGTTTATAGTGTTCATCCGAAAACACAGGGGGGGAAGACAGGATTTGTGTGCTCTTCTGAAGAAAGCTCTTCTGCTAAAAAAGATATTGAAAGCCTTCTTGAAAATGGAAAAAATTTCAGTAATCAGTTTACCAGCTTTGCCAGATCTTCAGACCGGAGATACAGAACATTAAGGCTTGTCATCTCCGTTTGCGGTGAATATACACAGTTTCATGGAGGAACTGTAGCGGGAGCAATGACGGCTATTAATGCAACTTTAACAAGAATAAATGGAATTTATGAAAAAGACTTTGCAGTACACTTAAATTTACAGAATTATCCTAATATAATCTATACCAATCCTGCTACAGATCCATATTCCAATCAATCAAACACAGGTAGTAACCCTATGGGGCAATTATGGAATAATGAACTCCAAAGAGTTCTTACTGCTAACGTGGGAAATAATAATTATGATGTTGGACATTTATTGTCTGCAGGAGGTGAAGGAGGAAATGCCGGTTGTGTGGGATGCGTTTGTCGAGATAATACGGTACCTGCCAATAATGATAAAGGCTCTGGCTGGACATCCTGGGGTGGCCGCCAACCACAGGGAGATACTTATGATGTAGATTATGTAGCTCATGAACTTGGCCATCAGTTAGGCGGTATTCACACTTTTACTTATGATCCTCCTCAACTGGGACGCGAACCTCATGTTGAACCCGGATCAGGAAGTACTATTATGGGATACGCAGGAATTACAAACGGCTCTTCTCCTCCGGGTACCACTACAGATGTACAACCTAATTCGGACCCTTACTTCAATACACTTAATATCAGAGATATTCAGAGAAATCTGACTACTACTACCTGTGATGTTGAAACGCCTGTCGCTAATAATCCTCCGATCATTGCTGCTTTAACAAATTATAGTATCCCGAAAGGAACAGCCTTTGTTCTGACAGCCTCGGCTACAGATGCCGAAAATGATCCTTTAACCTACACTTGGGAAGAAGTAGATTTTTCCAATGTAGTTATTAATTCTGGTAATTTAGGAAACACAACAACGGGGCCAACTTTCAGATCAATGCCACCCACTTCAAGCCCTACCAGATATTTCCCGAGACTTTCTTCAGTCCTTAACGGGGTTCTTAATAATTCGAATAATCTTTGGGAAGCGGTATCTACGGTAGCCAGAACAACAAAATTTGCAGTGACGGTAAGAGACAATCATCATATTACCAATCAGCAGCAGACCCAGTCAGCTACTCAGACTATCGAAGTAAGGAATGACGGTCCTTTTATCGTCAATCCAACAGTGGTTTATAACAATGGTCCTACCAATGTAACCTGGAATGTTGTAAATACCAATGCAGCTCCTTATAATGCCGCCAATGTAAAAATTGATTTTACTACGGATAACGGGGTAACCTGGAATGTTGTGGCGGCTTCTACACCAAACGACGGAGCTGAGTCGTTGGATTTTACCAGCTTCCCTTTAACGGTAGGTGGTACAGCCAAAATAAGAGTTAGTGCCATTAATAACGTATTCTATGCCATAGGAAATGGAACAATAGACACGCTTCCTATTTGTTCCAGCAATCCGCCGGGAGGAATTTCGGTGACCGCAATTACCCAAACGGGGGCAAGAGTTACCTGGAATGCTTCATTCAATGCAACTTATGTTTTTCGATACCGTGTGGAAGGAACCACAGCATGGACAAACGTTACGCCGGCGCCAACGACCAATACGGTCACCCTTACCGGCCTTACAACAGGAACTCAATATGAATTTCAGATCGCCAATGTATGTTCTGGAACTACCGGTAATTTTACGTCAGTTAACACATTTGTTACATTATATTGCTCTGGTACTTCTACAAGTACTGACAATGGATATATATCCAATGTAACTGTGACGGGTACAAGCTCATATACCATGCAGAACAATTCTGGAGCAGATAATTATACAGACTATTCAGCAGATGTAACAAAACTGATCACACTTGTACGGGGAACAACCGGCAATAGTCTCTCCGTTTCCAAATCCTGGCCGGCAGCCAATTCAAATAAAGCGGTAGCCGTATGGATCGATTTTAACAAAAACGGAACTTTTGAAACCAATGAAAGGATTCTCAATACGTCCAATAATATGATTACTCCAGCTACCGGAACCTTCACTGTTCCTGCAACCGCCTATTCCGGAGCTTATAACACGAGAATGAGAGTCGTATTAAGAGATACCTCCAGTCCGGCGGCATGTGCAAACTTTACTAATGGCGAAGTTGAAGATTACGCCGTAAAATTGATTGACCTGCAGGGATGCACCAATGCCAGACCTACCAATATTACCATTACCAATCTTACGCCTAACAGTGCCAATGTTTCGTGGCTGGCCGTTACAGGAGCAACCTACGTATTAAGATACCGTAGAACAGGGACTCTGCAATGGACAACAATAGATCCGGTACCTGCGCCTGGAAATAACTATACCATTTCCGGATTAATAGAACAGACTCAGTACGAGGTGCAGGTAGCCGCCAGATGTACAGGCTCACTGGGGCAGTATACTACCTCAACGGTATTTACCACCCCTACATTATCCTATTGTCCGATGACAGGAACAGGTACGAATGATCATATTTCAAATGTAACCGTTACACCGGTTAATCCTGCCCTTGCAGTAATGAATAATACTTCAGTACAAAATAATTATACAAGTTATACAACCCCGGCTACACTGATTACCCTTGAAATTGGCTCCACAGGCAATAGGATTTCCGTTGCGAAAGGGTGGTCCGGAATCCCCACTGGTGATGCTGTTTCAGCGTGGATAGATTTTAACAGAAACGGACAGTTTGAGACCTCAGAACGGATATTAAATATTGCCTCGAATACAACTTCTCCGGTATCAGGAACATTTGCAGTACCGGCAGGAGCGTATGCAGGACCATTGAATACAACAATGAGGGTCGTATTGCAAAAAGGAAGTGCTCCTACGATGTGCCAGAATGCAATAGATGGAGAAGTGGAAGATTATGCTGTCAGATTGAGACCTTGCAGCACCGATGTACCGGGTAATCCTACGTTTAATACCATTACTCATAACTCAGCAATTGTTAACTGGACGGGCACATCCAATAACCTTACCTATCTTTTACAATACAGAGTTCAGGGAACTACCGCCTGGACAGATGTGTATGTAGCTTCAGTACCTCATACGCTGAATAATCTTATTCCTTTTACAACTTATGAAGTACAGATAGCGGCCAATTGCGGAACATCAACAGGAACGTTTACGCCTATAAGGACATTTACGACAAGATGTGATCCAACGCCTCCTAGTGTTGATGTAACCAATGTTACCACTAATGCTGCAACCATTACATGGACACCATTGGTAACAGGGGCTACTTATACTCTGGAATGGAGAGAGCTGGGTACCACCACCTGGAATACGGTTGCTAATATTGCTGCGCCTACCAATAGTCACGTGCTTACCGGTCTGGCTCCATATACAAGATATGAGGTAAGAGTGGCGAGTACATGTAGCGGAGAAACAACCCTGAATCCTTATTCCAATCCGAAAGTATTCCGAACGGAAAGAATCTGCGAACTTCCTCCTCCGGGACTGACGATCACTCAGCTTACGCCAACCACTGCTGAAATCGTATGGGAAGGATTCCCGGCCGCTAGTTCTTATATTCTGAGATACAGAAAAGTAGGGATTCCGAGCTGGACAACCGTTACCACAACACAACCTACTGTGATCCTCACCGGGCTGATAGAGCTTACCAGATATGAAATGATGGTTGCCAACATCTGTAGTGGTACGCCAGGAACTTATACCCCTCCGTACTATTTCACAACGCCAACGGTGATCTACTGTAATATGGCTTCAGAAAGCTCTGCGGGAGAACATATTTCTAAAGTTACCGTAACACCGAATGGTAAACCGGTGATGACCAATGAGTCAGGAGCCTCTGTATATACCGATTATACAGGAGTACCGGGAGCATTTATCAACCTGATCCAAGGATCTACAGGAAATGAGATTTCGATTGAAAAAACATGGACAGGAACCAACTATAACGAGGGGATCGCAGTATGGATCGATTTCAACAGAAACGGGTCTTTTGATATTGATGAAAGAATATTAACCTCACCTCCGAACACAACCACTCCGGTAACAGGAACATTTAATGTACCGGCAGATGCATTTGTAAATACCTCCGATCATAAATATGTGGTGATGAGAGTGGCTATGGAGAGAGACGGTATTCCTGTGAACTGTGTTAATTTAAGGAATGGTGAAGTGGAAGACTATTCTGTGAGAATTTCCAGAAAACCCGTTCCGAATTCAGTGAACCAGGATGAAATCCTGATCTATCCTAATCCTGTAAGTACCGTATTGTATGTGAAGAATATCAGCAAAAGAGCGAAATATAAGCTATACAATGCTGTAGGACAGCTGGTTTCTGAAGGAATTTTATTAAACAATCAAATCAATGTACATAAACTGGTAAATGGAGTTTATGTGATCGATATCGATGATAACGGAACGACCGTACAAAAGAAATTTATCAAAGAGCAATAAGCCGGGATAAAAAAAGAATGAGCTCCCATTCCGGGAGCTTATTTATATCATTAAAAAAACCTTGTCAGAAATCCTGACAAGGTTTTATTTTATTCAATATTAAATATAATCCGTTCGGTCTGTTCTTTCAGGTCTTCCAGATTCGTATTGTTGTAGATAATACAGTCTGCCAGTTTTATTTTGTCTTTTTCCGGCATCTGTTTTTCCATGACAGCTTCTACTTCACGGTAGGTTTTATCATCTCTGTCCATAACCCTTTTGATTCTGATGTTATCTTCAGCCGTTACCAGAAGAGACTGATAGCATTGCCTGTTGAGTTTCAATTCGAACAGTAAGGCCGTTTCTTTAAAAACCAGATATTTGGTCTGCTTTTTTACCCAGTCTTCAAAATCAATCCGTACGGCAGGATGAATGATCTCATTTAATTGCTGAAGCAGATCTTTATTGTTAAAAACTTTTCCGGCAACAAATTTCCTGTCGTAAAGACCGGTTTCGTCATAAGCATTTTCCCCCAACAGTTCTTTGATTTTGATCTTTAAATCCTCACTGTCATTCACGATAGTTTTGGCTCTGTCGTCAGAATAGTACACAGGAAATCCGAATTCCTCAATAAAATGAGCTACAGTGGTTTTTCCTGATCCGATTCCTCCGGTCAGTCCTATGATCTTGGGTGATGGTTCCGGTTCCGTTTTCTGTGTTTCTGAATGTAATTCGTCCATGATCAAAAATTAATATCCAAAAACATCATTAAAACTAAAGGTCTCATCCAGTCTTACTCCTTTTTCCGTCATTTTAAGGCTGGCCAGCTCATGATGGGCATCATGCTCAAAGAACAGCAGATACTCATTATCAATACACTGTTTCAGGAATTTCCCTTTCTCTTCCAAAGTTAAGAGAGGTCTGGTATCATAACCCATTACATATACCTGGTTGATGTGTCCTGCCGTAGGAATAAGGTCGGCCGCAAAAACAACCGTTTTATCCTGGTATTGGATCACCGGAAGCATTTGTTTTTCCGTATGGCCGTCTACAAAGATCACATCCATTTTCAGGTCAGGAGCGAAACCGTAATTACCGGTTGTAGGAAGAGGCAGGAAATTCAGCTGCCCGCTTTCCTGCATCGGCATGATGTTTTCTTTTAAAAAGCTGGCTTTTTCTCTGGCATTAGGCTCTGTAGCCCATTTCCAGTGGTTTTCATTGGTCCAGAACTGAGCATTTTTAAACGCAGGTCTGTAACCCGTTCTGTCGTCATTCCACTCAATGGCTCCTCCACAATGGTCAAAGTGAAGGTGAGTAAGGAAAACATCCGTAATATCTTCTTTTACGAAACCGAATTTTTTTAAATTCTTATCCAGATTGTCATCACCCCAAAGCGAGTAATGTCCGAAGAATTTATCATCCTGTTTATTTCCCAGACCGCAGTCTACCAGGATCAGTTTCTTTCCGTCTTCAATAAGCAGTGAGCGGGTACCCAGCTCGATCAGGTTTCTTTCGTCTGCAGGATTGGTCTTTTCCCACAGACTCTTTGGGACGACTCCAAACATGGCGCCGCCATCCAGTTTAAATTTTCCACATTGTATTGGATATAACTTCATATATATTTTGTTTATTATTTCTGTATTAGTTTCATTTTTTCAGCAATCTTCTCAGCATAAATATCTGAAGAATTTTCAAGATGTGAAATGATACTCTGAAAATCTGCTTCTTTCCTGTTCTGCGAAAGCTTCTGTTTGATGAATATTTCCGTTGGAATAATCTTCAGTCCAAAGGCACCTTTCATTTCCTTTTCTACAAATTCACGCCCCATATCTTTTACCATCATCGGGCATTGCTGAGGTTTTTCATATTTGGCCGTCAGTTGATCCAGGTGTTGGTACAGTTCCTCAGAATCCATCAGCTGTACTTTACCATAGATCTGTACGGCCTCATAATTCCATGTCGAAACATTAATATGATCATACCAGCTGCTGGAAATATAAGTATGGGCTCCTAAAAAATCACACAGCACTTCATCACCATCCTTTATGGTTTTTGCCTGAGGATTGGCTCGGGAAATATGAGTTTCAAGATAAGCATTTTCCGGATCATTTTCATTCAGCATCATCATTGAGTGGGTAGCTCTGATTTTATCTGCGGAAGAAATCAGTAAAGCAAAAGAATTTTCACGGATAATGACTCTCATCAGATCCAAATCTTCACTTCGGTATAATTTAGGGACAAACATGATGGTAACTTTTTTATTCTGCTTCTTAATTTTCCGATATTCAACTAAAAAAGTTCACCCGGATTTTTGGGTCTTGACATGTTTAAATGCCGGTAGGCCTTGTCAGTAACTTCTCTTCCTCTCGGAGTTCTGATGATGAAACCTTCCTGGATCAGGAACGGTTCGTATACCTCTTCAACCGTTTCAGGATTTTCTCCGATCGAAGTAGCTAATGCTGAAATTCCTACAGGTTTTCCTTTGAAGTTTTCAATCATCACCCGCATAATCTTGTTATCCATCTCATCAAGACCAAACTCGTCCACATTCAGGGAATTCAGTGCATATTTTGTAATATTGATTTCAATTTCTCCATTACCTTTTATCTCCGCGAAATCGCGTACCCTTCTGAGGAGGGCATTGGCAATCCTTGGAGTTCCACGGCTTCTCCGGGCAATTTCAATGGCTGCATCTTCATAAATGGTGCTTCCCAATACCCTTGAGCTTCTCTGAATAATCATCGATAATAGTTCTACAGAATAATATTCCAGCCTGCTTTGAATCCCGAATCGGGCCAGCATCGGCTTGGTGAGCATTCCGCTTCGGGTAGTAGCACCCACCAGCGTAAAAGGATTCAGTCCGATCTGAACACTGCGTGCATTAGGACCGGTTTCCAGCATAATATCTATTTTGTAATCCTCCATTGCAGAATAAAGATATTCCTCAACAACAGGAGAAAGACGGTGGATTTCATCGATAAAAAGAACATCATTCTCTTCCAGGTTGGTCAGTAGGCCTGCCAGATTTCCCGGCTTATCCAACACAGGACCGGAGGTGATCTTACAGTTCACACCAAGTTCATTGGCAATGATATTGGCTAAAGTGGTTTTACCCAGACCCGGTGGCCCATGCAGAAGAACATGGTCCAGAGCTCCGCCACGTCTTTTGGCTGCTGATACAAAGACCTCAAGGTTTTCCAGCGTTTTCCTCTGCCCGGCAAAATCTTTAAAACTCTGGGGACGGATCTGCTCTTCCTGCATCAGCTCTTCGTGCGAGTAATTTTCCTTATCTGGATGTAAAAAATCTGGCATTAATTCATTTCATTTACCTCAAAGATAGGAAATTTTAGACCAAGGAAGGACTCCCGACTGAGAAAAGTGAAATTGAAGCTGAGGTTAGATGAAGATTAATATTCTGATAACAAATGAATCCCGGGAAAGTATACTATATTGAGATATTTTAAGTATTTTTGAGTGGAAAAAGGGATCATATCTTCTGTAAGCAGACTACTGAAAATACAGCGGACTGATGAAGTAGCTGAAAATTAAAACAATCATTATTGATAACATCAACATTCAGCTAAGATCCGAACTTTAAAACCAATTTAAACCTTACCAATGAAATTAATAGGACCTTTCAGACAAATTGTAACACTGGCGAATCTTCCGTTAAGAGGAAAGCTTTCCGACGAACAGATTGAAATCATTACCGATGGGGGAATGATAACAGCAGACGGAAAAATTCAGAAAATCGGAAACTTCGATACGTTGAAATCTGAAAACCCTGATATTGAAACCGACCGTATTGAAGGCGAGCAGATTGCTCTTCCCGGATTTGTAGATGCCCATACCCATATCTGTTTCGGTGGAAACCGTGCCAATGATTTTGCCATGCGTAATGCCGGGAAAACCTATCTTGAAATTGCAGAAAGCGGAGGTGGAATCTGGAGTTCGGTACAGCACACCAGAAGTGCTTCGGAAGACGAATTGCTGGAGACCCTGCTCGAAAGAATCAGTTTCCTCATTTCACTGGGAATTACCACTATTGAAGTAAAAAGCGGTTACGGTCTGGATGTGGAAAATGAACTGAAAATGCTCAGAATCATTAAAAAAGCACAGAAGCAGACATCCGCCAAACTGGTAGCAACCTGTCTTTCCGCCCATCTGAAGCCAAGAGATTTTGACGGAAGCAATAAAGAATATTTAGACTATATTCTTACAGAGATCCTGCCGAAAGTAAAAGAAGAACAACTTGCCCAAAGGGTAGATATCTTTATCGAAAAATCGGCATTCCAGCCGGAAGAAAGTAAAGATTTTCTGCTTAAAACGAAAGACTTAGGTTTTGAAATTACCGTTCATGCAGACCAGTTTACACCGGGAAGCTCAAGGATTGCCGTTGAAGTGGGAGCTAAATCTGCAGACCATCTGGAAGCCACCATTGATGAAGATATTGAATTTTTAGCAAAATCAGATACCGTAGCCACAGCACTTCCGGGGGCCAGTTTAGGTTTGGGAGAAAAATTTACTCCCGCCAGAAAATTGCTGGATGCCGGAGCCATCGTTGCTATTGCCAGTGACTGGAATCCTGGATCCGCTCCGATGGGGAATTTAATTACTCAGGCGTCTATCCTGGCTACCTTTGAAAAATTAACAACCGCAGAGGTACTGGCGGGAATGACGTTCCGTGCCGCTTATGCCCTAGGTCTTGAAGACAGAGGAAAACTGGAAGCCGGTAAAAAAGCAGATTTCGTAACCTATACCACCAATAATTTTCAGAATGTTCTTTACAACCAGGGAAGTCTGAGTGCGGAACATGTTTATATTGAAGGAAACCTTGTAAAATAAAAAACTTATGGGCATTTTTGATAAAATCCTCGGCAAAAAAGGACCTGAGCAGGAAATCAGAACTTATCAGGATTTCTGGAACTGGTTTCAGACCAAAGAAAAAGACTTCTACGAAATCGTAAAAAACAGAGAGTCAGAAAGAATTGAAAAAGATTTTTTTGATGTTATTTCCCCGAAACTCCGCCAGCTTAATGATCATTTTTACTTTCTTACAGGAATGTATGATGATGCTACGGCAGAACTGATCATTACGGTGGACGGGGATGTCAGGAATATTGTTTTTGCGGAAGAACTTATCAAGGAAGCTCCCCAACTGGAACACTGGCTGTTTACGGCTTTAAAGCCTGCCAAAAGTATAGAAAACGCAGCCATTCAGATGAACGGCTACGAATTTACCAAAGACAATATCTTCTTTTATTCCAATGAATCGGAAGAATATCCGGATGAAATAGATCTTACGTTTGTTTATGAAGGGCTGAATGAAGAAAACAAAGGACAGATAACATCTGGAATTTGTGTCTTTCTGGACCATTTTTTAGGTGAATTACACTTTACCGTACAGATTGATACCTTCAATATCATCGGGAAAGAGCAGGCAGAAAAAGAGCTTGTTCCGATCGGCAAGCTCAATGACTTTCTGCAGTGGAGAGAAAGAGAATTCACCGAAAAATATAAAAATGTAAGAGACGCGGAGGAAGAAGGACAGTTCTCTGTGCTCAGAGCAGAGCTGAACAATGGCCGTCCGCTGATTGCCTGCATCGATCTGGCCTTAATGAAATACAATGCAAAGGCTTCCTATCCGTGGATCTCAGAACTGAAGGTCCATTACAATGGTGATAACAATGACGGGCTTCCCGAACAAGATGATTTTGAAAAACTGAATCAGATTGAAGATCTTGCCATTGAAGCTTTAAAAAGAGAAGACGGCCATCTGTACATCGGCAGGGAAACCGCGGATAACCTGAAAGAAAGTTACTTTGCCAGCAAGGATTTCAGACAGCCCTCCAAAGTCCTGAAAAAGATTATCAAAGACCATCCTGACTATAAAATTGAACTTAAAATTTATAAAGACAAATACTGGCAGCGTTTCAGATACTATAACAACGTAAATTAATCCGGAAAGAGAAAGACCAAAAAACTCTTTTTCTGAAAACCCTGCCTGGAAAAGAATGGCATCATTCTTTCATATTTTAGACGAAATTTCTTATATTGTGAAATATTACGGCTGTTTTATCTTCAGAAACGGCGATTTCCAATAGTTCATAAGTGCTGATTATACCGTGGCAATACCATCTTTATTCTGCCTTCCGGTATCTCTGATACACCTATACGGGAATACTTTTAAAATAAAAAAGATGAATTTTCAAAACGTAAAATCTACTTTCAACAAGGGGGTTACTATTCCAAGCTTAATTTTTATCATCGGAACATGTTTTCTTTCTGCAGTATATCCTGCACAAACCGAAAATATTTTAAATGGTATCAAAAATTTCATATTTGTCAATCTGAACTGGATTTATGTCTGGGCAGTAACCTTATTTGTCGTCTTTTTAGTCTATCTGCTTTTCAGTAAATATGCCAACATCAGATTAGGCGCGAATGACAGCAAACCGGAATATTCATTTTTCTCATGGATTTCCATGCTGTTTGCTGCGGGAATGGGAATCGGGTTAATATACTTCAGCGTTGCCGAACCCATGCAGCACTATTCTTCGGAAGTTTTTGCGGACAATCACTACATCAGCAGGGCCAAGCAGGCACAGCTGTATACCTTTTTCCATTGGGGAATTCACGCCTGGGCAATCTATGGAGTGATCGGATTATCGCTGTCTTATTTTGCCTACCGCTACAGGCTTCCACTTTCTTTGAGAAGCTGTTTCTATCCATTATTAAAAAACAGAATCAATGGGAAATGGGGAAATGTGATTGATATTTTTGCCCTTTGCTGTACTTTTTTTGGGATTACCACAACCCTGGGTTTCGGAGTGGTACAGATCAGTTCCGGACTGAATATCCTTCATATCACCCCGGAAAATAATTTCACCTATCAGATCATTATCGTTGTTGTCCTCATCTCATTTTCTGTGATCTCTGCCATGAGCGGGGTGGGGAAAGGGGTGAAGATCCTGAGTAACATCAATGTGGTAAGCGTTATTGTTCTTTTGCTGTTTGTATTGGCACTAGGCCCCACCGTTTATCTGATCGGAAGCTTTACAGAAGGCCTGGGAAACTATATTAATAATTTTTTCAATCTTACCTTTGGTACTCATGTTTATGAAAAAGACAGTCTGCCATGGTTTTATGACTGGACCATACTGTACTGGGCATGGTGGATCTCATGGTCACCTTACGTAGGATTGTTTATTGCCAGAATATCCAAGGGAAGAACCATCCGGGAATTTATTCTGGCTGTTCTCATACTTCCAACCTTATTTAACTTTATATGGATGTCCGTATTCGGTAACAGTGCCATATGGATGGATCTGAATGTTGCCGGAGGACGGCTGAGCCAGTTGGCTTCCGATCCTGATGCTTTAATGTTCAGGTTCCTGGAATATCTGCCTTTATCATCTTTTACCGGATTTTTTGTCATTGCCATTATCATTATTTTCTTTGTGACGTCAGCCGATTCCGGAATACTGGTTATGAATAGTATTGCAACTAAAAATGCGGCCAGATCACCCAAATGGCAGATTCTTTTTTGGGGAATCCTTTTAGCGGTTTTATCATTAATGCTGCTGAACGTAGGAGGATTAAAAGCACTTCAGAGTATGACCCTGATCACAGCACTTCCTTTTTCGCTGGTTATTGTCTTATTTATTGTCAGTTTAATGAAAGGACTTGTCATTGATCAGAAATACTACGAAAGAAATTTTTCAGCTTCGGCAGTTCCGTGGTCCGGAGAATTCTGGAAAGAAAGATTAAAAAATATCGTATCATTTAAGGATAATTCTTCTGTGGATCATTTTATCCAGGGTAAAGTAAAAGAGGCTTTCTCAGATCTGAAAGAAGAATTTGCTGCCAATGGAATAGAAGTGAAGGTTAATCAGTATGACAACCCGTTGAAATTGGAAATAGAAATCCATCACGGATTAGTCAATAATTTTATTTACGGAGTGGAAAACCAGATAAAAACAGTCTCAGAATATGTGATCAATGAGGAAAACCTTCCGGATATAGACGATAATAAAACGCATTATCCAAGATCGTACTTCGGAGATGGAAGGGAAGGTTATGATGTGCAGTATTTTACCAAAAATGAATTGATTTCTGATGTTCTTAAACATTATGAACGCTTTTTAGAAATTATTTCGGAAGAAAAAAATGAAATGTTTATAAGCAGTAATGCCAATCAGAATAAAGGTTAAGTATTGATTTTTAGTCTTTTATATGAAATGTTTACCCCGGTGAAAAAGTAGTTTTCTATGTAAACAATATTAATTAGTTTTACTGAATGTAATGAGGTACATAAAATTGAATTTTAAAGAATTATGATTCAGAATATTTGGCAAGGCAGATTGGATGGAGAAGAGCTTCTTTTCCACAGAATATTCCAGAGAGTAAGGGAAGAAAAAAATTATGATGCTATTTCAACGAATGATTTCGTTATACACGGTTTTGCCGTAGATGAAGGAGTCAGGAGGAATAAAGGAAGGCTTGGGGCTAAGGATGCCCCTGATGTGATCAGGAAGAATATGTCTAATTTCCCCGTTATTTTCCCTGATTTCTCCCTGCTGGATTTCGGAAATATTACCTGTGAAAATGGCGATCTGGAAGCCGCTCAGAACAGCCTTGCTAAAAATGTATCCAAAGTTCTTTTAAAAGGCGGAAAGTCATTAGTCTTAGGCGGCGGTCATGAAGTGACTTATGCGCACTATTTAGGGCTGAAAACAGCCTTTCCCGAACAGAAGATCGGCATCATCAATATTGATGCTCATTTTGATAACAGACAGCCTGAAAAAGGAGTAGGTCCGAGTTCAGGGACAGGATTCTGGCAGATTGCTCAGGAAGGCTATATTCATTCCCTGCACATTGGAATCCAGAGAAATTCCAATACCCTGAAATTATTTGATACGGCTCATCAGTACGGAATGAAGTATATTCTGGCCGATGAATTGTTTTTCGAGAACCTACCATCGATCTATCAGCGCATTGATGAGCTGCTGGAGAGTGTGGATTATGCCTATCTTACCATCTGCATGGATGTCTTTAATGCTTCCATTGCTCCGGGCGTTTCAGCATCAGCCTACAACGGCATCTTTGCTGATACTGCTTTCATGCACTTTTACAGGCATATCCTGAAAAACAAAAAAGTGGTGGCACTGGATGCGGCGGAAGTAAATCCTTCATTCGATATTCAGGACAGAACGGCCAGACTGGCAGCCTGTCTTCTGAATGAATGGTTTATGGTCTGAACATATTATTTTAATAGAGAAAATCACTATTTTATATAACCCTAAGGAACAGAATTTGTTGCTTTCATGATGCTTTTAAAGAAAAAGCATTCAATAAATTCATTGATTTGAATTTAAAACAGAAATTAAATTATGGAACAGTTAATTGAAAATAAGCTTATTAAAGCAGATAAGACATTTTCATCGTGGAGAAAAATGCCGTTTGAAGAACGACAGGTGCTGATTGCAAAGGCGGCAGAAATTTTAAAAAATAATTCGGAAAAGTTCGGCAGAATCATTACGGTTGAAATGAATAAACCTATTTCAGAATCTATTGCTGAAGTGGAAAAATGTGCTTTGATGATGAATTATTATGCCAAAGCCGAAAATATTTTAAAACCCGAAAAAGTGGAATCTGAATTTGCTTATTCTGAAGTTCATTATGTTCCGAAAGGAGTTATTTTGGGAGTCATGCCCTGGAATTTTCCTTTCTGGCAGGTATTAAGATTTGCCGTACCAGCCATTTTAGCGGGAAATACCGTGGTTTTAAAGCATGCTTCCATTTGTTTCGGAAGCGGAAACGCCATTGAAGAAGTTCTTTTGGAAGCCGGCTTCCCGGAAGGTGTATTCCAGAATCTTGAAGTAGGGCATAAAGCTGTAAAGGAAATTCTTGAGCACGATGCCGTGAAAGGTGTAAGTCTTACCGGAAGCGGAAAGGCAGGAGGTGAAGTGGCTTCAATAGCCGGCCTGAATATCAAAAAATCATTACTTGAATTAGGCGGAAGCGATTCCTTTATCATTTTTGATGATGCAGATCTGGAAGAGGCTGCCAAAGCAGGAGTGAAATCCAGACTTCAAAACTGCGGACAAACCTGTACTGCGGCTAAAAGATTTATCATTGATGAAAAAATTGAGGACCGGTTTCTCCCTATTTTCATCGAAGAATATAAAAAATATAAAGTCGGAGATCCTTTAGACAAAGAAACCAATATGGCGGGAATGGCAAGACCTGACCTTGCTGATGAGCTGGAAGCCCAATTCAACAGAGCACTTGAAAACGGGGCAGAAATCATCATTCCTCTGGAGAGAATTTCTGAGAATGAATTTAAACCCGGCCTGATCAGAGTTCAGGAAGGAAACCCTATTTTAAAAGAAGAACTTTTCGGACCTCTCGGAATGGTTATGGTGGCCAAAAGCGATGAGGAAGCTTTGCAGATTGCCAACGATATCCCCTTTGGTTTATCCAATTCAGTTTGGACGGCCAATAAAGAACGCCAGCTCTATTTCATCGAAAACCTGGAGTCCGGAACCGTGAATATCAACAGAATGACCAGCTCCGATCCGCGTTTCCCGTTTGGTGGAACTAAAGCTTCCGGTTATGGAACTGAGCTTTCCCAGCTGGCTCTCAGAGAATTTGTAACCGCAAAGACGGTTGTAGGAAACTGATTTTTACCCGGCATTTATTAATATAAACAAAAAACTCCCGGAAATTTTTCCCCGGGAGTTTTTTGTTTGTATATCAGAACTGATTACACGGTAGTCAGTCGTAAGGTGTTCGTTTTTCCGCCTTCGTAAGATGGGGTAGCATTGATGTTGATGACAAAATCTCCGGTTTCAATATACCCGTAATTGTGCGTCAGCATATTCACCTGGATGATGGTTTCATCGGTAGATTTTTTCATATCGTAATAATAGGCATGGACTCCCCAAAGCAGGTTCAGCATAGTAATAACCCTTTTATTTCCACTGTATACAATGATATGGGAATTCGGTCTGTGGGCAGCCAGCTGGAATGCCGTATATCCTGAGTGCGTAAGGGTTACGATCGCAGAAACATTGGTGGTTTTTGCAATTCTTACCGCTGCAAGACATACCCTGTTGGTAATAAATCTCTCATCGATACAGTTGTAATCTTTCTCGATCGGCTCATTTTTATGCTGGTAAAAATGGGTCATCTCGATGTTTTTTACAATTTTAGCCATGTTTTCCACCACCTGTACCGGGTATCTTCCCACAGAAGTTTCTCCGGAAAGCATTACCGCATCGGCCCCATCCAATACGGAGTTGGCTACGTCATTTACCTCCGCTCTGGTCGGCGTAAGGCTGTTGATCATAGTTTCCATCATCTGGGTGGCAATGATTACCGGTTTGGAGTAGAATCTTGCTTTCTCCACAAGGTTTTTCTGGATAGCCGGAACTTCCTCCATCGGAACTTCAACGCCCAGGTCACCACGGGCGACCATCAGACCGTCACATTCCAATAGAATTTCGTCAATATTTTTAACCCCTTCAGGCTTTTCAATTTTTGCAATGATTGGTGTTTTGAACTTACCGTTCGGATGAGAGGCGATCAGCTCTTTAAGATCAATGATATCCTGTGCATGGCGTACAAAAGAAAGAGCGATCCAGTCCACCTCCATGTCGAGCATGAAATTAGCATCCTGAATATCTTTTTCCGTAAGCGCAGGAAGAGAAACATTGGTATTCGGCAGGTTTACCCCTTTTTTAGAGCTCAAAGGTCCCCCCTGAATGGTTTTGGCTTTTACCGTATCCTTTTCATTGGTTTCCGTTACTTCCAGTACCAGTTTACCATCATCAATAAGAATTCTTTCTCCTACTTTTACGTCCTGAGGAAACTGCTGATACGTCATATATACCTTGGTAGAGTCTCCTTCCATTTTTTCATTGGTGAAAGTAAGGATATCTCCCGGGTTAAGGTAAGAACCTTCCTTTACAACGCCTACTCTCAGTTTCGGACCCTGAAGATCACCCAGAATCCCTACAGAATAGCCGTATTCTTTATTCAGTTCTCTGATGATTTGGATATTATTCCGAACCAATTCGTAATCTGCATGTGAGAAATTTATTCTGAAAATATCAACACCCGCTTTCATAAGTCCTAACATTACCTCCTTCGATGATGAAGCAGGTCCTAGTGTTGCGATAATTTTTGTTTTCTTTAAATACTTATTCATAATACTGGATAATTTGATAAAGTTCCTCATCAGAACTTAGGGTATAATCTTGTATCGGAAACACAAGATTTTCAGGGAGCAAAATTACGGAAAAATCAGGGAATTGTTCCGAAGTATGCAGAATATATTCTACATCTGCCTGATTATTTAATAAAAATTTAATGTTTTCTTCTCCTGAGAAGAGTTCGGTCTGTTGTTTTTTTTGCTTACTTTCCGAAGACCGGTTGGAAATGAATGTAAAACAGGTTTTGGTAGACTTGTGGTAGGCTTCAAATCTTGGAAAAAAATAATCGAAATAATCTCCGTGAAAGACAAGGTCCTTTTTTCTGGAAAAATTCAGATGGTTGATTTGATTTATTTTGTAGAAAAACTCATGTGCGGGTATATCTTTTGCTAATCTTACCAATGCTATGGCAATATCTTCAAATTCTATATCATCCAGATCATAAAGTTTTTGAATTTCCAAGTATGTTTTCTTTTTTGTTTAAAATATAAAATGCCCTCTGTGCTGCCTTTTCCTCTGCCTTTTTCTTGGAAGTTTCTGTAGCGTTCGCTATTTTCTCGTCTCCCAGCCAGACATGGCACCTGAAGACGACGGCTTTATTAGCCTGAATCTCCTCACAGGTTTCGTATTTTATATTTACTTTTTTCTTTTGGCTCCATTCAAGCAGAAGACCTTTGTAGCTTACGATTTTATTCTCAAGCTTGTTGATTTCGCCGGGGGTCAGCAATCTTTCCAGAATGATCCTTTTGCAGGCATCATACTGAAAGTCCAGATAAACGGCACCGATAAGCGCCTCAAATAGATTTCCGGAGATGTTTTCACCCAAAGCGGAAGACCCCTGCTTCTGCAACAGGTCGGTAAGCTTCAGATCTTCTCCCAGTTTATTAAGGTTTTTCCTGTTGACGATCTTCGATTTCATCTGGGTCAGATAGCCCTCATTAGCCTGAGGATAGGTCTGAAACAGATGGCAGGAAATAATGGTACCCAAAACAGAATCTCCCAAAAATTCAAGTCTTTCGTAATTGCAGTCTTGATTTTTAGAAGAACTTTTCAAAGAAAAAGCTTCCCGGTAAAGCGCGACATTTTGTACCTCGGTACCCAACATTTTGTTCAGTTCGGTACTAAGGAAATAGTCTCTCTCCGATAATTTTCTTTTTCTTTTTTTGAGAAGGAATTTAGAAAAGTATTTCTGTAACTCCATTCAGTAAATTTAGATTTTCTTAAATAGAACGCAAGCGTTGTGCCCGCCAAATCCAAAAGTATTGCTCATGGCTACTTTTACATCTTTCTTCACAGCTTCGTTAAACGTAAAGTTGAGTCTGCTGTCAATATTTTCATCATCAGTAAAATGGTTGATGGTAGGAGGAACAATACCATGAATAATTGTTCCCAACGCAGCGATAGCTTCAATTACCCCAGCAGCACCCAGAAGGTGGCCGGTCATTGATTTGGTAGAATTAATCTGAATATCGTAAGCGTGTTCACCTAATAGTCGTGAGATTGCGTTGGATTCTGCAATATCTCCTAATGGAGTAGAGGTACCATGCATATTGATGTGGTCTACTTCATCAGCAGTTAAGCCTGCATCTTCCAGACAGTTCTTCATAACCAGGTAAGCACCTAAGCCTTCAGGATGCGGAGCTGTCATATGGTGTGCATCTGCACTCATACCGCCTCCCTTTAATTCTGCATAAATGGTGGCACCACGTTTTACCGCGTGCTCATATTCTTCAAGAATGATACATCCGGCTCCTTCACCCAGTACAAATCCATCTCTGTCTTTATCGAAAGGTCTTGAAGCGGTTTTAGGATCGTCATTTCTTGTAGAAAGCGCCATCATCGCATTGAATCCGCCCACGCCACTTGCTGTTACGGCTGCTTCTGAGCCACCGCATACAATTACATCTGCTTTTCCGAGCTGGATCAGCATTTTGGAATCAATTAAAGCATTGGCTGAAGAGGCACATGCAGATACCGTTGTATAATTCGGCCCGTGGAATCCGTATTCAATTGAAATGTGTCCCGGAGTGATATCCGCGATCATTTTAGGAATAAAGAACGGGTTGAATCTTGGTATTTCAGTGTTGGCCCAACCTAAAACTTCAGTTTCAAAAGTTTCCAAACCTCCGATTCCTGAGCCCCAGATAACACCGACTCTGTTTTTATCTACATGGTCTTCAATAATCCTTGAATGGGCTACTGCTTCTTTGGCAGCTACCATTCCCAGTTGAGTATTCCGGTCCATTTTCTTAGCTTCTTTCTTATCGAAATGCTGCAGCGGATCGAAATCTTTCACTTCACAAGCGAACCTCGTCTTAAAGTTTGTGGCATCAAAAAGAGTAATCGGAGCGGCACCGCTCTCACCTTTCACAAGATTTTCCCAGTATTCTTTTGCATTTTTTCCAATCGGTGTTATTGCGCCAAAACCGGTTACAACTACTCTTTTTAATTCCATAAACTTTTTAAATTTTCTTTTTTGTTGAAGAATATTATTTATTTACTACTTCCTCGATATAAGCGATAGCGTGTCCTACAGTAGTAATTTTTTCAGCCTGATCATCAGGGATTTGAATGTTGAATTCTTTTTCAAACTCCATGATAAGTTCAACTGTATCCAATGAATCAGCCCCTAAATCGTTAGTGAAGCTAGCTTCAGGAGTTACTTCTGTTTCTTCAACGTCAAGCTTATCAGCGATGATAGCTTTTACTCTTGATGCAATGTCTGACATAGTAAATTATTTTTTTAATTGTTAGATGGTGCAAATATATAAAATTCTTTACGATAAAACATTTTTTTAGTCTTTTTTGTGGGCTGGAGATATTCATTTTACATCATAGGACTTTAGTCTTTTAGTTTTCAGGTGTTTATATTGATCGGTGTATTGACGTAATAAAATTTAATTCATGGCAGGGTCAGATGTTTTGTGGCTGATTTGTATCACAATGAGATTCATTGGGTTCCTATTTAAGATGGAAATGAATAAAGACATCAGTAATTTTTGCTATATTTGTTTGTTATGAAATTAACCCGTTAGCTTTTTTGAATTAACAAATTCTGGTTTTTATAAGAATGGCCTGAAGGCTGTTCTTTCTCTCTATTGTTAATATATTTAAAAGCTAAATAATGCAAAATTTCTTTGAAAGTCCTTTTAAAGGCAAAATCATAAAAGACCATATTCAGAATCCTAATATTGTTGCCGGTAAATATTCTATTATTCCGGATATTATCATGGTCACTCTTTCGACGACTGTGCCCGTTACCTTATTCCCGACAGAAATGATGTTGACCGGTTAATGATTGGATCCTATTGTTCCATCGGGACGGGAGCCAGTTTTATAATGTGTGGGAACCAGGGTCACCGCTATGACTGGATATCAAGTTTTCCTTTCTATTATATGGCTGAAGTGGAATGTTTTAAAAACAGCAGGGACGCCTTTGAACCGGCAGGAGATACCGTTATCGGAAATGATGTCTGGATAGGAGCGGAAGCCATGATCATGCCCGGAGTAAAAATCGGAGATGGAGCCGTGATCGGAAGCCGGGCTTTGGTGACAAAGGATGTGGAACCCTATACAATTGCAGATGGAAATCCTGCCAAGCCTATTAAAAAAAGATTCAGTGAACGTCATATTGCCATGCTGCTTGAAATGAAATGGTGGGACTGGGATGAATATATTCTTGAAGAAGCCGTTCCTGTTCTTTGTTCCGCTGATATTGACGGGTTATATGAATTCTATACTAAGATGAAATAAGAAATATACTAACGACTAAAGATTGGAAGCGGAGATTGGAAGTTACTTGTAGTTATAATTACTAAAGAGTTGTATGATTTTAATTGGCCTGCTTTATAAAGATAAAACATACATCAGCTTCATAGCTGTCATCTTTTTCTTTTTCAATCAGCTGTTCAAATTTTTTGACTAACGTTAAAGGCTCTTATCAGGGCCTTTTTTTATATAATATTGTTCTTTGCAGATGTTTCGCATTGTTTTTGCTGCTATTGATAAGCAACCATTTAATATCAATCGTATGAGCAAAGTAATCGGAATTATAGCCGGAAGTTTACGTAAGGAATCTTTCTCGAGAAAAATTGCAAAGGCATTGCTGCCTATGGTGCCTGAAGGTTTTACATTCAGAATCATTTCCATTGAGGATCTGCCGGTATACAATCAGGATTTTGATGATCATGACCATGTTCCGGAATCTTACGTGAAATTCAGAGATGAGATAAGGAATATTGATGGAATTATTTTTATAACTCCGGAGCATAACCGTTCTGTTCCTGCTGCCCTGAAGAATGCTATTGATGTAGGGTCAAGGCCTGCTGGGAAAAATGTCTGGGATGGAAAGCCTGGAGCTGTTTTCAGTAATTCCCCCGGAAATCTGTCTGCTTTCGGAGCCAATCATCATTTAAGACAAAGCCTTGTTTTTCTCAATATTCCCGTAATGCAGCAACCTGAAGTATATCTTCCACATATTGATAAGGCATGGGACGACAACGGAAATTTAAAAGATGAAGATTTGAAAGATTTTCTTCAGAAGGCAGTGGATGCTTATATGGTGTGGTTTCAAAGAAATAGCGGATCGTAAATAAAAAAAACACTGAATGGATCAGTGTTTTTTGTGGAGTTGGATGTAATACTTTAATAAAAAATCATCTTTTTATATTCTCAATATGGAAATGCATTACTCATTATTTTCAATTTTTTCCAATGATTGTGGTCCTATTATATAAGCAATCTTTTTAGATACTTTATCTATGAATACAAAGTACGATTTTGTACTATATTGATTGTTTTTGTCAGCGACTGCGTCATAGCTTAGAAAGTAATAATCTTTAGGTTTTTCATTGGAAATTATATGATTTTCTCTAACTCCTACATATTCAATGCTATTTTTAACATAATTTGTACTAGAATCTATAAGATAATTTTCAACTTTTTTTATAAGTGTTTGTTCTTTCATTTTAATATTTAATTTGGAAAAGGTATGTTCTTTTCTTTTAATAAAATTTCTAATTTGAACTTCATTGCGTCATAATACTGAAAAGCATGACCAAAAAGAGGTATGCCTAAGTCTTCTGGATTGAATTTATGTTTTTTCGAATGCTGTACTAATCTTTCATAAACATATTTTTCTCTCATATATTCATGTATTCTATTTTCAATAGTCCCAGGTGAATTTTTAACATGTACGTTTTTAGTGTATTCTTTAAATCCAATTTTAAACATTTCTTCTGCATGAAAAGATTCATGGGTCATAAAATATTCAGTTACATCATCAATGTACTTTATAGTATTGGTTTTAGGGTCAAAAGAAGTCAACACAGTAGGATTGTCCACGACAAAAGATTTCGTGTTTTTTTCAAATTTAGCAGTTTAGAGAATTTGGGTCAGGTTGAGAGGGTAGGTAACGGACATCATTTTAAATCGTAGTATATTTGTGTTGTTCTAAATTTATTGTATTCTTAAAATTCAATTAGGTTTAATTGAGCTCAAACAGATTCAAAAAAGTATATTTCAAAATTTTGGGTACAACTTTGGGCACAAAAACAAAAAAGAGAAAATGTAATTATTTAAAATTCAATAATTTACAAATTCTCTTTAGTTTAAAAAGTGGAGTTGGAGGGATTCGAACCCTCGTCCAAACAAGCAATACATAAGCTTTCTACATGCTTATTCTACCATTGGTTTTCGACTGGAGGCAGAGGGCAGACACCCAACTTTCAGCTTATCTTCTGAGGTTTTCGAACTTTGGCCGAAGCTTCCAAAGTCTTATTTCCGCATTCCTATATCCCAGGATCAAACGCCGCAGAACAGAGCATTTGTGGAATATCTTGCTTCCTTACTGAAATCTTCGGGAAAACGCTTGAATCTACTATACTTCGATATTAAGCTGCAAGAGCGAACTCTTCGTTGCCAGTTAAAATTTTGTAGCAAGGGATTATAGAGATCGCGCTACGGTTCTCTGCATGCTTACTTACCCATTGGTCTTGCTGTCGAAACCAGTCAACCCCATGAATAAAGTGACTGCAAATATAGAATATTTTGTTCAAATACCGTTAATATCTGTGATCGCTTTTATAAATAGTTTTTATACCCGGAATGTTATGATCGAGGTCATAAAAAATGCCGGACAAAATTGCCGGCATTCAATAATAATTAGTTTCTGTTTTTCAATAGCACCCAACCTGATATTTCAACAGGCTTTTTGCTGATCCTATCTTCCCAGAATAACCGGTACCAATAAGTTCCGGTAGGAAGCGGAGCATTAAGATATTTACCATCCCATATCGGATTTTTGGAATTGATCTTGAAAACCGGCATTCCATAGCGATCGAATATGCTGCCTTCAAAATTTCCGTATTTACTGATGCTGCTGAAATCAATCACGTCATTAATTCCATCGCTATTAGGAGTGATTACATTACTCATGAAGAAGGTGAAATATTCAGAAATGGTATAACAGTAAGTACCTTTGTTTCTTACATAAACAGAATATTTCGTGTTCCTTGAAATCGAATGGAAAATATGAGATGGCTGCCATGTGAACCCGCCGTCAATAGAATATTCCAATGGCATGCTTCCTTTATTTTTAGCATTTATGGTAAGCGTGTTATCTTTATAAATGATCTCTGTAATTTCAGGCTTTGGAATATGGGTTAATACAGCACTAAAGATTTTAGAACAATATCCGTTGCTGATGGTTACCGTATAAGTTCCGGGAGTAGTTGGGCTAATAGTGCGTGTGGTGGCTCCGGTATTCCATTTATATGAATAGTTAGGACCGGCACCGGCATCAAGGGTAACCTGATCTCCCGGACAGGCCTCAATATCATGCAGTGCTGAAACAATCGCAGGAACAACATTAATAGTAATCGTTGAAGTTGTGGTACATCCGTTGGCAGCAGTTCCGGTTACAGAGTAGGTTGTTGTTGCTGAAGGACTCACAGTCTGTACATTTCCGGTTCCGGAAAGCCCTGTCCAGGTATAAGTCAGACCTCCTCCGGCAGTAATATCCACCGATTCACCCTGGCATATTGTAAAGCGGGGGGCTGAAAGAATAACGGTTGGAGGAGTGGTATTTTTCGTTACGGTAACAGAAGCCTGTTTCACGCATCCGCGTGGAGTGGCGCTGGTAATCGTTAAAGTATAGGTTCCGTTGTTGCTGACAACAGGTGTTAATGTATTGGCACCTGATACGATCGTTCCTGTAGTGGTGGTCCATGAAAATGTAGCACCGGGTTGATAAACTGAAGTTGTTGCATTTAAAGTAACCAGTGGATTGGTACAGGTAATCTGGGTTGGTGGGGCAATATTAACGGTGATAAGCGGATCCATAGTTACAGTGATTGTTTTCTGGTACTGGCATCCTGCAGCGGTTGTTACTGCTACCGTATAGGTTCCGGGAGCTGTTATCGTAGTGCTGGCCGTATTGGTTCCATTGGACCATGAATAGGAATTTCCTGTACCGGAAGCTGAAGCGGTGAGTGCAGTTGATGAACCCTGACAAAATACCGGGCTTCCTGCGATCTGAAGATTAGGATCCGTTCCTGTAGCAATGGTAATACTGGCCGGATTACTGGTACAGGTACCATTATTATTCGTTAAAGTATACGTTCCACCGGAACTTACGGTGATGGTTTGAGTGGTTTCTCCTGTAGACCAGGTGTTCCCGGTTGGAAGGCTGGATGTTAAAGTAACACTGTTTCCATGGCAGATTGCATTGGCTGAAGCTGTAATGACCGGAACGGGCTTTGAATTGACTGTTAATCGGATTTCAGCTACTTTCGCACAGGTTGCAGATTTTACCCTTACATAGATTACGGTATTTCCTGAAACATGCACAGAAGGATTGGGAATGGTGTTGGTGTTTCCTGCTACGGCATCAGTCTGGGACAGGTAATAATCAAAACTTGTTCCCGGTGTTGAAGTGATGGCCGCTTGTGCAGAAGTCAGATTGAACGTTGCTGTTGAGCCATTGGAACATTCGCTGAGGCTGGTATTCTGTACAACAGGTACTACGCCCTGGGTGACACTTACTGATTTTTGATAGATGCATCCAGCGGCTGTTCTCACAGTGACGGTATAGGTTCCAGCGGTAGATGTTGATATGGAAGCTCCTGTAGAGCCGTTAGACCATGTGTACACATTTCCGGTGCCTGCGGCAGAGGCGGTCAGTTGGGTAGGAGATTCGCATAATACCAGATTCCCTGCAATCTGAACATTCGGATCCGGTTCTGTGGCAATCGTAACAGAAGCAGGCAGGCTGCTACATCCTGTTACAGTGCTGGTAAGGGTATAGGTTCCCGGTGATGTTACGGTAATAGATTGGGTTGTAGCCCCTGTGGACCAGAGATTTCCGGCTGTTTGATTGGATGTCAGCGTTACATTTCCTCCGTAGCATATAGTATTGGAAGATGCATTGATCGTTGGAGTTGCTGTCGTAGTGATATTGAGCTGGAGTTCAGCTACTTTTGCACAGGAAGCAGATTTTACCCTTACATAGACTACGGTATTTCCTGAAACATGAGCCGAAGGATTGGGAATGGTGTTGGTATTTCCTGCAAGGGCATCAGCCTGAGACAGGTAGTAATCAAAACTTGTTCCCGGTGTTGAAGTGATGGCGCCCTGTGCTGAGGTCAGATCAAAAGTAGCAGTTGAAGCATTAGAGCATTTACTAAGGCTGGTATTGTGTACGACAGGAACGATACCCTGGGTAACATTCACTGATTTCTGATAAATACATCCTGCTGCTGTTTTCACAGTGACAGTATAAGTTCCTGCTGCTGATACTGAAGTAGTATTGCCGGTAGAGCCGTTTGACCAGGAGTAAATATTTCCGGTTCCTGCGGCAGACGCCGTCAGTTGGGTAGGAGATTCGCATAATACCAGATTTCCTGCAATCTGAATAGCAGGATCCGGTTCCGCAGCAATCGTTATGGAAGCCGGCTGGCTGGTACATCCGGCAACAGTATGGGTAAGCGTATAATTTCCAGGTGCTGTTACCGTGATGGATGGTGTGGTTGCTCCTGTAGACCAGGTGTTTCCGGTAGCTTGGCTTGAAGTAAGTGTAATACTTCCGCTATGGCATAAAGTGGATGAGGTGGTTGTGATGGCCGGAGTAGCAACCTGTGTAATATTTAACTGTATGGTTCCGTCAGGATTGTCACATAACAATAAAGAAGGATCTTTAATAGAAACGACAACAGTAGTATTGGCGCTAAACTGAAAATGAGCAGGATCGATAATAGGGGTAGAGCTTCCCTGGATATAATAGGTAAAATTATAATTACCGGGATTGGAAGTGAATTGAGTATTAAAAGAAGTAAGATCTACGGTGTTGGTTCCCGGGCAAAAAGATCGTGTAACAGCTGATTGCAAAATGGGAATTTTGTCAGTATATATTTTAACATTTTTAATCGAATGTCTGGCGCTGGCTGCTCCTGTGGAAGCGGAAAAACCAAAGTATCCCTGTGTCATTGTTCCGGCGGATCCCGAAGGGCTGAAGGATTGGTTTACAATCACGTTGCCGTCTATTGTAATTTTAATGATCCAGTTGTTGGGATTGGAAGAATCTGTCTGGCCGTTAACGACAACATGCTTGTAACTGGAGCCTATAAATGTCTGGGGAGTATAAATAAAGTCCGGTGAGTGAAAAGTGCTTCCGGCAGTATTATTAAATTCTATATTGGAACCGGACGGATTGGTCCCGTACAGAAGATGAAGCTGACTCATATCACTGCTTGTGCTGTTATTGTAGATATCAAAACCTACCATAAGGCCTGTTGCGTTATCGGGGATTCCGAAACCGTCGCCCGGATTATAAGTAGCAGGCGGATTGGCCAGATACCAGAATGCCAGTCCGTCTCCGTAGGCGTAAGTTCCGAATCCGTCAATTCTGAAGTCGAATTCTACGGCCCATTTATCACAGTTTTTAAGATTGATGGGCGTGCTGAGCTTGATGCCTCCTACCTGTCCGGTAAGATCGTCGGTAAGTCTGATGAAATCTCCGCTTACAATGGCAGAAGGAACAACATCCCATCCTGTGGTATTTACCGGATTTCCGGTGAGTTGATGGGTTTGGGACCAGAGTTTTCCTGAAAGACACATCAGCACAACGCAGAGGTAAAACAAAGCAGTTTTCATAATAAGTTATTAATTCATGCAAAAATATAGATATTTTTAATTTAAATATTGTAAATTGTTAAAAATATATTTAAATTACGTATTTATACGTAATGTTTTTTGTTTATTTATTAATAATCAATACTACCGTGGTTTAGGAATATCTGTTAAGAGTATTTTATAATTTTTTGAATAAAAAGGACTGAAATTTTGTGGATTAAGAAAAAATGTCTACTTTTGCAATCCAAAATGAGATGTAAAATATGTTAATAATTCCAGTAAAAGATGGTGAATCCATCGACAGAGCTTTAAAAAAATATAAAAGAAAATTTGATAAAACAGGTACAGTTCGTCAATTAAGAGCTAGACAACAGTTTATTAAGCCTTCTGTAACTTTAAGACAAGCCAGACTTAAAGCTGCCCACAAGCAGAGAAATCTTAGCAAAGAAGAGCAGGCTTAAGAATTTTCTTAACTCGCATACTTAATTCACTTCTTAAATACGTATATTTGAGAAGTGAATTTTTGCTTTATACCCGGTAATGCTAGAAAAATTTTTAGAATATTTACAGTTCGAGAAGAGGTATTCCCCTCACACCATTACAAGCTATAAAAAAGACCTTGAAGACTTTTCCCGTTTCTTTCTCAGAACAGAGTCTTCCGATGATATTTCCAGGGCAGATAAAAAAGTAATCCGGAATTTTATCATCGAATTAAGTGAAAACAGCATCTCCAAAAGAAGCATCAACAGAAAATTATCATCCCTGCGAAGTTTTTATCTCTTTTTATTAAAAATAGGAGAGATCAGAATTTCCCCGGCAGAAGGAATCTCTTCGCTGAAGTTTTATGCTGAAAAACAGATCCCTATGTCGCAGGAAGAAATGCAGAACCTCAACGACGGTGTCCTAACTGATGCAGAGGATGTTCTGGAAAGATGTATTATGGAAGTATTATATCAGACAGGAATACGGAAAGCTGAACTTTGTGGCCTGATGTTTGAGTATGTAAACATAAGCGGAAACGAGCTGAAGATTATAGGAAAAGGAAATAAAGAACGGTATATTCCCATATCGGAAGACCTTTCGGAGCTGCTTAAAAGTTATTTGAATATAAGGAAACCTGTTGATGAACATAAATCATATTTTTTTGTCAATAAAAAGGGTAAAAAACTCAATGAAAAATTTGTTTATGTGGTAGTTAATAAGTACCTTAGTCTTGTAACAACAAAAGAAAAAAGAAGTCCTCACATCCTTCGTCATAGCTTTGCTACACACGTTCTGGATAATGGGGCGGAGATCTCCAAAGTAAAAAAAATATTAGGGCATTCCAGTCTTGCCAGTACTCAAGTCTATACGAATGCTAATATTGAACAATTGAAAAAAGTGTTTAATCAGGCTCATCCTCGAGCATCTAAAAAAGAAGAATTATGAAGATCACAGTACAATCAATTGGTTTAACTCCACACGAACCACTGGAATCACACATTGACAAAAAAGTAAGCAAATTAGATACCTTCTATGATAAAATTCATGAGTGTAAGGTGTTCCTGAAAGTAGAAAATAACTCAGATAAAGCTAATAAAACAGCAGAGATTATTTTAGCGGTTCCGGGAGACGATATTGTCGTAAAGAAGACCTCTGCCAGTTTTGAAGAAAGTCTGGACCTTTGCGTTGATACTGCTAAAAAGCTATTAATCAAGAAAAAAGAAATGGCTTAGTAAAAAAACTAAAAAAAAGTTATATAAAAATTTGAGAATTCAAAAAATCCGTTCTATATTTGCACTCGCAAAAAGGGAACAGCGATCTTTTGAATTCTTTTTTATATTTGCCTCCATAGCTCAGTTGGCCAGAGCACGTGATTTGTAATCTCGGGGTCGTGGGTTCGAATCCCTCTGGAGGCTCATTTAATATAAAATAACTGGGGAGATTCCAGAGTGGCTAAATGGGACTGACTGTAACTCAGTTGCTTCGGCTTCGTAGGTTCGAATCCTGCTCTCCCCACATTTTATATTAGAAAAAAAA
>JAITMC010000037.1 GCA_031277615.1 Chryseobacterium sp. | reverse complement strand
GATGAAGCAGACGTTGTAAGAAGCATCTATTTTTGAATGATTATTCAATACAATCTGTGAAATCCGTTGGATCTGAGGGAAATAAAAAATATTTAATTACAGGTTTCATGCAATTGCTTAATCTGCGAAATTATCAATAGATCTTTTTTTATGAATTAAAAAGAAAATCAATTTACAACTTCTATCATATACTTTAATTTTTGCCCATATTTAAAGCTTTTAGCTTATATTTGACACGATAAATACATATTTATTTTAAATTAAAAAACTAACATCTCATGACAAAGTCAATGATAACACTGACAGCCAGAAGAGTGGTCTGCCTGAACCTTATGTTCTTTTCTGTAGGAACGTTTGCCCAGGATAAGGCTAAAATTCTGGATAGTGTCTTTACATCCCTTTACAATAAGAAAAAATTCAACGGAAATGTTCTGGTCGCCGAAAAAGGAAAACCAGTTTTTGAAAAAAGCTATGGAATAGCAGAAGAAAAAACGGGAAGGCTTCTGAATCTTCAGTCAACATTTGAACTGGCCTCTGTTTCCAAACAGTTTACCGCCATGGGAATTGTATTATTACAGAAACAGGGCAAGCTTAATTATGATGACAAGCTCTCAAAATATATTCCGGAACTTTCTTTTTATGATAAAATAACCGTCAGAAATCTCCTGAATCATACAAGCGGATTACCCGATTATATGGAAATGTTTGAGAAAAACTGGGACAAAACTAAATTTGCCACCAATGATGACATCATCAAAGAGTTTGCAAAATACAAGCCGGCTCTTGCTTTTGAGCCTAATCAGAAATACGAGTACAGCAATACCGGCTATGCACTTCTGGGCAGTATTATTGAACGGGTTTCCAAAAAGCCTTTCGGAGATTTTCTGAGTAGCAATATCTTTAAACCTCTTGGAATGAATCATACATTGGTCTACAGGAGCCGCTACAAACCTCAGAAGATAGACAATTATGCATTGGGCTATGAAGAAAATGAATCCGGAAACAAAGTATTGATGGATAGTTATGGTAAAGATTTTTACACCTATTATCTGGACGGCATTGTAGGTGACGGTATGGTAAATTCTACAGTTGAGGATCTTTTAAAATGGGACAGAGCATTGTATACTGATAAGCTTGTGAATGATAACGATAAAAAGCTGATCTTTAATGATGTTACAACCGGCGACGGAAAGCAGACCGAGTACGGGTTCGGATGGAAAGTAAAAAACAGTCCTAAATATGGAAAAATAGCCAACCATTCCGGAAGCTGGGCGGGATATGCCACTTTTATAGAGCGGCATATGGATAACGACAAGACATTTATCCTGCTTCAGAACAATATGACCAGTAAAACCGTTCTTCCGGCAGATGAAATCCGGAAAGTTCTTTATAACGAAAAGCTTCCTGTTGAAAAACCATTAAAACCGGTCACTCCTACTGATGCTCAACTGAATACCTATGCAGGCATATACAGTGCTCCTAATTTCCCGATGAAGCTGAAAGTATTTGTACAGGATCATAACCTTTATATACAGGCAATGGCTGAAGGACAGGAACCGGTAAAGATGGATGCCTATGAAAACCATATCTTTAAAAACGAGGAAGATGAAATCAAAATGACCTGCAATCCGGAATCAAAAACCATTGATTTCACCCAGGGAAGATCTGTGAAACTGAAATTTTCAAAAGATCAATAAATCATTAATCAATTGATGATGATAACAGATTCAGGCTTCCGCTTGCGGAAGCCTGAATCTGTTTTTTTACTCTTCTGGAATAGAGAATTTCCGATAAATAAGTTTGAAGTGAAACAATTATTATTAATGATACCTAAAATGGTACCCAGTTTCCCTTTTTCGAGCTTCCAACCTTATTAATGCCTGAAAAAGTCATCAAATAAAACCAGCTGTTCAGACAGTGATCTGCTCCAGTATTGATCATCATGCCGGCCCGGCGATTCTATATAAAGGTGCTGAATTTTCAGATCTGTCAGTTTTTTATGAAAGCTTCTGTTCATTCCGATCATTTGGGTGTCTTCTGTACCGCAATCAAAAATATAACGTTGTTCCGCAGAGGCCATCAGCTGGGTTTTGCTGTCGGTCAGAAAAGATCGATTGACGGTGGTGGCGGGTCCCAGGACTTTATCTACGTTATACTGGGTATATCCGGGCCCGAATGATGCCAGATCCAGCGCACCGCATGAACTCCCCACAATGCCAAATGTTTTGTTATACACCGTTCCGATATTTACCGCCCCATAACCGCCCATGCTCCAGCCTAAAATTCCACGGAATTTTTTCTCTGCTTTTACCGGATAATTTTTATCAATAAACTCTACAAGCTCCTTCCCGATAAAGGTCTGATATTGAGAATCTTTGACCATCGGGCTGTCCACATACCACGAATTATAGTTTCCGTCCGGCAGCACATAAATAGTTTTGTACTCCTGAGCTTTCCGGGCCAGATCCGGAATATCCTGCTTCAGAATTCTGTCCGGTGTTCCGCTATAACCGTGAAGAATATAGACTGAAGGATAGGTTGTACCCTTCTGCGGTTCGGGGGTAATGATCACCGTTTTTATTTTCCGGTTCATTTTTGTACTGAAGATTTCCTGATGAATAATCTTCTGTGCTGACACCTGAGACAACGCTACAGATATGACGATAAAACTCATTAACTTTTTCATAATATAAACTCATTAATTACAGATACAAAAATGACCAATATAAAACAGAAAAGCCTCAACATATGTTGAAGCTTTTGTTATGATAATTCTTTTTTTATACGGCTGAGCTGTGTGGGTGTAATTCCCAGATAAGAAGCGATATGATGCTGTTTGAGGCGGTTAAGCAAAGATCCCTTTTCAATAAGCTCCAGATAGCGATCTTTAGCCGTTGCGTGCTTTAAGGAAATTTCCAGAGGTTCTTTTTGAACGACCCAGTTCTTTTCCAGATAACGGATATGAAATAAAGCCAGATCATGATACTTTGAAAGGAATTCTCTGTATTCCCTGGCCGGATACCTGATCACTGAACAGTCTTCCAGGGCCACAATATTAAAATCGCTGGGGCGGTTTTCTACAATAGCGGCTGTAGCAGCTACAAAACTGTTTTCCTCGAAAAAGATCTTGTAGACGGAATTTCCCTGTTCATCCACCGTATAATACCCCACAAGGCCTGATTTTATAAAATAGTAATATCTTGCCAGTGCCCCTGATTCCTGAAGAAGATCATTTTTGCAGAATTTCTCCTCTGTACAGATGCTCATCAGGATGGCTGCTGTTTCTTCAGACAGCGGATAATACTTCCGGATGTGTTCTAAAATCTCTTTCACAATCGAATGATTACGGATTGAGCATTTTTTTCATCATCAGATCTGTCTGTTCGTCATCTCCCAAACGGAAAGTATGCGTTCCGAATGTTTCAAACCCATTTTTCCTGTAAAAATTAAGGGCTCTGAGGTTTTCTTCCCAAACGCCCAGCCACAGATATTCTTTCTGAAGGCTTTGAGCAGTTTCAAGGGCTTTATCATACAGCAGCTGACCTACTTTTTTACCGTGATGACTTTTTTTAACGTAAATACGTTCGATTTCCAGAGAAATGTCCTCCCGAAGTTCAGTCTGTGCAGATCCGGAATTCAGTTTAAGGTACCCTACCGGATCGTCTTCTTCCCAGGCAATAAAGAAATAAGAATCGGGATGATCCAGTTCAGCTCTTATTTTTTCTGTGCTGAAGCTTTCTTCCAGATACTTTTTCATAGCCTCTTCAGAATTACTGTCTGAAAAGGTTTCAGAAAAGGTCTGTCTTCCCACGCTTTGTATGACGTCAAGGTCTTCTGCGGTTGCTTTATTGATGATAATCGGAATCATTGGGCTCATTTTCAGGTTAAAATAATATGCTCTTAAATGCTTCGGCTGCCAGATGCACCTGGACCGACCAGTCATCGGCGGCATCACTTCCTGCATCATCCGAGATGTATTTCAGACAGAGAAAAGGGATATTTTCTTTTTTGGCAATCAGGGCAAGCGGGTAAGCTTCCATGTCTACTATATTGTAGTCGGTTTCAGAATGGTTCATTTCAAAGCTGTCACCGCTTCCGCATATTCCTTCTTTCAGTCCGTTCATCTGCATTCCATATTCCAGTACAGGTGGGATTCCGGACAGCGGGGTTTCATAAAGACTGAACCCCAGCCCTCTTACATCCATATCACGCTGAATGAATTTTGTACAGCATATCACTTCCCCTTTTCCGAAACTCTGGCTGCCTGCAGATCCCAGATTCACAATAAGTTCAGGCTTCCGGATATGAATCTCACGGGTAAGTTCTATAGCTGCATTTACTTTACCGATACCGGTTATCAGCTTGTTTTTTCCGTCAAAAGCTTTGCCTGCTTCCGAATCCAGAGCAAATACAAAAAGGGTTTCCGATACCGGAAAATGAAGTTTATCGTTTATTTTTATCATGAAATTCAGAATATTAAATGCTGCATCCTTCGGCGTCACACGAAGCTCCGTCACCAGACAGATCCTTAAACGGACTTACCGTCTCTTTATACGTCTGCTGCAGTGCATTTTCAAAAACATCTACCGGCTGTGCTCCGGACACGGCATATTTTCCGTTCAGAACAAAGAAAGGAACACTGGAAATCCCATTATTTCTAGCTTCCATAATATCCTGATTTACTTCATAATCGTATTCATCAGAAGTTAAAGCAGGTCTTGCTTCCTGCTGATTAATGCCTAAATCTTCTGCCAAAGCAATTAAAGTATCAACATCCCCTACATTTTTACCGTCAATAAAATGAGCTTTGAACAGTGCTTCTTCCATTTCGGAGGCAACCCCATGTTTTTTCGCAAGATGAAGAAGCCTGTGAGCCTTGAAAGTATTGGTAATTAAAGCTTTTTCAAAATTAAAATCAATTCCGGCTCCTTTCCCTGCTTCTGCCACATGGCTGATCATCTGGGAAGCCTGGCTTTCAGGGAATCCTTTTTTCTCTTTAAAATATTCGATGGTATTCTGAGTGGAGGCGGAATCAAGGCTTGGGTCCAGCTGGAAGCTCTTCCACTCTACCTGCACTTCATTTTTAAACGGAAGTTTTTCAAGAGCCTGTTCAAAATTATGTTTTCCGATATAGCAGAACGGACACATTACGTCCGACCATATTTCTATTTTCATTTTTTATTTAATTTTATTTGAAATTTAATATATCAAAGATACGGATTTATTTAATGTAATAAAACAGGTTACATTTGTTCCGGACGTCTATCGGAAACTGTTTCTTAGAATCAGGTGCAAAAGTTTGAGGCTAACCAAAAATTAAGTGGCATAATACTTTTTCTAAAGGTAAATGCATTATTTCTCTGAAGACGCGAAAACTTATGAATCATACTGTTGGTTTTAAAGAGGCAAAGAATGGGAATTAACACTTTTGATTCGATGAAGCATATGCATAACCGTAAAGTTTCTCAGAGGTATCGTCGTACTTCTTTTACGCTATGAAATCATACATCTGAATCACTGATCCTTTGATCTCGGAAAAGACTCAATAGAGATTAGAAATTATATCCTTGTGCTTTCAACAATTTAAGATGAAGACTTATTGACTTTGTTGCAAAACAGAACATGAGCAATCAGTGCCAGAACTCCGAATAAAGTTCCTATAAAGCACACTCCGGTCCATTGTGCTTTCTGCCAGGCAACCGAAGCCAGCCATGTTCCCAATGAACCTCCAATAAAATAGGAAACCATGTAAACGGTGTTCAGCCTGTTGACTGCATTGGATTTGATCATAAAGTAATTGGTCTGGTTCATGATGTGGCTCGACTGTACTCCCAGATCAACCAGGATAACACCGATAATCAATCCCCAGTAGGTTTCTCCTGCAAAATAGGTAAATCCCCAGCTTCCGATCAGGATCAGTAATGAATACAGTATGATTCGGTTAATATCCAGGTATTTCTGAAGTTTTCCTACTTTAGCCGCAGCCAATGCGCCTACTGCTCCGGCAAGGCCAAAGCTTCCCACAACCGAAGAACCCGCATTAAAAGGAGGTTTCTCCATATGAAAAACCAATGTTGTAAATAAAGCGCACATGGAGCCGAATGCCATTGCTCCCCTGAAAGAAGCCAGCTGAAGGATCGGCTGCGTTTTTGCCAGATGGGCTACAGAACTCATCAGCTCTTTATAAGTTCCCTTGAAGTTGGGATGCAGTTCCGGAAGCATTTTATACACCGCGATCCAGACAAGGATCATCAGTCCTGCTGCAATGCCGAACATGGCTCTCCAGCCCCAGAGTTCGCCTACGATTCCTCCAATAAAACGGGAAAGAAGGATCCCCAGAAGCAAACCGGACATGACCGTCCCGATATTGGATGATTTTTCCTGGTCCGGCGAAAGTTCCGCTGCAATGGGAACAAACAGCTGGGGAATCACAGAGGTGGCCCCGATCAGAAGACTTGCGGCATACAGCATCCACAGTTCGTTGGCAAATGTCATCCATAACAGGGAGCCGAATACCAGAAACAGATCCAGTAAAATTAATTTTTTGCGGTAAAATTTATCTCCGAGCGGAACAATCAGCAACAGCCCCAGGGCGTAACCAATCTGTGTAAGGACCGAAATCCTGCTGGCAGCACTTTCAGAAACATTCAGATCATTGGAAATCAAAGCCAGAAGAGGTTGGTTATAATAATTATTTGCCACAACAAGCCCTGAAATAACAGCCATCAGCCAGATCACAGTACGGGAAATACCGTTTGATGAATTTACCTGCATCATAAATTTTAAATTTTACGTCAAATTGAGCTATAGAACAGATGTTTGGGAAGAATTCCCGGGATGCTGACCATAATTATTGATCAACATGAAATACAGCTTTTCTGACGGACAAAGATAAAAAAAAGAAACCGCTTCAGGGCGGTCTCTTTCAATCATTCTATGGCAATGAATCTTAAAATTTTTCAGGTAAGGAAAATGAAATATTTTTTTCGTCAGTAACATCTCAGCAGGATGCCGGAAGATGGTGTGTTAATTCTGTAACGGAAAAGAAGCTGTTAATATTTTATCATGCCGGTCATTTAACAGTTATTTTTTTTATAAAACTTCTAATTGTATGCTCACCTATGTTGCTTTTCAACTTTTGCGTCTGATCCGGATAGATCATCATTGTTTTTTCCAATAATCTCTATTGAGAAAAGGGCTTTCAGATTTTAAAAATATTAAGGAAATTTGCAGGATGAAAATAATTCCGCTTAAAGAAGGCAATTTTTCAGCCAGCAGAACCAAAGATTTTACCCTGTTAACCCCTGAGAATAAGGATACGGCGAAAGGGATCAGAATGTCTGTACAGCCTTTCCTCGTTATTACAGAAAATGATTATATTCTTCTGGATGCCGGTATCGGATGGAAAACCCCGGAAGGCAGAACAATGGTTTCACAAATCCTTGAAAAAGAAAATGTAAAACCGGAGCAGATCACAAAATTACTTTTATCTCATCTTCACAAAGATCATATCGATGGCAGCATCCGCACTACTGAAAATGGCTTTGAAGCGGTATTTCCCAATGCTGAAATCTTTATTCAGAAACGAGAGTTTGATTATGCAATGGAAAATATAGGCAATCCGTCTTTTGATTTCAATACCTTGGAGAAGCTGGTCAGTTTACCCAATATCACTTGGATGAATGAGGATAAGGGCCGGATCACGGATGAAATTTCATACGAAGTAGTGGGTGGGCACACCCCTTTTATGCAGGTATTCTGGATCAGAGAACATAATGAAACCGTATTTTATGGTGCTGATGATCTTCCGCAGGAATCCTACCTGAAATACCATCTCGCCTATAAAAGTGATGACGATGGAAGAAAAGCAATGGAACTAAGGCTCAAATGGCAGAAAGAAGCAGTTGAAAACCGCTGGAAAATACTGCTTTATCATGATCTGGATAAAGCAGTAATCCAAATGTAGTTCCAAAACAGGGCTTAAAGGTCATTAAACCATTTGTAAATATCGACTTCGGAACTGATGCCAAGCTTCTTCCGGAGTCTGTTTTTCCTGTTCTGAATGGCTTTTGGCGTCACAAAAGTATACGTTGCGATTTCCTTAGTGGTAAAGTTGAGTTTCAGATAAATACAGAAAATCAGTTCAGAATTTTTGAGATTGGGCTGTATGGCCGTGATTTTACCAAAAAAATCCGGATATACCAATCTGAACTTATTCAGCAGGCGTGGGGAGTTTTCCTTTGCCAGTGCCATAATTTCATCCTGTACTAAAATTTTTTGACTCAAATCTTCTAAATCGGGTTCAGGTTTTTTGTTTTTCATAATAGTTTTCTCATCTCTACTTATTTTCTGCCTCTCATCATGATATGGCAGTGCAATTGCTTCTTTTTTCACGATGTTTCAATAGCTGGTTGTGGCTTATTTCTATTGAAACTGTTGTATTTATATTTTTTAAAATTTCATAATGGTATTCGGGTTTCAGCATTGTTTTGGTCTCCGGGAAAGAAAATTCGGCCGGATGATTTTAAATCAAACAAAGAAAGAAAAAATGATTAGATTTTTGCGGAATTGAAATACCACATACATACCACGTCACCCCGCTACCCCATATAATTATTCTATTTTAAATTAAGTTTTGAAATTAAACTGATGTGTTTATTTTTCTGAAACAAATGTAATGGATTATTAAGCTCATTTTTTATGATCGTAATCAATACCAGTATTTTTTATTCTCCCATGAACAGCCGGTTTGCCAGCATTAAAATTTCTGTTTCGTGGTATGGGAATGGTACCCTGTTGCGAGGAAACTGATTAAAATTACTCTTTCTTTACGGCTCTTAAATTTTAAACACGGTGAGATTTTTTTCAAATGATGAAAATAGATTATTAAACAAATGTTTAATTAAAAAAAACAGATCACACTATGATTGCTGAAGATTTATTAGTTTCATACGGAGCCGATGCCAGATATTATCAATCCGGAGATACAATTTTCCGGGAAGGAGAAACTGCTGTATTTTATTACCAGATCGGAAGCGGACAGGTTAAGCTGAATAATTATACCGAAGACGGAAAGGAATTTATTCAGAATATATTTTCAGACGGGCACAGCATCGGGGAATCCCTGTTGTTTGTAGACAGGCCTTATCCTATGAATGCTGTTGCTATGGAAGACTGCCGTATTTTGAGACTGTCTAAATCCGGATTTCTGAATATGATCAGAGAAAATCCGGAAATTTCCCTGAACGTTTACCAGTGTATGGCTGAAAGAATGTATTACAAGTACATTATGCTGTATAATCTCTCCTTTCAGAACCCGGTCCTGAAGCTGAAGCAGCTGATGGATTATCTTAAAAGCTACTATGAAGATAAAAGTCCCTATTCTTTCCAGATTCCCCTTACCCGGCAGCAGCTTGCCTCTCTTACCGGACTTCGTGTGGAGACCGTGATCAGGGCTATAAAAAATATGGAAAAGGATCAGATTGTGAAAATTGAGCGGAGAAAGATTTTTTACTGATTGAAAGGCTTAATTGAATTGAAAGGATAATAGTAGCTATTTTCAGTTATATTTGCTAAAACAGCCGGAGTTTAAAATCCGGCTGATGTTTTATCCGTTAAGCACTTTATTTTCAACAATATTCAGGTCGCTTAAAAATTTAAATGTTTCTTCAAAATCAAAATACCGGTTTTTAAGGAGAGCTACCTGATATCGCAGAGGTAAATAAGCACCCCACTTGGAAAAGCTCAGAATTTCGGGAAGCCTTTCCAGTAGATCGGTTAAGGGCTGATCAAAATCTGTCTGGCTTAAGTTTATCTCTTTCAGCAGAGCGGTAAAATCTACCTTTTGCTGAAGATCAAGCCTAAACTGGCTTTCGCCTTCATCCAGAATATGTTCAATGCATCCTGTATCCAGAATGAAACTGATCGTTCTGTTGATTTTACAACCTGTAAATGAATAAAAGGTTATGTTTTCACTTTCCGGATCACATAAAAGCGGCCGGTCGGTTTGGAAATGATTCACCTCAAAAAATATAAATTCCTTACGCATCTGATTGATCATTTCCATACCTGCTTCATCCATAAAGCCATACTGTTCCTCAGAAAATAGCACCTGAAGCATTTTTTCTCTGATCTTCGAAGCGGTATCAGCCGCACTTCCCATAAATTTGGGCTTCCGTCCGTCTTTTGCCGGAATGACCTCTATTTTCTTAGATTCAAAATCAATATCCTTTATTTTCCAGATCCTTGCGGAAAGGTAAATGTTTTCATCAATCCGTATCTGGGGAGTGAGCGGAAGTTCACCGATCTTTACTCCCTGACTGGAAACTTTAAAGAAAACAGCCGTATGGAACAGGGTGTAAAAGTCCTGTGCATTCACCACCTTCTCCCCTTCCACACCAATAATATATTCCCGGCCCAGCTTTTCAAGAAAACCGATCGTGGTGAGATGTTCGATAATTTCTGTAATTTCTTCAGGTTGTATATGTTTGAATGTAATATTGAAAGCGAGCTCCTCCAGTATGTTGACAAGCGTAATTCCCGAACTTCCTTTTACCATGGAAAGGATCTGATGAACCATGACATCGTAAGGTTTTGAATGAACACTTACAGGCTCTATATACTGCTCCGTAAAAAGAAGCCAGCAGGCTACGGACTGCAGGAGGCTCCACTTTTCTGTGGCATACAGCAACAGGTTACTGGCCTTTCCTTCTCTTCTGCCGCTTCGCCCTACCCGCTGGATCAGTGACGCAATACTGTGTGTGGCATCAATCTGAGCCACTTCATCTACATTCCCGATATCTATACCCAACTCGAGGGTAGAAGTACAGGAAATACAGAAATTCTCTGTTTTGCTTTTCTTTGCAAAAAATTCAACATATTCCCGGACTTCTTTATCTACTGAAGAATGATGCGAGAAATAATTGGGATGCCCGCCTACTTTTTCGGAGATTTTTTTCAGTTTAACGGCTACTTCCTCTACTCTTCCTCTCGCATTGGGAAAAACAAGAACCTTACGGTCCTTGGTCCTGATATAAAGATCCTTGAGCAGTTCAATCGGCAGTTCATCAACCGTTCCCTGAAAATATCTGAAAACAGCATTAATCGGTTTCGGATGGGTATCTCTGATTACGGTTGTATGTTCCGGATGTCCTAAAAACTCTTTCAGTTCGGTATACTGATGGTCTCCGTTCACGGTTGCCGATAATCCCACAATGCTGAACCTTTTTGTATTGATCCTCTGCAAACGCTGTAATAAAGACTGAAGATGAATCCCCCGGTCTGACCCCAGAAAAGAATGGATTTCGTCTATAACAATATATTCCAGAGCAGAAAACAGATGATGAATGTTATAGGGTTTATTCACAAACATGGCTTCCAGGGATTCTGGAGTAATCAGGGCGATTCCTTCCGGGTTTTTAATCAGCCGGTCCTTGCCGCCTTTTGAAGCTTCACCATGCCATTTGGTAACGGGAACATCCAGATAATCACACAGTTTTTCCACCCTCAGAAACTGGTCATTGATCAATGCGATCAGCGGTGAGATATAAAGAACTTTTACACCCGGCTCTTTAAAATTCACCTTTGAGAGGATTGGCAGAAAAGCCGCCTCAGTTTTTCCTGAAGCGGTTCTGGAGATCAGAATATAATTTTTATCGGTCGGGATGATGTTCCGGATCGCTGCTTCCTGAATAGGCCTCAAGCTTTCCCACTTCTGGTCCCTGATGTATTTTCTGATCGGCTCAGAGAGCATGTCAAACGCTGTCATATTTCTTCAATACTGTCCAGCAGAACGAGATCATTCGGTCTTTCGTCTGAAATTTCAATTTCCCCGAAAAGTCTTTTCTTATCGGCTCCGGGATTTTGCCTGATGATATTCAGAATATTCAGGAAATCCCTGATCACTTCTCTTGGAGTAAGGAATTCCGAAGCACCCGGCTTATTGAACATTTCTTCCATAAAGGCAGAAATATCCTCATCACTTACGTTGAGCTCTGTTTTGTAATTAAAATCAAAAATCAGCTTTAATTTTTTCAGCAGGACGAAAATTTCATTGTGATCCAGCGGGGTTAATTTAATCACCGGCTGGGCAAAATCTCTGATTTCAAGGGTTTCAAATTTATTGGTTTCCAATCTTGTTTTTAAAGCCTGATAGCTGAAAAGCCCTCTTCTTTCATTCTCCAGAAACTCTTTGGTTCCGGCAAAATTGATAAACAGATTGGATACTTTCCCCTGAAAACAGTCGTTGTAAATAGATAAGATCTTTTCATAATTTTTCTCACGGGTTGCAGCCGTAGAGATTTTATAAAGATTAACCGCTTCATCCAGATTGATCATAAAACCGCTGTACCCCATGCTGACAAAAAACTTACAGAAATTTTTAAGCATATCATAATAATTGGAGTCATTAATGATCTCTCTTACGCCAAGATCCTGTTTGGCTTCGGTTTTCGTTTTATATTCTCCTTTCAGCCATTTCAAAGCGTTTCTCCGAAGCTGATCATCTCCTGAAATATAGCCGTCGTAGTATTTTACGATTACAGAACCGAAATCAAAACCACCTACTTCAGTGATTTCGTTCACGGTTTTCATGATAGCACTTCTGATCAGGCCGGTATACTGATCATTTCTGATATCCGTAAGTGAAATATTATTTTTTTCAGCCGTTCCGGTAATCACCTGCTCGATCCATTTTTCAAGTAAAGTCTGTAAGGCGCCGCCTTCAGGTTTGGTCTGAATGGCAATATTATCCATGATGGCAGAATAGAGGATAACACTTTTACCGTCATTGGAATAGATTCTGTTATCCGGGGTGAAATCGGCATTGGCTACGACGAATTTCTGTTTCAGTGCCACTGTATTCAGCAGGTGAAGCATGAACGACTTTCCGCTTCCGAAATCTCCGATCCAGAATTTGGCCATGCTGTGTCCGTTTTTCACGTCATCCAGCGAAGTGATAAAGGCGTTGATCTCCTCAGATCTTCCTACCGTTATATGCTGTACCCCTATTTTAGGCACTACCCCGCTCACCAGGGAATTGATAATAGAGGTAGCTTCTTTAGGTTTTATATTTTCAATCATTGTTTAATAATTTTTTATAGTAATCCGTATTAATCGTAAAGTATTCATCCTCTTCCTCAATAAGGATATCGTCAAGAGTTTCATAGCAGACATCATTGATGGAGTCGATAACCGCTCCCATAAAAAGATTTCTGGACCGTAAGAAAGTACCCATTTCGCTTTGAGGAATATTAAAGCTCTGTTTTTCAAACAGGATAAGAACTTCCTGCTGGATTTCCGTTAAGTTCAGTACTTCAAGATACCTCCGGATTGGAGGTTCCGGTTGAGTATTTGTAATATTAATCGTTAATTCTTCACTGCCGGCAGAATTCCCATCCGGAGTCAATACACTTCCGGGCTCCGGCTCATCTTTCAGGTATTCTTCCAAAAGGGCAACCGTTCCCGAATGCTGTTTTTGTACACTTTCAACCGCATCAGGGTCAATCACGATCTTTTTCCGCTTTGGCAGGTAGATCTGAGATGCCTTCTCAATGGCTGCCTCAAGATTCCGGTCTCTGATAAAGGTACTTAGGATCCGCTCAAAATCATGAATCTGTTCCGTGGTTGAGAAAAGGTTTTTCTGAATGCTTTTAGTCAGCTGTTTCCGATCGGATTTTGAAGAGTCCAGATCTTTGTCCAGGTAATGGATATAGAGTTTAAGAGCACAGATTTTATCATGTTTAGCCATGAATTTTGAAGCCTCATAAAAAATGGCATCCTGTGAAGGGTTTTTGATATTGACTTCTGCGAGCCTAAAAATCTCTCTTTCAAAAGCCGGCGGATTGGAATAATGATTTCTGAGCTCATCAAATTTCATTTTCCAGCGGCTGGTATTGTTTTCATTTAAAATAATATTCGTTTTATAGTCGGCATCCAGGATCTGATGTTGGTTATCAGCCAGAAAAACTTCAAGCTTTGAAACGATTTTCCGGTTGTACTGATGCTGAATGTCAGGATGGGCGTACGGAAAATCCGTATTGATTTTTCTTTTGATGCCATAGGCTTCACGAACGTTATTTTCACACAGCTTTAACAGGTGATTCAGAATTTCTCCCTGTACCGAATCATAGGTATACTGGTAATTCAAACTGTCTTTTCTGTAGTTATACTGAAGGCATACGATAATTTCCGACAGCTCCTCAATTACCGAAGAATAGGCTTTGTTAACAGGAATGCAGTTGTTCTGAAGATATTCAAAGGCTCTTAAAAACTGTTTGAGAATCTGTATCCTGCAGTATTCAATTTCATTGAAAACATTTGTTGTAAACCATAATTTATCAATGGACACAGCCTGCTCAGCAGTCAGATTGAGCTTTCTGGAATATTTCCTGCCCATTTTCCAGCTTTCAGGATCTGAAGATTCATCTTTTGAATGCTGTCCTTCCGTTGGCCGGTCAGTACCATAATGAATAGGAGTGTCGGCATTTCCGGAAACATCAATAATGGATCCGCTGTGAGGTGTAAAAGGGTCGTTCTGCATGGTTTCGTCAGTATTTTGAGGCTCTTTGTGTATTAGTTTATATCGAATGAATCAACCATCCAATATAGTAAATATTATAGATTCAAAAGTAGGTGAAATAGAAAAAAGTACATTACGGTTTCCCGTAAAACTGAAAGACAACAGTAAAAGCCTGTTTAAGTTTCTAAATTTAATTTTTTGTAGAACATTCAAATCTTTACCTCAATCATATTCTTCAGGAACAAAGATGATGTACTGATGATTTTTTTTCCACGCAAAGTTCTATGGATAGCTCCGTTGATTTCAGGAGGCAAATAAGGGAATCAACTTCGTTGATTCGATGAAGCGTATGGATACTGTATCATCAGCGTCATCTGTGAAATCTGCGCGAGAAAATACACACCAGCATCTGTGAAATTTGTGCAATCTGTGGGAAATTTTTTAATCACAAATTTAAGGTTCGACAAATCTAAAAGAAACCAAAGGATTGATAATTATGTATACATTTTTTTCAAATAAAACTTAACAGGCTCTAAGTTTTACTTCATAAGTGAATGATGAGTCATTGTGTCATCGTTCAATACACTGCAAAGTCTTTGATTTATTCACAATCCAACAACTGTTTCTGAAATTCTTCCAGATATCGGGCGATATGAATCCCGTCTGCCAGACCGTGATGCGCTTCTACTGAAACGGGAAGGTATTTTTTACCGTCGCGGATACTGAATTTTCCGAAAGTGATCTTGGGAACAGATTCCGTAGGGTCCAGATGGGTAGGATGTAAAAGGGCACTGAAAGAATTCCACGGGATAGTCGTATGCCTTATCAGGTCTTTCCCCAGCTCACCATTATTCAGCCTGATTCCCGACGTCTGCTGTACGGCCGCAATCTCCTCCTGCATGGCTGCATTAAAAGACTTAAAATCCGCCGAAAAATGCATAAAAGCAAAACCAAAAGTACCATCCGCCCTTCCGATTGTGGTTCCTGCATGAATGGTGTCATAGAGCACTACTTTTCCGTCCACAATTCTCAGTTTCAGTTCATCCACTGAATTTACGGCTGTCATTGATTTGTGAAGGTACGATGCGAAAAAAGAATATCCGTTTTCTTTGGCATGATGGTAAGCCTGAGTGCAGTCAACCTCTGTAGTGAAGCCAAAATAGGGACTTGTCATTTTTGAGAAAAATTCAAAATGCTCTTTACGGTTCCAGTTTTCTGTATCGATGATCTTCATTGATTTATTTTTCGGCAAATTTCGCCAAGTTTTAGGACTTTTAAAACTTGCAGGGTAGAAAATTAAATGATATATAATCCTGATAAAAACTCATAGGTAATATCGCTCACAAGCTCTATCAGGATAGAATATTTTTAATTAATTTTAAGTTTTTATCAGTAAAAATTAAAATCAGGAAAGAAAATCAACCTAAAATCTCTATCATCATGAAAGACTTCAAAACTGCTTTTTTCTTTTTGAGACTGCCTGTTGCCATTTCATTAGCCGGACATGGATGGGTACGCCTTCCAAAGCTTCAGGTGTTCAGCGAATGGATGCTGGGTACTATGGAAAAATCAGCCATACCGGCTGCCCTGATCGTTCCGTTCAGCTACATTCTTCCGGTAGCGGAAACCCTGATCGGAATTGCTCTGCTTGTGGGATTCAAAACGAAATATACTTTATATTCTGCCCTGGTTTTAATGAGTATTCTGATTGCAGGAAGCTGCTCCATAGAAAACTGGTCAGCCATTGAAGCACAGTTATTGCATTCATTCTATCTGTTCGGACTCTTCTGGTGGTATGAAAAATTCAGAATGCCGGCCCGGAGTTCATCAACAGATTAAATTTATGATTATGGAAATACAAAACAAAAAAGGAACCCTATGGTCTGCACGAAAAGTAGATCAGGTTCATATCGTAAGTATAAAAAACAGAGCCAGTATTCTGGAGGCACTTTCCGATTTTGTGACCACTCAGAATATCCGGGCTGGAGAAGTTACCGGAATCGGAGCAGTAGACGAAGCTACCCTTCGTTTTTTCAGGCCTTCTGAGAAAAAATATGTGGACAAAACTTTTAAAGAACAGATGGAAATCACCAATATTTCCGGAAACTTATCCGAAATAGAAGGCAAAATTACCCTTCACCTCCATATTACTTTGGGAAGAGAAGATTATACCGCACTGGCAGGACACCTTCTGGATGCCAGAATTTCCGGTGCAGGAGAATTTATTTTTTACCCGTTGAACACCCGTGTTGTGAAGATAAAAAATGAAGAGGCAGGCATTAATTTTTATGATTTTGAAAAATAGCTGTTAATGACGAGACTGTTTTTGGAAAGTTATTGAAAGTAACTTTTAAGAGAATCTGACATATGGTTATTCCTTTTTCATTTTTACGCATCGAAAACCGTATTTTTGATCAAATATTTTTTAAATGTCGGACGTCCTTTTTTCCCATGTTCAAAACAAAGTTGATCTTTCTGAAGAACAGAAAAAGCATCTTCTTTCTTTTTTTACCGCTAAAAAACTCCGCAAAAAACAATATCTTTTGCAGGAAGGAGATATCTGCCGGTCGCTTTCATTTGTAAGCCGCGGACTCCTTAAATCGTATATTGTGGACGAAAAGGGAAACGAAAGGATCAATATGTTTGCTTTTGAAGGCTGGTGGATCTCAGATTTCAACAGTTTTATCCATCAGGAAAAGGCTGTTCTGAACATCGATGCAGTAGAAGAAACCGAAGTCCTGATGATCACTTTGGAAAATTATGAAAAAATGATGCTTGAAATTCCCGTAATGGACCGGTATTTCAGAATTCTGTATCAGCACAGTCTGGTAACGAAAGATCACAGACTGATTGTATCCAACAGCTATTCCGCAGAGGAAAAGTATCTCCAGTTTATCCGGCGAAACCCTGAAGCCACCCAAAGAATTCCACACCATCTGATAGCTTCCTATCTCGGTCTTGCTCCGGAAACCGTAAGCAGGATCCGCAAAAAACTTCTGCAAAATAAATCGATGTGAAATTTTGGATTTTCCACAGATTAAAAATAGGAGTCCCGAAGGGACGATTTAACCAAGAATCGGATACCATCCGATTACCAGAATTTTTAAATTTCACAGGTTTCATATTACGTTGATGTTTATGATATTTTTCTCATGCAGATCTCATCATAATTTTTTTAATTCCCACAGATCCACAGATTGCACTCATGTTTGTGGATATTTTTTCTCGCGCAGATTTAGCAGATAACGCAGATTTTTGTATTTAAATCTAACGGATTTTCTCTCTTCAACCTGATAAAAGGTCTTAGATTTTTTTTTACTCTCAGTGAGCTTCTCAACATGAATATGTAACTTAAAATTTCCTCAACTCCAAATTTGAAACAACACCAGAACTAAAAATCTGACAATAAAATGCTCTCGAAAGAGTCCCAAAGGGACGATTTAACCAAGAATCGGATATCATCCGATTATTAAAATAAGTTTATAAAATCCTGTCAATAAAAAAATAATCTGATCATAATACTTGATCCCGATCAAGAAAAACCCGTGATCTGCATCAAGTGTCTGCCATTTTCTTCATCATAATTTTGTAAAAGAAATTTATTTAATGGAAAACAGAAAATACACGGCACTCGTAGCAGGTGCAACAGGAATTACAGGAAGCAACCTTGTTCAGGAGCTTATTTCACAAAGATTTACCGTTTATGGTTTAGCCAGGAATCCGGAGACAAACGTTCAGGGTCTTCATCCTGTACAGGCTGATCTTATGGATATGGAAAGTCTTCATACGGCTTTGGAGCCCATCTCACCTACTCACGTTTATTTTACCACATGGATGCGCCATGATACCGAAGAAGAAAATATCAGGGTCAACAGCACACTCGTTAAAAACCTGCTGGAGGTACTGTCACCTAAAAGATCAGTAAAACATGTTGCATTGGTTACAGGGCTTAAACATTATCTGGGCCCTTTTGAATCCTATATGAAAAGCGGTAAATTCCCTGAAACTCCGGTACGGGAAGAGCATCCCCGATTACCGGTTCCTAACTTTTATTACGCCCAGGAAGATGAAATTTACCAGGCTGCTGAAAGAGACGGATTCACGTGGAGCGTTCACAGGCCGCACACCGTAGTTGGCTACGCCGTTGGAAACCTGATGAACATAGGAACTACCCTTGCCGTATATGCAAGCATCTGTAAAGAAACCGGGAGAAAATTCATCTGGCCGGGATCTGAAGCTCAATGGAATGGTATTTCCGATGTAACTGATGCCAGGATACTGGCCCAACAGCTGGTTTGGGCTTCTACCACTGATTCTGCAAAAAATGAAGCCTTCAATATTGCCAATGGAGATATATTCCGGTGGAAATGGCTCTGGGCCAGAATTGCGGACTGGTTCGGAATAGAAGCTGAAGGATTTAACGGAACGATACGACCTTTGGAGCAGGAGCTGAACAATCATCATGAAACCTGGAAACAGATCAGCCGGAAATACGGACTGAAAGAACAGGACCTCGACAGGCTGGCTTCTGCATGGCATACGGATCTGGATCTGGGAAGACCTTTGGAAGTGATGTGTGATCTCTCTAAAAGCAGGAAAATGGGTTTTTCCACTTATCAGAGCACACAGGATTCTTTCACTGATCTGTTTCAAAAACTGAGAGCCGAAAAGCTCATCCCTTAATTAAAACAAAGGAGCAACCGTAAGCTGCTCCTTTTTTGTGTTTTTAATGATGAATCATACTTCAGAAGTGGTGATCCCAAATTTCTGTCTGAATGCGTAATAGAAATGGGAAAGATTTTCAAATCCCAGATCCAGATAAATATCCGAAGGTTTTTTATTTTTCTGTCTGATCAGGTAATAGGCTTCGTCCAGTCTTCTTTCTCTGAGCCATTGTTTGGGCGGCATTTTAAAAATTTTATTAAAATCACGTTTAAATCCCGAGAGGCTCCTTCCTGTAAGCCTGGCGAAAGTTTCCGTAGATACGTTGAACCTGAAATTCTTTCCCATAAATTCCTTAAGGTCGATTTTGTGAGGCTCTGAGAAATCAAACAGCAGATTTTTAAAATCAGGATTGCTCTGTAAAATAAGTTCAATGGCTTCTCTGATCTTCAGGTCCGCGAGTTTAGGGGTTACCTCTTTCGTTCGGTCTACATACGGCATTAAAGAAGCAAAATATCCCACCAGAAAATCATCCGGTTCAAAAAACATTTTCTGAGTATGCGGAAAAACAGCCTCTGTAGTGATTTTATTTTCCATAGCATACTGACGAAGGGTTTCCTCATCAAGATTAATGGAGATAAACTGATATTTTTTATCCCTGGAAGGATGTTTTACGGTTCTGATAAGCTGATTTTTTCTGACCAGAACAACCGTATTTTTTCTGATTACCGTCTTTCCCTGATCATGAAATGCATGAGTCTCTCCGGATAACTGAAAACCCAGAAAATGTTCGGGAATAAATTCTTCATGCCCCTGATAGGTTTCAAAAGAACAGGAATATACCAGTTTATCAAATATAATCTCAGAAGTTTTTTCCATCATACAAATATCAGAAATTAATATAATTTTAAAAGCCTGTCATCCGGATTTTAAATTCTGCTAATAAAGACTTGTCGCTCCCGCTTGGGCAATCTCCTTATCCTGTTCAGGCGTTCCTCCGGAAGAACCCACAGCGCCGATCACTTTTCCATCGGAATTCCTGATGACCACTCCTCCTGCAATAGTCAGAAGTCCTTCGTTAGAATTCAGCATACCATACCCGTGAATATCCGCCCCGGAAATAATGCTTCCCATCACCTCACTGTCGACACCGAACATCACCGCAGTACGGGCTTTTTTCAGGGCAAAATCAACGACTCCGTACACGCTGTCCAGCCTTGCCAGTGCCATCAGATGTCCTCCCGCATCTACAACGGCAATACTCACGGCAATATCCATGGAACGGGCTTTTTCTACAGCCGCAAGAAGTGCTTTTTCGGCCTGCTTATATTGTAATTCTGCCATAGCTTAACTTTTTGCCGTCCATGCATCTGCCTGGAGCTGTTTAACAAAATCTTCCGTTTCTTTAGGATGCACATTTCTGAAATTACTGTTGTCATCCAGAGCCACATTTACAATCACATCAGCCATAGACTGTGGATCCAGCTGATGGGCAAGAGATTCTGAAGCCCCGTCAAAAGCAGACTCGGGAGTAAAATTTACCTTCGGATCGTACCAGCGGAAGATAGAATCCACTCCCCTGTCATTAAATCCTGTCCCGAATACCCCCGGATTACAGGTCGCGATTTTGATATTGAAAGGTGCCAGCTCCGTTTTCAGTCCTTCGGCGATAGATTCCAGGGCATGTTTGGATGCACAGTACGCCGCTACATAAGGAACCGTCCATAGCCCTCCCATAGATGATGTGAATACGATTTTTCCGGCCTGTTTCTTATCAATAAATTTTCTGACGAATCCCTGAGCCAGTTCCAAAGCTCCGAAAACATTAATCTCGAACATCGAACGGATAAGGTCTACAGGCTGTTCTGCGATAGGCCCACCTTCCATGATTCCGGCATTGCTGATCAGAATATCAATATCATACTTCTTCAGGATATAATCGATATCCCTTGCGTTGGTTACATCCAGTTTATCAGCGGTGATATCAAGTCCCTGTTCTTTGGATTCCCTGATCAGGTCACTCATCTGAGGGTAAGTCTGTGCAGTGGCAATCACTTTGTTTCCTTTTTTGGCAAGGTCAAAAGCAGCGATCTTTCCGAATCCGCTTGCGGCTCCTGTAATTAGAATTGTTTTACTCATTGTTTTTGTTTTTAATTGACTTTACAAATTTCAGTGAATTTCAAGGTTCTTGTATTGGTGAAAAGTTCAACTTTATATTGGCTCAAGGCTCACATTGGTATGGATGAGTTTTCATAATCAGTTATTTTTATGCAATAAGGATAAAATCAACCGGTCAGCTGAATTTGGTGGGATTTTTGAATGTAAAATATAAACCGATCACACCATTGAAATTAATCACATTCACAAAAAAAGGAATTTACTGTCCAAAGGGAAATTTTTATATTGATCCCTGGAGACCTGTAGATATGGCCGTTATCACTCACGGGCACGCAGACCATGCCCGTTGGGGTATGAAGAAATATCTGTGTCATCATTTTACAAAACCTGTTCTGTACCAGAGAATCGGGCCTGATATCAATTGCCAGAGTGTTGAATATGGAGAAACCATTATCATCAACGGGGTAAAAGTATCCCTGCATCCGGCAGGACATATTATAGGATCAGCACAGATCCGGCTGGAATATAAAGGCTTTGTAACCGTTATTTCCGGAGATTATAAGGTGCAGGATGATGGTCTGAGTACTCCTTTTGAACTGGTACGGTGCCATGAATTTGTCACAGAAAGTACATTTGGCCTTCCCATTTACAATTGGCTGGAAGTTCAGGATCTTAATAAAAAGCTTCAAAGCTGGGTCCTGAAGAATCAGGAAAATTCAAAGACCTCCGTATTTATAGGATACTCTCTGGGAAAAGCCCAACGGATCATGAAGGCCGTTGAAGGCCTCGGAAATATTTATGTTCATTATTCCATCGGAAAACTGAATGAAGCTTTTGAGACATCAGGCATCAATCTTCCCGATTACCGGACTGCAGATTTCAGGGAAAGTCTCAAAGAACTTCAACACGAAATCGTTATTGTTCCTCCTGCTTTATTGGACAGCAATATCATTAAAAAGATCCCAGATGCTGCTACAGCCATTTGTTCGGGATGGATGCAGGTCCGGGGAGCCCGGAGATGGCGCAGTGCGGATGCCGGATTTGCCATGAGTGACCATGCCGACTGGAAAGGTCTTCTTCAGGCCGTAAAAGCAACAGAAGCAGAAATGGTTCATGTAACCCACGGGCAGACCGAAATTTTTTCAAAATACCTGAATGAAATCGGAATTAAAGCGGATGTTATAGAAACCCTGTTTGGTGATGACGAAGAAGAATCTGAAAAAGAAATCATTGAAAATCCTGAGCCATGAAACACTTTGCAGACCTTATCAATGCCCTGGAAACTACCAATAAAACCAATGCTAAAATTGATGCCATCATCGATTATCTGGAACGGGCCCCGGATGAAGACAAAGTCTGGTTTATCGCCCTGTTCACCGGAAAAAGGCCGAAACGGAACGTCAATACCAATTATATGAAAGAATGGGCCCTGGAGATCGCACAACTGCCGTTCTGGCTTTTTCAGGAATCCTATTCTTCCGTTGGCGACCTGGGAGAAACCCTTTCTCTGATCCTTCCGCCACCTGCTGAAAAGATAGACCGTACTTTATCACAGTGGATGAATGATATTCTTCTTTTAAAAAATAAAACGGATACTGAGAAAAAGGAGTTTGTCTTGCAATCCTGGAACGGACTGGATTATACGGAAAGACTGATCTTCAACAAACTGCTGGGCGGAAGTTTCCGCATCGGGGTATCTGATAAAACACTGATCAATGCGCTGACAAAATTTTCCGGACAGGAATCCAGTGCGCTGATGCACAGTCTTACAGGGAAATGGCAGCCCGGTGAGATCTCATTCCAGGAACTGATTTCTGCTGAAAATGTGAATCCTGATAATTCGAAACCCTATCCTTTCTGCCTGGCCTATCCGCTGGAAAAAGAACTGGAAGATCTGGGTGATCCGGATGCATGGCAGATTGAATATAAATGGGACGGAATCCGCGGACAGATCATCCGGAGGAATGATGAAGTTTTCATATGGTCGAGAGGGGAAGAACTGGTAACGGATCAGTTTCCGGAAATCAGGGATGCCGTACAAGCCATGAAAGGGAGCTTTGTTTTAGATGGAGAAATACTTGCGGTAAAAGAGGGTAATATATTAAATTTTAATGAATTACAGAAAAGATTAAACAGGAAAACTTTAACAAAGAAAATGCTTGCGGACATTCCCATTGAAGTTTTTGTTTATGACCTTCTGGAACTGGAAGGCACTGATCTCCGGGAAAAGCCGATAAGCGCAAGGAGAGCAATGCTTGAAGAATTGCTGCTGAATAAGCCTCCCGGAAATATCAGAATTTCCCAAACAATACCATTTGAAAACTGGACCGAGCTGAACAGGATCCGCGAAGAATCCCGTGAAATAAACAGTGAAGGTCTTATGCTGAAGCAGAAAAATTCTCCCTACCATTCAGGAAGGAAGAAAGGTGACTGGTGGAAATGGAAAGTCAGCCCGCTTACGATTGATGCAGTCCTTATCTACGCCCAGAAAGGAAGCGGCAGAAGAAGTGCTTATTATACGGATTATACGTTTGCCGTAAAAAACGGTGATACACTGGTAACTATTGCTAAAGCCTACTCCGGACTTACCGATAAAGAGATTATGGAAGTCAGCCGGTTTGTCAATAAAAATGCTATTGAAAAATTCGGACCTGTGCGAACGGTAAAGGCAGAGCTGGTCTTTGAGATCGCTTTTGAAGGAATAGGTTTCAGCAGCAGGCATAAAAGCGGCGTGGCCTTAAGGTTTCCGCGGATTGTAAGATGGCGCCGGGATAAAACGGTTGACGAAATTGATGATCTGGAAGAAATTAAAAAACTGATACAATAAATTGAAGGCATTTGAAGATACCAACGGATTTAAAGTCATTCAGCAGTGGATGGCCGACAGGGGAATTTCCCCTTTTAAGTTTCAGGTAGATACCTGGCAGAAATTCGGGCGTGGCTACAGTGGAATGGTTGTGGCTCCAACAGGATTCGGGAAAACATTTTCTGTATTCCTGGCTTTGGTTTCAGATTTCATGAACCGTCCCGAAACCTATAAAAAGGGGCTCAAAATGATCTGGATCACCCCGCTCCGTTCTCTGGCCAAAGATATTGCCAAAGCGATGGAAGAAACCATTACCGAAATCGGTCTGGATTGGGCGGTGGGCGTAAGAAACGGCGATACAGATCCCAAAGTAAGACAGCAGCAGGTAAGGAATATGCCCGAAATCCTGGTGGTTACTCCGGAAAGTCTTCATCTGCTTCTGGGACAGAAAAATCATGATCGTTTTTTTCAGGCGTTACAATGTACTGCCGTAGATGAATGGCATGAACTACTGGGCTCCAAACGCGGTGTTATGGTGGAATTGGGCATTTCCCAACTGAGGAAATATGCTCCCGCTATGAAAATATGGGGAATCACGGCTACGATCGGAAATCTTGATGAAGCCATGGATGTGTTGATCCCTTACGACATCAAAAAAACAAAGATCACAGCTAAAGAGCATAAAAAAATAGAGATCCTTCCGGTATTTCCTGATGAAGTGGAAGTTCTTCCCTGGGCCGGACATCTGGGAGCAAGGCTTGCGGATAAAATTGTACCGGTCATTCTGGAATCAACCTCTACCATTGTTTTTACCAATACAAGAAGCCAGAGTGAAATGTGGTATCAGCTGCTGCTCGATGCCTATCCTGATTTTGCAGGCCAGATCGCTATTCACCACAGCTCCATTGATGCCCATCTCAGAATATGGATCGAGGAAAATCTAAGCTGCGGAAAGCTCAAAGCAGTTGTATCTACCTCATCACTGGACCTTGGAATCGATTTCAAACCTGTAGATACGGTCATTCAGATCGGATCCGCCAAAGGAGTAGCCAGGTTTCTTCAGCGGGCAGGGCGGAGCGGCCACTCCCCTTTTGAAACCTCAAAAATTTACTGTGTTCCTACACATTCCCTGGAGCTGATTGAAGTTTCTGCCTTAAAGGAGGCTGTGAAGCAGAAGGTAACGGAGCCGCGTGAGCCTCAGGTTCTGTGCTTTGATGTACTGGTTCAGTTCCTGATGACTTTAGCCGTTGGTGATGGCTTCTACCCTGAAGAAACGTACGAAAGGATCAAAAAAGTATATGCCTTCCAGGAAATAATGGACGAAGAATGGAAAGGGATTCTTGATTTCCTGACGATTGGCGGAAGCGTTTTGAAAAGCTATGAGGAATTCCATAAGATTGTTATTATGGAAGATGGTCTGTATAAGGTAACATCCAGAAAAATTGCGATGCTTCACCGTATGAATATGGGCGTGATCGTGAGTGATGCCATGCTGAAGGTAAAGTTTATTTCAGGCGGATATATCGGAATGGTGGAAGAATATTTTATTTCAAAACTCAAGAAAGAAGAGAGATTTATTCTGGCCGGACGTACTCTTGAAGTGGTGATGATCAAAGATATGACCGTTTATGTAAGAGCGGCCAAAGGAAAAGCAATGGCTCCGAGCTATCTGGGTGGAAGGCTTCCTTTAAGTTCCAACTTAGGCCATTTTTTAAGGGAAAAGCTGTCTCATGCCCTGAATCCCAAAACCTCGGAAAAAGAACTTAAATTCCTGCATCCCCTCCTTGTGCGGCAGGAAAAGAATTCCCATATTCCCAAGGAAGATGAGTTTCTGGTAGAAATGATCAAAAACCGGGAAGGTTACCACCTGTTCATGTATCCTTTTGAAGGCCGTCTGGTACACGAAGTGATGGCCGCCCTGATGGCCTACCGGATTTCAAAACTGGCTCCGATTTCTTTTTCCATGGCGATGAATGATTATGGTTTTGAACTGTTCAGCGATAAAGAAATTCCTCTGAATGAAGAAAACCTGCACTCTGTTTTAACCCGGGAAAACCTGATGAACGATGTGATTGCCAGTATCAATTCCGCAGAAATGGCGAGAAGGAAGTTCAGGGATATTGCGGTCATCTCCGGAATGGTGATTCAGAATTATGCCGGGAAACAGCGTTCCAACAAATCTCTTCAGAGCTCTGCCGGACTGATTTTTAAAGTACTGGAAGACCATGACCCCAATCATTTTCTGGTAAAACAGGCGTATACCGAAGTTTTCAATATGCAGCTTCAGGAACAGCGATTGGTAGAAGCTTTTAAAAGAATAGAAAAATCCAGGATTATTTTAAAATATTCCAATACCTTTACGCCACTCAGCTTTCCGATAAAAGTTGACAGCCTGAGACAAACCTTATCCAGTGAAAGCCTTGATGCAAGGATCAGGAAAATGGTGGAACAGGCGAGAAAAAACGGACCATAACATTGGTGGTGAATGGTCAATTGATCTCGCTTTTAATTTTTATTTGTCAATGCGGCTGATTATTGACTTACGAATTGAAATTCATTATCCACTACTAACCATTAACTTTTTAATCATCTTCTCTTTTGAATATTGCGCTAAAAAATATCACGATCCACAACGAAGTTTTCACTTTAACCAATCAGCGTGCTGCTTTCTGGAAAAGAGAAAAAGCATTAATTCTTTCGGATCTTCACATTGGGAAGACGGCCCATTTCCGGAAAAACGGGATTGCACTGGCCAATCATATTATGAAAAGTGATCTGGAAAGACTTTCTGTGCTCATCGCCTATTTCCAGCCTGAAAAATTCATTGTAGTGGGCGATCTGCTCCATGCCGGAGATAATTCTGATGTAGATGAGTTCTGCCAATGGAGAAACCGGTATCCGGACCTCCAATTTTATCTGATCGAAGGAAATCACGACCGGATCACAGAATCTCTTGAAAGGAAATTATGTCTTAATTTCAGGGCCGGGCTTTTACAGATTGACGATTTTATCTTCATCCACGATTTTGATAAGACCCGTTCCGGATTTCAGATCACCGGACATATTCATCCCGGCGTTGTCCTGAATTCTGCGGTAAAAAGTTTCAGACTTCCCTGCTTTGTACAGACTTCCGGACAGCTTCTTCTTCCCGCTTTCAGTGAATTTACCGGACTGGATACCAAAAATATCCCCAAAGGCGGAAAGTTTTTTGTGTTTACGGATTCAGAGATTCATGAGGTCTGAGGCCGGGTGAAGGATGATGGATGATGGAGGTCATGAAAGGGCTGGTACTTTTTGTAGTTATCATTACTCTAATTAGAGGTATGCCCGTAATTAAAAAAATTACGTTGTTCAAAAATAGATTGGATAAAGTTATCAGGCTGGATTTATGCTAGGAGTTATTTGTAAATAATTTAAAATCAATTAATTATAATTTGTAAATATTAAAAGTGTCTATATTTGTGTCAACTGGATACAAAACCGTAAAAATTTACATTTGCAAATTTGTACCAAGAAGAAGATAAAAATAGCGAAAAGAACGTAAAAGTATTTTACTTCTTTTGTAATGATAATATTATCTCTATTAGTAGTTGCTAAGTATGTATAAAAAAACCTCCAATTGGAGGTTTATATTTATTGTTTTGTTAAAATAATTTCTTTAGGCAAAGGCTCAGGTCTCTGATCAGCTGGTTTCCCGTGATAAAAACAATCCTTATCTATTAGCTGACTTGTTTCCATAAATTTAAACTTCATTTCAGATTTAGTACTATTTGTAAATTCTATAAAAATGCGTCCACTTTTAAGACATAAATCAGAATCAACATATGTTAAAACATATTTCCCAGTAGGAAATATTTTTCCCCCCTCAATTTTAGCATTACTATCAGAGACGTTCAGATTGTCAAAGAGTATATTTCCAGAGGTATCTTTGACCTGGAACTTCCCTATGAGGTAATCTCTATATGACTTATAGTGATCATCATATTCATGCACCATTTTTTTAAAATTAATAAGAAAAGTTTTTCCTTTCCAAGTTCCCATCCAATTTCCTTCAAAAGCAGGAAGCTCATTTTGAGTATCTGTAATATAAGATCCCTGAGGAACAGACTCTGTCGTTGTCAAAGGATAGTTTTGTGCTTTGCAAGATATTCCAATGAATAATATAGTGGTAAAAAATAGAATTTTCATTTTTTAATATTTAATAAATTAATGAGGACAATTGTCTTTATCAGTTTCTTTTGTAATTGAGTTATATGTAAGTTTAATAGCTGTATTTGCTGTAACTTTAAATACTTCCAAGCCTGGTTTATTAACTACTTCCTTTAAAAACCTGCTAAATACATTCTCTACTTTATCTTGAGGTAAATTTCCATCCTTATCCATGATATTCTGTATTTCTTTTTCATACCATTCTTCCCATATTTGTCCGGTATCATAATTTACTCCCCCTGGATGTGTAGTTCCTGTATACTTTAAGGTATAGCTTCCTGCTGAAGTTACAACTGTAGAAAATGCATTTCCATATCCACCTCCATATTCTCTTGCATTTTTAAGGAATGTATTAATGAAGGTTCTAACATCTGTAGGAGAAAATATTTTAACACTTCCATCCACATTATTATGTGAATGAAATAAGCCTGAGATCCCTGTAGTATCATCAGGAAGGTCAAGTCCTGTAGTTCCCGGAGGGCCATCAACCTGAACAAATCCTGCTGTAGCATTTACCCCTAACGGAGGTTGTTTTTCATAATAACCTCTTTCTTTATCCATGTTAAAAATTTCCGGTTTATTAAGAGCATTAAATTTAGCTGAATATTTTGGATTATTTTGTTTTTGAGCAATTTTAAGACATGGATTTAAGTCTTGCCCATCCATACCTTCACCACCTCCTCCTCCATCAGGATTTATACAGTTGCTATATTTAGCACATCCTTTTGGAGGGCTTTCTCCTCCTGATCCCGGAATCCATGGGCCTCCCCCACCTGGGTTAGTAGGTGTGATAACAATAACATCAATTTCACAGGGTGGTTGTCCAAAAAAACCACATTTACCATTCTTATTCGCCTGTCTTGCGGAAATCAGGCTTTTCTGATAATGTTCCCGAAACAAAGGTAGTGCATTATCATAATATTCACTTCCGGGCATTAATTCTCTGAATTCCACTAAGGTTTCATCTTTATTCAATATTCCTGCAATAAGTCCGGTAACTGAAGAGTTTTTAATGGTAGGGTAAACAATCCATCTTGCGCCTGTATCAGAGATAAAATCTTCGGAACGGATATTAAACTCTATATACTCGTCAGATACATTTTTAGAACTTTCAAAGGCATTTTTCATTGCTTTTGCTGTGTGCTGCTCATTGTTTATACTGTCATGTTTTTCCATAAGGATTTTAAACCCTTCAGCGTAATTTACTTTTTCTCCGTTTTTGGAAGTAAATACTTTAAATTTAGAAGGAGGTGTTTCCTTATTGTCGGTTAAAAGGTCTTCACTGCGACACGACCACAGTAAGGACATAAAGATTATCAGAACAGACAGCCTGAGAATAATTTTTTTACTCATTGATTGTTTTGTTTTTTGAAGTATTAAATATAATTAAATTTTAATTATCACCAACAAGTGATTTTAATAAAGCCTAAATAATACTGATTGTATATTTTAAAGCGCTTTTCAAGAATCTAAAAATTCATAAGGATTTAAAAGCAATGTTTTTCTAGAATAATTATTAACGTTATTCATCCGGAACGATTTGACGTTAATCCCATATTGTGCTCAAAATTTCTCTCAAGATGCCGTTCAGAGTATCCGGTGAAATGTTCAAGGTCTTTTGACGTTACCGAACCTTTATTTTAAAGCATAAACTGTTGAACCGCTGTAATCAGGTTATGGTCCGTATTTATTTTTCGGGAAAGAAACTGAGTAAAAAAATCATTCAGCCGGGTAATGAGGTTTAAGCTCTGATTTAAAAGAAAAAATTAATATAAGATACCACAAAAAACCTATGTTTGGTCAGGTATTTGAATGTTTTAACGGAATATTTATGCTTTCATTCTTTAAAGCAGCCATTATTAATGATACCAAACCCTAAAATATAATAGTATGTCCACACAAAACTTAACCCACCTCGAAGCGATTAAAAAAATTAAGGAACTGTCGGAAAAAGCAAGAATCTGTATGTTTTGTACCGACCTGGAAACGCAGCCTTTGAATTCAAGACCAATGACGCTCCAAGAAACCGATGACAGCGGAAATTTATGGTTTATCAGCAGTTCTGTCAGCAATAAGAATTTTGAAATAAAGGAAGACCGCAGGGTGCAGCTGTTTTTCATGAACAACAGTGATTCCCAATATCTTTCGGTATATGGTGAAGCGTCTGTATATAAAGACAAAGCAACAATTGAAGATAAATGGTCGCCCATGGCAAAAGCCTGGTTTGACGGGAAAGATGATCCGGATGTAAGCATTATCCGGGTAGAACCTAAAGAAACGTATTACTGGGATACCAAAGCAGGAAAACTCGTGAGCCTTTTCAGTTTTGTAGCGTCTGCCATTACAGGAATTAAAACCAATAATGCAGATGGTATTGAAGGTAATGCCACCGTGTAAATAAAAAGCAGCACAGAAGAAATTCCGGCTGCCTTTACACAAGATAAAAAATAATTGGAAGCGGCTGGCAAATAGCGACTAACTACTTGCCATAAGCAAGCAGAACCTAAAGAGAGAAATCCGGTAATCTGAAATATCAGCATTACCGGATTTTGTTATTTTTTCACATCCTCCATGGATGCTCCAAAGTTAATGTGAAGCACATTTCCATGCGGCATTACCAAAGCAGGAACAGACTGTACGCCGGCCTTTTCTGCTTCTGCAATTTTACTTCTGTCATTTCCAAGGTGGATGATTTCTACATGTTCTGCACCGATAAGTGTAACAATATCGTGTTCTGCACTGATACAAACCGGACATCCGGCATGATAAAAAATGGATTTTTTCATAAGATTGAATTATTGAATAAGAGTTGTCATAATATTTTTAAGGTCTTCCGTTTCTGCGGGAGTTAAAGGTTTTAACGGGCTTCTTAAATTTCCGCCTTCTTCGCCCAGAATATTCAGGCCGGCTTTTACGGCTCTCGGAAGTCCTTTGTTAACGATAAATTTCAGCAGATCAAACTGTCTGTAAAAAACCTCCTGAGCCTTTTCCATATTGCCTTCCTCTACCGCATGATATAAAGCGACATTAAGCTCCGGTATCAGGTTCGGGGCTGCCGTACACCATCCTCTTGCCCCGGCAGTAAAAGCAGCCAGTGCCAGCGGATTGGACCCGTTATAAAAAGCAACGTCCTCTCCCAGCTCTTTTCTCAGGTAATGCATTCTCTGAATATCCCCGGAACTTTCCTTAATCATCGTTATATTGGGGATTTCCAGCAGTCTCTTAAGAAGTGCGGGTGACATATCAACTCCGCTCGTAGCCGGATTGTTATACGCCATAATAGGAATAGAAATCTTGCCGGCTACTGCATCATAGTGGGCTACAATCTCATCATCGGTAAGCTTCCAGTAGCTCATGGGAATAATCATGACCGCATCGGCACCGGCTTTTTCCGCAAATTTGGCATGATGAACGGTTTTGTCTGTGGTAAGATTGGATACTCCTACAAGGACCGGAACTCTTCCTTTGGTCTGTTCTATTGTTGCCTCTGTTACCGCTTCTTTTTCCTCATCGGAGAGATAAGGCATCACGCCGGTACTTCCCAGCGGGGCTATTCCATGACTTCCGGAAGTGATCAGTCGCTCAGTCAGTTTTTTAAATAGCGGAATATCTACTTTCTCATTCCCGTCAAAAGGGGTTATAGGATAGGCAATGACTCCTTTAAATGGAATATTCTTCATATTTTGTTGGTTTTAAAAGTTAAATAATGGGTTACATCGGTGGCCATTAAGAAGAAAGTTTAAGCCGTTAAGAGGGTTAAGGCAGGTTTTCTTTAAAATTAAAATCAGAATGGCTTTCCTAACTGCGCTTAAACTTTCAGTATTTCTTAATGGTGATGATCCTAAAGGTCTCTGCCCTCTTCTTCCCTTAAGGCTACACCCAGATTCTGAAGCTGAGGTGCATTTTCACAGGCAATATATTTGGCAGGTTCCGTATCGCTCATATTCTGATGCTTATGCCAGGCCCATGAAGGAATATAAACGGCATCTCCAGCTTCCCAGTGCACCCTTTCATCTTCCACTTCGGTCCATCCTTTTCCTTCAATCACAAATAATACGGTTTCATAGGTATGTCTGTGTCTGTTGGTCTGCTGTCCCGGAAGAAGTCCGCCGATGGTCATGCTCACATTTTTGCTCGGAAGGTCAACAAAAAATACCGGATGTTTCCTTTCCGTTGAAAACTGGTTATGCTCTCCTGCATTTTCAACATTTTTATGAATCAGGTGGCTTGGCTTTACATACTTGGGTCTGGCAAAAGTTTCATGAAAATCTTTTGAGCTGAATTGGGTCTTGTCCATAATTTTAAAAATTTAAAAGTTCTTTGCTTTATTGCATGACAAAATTATTTTATATTTGGACTGTTTAACTGATTCAGTTTTTATATAAACAACTAGTCCAGATGCTCAGACCTTGGAAATTGGAATTTGAAATCGATAAAAATCTCAATAAGGCGGTCTATCTTCAGATTGCCGATACTATTATTGCAGATATCCGTTCGGGACGGCTAAAGCCCGGGGATGCCCTTCCGGGGAGCAGAAACCTCGCCCAGCTGTTGAAAATCAACAGAAATACGGTAGTAGAAGCCTATCAGGTACTGAGCAACGAAGAATGGGTCATTTCTAAAGAGAGAAAAGGAATATTTGTATCCGATGTACTTCCGGTTCTGCATGAGAGGGTTCACCAGGCAGGAATAGAGGAAGATATACCATCAGGACCTGTCAGTAAGATGATGATTAACTTTGATGACGGACATCCGGACAGTAAGATTGCTCCGGTAACAGAACTTGCCCGCGCTTACCGGCAGATTTTCAGCAGGAAAGCAAAATGGCAGATGATGGGTTACAGCAGTGAGCATGGCGATCCCGAATTCAGGAAAAGTATTGCCCAAATGCTGAACCATCAGCGGGGAATGCATATCAGTGAACATGAAATCTCCATTACCAGAGGCAGCCAGATGGCTATGTTCCTGGCCGCTCAGGCCCTTTTAAAGCCAGGTGACCAGGTGATTATAGAAAATCCAGGTTACCAGCCCGCCTGGAAAGCCTTTGAATATGCCGGAGCAGAGCTTCTTCCGGTTACAGTAGATCATGAAGGTGTTCTGGTTGAAGACATTGAAAAACTTTTAACTTTTCACAATAATATAAAAGCTGTCTACATTACTCCCCACAGGCAGTATCCTACAACGGTTACCCTAAGTCTGGCAAGGAGGCTTCGTCTGATTGAATTATCCAACCAATACGGCTTTACGATTATTGAGGACGATTACGATAATGAATTTCATTTCGGGTACCGCCCTATTCTTCCTGTTTCCAGTTTTCCGGATCTCGACCGGTATGTGTATATCGGAACGCTGAGTAAGGTGGTTGCTCCGGCTTTAAGGATCGGTTATCTTGTTTCCAAAAACCGGGAACTGCTCCAAAAAATCGGTGATCTCAGAAAAATCATCGATGTGCAGGGGGATGTGATCATGGAACAGGCCGTATTACAGCTTATTAAAGAAGGTGCCGTGAAGAAGCACATCAAAAAAGCAACCCTACACTATAAAAATAAAAGGGATTTTGTTTCCGGTCTGCTGGAAAAACACCTTAAAAAATGGGCTGGCTATACCGTTCCTGAAGGAGGCCTGGCATTCTGGATCACTCCTGAAAAAACACTGGACTGGGATGCTGTAACAGGTTTACTGACTGAGAAAAACATCAATATCATTCACCCTAAACAATACAGTCATGAACAGACTGTCAATGGATTCAGGCTGAGCTATGGCTCGCTTTCTGAGGAGCAGCTTGAATACAGCATCAAAGCCATAGGAGAAATACTGAGTCGGTAAAATCGGACATTTTGAATCTTAAAATTACTAATAACTTTATCCGGTTTTATTTCAGTAGATTTAAAATGGATATTTAAAAGCTGTTTATCTATGGATTACCGTACCTTCCCGCCTCATCCCGATCTTTCCGCTCTCATCAAATGCTACTGGACCCTGGAAAGTCCTGAGGAAAAAATACCTCAACAGCAAACGATTGTCCCGGATGGTTGTATGGAAATGATTTTCCATTACGGCGATCTTTACAAGCAGTATATGGATGACGGCAGCCCTATTTTACAGCCCAGAAGCTGCGTTTTTGGCCAGCTTACCCGCCCTCTGATAATTGAGCCTACAGGAACAACAGGGATATTTTCTGTCAGGTTCCACCATGAAGGCTTTATCCCTTTTGCTTCCATTCCCATTAAAGAAATGGATGATAAAGCGGTTTCCCTGGAAAGACTCTTTGGACAGGAAGGAACCGATCTCGAAAAAAAGATATTAGATTCCCCTTCCACCGAAGAAAAAATTAATAGTATAGAAACTTTTCTAAGAAAAAAACTGAACCCGCAAACCATTGACAGAATGATACAGTCTACTGTTGAAACTCTTTTAACCATGAACGGCCAGATTTCTGTGGATGAACTCTCCCGGCAGAATAACATCAACCGCAGACAACTGGAAAGGAAATTTTCATCCGCTATAGGAATGAGCCCCAAACAGCTCTCCAAAACCATCAGACTTCAGAAAACCCTCAAACTATTATTGAATAGGGAGTTTTCTTCTCTTACTTCCCTTGCCCATGAAGCTGATTTTTATGATCAGGCCCATTTTATCAAAGATTTTAAAGAATTTACAGGACTTACTCCTAAAGAATTTTATGGTGAAAACCTGAAAATGTCTTTACTTTTTTATGGAACAGAATAATAAGTTTACACCGGATGATGAAGGGCGGAAGTAATTGTGAATTGTAAGGTTAATCTATGATTCCTCTTATTCATTTTTTTTACCTGTTTTCAGAAAATCATCATGTCGCATTTTTACAATTTTAAAGACTGAGATTATCAGAAATTTGCTCAACTTCAAAATTTCATGATTATGAAAACAAAACTGTTACCTGTCGCAGCGGGCCTTATGATCTTATCTGCATGGACGGTGCGCCAAAGTGAAATAAAAAAAATGGAATGGCTTCTCGGAACCTGGGAAACCAAAACACCCAAAGGCAGCCTTTATGAAACATGGACCAGAAAAAGTCCTGTTGAATTCCAGGGCAAAAGTTATTTTCTGAAAAATAAAGATACCCTGTTATTTGAGACCGTCCGGCTCGTCGAAAAAGATAAAAAGCTGCATTACATGGTTTCTGTGAAAAATCAAAACGGTGGATTTCCCGTGAGCTTTGTTGCAAAGAGCAGTCCGACGGCTGAAGCTGTTCGCTTTGAAAATCCACTCCACGATTTTCCACAGGCAATTTCCTATCAGAAAAAAGGGAAAGATTCCCTTCTGGCTGAGATTTCCGGAAAAAAAGACGGCCGGGAAATGAAACAACAGTTTCCCATGAGGAAGATAAAGTAATGATGGCTTTTTTGAATGGATAGTATTGGTTTTTAAAAAGGGTTTCGGCGGCCTCCGGCCGCCGAAACCCACATTATCATGCAAATTCAGTTGTTATACATAAGCATCCGGAGTACACCGCAATACTAATCTCTCCTTTGTCGAATCAGCGGAGTTAATTCCATCTTTTGCTTCCTAAAAAAATCTACGGTATATATTTTAAAAACTCTGCATTTAATTCAGAGCCAAAGAAAGTTATAAATCTACCTGTTTTCCATTTTCAAACCCGGAATCGGGCATAGCAGGATATCAGAATAATGATGATCAACCGTACAATTTATCACTTCAGAAGAGTATCAATTTATAACGCCTCATCCTTTGTTTCTTTTTCCAGGACAATCCTGTTTCTGCAAACCGTTACTACCACCCGGTCTCCCGGTTCAAAACCGGATTCCAGCAGCCACTTCCCTGCCAGCCGGATTTCCGGAAAGAAAACCAGCCTTCTGTACGCTCTCTCAAAGGATTTATGGGAAACCGTAAGGTTCCTAACGGACACAATCTTATATTTGCCCCGAATAATTATTTCTCTCATATCGTTGTTTTTCAGCAAAGCAAGAAATACGGGGGAAGCTATACCAGTTTACGAAAGGATATTTTATGTGACAGAACGGATATTTTAGAAGATTATTTATTTTAGAGCCGGACTTTATTTTTATCTTTTAAAACTTTATATTTGTTATTATGACTTACACAGATATGCAAAATAAGAAAATACATCAGGGTAGAAATATAAAACGTTTCCGTGAAATGCTGGGCATCAAGCAGGAAGCCTTAGCTTTTGAATTAGGTGACGACTGGAACCAGAAGAAAGTCTCTCTTTTAGAACAAAAAGAAACCGTAGAATCTGATATCCTGGCGCAGGTAGCAAAGATTTTGAAAGTTCCGGCGGAAGCGATTGAGAATTTTGATGAGGAACAGGCGGTGAATATTATTTCTAATACTTTCAACGACCAATCGAATGGTTATAACTATTATCCTAATTTCACGTTTAACCCTCTTGATAAAATGGTTGAGCTTTATGAGCGTATGCTTCAGCAACAGAAAGAGATGATTGAGAAGTTGGAGAGGTTGATAGATAGGAAGTAATCTTTATTATTACATGAAAATCAATAAATGTGATTGAAAATAGGAAATTATAGAGAATATCTGGTTTTTACTTTTTCTTTTTTGACAATACCTTCATTACGTTTGTTTATAAAAGAATCCACAGGAATATTCAAATAAGATACGCTTATTTTTATCTATATTTGTATAATATAATAAGTATTATAAAAGATTGTAATAAAAGACTTCATGTGGTTTTAGTAGGATAAAATAAAAATTATTTATTTTATCAAAATAGTAAAAAAATAAAATTCAAGACCATTCGAATGCTAACCAAATCAGCATGATTTGAAAATAGGTATAAGATACCACTAAAATTAACTAAAAACTTGATGGATAATTTAAATGTATCATTAGTAAAATCTTTTGAAGGTGTACTTAATAGTTTAGTTGATGGTACAACATATATCAAAATGCCTCCCAAAGGTCCTCGTGATCTTGCGGCATTGTCTGAAGCTGAAATTAAGGCAAAGAGATTAAATGAAAATGGAGAATCATTAGCACGTGATAGTAATTATAATCCCCAAACACACAAAAATATTGTAATTGATATAGAAGATAGTATGCTTCCAAAACATATTAATCTTCCGGAAAAAGATCAAATTGATGGATTAAGCATTTGTGGAATTGATGGATCAAATCAAAGAATAGGAATGAATTCCTTTCATTTGATTTTGGCTAGAGCTGCTATAGTAAATTTTAAATATACAAATGGTACAGAACCTCCATATTTTTATAGAAAACATAAGGATGCCAGCGCAGTAACATGGGTAGATGGAAATATTTTCACTGAAAACCTTATAGAATATACAAACAGTAAGCTTAAAAGCGAAAAAAAAGAAGATGGGGTAAATATTATTGATCATATTGACAAGGCTAGTCAAATACCATTTTTAGTAGGCTATGATCATACAAAAAGTGATAAAAGTCCGTCCTCACATGCGTTAGGATGGGCAGTGAAGTTTCAGCAGGCACTAGAATTATTATGTTTAAAAGAAATACAGATTGATAAAAAAACAATATGCATAAAAGATGGACCTCTTTTTTCTACCAGTAGTTCTATACATGACACTATTGAAGGACTACGCCCCATTATTTCTTGGACAAATCAAATTTTAGTTTGTGTTTCAAAGAGTATAAATGATTCAAAATTAATGCTTGAAACATTATGCTCATTTCCTGAACTTCTTGAAATATATTTTCCTGGAGATGAAATAACAAGAGACACAATACTTTCTATTGGTACAGATGCATTGTTACTTCAGCGTATACTACAACCTGGGCACAGAACTTCTTTGATCAAAGCTGTTCCTATTGCTAGAAAAGGAGTATGTGATAAGGCAAAAGATGAATTGTGTAGGGATATAACACCTCTTCACTGTTATTATAGAGGTAAAATCCATCCACAATCTTTTATAAGAATGGAGGTTCCATTTTTTATGTGGGATGAAAAAAGAGAATTAGTAGAAGAAGCTTTATCTATTGTAGCTTGGCAACATGAATTGGGAGGGAATATGCCATTTATACAATCTGTAGTGGGAGATCTTTGTCAGTTAAATTATGAAAAAGAATTATTAGAAAAACAGACGCTTGCAGCATTAAACTTAAAACAGCTTGACTTAGCACAACAACAGCAATAATATTATGGATGATAAAACAATAAATTCTAGTGAAAAATATTATGCCCGCCCCTATCATGATCTTCATTCTCCTTTTAGTGTAGATGAAAGAGGGGCATTTGCAGAATATATAATTCACGAACCTAATAAAATGCCCTTTCTAGCCCTTGGGGCAACAATTGTTATCAAGGATTGGAGAGAAGGGAATGATGTTTGGATAGCAGGGCGTGTTGTTGGGCTAAAATCTATTTCTCCATTTAATCCTGAAAAGCAAAGCCTATTATATTACTCTGATGACAAATTCGACCCAACTCTACCTATTGAAGAGATAAATGGACCTCATACTCATCAACCAATGATTATAAGAGTGGAATTAACGAGAGAAATGACTGATTCAGAAGAAAAAAAAAGGAATTTTATATCTTCGGCCATCCAACGTCCACCATCTGCAAAAAGTAAACTAATATTTCCAAATGTAACGCCGGTTAATGATGATCCATCCCCTTCTTTACAAGAAATATTGGATATACGTAAAAATGGATTAGACCTAGGAATGATTGGATTTGGCAATAAACCTTATGAAACAAATGGTAACTTTCTTAGTTATAAATGGGATATTGAAAATTTAGATAATAAACACGTATTTATTGTTGGTGAAAGTGGTTCAGGAAAGACAGTACTACTTAAAAACCTAGCGTATCAAATAAGAAAGCATGGTAAGAATCAAAACAATCGTATCATATTAACAGATGTTCAAGGTGATATTTCGCAATTATTACTTTGGGATTTAGATAATATTATACAACCCAAATTAGCTTGGCAAAAGATTGTAGCCGAAAAAAGAGAATCTGCCGAAGATGCAAAGTCACACCTATCACCTTTTCAACTTGTTATACCCAAAATAAGAAAAGAGGAACAGGATGAAGATATTGTTAGACTAAAAAGATTAGCTACAGAACGAGGAGTTAGAGTAAAAGAAATTAGTTTAAGGCTACAAGATTTAAATAACCCTTCTGATGTAGAATATTTATATAGAATATCATCACCCCAGGCCCCTGGATTACTTGATGACATAGCCGAAACATTACATAATAATCAGGAAAAAGTAACAATTGAACGCCTTGATCTTGCATTGAATAGGTTGTTAACTAGAAATACAGGTACAACTATAACTTTGACAACTAATGGACTGGCCTATTATCGTAGTACTTTTGAAGCAGCAAGAAGAGCACTAAATAATTTAAAATGGTATTTTGATAATGACCAAACGGCATTACAAACAAATCAAAATCCTTTAGATGCCTTTGCCTTTGAAGGTACTACAATATTGTATCTTGATCATTTGAATTTAGATGAAAGATTAATGTGGGAAATGCAATTAGTAAAGTGGCTTTATGACAACAAAAAAAGTATGAATAATACATTTGTTTTCTTTGATGAAGCCCATCAAATTATCCCACGAACAGAAAATAGCTTTGGCTCTCCAGGTGTTTTTGATCGTTTAAGATCAAATTTCGAAAAATTGGCTAGAGAAGGAAGAAAATTCGGCATTAACTTAATTCTTAGTACTCAAAATCCAAAAGATCTTCACGAAATTGTTCCAGAACAATGTCCTACTAGAATAGTAATGAAAATTAATCCAAAAAATGCTAAATATGCATATTTAGATGATGGCTTAGAGTTTATTGCAAATAGTTTCGGCCAAGGACAATTTTGGATACAAAGCCCTTTTAATGGTACTCCTGATTGGATAAGAGTTCATAGTGTAGCACCTCCAGTACCACATGAACCAATGGAACCTTTTAGAAATCATTTAAAAGAAAAGGCAAAAAAGTAAGTTTATGAAACTTGAGCGTAGAAAAGCTAACACAATTCCGATTCCATGGAAAGAGAAAGAAGAGATAATTTTGTTGAGTTACCTTAAAAAAGAAACTTTTGATGCCAAATTGCTTAAAGAATTGTTTCCCGATAGGACATTACCAAGTATTAGAAGTAAAGTAAGAAAACTACGAATAAAGCATGATCTTTTTGGAGAATCATACAGAGGCGATAAAGAAAATTTCACTCTACAAATAGCTAAAAAAGCAAAACCAAAATCAGTTTTTGATGCATATGCAGGAGCTGGTCATCAGACTTTTGAATGGATTAGTGTTGCGGATGTTGTATACGCATCCGAAAAAATGAAGTCAAAGCTCAAACAATTTGAGAAAACTGCTGAGGAAAAAGGATTTAAGAAAGTGGATACAAAGGATTGTTTATGGAATTTGTATAAAAAAGATAAAAAACAAGTTTTCTTTTTTATAGGTGATGCAATTGATGCTGCTGCTGATTTAAAAGTCAACAAGATCCGTATTGATTTGATTGATTTGGATACATGTGGATCAACACTTCCTATTCTTCCTACATTATTAATATTGCTAAAACCTAAGCATTTATCAATAACTCATGGCGAATTTCATTCGATGCGCTTCAAAAGAGAAGACGTTTTAAGAAGACTTCTTATGCATAGGGATATTAGCGAAAATCCTTTACCATTAGAAGTTGATGAAATGAGTAAAGAACTAGATAAAGCCGTTAAGATTGCAGGCTTAAGAGCACATAATGAAACAGTAAATTCCTTTTGGCTAAATCTGGTGGAGGAAACCTGGCTTGGTAGTCGATTTCATGGAATGCTAAGACGATATTATAAAGTGTCTAAGCCACCAGCCACTTCAGATTGTATTAACGAACTTTCTAATTATTAGGAGGTATGAACAAGTCAAATATTGAGTGGACAGAAATCACCTGGAATCCGACTACTGGCTGTACAAAAGTTTCTACTGGTTGTAAAAATTGCTATGCTGAACGATGGGCAAATATGCAACATAAACGAGGAATAAATCAATATAGAAATGGATTTGAATTGACATTGGCTACAGAACGATTAAATGATCCTTTGAAATGGAAAAAGCCACAAATAGTCTTTGTAAATTCAATGAGTGATTTGTTTCATGATAAAGTAGAAACAGAATATGTAAAAAAGGTTTTTTCGGTTATGAATAATACTCCACAACACACTTATCAAATACTTACTAAAAGAATTGAACGAGTAAAAGAATTGTCAGATAATATATTTTGGTCAGATAATATATGGTTAGGTGTTTCAGTTGAAAACAATGAGTTTGTTGAACGGATTGAAATGCTCAAAAAAATACCTGCTAAAATAAAATTTATATCGTTTGAACCCTTATTGGGTGATATTAAATATAATGATTTTACAGATATTGACTGGGTTCTAATTGGGGGAGAATCTGGAGGAAAAGCAAGAAAATTTGAAAAAGAATGGATTATATCAATAAGAAATAATTGTAAAAAGCACAATACTGCTTTCTTTTTTAAACAATGGGGGAAAAGAATTTTTAACCCAAACCAAAAAGATCCAACAATTGATAAAAAACATCCTTTTCATGCAAAAGGTGGATGTATGGTTGATAATGAAATTTATAGAGAATACCCAAATATAGAATAACAATGGCTTTACCAATAAATATAGAAAATCTTATAAATGATAAAGCAGTAGAATCTGTTAGAATTGAATTTAAAAGAGGATGGAATCCTGAAGAAGTTATTCATACTATTTGTGCTTTTGCAAACGATGTTAATGAATATGGCAGTGGTTACCTCATAATTGGGATTGATGAAAAAGACGGAACTCCTATTCTACCTCCTTGTGGTCTTCAAGCTAATCAAGTAGATAAAATACAAAAAGAATTTATAGAGTTATGTTTCAAAATACATCCTAATATTTTTCCTACTATAGAACCTATTGAATTCCAAGAACAGCTTATAATAGTAATTTGGGTTACAACCGGTGAAGAAAGACCATATTCTGCACCAAGTACACTTGGAGGAAAAGCTCAAAGAAAAATTTATGTAAGGCCTGCATCACTTACAATTCCTGCTAATTCACAATTTGAAGCTAGGCTGAGAGAACTGTCAATGAGTAAGCATTTTGATGATAAAGTCAATTATCAAGCATCAATTGATGATTTAGATCTAGGCTTAATTCAAGCTTATTTAAAAGAAACAAAATCTAAGTCTTATAATGAAACTTTAAAGCTTTCATTAAGTGATATAGCCATTAATTTACAAATTGCGAGAGGTACTAAGGAGAATATTAAGCCATTAAATGTAGGATTAATGATGTTTAGCCAAAACCCTGAGAAATATTTTGAAGGATGCTATACTAATTTAGTGGAATTTGAAAATGAAGCTGGAACTAAATATTCACAAAAGAAATTTCAGGGGCCAATTCATATTCAGATTAGACAAATTATGGAATACCTAAGTAGTAATATAATAAAAGAATTTGTCCGCAAAGATGCTTCAAAAATGGAAGCAGAAAAATTTACAAACTATCCATATCAAGCATTAGAAGAGGTCATAGTTAATTCTTTATATCATAGAGGATATGATAATCCAAATCCTAATGAAATTCGTATTTATAAGCGCCCTTCTTCTAGAAATAATTCTGAAATAATTGATGATAGAAGAATTGAAATAATTAGTTACCCAGGTCCTATGCCTCCCGTTGATGAGAAAGCATTAGTCACATTTAAAATTCCTCCAACACGAAAATATAGAAACCTTAAACTAGGTGAATGGTTAAAAGGAGTTCAATTAGCTGAAAAGTTTGCTACTGGAATCCCCACACTGGTTGATTCATTAGAAGAAAATGGATCTCCTAAACCAATACTTTCAATGGATGAAGAGCGATCTCACTTTCTTGTTGTTATTTACATTCATCCATATACTCCTGAAGAAGTTAATGATCCGATGGATGAGATAGAAGCATTTACATTATCAAATAATCAACAAATTATATTAGAAAAAATTTTAAATGAACCTATATTTGAAACCGAAATAGAATCTTTATTTGATAAAAATATAAATGCTGATTTAGATTTCTTTATCGCAAATGACTTAGTTGGTGTAAAACAATCAGAGAAGAGTAAAATATTTTTTATAACAACTAGAGGTAAAAATGCCCTAAAAAATTCTTTTTAATTATAGAACGAAGGTGTATCACAACTAAACGATGTGGATTGAGAGTCGCTTAAACGAGAAAATTTCTCAAAAAACTTGCGTAGCTAAATAACTACACATATATTTGTAGTCAAATAACTACACAATGAATTTAAGAAGAGATGTATTCCAGGCGATCGCAGACCCTACCAGAAGATCCATACTGATGCTGGTGGCTGCTCAATCCATGACAGCAGGGGCTATTGCTTCCAATTTCGATACCGCAAGACCTACCGTTTCCAAACATCTTCAGATTCTTACAGAATGCGAACTGCTGAGATCTGAACAGAACGGCCGTGAAATTACTTACCACCTCAATCCCAATAAAATGAAAGAAATTGCCGACTTTATAGAGCCATTCCGCAAAATGTGGGACGACAGATTTAATAAGCTGGAAAGTGTAATGAAAGCGTACCAAGACTTAAATAAGACAAAGAGATAATAGACGAAGAGATGAGAGACAATGAGACCAAAGTTTAACTTATCGATTGTCAATCATCAAGGAAAGGATACCAACCAACCTTAAACGCTCCCACTCTAATACTCTCTCACCCTCTAACTCAAAACTAACTCAAAATATGGAACTAAAAACAAAAATCCACGCAGAAGACGGAAAACAGGAAATCTTCATCATCCGGGAATTTGATCTGCCCGTAGAACTGCTTTTCAAAGCCTATACAGAACCGGAACTCGTAGAACAGTGGATGGGAACCAAAGTCACAAAATTCGACAACAAACCGCACGGAAGCTACCGGTTTGAAACATCCAATCCGCAGGGAGAAGTTGTTTTCAGTGCCCATGGAACTATTCATGAAGTGGTTCCTGATCAGAAGATCACAAGAACTTTTCAGATGGAAAACACTCCTTTTCCGGTTCAGATCGAGTTTTTAGAATTTGAAAAATTAACCGATACAACCAGCAAAATTACCATCCAGACCATTTATAAATCCGTTGATTTCAGAGATCAGCACCTGAAAATGCCTTTCGCCCAGGGAATCAATATGGCGCATAACCGTTTGCAGGAGATATTCAGGAAGACGGATAAATAATAGACGAACAGATGAGAGACTATGAGGCCAAAGTTTAACTGATGAACGTCAATAATCAGTTTTTCTTCGCAAGTAAATCCTGCAATCATCCTCAATAAAAGAAAAACAACCTTACCCTTTAACGCTCTTACCTAAAACCCTCAAACACTCTCACTCTAATACTCTAATACTCTCAAACCCTAAAACCTAACTCCATGAATTCAAAAGTTGATTTTTTCTTCGATAATGCCACACAGTGGAAAAAAGAATTTGAAGCATTAAGAGCCATTGCCCTAAGTACGGAATTGGTAGAAGACCTGAAATGGGGATGTCCCTGTTATACCTATGAGGGAAAAAATATTTTCCTGATTCACGGATTTAAAGAATATTGTGCCCTACTCTTTTTTAAAGGTGCTTTGATGAAAGATCCGGACCAGATTTTAATCCAGCAGTCAGAAAATGTACAGGCGGCGAGGCAAATCCGTTTTACAGAGCTGGAGCAGATTAATGATCTTGAAAAAAAACTTCAGGCGTATATGTTTGAAGCTGTTGAAATTGAAGAATCCGGAGCTAAGGTTGAAATGAAGAAAACCAAAGACTTTGAAATGGCTGAAGAGTTTCAAAACAAGCTGGATCAGGATGCTGTATTAAAAGACGCTTTTGAATCCTTAACACCAGGCCGGCAAAGAGCTTACCTGCTCCACTTTTCCTCTGCCAAACAATCCAAAACCCGGGAAGCAAGAATTGAAAAGTGCATCCCTCAAATCCTCGAAGGAAAAGGCCTTAACGACTAATCACAAAATATAATCAATATGGAAACATCAAACCGATCAGAAAAAAGAACAAGGATCATTTATTGGATTTTTACACTCTGGATGGCATTAGGCATGGTTTCTACAGCCGTTGTTCAGCTCATGAAAAACAAGGATGAGCTTACCAACTTTACCAACCTTGGATATCCGGCGTATCTCATGACCATCATCGGAGTCTGGAAACTTCTAGGTGTCATTGCTATACTCATCCCGAAACGTTTATTATTAAAAGAATGGGCTTATGCCGGATTTTTCTTCGTAATGTCCGGAGCGGTTATCTCACATCTTACTGTTGGTGATACAGCTGGTAGAACCTTTCCTGCTGTTTTACTGTTTGTGCTCGTTATTATTTCATGGTATTTCAGACCTGCCAACAGAAAAATCACTATTATTGACTAAGAATTTTTGATCGTAAAGTGGTTTAAAATTAATTTTCTTCATTAGCAAGACTGACCCTTCAGCGATTTCACAACAGAAACCATCTCCTTTTAAAATAACAAACAGGAAATTAAAATTTGATATGAAAAAAAAATCATTAACCCCCGAACAAAGCGAAACCCTTTTAAAAGGACTGAAAACCCGGTTTGAGAACAATATGAACCGCCATAAAGGAATGGACTGGGAAAAAATTGAGGACAAACTGAAAGCCCATCCGGAAAAATTATGGTCCCTTAACGAAATGGAAATTACAGAAGGCGAACCCGATGTAATAGCTTATGATAAAAAAACAGATGAATACCTGTTTGCAGACTGCTCCCCGGAAAGCCCGAAACGCAGAAGCCTCTGCTACGATTATCCCGCCTGGGAATCCAGAAAAGCCAACAAACCGGAAAGCAACGCCATAGATAAAGCCAGAGAAATGGGGCTGGAAATACTTACCGAAGAACAATACCGTAATCTTCAGGAGCTTGGAAAGTTTGATCTGAAAACTTCCAGCTGGGTAAAAACCCCGGCCCACATCAGGGAACTGGGAGGAGCGATTTTCTGCGACCGCCGTTATAATGCCGTTTTCATGTACCATAATGGCGCCGATTCCTATTATGCAGCACGGGGATTCAGAGGAGCATTGAGCGTTTGATCTATCTTCCCAACCTACAACTTCTGCGAAAGAAAAAATCTGTGCAAATCTGCGCAATCTGTGGGAAACAAAAAATTATAAGTTGGCAAACGCAAATACGCAAGGTTTTTAATATCATGCTATTTTAAAAGCGCAAAACATTAAAAAAATTCCAGAAGATTCATGATCATTTACCGAAGATAAATTCTTGTACCTTATATAAACAGCTTACAAGATAATTTTTTACATCTTAGCGAATTCCAACAAAAAATCTGCCCAACCTACAACATCTGCGAAAGAAAAGATCTGTGCAAATCTGCGCAATCTGTGGGAAACAAAAAAAATTAAAGGTGGCATCACCTGATCAATCTGCACAAGAAAAAATCCGTTCCAAAGAATTTCAGAACGGATTTTTAAGCATCAGGAAAGAAAATTAATATCGGCTTGCCTGATGAAGCAACTCAATATCTTCTTTGTCTAAAACGAGCTTCGGAGCATTGAATAATGTTTCAAGCTGTGAGCCACTGGTAGCACTCACAATCGGAGCGGTGATCAGAGGATTGGAAAGAAGCCAGGCTAATGCTGCAGTTCCCGGTGTGGTCTGATGTTTTTCACTGACCTGATCCAGTGCTTTCAGGACTTCCAGGCCTTTCGGATTGAGGTATTTTCGTACGCCTTCTCCCCGCTGGCTTTTTGAAAGATCGGCTTCGGTGCGGTATTTTCCCGTCAGAAAACCTGCTGCCAGAGACCAGTATGGGAATACGCTCAGATCGAACTGCTCAACCAGAGGAGCGTAGTTCTTTTCAAAACTTTCCCTTTCCATCAGGTTGTAATGTGGTTGTAACGCTACATATTTCGGAAGATTATTTTTTTCAGAGGCATCAAATGAGGCTTTCAGACGTTTCGGGGACAGATTTGATGCGGCGATATAACGGACCTTTCCGGCTTTGATGATTTCGTCATATGCAGAAAGCGTCTCTTCTACCGGAGTGGTATCATCATCAAAATGCGTGTAATAAAGATCAATATGATCGGTCTGAAGACGCTTCAGAGATTCATCTACCGATTTCAGAATGTGTTTTTTACTGATATCATAACCGTGTTCTTTGGTTTCGGAGCCTACTTTTGTGGCTAAAATAATATCATTACGGCTGGCGCGGCTTTTCATCCATTTTCCGATAATCTCCTCAGATTGTCCGCCTGTTCCGTTTACCCACCATGAATACGTATCTGCCGTATCTATAAAGTTGAATCCTGCTTCTGCAAACTGATCCAGAATGTCAAAAGACTGCTTCTCGTCCAGCGTCCATCCAAAAACATTTCCTCCAAAATTAATCGGAGCCACCATGAGATCTGTATTTTTGATCTTTCTTTTTTCCATAAAATGATTTGTAATTATATCTATTGAATTACCTCTAAGGTAAGGAATATATTGGAGCCCGGCTATTTAAAATACCCATTTTGGTCATAGTTATTATGAATAAAAATCATTAAAATAGCTGGATTATTATGGATAAAAGGAGAATGTTTTCTGTCTTTGATTTCAATAAATGATAAAAAATTCTATAATTACAAAATAGATTAGTAAGCTTTTCTTATCTGGGAAGAATCTTCTCTGCTTTTAAGAAATCTTTTTAAAATTCACCTATCTTTAAGCAGTTTAAAAATCTTTTTAGTGAGTTCCTGTGAACTTATAATGTACTGAAAATTTGTTTTATCTGATGGATCTGTTCGAGAAAATATATTCTGAATATAAACATAAAGTTTACTTCTTTGTCAAAAAATACATTCCCAAAGAAGAGGATGCAGAGGATATGGTCCAGGATATTTTCATGCATGTCTGGGAGCATCTGGACAAAACCAGGCAAATTCCTGCTGAAGCAATTATTTTCAAAACCTGCAAACAGAAAGTCTCTGATTTTTACCGTAAACATCAACTCTCCTTTTCCTTTCCCGAGCAAATAATAAAATCTGAAGACGACGAAGCTCCGGATGAAAAATGTCACGAAGAGCAGATCAGTAAAGTGGAAAAGCTTCTGGACCAATTGCCACAGAAAACAAGAAGGCTCTTCATGCAGCATAAAATAGAGAACAGGAGCTATTCTCAGCTGGCCAGAGAAAACAACCTATCCAAAACAGCAGTCAGCAAACAGATCAACAAAGTTCTGAGTTTTCTGAGAGGCAATCTGCAATAATTCCCCTTGGTATTCAATATGAATAAATTGTTAAATCGTCTATTTTAAGGTGAACGATTTAGCTTTTCCGCGTATTTACTATAAAATGGTTTTGAATAGAATCAGGATACAAAGCGATGAGTTTAGATAAAGAATTTGAGGAAAGCTGGGAAAGTATTTCTGAGGAAAAGAATGAAATGCATCCCGTCACAGACAGAAGAATCTGGGCAACGATGAACCGTAAAATCAGGAAGAAAAAGAATACAGGCCGGCTGTTTTGGGCAGCAGCTGTAATGATTCCTTTTTTTATCCTGTTGATGACGTACCGCTTGTCTCAGAATACGACGGTCCCAATGGAGCAAAACTATGCTTATGAAAGTTTTAATACTTCTAAGATGATCCGGTTGTCTGATGGAAGCACAGTCACGTTGATGCCATACAGCAAACTTACACTAAGTAAAAACTTTGGAGTAAAAGACCGGCAGATCAGCTTTATAGGACAGGGAAATTTTAATATCACAAAAGATACATCAAAGCCTTTCAGAATCAATGCAGGGAATTTTCAGGTACAGGTTTTGGGAACGCACTTTTATTTAGATCAGAAGTCTGAAGAAAGAAAAATTGAATTGTATGAAGGAAAGGTAAAGGTAGAACATCTGGGAAAGATTACGTATCTGCTTCCTGAGGAAATCTGGCTGAGCAGTAATGAACATTCCAATGATCACTACTACAGTCCGAAGAAACCGATGAGTTTTACAGTAGATCATTTGAAATATTCAGAAGCTGTTAAGCGCCTGGAAAAAACGTATAATGTCCGGATTTCTTATCCTGATCAGTACCAAGACCGGATTGTGAATGGCTCGTTTAACGGTGATTTAAAAAGCATTCTCTCGATTATCAGTTATCCGTTTAATTTAAAAATTAAAAAATATGATGCAAAAGAAATAGAATTAAAATAAAGAAGCATCGATAATGGGCGTTATCGATGCGGATTTAATCAATTTAAAAAACCTATAGAAAGTTTAAAAATTAATATTGCGAATTTATGAAAAAAACAGCAATCAGTATTGCTATGCTTGGGATTTTGTATACTTCACAGCAATTATATGCCTCGGAAATCTATACTTATAAACCTGTTGCTTATCGTACAGTTCCCCCACTGACGAAAGTATTGGAAAAACTGAGCAAAACAACTAAAACAGATTTCTTTTATTCCGTATCAGACCTTGAGGACATTATAGTGGACGATCAGAATATCGATTACACGTCATTACGGAATACGCTGAACTATTTACAGAGCAATTATCCCGTAGAATTTACCGTTCAGAATAACACGGTGTCTGTAAGACGCGCATCTGGAAAAACAAAACAGATAACCCGGACTGAGGCTGATCATCCTTCTAAAAATGATACCATTGCCAATAAAGAAAAAAAGATTGAAGAAGTGGTTTTGGTAGGCTATGGAAAACAGAATAAGAAAGATATTTCAGGGTCTATCGCATCTCTTGGAGAAAAAGATCTGAAAAACGTAGCCTCAGGTAATTTCGGAGATATGATTGCCGGAAAGGCAACAGGGCTTCAGGTGACTTCCGCCAACGCCAGTCCCGGATCTTCTCCCAACATCCGTATCCGTGGAATCGGAACGCTCACTGCCGGAGCCAATCCCCTGATTGTGGTGGATGGTTTTCCGTTAACAGAGGGTATCAATTTAAATTCGATAGATCCCAATTCAATTGCCTCTATTGATGTTCTTAAAGATGCGGCTTCCACTGCAATTTACGGTTCCAGAGGAGCCAATGGAGTCATTCTTATTCAGACCAAAGAAGGAAAAAAAGGCAAGCTGGAAGTGATTTTAGATTCCTATTATGGAATTCAGGCCAGAAGCGACAACGAGAAATTTGTCAATGCTTATGATATGGCTATTTTCATGAAGGAATCCAGAGATCAGAATTATCTCTCAAAAGGCACTGGCAGAAGTATTTCAGACGATACCACCACAAGAATTTCCAAAGGTGCCACCCTCAGAGAGCTTATCCCCGATTACCTGACGCCCTATCTGAACAAACAGCCCGGTCTGACAGATACCAACTGGTATTCTGCCGTATTGAAGCCGGCTCCTATGAGCAATACCTCCCTCAATATTCTGGGTGGAAATGAAAAGACCAAATATTCATTTACAGGAAGCTATCTGAATCAGAAAGGGATTTTAATCGGAACGGATTATGAAAAATATTCAGGAAATATCAATCTTACTACCAATATTACAGACGAGTTGAGATTTGGTGTTTCTATGACCCCATCAATTTCCAGCGGAAGTCTTTTCGATATGGTGAACGGAGGAAGAACCTATAATCTGCTTCAGATGGCAACAACCATGTATCCTTTCTTTGCACCGAGGGATTCTAACGGGAATCTGATCATTTCCCAACAGATCAGAATAAACGGCCCTACGGATGGAGCTCTGGTGGAAAATCCTGTTGCAATTGCAGAAATGACCAAAAGGAAATATACCTTATTTAAAACCTTTGGAAATATCTTCGCGGAATGGAATTTTTTAAAGGATTTTAAATATAAAATTTCAGCGGGTGGTGATTATACCAATTACGAATACAATTTTTTTAAACCATCAACGGTGGGCAGCTACAGAACTCCGGCCGATAAGGATGTGACTTCAGCCAGCAGAACAGAATACATCACCAAAAATTACCTGATTGAAAACCTGCTTACCTATGATAAAAAAATTGACAATCATTCTTTTAATGCCATTTTAGGACAGTCTTATCAAAATGAAAGATCAAACCAAACGGCCACTCTTGCCACAGGTTTTCCGGATAACAGCATTGAGAATATTTCCGGAGGTACTTCCTTTAAAATTGATGTAGACCAGTATAAATGGACTCTGATCTCCTATTTTACAAGATTCAGCTATGTGTATAACAGCAAATACAGCCTGATGGCCTCTTACAGAAGAGACGGGTCCTCCAGATTTGGCGCCCATTCCAAATGGGGGAATTTTTATGCTTTATCATTAGGATGGACCGTAAGTAAAGAGCAGTTCTTTTCTCCGAACAAATGGCTGGATCCTTTGAAGCTGCGATTCAGTTTAGGAACCAATGGCAATAATCAGATTCCTAATTTCGGATCTCTTTCCCTGATGGAAAAAGAAAATTATGTGTTCGGCGGAATTATGATACCTGGCTACCGGTCGTCTACCGCTACAAGCTTTGACCTTTCCTGGGAAAAATCGAAATCCGTGAATTTCGGTATTGATTTTGGGCTGTTCAATAAGTATCTGAATGTCTCTGCCGATTATTATATCCTGAACAGAAACGGTTTGCTGCTGGATGTTCCCGTTCCTCAGCAATCCGGCTACTCTACCCTGCTTCAGAATATCGGTAAGATCAGGAACAGCGGCCTGGAAATTCAGCTTTCATTAAAACCAGTTCAGCTAGGGAATAATTTTGATTATTCAGGAAATTTCAGTTTTTCAACCAATAAAAATAAGGTTCTGGCCCTGGCCAACGGGCAGTCGGAGATTGTAGCAGGAGCCAATAATTTTGCAGTTACCCGGGTAGGCGGTTCTATTGCTGAAATGTACGGCTATAATATTCTTGGAGTTTATAAAACGCAGGATCAGATTGATCATTCCCCGCACATTGCCGGGACGCAGATTGGGGATTACATCATGGAAGACCTCAACGGAGACGGAAAAATTGATGCTGCCGACAAGAAAAGCTTTGGCTCAGGAATCCCTAAATATATTATGGGGTTTACCAATACATTCCGGTATAAAAATTTTGATCTCAGCTTTACTTTATACAGTGAATTAGCTAAAAAAATCTATAACGGCGATCAGGTAAATACCACGGAATCCGGAGAAGGATTCGGAATGGCCACCCAACATTATTTCGACAACAGGTATAATCCGGTTACCCATCCGGACGGGATCTATGCGATGCCCAATATGAACTTCTCCAACAACAGAAAAGAAGCCCGGACGTCCAGTATTTTCTTTAAAAATGGAGATTATGTAAGGCTGAGATCCATAAGATTAGCTTATAACCTTCCTCAGGATCTTGTTTCTGCTTTAAAACTAAAATCAATCCAGCTGTATTTTGTTGGGAACAACCTTTTAACGATTACTTCCTACAAAGGACAAAACCTTGATGCTACCTCAGAAAGTATTCTTACACAAGGCTATGATAACGGCTATTATCCTGTAGCAAAAGTCTATTCTTTCGGAATGAATATGAAGTTTTAATATAACCTAAATGTTTAAAAAAATGAAAAAATTATACATCCTATTACTTTCTCTACTGTTATGCCAGGCCTGTTCATCTGATCTTTTGAATATTTCTCCTGAAAGCATTAAGCAGACCCAAAATTTTTATAAAGATGAAGCACAGCTGGAACAGGGGGTGAATGCGGTATACGGTTCTCTTCAATATGTCGGGCAGTATCAGCTGGCGATGCTGGCTATCGGCGAAATCCCGTCTGATAATACCTATGACGAAGTGCCTGCCAATGATAATTTCACTTACGGAGAACTTGATTTTTTTACCGTTCAGCCTAATAATTCATTGCTGGCCAGTGTATGGAAAGAAAATTATATAGGAATTCAGCAGGCCAATATTGTACTGAACAGAATCGGAAATGTACAGATGAGCCAGTCTCAGAAAAACACCCGGGCAGGTGAGGTGAAATTCTTAAGGGCACTGATGTATTTTAATATGGTCCGTATTTTTGGAGATGTTCCTCTGGTAACCCAGGAAAGTGTAAATGTGAATGATTATTTCGGGCAAGGAAGAACTCCGGCAGAAACAGTATACAGCTTTATTGAAACCGAGCTTAAAGATGCAGTTTCCTTATTGCCTGAAGCTACGGCTCAAAAAGGAAGAGTAACCAAAGGGGCAGCCCTGGGGATCCTGGGGAAAGTTCTGATGACGAGGAATAAATACAATGAAGCCCTGCCCTATCTCAAGCAGATTGAAAGCTTGGGCTACAGCTTATTGACAGACGTAAACCAGATATTTGATGTAGCGTATAAAAATAATGCTGAGATCATTTTTGATGTACAGTTTGCTTCCGGTTTAAATGGGAATTCAGAAGGAAGCCAGGCCTATCAGATGTTCAGTCCGTCGGGATTTTCTCCCGGCGCCAAAGGTCATAATCTGCCGACTAAAGAGATTTACAATCTATTTGCAGCAGGTGACCAACGGAGAGATGCCTATATTGGTCTGACTCCGAACCTTGTTCCCTATTCAAAAAAATTAACCGCTCCCACCACCGCTCCTACAGACGGAGGAAGTAATGTCGTGGTGCTTCGTCTGGCAGATGTGTATCTTCTTATCGCGGAATGTTATGCAAAATCCAATGATCTCGTAAATGCCAACCTGTATCTGAATAAAATCAAAAACAGGGCCGGTCTTCCTGCTGTGAATATCACCGATCAGGCTCAGCTGTTGGAAGAAACCGCACTGGAGAGGAGAAAAGAACTCGTTGGTGAAGGTCACCGCTGGTTTGATCTGGTGAGAACAGGAACTGCCATTCAGGTAATGACCGCTCACTTCCAGAATACTCCGGGGTATAGTACAGCAGTGATAAAACCCTATAACCTTCTTATGCCTGTTCCTCAGAATCAGATCAACACAGATCCGGCTATCAAACAAAATCCAGGATATTAAATGAATCATCATGAAAAAAATACGATCAAAAAGCAGAATAATTTTATCATGCATAATGCTGTTATGCACTTCACTGGCCGTTTATGCTCAGATATCATTAAGTAAATTTCCCGATGATAAAATAATGGTGGTGGCACACCGGGCAGACTGGCGTGAAGCTCCTGAAAACTCCATTCAGGCTATAAAAAAAGCCATTGAAAAAGGCGTAAACATGGTGGAAATTGACTTAGCTCTCACCAAAGACAATATTCTGATCTTAATGCATGATAAAACCATCGACCGAACCACTACCGGGAAAGGCAACCCTGGGGATTACACGTTGGAAGAAATAAAAAAATTATCCCTTAAGGATGGTCTGGGAGTTCCGACTGAAATGAAAATTCCTACTTTACAAGAAGTTCTGGATGTCACAGAAGGTAAAATTTTCATCAATCTGGATAAGGCATTTGATTATTTTGATATCGTTTATCCTATGCTGAAGGAAAGAAAAATGTTTGATCAGGTTCTTTTTAAAGGAACAGCAAATTATGAGGAGTTCAATAAAAAATACGGTAAAATAAAAGATGAGATTCATTATATGCCTATCATACAGCTTGGCTCCGGTGAAGGCTGGACTAAGATTAACGGATATTTAAAAAATTATAAAGTTTATGGTTTTGAATTTACAACAGGCCCTGATGAAAACCACCTCATTAATTTTAAAGATATTCAGAAAAATAAAATTAAAGTCTGGCTGAACGCTATGTGGCCAATACTTTGTGCCGGGCATAATGATGATAAAACCTTTGAAAATCCTGAAGTTTATAACTGGTACCCGGACCATTATGTCAATATCATCCAAACCGACAGACCCAAAGAATTGATAGACTATCTGAAAAAGAAAAATCTTTACTTTTTTACTCCATAAAGAGCTTTTCTGTACATATATGAGTTAACAAGATTAAATCGATCATATTTATTGTTCGGTTAAATAAATTATTTTAACTTAACTATCTGATAATCAATTTTATATTAATTAAAATTAACATAATATCAATTCAATAATTTGTGATTAATTGTAATTTTATCACAATTACGAACCTTAATTTTTTTAGTATGAATACAAAAACATTTTTCAGAAAAAAGATCTTAAAAAGTACCATTGCACTAGCTGTTTGCTTAGGAGCTCATGGGTACACAAAGGCACAAGGATTCTATACTACGACTCCAACCCCAAGAACCTCCAGACCCAGTTTGGACAAGTTAAGAGCAACCTTACTGGATGCCAACAAAAATCCTGGCTATGTATTTATTGCCCTGCACAGAGCAGCATGGATTGATGGTACACCTGAAAATTCTGAGCTGGCCATTGCAAAAGCAGCTAACAACAGCAATGTTGACATTATTGAGATTGATCTTAAAACAAGTAAAGATGGCAAAGTCTACCTGATGCATGATGACTATCTTCAGCGTACTACCAATTTCCTGGATATGTATCCTAATACCTATGGTACAGGCAAAGACAATTATGGAAAAGCATTTGAATATTCGTGGGATGAACTGGGTAAGTTGAGATTGAAAAATGAAGAAAAAACATATACCGATCAAAAAATACCACTCCTGAAAGATGCTATCAGCATTGCCAGCCAGACAGGTGTATTTCTTCAGCTTGACATCAATGATGACCGGACATTTCAGGAATCTGTAAATGTAGTAAAAGCTGCAAATGCCTTTCCGTTTGTAATGTTTAAAGGGGATAAAACACCTCAAAAACTGATGACATTTTTAACAGCATTAACTGATGCTGAAAAGCAGCAGCTTATTTTTGCCCCTTTTATAGGTCCTAATTCTAAACCTGAAGGGGCTGCTAATGCCGATCCTATGAAGTTTTATGAAGACTGGGAAAACTGGAGAAGAGCGAATTCAAAATATAAAGGAATTGCAGGAATATATGAGATGATATTCAAATCGGGACAGGATACAAGTGTTATTCAGGTGGGTGAAAAAATCCGTGCCGGAGGAAAAAGAATTGGGATATTTTCTGCACAGCCAGAATATTATCGGGGACGATATATAGGAAATGTTAATATCAACCAATGTTGCAACGATAATCCGGATGTTGACAGAAGAGGTGATTTTGAGTTTATCCTTGCTCCTAATAATAACCGAAATGCAGGAATTAACGGATATATCATTACCGATGAAGTCACTACATTTCTGGAATATTTTCCTAACAGGACCATTCAATAACAGAGAGCCATTCAATCCAAACATTATATCAACATTAAAAATATTTATATGAGACCAACCCATTTTTCTCAACATAAAGCCTCCTTTTCAATGCAAAAAAAAACAGGTTCAGCTTTTGTCAGAAATTTTTTTCCTGTGCTGATGATAGCCATTGCAGGCCAGCTTTCTGCCCAGGAAGTCTTTGATAATGCTGCTACAGGAGAATATTCCGTAAATACTCAGGTTACTAACTTATATGATCTTACACTGAGTAATTCTTCTTCCTGGCAAAATGATTTTAAGAACCAGAATAATACAGCCTATAAATTACAGGGAAATGCCGGCACAGGAACTGCAGACCGATTTGGAAATCCTTCACAGGCATTGGCCTTTAATGGATATCAGAACCTGATCGTACCTTCAACTGTTGTTAAAGATATTGTTAGTAATAACAAAGGGTTTTCAGTTTCTGCGTGGGTTAAAGTGCCTGAAAATGGAAAAGATTGTCAGATCTTCAGTTTTGTAAATCCTTCCAACCAAAACAGAGAAGACATACAGCTCAGAATGAAAGACGGATATCTTCAGGTGCTGAAATACTCCAATATTGTCGGAAAAAAAATAGTAATGGGACAGGCACGTTATAAAATAAGTTATAAGAACGATAATACCGGGAATGAAATATTTCCAGGCCCGGATGAATATGGAGCAGGATATATTTATTTTATGCTGACTTCAAATAAAAACTCTACCCGTATCTATTACAGTCGTCCGGGAGGCCGTTTATATTCCAATTATTTTTGGTTTGGCTTATCAGATGTTCTTTCCAACAACCATAATATCACCTTTGGTACCGTTAATAATCAACAGGGAAACATCCTTAGTGCGGTAGATGATATTATGGTGTATAAAGAAATGCTTACTCCTGAGCTGGCTAACAATCACTTTTTGGTTCAGTCCCCTCTGTATCCGTCCAGATCTTATATTGTAAGGAATTATCAGAATAAGCCCATTGCTCCTAACGGAGATAGCTACAAGGATGGCTATATAAAAGCTATAGCTTCTTTCAACCCTTATGAAGGAATATACAGCAGTGCCAGATGGTTCCTACCCACAAGACAGCCATCTAACGGGAAAGGTCTTATCAGCTGTCTGAATGCTAAATCATTTAAGCCTATGGCCCGTTGGAATGCCAATTCAGGGAATTATTTCTTTCAGGCAGATGCAGATGAAAGTTCAGGCAAACAGTTCTTTGAACCCAATCATATCACAGGTAATCCTAATAACCTGATTGATTCTAAGCAAAATGCGTTCACTTTTCTTGTAAATGAATACAGATCAAATAATTATTATCTTGGAATGAGTGGTAATGATGTATACTTACAAAATGCCAATAAACCTGATGATAACTGGTCTGTTCGGGGATCATTCAATTCATCTGTCAGAGAGAGATTTACTAAAGTAGGCAGCAAAGGAATACGTTTCACCAACTTTGGGACAAAGCAGAGTATGGCTCTCTATAATTCAAGCGGATCCACTTATTATTTGTACCAGAATTCCGAACTTTACGAACCTTTTATTTTGGAAGGCAAAGAAGCCGGTTTTAATGCTGCCGATTATAAATATGGATATGAAAATTATACGTTTTATAATGGTAGCAAATCAGCAACGTTAGCCCTTAAAGATGGACAGAAGTCAACCACTCCCAACGGATACCTTTGGATGGATAATGCTCAGGCAGCTCTGTTTAACTTATGTTTTGTGAAAAATGACCCTAACGGGAAACCTTTATATCTCATAAGAATCGGTAATGGATATGGAGCAACTATATTAATTCCGAACTATGTAACAGGAGGGTTTACCTACATTACCCAAAACCCTATAGCTGAAGACGGGCCACAATATCCTGATAATTACCTTTGGTCGGTAAACGTAACGTTTTTTTATAAAGACGACGATGATGTCATAATTGCTAGAAAACCACGTGAAATCGCGAAGACCAGAAGTATTGAGGTTCAATCCCTGAATGTCTACCCTAACCCTGTAAAGGAAAATGCAACTATAGAATATACATTAGTCCAATCCGGTGCTGTAAAAGTTTACATCAGCAGTGCTACAGGGGCTTTAGTGAAAACGGTAAAAGACGGCTCACAAAATAAAGGAACCTATAAAGAATCACTGATTACATCCGGCTGGACTTCAGGTGTTTATTTCTGTACGCTTCAGGTAAACGGACAGATTGTACAGACCAAAAAAATAATTGTACAATAGATTATTTTCCATACTAACCCTTAAAAAACAGCCTTCACATGAAATGAAGGCTGTTTTATCTATCAATTAAAAAGAACTGTTACTTTTCAGCCTGAGGAATCTCAATGGCTGTAAGTTCCAGTTTATAGTTTTGCAACTGGAGGGTAATGGTTTCCAGAGCATTTTTAAAGAATGATGACTGGTGACTGAAAAGATGATGGTAATAATCTATTCCTTCCAGCATATTCTTTTTAAAAATATCCCACTTTTTAGATTGTGCTTTAGTAATAGTTGCAGAGGAAGAAGCAATTTCTTTTTTCAGATATTCAACATACATTTTAAGCTCATTAATGAACATATTCGGACGCTGGTGATCGGAAAGAATATTGGTGTTTCCATAGATGTGCTGTACCATTTCGGTTAAAGAAACCTCTTTATCAAAAAAAGCGAGATTAGGTCCCGGACATATCACCACGCCCTGCTTCTCTCCCTTGATCGGAATATTCTGTTCCATATACGCCGAATTCACCAATCCAACACATAAACAGGCTTTGTCTGTAATCTGTGCTTTTCGCCATTCAAATTCTTCAGCAGAAATGGTTCTCTCTTCAGCCTGAAGTTCCTTTAACTTTATCTCCTGATACTTTTTGGAAGCAGTACAGGTTCCTTCCGGAGAAAACTCTTTGCTTAAGGCCAAAAGCTTTTTAGGGCACGAGCTTCCGTATTTTCCGGCAGTTTCCTTCTGATATTTCAATATTTCATTGGTAGTTCCCCGTACAGTATTAAACGGAACTCCCAAAGGAGAAATAGTACTGATGTAATAATCCTGTTCTTTGGCTTTCAAAAGCAGATTTCTCGTTTCAGGATCTACGGATGTTGCTTCAGGAACAAGAAGAAATGGCGAGCCCCATCCTACGCTGTCCGCCTGATAGTTTTTCAGCAGAAAATCATGTTCTTCCGAAGTACCTACTCCGCCCTGGACGGTAATTTTCATTGCCAAAGGCTGGGAAACCGTATATTTTCCTTTCTGTTCCAATGCAGCAGTCATTAAGGAATGAGCCGACTGAACCAGGTCATTCTTTTTCTGCTTGAATTCTTCCATAATAGGTCCCAGCAAAAGACCATCCGTTGCAAAGGCATGTCCGCCGCAGTTCAGTCCTGATTCTATTCTATATTCCGAAACCCAGAGTCCTTTTTTAGCCAGAAAATTACCTTGGATCATGGCAGAACGAAAATCACTGACCTTAAGGATGATTTTCTTTTTTAAAATCCCATTCTCGTCCGGAAAAAAATCGTCAAACTCTTCCAGGTAGCTGTACAGACGAGGATTCATCCCTGCCGAAAGCACAACAGAAGAAGACAGTTTACTGTTGGCAAAGCCGCGTAACGAAGCATGAGCATCATTATACATCACCGGAAGCTGTTCCCCTTTTTTATAGTTGTCCTTATCCACTTTGGTCATGATATTTACATCTATGCTTCCCGGCATTAAATTGGATTCAATGAAATTTCTGATCCCCGAACCCAGATGATCCGTCTGGCTGATCAGTTGCTGAAGTCCTGCTTTAAGATCTGAAGTATTGGGCAGAATAGACATGAAGTTTTTTAAAGCTTCTTTGTTTTTGCTGATTTCCTGCTTGAAAGACTCAAATTTTTCATTCACGATATCGTCTACCATGTCCAGATAAGCCGTAATTCTTTTGGCTCTGTAATCTTCGGTTTTGGTTGGAATTCCCAGATAATCAAGATTGAATTTTCTGTTATAAAAATCTTTCATCTTTTCCAGGATTTCATCATCAATAATAGAGATTACAGAAGATATTCCATATTGTGCCACACGGATCGGGCTGTCTATCGTATAGGCAAGACCCATTACCGGAATATGGAAGTTGTGTAAAGGTTTTTTTGTCATATTTTTCAATAAAAGTTCTTCATTTATAATACTCTAAAATCCTTTTTAAACTAATTCACTTCTTAAATGTAATATTTTAACAGGAGTTATGCATTAAATAATATTTTTAATGTCAAAAACCTGCGAAAAATCATTGTTTTACTGGTAGGAATTCCTTTAAGCAGATAGAAATGTGAATTTGCTGAATACTGTCACCCACAAATTTCTCAGCCATTTAATACAAAAAATGCCTGAATAAATTTCATTCAGAAATTTTTTGATTAAAAGAGTACCAAGCAAAATTGCTGAGTCATTCCGTTTTATTTTAAGTACCTTGAAGCTTTAGTTTTATCCATACGCTTCCAAGAATCATCCCTAATTTTTGACCACCAAAACTACTGTATGAGAAATCTGCTCAATCTGCCTGATCAGCGAGAGATATCATCCCTGTTGGACAACAAAGGTTAAGATATTCAAATAACAAAATAAGCAAGCTCCTCTTCTCCTCTTATTAAATCTGCCGTTCTGCTGAAACCGCTTTTAGTAAGTACTTTTTGAGAGCCTATATTGTCCAGGTCAGTTACAGCCACGATGTTTTTATGGGTGTTTAATGACCGGCAATAAGTCACCAAGGCTTTACAGACCTCCGTTCCAAGGCCTTTTCCCCAATAGTTTTCTCCTAATGTATATCCTATTTCGATCTGTTCCGGATCATCAAGGAAGATTCTTGCCAGACACATACCTATAAAATCATTGTTTTCCGGATGAAAGATTCCCCATCTGCTGAAGGGTCCTTCTTTATAATCCGATAATGCTTTTTCAAACATTTCTTTATATTGTTCAGAGGTTTTGTAAGGCAGATAACGCGTAACGTTTTCATTCTCAAAGAGGGATGAAAACAAAGGGAATTCCTCAGGGGTAAATTCGCGGATGATGATCCTGTCGTTTTTATAATGCATAAAAAATGATAAAAGTTCTGATATTTAAACCGGATCTTAAAGGTAATAATTATTCTTTATTTTGATGTACCAGAGGATAACAAATCCGTAACTTTAACCTTTAAAAATAAAAACAGTTACAGCCTATGTTTTCAGTCCCAACCTATCAGAACAGAAGAACCTTATTACAGAATCAGGTATCCAATGGAATTTTAGTATTCCTGGGAAATATTGAGAATCCCGTGAATTTTGAACACAATCCATACTATTTCCGCCAAGACAGTACTTTCTTATATTATTTCGGAATTCAGGAGCCGCGGATTGCTGCGGTTATTGATATTGATGAAAACAAAACCATTATTTTCGGGGATGAACTGAGTATTGATGATATTGTATGGATGGGGCGACAGGAAACGCTGAAAGAAAAAAGCCTGAAATCAGGCGTACAGGAAACACTGCCTTATGCACAACTTTCAGAATATATCCTTAAGGCGCAGAATTCCGGCAGAAAGATCCACTATCTCCCTCCCTATCAATCTTCCAACAAAATTATTCTGGCAGATCTTCTCGGCATAAAAACAGGAGAATTGAAACCTTCTGCTGAAATGATTAAAGCCATTGTGAAACAACGTGCTGTAAAGGAAGCCCGGGAAATCGTACAGCTAGAGCAGGCCGTTAATGTTTCCAATGAAATGCATCTGCTGGCCATGCGTATGGCCATGCCCGGAATTAAAGAATATGAAATTGCCAATGCTATTCAGTACCTTGCCGCCAATAAGGAATGCCAGATGTCTTATCCTCCGATTGTCACGATAAACGGAGGGATTCTGCATAACCATTACCGTCTTAATACCCTGAAAGAAGGAGATCTTTTCCTGAATGATTCCGGTGCCGAAACCTCCATGGGATATGCCGGTGACCTGACCCGGACATTTCCTGTCAGTAAAACTTTTACCACAAAGCAAAAGGAAATTTATGAAGTGGTTCTGAATGCATTTAATAAGGCTCAGCAGCTTTTAAAGCCGGGTGTCCTGTTTAAGGATATCCATCTGAAGGCATCTCAGCATCTGGTTGAAGGTCTTGTTGATCTCGGATTGATGAAAGGAAATCCTGAAGAAGCGGTGAAAAACCATGCTCATACCTTATTTTTCCAATGTGGACTGGGCCATATGATGGGGCTTGACGTTCATGATATGGAAGACCTTGGCGAACAGTATGTAGGATATACAGAAGAAGAGCCAAAAGATACCTGGACTTTCGGGCTTAAATCTTTACGTTTAGGAAGAGCCCTGGAACCTGGATTTGTAGTTACCGTTGAACCGGGAATTTATATCATTCCTGAACTGATCGATATCTGGCAGGCGGAAAATAAAAACTCCGACTTTATTAACTATGATAAAGTCAATGAATACAGGGATTTCGGAGGAGTACGTATAGAAGATGATTTCCTGATTACAGACGAAGGGCACAGACTGCTCGGAAACGGATTGATAAAAACCGTTGAAGATATTGAAAACTACAGAGCCGAACATTGCGTTTAACTCAACAGAACATAAAAAATCCCCGGAACGATCCGGGGAATAAAAGTGTCAAAACCTATAAATTTTTATAGCGGTGTAAAAATGATGTTGAGATAAAAATAACAATGGATATGCCAAATGAATCACTGTTTAATGAAATGTGAATTTTTGTGGTATCTTTTTCTGTTATTTCGCTTAAAAAAGAATATCGCTGTTTGAATGAAGAATTTCTAAATTATCTATGAAGCTATGCCTTTCCATACTCCAGTCAGCTACTTTAATTCTCATTAGGTTAACCTTATAAAAACATCCCTTTAAATAATAACCGGTCACCAGAAATATAACGATTACGCTCCACCAAGTCTCCTGACTTTGGCGGTAATAAGAAATATCAAAAATACCTGATCAATCTGCCTTTACTGAAATAATCACTACATTTGATCATAACCCCTAATAGTACTGATTTGAAACTACCACTCTCCTATTACTCCCAACAAGATGTTCTTTTTCTGGCGCGCGATCTTTTAGGTAAAGTTCTTTTTACAGAAATCAATGGTGAAAGAACAGCCGGGATTATTGTAGAAACTGAAGCCTATAATGGAATTCAGGATAAGGCCTCCCACGCGTACGGAGGCAGGCGCACCAACCGTACTGAAACGCTGTACGGACAGGGAGGAATTTCCTATGTGTATTTATGCTACGGAATTCATCACCTTTTTAATGTAGTGACCTCTGTGGAGAATGATCCTCATGCAGTCCTTATCAGAGCGGTTGAACCATTGATCGGTAAAGAGATTATGGAAACCCGGAGAAATATACCTGCTTCAAAATCAGCCATTACTTCAGGACCGGGATCTGTAGCCAAGGCACTGGGAATCAATAAATCATTCAATAAAAAAGAGCTGGATGGAAGTGAGATTTGGATTGAAGACCATGGAATCCGGTATCATGACGAAGAAATTATAACCTCGCCGCGGATAGGAGTTGCTTATGCACAGGAAGATGCGCTGTTACCATGGCGTTTTTTTGTGAAAGGAAATCCATATGTAAGTAAACCAAAACAATAAGTTTACAGTCTGATCCCTTTTCTTTATTTCTCAACTAAATTTTAAAATTTTAAGCACAATTCCCAATAAAGGCATAAAATATGTACTGTTTAATTCAAATAACTTTAAAATTTACAGTCATGAGAAATTTATTATGGTTAGTAGCTGTCATTTGTATCGTTGTTTGGCTATTAGGGATGTTAAACATTATTCCGGGGATTAGTACAGGTTACCTCGTACATGTTCTTCTGGTGATTGCCATTATTGTGGTTTTGTATAACATTATTTCCGGCAGAAAGCCTCTCTGATCAGGCATCCGATGAAAAAAACATTATGAGAAAAAAATTTTCACATTTAAAATAAAAAAGAGCAGTTGTTCATCACTGCTCTTTTTTTGTTTGTGGATCTATTTCCTGAAGTATCCGCTGATGAATTCTTCCAGTTCCTTACCATGCAGGTTTTTCGCGATGATGGTTCCCTGCCCATCTACAATAACATTAAAAGGAAGTTCTTCAATAGCATAGCTTTTAGCTACCGGACTTTTCCAGAATTTAAGGTCACTTACCTGTACCCATTTGATATCAAAACGGCTAATAGCTTTTTCCCAGCTTTCCTTATTCTTATCCAGAGAAACACCCAGAATCTCAAACTTTTGTGCACGTACCTCATCTGAAAACCGGTCGTAAAGCAGTTTCATTTCCGGCTGCTCATCCATACAGGGTGCACACCAGGTTGCCCAGAAATCAATCAGGACAAGTCTCCCCTGAAGTGATGACAGTGAAAACAGATTTCCGTCAGGCTTTGAAAGGCTAATTTCAGGAGCCTTCTTCCCTTTTTCTATCAGGTTCTGTGCTGATATAAATCCTGTAAATAAGATTAAAAATAATAGGCTAAAAACAGTTTTCATATCAATCATTTGTAGGATAATCTTTGTCCAGCCAGTCTGTTTTTATATTCTTCGGAAGATTTAGAAGCTTCGCATTTTTAAAGCCCATTTCCTGTAAAAGCTTAAATGCCGGACGGATATTAGGACATTTTACAAAAGGACAGCATCCGCAATAGATCACCACTTCCTTTCCTTTTGGAATGTTTTTAAGATAATTTCTTAATTTTTCCAGATTTTCCGGTTCATGAGTCGGCCCGATATCTACCGAACCTTTGATAATTGCTTCAGGTCCTACAGAAATGATCACCAGATCTTTGGTTTTATTTTCTGTAATTCTGGTTGCCAGTAATGCCGGATCCATCAGTTGACTTTCCTTCCAGGGATCCTGTGTCTGCTGTGCCTGACTGAAAACCGAACAGACCAGACATACAATCATAAACAAATACTTCATATTTCTCTTTTTCACAAAGATAAAAATGTTTAACGGGTTTTGGAATATTCTGTTATTTTTAACAAGAATTTTGAGAAGCCTTATGAGTTACATGCGCTTCATCGAATCCACTCCGTTGATTCCATTCTTTGCTTCCTGAAATCAACAGTATAAAAATGAAAACCTGCGTTTACAAAAACAATTTATTTCAACTATTTTATCATTGGTATTTTTTAGGCGTAACATGAATTACATTCGCAGCCCCGGGCTCTATAAGTAAATGAGTGGCCGTTTCTCTTTCATGTTCCCGTCCCTGAATGGCAGAACCCGCTGCCAAAGTCAGTTTTCCCTTAAAACAGAATGGACCGGCCGTAAAGAGATTTCGATTTCTTCACCCTCCATCCGGATAATAATTGATTCTGCTTCAACCGGAATCCGGGTACCATCTTTAGTCACAGCATATGCCTGATAGGAATCCATTTCGTTCATAGCATTGTTATTGAATCAACAAAGATAGAAAAAGCCTGACCATCCTTGTGATTTCTGATTATACAGTGACAGAATCCATAAAAAATATAGCTCAAGTACAGATTCAAATACAAATATTTTATACATTTATATAAACATTTGTTTAATAAAACATTCCATACCATGGAGGAAAAATTCCAATCGGATGTCATTATCATAGGATCCGGACTGGCAGGTCTTACGGCAGCCATGGAGATCACCAATGCCGGGAAAAAAGTGCTCTTAGTGGATCAGGAAACTGAGCAGAACATCGGCGGTCAGGCATTCTGGTCTTTCGGAGGACTGTTTCTGATCAATTCACCCCAACAGAGAAGAATGGGAATAAAGGATTCTTATGAGCTGGCCTTACAGGATTGGAAAGGAACTGCCGGATTTGACCGTAAGGAAGATTACTGGCCCCGGAAATGGGCGGAAGCCTATCTGAAATTTGCAGCCGGCGAAAAATACAATTACATTTCTAAGTTGGGAATTAAATTGATGTTTATGGTAGGCTGGGCAGAACGTGGAGACGGGTCAGCAACAGGTCATGGAAATTCAGTTCCCCGTTTTCATGTCAGCTGGGGAACCGGTACAGGCGTTGTAAAACCTTTTGTAGAAAAAGCGTACGAAGCCCAAAGGAAAGGACTCCTACAGATGAAATTCAGACACAGGGTTACCGAATTACTCGTTGACCACGGAAAAATCCGGGGTTTGAAAGGAGATATTCTTGAAAATGATGATCAAGTAAGAGGAGCGGAAACCAACAGAAACGTAATCTCACAGTTTGAATTTTCAGCCAAACATATTATTATTGCCTCAGGAGGTATCGGTGCCAACCACGAACTGGTCAGAAAAAACTGGCCGGAAAGATTGGGAAAAGCACCGGAAGATATGGTATGTGGTGTTCCCGCTTATGTAGACGGTAAAATGATTGGTATTTCTGAGAAAGCAGGCGCACATATCATTAATCCGGACAGGATGTGGCATTATACGGAAGGCATTCAGAACTGGGATCCTATCTGGCCTAAACATGGTATCCGGATCCTTCCGGGACCGTCTTCCCTATGGTTTGATGCTAAAGGAAACCGTCTTCCCGCTCCGTTTCTTCCGGGGTTTGATACCTTGGGTACTTTAAAACATATTCAGGATACAGGTTTCTCCTATTCATGGTTTATCCTCACTCAGAAAATCATTAAAAAAGAATTTGCGCTCTCCGGCTCCGAACAGAATCCGGATATTACCAATAAAGACTATCCTTTGTTCCTTAAAAGGATTTTCGGAAAAAAAGCACCAGGTCCCGTAGAAGCCTTTAAAGAACATGGGAAGGATTTTATTGTATCAGACCGCCTGGAAGATCTGGTAAAAAAAATGAATGAGCTTACCGGTACCGGACTTCTGGACTATGAAAAGATAAAATCACAGATTGAAGCCAGAGACCGGGAATTAGACAATAAGTTTTCCAAAGACACCCAGGTAAATTATATCCGGAATACCCGAAATTATCTGGGTGATAAGCTGGGACGTGTAGCAGCCCCGCATAAAATACTCGCTCCTGAAAACGGACCTCTTATCGCTGTACGCCTTAACATTCTTACCCGCAAAACGCTGGGAGGAATTAAAACCAACCTGAACGGACAGGTTCTCCGGGAAGATGAAAGCATCATTGAAGGGTTGTATGCTGCCGGAGAAGCGGCAGGATTCGGCGGTGGCGGAATGCACGGCTATCGGGCGCTGGAAGGCACATTCCTCGGAGGTTGTATCTTTTCAGGAATGAAAGCCGGGAAATACATTGCAGGACTTACAACCGGAAATTCCAATTTATAAACCCACTGAAATGAGCATCTATTTTAATGATAAAGTTATCTGGATTACCGGAGCCTCTTCAGGAATCGGGGAAGCCCTCACGCGCGAACTGGCAGAAACAAGCAATGCAAAAATCATTCTGTCGTCCAGACATCAGGACCAGCTCTATGCTGTGGCTGAAAAAGCAGGACTTCCGGCAGAACGTTTTGCTGTTGTTCCGGTGGATCTTTCTGATTATAAAAGCATGAGCAACAAAGCAGCTGAAGCCATAGAAAAATTCGGCAGGATTGATCTTCTGATCAACAATGCGGGATTATCCCAGCGTGCCCTGGCTATGGAAACGGATATAGAGGTGGATAAACGCTTAATGGATATCAATTTTCTCGGAACGGTAGCCCTCACCAAAGCGGCACTTCCTTATATGATCCGGAATGGCGGCGGACAGATTGCCGTAGTATCCAGCCTGATGGGAATTTTCGGAGCTCCGATGAGAAGCGGGTATGCTGCCGCCAAACATGCGCTTCATGGCTTTTTCGATTCCTTACGGGCTGAACTTTACCTGAAAAAAATTGATGTAACCATTATCTGTCCCGGATTTGTACAGACCGATATCTCCGTAAATGCGGTAACCGGTAACGGCTCACTTCAGGGAACCATGGATGATGCCACGATGAAAGGAATGCCCGCACCTGTCTTTGCCAGGAAAATGCTTACGGCCATTAAACAGAAGAAAAATCAGAAATCCATCGGAGGCAGGGAAACGATGGGCGTTTATCTGAAAAGGTTTTTCCCGGATGTGTTGGCGAAAATTATACGTAAAGCAAAAGTAGTCTGAAAACCGGTTATTTCAGCCTATTCTCCTCCTGAAATATTTTCAGGGTTCTGTAAAACTCATCTTCAGACTGGTAAACTTTCTGGTAAAGCTGTTGTTTTTCGCGATATAAATCAGCAAGTTTTCGCTGTGCAGCATCCGCTTCTGCATTATTCATACTTCTGCTCAGTTTTTCCTGTTGTATTTCCTGCCTTGAAAAAAGATATAAATTTTTCAGGGCAGTATAGTAATTCACAGAGGTCTGCTGTACTTCTTTACCGTTTGAAATCCCTTTAGTATTTACATTTTCAATAGTTCTGATGATCCTGTTGAACTCTGTTTCCTGCTGATCAATAACAGCCAATGCACGGTCGTAATGCCGGGCAATAAGATGATTCAGCTTTTGAGATTCCAGGCCCTTTTCACCGAGAAGCATGTTAAAACTCTGTTTTTCCTGCCGGTCGACAATACGGCTGAGTTCAGCTGCTTTCTTGTTACTGCATGCGCTGAATATCAAAAAAGCAGCTGCCAAAGTCAGCATTTTTATTCCTTTTTTCTGAATCATACAAAGAACTCTGATGTTATTTCGGAACCTGTGCTTTTTCATAAATAAGCCCTTCAGCTTTCAACTCATTCCAGAATTCAGTGGGAATTACAGCATCAAGTCCTTTTTTATTGTCTTTAACCTGTTCAGGTTGGGAGGCTCCAGGAATAATAGAAGCGAATTCGTCGGAAGCCAGCACAAAATGTAAGGCAGCATGTATAATATCGGTGTTATATTTTCTGGCAATTTCTGTGATTCTTGAACGTTTTTCAGCCATTCCTTTCGGAATCACCTCCTTATAATTATACCGTTCCCTTCCCGCAATGTATCCCGAATTATAGCCTGCTCCAGAAACCAGCTTTACGCCGGCTTTTTTTACAGCGGGAAGCAGCCTGTCTACAGCATCTTCATGTTCCAGAATCGAATATTGAGTAGCAGAAAGGCAGATGTCGGGATCTGCAGCTTCAATACAGTCAAGAATCGGCTCAATTTTATTCACCCCCATTCCCCATGCTTTTATAACGCCCTGATCCCTTAATTCGGAAAGTACTTTAAATGCACCTTTTTTGGCCTGCTCCAGTAAATAAGGATACCGGTCTCCAACCTGATCTTCAGAGAGATCGTGAATGTATACAATATCAATATGATTTAAACCGGTTCTCTGGAGGCTGTCTGCAATAGACCGTTTGATGGCATCAGCTGTATAATCATGCCTGAAATCGTAATTCAGGGGCTTTTTCCACATCGTGGGAGGTACTTCAGATTCCGGAACTTCCGTAAACAGTCGGCCTACTTTGGTAGAGAAAACAAAATCACTCCGGTCTTTTTCTTTCAGGAAATCCCCGAATCTCCTTTCGCTTTTAGTCAAACCATACCACGGAGAAGTATCATAATACCGGATTCCAAGATCCCAGGCTGTTTTTAGAATTTCAAAAGACTGCTCATCTGTCACATTCTCAAAGGCAGTTCCTATGGCTACTCCTCCAATTCCTAATTGGTGTTTTTCTGTTAAAATATCAGATTTCATATGAAAATATTTAAGTGTTGGTTCTAATGTAAAGCAAACATTGTGCAGACAATTTCCCGGAAAAATATTAGGTTAAATATTTATTTTATGTTAAATATTTGTTATACAGCATGGTTGGTCCTGTTCTTGAATGAAAGAAGATACACCACATCAATACAGTTACTATGAAAAAGCACATTCTAATCGTAGGAGGAGGATTTGCCGGTATCAACCTTATCAAATCCCTTCAAAATGATAACCGGTTCAGAATTACCCTGGTTGACAAAAACAACTATCATTTTTTTCCGCCTCTCATCTATCAGGTAGCTACTGCATTTATTGAAGCTTCCAATATCAGCTATCCTTTCCGGAAACTTTTTTCCAAAAATAAGAATGTCAGTTTTCATATGGGCAGTCTTCAGAATATTATTCCGGAAAAGAAAGTGGTTGAAACAGATACCGGAGAACTGCATTATGACTATCTGGTACTGGCTTTGGGAACCGAATCCAATTTCTTCGGAATGGAAAATGTTCAGAAATGTGCCCTGCCGATGAAAAATATAGAAGAAGCCCTTTATCTGAGGAATCACATCCTGTTTACTCTGGAAGAAGCAGCCCGTAATAAAGACATCACAAAAGCAGAAAGGCTCCAGAACATCGTCATTGCCGGTGGCGGACCTACCGGCGTTGAGCTGGCAGGAATGCTTGCTGAAATGGGACAGTATATTGCCCAGAAAGAATATCCGGAGATCAAGCTGGTCCTTTCCAGCATTTACCTCATCGATGCCTTGCCGTCTCTCCTTTCTCCTATGAGTAAAATGGCTCAGGAAACCGCGTATGAAAAGCTGAAAACACTGGGGGTAAAAATCCTGCTGAATGTTTCGGTAAAAGATTATCAGGACTGTAAAGTGATGTTAAGTGACGGCAGCTCCATTGAAACCGAAACCCTGATCTGGACTTCCGGCGTTATCGGGCGTGAAGTTCCGGGCCTTCCGCAGGAGTGTATCGGTAAAGGAAGAAGAATACTGGTAGATGCTTATAATAAGGTGGATGGAACAGAAAACATATATGCTGTGGGAGACATCAGCCTCATGCTTTCGGAAGAGAAATATCCTAAAGGACACCCGCAGCTGGCCCAGGTTGCCATACAGCAGGGAAAAAACCTGGCTGCCAACTTCCGGCGGATTGAAGATGAGAAGGTCCTTGCTCCGTTTGAATACAATGATAAGGGAAGCATGGCCATTATTTCAAAGTTCAATGCTGTGGTAGACCTTCCGAAGCTTTCCTTTAAAGGATTTACCGCATGGCTTACCTGGCTGTTCATCCATATCATACCCCTTGTAGGTTTCAGAAGCAAACTTCAGCTGGCCTTCGACTGGTTCCGGCTGTTTATTACGAATAATCCATCCATACGGCTGATCCTTCTTCCGAAACGAAACACAGAAAACGGAGGGTAAAAGAAAAAATTGAATTATACACCATTAAATATATTGTCATGAAAAATAGCAGAAAACCTTATTTCTTTGGAAGAACAGTTGTAATCACCGGAGCATCCAGCGGAATCGGAAAAGCTACCGCCGAGGCCTTCGCTGCTGAAGGAGCAGATCTTGTTCTTACGGCACGCAATGAAGAAGCATTAAATGACACTGCTGAAATCTGCAGACTGTCAGGGGTTGAAGTTCTGGTGGTTCCGGCTGATATTTCGGTACCTGAAGAGGTCTCAAGACTTGCAGAAGAAGCTTTTAATTTTAACGGTCGTATCGATTGCTGGATCAACAATGCCGGAGTGCTCGCTTTCGGAAAGTTTGAAGAAATTCCGATAGAAGTGGCAGATCAGATCATCAGAACCAATCTTTTAGGCTATATGCATTCGGCCCATGCGGTGCTGCCCATCTTCAAAAAGCAGAAAAAGGGAATACTGATCAATAATATTTCTATTGGCGGATGGATGCCTGCCCCATACGGAGCCGCTTATACGGCTTCAAAATTCGGAATACGGGGAATGACGGAAACCCTTCAGGGCGAGGTTTCGGATTTTCCTGATATTCATATCTGTGCCCTTTATCCGGGATTCCAGAAATCTTCGGGAATTGAGCATGCCGCCAATTATTCAGGAATAAAACTCAGTACGCCTCCACCCTCTTTTGATCCGCGGAAACTTGCCGCTGCCATAGTGAGAACGGCAAAAAATCCTGAAGAGACCGTATATCCTGACTGGTTTGGGTCTGTTTTCAAAAACATTTATGAAATATTTCCGGGAGCCGTCCGCTATCTTTCATCAGCAGCTATGCGGATGGTGATGAAAAAAGCCAATAAGGATGAAGATACTTCAGGAAATGTATTGGAAGCATCCCACGGAAATATGGGTGTTCATGGGAAAACATTGCTTCCTGAGCCTTCCAGGGCGGTAAAAACAGTCTGTGCAGGGGTTGCCGGGTTACTTGCTGCAGGATTATTGATTTATTCATTCAAAAGCAAGAATAAGGTGCAGTCATAATATTATTTTCCTTAAAAAAGGAAGCCGGGACTATATCCCGGCTATATAAACATTAGGTTTTGTATCAGAAAGTTTTTATTGTTCAACAATCGTTAAAACGTTATATCCTCCTGTATTGAGCAGAGGACGTTTATCAGGATCCCAGGCTACATTGATCCAGACAAAAGGCCTAAGTTTGTCGCCTTCATTCAGATATACACTTACGGTGCATGCCGATCCTGCGATGACCGCATTGGGTGAAACTCCCGTATCCTGAGGATAACCATTATTGGTTTTTACCCTTTGGGTTACGGTATTGGAAGAATCCCTCACTTCCCAGATCGCTTCCGTCTGGTTTTGGCCGAAACTGGTATTGATCTGGCTTGGTGCCAGTGCAAAGGTGAAGGTGGCAAAGTAAACCCCTGCTCTTGGAGCAATAAACTCGCCTGTTGCCGGATTGAAATTGGTTCTGGGCTGTCCTGAATCAGAATCCAGTTTTTCTGTCCATGAGGTAAGGTAAGTGGAAGACCTACCCGGAATTCCATCCGTATAATCTCCTACAGGCCATAAGCCCGGTTCAAAAACGGTAGCGTTGTTATTTGTTTTTTCTGCCATCACGACAATTCTTGGCTTTCCATACGGAAGAATAGGAACCCATACATTCCCGTCCGAGTATTCTATATACCCACGGACACCAATCGCTGGATTGGGATTGTAACGAACAGCTCCGGATCCGGCTTCAGCAGCCGTCTGGCTGGTCATTCCCACAGCCATGGCTCCATTGGTGCCGTTTCTCAGATCAATGGCTGTTTTCGGAAGGGCAACTCCGGCTCCTATTTTTCCTGTTTTATCAATGATGAGTTTTTCTGCCGCATTTACTTCCACCGCATTATCCTTATTGGGGTTGGAAATCCCAATACCAATTTGTGAAGAGAAGATTCCCGGAAGAATTCCGAGCCCTAAGAATAGTATATTTTTATTCAGTCTCATTGTGTTTAAATTTTATAGTTCATAAATGCTGATGCTGTTGTTGGTGCCTCCATTACTGGTATCTATATTTCTGGTTCCCCCGAAGTTGTGATAGACTTTAAACTGAATTGTATTTCCTGCTGCCAGATTAAAGATAGCGGTACAGTTTCCACCCACGATATTACTTACGGTATTGACATCCCAGGCCGGATAAGAGTTTACACTTCTGTAAGTCTGGATATTGCCGGAAGTGGCATTACTTTCAATAATGGTTTCTATTCTTGAATTCTGGGCAATATTTCCGTCAGCAAGGGTTACATTAAAAGAAACAATATAGAAACCGGCTCTTGGAGCGGTAAACGTTCCGGTATTTGCTGTGAAATTAGATTGAGAATCTGTGATCACAGACCATCCGTCTACGGTGGTGGTCGCATTATTTCCGAAAGTACGGGCACTTCCTTTATTGGCCAGAACAAGGGCTTTTGGAGGCAGCGTCATCGGAAGATTATGCCAGGCGGCTCCATCAGAATACTGGATGATATTTCCTGTGCTGTAACGTATGGCTCCGGGCCCTGCATCCGCAGGTGTCTGATTGCTGGTTCCCAATCCGATAATGCCTTTCTGGTCCGCAGAACGGATATCTACTTTCGTTTTAGGGTTTAAAACTCCGACCCCCAGTCTGCCGTCAGAAGTCAGCACGACATCATTTAATATTTGTGATGCGGAAGGCGGTACCACCGTATTATCTTTCGCCGCATCAATATGAAAGGACTGTAAAGGATCTTTTGTAAAAACTCCGGTCTGGGCATGCATGGAGAAAGATAAAACCAATAGGAGCATCCCGTATATATTGTGAATTTTCATTTTTTCTTTTTTTTAATGTTCTATAATGGTAAGATTATTAAATCCTGCATCGGAATGCATCAGGTCTGAATTGACCCTTAAAGCTCTTGAAGCGGTTGCGATATTTTGCCGCAGCTGAGGCCTTACCGTCTGATTGGCTGCAAGATTTACCGTGATTGAGGCTGAACCGCCAATCTGTGCATCTTCATTGGCCCTGGCAAATGTTTTAAAAGAACGCGCAAGAATGGCTCCTGAACTCGGACTGAAAAACTGGCTGGTAACCTCTGAAGAATTGATGACAGATCCGGAAACAAAGTTATAAGTCATCAGAAATGTGTAGACTCCGGCTCTTGGGGCGGTAAAAATTCCTGTGGTAGGATCGAAGCTGTTGGAGGCATCCCTTACTTCATTCCATCCTGTAACATTCACATCTGCATTAGCAGCTACAGCAAAAGCGCTGGTCATCCTTGCCACCACTACTGCTTTAACGGGAAGGATAAGGGCTGCTTCCCAGGTATTCCCATCAGAAATCTGAAGTTTTGATGATGTCGCTTCATATCTTACGGCTCCTGCGCCGGCAGCATTGGCGGTCATATTTGTTGTTCCCAGACCCAATGCGTTTTGTGTTCCGGCAGACCTCATGTCCAGCTTTACAGCAGGAGTTTCAACGCCCACACCGATAAAACCGGATGGCGCTACAATCATATCATTGCTGATCTGCTGAGGGGTTACAGGAGTCGTGTTATCTTTCGCTCCGTCTATATGCAGAGCTCCTAACGGCTCTCTGGTGTGGATTCCTATCTGCGCGGCAGCAGACATTGAGATCAGAAGAGCCAGTGGCAGTAATTTTTTTTTCATTATCTCGTATTTAAATTAAAAAATCAGTGTGTATCTCTTTAAAATCAACAGAAAATAACTTTAAACAGACTTTATAATAATTTTAAAATTAAACAGTTGCGTGCTTTATTTTAACTTGTTTTTTTATTGAAAATTCTTTTTCCATTTTGAAATGGTATTCCGGCTTAGTTTGAAATGGCGGGACAGCTGGGTATTATTGTACCCTTTCTTTTTCTGAAAATCCAGAATATGAAGGATCGACTGTCTGTCGAAAAAGCGGTGTTTCTGGTTAAATGTAAACGTAGTTTCATCTTCTCTTCCTGAAATAATGCTGCTACAGGCAATCACATCCAGTATGGAAAAGGTTTCCTTAGACAGAATATGTTTTACAGCTCCTTTTTTTTCTGGATATTTTTCATTGATCATATCCGTGTAGATCTTTTTATAGTCCGGTGTGTTTTTCATTGTGTTTTGTGATAAAAAATATTATTTTTCCTGAAGATCATATTTGTTCAGCCATTTGTAGAGCGTACTTTTAGGAATTTTGTACTCAGTAACGACGGTGGATTTCGTCATCTCTCCTTTTCTGATCTTTTCAAGAACAAATTCTATAATTTCTTTGGTATAAAGATTCTTTCTGAATGTTGGTAATGATGACGGTAATTTTTGTTTCTTCACATAATCCATAGATGACTGAGGGGCGTAGAGAATCAGATGTTGTGAGTAAAGTCTGAAAAAATCATATTCCAGAAGTTTACACCAGCGAAGCAACATATCGGTGTCAAGGCTTGATGAAGCGTACATTTTGTGTATGTCTTCTTCAGAAGCATTCAGAAAACGGCATATACGTTGCATTTCCAGTCCGTTTTGTTCTACACTTTCCTTGAGAAGAAGTCCGATATTAAGTTTTTTTAAATCCATAGAGTGTTGAGGCAGTTTGTGTTTTTTTAAAAATGAGAATAGGATTAAAGATCAAAATAAGAGAAAAGCAACAGGACAAAATATCCGGATGAGGGAAATGGAGATTCTGACCATACATTGCTTTTCATATCATTGTGTTTTAGAATTTTTCAGCCTGATGTATATTTTTCTGTTTGTGCCTATGAGTCTTTTTTGCAACGTTATGGGTTTATTCAGATATACCGAAACATAAGCTGTTGGAAATTCCGAATATATTACCAAAAGAAAAGAATTGAAATCCCAACACAAGCACCAAATGATCAAATAATAACCGGCAGAAATATCGTATAAAGAATATTGTTTTTATGTTTTTAAAATACCTTGCAATATTATAAAGTTAACCTAATATATCAGTTAAAAATATTCCCAAAAAATAACAAAAATCGGAATTTTGTAATACAAAAACAGAGAATAAACCCCAGTAATTCAATTTGGAAAGGCTGATTTAATGGATAATAACCAAAGGCAAAAATTCAACGCTTATTTCAGATTTAAGTCATTATTGCTGAATCAGTTAATTTAATTATTCATAATTGTAAATTCTGAAAATATTACACTATTTCTACTAAATTATAGTTAATTTTACACTTAATTTGCGGGCTCAAAACACATTCTCAATGAAAAACACTGCACTCTTGATCTTCTGTTTGATTTTCGGATTTTATTACCCTCAATATGGTACTCATACGAAAGAAAGTATACGGAAGAATATGGCAGCTACTGAAGACAATCAGAAGCTCAGCATGAATGAGCGCCTTGATTCTTTTTTAAAAATAAATAAAGCCGCCAAAAGCATCGGTGATCAGGAAAGTATTGTCAAAAGCAGTAAAAAGATTATGGTTTTGTATTATACTTTAGGAGACTACGAAAAAGCTCTTGAATCTACCCGCGAAGTTGAAGAATACGCAAAAAAACTCAATGATGGTGAATCCATAGCTGCCGCATATATCGAGCGCGGGACAATACTGTCTGCACTGGGTCTTTCTGATGAAAACTATAAGGAACTGCAGAAAGCATTACCCTACGTGAATGTCTATACCGATCCCAACAAAAAGCATTATGACCTCTCTCTTATTTATCAGGGATTGGCTGCCGGATATTATATGCCTAAAAAAGCCCATCAGGATACCATTTTAGCCTATCTGAAAAAAAGCCTGCATGAAGTGGAGCAGATTACCGACAGAGAAGATCACCTTCGCCAGACCGAAGAGAAATACCATATGATCTCTTATCTCAATATGAATCTCGGAATGTATTACACCGGAGTTTATAAGCCGGCAAGATTTGATCTCGCTGAAAGATATCTGAAACGTTCTCTGGATGCCATCACCAAAAGGAAATTCACAAAAGTTACCGTTAATAAAATAACCGTATTAAATGCGCTTGGGCGCTTTTATTCTGAGCAGAATATGCACAAGATGGCATTGACCTATGCAAAAGAAGTAGTACAACTCGAAAAAACACAGAAATCGCCATCAGACAGAATGCTGGCTTATGCTACGCTCACTAATTCCTATGAAGGACTTCAAGACAAAGATTCCACACTGGTGTATATGAAGCTTTATACGAACCTAAGCGACAGCCTGAATTATATCAACACCATAAAAGCTGATGCCACCATGAAAAACATCAGCTCCAGGCAGAGTAAAACCCATGAAAAGGATGTGTATACTATTGTTATCGCACTAGGAATGGTTATTCTTCTTATTCTTTTCGGAGGCTGGCTGTTTTGGAAGAAGAAACAGAAAAAACTTCATGAAAAATATAATGCTGTAATCAACCATCTGAAAAGTAATAAAAACAACGAACAGGAAGCCGCTAAAGTTCATGATACCGTTAATCTCTCAGAAAAAAGCATCAGTATTACAGACGGTACGGTGGCCATGATTCTGTCCAAACTGGAAAGGTTTGAAAAGTCTCAGAAATTCATAAAAAAAGACCTGAGCCTTACTTCCCTAGCCAATGAGCTCAACACGAACACCCGGTATCTTTCTGAAATTATCAAACAGTATAAAGGTAAAAACTACAACAGCTATATCAACAGTCTCCGTATTGATTATATTACGAATAAACTTTATGAAAATCCTATTTACAGAGAGTATAAAATAAGCTATCTTGCTGAAGCCAGCGGCTTTTCTTCCCGGGAAGTATTCGCTGTGATTTTCAAAAAAGAAACCGGCGTAAGTCCTTCTTACTTTATCAACAGTCTTAAAAAAGGACATCCGGAAGCTCCATGAAGCACTTTAACCGGCATTTTCATCAGGTCTTAATTTTATTTAAATTTGTTTTTCTCTGGTTAGCTGTATATTACATAGAATATTTGAAAATTCGGGCCATTCATTTATAAAGATATGCTTACCTTTACCCTACTTTTTGGGTTAAAAATGTTCTCAGGTGAAAATTCACAACAAAAAAAAATATCTTAGCTTTCTAAAATTTAAAAGAGATTTTCAGAATTACGGACTGGAAAAAGCCCGCAGTTATGAGCTTATTCTCCATTGGCTGAATAACAGGCTCAGCAGGAATCAGTTTCTGGTGCTTTCCGGAATTCTGGTAGGCTGTACAGCCGGTCTGGCTGGGGTAATCCTGAAAACACTGGTTCATAATATCCATTATTTTATCACCCATAAAGTTCATTTTGAATATCAGATCCTATTCTATATTGTTTTCCCTTTTTTGGGAATCGTTCTAACGACCCTCATCGTTCTTACTCTATTTAAAGGGCAGGACCGGAAGGGAATTGGTGCTATTCTGTATGAGATTGCCCAGAATTCAAGCATTGTGGCTTCGGTAAAAATGTATTCACAAGTCATCCAGAGTGCCGTGACAGTAGGTCTTGGAGGATCTGCCGGACTGGAAAGCCCGATTGCCGTAACAGGAGCTGCCATTGGATCCAATTATGCCCAAACGTACAGGCTCAGTTACAAAGAACGTACTCTATTGCTTGCAGCCGGAGCAACGGCCGGAATTGCGTCAGCATTTAATGCTCCGATTGCCGGGATTATGTTCGCCTTTGAAATTCTTCTCACAGGAGTGGTTTTCACAGATTTCATTCCTTTGGTAGTAGCGGCGGTCTGCGGAAGTCTTTTGTCCCGGGTCCTGCTTCAGGAAGATGTCCTTTTCAGATTCTATACCAGAGAAGCCTTCAACTATAAGAATCTTCCTTATTATCTTATTTTAGGAGTGGTAACCGGACTCTATGCCCGTTATTTTGTAGTGATTTCCCAGAAAGTAGAACATTTCATCAAGGGACTAAAGCTTTCCACAATGCGTAAAGCCATTTTCGGAGGTGCCGTACTGTCTTTTCTATGTGTGCTTTTTCCACCTTTGTTCGGGGAGGGTTATGAAACCGTAAAAGCCTTTACAGGAGGTGAGATCCAGGAGGTGATCAGAAACAGTTTCTTCAGATACTTTGAAGTTGGAGACTGGACGGTAATTATATTTCTGGTTCTGGTTTGTCTTTTAAAAGCTTTTGCCACGTCTTTCACCATATTCAGTGGAGGAAACGGCGGGAATTTTGCGCCTTCTCTTTTTGCAGGAGGAACGGTAGGCTATTTATTTGCGTTGATTTGTCAGCATATAGGTTTTACGGAAGTTCCCGTTACCAATCTCGTTCTGGTAGGAATGGCCGGAGCCATGAGCGGGGTTCTGTATGCTCCTCTTACCGCTATTTTTCTGATTGCAGAATCCAGTTTCGGATATGATCTTTTTATTCCGTTAATGATTGTTTCGGTCATGTCTTACCTGATTGCCAAGTGGTTCTCTCCTATTTCTCCTGAACTGAAGTCATTGGCTGACCAGGGAAAAATTTTTACGAATAAACATGATAAAAATATCCTCTTTGCCCTGAGAACCGAAGATTTTATCGATCAATACCCTGAAACGATTCCTGAAACTGCTTCTGCAACCGAGCTTTTTGAACGGGTAAAAAACAGTAATAAAAATATTTTTGCCGCCATCAACCCCGAAGGAAGGCTGAAAGGAATTCTTACCCTTGATGATATCCGTCCGTATCTTTTCAATTTTGAAACGGACCATTCCCTCACTGTTGCCAGGATCATGAAAACTCCGCCCGCAGTGCTTCGCCCTGAAGATAAACCGCTGGAAATTCTTCAGATCTTTGACGATACGGGAATGTGGAATCTTCCTGTGGTAAATTCTGATAACGTATTTGTTGGATTTATTTCAAAATCTTCTATTCTGATGAGCTACAGACAGCTGCTGAAAGAGTATTCGGATTAAAAACAATGTGTGCTTACGAAAGTTCTTTAACGACAAAAGGCAAAAAAATTAGAAATCGGATTATATCCGATTCTTGGTTAAATCGTCCCTTCGGGACACTCTTAAAATTATTTTATGGTCAGATTTTTAATTCTGGGGTTGTTTTAAATTTGGCTTAAGTAAATTTTAAGTTATATATCTCACGTTGAGAAGTTCACTGATAATTAAAAAATCTACGGCTTTTTATCGGGTTGGAGAGAGAAAATCTAACAGGTTTCAAAACCTGTTAGATTTAAGAATAAAAATCTGCGTCATCTGTTAAATCTGCGTGAGAAAAATATCCGCAAACATCAATTGAATCTGAACCTGTGGAATCTGAAAAATTTTGGTAATCGGATCATTAGCAATCGGATTATATCCGATTCTTGGTTAAATCGTCCCTTCGGGACTCTCTTAAAATCATTTTATGGTCAGATTTTTAATTCTGAGATTGTTACTTATTTGGACTTAAGTAAATTTTAAGTTATAATTTACACCTTGAGAAGTTCATTGAGAGTTAAAAAATCTGCTAGCGAAAAAACATCAATGTAATCTGAGTGATCTGCGGGAAACTCATACCATCAGGCATATCACATTTCTTTTTTTATCCAATCAATCAATTTCCCGTTATTTCTTTCTAATTTTCTTTCATATTGAAATACTATTGTTAATTTAGTACGCTGAAATTTGAATTTAACAATTAGGGTATGAAAAAATTAATCTTACTGGGGGCTGTTTCAGCTTTTATGATCAACTGTAACAAAAAAACAGAAGCACCTGCTCCGAAAGTTGAAGCGGATACCATTGCAACAGCAGAACCTGTTGTAGATACACTGGGGCCAAAATCTTTCTGTTATATAGGAGTTACCGGAAAAGACAGTGTTTTTGCTTCTATTGATGACAATCTGGGAACCATCACCGGAAAACTGGCCTATAAGAACAATGAAAAAGACAGTTCAAAAGGAGATGTAACCGGTTTTAAATCAGGAGATACCCTGAAATTAACCTATGAATTCCAGGCTGAAGGAACGAAAAGTAAAAGAGATATTTTCTTCCTGCAACAGGATAATACGTTAATTGAAGGAATCGGTAATCACAAGGAAGAAGGCGGACAGTCTAAATATGAAAATGAGAAAAAAATCAGCTATAAAGACGGTCAGAAACTAAATACAGCAGACTGTAAGACAGTAGCCAAAGCTTTAAAATAAAAGATAATATCTTATAAAATAAGCTGTTTTCAAATCATTGAAAACAGCTTTTATGTTGACATGAATTCAGAACTTTCTTTTTCCCAATATTTTTCAGCAATATTTTTGAGAATTCTGATATACGATTTTACATGGGGCAGCTGAGTGAAAACAGAGAACTGATCATGGGTAGTATGGAAATTCATATAAAAAAGCCAGAATCCGAAAGCGAGATAGGGAATCAGTGCGACCTCCTCATCACTTACAAAGCGGGACTGCCGGTACCCTTTTAAAAACGTATCCAGTGAATCATTAGCGGCTTTGTCCGTTATTTTTCCCGTATAAACCTCCAACATAAGATACTGCCAGAAGGTCATGATATCATTCACCAGCCAGCCGTATCCCATAAAATCAAAATCGAACAAGGTAACGGAATCATCTTCAAAGTGAAAATTCTTGGGCATGAAATCAAAGTGGCAATATCCTTTTGAAAATCCTGAGGTATCAGACTGAGCCAGTTTTACCTGTATCTGCGCCACTTTATTTTCCAGCCAGGCATAATCTTCAGGGATTTCTTTAAAAACAGATCTTAAGTTTTTAAGAGGACTGATAAGAGTCGTCTCAGAACTGAAATCCCACCTTTCATTGCTCAGCTGAAGATCCGAGGAAACATTATGAAAACGAGCCATTTCATTGCCCAGATTGTAAAGCTGCTTTTCGTTGAGCTGTGGCATTACCCTACCGTGGGCATAAGAAAATAACACCGCATATCTTTCTCCTTCTACAGCATTTATTTTCAGAATGGTCTCCGATGAAATATTTTTGACCGGATAAGAAACAGATACATCAGCGTCTTTAAGGGCCAGCAATAATTCCACTTCATCTTTGATTTGGGAGAAACTCCTGTGTGATGAACGATAAGCGCGTAATATAAAACGGTGTTCGGACGTTTCAACCAGGTAAGTATCTCCCACTCCCCGGACCAGGAGTTTACACTGCACCTCTTCCAATCCATATTCCATGGAAATAAGTGATGACAAGGCAACCGGGCAAAGGGTGGAATAAACAGCAGGAAAAATATGATTCATCGATACAATTTTATGACAGTTCTTTTGCAATGATTTCAATGAAGCGGTCTACTGCCTCATCTCCTGTATTCCATGATGTAATCAGTCGAACCGCAGAGGTTTCCTTATCGATCTTTTTCCAGACATAAAATTCAAAATTTTCTGATAAAATTCCGATCAGCTCATCAGTCAGGATCGGAAATATCTGGTTGGTATAGGTATCCGAAAGAAACGTTATTCCTCTTTCCTTTAACGCATTTTTAATCTTCATTGCCTGATGGTTGGCATGCCTGGCCAGATCAAAATACAGATCGTTTTTCATCAGCTCCAGAAACTGGATTCCCAGCAGCCTTCCTTTTGCGAGCAATGCGCCTTTCTGTTTGATATTGAAAGCGAAATCTGTTTTCAGATCGGGGTTATTAATGACTACGGCCTCTCCTATCAATGCTCCGTTCTTGGTTCCGCCCAGATAAAAGACATCGGTAAGCGCTGCCACTTTATCCAGCGTCAGATCACTGATCTCGGAAGTAAGCCCGTGTCCCATTCTGGCACCGTCCATAAAAAGATACAATCCGTTTTGTTTACAGAATAATGAAAGTGTTTCCAGTTCTCCAGCCTGATAAATGGTCCCCAGTTCCGTAGAGTTGGAAATATAAACTAATTTGGGCATCACCTGATGCGGGATATTCCTGTGGCCTTCAAGCACCGGGATAATATCTTCCGGGCGAAGCTTTCCATCGGCGGTTTCAATACTTAATATTTTATGTCCCGTAGCTTCAACAGCACCTGTCTCATTATTCAGGATATGCCCGGAAGCAGCGGATACTACACACTGATAAGGTCTTAATACCGAAGAAATAACAATCAGGTTGGCCTGTGTTCCTCCTGAAATAAAGTAAACATCAGCGTCAGGATTTTTGATTTTTTCTTTAATTAATTTTTTGGCCTGTTGAGAATAAATATCTTCACCATATCCAGCCTGTTGATCAAAATTATTTTCTGCCAGAGCCTGAAGAATATTGGGATGACATCCTTCGGAATAATCATTTTTAAAGGAAAATTTCATAGGGTAAAAGTAAAAAAAGTTAAAATAACAAGCGCTGTATTTCCATAATATTTTGTTAGATTTGTATTGAAAATCATCTAACATTTTGAAAACAACATTAACAGAAGAAAATTATCTGAAAGCTTTGTTTCATTTAGTTGACAATGAAGGGAAAGTGACGATTAACGAACTCAGCAAATTTTTAAATGTAAAAATGCCGAGCGTAAACAACATGATGAAGAAATTTGCAGAAAAAAAATGGGTAATCTACGAAACTTATAAACCTCTGCTCATCACAGAAAACGGAAAACGTGAAGCCGCTCTGGTCGTCCGCAAGCACAGGCTTACCGAAATGTTTCTGGTAAAAAAAATGAATTTCGGATGGGAAAACGTTCACGAAATTGCAGAACAGCTGGAACACGTACATTCACAGATCTTCTTCGACAAAATGGATGAAATTCTGGATTATCCGAAATTCGATCCGCATGGAGAACCCATTCCCGATAAAGACGGAAATATTATTGCCCAGGATCTGCAGAAACTAAGCAGCTGTGAAGTAGGAGAAACGGTAATTTTCGCTTCCGTAACCCTTTCTGATGATGCTTTTTTAACTTATTTAAATGACAGGGAACTTCTCCTGAATACCAAAGTGAAAGTGATTAAAATCGAAAGTTTTGACAAATCGATGACAATAGAGATCAACGGACGAAAAGAAATTCTCAGCAAAAAAGCCACTGAAAAAATCCTGATTAAGAAATAATCACCAGCCATTTAATAAACTTTCAATTACCTTTATAAATTTAGACCGCTAAAAAGTAGGTAAAGTCCCTCCGGATTTATCAAACATTGATACATTCTAAAGCAATGCTATATGATCTTTAATTATTACCACTGTTAAAAAACGGTTAAACTTTTTTCCATCAAAAGCACTGAGTTTTAATTTTACTAGGTTTGCAAAATCTTCTGTTCAGATTCACTCTTTCTGGCAAGTACTAAAATTTTAACCTTAAAAAATTATGAAAAAAACCATTCAGTTTTTAATTGTTTCGATGCTGTTAAGCCCTTTTGCAGGGGCTCAGGTCAGAGATTTTGTGATTGAACCGCCTCTTAAACCCAACCTTTATATCTATAAAACCTTCGGAGTCTTCGGAGGAAAGGAATATTCAACCAATGCGATGTACCTTATTACCAAAAAGGGGGTGGTTCTGTTTGATGTTCCCTGGCAGAAAACACAGTATCAAAGTCTGATGGATACGATTAAAAAACGTCATGACCTTCCCGTTATCGCCGTATTTGCCACGCATTCCCATGCAGACCGTGCCGGAGACCTGAGTTTTTACAACAATAAAGGAATTAAGACCTATGCAACTGCAAAAACCAATGAACTGCTGAAAAAAGAAGGTAAAGCTACTTCCACAGAAATCATCAGGACAGGAAAAACCTATCGTATTGGCGGTGAAGAATTTATAGTCGATTTTCTCGGCGAAGGGCATACCGCTGATAATGTAGTCGTTTGGTTTCCAAAGTACAATATCCTGGATGGCGGATGCCTGGTAAAAAGCAAGTCCGCAACAGATCTTGGCTACACCGGAGAAGCCAATATTGAACAGTGGCCCCATACCATGCAAAAGCTGAAATCCAAATATCCGCAGGCGACCCTTGTGGTTCCCGGACATGATGAATGGCAGGGCGGCGGACATGTGGAACATACTTTAGAGCTTTTAAATAAAAAGTAAAAATATATCAACAAAAAAATCCCGGACGTTTTATTCATCCGGGATTTATATTTCTTAAAAGTCGTTGTTAATCTAAAACGCTCCAACCTCTCTTCGGGTTGTTGTTGGAAGAAACTTCCTGCTCATTAACAATGATATTCTCTTTCTTCTGACCGATATAATCCAGTTCGCTCAGCTTAGAGAAAATAATTTCCAGGCTTCTCAGCATCTGCTGGATGTAAAGAAGCGGCTCACCGCAATTATGATGGTCATAATTGGTTTCTGCTACGATAGAAAGCTGGTTCAGTAAAGTATGAGGGGCAATTTCGCTCCATTCCAGGCTGTAGTTCAGCATTTCTTCCAGTTCGGCAGGAACCAGAATCTGAGTCGCATTGTATAGGTGAAGAGCCAGTTTAGCAAATACCTCAATTAAAAATACAGGTGGCTGCCATGGAATGACGTTTCTGAACTGGAAATATACATCTCCGAAAGTATTCACCATTGTAGTACACAGATATTTCACATTCTGAGCCAATGCTGTATTCTGATTTTTGTGAGATGCTTTCTGAATGATTTTGAAGGCATACTGCTGAAGATTTCCGATAGATTTGGCATAGCTGCTGTAATAATCCACCAGAACCGGGTGACTCTGAATAGAAGTACAAGGCGGAATAAAATTAGAATCTACCTGCGCAATATTGGCTCTCAGATCCACCTTTCCGATGATCAGGTAATTTCCTCCCGAATAGCTGCTGTTCAGTGAAGTTACCGGAAGAAGTTCTATAAAATGATTAGGCTGTGCATTAGGGTGACGCGGCGGGATCTCTTCAGGATCAATATCTCCGAAAGGCACTTTGTCAAAAGGGTTTACAGAGATCAGAATATAATATTCTCCGTCTGCCTGCTCTTCGTTCATAGACTTGGCCAGTGATTTTACACTGACTCTTCTGTCGTTCAGATCAATTCTGTAACCGGCCATGGTAATGGCGCTGCAATGTTTGATCACAAGCTGTACATCATTGGTTGCCGTATTATGAACATCAAAGATCGTTTTATCTGTGAACTCTTTTGAAATAGGCAGCAGTCCGTAATTATATGTGTTGATTCCCAGTGAATTGGAATCCCTGATCGTGTCGATTAAAAAATTATCCTGATCATTAAGGTGCCTTTGGGATACTTTCATCCCGTCTACCCAGTTGATCGCAAAATGTCTGATTGGCTGTATCATAGTTAATACTTTTTAAATTTTCTGTGATTATGATTTTCTTACGATTCCTTCTTCCTCATGCTGGATTACCCTTTTACAGATGACCACTTCATTTTCTGAGATCCCGTTTGTAGAGATATCCTGGTCGAAATCAATATATTTTCTAAAGCTGAAAAACGATTTTTTGGTGTAAAAGATCCAGTAGTACGGTTCTTTTTCGATATCCGAAAGATGGATGATAGATCCTGGATTCTTGTGATTATAGTCATCTACCACCCTGTAGAACCAGTCACCGAAAGTAATTCCCGTAGGAAGCGTCTTTGCTTTGATTCTGAATCGGTTGGAATCTTCTAAATTTTTGCTTAATTCAACATTTAAAACCATTAAACGGTCAAAATCAGCGCCTTCAAAATCAGGAAGTCTCTGATCCGGTGAATATTTCCAAGTTTTATAGATGTCGAACGGAATACTTATAAACTGAATATAGCAATAATAAAATACGGTAGGCACTACAAAAACGGCGATACTTGTTGCAGACATTACGGCATTTCCGTTTCCTTTGCTGATCCAGTTAAAGATCAGGGTAAACAGGTAGCCTCCGGCTGCAATACACGTTAAGGAAAGAATCGATTCAAACAAAATACTCATTCCGACAGAATCAATGTGTTTTCTGAAATACCTGTGCATTAAATTCACGTGAATAATACCCAAAACAAGGTAAATGATCTGCGCTACAAGATACCAGTACGGATTAAAAAGATTTCCGGAGAAACCGAAAAATCCGGGAATGGCCAGGCACAAACTGCACAGAAGCACATATACAATGATTACTTTAATTTTTATAGCAGGTTTGTTCCTTCTGATCACACCAAGTATGGCCATCATGATAATTGCTATTAAAGGCATTAGTAAGTACCTTAAAAAAATACCTTTTACTGAAGAAATTTCCATTTGTTTCTTTTCGAATTTATACTTTGTTGGTAGCTGTAAATATAATAAATAATTTTAGAGGAATGTAGAATATCCGAGACGGCTGGCATTTCTTTCATGATCTTCCAGACAGAATGAATATTCCTGCTTCTCTGTGATAAAATTCTCTTCCACATCCACGGTTACGGGAAGAAAATAATCATAAAGGGCCTGAAGCACATTTCTGAACGGATGTCCGGGAATATATTTTTCCATATCCTCATAAGGAACAGGGCCAATATTCACAACCCAGTTTCGCTGTCCGTCCATATGTCTTCCGCTCGGAATATAAGTAACGCCGAGCCTTGAATTTCCCAGCAGCATAGAATCATCATTCTTCTCAATCCTATCGATAACATTCGGACTGAAAGTTACTTCCACCGGAACCTGAAGAAAAGCGGTCATACACCTCTCAAACCATCTCTTATCCCCTCTGATCTGGTGAAAGAAGGGTAAAATATGGATGAAAATATAGGCATTCTGCTGATCCAGCATTTTCACCAGGGGCCAGAGTTCACTTACAGTGTCCAGCAGGGCATCGGTGTTGCTGGTAATATCAAACTCAGCCTCTTTCAGCAAAGCACTGATCTCCGTAAAAAAGATTTCCAGTTCAAAAGGCCGGAAAAATTTACGGGCATCCTCTTCCACTCTTTTCTGTTTCCGGATTTCACGAACGACCGTATCCACATTCTTCCGGGTGGCTCCCAATGAAGGCGGATGGAAAAGCCCCTCAGGGAGATAGTCGTAAACGCCTTCCCTATAGGTTTCTATCGTGAATACTTCTTCATCAAATCCTAAATAACTGCTCGAAATACTTTTGATATCCTTCAGATAGGCACGGTCGTTGATCCCGATCCGTTCAATAAAGATATTGCTTACTGCCCGATGGTATTTCAAAAGGTTCACTGCCACTGCTTCAGCTTTGAAGTCGGTCTGCAGCTTATTGTAATTCATGTCTACAATATTATTCTCATACATAGTGTTTCCTCTGATTATGACTGGTAAAGATAATATATCTCGCAAGTTTGAAAAAATATTTTCCCAATAATTTTATTCTAAAAATACTAATTTATTGACATTAAACAGTATAATCTGTAACAAATTCCGTAAAAATACGGTAAACAGCATGTAGAGGGGTATTTTCAGCGCTCAGTATAAAAATGAAGTTTGATTCTGATATTGAATATTTTAAGTAAAATAAATCCCTAATAGAAGCAGAAAATAAAATTTTGTCCTTCTGCTTTTTTATTTAGATTAATTTTTATTAACATCCGGCCTGATAATAATCCTGATCTGTTTGGTGATGGTTTGGAAACCGGGCCGTATCTTTGCAGCTTGTAAAATGTTATTTATAATGAAACGTATTTATTCTAAAATTCTGATTTTAGCATTCATCGCCTCTTCGCTTTATTCTTATGCATGGGGATTAACGGGGCATAGAGTGATCGCAGAAATTGCAGAAAACCACCTGTCAGGCAAAGCAAGAAGGGAGATCAGAAAAATCATGGGAAAAGAACGGCTGGCTTACTGGGCCAACTGGCCGGATTTCATCAAATCCGACACCACGGGAGTCTGGAAGCAGGCTTCGTCCTGGCATTATGTAAATATTGATCCACAGGCAGATTTCAAAGCATTCGGGCAAAACCTGAAACTTCAGGCCGGTCCAAGCTTATATACCCAGATCAATACCCTTTCCAGCCAGATCAAAGATTCAAAAACAGCTGAAAAAGACCGTAAAATTGCCCTGATTTTCTTAATTCATATCATGGGAGACCTTGCACAGCCTCTGCATGTGGGAAGAGCGGATGATCTTGGAGGAAACAAAATTAATGTGACGTATTTCGGGGACAAAACGAATCTTCATTCCGTATGGGACGGAAAACTGGTCGATTCCCAGAAATACAGCTATACGGAATATGCAAGACTGCTGGATATTAAATCTAAGGATGAAGTGAAGCAGATCCAGACCGGAACTGTAGAAGACTGGCTTTATGATTCTCACAAAATCGCCAACAAAATTTATGCGCAGACTCCGGACGGTTCAAAACTGGCTTATGACTACCAGTATAAATTCAATGAAACAATGGAAAGGCAGCTTCTTTACGGAGGTCTAAGACTGGCTAAGTTATTGAATGACCTGTTTTAACTTCAATCAGAAAAAATAATTTGTAAAACGGAACTTCGGTTTCGTTTTTTTTATTTGAGCTCATTATGCCCTCAGACCTGATCATTACAGCCTGTTATCTGCTGAAAATAAGTTACCTGATACAATAATTTCATAAAAAAGTAAAACTGGTGTAACCTTTGTACCATCTTATACGTATAATATATAGTAACTCTTTTTTGAGGATAAAAATAGATGAGACAATTAAAAATCACTAAGCAGGTTACCAACAGGGAAACTGCTTCATTAGACAAGTATTTGCAGGAAATTGGTAAAGTGGAACTGATCACTGCGGACGAAGAAGTAGAATTGGCACAAAGAATACGTGCGGGCGACAGAGCAGCACTGGAGAAATTAATCAAAGCCAACCTTCGTTTCGTAGTTTCCGTATCCAAGCAATACCAGAATCAAGGTCTTTCTTTACCCGATTTGATTAATGAAGGTAACTTAGGACTGATGAAAGCGGCAAAAAGGTACGATGAAACTAGAGGTTTCAAATTTATCTCTTACGCGGTTTGGTGGATTCGTCAGTCAATTTTACAGGCGTTAGCAGAACAGTCAAGAATTGTAAGGCTTCCGTTGAATAAAATTGGTTCCATCAATAAAATCAACAAAGCATATGCTCACCTTGAACAGGAAAATGAAAGACCACCTTCTCCGGAAGAATTGGCTGAAGTTCTTGATATGAGCGAAGAGGATATTAAGGAATCCATGAAAAACTCCGGAAGACACCTGTCTATGGATGCACCTTTGGTAGAAGGTGAAGATTCCAATCTTTATGATGTTTTACGTTCAGGAGAATCTCCGAGCCCGGATAAGGATCTGATGCTTGAATCTCTTCAGATTGAGATTGAAAGAGCATTGAATACTTTGACGCCGAGAGAAGCTGACTTAGTAAGACTATACTTCGGACTGAACGGAAAACACCCTATGACTTTAGAAGAAATCGGAGAAACTTTCGATCTTACAAGAGAAAGGGTTCGTCAGATCAAAGAAAAAGCGATCAAGAGATTAAAACACAATACCAGAAGTAAGATTCTGAAATCTTATTTGGGTAAATAATTTTAACGTAACAACGTATTTCAACGGAGTCTGTTTTTCAGGCTCCGTTTTTTGTAACAAACCCGCGATGAATCTCAACTAATAGAAAAAATTAAAGTTTCGATGGTTGAATGAGTTCATCCTGGTCGGATCTTTTCTCACCCATACCAATATTATTATGAAAAAAATATTTTTTGCATCCGTAGTGGCTTTATCTTTCATCGCCTGCGGAGAAAACAGAAGAGATCATCCGCCGGCTGTGGCCAATGCAGTCGATAATGCAGAATCTTCGGTATCCGGCTCACTGAAATCAAGTTACCGGTCTGATGATATGATTGATCAGATCTATTCCGAACTGCTTAAAACCGATAAAAATCTTCAGGCTCTTGACGACAGATTAACCAAAATTTATCAGGAAAGCGCAAAGGTCCTGGGTTCCTATGAGCCTGTTCTCCGTAAATCGGAATCTTTTTACCAGGATGCCCGTCAGAAAGCAGTTTCCATCAAAGACACCCTTCTGAAAAAAGAAGTCGAACAGCAAATTAAAATAAGTGCTGATCAGTATGATCTTAAAATCAGGAATATAAAAGAGCTGATAAAAAAAATCAATACAAATTCCGAGATAATGACCGATCAGTATATTGCTTTAAAAATCAGAAAAACCCTTCCTGAAATTCAGAAATACCAGAATGCCCATCCCCTGAAAACAGACAGCCTGGAACATTTTATCAGGAAACAGGAAAATTTACTGAATCAATTAAAAAATATGAAGTAAGATCAGACCATGAAATATACAACACAATGGCTTACGAACTCAGCAAGAATTAAGGAACTTATCAGCTTCTTCATTACTCATAAAACCGATTCTTATATTTCACACGGTGAAATTGTTTCCGGCAGAGCCCTGAACGCCCAACAGTGGAATCCGGATCTTGAAGGCATATTAAGGTCTCAATTTTCCGGTGATTTTAAAGATTCAGGAACGGAACTTAAGATCCTGATTGCCGAAAATGATAAAGGCGAGATGATCGGGATGCTGGTTTTTCATATCATCAGTGGGTTTAAGAATTATGCTGTTCTGGAAGATATGCTTCTTGACCAGTCCTATCGTGGGCAGTCTATCGGAAGTATGCTGCTGGAAAAGGCCATAGAAGAATCCAGGAGCTGGAACGTTAGTTTTATTATGCTGGAAAGTGGCATCAACAATACCGGAGCGCATCATTTTTTTGAAAAATACGGTTTCAGTAAAGTATCTGAAAACTATATTTTAACGCTTTAAACCGGGACTTATGAATTCCATTTCTATTATCGGAGCCGGAATCGGAGGCTTGGCATTGGGAAATGTGCTGAAGCAGCAGGGCTATGATTTTACCATCTATGAATCTGCACCGGAGATCAAACCCGTAGGAGCCGGAATTATGATGGCGGTAAATGCCATGCAGATTTTTGACCGACTGGGACTGAAAGAAAAAATTGAAAATGCCGGTAATAAAATTCATGGGATTTCAATTACAGATCAGGCATTAAAAACAATATCAAAAACGGAGGTCTCCGCGTTTGAAAGAAAATACAATTCCTGTAATGTAGCGATTCACAGGGCAGACCTTCAGAGCATTCTGGCGGAGCAGATCGGTTTTGAGCATATCAGACTGAATCATCCGCTTCAACAGATTGAAAAGAGAGACAACTATCTTCTGCATTTTGAAGGACATTCCGTTGAAAGCAGAATTGTTTTCGGGACGGATGGCATTAAATCGAAGGTCCGGGACCAGATTCTGAAAACCGGAACTCCCAGAAAAGCCGGACAAAAGTGCTGGCGCGGCGTAACAGATTTTGAATTACCTGCCAGATTCTCTCATGAAGCTTTTGAAATGTGGGGTAAAGGAAAACGTTTTGGCTTTGTGCAGATTTCTGAGAAAAAAGTGTACTGGTATGCCTGTATTAATGAAAAAAACTTTAGTCGTTATGTAGAACCTGTTGATATATTCAGGGATTTCGATCCGTTGGTTTTACCTATTATAGAAGCTACCGCAAAAGAAAACATCATCTGTAATGATCTGGAGGACCTCGCTCCTATTCCATTCTGGTATTGTGAAAACCTTTGTCTCACCGGAGATGCCGCCCATGCTACAACTCCCAATATGGGTCAGGGTGCCTGCCAGGCCATTGAAGACGCTTATGTGATCGGAAAACTGTTAGAAAAAAATAAGGATTTTAATGCTGTTTTTGAAGCGTTTCAAAAGATCAGAAGAAAGAAGGTGGATGATATTGTCAGAACAAGCCGCACGATCGGAAATCTGTCACAATGGGAACATGGAAATGCCCTCCGTAATTTTCTGATGCGCTTAATACCTGACAGCATCAATCAGAAAACCGTGGAAAAAGTTATTCAATTGGAAATCTGAGAGCCTGTTTTTTATTATCAAAATGTATTTAAACCATTAAGGTTTGTAAGTTTTAACGTTAGGTATGGAAAAATCTCTGAAATGTAAACCTATGCACCGGCAGCAAACAAAACAAAGAAATAACAGATTAAAATCATTCACAAAAAACCGCCTCATTAAAATGGGACGGCTAAATTATTTTAATTAGACATAAGAAAAAATATTGTTTTCAGTGCGGAAACAATATGATCATCAAAGTATTTCATTCAACAAATCCATTATTTTGTTCATGATTCATTATTAATTATAAATTTAAGGGCGTTTTCATGACTGATCTTATGCATCAGTGCAGATGAAAATCTTTCTGCAATTTCTTTGTTGATAGCGGGATACACAGAAGCATCAGCGTGTTCGGGAAAGAAAAAAGGATGACGTGACGTATCGGGGTGATCCTTTCAGTAGAAATAGTCGGCACCATAAGCGATTTGGTTTTCTCCACCCAGATCCAAACCATACTGAATATGTTCATACAGTCTTTCGGGATGCTCCAGATCAATATAATCTTTAATAAAGTTAAGTCCGATCAATCCATTCCTATTGATTACTTCTTTTGCCAGCTCATCAGGAAGGTTTCTGTTGTTCTGATAGACAGTTCTGTAATTGGAATGACTGGCCAGAACAGGAATTTTATAGTTTTGCTGATCGATATAATTAAAGATATCATGAGCCAGCTGATCACTGGTATGCGCCAGATCAATGGCTATTTTCCGGTCAGCGATATAATCGAGTAAAATTTTACCGTCTTCCTTCAGCCCTGCTGTGGCATTATTTCCACCTCCGAAACGGTTTTCCGTATGGTGAGTCAGACCAATATAAAACACTTTTTCTGTATTTTCAATGATTGTTTCCAGCTTTTTAAAACCGGAATCAAGACTTTCAGTTTCATCACAGAAAGAAGATGCATTTTCGATAGAAGCCATGATGCCTGTTTTATCTCCGTTTTCAGCCTTTTTATAATTTTCGCCTTCAAACAGAAAAAAGTCTTCGTTTTTTATCAGTCCGGAAAATATTTCACTCTGCTGAAGACCATATTCTGTACTTCCCTTCCCTGTTGATGAATAAATGGCCATCACCTGAAGCTTTACATTTCCTTCTTTTAATAAGGGTAGTGAACATCCCAATTCACAGTCATCGGCTGTAGCTCCCGATCTTAATAAATAGTATAAAAGATCACAGTGTAGATCTATATTGAATGTATCCATATAATGTATATTGTATAAGATTATTTTCTGATGATTAATGATTTATATTCCCAGGTTTTATTCAGAATCCTGTTCTTTTTCAATGCTCGGATATAAGATATTGTTTTCAGAAAAACGTTTTCTGATTACGGTATTATTCGCGGTATTTTTCTGTTGAAAATAGTATCTGAAACCCAGTGATCCAAAAAGTACAAATATCTTTTTTATCTTTTATATTAAATCTCATTCTAAATAGATGCTAATATAGTATATTATCTAAAAAATGCGTATTTTTGCCTCTTAAAATTTCTTAGTAAACAATGATAAAAATTACACTTCCAGACCATAGTGTCAAAGAATTCGAAGGAGCAGTTACTCCTTTAGATGTGGCGAAATCTATCAGTGAGGGATTGGCTAGAAATACCATTTCCGCAGTTGTAAACGGTAAACAAGTAGAAACCACCACACCTATCACCACGGATTCTACGGTACAGCTGCTGACCTGGAATGATGATCTTGGAAAGAAAGCTTTCTGGCATTCTTCTGCCCACCTTCTGGCGCAGGCTATCCTTGAGTTTTATCCTGATGCTAAGCTGACGATCGGTCCTGCTATTGAAAGCGGATTCTATTATGATGTAGATTTCGGAGACGAAAGTTTATCTGAAAAAGATTTTGAGAAGATTGAAAAGAAAGTACTGGAAAATGCTAAAAAAGGTTCAACATTCTCCCTATACCCTGTTTCTAAAGAAGAAGCATTAAAGGTATATGCAGATAATCCTTATAAAGTAGAGCTGATCTCTAACCTGAATGACGGAGAGATCACTTTTGTAACCCATGACGATTTTACGGATCTATGCCGTGGAGGTCATATTCCTAATACCAGCATTGTAAAGGCCGTTAAAATCTTAAACGCAGCCGGAGCCTACTGGAGAGGAAATGAAAACAACCCTCAGCTGACGAGAGTTTACGGTATCTCTTTCCCTAAACAGAAAGACCTTACTGAATATCTTGAAAGACTGGAGGAAGCCAAAAGAAGAGACCACAGAAAATTAGGAAAAGAACTGGGAATTTTTGCTTTCTCTGAAAAAGTAGGTGCCGGATTACCACTTTGGTTACCCAAAGGAACCGCTTTAAGAAGAAAACTGGAAAATTTCCTGTCCGAAGCTCAGAAAAAAGGAGGCTATGAATTTGTAATGTCTCCACACATCGGAGCTAAAGAACTCTACGTAACTTCCGGGCACTGGGACAAATATGGAGCAGACAGCTTCCAGCCTATCAAAACACCGAACGAAGGAGAGGAATTCCTACTGAAACCTATGAACTGTCCTCACCACTGTGAAATCTATAAGACTTCACAATGGAGCTACAGGGATCTTCCTAAAAGATATGCAGAATTCGGTACGGTATACCGATATGAGCAAAGCGGAGAACTTCACGGATTAACCAGAGTTCGTGGATTTACTCAGGATGATGCCCACTTATTCTGTACTCCGGATCAGCTTTCTGAAGAATTTGAAAAAGTAATCGATTTAACGCTTTATGTTTTCAAATCTTTAGGTTTTGAAGATTTTGTGACTCAGGTATCATTAAGAGATCCTGACAACAGAGAAAAATACATCGGTTCTGATGAAAACTGGGAAAAAGCTGAAAGTGCCATCATTAATGCAGCCGAGAAGAAAGGTCTTAAAACGGTAGTTGAGTATGGTGAAGCGGCATTCTACGGTCCTAAGCTGGACTTTATGGTAAAAGATGCCCTGGGAAGAAAATGGCAGCTTGGAACGATTCAGGTTGACTATAACTTACCGGAAAGATTTGATCTTCACTATATTGGAAATGACAATGAAAAACACAGACCGGTGATGATCCACAGGGCTCCATTCGGTTCTATGGAGCGTTTTATCGCGATCCTTCTTGAAAATACAGCAGGAGATTTCCCGTTATGGTTAAGCCCTGATCAGTTTATCATTCTTCCGATCAGTGAAAAGTATGTAGATTATGCAAAAAAAGTTTCACAATTTTTGGAAAATCACGATATTAGCGGTCAGATTGATGACAGAAATGAGAAGACGGGCAAAAAGATCCGTGATGCTGAACTGAAGAAGATTCCTTTCATGCTTGTAGTAGGAGAAAATGAAGAAAAAGAAGGCACAATTTCTGTAAGAAGACGTGGTGAAGGAGACCTTGGCGTGATGAATATGGAGGATTTTGTTTCTTACTTTAAGAAAGAAGCAGCCATTTAAAAGAATTAAGAGATTGAAAGACTTTGAATTTCTATTGATGGTCTTTCAGTTTTTAATAAAGAATAGTAATTAACCAATAAAATTATAATACAATAGCACAAAGATTTAACAACAGGGGCCCACAAAGACGTCCGGTACAGGAGGACGCACACTTAATCAACGATAAAATTCGTGTGAGAGAGCTTCGCTTGGTGGGCGATAACGTAGAGCCGGGGATTTACCCAATTGACAAAGCAAGACAGATTGCCGCAGACCAGGAACTGGATCTGGTGGTTATTTCTGATAAAGCAGAACCTTTCATTGCAAGAGTATTGGAATATAAAAAATTCTTATACGAACAAAAGAAAAAGCAAAAGGAATTAAAAGCCAAGCAGGTAAAAGTAGTCGTAAAAGAAATCCGTTTCGGACCTCAGACCGATGATCACGATTACGAATTCAAGAAAAAACATGCTGAAAAATTCCTTGAAGAAGGTTCAAAATTAAAGACCTACGTATTTTTTAAAGGACGTTCTATTATCTTTAAAGACCAGGGAGAAATCTTACTTCTGAAACTTGCCCAGGAACTGGAGCATGTAGGGAAAGTAGACCAGCTTCCGAAGCTTGAAGGTAAGAGAATGATCATGATGATGAGTCCTAAAAAACCAGCTAAATAGTTTTTAACAGACAGATATTTCATCTGTTCTCTAAAATACCAGCCTCAATGTTGCAGAACATTGAGGTTTTTATTTTTTACCTTTACATTAAATATTACCCTACATCAATACTCCGTGAAAAACTAAACCCTACCTTTGTTGTATACTGAAGAAACAAAAACATTCTTTATTAATCATTAAAAAAATAAGAATATGAATACAATTCAATTAAAAGACGGAACAGAGATTTATTATAAAGACTGGGGAAAAGGGCAGCCTGTATTTTTCCACCACGGATGGCCGCTATCCAGTGACGACTGGGATGCGCAGATGTTTTTCTTTTTAGAGCAGGGGTACAGAGTAATTGCCCATGACAGAAGAGGCCACGGAAGATCGGAACAGACTCCTTACGGACATGATATGGATACTTATGCTGCTGATGTAGCGGAACTTGTTGAAGCTCTGGACTTAAAAGATGTAATTCATGTAGGCCACTCTACCGGTGGTGGCGAAGTGATCAGATATGTTGCCAGACATGGAAACGGAAGAGTGGCAAAAGCAGTTTTAATCAGTGCTGTAACTCCTATTATGGTACAAAATGAAAATAACCCAAACGGAGTTCCTGTTTCTGTTTTTGATGATATCCGTAATAATACGGCCAACCACAGACAGCAATTTTTCATTGACATCACTTTTCCTTTTTACGGTTATAACAGAGAAGGTGCAAAAATTTCTGAAGGCATCCAGAGAAACTGGTGGAGACAGGGTATGAACGGCTCCATTAAAGCTCATTATGACTGTGTAAAAGCATTTTCCGAAACAGATTTCACAGAAGACCTTAAAAGCGTAGACGTTCCTGTATTGGTAATGCATGGAGAGGATGACCAGATTGTTCCTTTTGAGACGACCGGTAAAGTAGCCGCTACTCTTCTTAAGAACGGAAAACTGATTTCTTATCCGGGATTTCCTCACGGTATGCCAACGACTGAAGCTGAAACCATTAATAAAGACCTTCTGGAGTTTTTCAAATCATAATTTCTGATAAGACACTCCCTATTTAAAAACTGCAGGCTCTCCGCCTGCAGTTTTACTTTTTTGGCAGGCAGTTTTTTTGTTATTTTGCAGCTGGAATTCCTGAATAGTTTGGGAAATGATGTACTAAAAAACTAACAATATTAATGAAATTCGGATATAGACATTTTTTCATTGTTTCCCTTATTGTCTTTTTTCTGACCTGCTATTTCTATTACCCTTTTTTCTCGGACGACAGCCTGATCTCCCTGCGGTATGTACAGCGTTTTTTGGAGGGAAAAGGACTTACCTGGACAGACGGACATCGTGTAGAAGGCTACTCTAACCTGCTTTGGGTTCTTGCTGTTTCACTTCCCGGAAAATTGGGAATGGATCTTATTTTAGCAGCCCGGATATGGGGAATTCTCTGTACGGTCTGTATGATAGGAGCTATACTTCGGTATTTCAGCAAACAACCTGTAAAAAAAGAGTATGTATTTTTTGCCGTAGGATTACTGGTTACGTCTCCTACCCTTGCTGTTTGGGCTATTGGCGGACTGGAACAGCCGATGTATGTATTATTGGTTACCCTCGCCGTTATTGAAGTCATTGAAATCGTAAATACCGGAAGTCTGAAAAGAGGACTTTATCTGTCCATATGGTTGGGATTACTGGCCCTGACAAGGCCTGACGGGTTTCTGTTCACACTTATTGCCTCATCCTTCTTACTGGCTTTGAATCTGAAAAGCAGGAAAAATCTTGTTAAAATTGCCCTATTCAGTTTGTTCATTCCAGCTCTGTTTTTATCATTCCAGCTTATTTTCAGATATGCCTATTACGGTGAACTTGTTCCCAATACTGCTTTGGTTAAAGTAAAGGTAACTCTTCACCATATTTTAAGAGGGGGTTTATACCAGCTCAGAGCTTTTGCCGGAACTTTTATCCTTTCTGCATTGGGGCTTTATTTTTTTTATATACTGGCCGTCGTGCGAAAAAAAACACTGGGCTTTTACCTGCTCCTGAATGTTCTTGCATGGGGCGGATACGTAACTTTGGTAGGCGGTGATATTTTTCCTGCTTTCCGGCACTATTACGTATTGCTTATTTTCTTTACTTTTTCAATCATCTTTGGACTTGATGCGATCCGGTTCAGATTTAACCGGAAATGGATTTTGCTGATGATTCCAGCTTTCATTCTGAATGCTGTTATCCAACTGTATATTCCCCAGAATTACAATGCCGTTGAAGAAAGATGGGAATTTCGTGGGATGCAGCTGGGGAAGGCTCTTAAAAACACTTTCCCCGACAATACTTTGATTGCTGTAACAGCCGCAGGCTGTATTCCCTATTCTTCCGAACTTCCTGCTGTTGACATGCTGGGACTGAATGATTATTATATTCCAAGACATCCTCCTGCTGATTTTGGATATGGTCCTTTAGGACATGAATTAGGCGATGGCAATTATGTTCTTGAAAGAAATCCGGACATCATCATCTTTAATACAGGAGCCAATCCTGTTTTTCCAGTTGGTGAGCAGCTGCTGGCAGATAAAAGATTTTCAGACCGTTACGAAAAGATTCATGCGGTAAACAAAGATCAGAAGCATATTCTTTTTCTTAATAAATACAGTAAGAACACCGGAATTAATCTCCAGGGAAATGAACTGAAGATCCCGGGATACTTTTTTAAACATCAAACAGATACCCTCAGCATTTTCAGGAATAACAGACTGGTTAAAAATATGACTAAGGGGAATGCATATAAACTGACCCTTAAACAGATTCTCCCAAAAAAATGGTCTCTGAGATCAGTCAACTCAAAAGATGGAAATCCTGGATTTAAAAGCATTATTACACAGGAGAATGGCGAGATGAAGATTACCATCATCTCACAAAACAATTTATTACTGGAATCTCTGGTATTAGAGGGTAAAGATTAAATCTTTTTTTGTATCTTTGCCAACTGTTATTCCTGAGCAATGTTCAGGAACCATGGACAAGATATTGATAACAAAAACAATAAAAAAGCAAAACAATGCCAAAATTAAAAACGAAATCAGGTGCTAAGAAACGTTTTGCTCTTACCGGATCTGGTAAGATCAAAAGAAAAAATGCTTTCAAAAGCCACATCTTAACGAAGAAAGAAACTAAGCAGAAGAGAAATCTTACGCAAACTTCTTACGTTGCTGCTGTGGATACAAAAAGCGTTCTACGTCAATTAGCCATTAAGTAGTTTTTATAAATCTATATCCGGTTTATAAGAATTCAAAACAAATTCAAAATTTTAACCCTGAAACGGAGCCACTAAGAGAATTTTACGATTCCGCCCTTTTCAAAAAAACAATTAAATTATGCCTAGATCAGTAAATGCCGTAGCTTCAAGAGCTCGCAGAAAGAAAATTTTTAAGCAAGCTAAAGGTTTTTTCGGTAGAAGAAAGAACGTTTGGACTGTAGCTAAAAATGCGGTAGAAAAAGCAATGCAATATGCTTACCGCGGAAGAAAAGAGAAAAAGAGAAACTTCAGAGCCCTTTGGATCACTCGTATCAACGCGGGAACCAGAGAGCACGGAATGTCTTACTCTCAGTTTATGGGAGCTCTTAAAAAGAACAACATTGAGCTTAACAGAAAAGTTTTAGCAGATTTAGCAATGAATCACCCTGAAGCTTTCAAAGCTGTTGTAGATCAAGTAAAATAATGTAAAACTTTTGTTATCAATATGAATCCCGGATTTTGTCCGGGATTTTTTTATGAGGGGTAAAACCATACTTGTCCTTAGATTCCTGAGTAGATATAAAACTTAACCAGAAAATAAGTAAAGTGGTTTTGCTTATCTTAAAAATGATCTATTATTTATCATCATTGTCTTAGTGATTAATACTAAAATTTAATCATCCATGATCCAGTCTCTAACTTTAATTTCCTTTGCCGAAATCAGGAAAAAAAATAAAGTACTGACTGAATGTATGTTAATAGCACGGTTAAGGAAAGGTTAACGGTCTGCTCTTCTTTTGTAAAGGTGAAAATTACCGTTATTTTCGTCAGCAAACAGAACATACAGCATGAAATTCATTTATCTTTTTTTAGCGACCATCATCAGCATGGGAGCAGCAGCTCAGAATACTCCGATTATCATCCCCTTTTCACTGGAGGGGCATTCCATCTACATTTACTGTAAAGTTAATACAACGGACAGGGTTAAGTTTTTGTTTGATACCGGAGCCAATGGTTCTGCCATTAACAGCAATTCGGAGCGAAAACCGGGGCTTAAGACTGATGGCCAATCTGTCAACCAGGGATCTAACGGAACCAATACTGTTGAATACAGCAGCCATAATACCATACAATTCGGAAATATTGAAAAAAAGGACATTCAGCTGACAATGATTCCTTATGAAAATGCCCATTTTGACGGAGTCTTCGGTACCGATCTGATGCAGGGAAAAATCATTGAAATTGATTACCATAAAAACGAAATCCGTTTTCACGATGAAAATAGTTCCACTATCGATTTTACAGATTACGAAAAAATGACACTGCATCTGGTGGACAACTATCCGGCTGTAGAAAGCAGTTTCATAGTTAATGGTAAAGAATACTCAGGGTTATTTGGTCTTGACAGCGGTGCCGATGATGTGCTGACTATCGCTTCTCCTTTCGCCCGGAAAAATACTTTGGCAAACACAATGAAAAAAATAGGGAAAGCAACCGCTCAGGGCTCAGATGGCTCTGTATATGAAATGCCTGTGGTACTGTGCCCGTCTCTGAAATTTGCCAGGAAGTTTATTTATAATATTCCGGCTACCCTTTCCGGCTCCACGGAAGGTATTGATGCCACAGAAAAAATGGCTGGATTTTTTGGCAATCAATTTCTGAAGAAATTCAATATGATTATTGATTTTAAAAGACAGTTCATTTATTTTAAGCTTAATAAATATCTTTATGAGTGTGCTCAGTAGGAATAAAAAAGATCATTGGAAAGTATTAATTAAAAATTCGAGTCTATGAATTAAAAAAAATCATATTATTTCCAAATAAATAAAAAATCATTAGATTCGTTTTTTAAAAATTAATGATTAATTATTTTAATGAAATTTGCGAATTTCGCCAAAACAATCCTATTACAAAAGGGCAAATTATCAGAACCGATAATCCTATACTGATTAATGTAAAAAAAGCACTTAATAATTTTAAGCTTGAGCTAGAAGGAAAATATCAATATTTCGAAGATATAAATTTAACAATAGAAGTATCTCAAGGTGCTGCAAACTTTCCACATGTTACTCATATATGCATTCTTCCTCCAAATCAAAAAGTATCAGATGGAATATATGTTGCAATTTGTTTTGATAAATTTGGAAATGGAGCTGTAGTTGGTTGTGCAGAATCTAAAACTAATCCAAAAGGCTTAAATATTTCTACAAGAAAATCAAAAAATATCTCTCCTAAAATTGATGTTGATGGAGGCAGTGCAAGTACTAAATATAATAATGTATTTGAGAATCCCAAAGAGTTTTATTACGAGTTAAAAAATGATGAGGATTTAATCAATCATATCAACAAATCGTTAAGTATATGTCTTTATAATTTAGGATTTATAAAAAATTCTCATTATCTACAAACAAATGATTATTTGAACTCATCTATTAACGAGAAAGAAATTGAACCATTCAATTTTAATAATATAAAAGATGATAGAAAAAAGGTTGCAGTTGAAATCTACGCTAGAAGAGGACAAAGAAAATTTAGAGAAAAACTTCTTGAAGTATATGATAACAAATGTGCTATCACTCAATGTAATATTGTTGAAATGCTAGAAGCTGCACATATATATTCCTTTAAGGGAACAGAAACAAATAAAATTCCTAATGGAATTTTATTACGCTCCGATATTCATACCTTATTTGATTTAGGGTTAATTAGTATAGATCCTGAAAATTATATGGTTCAGGTTAGTAAGAGAATTCTCCACGATGAGTACTATGCTAAATTACATCAAACCAAAATTAGTATCCCAGAAAAACGAGATTACCACCTCAATATTGATTCTTTGAGGTATCATTATGAAAATGTATATGAAAATATAGATTAATAGGATTTGGTATTTTTAAATTTTGGCTAAAGCCAGATGATTTTTTATTTTTTAGAGAGCGGACTAAAATCCGCTCCTATTGAATATAATCCACACAAATTAATATTTCTTATCATTAGAATAATTGTTAATATTCTTTTATTTTTTCTACATTTTCACCAAATAACGACGCCTATTTGTAATTTGTGTCACCTACACCCTATTTATTGATTCAAAATAAATTAATAATGAATAAGTTATGATTTTTACAATTTAAAAGTGTAATTTTGCACCCCGAAATAAGGATCATACGTTATGAAAAAATTAGGTGAACACAGAAAGCTTTTAGGAGTTGATAAAACCGTTACGTTAAAAGAGTTAAAGAGCATTTACAGAAATGTGATGAAGGATACGCATCCTGATAAATTTATCAATGATGAAGCCGGAAAACTGGAAGCTGAGGAAAAAAGTAAATCTGTGATTGAAGCCTATCATTATCTGGTGAGCATCAATCCTGAGACCCAGGAAAAATATAAAGAAGAATACACAGAAACGATCACAAAATCCAATATCCAGGATTTCTATCTTGAGAAATCAATTCTTACGGTTCAGCATCTGAACGGAAACATCTATGAATATATGGGAGTTCCAAGGAATACTTATATTAAAATGGTTAATTCTGATTCTCCAAACCGTTTTGCAAGAAGACATATTTACGGAAGTTTTGTCTACAGAAAGTCCGGGGAGGTTATGGCTGATTAATTTTCGGAATTAAAAATAAATGAAGGCTTTCAGAAATTACTGAGAGCCTTTTTTATGAGGCCCTTATTCGGTAGAAATAAAATTTAGTGACTGAGTTGCGTTCTGAAGCTTTATTTTAATGTAATAGTATAACGATCAAAACAAGATCTTTTGTAGACGCAATGCCCACGAATATTTTTATTATTGAATTTATTTTTTCGGTCGCAAAGGCACTCCGTTCAGCAATGGGTGACCGTGCCCTTTATCGGATCAGTATTAATAGCGATTCCTGCTGAGTGAAACGCCCTTGCGAACAAAGAATATCCACAATACGATTTAAAAAACAGCGATCATCGTGTTAAAAACATCTCATTGAAATCGAACGTATACAAAAAATTGAGTTAACATTAAGAGTAAAAACGTTTTCTCTTCATTCGTCCGAGTTACATTCTCAGGCTTTATTTCAACGGAATGATAACGATCAAAACAAGATCTTTTGCAGACGAATGCCCACGAAGATTTTTATTATTGAATTTATTTTTCGGTCGCAAAGGCACTCCGTTCAGCAATGGGTGACCGTGCCCTTTATCAGATCTTTATTAATAGCGATTCCTGCTGAGTGAAACGCCCTTGCGAACAAAGAATATTCACAATACGATTTAAAAAACAGCGATCATAGCGTTAAAAAACACCTTATTGATACCTTGGGTTTTAATCTGTAATTTTATTTTTTTGTCGCAAAGTTTTAAGAAAAACATCGCTTATTCTTAGGAAAATCAACTCCGTTGATTCGATGAAGCAGACTGGCAATAGCATCTTCTTTGCAGAAATCTATGCACAAAAAAGCGCCCCAGAATATCTGAGGCGCTTTCGGTTAATTAAAGGTTGTTTTATTTAGTCTACGTGTTTCGGAGTATATCCGTCTTCACTTAGTTCTTTATGTACATAATCGGCTTTCATTTCAGCTTCGTAGTCTACTTTTTCATGTTTACCCATTCTGCGCAGAAGTGAATCAAACAATGAATATACTACCGGCACAATGATCAGCGTCAGGAATAATGAGGATGTTAAACCACCAATGATTACCCATGCCAAACCGTTGTTCATTTCGGCTCCGGCTCCTTTTGCAATTGCAATCGGGATCATCCCGAAAATCATCGCAATCGTAGTCATCAGGATCGGACGGAGACGTGCATGGTTGGCCTGAATCAGGGCATCATGTGTAGTGGCTCCGGCCTCTTTTCTCATATTGGCAAAGTCGACAATCATAATCGCGTTCTTCGCCACCAGACCAATCAACATGATCATCCCCAGCATCGTAAAGATGTTCAGTGAATTTCCGGTGATGGCAAGAATGACCATTACCCCGATCAATGCCAAAGGAATGGAGAACAGTACCACAAACGGATATACAAATGAGTCATACAATGAAACCATTACCAGATAAACCAGTACAATAGCAGCCATCAATGCAATTCCCAAAGTACCGAAACCTTCGGTCTGGTTTTCCATATCACCACTCCAGATGTAGCTAACTCCTGCCGGCTTGGTCTTTTCGTTATCCATAAACTGAGCTGCCCATTCATTGGCAACATCTCCTACAGGACGACCTACCACTTTGGATTTTACTTTTACAGAAGGCGATTTGTCTCTACGTTCCAATAAACTTGGCCCTGAACCCATTTTCACTTCTGCAAACTGGCTTAATCTGATCTGCTCTCCCTGAGAATTGGTAAACATCAGGTTTCTTACGTCTTCAATAGACTGTCTGTTGGCGTCCCCAAAACGGATGTTGATATCATATTCATATTCTCCGGCTCTGAATTTTCCGTCTGTATTTCCACTGAATGCAGTCTGCATCGTTTGTCCTACACTGGAAAGATTCAACCCTAAAGAAGCCATCTTATCTCTGTCTATATTTACCTGAACTTCCGGATTTCCGGAGTCTGTTGATAATTCCGCATCTACAGAACCTGGCACTTTCTTAAGCAATTCAAGAATTCTGTTGGCTTCTTTATTAGCTGTTTCGTTGTCCTGAGCCGTTACCACCATTTCAATAGGTGCATTATCTGCTCCCATTAATCCGATTGGTGCGGTTTTAAATTCAACGCCTGTGAATTTTTCCTCTAATGCTCTCTTGATTTTTGCAGACTTAATATCTGTACTCTCATTACGTTCAGCCTTATCAACTAAGATTACCTGAATTTCCGACTGATACAATGTAGCCTGTGCTCCACCGAAACCTGATGACTGCTGACCCACCGTAGTGATCATATCTACAACATCTTTATCGTTTCTAAGGTATTTTTCAACCGCTAAGGTGATCTGATTGGTTTTCTCTACAGAAGCATCTTTCGGTAATTCCATCTGAACAAGGAACTGCCCTCTGTCCATTTTCGGGAAGAATTCACCTCCGATAAATCCGAATGCCACCAGCATGAATGAAGAGATCAGAATAATAAATGTTACAATAACCGTCATTACCCTTCTTAATGTCGTTTTCAGACACCACTCCAGAATTCCTGTGATCCAGTGTGTGAATTTCTCCAACTGCTTTTCAAACCAAAGGATGAATTTTTCAAAAGGGTTTTTACCTGTCAGATGAACAAGCTTACCATATCTTGAAGACAACCAGGGAATAATGGTGAATGACGCCAATAATGAGAACAGAGTCGCAATAACTACCGTTACACAGAACTGTGCCAGGATATCTGAAACCAATCCCGAACTCATCGCAATCGGTAAGAATACCACCACGATTACCAGGGTAATAGCCGTTACGGTAAATCCAATCTCTGAAGCTCCGTCATAGGCCGCACGAATTCTGCTTTTCCCCATCTCCATGTGACGGTAAACGTTCTCCAGAACTACAATTGCATCATCCACAAGGATACCTACAACGAGTGAAAGTCCCAGTAAGCTCATCAGGTTTAAGGTATACCCCATCAGATACATTCCGATTACCGTTGCAATCAATGACATCGGAATAGAAACCATTACGATGAATGCATTTCTGATGTTGTGAAGGAATAGCAACATTACAACTGCTACCAGAATAATTGCCAGAAATAAATCGAAAATTACGTGATCTGCCGCATCCAGTGTAAAGTCGGTCGTATCATCTACAATATTGATTTTTATCGACTGGGTTTTATAATTGTCCTGTACCTGCTCAATCGTTTTCTTTACCAATTCTGAAACGGAAACCGCGTTGGCATCAGACTGTTTCTTCACCTGAAGTAAAATTGTTGAATTCTGATTGTATCTTGCTATTTTTTCTACATCCTTCTGGGTATCGAAAACCGTTGCAATATCAGAAAGACGAACCTGAGCTCCGTTTTTATTGGAAACGACAAGGTTATTCATTTCAGAGACATCTTTATATTTCCCGGAAAGTCTGATCGTAGATCTTGATGTTCTCGTTTTCAATGCTCCCGTTGGGAAATCCAGGTTTGAAGAAAGGATAGCCTGCTGTACATCTCCGATTGAAAGACCATACCCCTGCAGTTTCTTTTCATCTAAATTCACCTGAATCTCTCTCTCCTGTCCTCCTACAAGGTCAACCTGGGCGACACCGTTTACACGGGAAAAAACAGGTTCTATTTTTTTATCTAAAAGGTCATAAAGATCTTTACTGTTCAGTTTATCACTGGAAACGCTCAGCGTCATGATCGGAAGATCATCCAATGAGAATTTCTGCAATGAAGGTGGATCTGCATCATCCGGAAGATCTGCCAGAATAGCGTTTACCTTTCTCTGCGCATCGTTCAACGCATAGTTTACATCGGCACCGGTATTTAGCTGGACCATAATGACCGATAAACTTTCATAAGATGAAGATTCTACTTTTTTTACGTTTTCCAGGGAACCAACGGCATCTTCAATCTTCCGGGTTACCGAAGTTTCCACCTCAGAAGGGGAAGCTCCCGGATATACCGTAGAAATGGTTACCATATTGGTTTCAAACTTCGGAATCAACTCGTACCCCATCATGGAGTAACTTAATAAACCACCCAGCGTAAGTATCGTAAACAATACGATAACCAGGGATGGCCTTTTAATGGATATTTCTGCTAACTTCATCTTGTCTTACTTTACGATATTGATTTTGGACCCGTTATCCAGGTTGATCTGCCCGCTGGTAACGACCTGCTCACCTCCATTCAGTCCGCTTAAGATCTGAACTTTATCACCGTATACTTTTCCGGTCTGTACTTTGATCAGCTTAGCCGTTCCGTTGTTGATGATAAATAATTGTCCTGAACTTACCCCGTTCACAAAAGCTTCTGCCGGAACGGTCAGCATATTTTGAGTTTCAGCACCGTGATTGGTTTTAAATAAAGCCGTTGCATACATCCCCGCTTTCAGGTTACCTCTGTTCTGAACTTCTATTTCCACAGGGAAATTTAAAGAAGCATCACTTTTAGGAGCGATGAATGTAATTCTTCCGGTGAAGGAATCATCCGGCAAAACATTTACATTAATGGCTACTTCCTGCCCCAGCTGAATTCTTCCTACCTGGCTTTCGTCTACCAAAACTGAAAGTTTTAATGAATTGATATTTACAATTTCAAATAAAGCGGTTCCCGGTGCAACAACCATTCCCGGCTCCACCATTTTTTTGTTGATCGTACCGCTGATCCCTGCACGGATGCTGGTATCATTTACTTTTACCCCCTGGGCTCTTACAGCAGCCTGTGCATTTTTAAGCTGTAATCTTGAGTTATCCAGCTGTTGCTTGGTAACTCCACCGGTTTTATAGGCATTTTCATAACGCTGGTTATCAATCACCGCGTTCTGAAGATTATTTTGAGCCTGGGTAACATCAACTTCGATGGCATCTTTTTTTATTGTTGCCAGAACCTGGCCTGCTCCCACTTTGGATCCTTCTTTTACCAGAACACTTACGATACGTCCGGAAATTTCAGAAGACTGGTTCATTTCCTGCTTCGGAAGGAATGTTCCGTTGGCGGAATAATCCGTATTAATATTCTCACGGCCAACAGTTATCACATTTACATTGATTTTGTCTACCTGCTTCGCAACCTCTTTTACCTCCTGGGTCTGTTTTTCTTTGTTACCTGCAATCTTGTAGGCAGCAAGACCTACAAGTACTGCCGCTACGATGATATATATTAAAGTTTTTTTCATTTTAGTTTATTATAAGTTTTGTAATGTGTTCAGTTCGCCTTTAGCTTTAATCAGCTTGATCTCTGCCTGTTTGTAGTCTAATAATGCATTTGAGTAGTTCTGCTTAGCCTGTGTTAAAGCGTTTTCAGAATCCAAAACTTCTGTAAGAGTCGCCAATCCGTACTGATAGTTGGACTGGGTATTTTTCTGCACTCTTTCTGCCAGTTCCACATTGTCTTTCATACTCTGAATATTGATGATGGCATTTTCCATATTGGTAATGGAATTCTTATAATCAAGATCCAGATTCAGCTTGGTGCTGGCAATATCCTGATCCAGGTCCAGAATATCTACTTCTGCCTGCTTGATCTTAGCTTTCGTTGCTCCCCCTGTAAAAATCGGAATATTGATATTCAGACCGATGGCGGAATAATCACTCCAAAGTACACCATTATTAAGACCGTTGGTTAAAGGGAATTTTTTACCCATACCAGCCCAGCCATAGCTTGCTGTAAGATTCACGGTAGGATACAGATAGGCTTCTGTTGCTTTTTTATTGAACTGAAGAAGTTCTCTGTTTTTATTCAGTACCTTAAGTTCTGTACGGTTTTCCAGATCTACATTACTTGCAATAAGTTCAGGTTTAGGCTCGATTGTTTTTTCTTCAAGCTCAATATCCGTCCCGATAGGTACTCCCATATAAAACTTCAATGCATTTTTGGAAAGTTCAACGGAGTTGATGAGCTGCTGCTTATTGGAACCGATATTCGTAAGCTGTACGTTGGTACGGTCTAAATCAATTGATTTTGCCAGTCCGTTATCTACCAGGCTTTTGATGACGTTTCTTACCCTTTCTGTATTGGCATAACTCGCTTCAACCGTTTTAAGGTTTTCTTCCTGAACAAATACCTGATAATAAGCGGTTGCTACATTTTCAATAATCTGCTCGTTCGTCAGCTCGGCATTCAGGATATAAAATTCTCTGGTAGATTTGGCTGCTTTAAGACCTGTAAAAACTCTCTGATCGAATAAAGCCTGCTGAAGCTGAACTACAGCACTTGAACTCCATGGCTGCCCCAATTGCGCCCTGATTCTTTCACCGCCAAATTCAAGCAAAGATTCCTGAATAACAGGATTGTAAGTAAGCCCGGCAGTAGCACTGATCTGTGGAAGTGCTCCGGCTCTGGCCTCATCAATTTTATATTCGGCCTTCTTCACCTGAAGGGCAGCTTTTTTAGCCTCTGCCTTGTTCTGCAAAGCCTGTTTGATGGCTTCCTGCAAAGAAACCTGCTGCTGTGCAGATACGGATGAAAAACCGAAAATCATAAATGCTGCAGCTATCCCAATTTTTAGCTTTTTAGCAGTTATACGTTTTCTTTTCATAATTGTATACTTCGTTTATTTTTTTAATATAATCTTCTCTGTTAATGTTTTTTGTTTCTAAAGGACGAATCACTTTAAAAAATACTTTAACATTTTTTTAATTTTTAAAGAGCATATTGATAATGATCTCTTTTCTTTCTGAAATGATCTTGTCATATTCTTCATCACTGATCATCAGATTTTCCATAAATAAAGGTCTTATGGCACTCGGGAAAACCAATAGCGATACCATATTCAGGATAAACTGTACAGGAGCCATTTTTTCAATATTTCCCAATTCCATTTCTTTTTCGATGTCCTTATAGAGATTTTCAAGAATATCTTCTTCAATTTCTCTCTGGTGGCAGTTTCCTTTATTGATCTGCGAAACAATATACGTTTCCAGATAAGGATACTGAAGGCTTGTAGAAAGACTGCTTTCTATAAACTTGCTCATTTTCTCTTTAAAGGGAAGGTCGGAAGTCTGGATGATCTTCGATTTCTCCTGCTCCACTTTCTGAGCTTCGTCAAAGATGATCTGGATCAGATTATCTCTTGAACGGAAATAGTAATTAATAAGCGTCCTGTTTACTCCGGCTTCATCGGCAATCTCCTGAGTCGTTGCGCCAAATTTTCCTTTCACAAAGAACAGATGCTTCGCTGTCTCTTTGATCAATTCCTGTGTCTGGTCTTTTTTTGCTTGATTTGACATTATTGTTAAACAATTTTGTGCAAATTTAAATCAAATTTCATTTTTGACAAAATTGTTAAACAAAATAATTAAACATAATTGTTATGATATGCATCATGTTTCTATGTACAGTTTGAGATTAAATTGATGGAGGCTGGAAGAAGTATGCCGGAAGTTACTTTTGTGCCTTAATTGATAATTGAAACAGATATTTTTACGATTGTCAAAATTTAACCTTTACCACTGCAGATGAATTGAAGTCTTTTTCAGAAATAAGATTAAATATAAACAGGGATTAAAAACAAAAACGAGCAGAAAAATCTGCTCGTTGTATTTTTATAACAATTTTATTTTGTCCTCCAGAATATCGATGACCTTATCTTTATACAAGCCTCCGATAGCTTTTTTGAAGTTCTTTTTACTCATCTGAAGCTCATCTTTGATTTCTTCCGGTGAAGATTTATCCGAAAGATAAAGCAGTCCATAATTTTCCTCCAGCTTATCCAGCACTTTTTTTCTGAATTCATCGATATTCTCAAAACCTTCGGGTTGAAGGGAAACATCTATTTTCCCGTCTTCACGGATGGCTTTAATGTAGCCTGTTTCTTCTGAAAGCGGATACAGCTTCTTGAATACATCAGAGGCATACACCAACCCGATATATTCTTTGTTGATCACTACATTCCACCCCAATTCGCTCTCATTCATCATGATCAGGTCTACTTTGTCTCCTTTTTTGAACGGAAGATTTTCGTACTGCGGGTTTCTTTTAAATTTGGTTGTTCCGGTAATCAGATCAAGATCTTCATCCACATAAATATGAACAAGATATCTTTTCCCTTCAATGATTTTTGATTTCTGCTGCTTGTAAGGAATAAAAAGATCTTTGATGATTCCCCAATCCATGAACGCGCCACTCGGCAAGCTCTGCACACAACTCATTACTGCAAACTCTCCTACTTCAGCCAACGGAATTTCGGTGGTTGCCTTAAGCTTGTGGTCATCCTGATACACAAATACCTCCACTTCTTCACCTTCTTCCTTTTCGTCCTGAATAAAGATCTTAGGCAGAAAAGCCTTTTCACCCGATTCATCCGTAAGGATCCATCCTGAAGTATTTTTTTCTGAAATTTTTAAAGTCTGAGTTTTTCCGAGTTGCATTGATGATAAAATTAGCTGACAAAGGTACGGAAATTTGAAGATTTTAAGCCAATAGATTTTAAAACAAAGAGAGAAGCCCTGTGAGACTTCTCTTTGTTTTATGATTTTGAAATATATTCCATAAGTTCTTTACGGCTGTTTTCAAAGTCAAAAGCGTCGTATACCAGAAAGTATCTGTTTTTATCTGCACATCTTTTATACATGGATTTAGCCAGAGACAGCTTATTCTTATCAAAACTGATGAATTTTATAAGATCCCGGATCTGTGCTGCGGTAAACATAGAGGTATTCATCTGCTGGTTGATCATGGCTACTTTACTGTCATCGAACTTCGCATTTTTCTGAAGCATATCAAAAAACTGGCGGAATGTCGTGTTATCCATTACATTTCCAGAGTTATTCCAATTGCCAGCCTGATTTCCGTACGGATTATTCCAGACATCATTCCAGTCGTTAAAGCCGTACTGGCCCTGAATAGGATAAGAATCCAGCAGGTATAAACCTTCATTGGTAAAGAAATCCAGTACCATCCTGCTGTTATTGCGAAGCATTAAAGTGGTTCTGTACATTAAAAAACCGTTTTCATAGATAGAAACAGGCATTCTTCCGGACTGAAGATCAAAAAAGCGATATTTTCCGGCACTGTTTGCCATCATCTGATCTCCTATTTCCACGGTAAAGAAACCTTGTTCCGGAATCCTCAGAAAAACTTCCGCATAGCCATAGTTCCGGTTCCACTGGTAACCCTGATTTTTAGTCCTGTTTTTCTGAGCAGAGGTATTTCCGGATCTTGAAAGGTCAGAAATTCTGTTTTGATCATTAAAGTTTCTCTGCGCTTTCATTTCTGTAGCCGAGGCTTCATTTTTTAAGAGTTCGCCTGCCTTTCCTGCCTCCTGAGCAAATGAAATGATGCCTGCCAGAAACATCAAACCGATAAAAATCTTCTTCATACTTATTTTTTTGAGATCAAACTCCATTTTTATGCCAAACAAAAAGAGAAACAGAAACTGCTTCTCTTTCATTATCAATAATAATCTTCCGATTAATAAATTACATATGAATAGGTCTTTTTGCCGTAGCATCCAATGCCGCTTCTTTAATAGCTTCAGCATAGGTTGGGTGGGCATGGGAACTTCTTGCGATATCTTCAGCACTTGCGCGGAATTCCATTGCAATTACCCCTTCAGCAATAAGGTCAGCAGCTCTTGCTCCTATGATGTGCATTCCTAAAACTTCATCTGTTTTTTCGTCTGCAATAATCTTAACAAGACCATCGATATCACCACTCGCACGGCTTCTTCCTAATGCTCTCATCGGGAAAGAACCTACTTTGTAAGCAACTCCTTCTTCTTTCAGCTGCTCTTCGGTTTTACCAACTCCGGCAACTTCAGGCCATGTATAAACTACCCCAGGAATCAGGTTGTAGTTGATGTGAGGTTTCTGTCCAGCCAAAGTTTCAGCAACGAAAACTCCTTCTTCTTCAGCTTTGTGAGCAAGCATCGCTCCTTTGATAACGTCTCCGATTGCATAAATGTTGGCAACATTAGTCTGAAGATGGTCATTTACTTTTACTCTTCCTCTTTCATCCAGTTCAACACCTGCTTTTTCAAGCGCTAAGCCGTCTGTATAAGGTTTTCTACCTACGGAAACAAGGCAGTAATCTCCTTCTACCACTACTTCTTCCCCTTTTTTATCTTTGGCGGTGATCTTTACAGTATCTCCGTTTCTTTCCACAGCTGAAACTGCTGTAGAAAGCATGAACTTCATTCCTTGTTTTTTAAGAACTTTAGTCAATTCTTTGCTTAAAGCTCCATCCATTCCAGGAATGATCTTATCCATAAATTCAACAACCGTTACCTGAGCACCTAATCTTAAGTATACAGAACCTAATTCAAGACCGATTACTCCACCTCCGATTACCACTAAATGTTTAGGGATTTCTTTAAGGTTTAAAGCTTCCGTAGAAGTAATGACTCTTTCTTTGTCCAGCGTGATGAAAGGCAAAGAAGAAGGCTTGGAACCTGATGCAATAATGGTATATTTGGATTCTATCGTTTCAGAAGAACCGTCATTTTTAGTGATTTTGATCTGAGTAGCAGATTCGAAACTTCCCACCCCTTCAAAAACAGTGATTTTGTTTTTGCTCATCAGGTAACTGATTCCGTCTGTGTTTTGCTTGATCACTTCGTTTTTACGCTCGATCATTCTTGCGATATCGGCCTGTGGCTCATTGATGATGATTCCGTGACCTGCAAAATTATGTTTTGCATTTTCGAAATGCTCAGAGCTGTCAAGAAGCGCTTTTGAAGGAATACATCCAACGTTAAGACAAGTTCCGCCTAAAGTTGAATATTTTTCAATAATTGCTGTTTTGAAACCTAACTGTGCTGCACGGATCGCAGCTACATAACCACCGGGACCGGAACCTATTACGGTAACATCGAATTGACTCATGTTGTTGTATGAATTTGTTTATTATTATCTGATCTTAATTCTCACAAATTTACATATAAATTACCAAGCACCAAAGTGAGTTTTATCAATTTTAAAAATGATCATGATAGGCTTCAATTTGATGAAAAGTATTATTTTATGAACTTTATATTTTCTTCATTCCCTTCCTTGAGGTAAATGGCTGTAAAGACAAGTGGTTTTTCTGCGGATGCATTATCAAAATGAAGGATTTTCACATTTTTAGGCTCATAAAAAGCATCTCCTTTATGAAGGACCACTTTCTCCTTTCCTTCTATCTGAAAAACAGCCTCCCCGGAATTGATGATTCCCAAAACGGGACAGGGATGCAGGTGTTCGGGAGCGCTCTGGCCTGCAGCCATTGTTATTTCCTGAACCTCTGTGGATTTAACGTTCTGATCAAGAGCGGTTTTTAACAGTTCTTTTCTGGAGATATTCTTCTGCTGGGCACTTATTACAACAGAATTCAGGATCAAAATAGCGGTTATCAATGTCTTCATTGTTTTGATATTTAAGATTACTTCTTTTTGATCAGCATCAAAATATTATATATTCAGTTTTCCCTGCCCAAAAGTTCCTGTGCTTTCAAAAAACGAGCCTCCATACACATACCAATCCAGGCTTTCGAGATATTCCACCGCATTTTCCGGGGTTATCTGTAAGCGGTCTTTTTTCGAAACAATTCCTTTGTACCATCTTCCTGATTTGGAGTGATGTTCATATTCCACAAAATAATGAATCCATATTCTCTGGCACAACTTGCATTGCTGAATCGTTACTTCTCCATTTCTTCCGTTCGTTTGATCTGTACCCAATTCGGAACTTCTGTATTCCGTATAATGGTGATCAGGCTTTTCACAGGCACATCCTATTTTAGGAATCGTTTTCATTATATCCTTTATTTAAAACACAAAAATACTAAAAATACATCAGCCATTTCCATAAAGGCTTTTGTTCAGTGAGCGTTCCGCTTCAGTACGTCAAACTTATTCATATTATTTTACTAAATCCGCCAGAACTTTCTCATATTTATCCAGAATAATGTTCTTGGAAAATCTGGACCGGATTGAATTTTTTATGGGTTCCCTGTCATGGTTCTGCTGCAATAATGTGATCATCTTTCGGGCAAAATCTTCATCATTTTCAATATTGGCAATTTCCCCGTTTATGCCATGCTGAATGATCTCATTAATTCCTCCCGGACAGTTATTGGCTAAGGAAAAGGTTCCGCAGGCTCCGGCTTCCAGAAGAACATTAGGGAAACCTTCATATCTTGAGGAAAGGATAAAAAGATCTGCGTATTTTAAAAACTGATAGGGATTTTCCTGTTTTCCATGAAAAATAACATTTTTTAAACCGAGGCTTTCTTTCATGGTGTACAACAGTTCTTTATCATCTCCGTCACCAAGAATATGGAGCAGAATATTTTCATGCATAAGCCTGGAGAACACTTTCAGCAGGTTATCAAATCCTTTTCTCGATGATAAATTCCCGATGGCCACAACATTTTTGTAAGGCTCTTTAAAGCTTTCAGGTTTTACGGAAATTTCCAGCCGGGCATTGATAAAATCGAAATCAACAGGATTGTTTATTTTGACAATTTTCTTTTCTTTAATATTGAAGTTTTCTATTAGATCCTGCTTCATATCATCACTCTGCGCAATGATCCTCTGAAAATTATTATAAAAATTATAGAAAACCTTTATTTCTTTTTTGGTTACATGTTGTGAAACCACATTCGTTTCTCTGGAAATAAACTTAGTTTTTTTTAAAAGCGGAATAAACGGAGACATGAAAGCTGAGATTTCTCCCCAGCCGGAAAAGAAAATATCCGGTTTTTCTTTATAAATAATGGGTAAGATTTTAAAAATTGAAAACCGTATTCTTTTGATCCCCAGTTCCCGGACTTTTATAGTGGGTCTGAGCTGGGAGGTAGGAAAATCCACATTCTCAAAAAGAAACAGGGTAAAATCATATTTCTCATCATCCAGATGGTTGAGCAAAGTAAAGATAATTCGCTCAGCTCCTCCAAATGTGAGTCCCGGTAAAAGAAAGTAAACTTTTTTTTTCATTATTTCACACCTCTGAAAATTCTGTAATATAAATACTGCCAGATGGTAGGATGATACCAGATGAAATTTTCTTTTGTTCCGGTTGTTGTTTTCAGATCATCATTACAGAAATCTTCAACCGCCAGTTTTAATATTTTACTGCCCTCCGCGGTTTGATAGAGTGGATACGTTGTAAAGTTATCTGATTTTTCCGGTGAAATTCTTGCCTGGTAAATCACATCACCTGTATCTACCGATTGGTCTACCAAATGTACGGTAACCCCGCAGTTTTCCCGGTCGTTATTGGCCAACGCCCAGTATCCGCCATGTATTCCTCTGTATTTGGGAGTAATTCCTTCATGGGTATTCATAAAAACAGCAGGGGTATTGTTCAGAATTTTTTTGGAAATAATTCTGCAGCCATTCACAATCACTAAATCCGGATTGAGTTCCTGCAGCACCTTAAGGGTTTTATTTGAATTTACGGAATCTGTTTTTACCAGCATGGTTTCAGGGATCGGAGACAGGTCTATCTTTAATTTTTCGATGACTTTTTGGGTCTGATTTTTTGAAAACTTCTTAATAAACGGCAGCAGTAGAAGACCGAACATAATCTGTCCGCCCACATTGATCCAGCCTAATCTTTTAGCACGATTTTTCATAATCTGCTTCATAGGAACTGCTTCCTCCTGCAGCACGGCAGAAATATCAAAATCCTGTATCAGAGTATTATAAATAATTGCCGACGAGCGGGTATTCCCGGTGAGCATGACAATTTTTTTACCATTATTTTTTTTCATATTCTGCTGCTATTTCAGCCATGTTTTTGCTTTGAAAATTATACTTTTGGTTTAATTTCTTATAGTGCTGAAAGATTTCTTCCAAATACCCGAAGTTGATCTCCTGATGAATGCCAATATCGTGCGGATGAAACCAAAGGTGAAAAATTTCATTATTTTTGGCGGCGTAAGTCATCTGCTGCTTTATTCTGCGAAGCTTCAGCCTATCCAGGAATTTTATTTTTTCTGAATATGGTCTCAGCCAGCGGCTTGCCCGAATGACTGTAAAGCCATCCTGATGAAGATCAGACGTTTTCTGTGTATGATGGCTTGCCACTTTCACAAAATAATCCAGATACCTGAAAGCCCTTTTTATCAAACCTTCTTCTGAACCTTTTGCCGGAGAATGATACCATGCTTTTTCTGTACCGCGGTAGATGAAGATCCCATATTTTTTAAGGATTTCCAGATAGCTGCTGTTGATCTGATGGCGGGGGAAAATAAAAGACTTTACCTCCATCCCATAGACAGAAGAAACAGCGATGGCAGCCTGTATATCTGCCTCAAACTGATCTTTGGTCTGTCCGTCTTCCAAACAGTAGTAATGTGAAAAAGTATGGCTTCCTATTTCCTGATGCTGAGCTTTCTGCACCAGTTCCACCAACGTTTTTCCATATAAATAAAGGTCCTCTATTTCCTGTGAAGAAGGAATAAAATGATCATAAGGGGAAAGATCTTTTTCCAGATAAGAAGGTGTATTTTTGGGACAGTACTGTTGTAATTCCCGGAAGTCTCCGGTCATCATGGCTCCCACTGCTGCCCAGGTACAATGTATGCCATATTGGTGGTAGAGTTTAAGCAGCTTAGGGACAACTTCCCAAACTCCTTCAATATTCTGACCATATTCCTGAATCGTTTTCTTATCCCGGATGCCCCAATACAGCTCAAAATCCAAAGATACGGTGAAAATGCCGTTATTTTTATTCATAAGTGTTGTCTGCAAATTTACAGTTTTTTCTGATGTTTCAATCCGAAACTAAAAGACTGTTATTTTTTATCAGTTAGCTACATCGCTTATAAATTTGATTCTCAGCATTCTTACCTCTTCATCTGAAAGTTCATCTCCGAATTCATCCAGAAGCACTTTCATGCTGTCGCTTTCAGATTCATTCATGAACTCCATGAAACCTTCCACAATATCTTCATCGAAATTGTCTTCTATATAATAATCAATATTCAGTTTTGTTCCCTGATAGACGATGCTTTCCATTTCCTTGAGCAGTTCATTCATGGAAAGGTTTTTGGCTCTTGCAATATCTTCAAGATCAATCTTTTTATCAGTGCTCTGGATGATGAATACTTTATGGCTGGATTTGTTAGCTACCTGCTTCAGCACCATATCCTGGGTACGTTCGATATTGTGATCTTCAACGTATGTTTTGATGAAATCGGCAAATTCCTTACCGTATTTTTTAGCCTTTCCTTCTCCTACTCCATAAATTTTGGCGATCTCTTCCACGGTAACAGGATACTGCACGGTCATATCTTCAAGACTCGGATCCATAAATACCGTATAAGGTGGAATCCCGTGTTTTTTAGCTACTTTTTTACGCAGTTCCTTCAGCTGTCCGAACAGGTTCTGGTCTAAGCCTCCGCCTGCCTGCATCTGTATCTGATCACTCTCTGCTTTGGTCTGGGTAAGATCAAATTCCCGGTCTTCAGCAATTAAAAAAGATTCCTTGGAATTTCCATTCAGAATATCTTTTCCTTTTTCAGACATTTTTAAAACACCGTAGGTTTCAATATCTTTCTGAAGAATTCCCTGAACGGTAGCCTGTCTTAAAATGGTTTTCCAGTAATTATCTTTTTCTTCTTTTCCAAACCCAAAATGTGCACTTTGCTCCAGTTTATAGGACTTGGTAACAGCAGTTTCTTTTCCTGCAATGACAGAGATCAGATCTTTGGATTTGAATTTCTCACCGGTATCTCTGATCAGTTCCAGGACTTTCTTCAGATCCTGTGCAGCATCTTTTAATTTGGGAGGATTGGACGAATTATCGCACATCATAGCCCCATCTCCTTTTACAGGGTCAAAGTTTTCTCCGAAATAATACAGAATATACTGCCGGCGGCTCATAGAAGTTTCGGCATAGCCTACGACCTCATTTAAAAGCTGCAGTCCGATTTCTCTTTCGGAAACAGGTTTCTGTGCCAGGAATTTTTCAAGTTTTTCAATATCCTTTGGATCATAGAATGCCAGGCAATGGCCTTCGCCACCGTCTCTTCCTGCCCTTCCGGTTTCCTGGTAATAGCTTTCCAGCGATTTAGGGAAATCATAGTGAATCACAAAACGCACATCCGGCTTATCAATTCCCATCCCGAATGCGATGGTTGCCACGATTACATCCACCTCTTCCATCAGAAACTTATCCTGATTGGCCACTCTCACCTTCTGATCCAGACCGGCATGATAAGGAAGTGCATTAATCCCGTTCACCTGAAGCAGCTGGGCAAATTCTTCCACTTTTCTTCTGCTCAAACAGTAAACAATTCCTGATTTTCCTTTATGCTGATTGATGAATTTTACGATTTCCTTATCTACATTTACTTTCGGACATACCTCATAATACAGATTGGGACGGTTGAAGCTTTCTTTAAAAACCAATGCATTCGTCATCCCCAGAGTTTTCTGGATATCATCCTGAACTTTAGGAGTGGCCGTAGCTGTTAAAGCAATCACCGGTACATCGGCAATCTTGTCAATAATCTGTTTCAGATTCCGGTATTCCGGTCTGAAATCATGTCCCCATTCTGAAATACAGTGTGCTTCATCAATCGCAAAGAAAGAAATCTTCACATCTTTCAGGAAATCCAAATAATCGTCTTTGATCAGGGATTCCGGAGCAACGTACAAGAGTTTGGTTTTTCCGCTTTTGATATCGTCGAAAACCTGTTTGGTCTGTGTCTTGTTTAATGATGAATTTAAAACGTGGGCTACCCCGTCATCAGATGAAAGACCGTTTACCGCATCTACCTGATTCTTCATTAACGCTATTAAAGGTGAAACTACAATTGCGGTACCTTCCGAAATAAGTGCCGGAAGCTGATAACATAATGATTTACCACCTCCAGTCGGCATTAGAACAAATATATCCTTCCCGTTCAATAGGTTTTCTATGATTTGTTCCTGCTGGCCTTTAAATGTAGAAAACCCAAAATACTTTTTCAATTCGCCTGATAAATTGGCTTTTTTTGCGCTCATCTAATTTTCTATTGCTAAATTTGCATGTAACCCAAAGTTATAAAAATTCTGCTTAAAATAAAAGCGAACGAATTTATAAAAAATAAAATTTATATTAAATATTCTTTTTAAAATATAACGTTATTTAAGAGATTTTTTATATACCTCATACTAAGAAAATGGAAAGAACCGACATTATTTCAATCGCTAAGAGCACTTTGGAGATTGAAATTTCAGAACTTGAAAAGTTAAAGAACAGAATTGATGAAGAATTTGCCAAAGCCGTAGAGATCATTCATTCGGCCAAAGGAAAATTAATTGTGGTAGGAATCGGGAAGTCGGCTCATGTGGGCAACAAGATTGTTGCAACCTTAAATTCCACGGGCACTCCGTCACAGTTTCTCCATGCTTCAGAAGCCATTCATGGAGATCTTGGGGTGATCCAGAAACAGGATGTGGTACTATGCATCTCGAATTCAGGAAATTCTCCGGAAATAGCAAACCTTGTTCCTTATTTAAAAGACTATTCTTCTGCACTGATCGGTATGACAGGCAATAAAAAAAGTAAGCTGGCTGAGTTTTCGGAAATCGTTCTGGATACGCATGTGGATGTGGAAGCATGCCCGAACAAACTGGCTCCTACCAGCTCTACAACGATCCAGATGGCCCTGGGAGATGCACTGGCCGTTGCCTTAATGGAACTGAATGATTTTAAAGCCAACGATTTTGCTAAATTCCATCCGGGAGGAAGCCTTGGAAAAAACCTGACCTCTAAAGTAGAACAGTTCCTGTCTTCACAAAAACCTCAGGTAACGGAGGATTCATCCATCAGGGATGTGATCATCTCCATCAGCGCATCCAGCCACGGAATTACCGTGGTGACGGATCATGAAAAAATCATCGGAGTGATTACAGACGGTGACCTGAGAAGAATGCTGATGAAGGGAGAAGACATTACAAAAGTTCAGGCCAGAGATATTATGTCCGGCTATCCGAAAACCATTGAAAAAGAAGCTCTGGCAAAAGAAGCAATGAAGATCCTTAAGGAAAATAATATCGGACAGCTTGTCGTGACTGAAAACGGAGGCTACTTCGGGATCATTGATCTTCATAAGCTATTGGACGAAGGTATTAATTAATCTCATTTCCTATGAGCGATTTTCTGAAAGTCCATATCCGGGAAACAATTCCGCTGAGTGATGATGAGTTTGAACATATCATCCCTTTCTTCACGCGGAAGAAATTCCGTAAAAGACAGTTTCTGATCCAGGAAAATCAGCCTGTTCATGAAATGTATCTGATAGAAAAAGGAATTCTGAAGAGCAGCATTATGGACGGTACGGGAAAGGAACATATTCTTCAGTTTGCAGCTCCCAACTGGTGGATTTCAGATTTTGCCGCTTTCTTTAAGCAGGAAAACTCCTCACTGGCCGTTGACTGCATCGAGGACACCGAAGTATATGCCATCACCCATGAGCAATTAAACGATCTCTGTTCACAGCTTCCTGCTATGGAGCATTTTTTCAGGGTGAAGTCTAATTTCGGTTATGTCGCGTTACAGCAAAGGATGCTTTCGCTGATAAGCCAATCGGCCAAAGAGCGTTATGAAGATTTTGTGCGGCAGTATCCGGGTTTTGCAGAACATATTCCCAAACAGTTTATTGCAAGCTATCTTGGCGTTTCCAGAGAAACATTAAGCAGATTATATTCTTAAGCGTGTGACCTTTGTCACACGTTTTTTTTGAGATATGTCCTTCCGTAAACGAGGTCAAAAAGTGAATCTTTGTAGTCATCAAACTCATAAAAATAACTTTAAATACCAAACCAATGAAAAAGAAAGCATTAATTGTAGTGACCAGTGTAGAGAAATATCCTGAAATGGAAAGAGCTACCGGCTTATGGCTGGGCGAAGCCGTTCATTTTTATGAAAAACTGCATGAGAAAGGTTATGAAATAGATTTTGTAAGCCCGAGAGGCGGCTATACTCCAATTGATCCAATTTCCCTGCAAATGTTTGTGCAGCCCGCCGACTGGAAATATTACGCTGATGAAACGTTCAGAAACAAGCTGGGCAACACTTTGCAGCCCAAAGATATCCGTCCTGAAGAGTACGAAGTGATCTATTATTCGGGAGGCCATGGCGTTGTCTGGGATTTCCCTGACAATACGGAACTTCAGGAAATTGCCCGCAGCATCTATGAAAACGGAGGTATTGTATCATCAGTCTGCCACGGCGCAGTAGGATTATTTAATATCAGGCTTTCCGATGGGGAGCTTCTTATTAAAGGAAAAACACTGACCGGGTTTTCCAATGCTGAAGAAATTGCAGCCGAACTGGCTGATCATATGCCTTACCTTACGGAAGATGTTCTGAAGACTAAGGGTGCTCATTATGTAAAGGCAGAACAGGATTTTGTTTCTTTTGCGGTTTCGGACGGAAGACTGGTTACAGGACAGAACCCTCAGTCCGGAGGGGCCGTTGCAGAAAAGGTTCTGGAAATCCTGGAGAAATAAAGTCTGATGCAACTGATAAGATCATGCATGGTTATTCTGTGCGTGATCTTTTTTATACAGGAGATTAATTTTATTTCTTAATTTCGGAGATTATGATAAAAAACTAATTATGGTCTATTTTTCTCTTCTTGCTCTTTTTGCCTATTTTCTAAAAAATATCTGGATCATCAGGATGATGTAAGAAGATCTCCACCACATTATATTCCTAAGGAAGGGGCTGTTGAGTACGGAAGTGAAGCTTACTATGACCAATACTGCCAGGAGCATTATGATCTTTTAGTAAAGTGCCTGATCTTCTGTACTTATAATTCCGAACAGTTCAAACCTATTGAAGAGAGTCTATATTTCGGGGATATTGATAGTGACCTTCAAAGCCTTTTTCATGAAGAGAGGATGGAAAGTCTATTCAGGAACCAGCTGGTTGAAAGATCTTTATCACCTAAATTATTGTACTTTAAAGAAGTTACTTCCAGGATTTCATACTCCGAATGGCTTTTCGATTCTGTAGATGTGGATCATGACGAACGGTGGAAGACCATCAACAGGACAGCGGAAGAACTTTTAACGGAAATGAATGTTAAGGAAAGAGGATATGACTTCAGTTTGTACAGGCCTAGGTAATTTACATTGAAACATCAGGCTTTTAATCAAATATTTCATAAATTTGTGCCTTTAAAAAAATATATTCTGTGAGTGAAGGTAAAGACATGTCCTTTCTTGGGCATATTGGTGAATTAAGAGGACATCTCATCCGTTCGATTATTGCCATTATCATTGCTGCTTTTGCAGTGGGATTCAATATCAACTGGATCATGGACCATATCTTTTTCGGCCCTACAAGAAATGATTTTCCTACGTTCAAACTGGTGAACCATTTTTCCAGAATGATTTTGGGGGAAGACAGTATTCATCTTCCGAAAGATTTCCCGGTGCGTGTACAGAGGCTTTACCAGCAGTTTAATGTCATGATGGCCGTGTCTATTTTTGGAGGAATGGTGGCTGCTTTTCCGTATATAGTATGGGAATTGTGGCGATTCATCAGCCCGGCCCTTCATCCGAAAGAAAGAAAAAACTCAATTTACATCATCAACTCGGTATGGATCCTTTTTATGACGGGGGTTTTGTGCGGTTATTTCCTGATCCTTCCTTTTGCCGTTAACTTTGGGGTTATTTTCAAAATATCGGATATTATTGTTCCGTTATATGACCTTAGTGATTATACTACACTTTTCCTGCAGGTTGTTTTAGGGATGGGTGTGATTTTCCTCTTCCCGATTCTTATCTACTTCCTGACCAGCATAGGAATTCTGACCCCGATGTTTATGAAAACCTATCGTCGTCATGCTATTGTCCTGATCATGGTGGTTGCGGCAATCATTACGCCGGCTGATGTCTTGAGTATGCTGATGGCAGCTTTCCCATTGCTGATTCTTTATGAATTCAGTATTATGATGTGTAATATTACGTATAAAAGAGTTCAGAAAAGCAACGGAAATCTTCCGGCGGTACAGAAATAATCCAATTATTATAGCATTTAAAAAGCTGATTTTCATTGTTGAAGGTCAGCTTTTCTCATTTGTAAAGCAACGGCATGATAAAATGGCTCAGATTTTTTTCTTTGAAAGTATTGTATTTATATAAAAAAATAAATTGATTGGTAAATTTTCAAAAACAAATCAAATTAACATCCATAAAATCATTAATCTAATTTAAAAATCAATAAAAACACAAAATATCTGTTAATTTTACATCAGAAGAACCAACACCAATCACCTATTATTCAAATGAAAAAATTATTACACACCTTGTTATTAATTTCTGGAATTACTTTCAGCCAGACCCGGCAGGATACTTTAAAAGGGTCCGACACTCCATTCAGAAATTTTTGGGATGTTAAGAGGTATGATCTTTCCGTGGAACCTGACTTCAACCAAAAAAGCGTGAAAGGCAGCAACAGAATCACTTTTGAGATTGTTAAAGATATTACCAATCCCGTCTTCCAGATCGATCTTCTGCAACCAATGCAGGCGGATAAAGTTGAAGGAAGCTTTCCGATAACCACTTATAACCGGGATGGCGATTTTATCTTTATCACGGCGAATAAAAGTTTCAGAAAAGGAGAAAGGTATACACTTGATATCGATTATTCCGGTAATCCGCTCATTCCACAGAATGCTCCCTGGGATTATGGGTGGGTTTTCGCCAAAGACCGAAACGGAAATCCGTGGATGAGTCCTGCTGTTCAGGGGATCGGAACTTCTATCTGGCTGCCGATGAAAGATATCTGGAGCGATGAACCGGATCTTGGCATCACGATGAAAATCATCACCCCCAATGATCTGGCAGGAGTAGGAAACGGAAAACTGATTGATAAAAAAACCGAGGGCAATAAAACCGCCTACATCTGGGAGGTAAAAAATCCTATCAATGGCTATTCTATCGTTCCGAATATCGGAAAATATGTGAATTTCAAAGATACTTATGAAGGTGAAAAAGGAAATCTTGATCTGGATTACTGGGTGCTTGACTATAATCTTAACAAAGCAAAGACCCACTTCCTGCAGGTTAAGCCCATGCTTTCCGCTTTTGAATACTGGTTCGGGCCTTATCCTTTCTATGAAGATTCTTACAAACTGGTGGATACACCTTATTTAGGAATGGAACATCAGAGTAATATTGCTTATGGAAACGGATATCAAAACGGCTACCGTGGAAGTGACCTTTCAGGAACCGGAATTGGCATGAAGTGGGATTATATCATTGTTCATGAAAGCGGCCATGAATGGTTTGCCAATAACATTACTGCAAAAGATATGGCAGATTTGTGGATTCATGAGGCTTTTACAACTTATTCTGAATCGCTTTTCACCGAAAGATATATTGATAAAAATTCTGCGGATCTCTATACCAGAGGACTTAGAAGAGGTATAGAGAATAACTCACCTATTATCGGAGAATATGGCGTAAGAAATGAAGGAAGCGGGGATATGTATTCCAAAGGAGCCAATATGCTTCATACCATGAGGCAGATTGTGAATGATGATGAAAAATTCAGGCAGATTCTAAGAGGATTGGGCCGCGATTTTTATCATCAGACCGTTACTACAAAGCAGATCGAGGATTATATTTCGCTAAAAGCAGGCTTTGACTTTTCTACTTTTTTTGATCAGTACCTGAGAAATGCCCCAATACCTACTCTTGAATATTGTCAAAACGGAAATATTTTGAGCTTCAGATACATTAATATTGTAACTAACCTTAACCTACCCGTTATTGTTAATGGAGATCAGACCATTAATCCCAAAGCGGATTGGCAGACGGTAACGCTTCAGAAAAGCACTCCGGTTGAACTCAACAGGAATTATTATATCAATTATAAAAATGTTATTTCCTGCATATCAGATTCAGGATCTTCTATCCGGATTTATCCGAATCCGGTTATTGATGTACTCAATATGGATAAGGTTTCACCTACTGCTTCATTTACCATTACCAATCTATCAGGGCAGACGTTGATGAATGGCAGGATTACAGACCAGAAGATCTCTGTTTCCCAACTGGATGCCGGAACGTATTTTATTTCTGTTGAAGATAAAGGAACGGTTACAACACAGAAATTCGTTAAAAAATAAATTTTTCCACCTATCAGATCTATTAAAGCCCGGCATTGAACGGGCTTTTGCTTTTTATAGACCTTTAGGCTATTATTTCACCTCTTAAGTATCCGGCTCTTAATTTTTATTTTATACTTTTGAGAAGATTATTAATGCCATTCAATATGAAAAAGCTGACACTCCCCCTCCTGCTTGCTTCAGGTCTTGTCTTCGGACAGTTATTTGAAAGAAACAGGGTGTTCACCAAACAGGATACTTTAAAAGGTTCAGACACTGCGTACCGTAACTTCTGGGACGTAAAGAAATACGATCTTTCCGTGGAACCGGATTTTGAGCAGAAAAGCATCAAAGGAAACAACAAGATCAGTTTTGAAATCACAAAGGATATCACCAATCCTGTTTTCCAGATTGACCTTCAGCAGCCGATGAAAGCGGATAAAATAGAAGGCAGCTTTCCGATTGCAGGCCATAAACAGGAAGGAGATTTTGTTTTTATCACCTCTAAAAAGAAATTCAGGAAAGGTGAAAAATATACTCTGAATGTGACCTATTCCGGAAATCCCGTTATTGCCCAAAATGCCCCCTGGGATGGAGGCTGGGTATTCACGAAGGATAAAAACGGAAATCCGTGGATCAGTGTTGCGGATCAGGCAGAAGGTTCTTCCTTATGGCTGCCTACAAAAGATATCTGGAGCGATGAACCGGAAAACGGCATCATCATGAAGATCATTACTCCCAACGACCTTACAGGAGTTGGCAACGGCAGACTGATCGATAAAAAAGCTGAAGGAAACAAAACCGCTTACACCTGGGAAGTAAAAAATCCGATTAATGACTACTCTATCATTCCGAATATCGGGAAATATGTCAATTTCAAAGATACTTTCGAGGGGGAAAAAGGGAAACTGGATCTGGATTACTGGGTTCTCGACTATAACCTGGAAAAGGCAAAAAAACAATTCCAGCAGGTAAAACCAATGCTTTCGGCTTTTGAATACTGGTTCGGCCCTTACCCTTTTTATGAAGATTCCTACAAGCTGGTAGATTCTCCGTATCTAGGGATGGAGCATCAGAGCAGTATAGCTTACGGAAACGGATACCGTAACGGTTACCTCGGAAGAGACCTTTCCGGAACCGGTGTCGGCCTCAACTGGGATTATATCATCATCCACGAAAGCGGTCATGAATGGTTTGCCAACAATATCACGGCAAAAGATATGGCAGACATGTGGATCCATGAGAGTTTCACAATGTATTCTGAGGTTCTTTTTACCGAAAAATACATGGACAAAAAATCGGCAGATAGGTATGCGCAGGGACTTCATCAAAGCATTATGAATGATAAACCGATCATCGGGAATTATGGGGTAAAAAATGAAGGAAGTGGCGATATGTATACAAAAGGAGCCAGCATGATCCACACCATCAGGCAGATCATCAACAATGATGAAAAATTCAGACAGATCTTAAGAGGGATGAATAAAGACTTTTACCATCAGACCGTTACCACCAGACAGATTGAAGATTATATCTCCACCCAGTCCGGCATAGATTTTTCCAGTGTTTTTGATCAGTATTTAAGAACCACCAAAATTCCTACCCTTGAATACAGCCAGGATAAAGACCAGTTAAAATTTCGTTATACCAATATTGTACAAAATCTGAAACTCCCGATCAGGATTGACGGTGATCAAACCATCAGCCCAACGGAACAATGGCAGACCGTAAAGCTGAAGAAAAGTACTCCGGTTGAATTGAGCAAGAACTATTATATTTATTATACGAAAGTTCAGTAAATCCATCAAAAGGCAAAGTCGTTCAGGCGGATTTGCCTTTTGTTGTTAAAACAGCAAGAATCATTTCTCAAAATTTTAAGAAAAGTTTAATACGCTGTTTCGTAACAAAATGAGAAAAATAACAACTATTTAAGTATAAAATTCAAACTTAATGAAAAAAACAGCGCTCAGTCTGGGACTTTTTGCCGCTCTGATGGCCAATGCCCAGTCCATAAAGACAACGATTGACCTTGTTCATGTAAAAGACGACAAAGTTGCCGTTACGATGGAGTTTCCGAAAATGAAATCCGGAGACGTAAAATTCCATTTTCCTAAAACAGTTCCCGGCACCTATTCTGTAGATGATTACGGAAGATTTGTGGAAGGAATTAAATTTTATGATAACAAGGGCAAAGAACTTACCTATACAAAAGTAAATGACAATACCTATTCATTAAAGAATGCCCAGAATCTATCGAAAGTTACCTATCTGGTGAATGACAGCTTCGATGAGGAAATGGATACGTCTAAGCATAAGGCGGTATTCTCTCCTTCAGGAACGAATATTGAGGAAGGAAAGGTATACCTGATCAACACCCACGGTTTTATCGGCTATATCGATAATATGCAGGATGTTCCTTACCAGCTGATCGTTCAGAAGCCTGCGGATTTCTATGGAACAACCGCTCTTGTGGATCAGGATAAATCTGATGCTACCGATACGTTTACCCTGGCCAACTATGCGAAAGTGACAGATTCCCCGCTGATGTACAGCAAGCCGGATTATATCACCTTCAATGCCGGAGGAATGGACCTGGTACTTGGCGTTTATTCCGCGACCGGAAAATATAAAGCCGCTGACTTTAAAGACAATATAGAAAAAATGGTGGTTGCCCAGAAGAAATTCTTAGGCGATATGAATACCAATAAGAAATATGCCATCATGCTGTATCTTTCCGGAGGCAGCGGTCCTGACATCAAAGGTTTCGGAGCTTTGGAACATCACGAATCCACCAGCGTGGTACTTCCTGAAGCGATGCCTAAGAATGCTATCGACAAGACCCTTACCGATGTGGTTTCGCACGAGTTTTTCCATACGGTAAACCCATTGAAAACCCATTCTGAAGAGATTCACTACTTCGATTATGCAGATCCGAAAATGTCCCAGCATCTCTGGATGTATGAAGGCGGTACCGAATATTTTGCAAACCTTTTCCAGATTCAGGAAGGGCTGATCAATAAGGAGGAATTTCTGGATCGTATGGCTGAAAAGATCGCCAACTCCAAGAATTACGATGACACCATGCCTTTTACGGTAATGAGTAAAAATGTATTAAAGGAGCCTTATAAAGACCAATACAGAAATGTATACGAAAAAGGAGCTCTTCTGGCCATGTGTCTGGATATTGAACTGAGAAAGCTGTCCAACGGAGAAATGGGCTACCGCGATATGATCAGAAAGCTGTCGCAGAGATTCGGAGAAAACAAGCCTTTCAAAGATGATAAGCTGATTGATGAACTGGTTGCCGTTACCGGATATCCACAGGTAAAAGAATTCTATAATAAATATATTGCCGGAAACCAGCCTACCCCTTATGCAGAATACCTGAATATGGTTGGAGTAACCGTTAACAAACAGGAAATCCCACCGATCTTCTGGTTTATCAAAGATCCGAACCTTACCGGATATAACGAGAAAAATAAGACCCTTGTCTTTGATGAAACAGCAGCTTTATCCACTTTCGCTAAAAATATAGGCTTCAAAAGCACTGATGAAATTCTCGCTCTGGACGGAAAAACAGTGGATATCCAGAAAATGCAGGATTTTATTGGCTATGCAAGATCAATCAAGGAAGGCCAGGAAGTGAGTGTTACCATTCTCAGAAATAATGGCGGTAAAAATGAAAAAATGACCCTTAGAGGTAAAGCCGTTCTGGATAAAATGAGCATAGAAACGCTTCAGTTTAAAGCCAGTCCTACTCCTGCGGAACAGAAACTGCAGGATCAGTGGCTGACAGGTAAGAAGTAATAATTCATATAAAGGAAAGCGGAGTGATGCTCCGCTTTTTTGTTGCCAAAAAGGTAATATTTTATATGACTTATAGGTTTAATCGTTTGGATATAAGGTTTAAAAGGGATTGATTAAGTTGGAGAAGTTAATCAATCAGGCTTTCCTAATCGTAATTCTGAAGGTTGTGCCCTTTCCTACTTCGGTCTGGGCAATTTTAATATCTCCGTTATGATATTCATGAATTACTCTTCTGGCTAATGAAAGTCCCAGCCCCCAGCCTCTTTTCTTGGTTGAATATCCGGGTTTGAAAGCATTTCTTGCCTGTTGTTTGGTCATTCCGCTACCGGTATCCTTTACTTCGACCAGGATATTTTTATTTCTTTCAAAGACATACATCACCAGGGTTCCTTCACCTTTCATGGCATCTACCGCATTTTTCACGAGGTTTTCGATCACCCAGCTCATCAGGATTTTATTGTGAGGCAGCATCACGGTGTAGGCAGGAAGATGCAGACTGAATTCTATTTTTCTGGAAATCCGTGTTTTCAGATAATCATAATTTTCCTGAATGGTTTCATTGAAGTTCATATCATTCAGCTCCGGAACCGAACCAATTTTTGAGAAACGTTCAGAAATGGTTCTCAGCCTTTCGATATCTTTTTCAATCTCATAAACGCCTTCGGAATCCGGTGTTTCCAGCTTCATAATTTCCATCCAGCCGATCATGGAAGATAAAGGAGTTCCGATCTGATGGGCAGTTTCTTTAGCCAGTCCGGCCCAAAGATAACCTTCATCTGTTTTTTTGATCGTTTTGAAAAACCAGAATGAAAATCCAAAATAAAGCAGAATGAACAGTCCCAGGATGTAAGGAGAATACCGGAGATTATTCAGTAACCGGGAGTTGTCATAATACACAAACTGGTTATTACCGTCCGGAACTTTGATTTCGATAGGATCATAGTTCTTTTCCATCTTGTCCATGAGAGCCTGTAGCTTTTTAGGGTCTTTTATAGCAGCTTCCGGGATATTTCTGTAATATCCAATATCTATAATCGGTTTTTTATCTTTATCTGTTACAATGAACGGGATCGTATTGTTTATATTAAGAATCTCCGGCAAAAGATCCAGAACATCCGTATCCGGAGCTTTTACCTCCTGCTGGATTCTTATCGCTTTTGAAAGGAGACTGATTCTTTTAATCTCTTCTTTTCTAAGAAAATTAATAAGTGAGGTAGAAGCCACTACTATAGCAACTACCAAAACGGTCATCACAACAAAAATGATCCAGTTATTCAGTCGGGTCAGTATGGATTTCCTCACAGCCGTTTATTTTAAAACATTCAGGATTTTCTGCAGCTCTGCACTTCCGCTTCCCTGATAGTTATTGATTATGATCGAAAATACGTATTTTTTACCATCTTTCGCCGTATGATAGCCGGCAAAGGATTTGGTGTCCCTCATGGTGCCGCTTTTCATTTTCATTCCGTTCTCCTGCACCGGAAATCCGTCGTAATAAGCATCAAACCACGGCTGTTTTTTTGCATATAAAAGCGCCTGCACTTCCGCTTTGGCGGCTACGTAATTCTGTGGGGAAAGTCCGCTTCCATCTGCAAAATTGATCATATTCGGGTTGATTCCTTTTGATTTCCAGAATTCTTTCAGGTAAGCCACTCCGCTTTTAAAGCTTGAATTTCCTTTCTTTTCTTTTCCTAAGGTTTTGATCAGGGTTTCGCCATACAGATTCACACTTTTTCTTAGAAACCAGTATACGATCTTCTCCAGAGCCGGAGACTGATACGTCAGGATGGTATTTTTGGGAGCTTCTAAACTCTTCCCTTCCATTTCAAGCTGTGAAGAAGTCACTACTTTTCCGGAAATATCAATACCAGCTTCTTTCAGCCATAGTTTTGCCTCTGTTCCCAATTGCAGCGGTGGATTCGGCACGGCACCGGAAACCGTTACTGTTTTTCCGGCAGGCAAAGTACCATTAATCAATGCCACTCCGGAATGGGGTGCTGTAAAAATAAGACTCTGATCAGAATTTCCGCCTGCTTTCAGGTCATTCAGCCATTTTACATTTTCCAGCGGATAGGAAAAACCTTTAAATTCTGTCCCGTTGATATTGATATCAAACTGATTTTCCCGCCAGTTGATTCCCCACGCTCCGGCTCCGTAATAATTTCCGAGGTCATCCCAGGGCCACCCTCCAGGAATGGTCTGATGATCAAAATAAGCATCATCAATCACCAGATCTCCGGATATTTTGGTAATTCCGGAATTTTTTACGGCTTCAATAAATTTCTTTTTAAATGCTTCAGGCTTGTAGGCCTCATAACGCCAGCTTCCCAGGGTAGGATCTCCGTTTGAACTGATGACTAGGTTCCCGTTCAGCGTACCTCCTGCAAGATTTCCTGAATATCCTGCCGTTGTTTTGTAAGTATAATTCCGGCCCAGGGTTTCCAGCGCGGCTCCTGCTGTGAAAATTTTTTGTGTGGAAGCCGTTGAAAGCCCTTTATTGCCCTGATATTCGTAGATGAGGTTCCCGCTTTCATCGGAAACATAAAATGATAAACCGGATGAGATAGCCCCCGAAGAATCCATCAGATCTTTGGTGGCTTTATCTAACTTCTGGGCCATATTCTGGGCAGAGACGATCTGTACGGAAAGCGTGAGAACCGCAAGTGTTTTTTTCATTGCACTGTTGTTTTATGCCAAATTTTTGCTGATATTCCTGAAATACTGCCGGATAATAATGGGGGATCGGACGGTATTTCAGGGTTTGTTATTTTAATTTCAGATCAAATATAGTTAAAATAAAAGCGATTCATATTTCCTGAGATCAGTGTGAGTGAAAAGAATCTGATGATCAGGAACTTTCTCAAATGAGCGGTCATATTTAAAATATTTCTCATAATCATCCTCATCGATAAAAATATCCATCTGACAGTTTTTGATATAATTTGATTTTTCGCCGTAGTCTTCAGTATGATACCGGCATACACCCCACGGTTCGTTACAACAGCGAAGGCAAGACTTCTGGTGAACGGCCTTATGGCCACATATTTCACAATTCTCCAGATTCTGGAACAGCTCAGAAATCCGGCTTTGGCTGTCTTCCGGAAATACATGCAGAGGGATGGTTTTTAAAAGCAGATAGTAATTCGGTTCCTGCCAGGAAAAATAAAACGATTTTCCTGTATGAACCGAGTCCCGGGTATAAAGCCTTACTTTCTCAAGGTCCAGTTCCACTTCTGCTTTCACAACCTGTTTCAGATTCAGGATCGTTTTCTTACGGTATCCGATGTTCTGTTCTCCATCGATCTCTATCACCGGTTTTTGCTCCAGAAAATGATCCAGGCATAACGTGGTTTGCCAGGAACCTATCGTTCTCATTTTCCCTTCATTACCACATATCTCACAGGTTTTCACGGACAATGCAGAATATTTGTCTACAATTTTTTTGATAACCGCATCCAGTTCCCTGTTTTCCGAATGGATATAACAGCGCAGTTCCCCGAACTTTTCTTTTCCGAAAACGTCATTCTCCATATTCCAGCCTCCTACGGCAAATTCAAACAGCATTTTCCGGATCAGATCATACCATCCGGTGCTGTTGACTGAAAAGTTCTTCAGATTGCGTTCTGCAAACCTGCTGATGTCTTCCTGATTCATGATAAGCTGCTTCCCGCTTCGATTTCGTAAGGCTCTTTCCCTTTTTCAAAAATCCGGGTCAGCTCACTTCCTTCTACCGTAATGGTATCACTGATTCTTCTGATCCAGTTTCCTTCTCTGAGGCCTACGACTTTGATGTCATTCTGAGTTAGAAATTCCTTAATCCGCGTTTCCCTTGTTTCACCGTTATGCTTAAGATCCGGATTGGGATCAAGATAATGCGGGTTGATATTGAAAGGAACCAGCCCCATACAGTCAAAGCTTGGGGGATAAACAATCGGCATATCATTCGTGGTTTTCATGTTCTGACCTCCGATATTGCTTCCCGCACTGCAGCCCAGATAAGCCTTCCCTTTTTCCACATTCGATTTCAAAACGTTCATAAGTCCTTCTTCGTGCAGAGTCTTTACCAGCAGAAAAGTATTTCCGCCTCCGGTAAAATAGCCTTTTGCGTCATTCAGGGCTTCTGTTTTATTGTCAAATTCGTGAAGTCCTTTTACTTTGATCCCGAGGGTTTCAAAGAAAGCCCGCGCTTTTGCCGTATAGTCATCATGAGAAATTCCTCCGGGTCTTGCGAAAGGAATAAATATAATTTCATCAATTCCTTTATACAGTTGAATTAATTCTTCTCTTAAATATTCCAGATATTCTCCACCGAAAATCGTAGAGGTTGAAGCTAATATGATATTCATAACAGGAAATAGTGTTAAAAAAGTTGAATCACAAAGATAGACCCAAACGCGAAGGAATCAAAAATTAAATTAAAAAAAACACCGATTCCGTTAATATTGTCTAAAAAAACTTAAAGCTTCTAAAATTTGAGCTTCTGTGGAATTATTATTGAATTTCAGTATTTAGAATTTTTAAATATAAGATTATGAAAATGGTTAAAGTAAATATTAAAAATCTATTTGTAGGTTTATTATTTGTAGGAACAGCAGGTTTTGTCAACGCACAGACCACTCAGGGAGATACTACCACTACTACAGCTAATCCGGCTGCCACGGTTCAGACCGGCAATCCGACTATTGAAGCACTGAAAAAGCAGATTGAGGCGAATCCGAAAGATGCGGAAGCAATGGCAAAACTAGCCACTGCCTATCAGGAAGTTTCAGACTGGACGAATGCGATTGATACCTGGAAAAAAATCTCTGTTTTGTTACCGGACTGGGCTCCCTCCTATTACAGCCAGGCTTATGCCTATCAGTCTGCTAAAGATGATGTGAATGCCAAACTGGCCTATGAAAAATATGTAACGAAGGTAAAACCTGAAGAGGTTGAACAAAATAAGAAAAATCTGGCTTATGCCTATTTCTATATCGCATTTTCTGAGCAGAAAAGCAATCCTAATAAAGCCAAGGAACATATTGCCAAATCATTACAGTATGACCCCAACAACCAAGACGCGATCAAGCTTAGCCAAGCTTTGAACTCATAACAGCAAAATCCGGAAATATTTCCGGATTTTTTCTTTTTACACAATTCATTTTATGGATCAGTCTCAAAAATCCGGGAAGGGATTTTAAATTTTATACTTAATCACGAGGACAAAAGATTTCACACTTTTTTATTTTTTAAGTTTAAAACTTTACACAAAGAGGTTCGCTTAACTGCGATTTTTCATTGACTGGATAAGATCTGCTCCATCTGCCGAATCTGCGGGAGAATAAACACCGGAAAATATTAGCAGAATCGGTGGGAAATTTACTCAATTTTCTTTCCAAAAAAATCAGTTTCACCCTGTAAGTGCCGAATGATCTTTTCTATATTCCGCTGAACGGCAGCTTCCGTTTTCAGATGGTGGATATAACGGATCAGTTCATACCGCCTGGACGGAATCAGCCGCTCGAAACTGGCACTGGCCAGACTGTTTGCTTTAATTGCTTTTTCCAGCTCCGGATGAATGGTAATATTCCGGTCGGCATCATCATACTCCACTGAAATTTCAAGGCTCTCCCCTATTCTTTTAGGTGAGTTTTTCAGCATGGTAAGATTTACATACAGCCTCCATTCGCCCAGATATTTCATCAGGTTCTGTTTAAATTCTTTTCCGTTTACCGTTCCTTTTACCGGAATCGGACTTTTCTCCTTACCGGATGCTTCAAATATCTCATTTAAAACATGTTCCGGAAGGAAAACAAAAGGATTGATCCCGATAATTTCCAGTCGGGCAGTAAAGCTGTTATTTTTCATGCTTCACAAAGGTACAGTTAATTTCCTATTGATGTATATTCTAAACCCATGAGTATCCGGCTGTTCTGTCTAAATGAAATTAAAATTTTCCACTCACAAAGGAATCCTTATCTTTGCAGCAAATAAATCGATCAAACAAAATGAAATTTTTTATTGACACAGCCAATTTAGAGCAGATCAAAGAAGCAAAAGATCTGGGAATTTTAGACGGGGTTACTACCAATCCTTCCTTAATGGCGAAAGAAGGAATCCAGGGGTCTGAAGCGATCAGAAATCATTATAAAACGATCTGCGAGCTTGTAGATGGTGATATTTCTGCGGAAGTACTTTCTACGACCTATGAAGAAATGATAAAAGAAGGTGAAGAATTAGCGGCTATCCACGAAAATATCGTTGTAAAGATCCCAATGATCAAAGACGGTATCAAAGCGTTAAAATATTTTTCTGACAAGGGAATCAAAACCAACTGTACCCTGATTTTCTCTCCGGGACAGGCTCTTTTGGCAGCAAAAGCAGGAGCAACTTACGTTTCTCCTTTCTTAGGAAGACTAGATGATATTTCTACAGACGGTCTTAACCTTATCCAGGAAATCAGACTTATTTTTGATAATTATATGTACGAAACTGAGATCCTTGCGGCTTCTATCCGTCATTCTATGCACATCATCGACTGTGCTAAAATCGGGGCAGACGTTATTACTTCTCCGCTTCCTCCGATCTTGAGCTTACTGAAACATCCGTTAACAGACAGCGGACTGGCTCAATTTGTTGCAGATTCTCAGAAATTAGCATAAGACTTATTTTTGATTCAGATATAAAGATCCCGGAACGCAGTGTTCCGGGATTTTTTGTGAAAGAGTTTCAAATACGTTCAAAAAATAAGAATAGATGAACGTAAATTGAAAATTATTTTTTTCTTATCGATACTTTTTTCTTGAAAAAAAAGTATCCAAAAATTCAAGACTGGAATCATCCGCTAAAAATTGAGATTGACTCCTAAAATTTCCAAACTCGCATGGAATCATTCGGTTCTTCTTTAGGTCGAAATCCTACCCATGCTCAAACAGTGGAAATTTTTTAACGGACTCAATCTCAATTTTATTAACGCTCCTGCTTCCTAGGTCGATTAAGTACGATCTATTCAATATATTTGCCCTTAATCACAATATTCCTATTTTTTAATTTAATAGGATAAAGCTTTTTATCCTAAGAGCTGGTTTAAATTTCTAAATTTGATTTTTGTATAATATTCAATCTTTATCTAAATCATATTGTTAAGGATTTTTTTATTCAAAATATAATGTACTGATAATATGTTTTTCCCGCAAAGACAAACTTCATTATGCCTATTTTCAGGGAGCAAAGGATAGAATCAACTCCGTTGATTCGTCGAAGCGGATGGATAAACGCCAGCTTTATCAGCGACGAAGTCAGATCATTTTGTCTGCTTAAAATAAACGCAATTATTCAACCACTTTGCGTGAATCTTTTAATCCAAAATTTCAATAAATTTAGAGAACCTCTATGTTTATTGTTAATCCTGTTGAGTATTTTCATCGATATTTTTAACAACCCGACATGGGTTTCCTACAGCCACAACATTTCCGGGAATATTTTTGGTGACTACGCTTCCTGCTCCTATTACCGTATTGTCGCCGATGGATACGCCCGGCAGGACCACTACGTTTCCGCCCAGCCAAACGTTATCTCCGACAGTGATGGGATGGGCATATTCCAGGCCTTCATTTCTCTGCTTGGCATCCAGCGGATGTCCGGCGGTATAAAAACTGCAGTTCGGACCGATAAAAACATTGTCGCCAAAAATAACTTTAGCACAATCGAGAATCGTGAGGTTATGATTGGCATAGAAGTTCTCGCCCACTTCGATATTGTATCCGTAATCACACCAGAAAGAAGGTTCTATATAGATGTTCTCGCTACTTTTTTTAATGATCGTACGGATCAGTTGATTTCGGTGTCCGGTATCAGAGTTTTTCAGCTGGTTGTATTCCAGGCACAGATCTTTGCACGCTATCCGCTCACGGATCAGTTCTTCGTCATAATTTGCATTGTACATAAGTCCGGCAGCACATTTTTCTTTTTCTGTCATGATAAAAAGTTCTCGGTTTGAGGTTTAAAGATAAGGCAATAAAAAGAAAACAGAATGATCATTGCCGACCATTCTGTTTACAGATAAAAAATGAAATAACTTTAATTCACCAGATCCGGTTCGATCGGATTATTATTTTTCTTAAAGCCTTCTTTGGCCCTTTTGTCCATTTCTTTGAAGATCTCATTAGGGTCAGACATTTCCTTCCCTTCTGCCGTTTTCACTTTAAAAACCACTTTGCCATTCTCACCTCCGCTTCGGTTCATCATTTCTCTCATATTCTTGCTGGGATCATTTACATAGGCTTTCCATACTTTTTTATACTGTTCTTTGGATACTTCCAGTTCTTTTTCTCCGATCCCCAATATTCTGGCATGGGCCGGCACATCAAGCTCTTTTTCTTCTGCCTGTGCCTGTATTTTTTTGTTTCCTGCAAGGGTCATGATGTGGGAACCTGTGGCATCTTCAAGCTTTACGATCAGCCCGGGCAGCCCGTAGAACTTATAAGGACCGTCCTGAAAAGGAATATCCTGTGCAAACCAGGCAGTCCACTCTCTTCCTCCGAAGTTTGTAGTCGCTTTCTGGGTATCATATTCCCCTATTTTTTGTTTATCCGGAAGAATTTTCCACTCCGGTTTTTTATCTTCCCGTACTTTATACTGATCTCTGAAAATGGAGGTAAAAAGATAGGTTTTATACTCAGGATACTGTTTCGTTACTTTATAAGAAACTTCTCCCGGCTTTCCTTTTTTGTTGACGCTGATGCTTCCGCTGCCTGACTTGATCTGTCTCTCAAGATCTGCTCTTGATGTAGAATCGGAAACAAATTTGTCATAGCTGTAGTAGGTTGAACCGCTTTTATTGATATCGAGCAGCATCATTTCTTTTTTTACGTCCTCTTTATTGTTGGAGTCCGGAATGAATGTATACTCATAAAAGAACCGGTTCGTCTGAGCGCCGGTAAGAATACCTAAAAGCAATAGAAGTAAAATCTGAGTTTTCATAGTTATTGGGGATAAAAAAGCTTTGTCAATCTGTGACCGACAAAGCGTAATGGAACTTTATTTCTTTGTCGTAATTCTTATTTCTCCGCGTCGGAAATCAGTTGTCTGATTTTTATTGACCGTAATGCTGGCAATTTTATCAGAGCCCAGTGCTTCCAATTCTTTTTTGGAGGCTTCTCTTCCATCTATAAAGATTTTCACATTTTCCCATGCGTCCATTTTAAGCCTCTTGAGACCGTCTATTTTAAGACTATTGGCACTGCTTCGGATCTTATCTGCCTCTATGATCATTTTTGGTGATCCGGCCAGTTTATCAAAATTAACGGATCTGAAGACATACACATTTTTCTCACCGTCCAAAGCTCTCTGCTGAGCATCCAGCTTGGCTCTTTCGCCTTCCAGTTTTGCTCTTTCCATATCCAGTTTTGCTCTTTTTCTGGCAATTCCTGCTTTTTCCCGGGCTACTTTAGCTGCTTTTTTTGAATTTCCAGCCTCTATTTCTTCTTTAGGACTCCAGTTCTGGTATACATAATCATTGGATTTGAAGAACTTAATGTTGGGAGCCTTTGGTGGTGAAGGCGGTGTTGCAGGAGCTCCGGGAGCTCTTGGCGGTGTAGGAGGCGTATCCGGGAATTCAATTTTCAGATTAGACAGGTCCGGTATTTCCACTCCAAGGTCCTCCAGCGACTTCATTTTATCTTTCCATTCCGTGGATTTGAAATATTCATTTACTTTTTTCAGCTCTGAAGCATCAATGGTATATGCCATTTTAAAGTCATCTGAACTGGTAATTCTTCCTATTTCCCCTGAAAGTTCCCCGATTTCCTCAAGGTTTTTCTCAAATTCTCTGCTGTCAGGCTTCAGGTTTTTCAGGGCTTTGCTTTTCTCCTGAAGTTTCTGTCCTAAAGCTGTAATTTCTTTCTGGCTTTCAGATTCTTTGAAAAGCTTAGGTTTTACGGTTTTTATATTTTCCTGTGGGGTAATCGTATCTTTTTTGATTTCGGAAACGGCTTTTTCTATAGCAATATTGGTTTCTTTGATTTCCTGATTTTTCGCATTCACCAGATAAGCGAAAGCTACTGAAAATACAACCGGAAGGGCCAACATTCTTCGCGCATATCCGTATTTGGTTTTGGGTTTTTGTAACATTTTTAATCGTTTTTTTAGATTTGAACTCAGAAACGGACTGGTCGCAGGCAACGGTGTACCGGAAAAGTGGCTTGCTAAAAGCATCTGCGCAAATGCTTTGGTGTCCGATTGTTTTACGGCTTTTTTATCAGCCAGATATTCATGGATTAAACTAATTTCTTTTTTGATGATATGAAAAAAAGGATTGAACCAAAAGACAGACGTCATCATTTCAATAAAAATCTTATCAAATGAGTGCTTCTGCTCGATATGCACCATCTCATGCTTTAAGATCTGTTTTCCGATATCGGAATTCAGGGTAATGGTATTCTTCCAGAACAAATTCCTGAAGTATGAGAAAGGGGCTTCGCTAAGATCGGTATGGTAAAAATTGATGCCTTCAATATTTTCTTTCTGAAACTGTTTTTTAAGCTGCTGGATCCTGATGATCCCGTAGATCAGTTTTACAAGAAAATAGAAAGAAACCAATCCCAAAGCTGAAAAAATAATTCTAAAATAAGGGTTGTCATGGCTTATATTTTTTTCTGTGTTAAAGTTCTGTATTCTGTCAAGAAGCATATACATATCATTATTCACTTCTATCGTAAAGTCATCTATTCTGATGAGCGGCAGCAATAGCGATATGAGCATGGCGGCCAGCAGATAAAACCGGTTATAATGATGAAACGTCTTGTCTTTTAAAGACAACTGATAGTACAGAAATGTTACACCGGAACATACAATCATTTTTCCAAAGTATAGAAGTATTGTTTCCATAGCCGTTAATCTTTACTTTTAAGTTCATCCAGTAACATTTCCAGATCTTCTACGGTCATTTCATTTTTCTCTACCAAAAAAGAAACGGCACTTTTATAAGATCCTTTAAAATAATTTTTCACAAGACTTTTCATTGTCTTTCCGGAATACTGCTCCTGGGAAACCAGCGGGAAATATTCATGCTGTCTTCCGTGGACGCGATAATCTACAAAGTCTTTATCTTTCAATACCTTTAATATGGTAGAAACGGTATTCGTATGCGGTTTGGGTTCCGGAAAAAGATCAAGAATATCCTTCAGGAATCCTTTTTCTATTTTCCATACATACTGCATTACCTGTTCTTCTGCTTTTGTTAAAGTCTGAATTTTCATATCCTCTTAATTAATCATTATTGTTGATATCGTTTTATCCGGTTAAAACCATATCACTAAGAAATTAGTTATACAAATGTAGAAATAAATCTGACTCAAACAACTATTTTTTTAGTGATAAAACCCAATCAAACATAAACTACTGATAATCAACAAAATAAATTTTATTAAAATATGTTAAATTTTTAACAGCCTGAATTTACCTTCTTATTAATTGGCAGAAAAATACAAGATTACACGATAAATTCTTAAAACTTGTTAATTTTTATTAAATAAAATTAAAATGAATTTGTTTAAACCGGGAAATTATATTTATTTTAGTGCTTTAAAAATTTCTCATGAAAAGATATAATTTATTGATTGTACTATTACTGCTTATTTTTAACGTTACTACCGCTCAAAAGAAGAATTCACCTGCTGCGGATCTCAGTATTCTGAAAGAAACCAAAACAAAGATTGAAAATACGGTTCCATTGGTAATCACCCACTTACAGACTATTGCTGACAAGGAAGCAGATAACAATATTGTAACGAACGGTAAAACCGCTTTGAGCAAAGAATACGGCATTCTTGAGTCTGAGTGGTTCCTGTACAGAAACAATATGAAAAACTGTATCCTGAACAATTCTTCCAAAAAAGCTAAAAAATGTATGGAATACCATACCTTATATCTTAGAAATACTTTAATTAACTACAATAACTACATCATTAACCTGACCAGAAAGAATGGATATCTTGGCGTGGAAGGTGATACAAAATTTGATTTCAAGCCGGCAGAAATTGCAACGAAACTAAGTGAAGCTTATTTCAATGCCAACGATGCTGCTGCAAGAATGAAAGGTGGCCAGAAAAAAGATTTCTTAGGACAGACAATGTCTGATGATAATAAACTGACTCCTTTCGGGCAGTTAGCTCCATAAGAAATAATTGAATAAACATACCGATCCCGCTTGACGCGGGATTTTTTTATGTGTTACAACAGCTTTATATTAAACAGTCTCTTCACCGAATCAAATCCAGATTCCATTCTTTATCTTCTGAAGTCAGCAGTATAAGAATAAATGTTTTGTGTGGCAAAATATCCGGAAAGAATATTGTTGATGAGTTTATTTTTCTATTACAAAGACACTCCGTTCAGCAACGGCTACTCACAATCTCTCAAGTAAATATGAATTGCGGTTTCTGCTGAGGCCCACCTTTGCGAGCAGAAAATACTCACAACAGGATAAAAAATAGCGACTATAATATAAAAATTTTACCGGTTAATCATAAAATTTAAACCCCTCAACTTTTGAGTCTGATCACATACAGCCTTCTTTTTGTTATTTTTCCATTTAATTTGGCTTCTTAGACTCAGATCAACTTTATTATGAAAGTGAAAAATTAAATCATTATCAAAAAACAGGGTTTAATTTCAAGTAACAACAGGGGTTGGCTTACAACATTTCGTTATAAAACAGCATGTTGTTAAAATGTGATTTTGATACATAATCTTGTTCTTAAATGAAATAAAATTGGTATTTATTCTCTACCTTTGTGAATTATTAAATCTGTAAAAAAATTATTTAAAAGTGAAAAAAATATCTGCCGTTCTGCTTGTTTCTTTATCAGCCTACTATCTTCAGGGCCAAACCTTTATACAGGCTTATAAAAACAGAGCCGATCAGGTTTCACAAGCTAATATTACGGCCAATCTTCAGGGATTTGAAAATTTAGGCGTGAAAACAACCGGTTCTGCCAATAATACCGCTGCTCTTAACTGGCTTAAGAATAAATATACTGCTTACGGGTATACGGCATCACAGATGGCAGAAGATCCTTTTTCTTTCAATAGCGGCAGCGGCACAGTAAATTCTAAGAACCTTATCATTACCAAAACCGGAACACTATATCCCAATACATACGTCATTATCTGTGCCCATTATGATACGGTAGCCGGTCCGGGGGTGAATGATAACGGAAGCGGTACTTCTATCCTTCTGGAGGCGGCAAGAATTTTAAAAGATGTCCCTACTGAATATTCCATAAAATTCATCCATTTTTCTGGAGAAGAGCAAGGTTTGTACGGAAGCAGACATTACGCCAATAATGTTGCTTATCAGAATAATAACCGGGTTCTGGATATCAAACTGGTATTCAACATAGATGAGGTAGGCGGACAGTTGGGGAACAATAACAATACAATTAAATGTGAAAGGGATGTGAGCGGATCATCCTCCAATAATGCCATGTCTAACCAGATTACGCAGGAACTGGCAACCTGTACAACGCTATATTCTCCATTACAAACGGTTATCTCCAATGCCTATTCATCAGATTATATGCCTTTTGAAAATAAAAATGAAGTGATCACCGGATTTTTTGAAAATATTGAAAGCAACAGACCTCATACGTCTAGTGATACCTTTGCGAATGTAGATCCTGTATACGTTTACAAAATCGGAAAGGCAGCCGTAGGAGCGCTTCAGCATTTTGCCTCGGCTTCTTCCTCTACCAATAATGTTTTAGGTACAGGTGAAGTTCATGCAGAACATTCATTAGACGCTGTAAAAATTTACCCTAACCCTGCTAAAGATGTTCTTCATCTTGAAATTCCCCGGAATATCAGCAATTTTCATGTAGACATCAGTGACATGAGCGGGCGAATGATCCTGAATTCTGAAAATCAGAACACCATCAACATCTCCGGACTGGCAGATGGCGTTTATATGGTTACCGTAAAATCTTACAAAGAGACGGTTACCAGAAAAATAATCATTGAAAAGTAACACCACACCATTATATGAAAAAACTGACTACACTCTTACTCGCATCACTGTTGGCTCAAAGCATCAGTGCCCAGACTCTTATTCCTGCCTATCAGGAAAGAGCCAATATGGTTTCCCAGACCAATATTACCACCAGCCTGCAGGATTTTGCCAATTTGGGAGTTAAAACAACCGGCTCCACCAACAATGCCAATACCCTGAACTGGATTAAGAATAAGTATATTTCTTACGGTTATACGACTTCACAGATCGTGGAAGACCCTTTTACATTCAGTGGAGTAAGCTCAAAAAATCTGGTAATCACCAAAACCGGAACCGTTTATCCCAATAAATACGTGATTATCTGCGGACATTTCGACAGTATCAACGGACCTGGTGTAAACGACAACGGAAGCGGAACTTCTATTATTCTGGAAGCGGCACGTATTCTTAGAAATATCCCTACTGAATATTCTATAAAGTTTATTCATTTTTCCGGTGAAGAACAAGGGCTGCAAGGAAGTGCCCATTATGTAAGAAACGTTGCCTATCAGGGTAACACCCGCGTTTTAGATATCAAACTGGTTTTTAACCTTGATCAGGTAGGAGGCGTTATGGGGAATAACAATAATACGGTATACTGTGATCAGGATTTAGGCGGGGTAGCCAGCAATAATGCAGCTTCGGCTGCTGTAACGCAGGAACTCAGAAACTGTACCGCTCTTTATTCTACGCTTCAGACGGCGGTTGATCCGGCTGAGTCCACAGATTATATTCCGTTTGAAAGAAAAGGTGAAGTGATCACCGGCTTTTTCGAGAGAATACGAAGTTCTTATCCTCATACCAGTGATGACACTTTTGCCAATACCGATCCGGTTTACATTTACAAAATAGGAAAAGCAGCTGTAGGTGCTCTTCAGCATTTTGCGGTTGCTACTACCTCCAACTCATTACTGGCAACGCAGGAAGCCGCTTCAAAAGCCATTGAATCTGTCATGATCTATCCTAACCCTGCCAAAGATAAAATTTCTATCAAACTTCCCGATATGGAGGCAAAAGATCTGAACGTTGAAATAACAGATCTTTCTGGAAGATCATTACTGAAAAGCAGCAATGAAACTGAAATTAATGTATCGGGACTTGCTCCCGGAGCCTATCTCGGGATTATTAAAGCGGGAAATCAGAAAGCAGTGCGTAAAATTTTAATTAACAGATAATTAAATACTTCGACTTAAAGTAAAATATAATAAGAAAGCAGGGAATATTTTCCTGCTTTTTTTATTGTTGAGATATTCAAAAGCATTGACTTATAGATCATCATTGGGTGCCTTCTTCAAGTTATTTCACTTCGATGGTTTTAAAAATCTCTAAAAACGTTTTTTTATTATTCTCACTCAGATCATTGCTTATGATGGCCAGTTTATTTTTGTGGATATCTATGCTGTCGAAATAAATACCTATTAAGCCTTTATTTCCTTTTTTGGGCAGCATAACCTGGGCAATATTTTTATGAATGGTATCATAGTAATAATAATTATCATTGTAAATGCCGTTTTTATAATCCTGTTCAAAATTTCGGGAATAAAAAATCCTGGTTTCCTGTGACCTCACTTTATCATATATTTCCTTTTCAGCAGTAAGTGAATAGTTCTCAACGAAGGGTTGATAATACATTCCTCTATAAATACTCCCTATTATTTTTTTATCTGAAACGATATCATATACTTCCGTATCTATACTTTTTGCTTTTACCAGTGGAAAGGATGAAGGTATTTTAAAACTGACATTGCCTAATTTTTCTGTTTTAAAGGTCATTTTTTCCGCCTTCTTACAAGAGTTTATCAGCACAAGAAGAATAGCTGTAAAAAGGTATTTATGCATTGGGTTATTAGTTTAAAATCATTGCACTGTAAATATATCCGTTTTTCAGTTATTCATAAAAAGTAAATCGATAAAATAATTAAAGCTCTCCATCTATCTGTTTCTTCCCAGCAAAACCTCTTCAATTTCCCCCAAACTATACCCTTTTGCTTTCAGTAAAATCAAAAAGTGATACAGAAGATCAGCGGCTTCGTTTTTAAAAAGATCCGGGTCATTGTCTTTCGCTTCAATCACCAGCTCTACAGCCTCCTCACCTACTTTCTGAGCTATTTTATTGATTCCTCTCTGGTAGAGTGCATAAGTATATGATCCGTTTTCTTTATCATCGATTTTACCGGCTATTTTAGCTTCTAGTTCGTATAGAAAACCTTTGGGATCTTTTCCACCGAAACAGCTGAAGCTTCCGGTGTGGCATACCGGGCCTGCCGGGACAGTTTTAATCAGTATGGTGTCCTGATCACAATCTGTATGTATGCTTTCCACTTTCAGAAAATTTCCGGACGTTTCACCTTTTGTCCAGAGCCTGTTCTTTGATCTGCTGAAAAAAGTAACAATCCCTTCATTTTCTGTTTTTTGAAGGGCTTCTTCATTCATATAACCGAGCATAAGCACCTGAAGTGTTCTGCTGTCCTGAATAACGACGGGTACAAGCCCGTTTCCTTTATTGAAACTGATATTCATCGTACTGCAATTTTTTGAGATTTTAAGGCCTGCTTGAGCACTGAAACAGGCACTTCATTGAAATGAAAAATACTGGCGGCCAGTGCTCCTGTAGCCTTTGTTTCCTGGAAGACTTTAACAAAATCCTCTGCTTTCCCGGCCCCGCCTGAAGCAATCACGGGAATCTGAACATTTTCTGAGACAAGCCGGGTAATCCTAAGATCAAATCCGGATTTCGTTCCGTCTCCGTCCATGGAAGTCAGCAGAATCTCTCCCGCCCCTAAAGAAGTGGTTCTTTTGGCCCATTCTACGGTATTCAGGGTTGTAGCTTCACGACCGCCGCGAATATGCACGAGATCATGACCATTCACGTTCCGTGTATCAATTGCTATGACAACACACTGGCTGCCGAACTCTCCGGCAAGCTCCTCAATAAGCTGCGGGTTTCTTACTGCCGAAGAATTGATGCTGATTTTATCCGCTCCGGCCTCCAAAAGTATTCTGACATCCTCAACGGAGGAAATTCCGCCTCCTACCGTGAAAGGGATACTTAATTCCCGTGCAATTTGTTTTACCAGGTCTGCAAACGTTTTTCGGTTCTCAATAGTAGCCGTAATATCCAGGAAGACCAATTCATCAGCTCCTTCCTGCTCATATTTTACAGCGAGTTCTACGGGATCTCCTGCATTCCGGAGCCCTTCGAAATTGATTCCTTTTACCGTCGTTCCGTCTTTTATATCCAGACACGGAATAATTCTTTTTTTAAGCATTTTCAATAAATTTCCGAAGTTCCACTAATGTTATCTTTCCTTCATAGATCGCTTTTCCGATGATCGTTCCGGAACATCCGGCTTCTTTCATAGCGTACAGATCATCCATGCAGGAAATTCCTCCGCTTGCTATAAGTTCTAATGAGGTTTTTGCAAGAATCTCTTTATAAAGGTCTTCCGAAGGGCCTTCAAGCATACCGTCCTTCGCAATATCGGTGCAGATCACCTGTGTGATTCCCTGTTTTTGGTATCTCAAGAGAAAATCAATGATATCTTCAGTACTTTCTTCCTGCCAGCCGGAGATCTTTATTTTCCGGTGGTGACAGTCGGCTCCTAAAATGATCTTTTCACTTCCGTATTTACGGATCATTTCAATGCTGAATTCAGGGTCCTGAACGGCAATGCTTCCGAGGGTAACCTGCCGGGCTCCCGAATCAAAAGCTGCTTCTATGTCCTGCTGCGTTTTCAGTCCGCCTCCGAAATCAATGTGCAGTGAAGTTTCTTTCGCAATATTTTCGAGTACTTTTCTATTGACGATATGTTTAGATTTAGCTCCATCCAGATCCACCAGATGGAGAAACCGGATGCCGGAATCTTCAAATTCTTTCGCCGTTTCCACCGGATCTTCACGATAGATCTTTTTGGTATCGTAATCCCCTTTTGAAAGCCGGACACATTTTCCGTCAATAATATCAATAGCTGGTATAATCTTCATCATGAAAGGGTTAAAAAGTTTTCTAAAATCCTGCGTCCCACCGCTCCTGATTTTTCCGGGTGAAACTGGACGGCATAAAAATTATCTTTCTGTAATGCTGCACTGAATGGCAGAATATATTCACAGTCCGCCGTTGTAAACTCCGACAGTCCGCAGTAATAGCTGTGTACAAAATAAACATCGCTATTTCCGGAAATTCCGGAGAAGAGCGGTGAATTAAGATGGGAAAGGCTATTCCAGCCCATGTGGGGAACCAGGTCTTTCGGAGGAAATCTCCTGACCGGAATATTAAAAATTCCCAGACCCTGGTTATTTCCTTCTTCATTGTCAGCGCACATCAGCTGCATGCCGAGGCAGATCCCAAGAACGGGTTGTTTTAAATAAGGAATAAGGCTGTCAAGTCCTTTTTCTTTAAGATTTTTCATAGTGGAAGATGCTTCTCCCACGCCCGGGAAGATGACTTTATCGGCTCTCAGGATAAGTTCCGGATCATCAGTGACAACCGAATCTGTATTTAACTGCCTCAGGGCATTCTGAACAGAGCTGACATTTCCGCCATTGTATTTTATTACTGCGATCATAGGCTTCCTTTTGTGGTAGGTAAGTTATACGTGTTATCTGATTGTTTAACAGCCATTTTAAGGGCTTTTGCAAATGCTTTGAACAGGGCTTCAATCTTGTGGTGCTCATTATTTCCTTCCGCTTTAAGATTCAGGTTGGATCTGGAGGAATCTGTCAGTGATTTAAAAAAATGAAAAAACATTTCAGTAGGCACGTCACCGATTTTTTCCCTTTTAAAATCTGCTTCCCAGACCAGCCACGGCCGTCCTCCGAAATCGATGGCAGCCTGGGCCAGGCAGTCATCCATCGGTAGCAGAAATCCATATCTTTCAATTCCTTTTTTGTTTCCCAGTGCTTTTAAAATGGCTTCTCCCAAGGCAATTCCGGTGTCTTCGATCGTATGATGCTCATCTACCTGAAGGTCTCCGTTCACTTTAATCTTCAGATCGAGGCTGCCATGTCTGGCAATCTGGTCCAGCATATGATTGAAAAAGTGAAGCCCTGTTGAAATATCGGATCTTCCTGTTCCATTCAGGTTGATTTCAATGTCAATATCCGTTTCATTGGTTGTTCTTTTGACTCGGGCCGTCCTTGAGTCCTGTTTTAAGAACCGGTAAATCTCTTCCCATTTTGTGGTCGTCAGTTCAGCCTTAGCATTAAAGTTTTCATTAAGAAAAATCGCCTTAGCTCCTAAATTATCAGCCAATTGAATATCAGTCACCCTATCCCCGATCACATAGGAGTTTTCCAGATCATATTGGCCATATCTGTATTTTTCGAGCATAGCAGTTCCCGGTTTCCGGGTGGGTTTGTTTTCATGTTCAAAACTGTTGTCGATGTGGATATCGCTGAAAATAATTCCTTCATTCTGAAAAGCTTTCAGCATTTTTTCGTGAGGTTTTATAAATTCTTCAAACGGAAAGCTTTCTGTTCCCAGACCATCCTGATTGGTGACCATCACCAGTTCATAATCCATTTCCCTGGCAATTCGGGACAGGTTCTGAAACACCCCGGGATAAAATTCCAGCTTATCCAGGGAATCCACCTGAAAATCTGTTGGCGGCTCGATGATCAGAGTGCCGTCACGGTCTATAAAAAGTACTTTTTTCATGGCTGTATTTTTTTCAGGGTATTGATCAGCTTTTCGTTTTCTTGACGGCTTCCAACATTGATTCTGATGCATCCGGGAATTGCTGGTGCTCTTTTGCTGGTCAGAATCTCTTCTTCAAGCATTTTTTCATACACCTGATCTGCGTTTTTCATTCTGATCAGGAAAAAATTAGCATCCGTAGGAAACACCCGGTCAATACATTCCATATTTTCAAACTGATCCATCAGCCATTCTCTTTCCTGAAGGATATTTTCCACGTTTTCTTTCAGCGTATTTCTTTCATTCAGAAGTTTCAGAATGAGTTCCTGACTCAGGGTATTGACATTATAAGGAGCTTTAACGGTATTGATCAGGCGGATGATCTCTTCGGAAGCATAAGCTATTCCTACCCTTGCCCCAGCTGTTCCCCAGGCTTTTGAAAAGGTCTGCAAAACAATCAGGTTAGGGTATTCTGATAACAGTTCTATTCCGGACTTCCGCCCTGAAAATTCAATATATGCTTCATCAATAACGACAATTCCATTAAAGTTCCGGACAAAAAATTCAATATCTTCTATGCTGTTTCCTGTGGGATTGTTGGGTGAACATAAAAAGAAGACCTTAGGTTCATTTTCGTTTATTTTTTCTAAAAACTCATCTTTTATGATCTCAAAATGATCATTGAGGTCAAGTTTCAGAACTGTATTTTCATTTACAGTGGCATAGAAGCCGTACATGGCAAAAGACGGATCCATCATCAGGATGGCATCTTTTTTCGGTTCACAGAAAACTTTGATGATCAGATCGATCAGCTCATCACTACCATTACCTACTGCAATCTGTTCTGGTTTTACTTTTTTAATATCAGCCAGCTTATTTTTAAGTTTTTTCTGAGTTGAATCGGGATATCTATTGAATTCCCCGAACGGACATTCATTGGCGTCCAGCAATACCGGGGCACTGAATTCATTATGATCTCTGAAACTGATATAAGGCTGTAATCCGATAATATTTTTTCTTACTAAATTATTGAGGTTAAATTCTTTCATTTTTATTATTTTAATCTTATTGATACTGCGTTTTTGTGAGCTGCAAGTCCTTCTGCTTCTGCCATAATCTCTATTGTTTTCCCGATATTCCGGAGGCCTTTTTTCGTAAGATGCTGAAATGTGATCTTCTTGACAAAACTATCCATGGAAACGCCACTGTAATTCCGGGCGAAGGCATTGGTAGGTAATGTATGATTGGTTCCACTGGCATAATCTCCAGCACTTTCACAGGAATAATTACCCAGAAAAACAGATCCTGCATTCTGTACCTCTGGAATATATTTTTCAAAATCTTCAACAGCGAGAATTAAGTGTTCCGGTGCGTACATATTGCTGAATTCGACTGCTTCTTCAAGGTTTTCCGTTAAAATAAAACAGCTGTGGCTGAGTGCCTGAGCAGCCGCTTCATTTCTGGGGAGCTTCTTAAGCTGCTTTTCTACAGCATCCATGGTTTGATTAAAGATTTTAAAATCTGTTGTAATAAAAACCACCTGACTGTCGCTGCCGTGCTCCGCCTGGGAAAGCAGATCTGCAGCACAGAATTCGGGAACGGCCTTATGATCCGCAATCACCAGAACTTCACTGGGTCCGGCAGGCATATCCATTGCGATGCCGTAACGCTGGGCATATTCTTTGGCGGCTACCACGAACTGATTTCCGGGGCCGAAAATTTTATATACTTTCGGAATGCTTTCTGTTCCCAGGGTCATTGCTGCAATGGCCTGAGCTCCGCCTATTTTATAGATTTCTGAGATTCCACACAGCTGCGCGGCATATAAAATAGCAGGATTAACGTTCCCATTCCGATCAGGAGGTGTGCACAGGACAATTTCCCGGCATCCAGCCAGATTAGCAGGTATGGCAAGCATCAGTACAGTGGAAAATAAAGGAGCGGTTCCTCCCGGAATATAAATCCCGACCTTTTCTATGGCTCTGTTTTCCCTCCAGCAGGTTACTCCTTTCATGGTTTCAATTTTTTCTGCCTCCTGTTTCTGGGCGGCATGAAATATTGAAATGTTTTCTTTTGCCTGGGCAATTGCTTTTTTTAAGTCCTCGCTGATCTGTTTGGCTGCGTTTTCTATTTCAGCTTTTGTTACTGCAATATTTTCGGTTACTGCTTTATCAAACTTTTTATTGAATTCAATCAGTGCCTGATCACCATTTTTTTCTACGGCTTTAAAAATTTCAGCAATCAGGTCTGATATTTCCTGCCTTTCCAACACCGGCCGTCTGGTAAGTTCCGGCCAGGTTTCTTTCTCCGGGTATCTGTATATTTTCATCTTATATCACCATTTTATCGATTGGAATAATGAGTATGTCCTGGGCACCGTTTTCTTTCAGTTCATCTATGACGTCCCAGAATCTTTCTTCGTCTATCACAGAATGAATGCTGCTCCAGCCTTTTTCTGCCAGCGGAATCACGGTAGGGCTTTTCAGGACGGGAAGCACAGAGGCAATGTCTTTTATTTTTTCATCCGGAACATTCATCAGGATGTATTTTGAGTTTTTGGCTGTTAAAACGGCTTTGATCCTGAACAGGAGTTTTTGGAGGATCTTTTCTTTTTCGGGAGATAGCTTAGCTGTCTGCGCAAGAACCGCTTCTGATTTCAGGAGGGTAACGGTTTCTCTTAGTCCGTTTTTGAAAAGGGTGCTTCCAGAGCTTACAATATCACAGATTCCGTCGGCAAGCCCTATATTCGGAGCAATTTCCACTGAGCCCGAGATGATGTGAATCTCTGACCGGATTCCATTTTTTTCTAAATAGTTTTTAAGGGTATTCGGGTAGGAAGTGGCTATTTTCCGGCCGTGGAAGTATGAAGGATCGTCTGTTTCCACATCTTTAGGAACAGCAAGGGAAACCCTGCATTTGGAAAATCCGAGCTTCTGAACAATGCGGATATCTTTCTGTTTCTCTTCCAGAAGATTTTCTCCCACCACGGCAATATCCACGACTCCATCCTCCAGATACTGTGGAATATCGGAATTTCTGAGATACATAATCTCCATCGGAAAATTGTCTATGGTGACTTTAAGCTGATCTTTTCCATTATTAACAAAGATGCCGCAATCTTTCAGAAGCTGTAAGGATTCTTCATAGAGCCGGCCGCTTTTCTGAACGGCAATTTTTATTTTACTCATTGTATTCTTTTTGGGTCTGAGCAAATAAAAACTGATCTGTTGAAAATTTCTGAAAGGAAGAATTCAGGAAACAAAAAAACCGTCTATTTACTCAGACGGTTTTTAATTATTTTGATTTTTAACGTATGGGCATTACCAATCAATTCCGTCCGGGCAGAGATGATAGTGGTAATGATGTACTGTTAAAAAATTCGGTTTCATTATTTTGAATTGTGGTACAAATGTAGGATTTATTTTTAAACTGCCATGTTTTTTTTACTTTAATTTTTTATAAAGTTCCATTAATTGCCGGGCGATCGGTTCGTCATTAAATTGCTGTACAAACTCAAAACTCTTTTCTGTACGGCGTTTCCGTTCGGATTCATTATCCCAGAGGAACTGTATTTTGGCTTTAAGGTCCAGATGATTTCCGGGATCGATATATACGGAGTCTTTTCCTCCAGCTTCAGGCAGACAGCTGGTGTTGCTTGTAATGGTGACGGTTTTTGAAAAAAGGGCCTCAATAACCGGGATTCCAAAGCCTTCAAAGAAGCTTGGGTAAACAAAAATATCGGCCAGTTTGTAGATCATTGCCAGTTCATCCATAGAAACGCCTTCAAGGAAATAAACCTGTTTTTCCATTTTATTTTTGCGGATGAAACCTGCAATTTTTTTATAGTATCCGGTTTTTCGTCCCACTACGACCAACGGAATTTCTGTTCCCTGTATGGCTTTAACGATGTTCAGAAGGTTTTTCCTTTCCTCAATGGTGCCAACATTTAAAATGAAGCGCTGCGGAAGGAGAAATTTTTCTTTTACCGCAAGGATCTGCTCTTCGGTCTGCTGTTCTTTGAATGCCTGATGACAGCCCTGATAAATCACTTCAATCTTTGCTTCCGGAACTTTCAGATAGTGAATGATATCCTGTTTGGTCTGTTCTGAAATGGCAATAATCTTATCGGCGGTTGCTGCTGCTTTTCTGAACTTCCAAAGATGTATTTTCCTGTCGAAAAAGGAATAATACTGAGGATATCTCATAAAGATCAGATCATGGATGGTAACGACTTTTTTAATGGGTGTTTTATCCCATTTCAAAGGCAGTTCCCCGGATAATCCGTGAAAGATATCAGCTCCCTGCTTCTGGGCATCTTTTCCCATTTTCAGCTGACGTGAGAATTTTCCTTTTGAGGTTTCCACAAAACGGACACCGGGTCTCTCCAGGATTTCTTTCCCCCGTTCGGACCTGTTTTTGTTCAGCAGCAGGTATTCATTCTGCGGATAATACTGAGACAGAATTCTTACCAGATCTCTCGAATAATTGCCCAATCCGGACGTATTATGAAAAAAACGTTTTGCATCGAAGGCAATTTTCATGTTCATGTTTTTCAATAAGCTTTTTTAACCTTCCAAAGGTATCAATAAAATAAACCCCAAATAGATATTCAGGGTTATTTATATGTGTTTTAAGAATTAATCTTCAAAATTTACGAAAAAATACAGCTTATACCGCTACATTATTATCTCTTAAAGCATCGTTAAGAGATGTTTTTTTATCGGTAGATTCTTTTCTCTGGCCGATGATCAAGGCACACGGAACCTGGTATTCACCGGCAGGATACTGTTTTGTATAGCTTCCAGGAATCACTACTGAACGGGCAGGAACTCTTCCTTTGATCTCTACAGGCTCATTTCCTGTTACATCAATAATTTTTGTTGATGCCGTCAGTACTACATTAGCTCCCAAAACGGCTTCTTTTTCTACGTGAACTCCTTCTACAACGATACATCTTGAACCGATGAAGCAGTCATCTTCAATAATCACAGGAGCAGCCTGAAGCGGTTCCAATACACCTCCGATTCCTACACCACCGCTTAAGTGTACATTTTTTCCGATCTGTGCGCAGCTTCCTACGGTAGCCCAGGTATCCACCATGGTTCCTGAGTCTACATAAGCCCCGATATTCACATAAGACGGCATCATAATTACTCCTGAAGCCACGAAAGATCCTTCTCTTGCAATTGCATGCGGTACAACTCTCACTCCTTTTTCAGCATAGTTTTTCTTCAAAGGAATTTTGTCATGAAATTCAAACGGACCTACCTCGATCGTTTCCATTTTCTGAATCGGGAAATACATTACTACAGCTTTCTTCACCCACTCATTGACCTTCCAGCCGTTTTCTACAGGCTCTGCAACACGAAGTTCACCGGAATCCAATAAAGAAATAACTTCCCTGATGGCTTTCTGGCTGTCTTCATTCTGTAATAAGTCTCTATTATCCCAAATGTTTTCAATTGTTTGTTGTAACGACATCTTTCTTGTTTGATTTTTAATGTAAATTATTCCTGTGAAGCTTCACAGTTTTCAGGGGTTAAAAATACAAAAGATTGTTTTAGTATACAAGCGGGATATAGTGGTCTGGTAACAGATTTCAAACTCCATAGTCCGGCTGATGTGCTTAACGATATATTAATGATGAACTCTCATAAATTCATCGGGAAGACTTTCTATAAGGTCTTTAAGGGTTTTGTAGCAGATATACTTTTTATCATCTGTAGTATTAATTTCCACATAGTTCCCAAGACCTTTTATAACGTTAATGTCTTAATAAAAAGCTTAGCCCGTTTTTTGTCTGTTTTGATGAAGGAAAAGCTACGATTTTCCATTCCGGTAATTTCGTTATTAAAGAACTCTTTGGGCGTGGAGATAGGCCTTGTTCCAGTATTTTTCGTTTAGCGATGAGATCATCACTCCTTTCGAGGTGGAAGCGTGAATAAATTTCACTTCTCCATCACTTCCGATATCATGAACGATTCCAACATGTGAAACCCTGCTTCCACCCGCTGTGGCAAAGAACAGGAGATCCCCTGGTTTTACTTCCTTAATATCTATCTTCTTTCCTGCTTCCGCCTGATCGGATGATCTTCTAGGCAGGGAAAAATCATTTTCGCCGAAAACTTTTACGGTAAATCCGGAACAGTCGAACCCTGAAGAGGTATTTCCTCCGAATTTATAAGGGGTGCCGAGGTATTTTTCAGCATCTTTCAGAATATCACTCATAGATCTGGATACTTTTCCGTCAAATTTTGAATCGAGTTTTCTGAGGTTTTCGGTTCTTGTGACGGTTTTAGAGCCTGTACTTTTTTTTGATGATGCTGTTTTTGACGCCCCGCATGAAACGGCAACAGCAGCAGCAATCAGTAAAACAGAAAGCTGTTTTATTCTCAAGTTTTTTTCAAATAATCCCGGTACCATAGTCATCTGATTTTAAATGAAGTAACTAAATATGCACAAATATACATTTTATATTTTAATTATATAACAACTATACTACAACTCTATTATAAATATATGTTAAAATTTTGATTTGATATATTTATTGCTATCTTTGAGATCAATTTTACAGTATGGCAACGTATGAAAGTTTAATAGAGATCACAGGGTCCGTAGGCGATCTGGTATTTTACCGCCTGAACGGGAAAAATGTGGTGCGCAAGAAAAGCGGATTCAATAAAAAGGCTTTCAAAAAGAGCCCTTCATACGAGAAAGTTCGGCAGAACAGTTCGGAATTCGGACACTGTTCCAAATCGGGAAAGCTGATCCGGAACTGCATAGACCGGTATATCAAAGAATCCGGCGATCCCCTCCTCTATCAGAGTTTTGCCAGGCTAATGACGGATATTAAAGATCTGGACATACTATCAGAAAGAGGAAAAAGAAGTGTAACCAACGGACTTACTACCGAAAAAGGGAAACAGCTTTTAAAAGCATTTCAATTCGGAAACAAAGAAATCATTCCTCCTGAAGCACAGGTTATTGCAAAATCAGATCAGATCGTTCTTGCCATAGCTTCAAAAAATGATATTCGGGAAATAATATTGGTTACCATAAAGCCTGATTTTGATCATTATACAGTGGATTATTTTGAAGAACGAAAGATTATTTCCGGAGATAAAAAGACTGATTTTAAGAATCATTTTCCTGATATTGATGCTGTTCTGTACTTTGTGGTTTTTAGAGATAAAGCCGGGGAAATTGTGGGGATGGGGTTTGTGTGATGATTTGATTGTTTTAAATCTTTTGACAATCGGATTACATCCGATTCTTTGTTGAATCGTCCCTTCGGGACTCTGTTGGAATAATTTTATGTTGTCAGATTTTTATCCGGGATTGGATATTATATTGGGGATGTTTTAAATCTTTTGACAATCGGATTGCATCTGATTCTTTGTTGAATCGTCCCTTCGGGACTCTGTCGGAATAATTTTTATTTTGTCAGATTCTCTATCGGGATTGGATATTTATAATGTGATGTTTTTCAATCTTTTGACACTCTGATTGTATCCTATTCTTTGTTAAATCGTCCCTTCTGGACGCTGTCTGAATAATTTTTATTTTGTCAAATTTTTTATCGGGATTTGATATTTATAATGGGATTGTTTTAAATCTTTTGACAATCGGATTGTATCCGATTCTTTGTTGAATCGTCCCTTCGGGACTCTGTCGGAATAATTTTTATTTTGTCAGATTTTTTATCGGGATTGGATATTTATAATGGGATGTTTTTAAATCTTTTGACAATCGGATTGTATCCGATTCTTTGTTAAATCGTCCCTTCGGGACTCTGTCGGAATAATTTTTATTTTGTCAGATTTTTTATCGGGATTGAATATTCATATTGGGATGTTTTTAAATCTTTTGACAATCGGATTGCATCCGATTCTTTGTTAAATCGTCCCTTCGGGACTCTGTCGGAATAATTTTTATTTTGTCAGATTTTTTATCGGGATTGGATATTTATAATGGATGTTTTTAAATCTTTTGACAATCGGATTGTATCCGATTCTTTGTTAAATCGTCCCTTCGGGACTCTGTGTTTTGTGTGTAGGCAGGGATATCAGATTTACGGATTTAATAAAATTTTCTTCAGAATCTGATTAGCTCAATTCTCTGTATTCTAATAATTCGGATAACAGCTTTTGCGATGGGTTGGGATACAACGTTATGAAACAAAAAATCTGCAGATTGACCTGCAGATTTTTTTATTGTTGTTTATTTTTTTCTCCTGACCATGTTCCGGTTCTGGCGGGAGTGGGAACTGAGTTGGACCAGTTTCCGTTTCCTTTTTTCTCTCTTGTCAGCGTTCCCCGGAATTCGCCGTCTGAAGGAAGTCCTACTACGGCGTTCAGGTCTCCGGAATCACTCAGGTTTCCTGAAATATTGTAGTTTTCATTATTTACTTCAGAGTGCATGGTTCCGGTTACTTTTCCGTCGCTGGCAACAACAAAATTCCAGGTTCCGTTATCGCTGCCTTCATATTTACCTGACCAGGTTCCTATAAAATCATAGATAGTATCATCGTCAGAGCTGCATCCGATAAATAAAAAAGCGGTCAAAAGAAGTAAGAAAATTTTCTTCATAGTTTTAATAGTTTTATAACCTAATCAAATTTGTATTGTTATCTCCTGTATGTTCTGTAAAGAGAGAACAGCATTAATGTATTTATTATTGTTTAATGTCGTGCAAATCTACTAATTTTTTTCATTCAGATTATCTGAATTTTAATAAGCCGTTTATATTTTTATGAATAAGCGGCATATTTCAGCTAAAATACAAATATTTTCCAAATATAACGGATGGCTTTAATTTTGACCCATTATTATGAATTTTGTAAAAATTCAGGCGTGTTTTATTTGAATTATTTTTAATTATAATACAATTTTTCAGTTAAAATTTATTAGAGTTATTGCATTAAACCTTTTTAAATAACTTAAAAACACATTATTTAAACGAAATTTATTTTTAAAGATTCTAAATATTTCTTAACTTGGTGAAAAATTTAAAACACTTTTTAATTTCATAAAAACCATGAAAATGAACACCAAAACAGTCTTTTTGGTAATGATTGTCGTTTTTGGGAACTTCAAGGCCCAAGTTGGTATCAATACTACTACCCCTACCCACACTCTGGACGTTAACGGATCAATACGTGTAAGAAATCTGGCCAATGCCGAGAAAAAAATTGTTGCAACGGACCAACAGGGAGGCCTGATTCTGATTGCTCCTGAAGAAGTAGTCTCTCCCAAAGCTTTACTCAACACCTCTACTTCCTCCGCTGAACAAAGGCTGACGCTTTATGAAGGAAAATGTTTCCAGCCTTCTGATAATGCATCTTCCTGCACAGTCTCTTTTAACCATTACAGTTCATGTCTTGGGTTTGTAAGAGCTGTGGATACCAAAGTGATTGTAGGGCAAACCATCGATACCGGAAACGGGCAGTTTGCAGGTGTATGGACTGCCCGCTATATTGATCATAAAGGGTATATCGGCGGTAGTGATGCTGCCAGCCAGGCGGCTCCTGATTATCCGAGAATATCCTATAATCCGTCAACCAATACCGTTAATTATTTAGGAAGCGGCAATTTTGAAGGACAATGTAATGCGGATATTGTTACCACGATTAACCAAAGTACCGGAGATATCAAAATAGAGTCTGTAAAGAGAAAGATGTATGCCCATCTTGTTTATCTGATTTCTATAGCGCGTTCGAGAAGTTTATAATTCATTCTATCTTATTTCATCAAGAAGAGTATCCTTTGATGGGATACTCTTTTTATTTTTTTTTGGCTTTTGAGTGGTTTAATGCAAAGCTTTTATGAATGATACTGTTGATTTTTAGGGAGCAAAGTGTAGAATCAATTTTGTTGATTTGATGAAGCGTCTGTATCATTGTACGTTGGATTGTATTGAGTCTTGAGACTTTATTTATCAGAGTTTTTTTGTTTTTTGAGAACAGGCAAGATGCTTGTACTAACAAGGGAAACTATAGTTTCAAACTATCTTTATTTTGAAACAATAGCCGTAATACATAACTCTTAATCGTTTTTTTATTTTTTGTATATTTTACATTACTATATAATATCATATCCTTATTTTTATATAATTCGGAAGTTCCGTAATAATTACTTAGAGTATCTATTCCATTTATTTCGAATTGCATATTATCAGAAAAAAAGTTTCCAATAATTTTTCCATCACCATCACTAATTGTAAGATTTTTTTTACCAAAAGAAATCAGCTTACCTATATTTCCGTTATCTACCGGTAATGGATGCATTTTTCCATCTGCTGAATAAAGAAATAATTCTTTTTTTGTCAATTCCCATTTTGTTTCAGTTAAATTTTTCACCATTTCGTCTGTAATAGGTTTAGAATTATATACCTTATTAACTTCTTTCTCATACCTATCATTCTCCTTTTTACTGCATGAAAAACAAAACAGTACAAGTACCGCTAAACGAATAAAGTGGTTATTGACTTTGAATTTTAATGCTGTTAGCTTCATTTTCCGCTTTTTTACCCAGGCGTATATCTGCCATTAATTAAATACCGGTCTTTACTATTTTTAAGCAATGCTCACGCCCGATAGAAATAACAAATACTAGTTGCTTAGTGTTTCCAAATACTCAAATCCCTCTAAAGTATTTTTATATCCTGCTTTTAATAAGTCCGCTTTAACAATCCTTAAAAGCGAGTTCCATTCATTCATAAACTTACTTTTATTTATTATGACAATATTCGATACTTTTTCTAATTCTTCGAGTGTTGTATTTTCATAGCCGTAAGATGCAATGTCTACCCATTTTGCCTTAACCTTAAGAAAATCCCCTTCAGTCGTAAAACTCCATACTGCTGTTAAACCTGTATCTAAAAAATTTACAGAAAAATCATATTCTTCTTCAAGTTCTTCTAACATGATGATCACATCATTATAGATTTGTGAAAAACTAACGCCATCCATGGGTATTTTAAATCCATTCCAATTTATGAAAATCATAAAATCATAATCATTAGTATATATTGTGTTTAATGCTTCACTAACATTGGAATCAGTAGCTCTTAAATTATCTAAAGAGGCTTTTCCTTTGGTTCTTATCTCAAACATTTTTATCATTATTTTACTGTTTTGGGTCTCGGATCCAGGGCTTAGTTTTTTGTTGGAACGAGCAAGATACCCGCACTACCAATCAGTAGTACTATTGAAACTAAAATATAGAGTTGAAATATCAAATGGAAGCTCAATATTTATAATATCCGAATTCTTTACTTTATCAAGCCTAATATCTGAACCCACTGACATTGATTTTGTTTTTAACAAAAAAACATGATCAATTTTATTGTTCTTTTCAAAAGTTGAATTAAGGATATTCCAATCGGTTGTAGAGAGACTTTTTTTATCTATTATATACCCGATTTGTTTAAATGATTCTTCATCTATTTTTACACAGTAATATGTTTTTTCTCCATTCACAGGATACTTTTGAATACAATTGAATATATACGTCTCTTTTCCAAATGAAATAATTGATGTTATCATATCATCATACCAATCAACTATATGTAATTTAGTAATTATCATTTCTTATTGGGGTTATATATTTTTATCGGGACGGGTTCTTTATCTAAAAATAGAGGCTTCGCATATTGCAAAGTTATGATTCAAATTTATTAACTGTTGATTACACATTTATATGCAATGAATGACATTATCACGACTATCAATGCATTGATTATAACAGCCCAGGTTATATATTTTTTAAACAGTAACGTTAATAACTGTACTAAAATCAACGGAATTATGATATAGAGATCAATATAATAGGGTCCAAAGAAATTTTTTGAGGGTATCAGATTAATAACCACAGCCAAGATAATAGAAATAAAAATACTTGGGTATATTAGTTTATTTGACCTCATTTTGCTGTGTTTTTTTCAATTTTCTATCGGCTCATTTTTTCCGGCCCAGCATTGTCACATCCTACTCATGCAAATCAATGATTCATTTATATATTTACATTTATTTCCAATACCTCCTGATCATCACCACAATAATTTCAGACTACTTAATGACAATATCAAAATACTCTATTCTGGTAAAAACATCAATCCGGAATACCGTAGCAAAACTTATAAAGTAAGCTCCCTCTTTTTCATGAAATTTATATTTTCTGCTCATAGTATAAAATTAAAAGAATTGGGTTAGATAACAAAACCTTCGTTGTGTGCAAGGGTTTTGTTGTTATTCTTAGCTCGCGCTAGCGAGGGGTTCTTGTAAAAAATTTTATTCCTAAATAAATTATTATTACAAGTATTTGAATGGCAGTTAAAATAATAAGATAGAACCACCATAAAAAACCAGAGCCACCATCACTTTTATAAAACAAATTATAGTATAAGAATAAATTATATAGGCAGAAAAATGTAAGATTAATAATTCCAAACTGTTTATTAAATCTAATGGAAACAATAATAAGCATTAAGCAAATTACGACACTATCCCACGAAGCGTGTAAGTTAAAAAGTTAGGCTTGGATTTTATAATCTGAGCCTTTTTTCAAAAATAAGCATAAATTGGTTGAGGACAATGCCCCAATTTTGGATAGGCATGGTCCATTTTTTAGTAGCT
>JAITMC010000008.1 GCA_031277615.1 Chryseobacterium sp. | reverse complement strand
CAGCATTAGGAGATTGCTATTTTAACCTGAAAGATTTTCAAAATTCCTGCAATAATTATAATGAAGCTCTTAAATGTCCTGATGGCTTAAGCCATGGTTATATATGGTTAGGTTTAGGTGAATCATATTTTGAACTTCATGAAGAAAGTAAGGCTCAGGATGCTTTAATGAGTGCCTATATGTTGGAAGGAAAAGAGATATTTAATGGTGAAGAAGACAAATATTTTGATCTGATAAAACCGGATATTTAAGATATTATTAAACTGATGGAAAAAGAGTTTGAAAAATATATAGACTTATCTGATGACTTAAGAAAAGGTTACAAGGAAAGCCTGTTACCGATTACAAATAACTGGTCCTTCATATTGGGAGAAATAGCAAGTCAAATTCCAGAATTATTCAGAATTATATATTCAAAATATTCAGGAACATATTATGAAATCAACAATCAAAAATTAATGGATTTTGTTCCGGGGTATTTATTAATTCATATCTCGGAATTCAAAAAAAACTTTGAAGACTTAAAACAAATTTTAAATAACAAAAATATAAAACAAAAGTTCTTACCTATTTTAAGAAACTACTCATCAGATTTTTATGCTTTAAATGTAAATACTAATGAAATATTTTTGATATTTCACGATGAAGATGAGATAGATCTAATCCATAAAACGCCTGATGATTTTTTACTTACACTAAGAAAAAATTATGAAGAGCATGTCTATTTTCTTGATGAAGATGGTTTTTTGGACTACGATGAAGATTTAGAATTTGAAGTTGGGAGTAAGTATAACGAAGATGTTGATTTTTGGAATGAATAAGAAAATAGAAGCTACTATAAATTACAATTTGAAGACGTTACCATTAAATATTATCATTAAGAGAAGCTTACATCCATAAATAACATATTTTATTAAAATAAACATGGCAGTATTAGAAGCAGAAAAGTATAATAATGTAATTGATTTTGGAAAAAAGCAATTAGCAGTTTAAAAGAAAATAATCTTGACCAGTTTTCAGTATTAGCTGAAGAAGGATGGAACTGTTTTCCAGAACCAAAAAACAATTGGAACCAAGGATACAATTATGCAAAAATGGTTTACAAAGGCTTTTTTAGCCATAAACAATTTGACCAAGCAAAGATTTGGTTGAATAGAATGATAGAGAATAATAATACTCTTAATTTATTTGATGAAGATGTTTGGTTTGAAACATCAAAGTATCAATTTGAAACAGCAGATTATAAAGAGTCATATAATAAATTAAAAAAGGTAGTAGAAGTCGCAGGCTTCAGATATTTTGAAAATGAAGATCCAAAGTATCTTGAATTTTATAAAAATCCTGAAAAATATTTTGAATAATGAGTATGGAATTGTCTGATGAAAAATAGGAAACGATAATGAAATCTTTAGAAAAAGGGAGATTCCCCTGGAGAAAAGGAGTCTAAAAAAAACTAAAATCATCTTATCAATCCGGAAAACGAGTTTGATGATTTATTAGATCAGATGACAACTGAATAAGCCCTAAACACCCTAAAAAATAACACCAATCAAAATATCAATGAGTTTATCAAAATTTTTATTCAGTGAAAATATTCCGCTTCTACAATTGGGAAGCTTCACACAGCCTTACATTCTGAATGTTGAGAATACCTTTCTGATGGGAAAAGCAAATCCTGCGGTATCTCTAAAAACGGTTTCCAGCCTTATTCTCAAACAGGAAAAAGAAGGCGATCTGCTCTACAATACCATTGAACTCACCCATATCACCGGAGATACGGAAGACAACACCATGAAGCCGTTTCTGTTGCAGAGTCTTGCGCTGTCCGAGATTTCCGGAAGGCTTCATATTAAAAGAAACCGGGACGGGAAAATCCTTTCCGTTGAGAATAAAGAAGACCTTCAGAAAGACTGGGAGGAATGGAAACAGAACAGGCTTCCCGCTGTTTTTCCGGAAGAAAAAGACCGGAATACCTTTATTTCCGGTTATGAAAACGGCCTGAAAGACTTTGATGCAGCCATCAAAAAGAATTTGCAGTATATTCTTTTGCTTCCTGAGATTTACAGCCTGATCTTTCCGCCAAACCAGCATTTCATTTTTCTGTCCGGTCCTTTTCAGTTCAGTTCAAGATTGGTGAGTGGGATGGAATATGCCTATCAGCTGAAACTGGTTAAGTTGGATGAAGAAAAAGATATTCTTTCCGTCGAACTTCATTCTGTCCTCAATAATGAAAATGACCTGATCAGGAACCATTTGAAAAAACTTTATGAAAGCAATCCTGAATTTTCCACCGATCAGTTTGAATTCAGCATTACCATACAGTATACCTTTGAGAAGCTAACGTCAAAAATCAATAAAGCGGAACTTCATCTTACGGAAAAAATGCATGATGATCTGACCTATACAATCAAAATGGAACTGGAACAGAAATCAGAATAAATATTTTCATCGCAAAAGGATAGCAATCCGGAGGTATAATTTCAGGAGGTAAAGAAGTGCAGTTTTGCCGCTGAAGAAACTTTATGGTTATACGTGCGCTTCGTCGAATCAACGGAGTTGATTCTGATCTTTGCCTCCTTTAGAATCAACAGTATGCATCATAAACCTTTGCGCCTTCAAAGAAATACTGCATTTATATTTAGATAAAAAGTATTAGTTTTTTAATAAGAAGAAAAGCTTCAGAATGCAGCTAAGGGGAAGTAAAGGATGAAATTTTTTGTTCAGGTCGAACTCAACTTTTATACCTGATCCTTTACCATTCACTTGCGAAGCAAAATTCACTATGCCCACCTCATACCTTTCCTAAAACTCATTGATCATCACATAAAAATGAGTCGAATACAGGCTTTCTGTGTTTCCTGAAATATTTGTAAGGTTGATGGTAATACCTGAAACCGAGGTCATTCTTGGATTTGAGATCGAAAAAGATGAATTTCCGACAAAGTCTCCAGCTGGAGAAACCACAATCGCCGCTCTGGTAGAACCCGGCTGCAAACTGGCAGGAACCGGGATTTCCATGGTGACCGATTTTCCAGCCGGAAGGTTACTGACAGAAACCGAAGGCCACGCCTCAAAGCTGATCTGGTTTTTCTGTACACTCCCCTTTTCGCCCATTTTATACGTGCCGTTTACATCCAGTTTTGTTGATTTATTCGGAGTTCCTGTACCGATTCCCACATTGGCGCTGGTATTTCCGATCGTTACGGCATTCGCCTGAGAGGTGGCTGCCCCATATCCCAATGCTGTAGAAAACTGTCCCAATGCCTCTGTTCCCGATCCTACTGCTGTAGAATTCTGACCGGCAGTCTGGGCATTGTATCCTACTGCTGTTTCACTGTTTGAACTGGTTTTGGCATTATATCCAACTGCTGTCGACTGAAATCCGGAAGCCGTTGAATTTTTTCCTAAAGCGGTTGCATCATTCGTGGTGGTTTTTGCACTATATCCTACAGCAACAGACTGAAATCCGGAAGCTTCAGCGTTATTTCCTACAGCCGTTGCTTCATTTACCGTTACTTTGGCATTAAATCCTATTGCTGTTGACTTATAACCGGAAATATTTGAATTGGCTCCCAAAGCCACCGACTCATTCGCAGTTACTGACGTATTGGTTCCAATAGCAATTCCCTGATAGGCACTGCTGGAATTTCCCAAAGCAATACCGTTCCGGGAAGCATTGGCATCGGTTCCGAAGCTTACCGAGTTATTCACTCCGAGCCTTCCTACAGGAATGGAATTCACTTTGAAAACCAGGTCGTCGGAAGTATTCGTTCCCAGGGAAAGATTGGTATTGGCCCCACCGGAATTTCCACTGTTGGAAGCAGAATTGGTCCATGCAGACATTGGCATAATACCGCCACCGCCATTTGAACCGTTCCCCCCTGAAGTGGTGGAAAGCATATTCCATTTTGATGCATTCCAGTAATAGAATCCGGCATCCGTTAAAGCTCCACCGCCATTATTCCACACCATAAGCCCGTCTGCCGGATTCTGAATGGTTGTATGATCCGTTAATGAAACCAACGCTACGCTCGGAAGCAGTATTCCTTTATTCTTTGCACTGATCTGCAGCATTGCCGATGGATCCGGATCGGGCGTACCAATCCCCACCTGAGCGAAAACAGAAAAAGTAAATGGAAAAAAGAAAAGAAAAAGCGAAAGTTTACATTTTTTGATCATCCTAGTATTGTTTGTTTATTTTGAGGGTGCAAATATACGAATTTTTCAATAAATTGATTGAAATTTTGAAAAATCAAAAATAAACACACTACCCAGTGACAAAAAGAGCACTTAATCACCTTTAAATGAATCATTACAAAATATTAAACACCTGTTTAACACCCTCACAGAAGCAATCCAAGAGACATAAACTTCTAAAACAAACAATAAAAAATTACATTATTAATAAAAAACATCACTAAAAAATGAATAAAAAGAAATTAATCACCCTCTGATGAAACAGCTTTTGAGATGATCATTCACCATTCCGGTGGCCTGCATATGTGCATAAACAACCGTTGATCCCATAAATTTAAATCCTCGTTTTTTGAGGTCCTTTGATAAAGCATCGGAAATCTCTGTTACCGCAGGAATATCAGCCAATGTTTCAGGAACGTTATCAATAGGTTTACCACCCACAAAACCCCAGATGTATGCTGAAAAGGTTCCAAACTCCTCTTGGACTTCCATAAACCGCTGTGCATTATTCCGGGTAGCTTTTATTTTAAGTCCGTTTCTGATAATTCCGGAATCCTGCATAAGAACTTCAATTTTATCATCAGAGTAAACAGCAATCTTACGGTAATCAAAACCGTCAAAAGCCTTTCTGAAGTTTTCCCGTTTGGAAAGAACGGTATACCAGCTCAGCCCGGCCTGGAAACTTTCAAGAACCAGAAATTCAAAAATAGCCTGATCATCAAAAACAGGTCTTCCCCATTCCTCATCATGGTATTTCCGGTAGAGATCATCTTTCTCACACCAGCCGCAACGTATTTTTTCCATAAGCTCAGTTTTATATTTAAAGGTACACTGATTTAGAAAAGCCTAACAAAAGATTATGAAAATTTTAACAGTAGTTCCGTTTTTTAGGAATGGTTATTGTTTATTTACTGGTACACACAACAAAAAATATTTTATTATTATGAACAATTCAGAATACAACAAAGCGGAAAATGCAGTAAACAACACTGAAAACTCATTAAAAAATGCAGCAGACAATGCCAAATGGAAAATTGAGGATCTGGCAGATAAAGCCAAGGAGTATATCAATGAAAAGAGAGCCAATGACGAAGAGGCTAAGCAGGAAGACTGGTTGGACAGAGTAAAAAATAATGTTTCAGATGCCTGGGACGACATCAAGGACAAGGCTAACGATGCCTGGGAAAAAACCAAAGATGCCGCCGAAGATGTAAAAGCAGAATGGAACAAGAAAACCAATTAAATTTTCAGTCATATAAATATTTTCAAGAAAATGGAGTCTTAAATTAATAAGGCTCCATTTTTATGATGTCACAAACATAAATTATTCCTACATTTGTAGTTAAATAAACAATTAAAAAATTATGTCATACGGTTTACTTAAAGGCAAAAAGGGAATTATTTTCGGAGCCCTTAATGAGCAATCTATCGCATGGAAAGTTGCTGAAAGGTGTCATGAAGAAGGAGCAGAATTTATCCTTTCCAATGCTCCTATCGCTATGAGAATGGGGGAATTGAATGCTTTAGCTGAAAAAACAGGATCTGAAGTAATTGGTGCAGATGCTACTTCTGTAGAAGATCTTGAAAAACTTTTTGATGCCGCTGTTGCTAAATTTGGTAAAATAGATTTTATCCTTCACTCTATCGGAATGTCCGTGAATGTAAGAAAAGGAAAACATTATACAGAAATGAACTACGACTGGTTGGAAAAAGGCTGGGACGTTTCCGCAGTTTCTTTCCACAAAGTAATGCGTGTAGCCTGGGAAAAAGACTGTATGAACGAATGGGGAAGCATCCTTGCCCTTACGTATATCGCTGCCCAGAGAACATTCCCGGATTACAACGATATGTCTGATAATAAAGCCTACCTGGAAAGTATTGCAAGAACATTCGGAAACTACTGGGGGGAAAGAAAGGTACGTGTAAATACCGTTTCCCAGTCTCCAACAATGACCACGGCAGGTAGTGGTGTAAAAGGTTTCGGAGGATTCCTTGGCTATGCTGAAGATATGTCTCCGCTAGGAAACGCTACTGCTCTTGAGTGTGCCAACTACTGTGTTACCCTTTTCTCGGATCTTACCAGAAAGGTAACGATGCAGAACCTATTCCACGACGGAGGTTTCAGCAGTTCAGGAGTAACTCAGAAAGTGATTAATAAATACAATGTTGAAGGCTAAGCAGCATTCAGTATTTTAAATAAAACAGATAGGCAGCTTCGTAAGAGGCTGTCTTTTTTATTGTTTTTTGCATTATTTTATGTTTCTCACAGATTATATTTTGGGGATATTTTTCGCTCGCAGATTAGGCAGATCATGCAGATTTAGGCGGACTAAAGTCCACCTCTATTGAATAATGGAATTAAGATTTTAAAGAAATACATGATCCAAATTCAAAGAAATAACACAGGTATTATAAAACAAAAATCGTAGATTTTTATAATCCTTAGTGAACTTCTATGCGCAATATATTAAACTTAAAGATTACTTAAGTGTTAAAATTCTTTTGTCCCTTTTGTGGTTAAACAATTTCCCACGGATCACACCGATCACACGAATTCTTGGGGATATTTTTCGCTCGCAGATTTTGCGGATAACGCAGATTTAGGTGGACTAAAGTCCATCTCTTTTGAAAAATGAAATTAAGGTTTTAAAGAGAAACATGATCGAAATGGAAACAGATGAAAGAGCGAGTGTAAAACAAGAATCGTAGATTTTTATAATCTTTAGTGAAGTTCTATACGCAATATATTAAACTTAAAGATTACTTAAGTGTTAAAATTCTTTTGTCCCTTTTGTGGTTAAACAATTTCCCACGGATCACACCGATCACACGAATTCTTGGGGATATTTTTCGCTC
>JAITMC010000024.1 GCA_031277615.1 Chryseobacterium sp. | reverse complement strand
GGCTAAAGCCCACCTCTATTGAATAACCTGGTTACGTATTTATAGGTTGTCATTTATCAAATAGCTCCAAGCTTATAGATCAATCTATAATATCTTTTTTGACCAATAAAATGGATATTAATATTTGGAAACTCATTTTTATATTATCCATTACCGGTTACTTATTGCTCATCGACCATAATTATTACTGATGGCCCCATTACCTAGCCCCGATAGTAACGGTTACCCCGGAACAAGCTTTGGCCATTTGGATATGCACGATGTAAAGCGGTGGAGTGAGGAGTATGAGTGGATAGCGGGATAAAGCTTCACAAATAATTTTGAATTCAGAAAAGATTATTTCTATTCATAAAAATTAAAATAGATTAAATCTCTTAAAGTCCTTTTATTTATGTTGTAACTTTATTTTATGAAACAGCATATTGTGAGAGGGTTCAGATTTGAAACTTATAAAGCACCGGAATTATCTGTATTTGACCGGTTGCTGGAAATTTTCACTGATTTATTAACCCATACCTCAGGAGATTTTGATGAAGCGATCGACTGGCTTCGGATGCTGGATGAAGAATACCAGCTTACTACTCCGGAATATACTATTGATGACTTTATTGAAGACCTTAAAAGGAAAGGATATATCCGTGAAGAAGTTGACCCTAATGGTGGAAATGGAATTCGTCTGAGTGCAAAAATGGAGCAAAATATTCGTAAACAGGCACTGAATCAAATATTCGGAAATCTTGAAAAGAGTGGAAACGGGAATCATAAAACCAATAAAAGCGGAACTGGAGAAGATACGACAGGGGAGTTCCGGAGTTATAATTTTGGAGATCCTGTAGAAAAAATTTCTATTACGGAAAGTCTTAAGAATGCCCAGATCAATAACGGAATCGGAGATTTTCATCTTACTGAAGACGATTTAATTGTTGAAGACAGTATTTACCAATCTCAGATGAGTACCGTTTTGATGATTGACATCAGCCACAGTATGATTTTGTATGGGGAAGACCGAATCACCCCGGCCAAAAAGGTAGCTATGGCACTCGCAGAACTGATTACAACACGTTATCCGAAAGATACGTTGGATATCATTGTTTTTGGAGATGACGCATGGCCTGTTAAAATCCAGGATTTGCCTTATCTGCAGGTTGGTCCGTATCACACCAATACGGTTGCCGGGCTTCAATTGGCGATGGATATTTTACGGAGAAAAAGGAATACCAATAAGCAGATTTTCATGATCACCGATGGAAAACCCAGCTGTGTGCGCCAGGCTGATGGTACCTATTATATGAATTCTTATGGTCTGGATGAATATGTTGTTCAGAAATGTTATAATATGGCCTCTCAGGCAAGAAGGCTGCATATCCCGATCACTACTTTTATGATTGCTCAGGATCCGTATTTACAGCGTTTCGTGAGTGAATTTACAGAAGCTAATCAGGGGAAAGCTTTTTATACAGGACTTAATGGTTTGGGGCATATGATTTTTGAGGATTATGAGACGAACCGCAAAAAAAGAATTCGCTAAATATCATTATTCATAAAAATATATTTTAAAAAGTTTATAATCAGATAGTAAATAAAAATGACTGAAAAGCCAAATATAAAAACACTGGGTTCATTAAGAACATCAGGCTATGTATCAAAAAATATTAAAGACGAATTAAGAGATAATTTAAAAACTAAAATTCGTAATAAAGAATCTGTATTTGAAGGAATTTTCGGCTATGAAAATACGGTGATTCCTCAATTAGAACATGCGATTCTTAGCCGGCATAATATCAACTTATTAGGATTGAGAGGGCAGGCAAAAACCAGATTGGCTAGGATGATGACCTCTTTATTGGATGAGTGGATTCCTTTTGTGGAAGGAAGTGAAATTAATGACGACCCGTTCAATCCGATTTCCCGTTATGCTAAGGAATTAATCGAGAAAGAAGGTGATAACACTCCGATAGAATGGCTTCACCGGGAGGAAAGATTTTTCGAAAAACTGGCGACTCCGGATGTAACTGTTGCCGACCTGATCGGTGATGTGGATCCTATTAAAGCTGCCAATCTTAAACTTTCTTATGCGGACGACCTGGTGATTCATTTTGGAATGATTCCCAGGGCCAACCGCTGCATTTTCGTCATTAATGAATTACCCGATCTTCAGGCGAGAATTCAGGTTTCTTTGTTTAATATTTTGCAGGAAGGTGATGTACAGATCCGGGGATTTAAGGTGAGAATGCCTTTGGATATACAATTTGTTTTTACCGCAAACCCTGAAGATTATACCAACAGAGGAAGCATCGTAACCCCTTTGAAGGATCGTATCGGATCTCAGATTCTAACCCACTATCCTGAAAATATAAATACTGCAAGGGAAATTACCAGGTATGAATCCAGTTTAGACAGCCGCCAGAAAAATGGAGTATATGTTCCTTCTCTGGCGAAAGATCTTCTGGAGCAGATTGGTTTTGAAGCTCGTGAAAGCGAATATGTAGATTCAAAAAGCGGAGTGAGTGCAAGGATGAGTATCACTGCTTTTGAAAATTTATTGAGTACGGCAGAGCGAAGATCCCTGCTAACCGGTGATGAGACAACTTCTGTACGATTAAGCGATTTCGTTGGGATAATTCCTGCGATCACAGGGAAAGTAGAATTGGTATATGAAGGCGAACAGGAGGGTGCGGAAGCGGTTGCCCAGTTATTGATTGATAATGCAATCAGAACTTTATTCACTTCCTATTTCCCGAAAGTGGAAAAGCTGGAGAAAAAGAATATTGACGGACCGTTCAGCCAGGTTACAGATTGGTTTTTGGAAGATGATGGATTTTTGGAAATTACAGATGAATCTCCGGATGAATCTTACGCGAAATCTCTTAACAGAATTCATCCTCTTGACCGGATCATTGAAAAATATCAGCCAGACACACAACCGGAAGATATGTTATTCTTGAAAGAATTTATTCTTTGGGGATTGGCAGTTAATAAAAAACTGAATAAAGAAAGATTCAGAACAGGAGTATTTTTCTCTTAAGCTTTCAAAATTTTAATAGGATAAAAAAAGATGTGGAAACTAATTCCACATCTTTTTTATATTCTTAATCAAATAATGATCAGACCTGGATAACCCCCAGATTAAATTTCTCTGTAATAGGAGAGTGATTGGCAGCTTCTATTCCCATAGAAATCCATTTTCGGGTATCTGTAGGATTGATGATGGCATCTGTCCAGAGTCTGGCTGCTGCATAGGTAGCTTCGGTTTGCTTTTGATATCTTTTTGTAATGGTATCTAAAATTTCCTGATGCTCTTCTTCTGAAATTTCTTTTCCCTGTTTCTTTAATGTAGATTCCTGAATCTGTGCCAGCACTTTTGCAGCCTGGGCACCACCCATTACCGCAAGATCAGCCCAAGGCCATGCTACGATCAGCCGTGGATCATAAGCCTTACCACACATTGCATAATTTCCGGCTCCATAAGAGTTCCCTGTAATGATGGTGAATTTAGGAACAACGGAATTAGAAACGGCATTGACCATTTTAGCACCATCTTTGATGATTCCGCCGTGTTCTGATTTTGAACCTACCATAAATCCGGTAACGTCCTGTAAAAAGACCAAAGGTATTTTTCGCTGGTTACAGTTGGCGATGAATCGGGTTGCTTTGTCTGCGGAGTCTGAATAAATTACCCCTCCGAACTGCATTTCACCCTTACCGCTTTTTACCAGCTTTCTCTGGTTGGCAACAATCCCTACAGACCAGCCATCAATTCTTGCGGTAGCGCAAATAATACTTTTTCCGTAATCTGATTTATATTCTTCGTATTCTGAGTTATCTACTAAACATTTGATGATTTCGTAGGTATCATACTGTTCCGCTCTGGAAACCGGTACAATCCCGAAAATGTGATCCGGATTTTCTTTTGGAGGAAAACTTTCAATTCTGTCGAAGCCTGCTTTTTCGGTGCTTCCCACAGATTTCATAATATTTTTGATTCTGTCCAGCGCATCTTTATCGTCTTTAGCCTTATAATCCGTTACGCCGGAAATAGAGCAGTGGGTGGTAGCACCTCCAAGCGTTTCATTATCGATGCTTTCTCCGATGGCAGCTTTCACCAGATAGCTTCCGGCAAGGAAAATGGAGCCTGTTTTGTCAACAATCATAGCTTCATCGCTCATGATGGGAAGGTATGCTCCTCCGGCAACACAGCTGCCCATTACTGCGGATATCTGGATAATTCCCATAGAGCTCATCTTGGCATTGTTTCTGAAAATTCTTCCGAAATGTTCCTTATCCGGAAAAATTTCATCCTGCATAGGCAGATAAACACCTGCCGAGTCTACCAGATAGATGATCGGAAGTTTATTTTCCATGGCAATTTCCTGAGCTCTCAGGTTCTTCTTTCCGGTAATCGGGAACCATGCTCCGGCTTTTACTGAGGCATCATTGGCAACAACGATGCACTGTCTCCCGGAAACATATCCAATCACTACTACAACCCCTCCGCTTGGACATCCGCCATGCTCTTTATACATTTCATAACCGGCAAATGCACCGATCTCTATGGAATCTGAACCTTTATCAAGAAGATACTCAATTCTCTCTCTTGCTGTCATTTTTCCTTCTTCACGAAGTTTCTGAAGTCTTTTTTCTCCACCGCCTTTCTTTATTTCAGCCAGCAGTTGATTGATCTCGGATAATTTCAGTCTGTTTTGATCTTCTCGTTTGTTGAATTCAATGTCCATAAAACTTCAATTTTTTACGCCTAAAGATACTATTTTTATCAGGAATGTGAACTGAAGTAAAACAAGTGTTTAATATATTGGTTCTCAGAAAATTGTGAAATTTTTAACAGAAAAATATTTTTAAGTCCCTTATATTTTTTCTAACTTTACAACAGAGTAAAGAGGGATTGATAATCCCCGCTAATACTCTAGTTCCTAGTTTATTTTTTTAATAGTTTATTATTTGAAGGCCCTGAAAGTTGACCAAATTTTCAGGGTTTTTTGTTTCTGAACAGTCACTTTTAATAATACTTTCTATATTCAACGATATTCAGATCGGTGGAAGGGTCTTTATATTTTTTGTACTTTTTGGCAGGAATAAACCCCAGCTTTTCCGGAATTTTTTTACTGGCGGAATTTTCTTCGTCAACGGGATATACAATATATTTAAAAGTAAAATTCTTTTCCAGAAATTGAAGGAGGCTGGTTATGATTTCTGTTCCCAATCCTTTTCCCTGAGAATCCTTTTTCAGCCATAATCCAAGTTCAGCAGATTCTTCTGTGATATTATGGATACCGCAGCATCCGATGAAATCCGATGGGAATCCAGGGCAACCATTACCAAATCTGTATTGTTGGATAAAGTTCTTTTTGATTCATCAACGAACCGGACGATGTCCTCTCTGTTGCCTTGTGGATTAAAGGGCATAAATCGGGTCACCTCTTGGGTAAAATGTTCTAAAATATCATCTGTATATAGGTCTTCAACAGGCTGTAAGGTTAAACGTCCGGTTTCAATCTTGATGTCACGATTTAATATCATATTATATTCTTAAAAGAAATTGTTGATTTTATGATGTAATTTATATTTTTTATAAGATTTATAAAAGCCTATTTGTAAATTTGCCTATTAAAAATTTAAAGAGGTATAAAATGCATAAATTAGCACTTTTCAGATTGCATTTGATTGTTTTTTTGTGGGGGTTCACTGCGATTTTAGGAAAACTGATTCATGCCAATGCTCACATTCTTGTTTTTTACAGAATGCTGTTTGCCGCTGTCTTTCTGTTTATTTTTATCCGGTTTTTTAAAAAGGAAAGTATAAAAGTTTCCCGGAAAATATTCTTCCAGCTGGCTGCTATCGGTTTTGCGATGGCACTACACTGGTACTGCTTTTTTTATTCTATTAAAATTTCTAATGTATCCATAGCACTAAGCTGTCTGTCGTTATCCACTCTTTTTGCGTCTATATTGGAACCTGTTATTTTTAAGCGGAAGGTCGATGTTTCTGAAGTAGTGATGGGAATGGTGATTGTAGCCTGTATCCTGCTGATCTTTAAAACAGAATTCCAATACAAGGAAGGGATATTTTATGGAATTCTCTGTGCTGTTTTTGGGACTGTATTTTCGGTCTTTAATGGAAAAATGTTTGGAAAAACAAGTTCCGATAACATTATTTTTTACGAAATTTTCTGCGGTTGGTTCATTCTGATGTTATTTTATCTGGCAACAGGACAAATTTTTGAAATGAATGAAATAAATTACCGTGATTTGGCGTTAATATGCTTGTTAGCCAGTGTTTTTACAGCTTTTCCGATGCTTGAATCTGTGAAACTAATGAAGTATATATCGCCGTTTACTCTAATTTTAACAGTTAATTTAGAACCTGTTTACGGAATTATACTAGCTTTTTTTATCTTTGGGGAATCAGAACATATGAGTCCTATATTTTATATAGCTTCAGCCGTTATGATCCTGGCTATCATTGTAAATGGGATAATAAAAAGCCGGAAAACAAAAAAACTTTAACTAAGCATCAAATTTATATGATGAAGAAATATTTTTTACTTGCATTTTCACTGCTGTTTGGGCTGTCTCAATCTCAGATTATCAGAAAATATTCCAATGAATTTTTAAATATCGGTGCCGGTGCGAGAGGTCTGGCCATGGGAGGAGCTGTAATCTCCAATCAGGATGATGTATATTCTCCGATGTGGAACCCGGCCGGTTTAATGGCAGTTGAAAGAGACTGGCAGGGAGCTGCTATGCACGCCGAATACTTTGAATCCATTGCCAAGTACGATTATCTGGCCTATGCCAAGGTTCTTGAGCAGGGAGTATTTGGAGTGTCTATCGTAAGACTTGGAATTGATAATATTCTGAATACTACCCAGTTGATTGATCCTGAAGGTAATATTGATTACGATAAAATCACAAAATTTTCCCAGTCGGATTATGCGGCTATACTTTCTTATGCATTTAATCCAGCCGGAAATTCTAAACTGGACGTGGGGGTGAATGCTAAAATTGTATATCGAAATGTAGGTAAATTTGCTACGGGTTATGGTTTCGGTTTTGATATCGGAGCAATCTATAAAGCTGATAATGGCTGGAGATTCGGAGGAATGCTGAGGGATGCCACCACTACAGTGAACTTCTGGAGTGTAAATCAGGATAAGCTGTCAACAGTAGTAAATGGTGAAGAATTCAACCCTGCGCCGAAAGATAAAATGGAACTGACTATGCCTAAGCTTAATGCCGGGGCCAGTAAAAAGTTCAACATCAACAGTAGCGTTTATGTTTTACCGGAAGCGGGAATCAATGTTGATTTCGCAAAAACAGCTGCCCTGATCTCTACGGACTTTGCCAGTATTACTCCCTATGCGGGGGCTGAACTGGGTTATCAGAAAATGCTCTTCGTCCGGTTAGGGGTCAACAGATTTCAGTCGATTACCGATATTGAAGACCTGAAGAGAAAAGTTTCTTTCCAGCCAAGTGCGGGGATTGGGATCCGATACAGAGGACTTACTTTAGATTATGCCATTACCAACTCCGGAATCGGCGGCTCTAATTTTTATTCTAATTTCTTCTCGCTGAAGTTGGATATGGGAGAATTCAGAAATGATTAACTTTGACCTATAATTAAAGAATCAATGAAAAAAATTGCAATACTGGTATCGGTTTGTCTGGCAGCGGCTGTTTTCGGACAGAAAGTTTCTGATTATAAATATATTTCCATTCCGGGTAAGTTTAAGGATTTTGAAAAAGACTCTTATGGCCTGGATGTCGCTTTAGTGAACGCTTTGAAAGCTAAGAAATATGTTGTTGTACAGGGTGATAAAGAGCAATGGCCTACGGAAATCAAAGGGAAATCCTGTAATGCTATTATTGCGAATCTTAATGATGACAGCAATTTCCTTAAAAATAGAGTAAAGCTTGAGTTTAAGGATTGTAATGATAAGGTTATATTTACGGCCAAGGGCGGTTCAAGTATTAAAGAATATAAAGAAGGGTTTCAGGATGCTTTAAAACAAGCGCTTATGAGTGTCCCGGCTTCACTTCCTGTAGATCATCAGCCTCTGGCAGAATCTCAGAATATACATGAGCAAAAAGAAACTTCTGCTTCAACAGCCACTGAAAATAAGGTAAAGAAATATGTAAACGGTAAACTAAGCCTTCAGAAGGTACAGATTGATGCTAAGCAGTTTATTTTAGTAGATGCCGGAGGGACAGCACCTTATGCCACCTTCGAGGCGACTTCTAAAAAAGATATTTTCAGGGTGAAACTGGCTGATGGTAAAATGACGACCGGCTATTTTGAAAATGATGATCTGGTCATCGATATGCCGCAATCCAATGGAGAATATTCCAAAGAAGTATTTTCTGCAAGATAACAGACCTATAAAAAACTAAAAAGCAGGCTTCTGAGAAAGAAGCCTGCTTTTTTATTGATTGGAATTAAAAAAATCCCAAATAATCTTTGCTTTACTCTTTCCTAGAATTTCCTCCAGGGTTTCCAGGCTGGATTCTTTGATCCGTTTGACCGATTTAAGCTTAGAAAGCAATAATTCTATTGTTTTTTCCCCTACACCGGGAATTTCCTCCAGTTCAGATTTTATAGTGGAATTTTTTCTACGCGTCCTGTGATGCTTTACTCCGAACCGGTGGGCTTCATCACGTACTCTCTGAAGAATTTTTAGGGTCTCGGATTTCTTGTCAAGATATAAAGGAATAGGATCTTCGGGGAAGAAAATCTCTTCAAGTCTTTTAGCAATGCCCACAATAGTTATTTTACCGTAGAGACCAAGAAGCCTTAAGCTTTTTACCGCTGAAGAAAGCTGTCCTTTTCCACCGTCTATCAGAATAAGCTGAGGCAGGTTTTCCCCTTCATCCAGCATTCTTTTATAACGGCGGTAGATGACTTCTTCCATCGTTGCAAAATCGTTGGGACCTTCCACCGTTTTGGGATGGAAAATTCTGTAATCTGCTTTACTGGGCCTGCCGTCTTTGAAAACCACACAGGCAGAAACCGGATTGGTTCCCTGGATATTTGAGTTATCAAATCCTTCAATATGTCTTGGTTCTACAGGCATTCTCAACAGCTTTTGCATTTCAGCCATGATCCTGTTGGTATGGCGTTCCGGATCTACAATCTGTACCTGTTTTAATTTTTCCAGGCGGTATTCCTTCGCATTCTTTTCAGAAAGCTCTACAATTCTTTTTTTATCTCCTACCTTAGGAACAATCAGTTTTACATTCGGGATTTCTACGGAAAGATGAAAGGGAAGCAAAACCTCTTTAGAATCCGATCCGAACTTCTGCCGGATCTCGATCAGGGCTTCTTCCATAATATCTTCATCTGTTTCCTCAAGAATCTTTTTAATCTCTGTGGTAAAACTCTGGATAATATTTCCGTTTCTGATCTTAAAGAAATTCACATAAGCCGCCGTTTCATCACTGGTCATTCCGAAAACATCCACATCATCAATATTGGGGTTTACCACCGTATTTTTAGCCTGGTAATCCTCAAGGATGTCAAGTCTTTCCTTAATGATCTGAGCCTCTTCAAACTTAAGATCAGTAGCCAGTTTCATCATCTGATTGACCAGATATTCCTTAGCCTTCCGGAAGTCCCCTTTGATAATTCCACGGATCGCATCGATCTTTTCATCGTAGTCCTCCTTACTTTCAAGATCCTCACAAGGGCCTTCACAATTCTTGATGTGGTATTCCAGGCAGACTTTATATTTTCCCTCGGCAATTTTTGCGGGGGAAAGGTTCAGGTTACAGGTTCTGAGCTTGTAAATATGCTTGATGGTGTCCAGCAGAATTTTGGCAGGCCGCACTTTGGCATAAGGGCCAAAGTATTCAGATCCGTCTTTGATAACGTTTCTCGTCAGAAAAATTCTTGGAAAATCTTCATTCTTGATGCAGATCCACGGATAGGTTTTATCATCCTTCAGCATCACATTGTAGAATGGCTGATGTTCCTTGATCAGATTATTTTCAAGAAGAAGAGCGTCATACTCGCTGTTCACAATGGTTGTTTCCAGCCGGACGATCTTTCCTACCATGATTTTGATCCGGTATCCGGACAGATTCTTGTTGAAGTAGGAGAGCACCCGCTTCTTTAGGTTTTTGGCCTTTCCAACGTACAGCAGCTGATCGTTCTTATCATAATAACGATAAACGCCGGGTTCTGAAGGTAAAGTTTTGAGCTGTAATTCTAAAGAAGGATTCATCTAACAAAATTAAGCAAACATTCCGGGATTTAAAAGAACAAAAAAACTGCAGGGTATCTCTGCAGTTTTTTATTATTGATGGTAAGGTCTGTCAGTTGCTCATATCAGTATATTCACTGATCAGAAAGCTGAAATAGTCCCATTCAACAGATTTCTTCGGATACTTTTTCATGAATTCCGGATGATCTCCAAAGAGGAAGTCATAATTATCTTCAAAATCATCCTTATGAAGCCACATTATTTTATCACCCTTTTTCACATAATAGGATTTGATAACGCCTCCTCCAAGCTGCGGAGAACCCATCATAGAAAAACCTGCTGTTTCTTTCGCTCTTGGATCATGGTAAACAGAAATAACCTCATTGAACTCAGGGTTGATGAGCTGCATCAGGAATTCTTTATCATCTTTTTTATTTTTCAGTGAAACAGTCTGGTTTACAAAATGTATTCTGTCTCCGGTTGTATTTTTAGTCAGTTTCTTCGTGCCGAAATTCCTGATATTTCCCATGTATTTAGCTACTTTAGCTATTTTTTCAGCATTACTTGGATATACATACATTTCACTGATTTGATCTGCGCTGAAATTTGTACTTTTTTTCGTGATACTGTCTTTGATGGAAACTTCGTAGATCTGTCCTTTTTTGGTCTCAATTCTGCTGCAGAAGCCTTTATGAGTTGTCCCATCCTTCAGGATAAGAGTAGAGGTTTTCTTTGGGGAAGGAGCATTGAAACCTTCATTAAAAAGGTAGGTTTCCATTTTTTTGATTTCTTCTTTAGAATATTTTACTTTCTGGGCGAAAGCGGTTGTACCTGCTATACATAAAGCAAGGAGCAGAGTTTTCAGTCTCATGGTTATTGTTTTTAATTTCGGGGCTAAATTTAATAAATTAATTTACTTCTTTACATAAAAATATAGAACAGTGAAATTTTAGTTCCCCAATTATTGTTAAATGCGTAATTTTAAGGAAATTTTTTAGAAATGATATACGGTGTAGATGTTTTCACTTTCCATGATGTTCTGGAAATATGCAAAAAACCTAATAAAGCTAAGCTGAATAAAGCAGCCAAGGAACAGATATTAAAATCTCAGAAAAATGTACAGCAGATCGTAGAGTCTGATAGATGTGTATATGGAATCAATACCGGTTTCGGACCGCTTTGTGATACCAAAATTTCGGCAGATGAAACCGCTCAGTTACAATATAACCTGATCATCTCCCATGCAGTAGGTGTAGGTAAACCTATCGAAAAAGAATATTCCAAGATCATGATGATTGCAAAAGTGCATGCATTATCAAAAGGCTTTTCGGGAGTTTCCCTGGACGTGATTGAAAGAATGATCCTGATGCTTGAAAAAGATATCATTCCTGTAGTTCCTGAACAGGGTTCTGTAGGAGCATCCGGAGACCTTGCCCCTCTTGCCCATCTGGTGCTCCCTTTACTGGGACTGGGACAGGTTTGGGAAGGAGATAAAGTTGCCGAAACCATGGAAGTTCTGGAAAAGCATGGATTAGAACCATTGGCCTTAGGTCCGAAAGAAGGATTGGGACTCATCAACGGAACCCAGTTTATTCTGGCTCATGCTATCAAAGGACTTGAAAAATTTGAATATTTATTAAACCTTGCCGATATGACGGCTGCCATGAGTCTGGAAGCATACAGAGGTTCTGCCAGCCCGTTTAAGAAAGAACTGCATGAGATCAGACCTTTTGAAGGAAGCAAAAAAGTAGCTGCCAGAATGCTTAAGTTTTTAAAAGGTTCCGAAAACATGAAAGCTCATGAAGATTGTGAAAGAGTACAGGATCCTTATTCCATGAGATGTGTGCCGCAGGTTCACGGGGCGAGCAGAAATGCTTTTGAGCACCTTAGAATGATGGCAGAAACCGAACTGAACTCAGTAACCGATAACCCGATTGTATTAAGCGCTGAAGAATCTATTTCCGGAGGGAATTTCCACGGACAGCTGATGGCATTACCATTGGATTATGCAACACTGGCTGCAGCTGAACTGGGAAATATTTCAGACAGAAGAAGTTACCTGCTGTTGGAAGGGAAATACGGACTTCCAAGACTGTTGACGGAAAGCTCAGGACTGAATTCAGGATTTATGATCCCGCAGTATACTTCCGCAGCTTTGGTTACGGAGAATAAAACGCTTTGTTTCCCTGCTTCGGCAGATTCCATTCCTACAAGTTTAGGTCAGGAAGACCATGTTTCAATGGGAAGTATTTCCGGAAGAAAATTCAATCAGGTATTGGGGAACTTAGTGAATATTCTGGCCGTGGAATTAATGTTTGCTGCACAGGGACTTGAGTTCAGAAGACCTTCAAAATGTTCAAAAATCATTGAAGAAAACTTTACCATTCTGCGTTCTAAAGTTAAAAAACTGGAAGATGACAGATTAATCGGGCAGGATATGCTGGCAATAGCACAGCTTATCCATGAAAGAAAATTTATTGTTGAAGCATAATTATTCAGACATGAAAAAACTAATAACAGTTGTAAGCGTTTTTATCGGGACATTAGCCTTTTCACAGGCTTCCGAGGCTAAGATCAGGGAATTTATCAAGGTTACTGAAGCCGATAAAGTGGCTATTTCGTCTATGCAGACGTATATGGAGCAGTTCAAAAAGAATGCGCCCAGCATTCCGGATGCGTTCTGGAAAGAATTTGCTGCAGAATTTACAGCAGAAAAGATGGTAGAGCTTTATGTTCCGATATATGCGAAGTATTATACCGAATCGGATATTGATGAACTGATTAAGTTTTATAAATCTCCCGTAGGCCGGAAAACTATTTCTGTAATGCCTGCTATTTTACAGGAAAGCATGGAAGCAGGAGGTAAGCTGGGAAGGGAAGTGGCGGAACGCGTCATGGAAAAAATGGATAAAGAGGAGGGACACGTAAGCCCGCCGCCACCATCAAGTTCAAAAAAGAAATAAAATATCAGGCTTCCTCATACCGGGGAAGCTTTTTTTAATGAAAAGCTGGAAGCGGGATGAAGGATGATGGGTGTTGATCCGGTGATCATTTATAAATGGTTTAGAGACTGTTTACATTTTATTAAAGAATTTTTGATTAAAAAATTAACACAAATTTGATGAATAATTCTGTTTTATTTTAAGCAGGCAAAGTGATGCAACTTTGTCGCTGATGAAGCTGTAACTTATTCATCCGCTTCATCGGATCAACGGAGTTGATTCTCCCTTTGCCCGCTAAAATCTGCGGAATGATCCATAAAGCTCTGCGTCAGAAAAACACGTCATCAATATATTATCTTTTCAATAAAAATCCTCAAAAATGTAATTGAGATAAAGATTTGCATGATATCAAATTTAGAAATTTAAACAAGCTCCAGGGACCGCCTCTTATTTCTTTATAACTTCCCTCTTCCAACCTTCAAATTTTTATGTTAGAGATTTTTACCTGAAACTGACGTTATTCTTCTAATACAGATTAAAATCTTACCTTTCACTTAACAATAAAAAAATATGAATATACTAAGAACCGATTCCTCCAATACCGATTTTCAGAATTTAGTACAGCTTCTTGATGCTGATCTCGCCGAACGTAACGGGGATGATGATGCATTCTTTAGCCAGTTCAATCATATTGATATGATCGGAAACTGTCTGGTAGCTTATAAAGATGATAATCCTGCCGCCTGTGGAGCCTTTAAAAAGCTTTCCGATGATACGGTAGAGATCAAAAGAATGTATACCCATCCGGATTTCAGAAAACAGGGACTGGCAACAACGCTTGTACAGGAGCTGGAAATATGGGCAAAAGAAAATGGATTTCAGAAAGCTGTTCTGGAAACCTCTGCAGATCAGAATGCGGCCCTTTCCGTATATGAAAAGAGTGGATTTTACAGAATCCCCAACTATGGACCGTATATCGGTATTGATAAAAGCGTCTGCTATGAAAAGATTCTCTGAATATGTTTGTTTGCAGAGCAGCGGAATTAAAGAAGATTAATATTCATGTAATACTTTATTCATTTTTAATGGGTTGATAATTCACTTTTTTGGGTTATATTTAAAACACCAAATCAAAATTAAAACAATGAAAAAAAGTGTACTTTACCTTCTGCCGCTTGTTTTTGCATTAAATGCGTGCAGCACCAATGAACTGCAAAGCGATTCCTCAACGGTTGAGGCTGTTCAGAAAGATCCTCTTACCGCAAGACAGATCAATACGGAAATCAATAGTTCCCTTAAAAATACAGGCGATTTCAACTGGAAAAATGCTTCGGATCATCTGCTGTGGAGTGCCGTATTCCGTGGAAATAAAATGGTTTCCATTGGTTTCGGGGCGGATAAGGATGATTTCGACCGTAAGCTTTCTGCCAACAGCAGGGAAATGGAAGATGAAATTCTGAATATCATCAGAAAATCAGAAGGAAAAGAAAGAGGCGATGCCCTGATCTCTTCAGATCAGTACCTTAATCAGATAGATGTACTGATTGAAAAACAAGAGACCCTAACTGCCCTTCGTCAGATGAAAACAGTCCGTTATGTAGAACCTGCCGATTATCATTATTTTGAATATGAAAATGAACTGAATACCGCTGCAAGATCCAGTGGCTCATCAGGATCAGGATGCGGATTTGAATCTAAGGCTTTAAATACAGCCGATTATACAGCCACCACTCCCAATGCGAAAATTCCGTGGGCTTTTGCCAAACACAATATTCCGAATGCCTGGAACTACAGTACAGGAGCAGGTATTACAATAGGTCTTGTAGATACCGGAGTGTCTTCACAACAAAGCCTTTTGGGCAGTAGCTTTAACAGTGGTTCCTCATCCGGCAGAACCATTACCAAATATGGCACTTATGTGAACGGTTCCAGTACAGACGGACCTAATGACCAATGCGGACACGGAACAAAAATGGCCGCTGTAATGGCTTCCCCGAAAAACAATTCGGGACTGCCGGTTGGAGTAGCTTATAACGCCAGTCTGGTTACTTACCGGGCTGCGGCTAATGTTCTTCTGGATACTTCCAGCGAACAGGACGGAGTAAAAAAAGCATTCACCGACCTGGCGAATAATACCAGTGTAAAAATCATCTCCATGTCTATGGGACATCTTATTTCAGTAGGAAAGATTGAAGATGGAGTGAAATATGCCTACTCCAAAGGAAAGCTCATCTTCTGTGCCGGTGGAACTTCTACCAGTATTACCAATTTTGATATTGTGATCTTTCCTGCAAGAATGTCTGAAGTTCAGGCGGTAACAGGAGTAAAAGAAGGAACATCCAATCAGAAATGTGATATCTGCCATTCCGGAAGCCAGATCGATTTTACCTTCCAGATGGAAAGATCCTCAGGAAGTAACGTTCCGGTGCTGAGCTATTACAACGGGCAGGCTGACTATGTAGGCGGCTCTTCAGTGGCAACTGCAGCTACAGCAGGAATCGCAGCACTTGTGTGGTCTAAACATCCTTCATGGACGAGAGATCAGGTTCTGAACAAAATGAGACAGTCATCCACCTATTCCTCTTCCGTGAATTCCAACTACGGCTACGGAAATATCAATGCTTTACAGGCTGTACAATAAAATAATACAATCAATCGAAAGAAATAAGAACTCCGCAGAACAGTCTGCGGAGTTCTTTTATAATAACCTGGACTGGGTTAACTACGGGTCGGAAGTTATAACTCAAACCTGTGAAACCCCAATTCTTACAGGTTTAATAATACACAATATTGTAAACCTATAAAGTTTTCCACTGCTTCCATCAAAAATCAATATTAAAATATTTAAGCCCACGTTTCAATTCGGCTTAGCCGCCAATGTCAGATCTGACCCGTTTTTGTTATTCATTATTTTGTCCATGATCCGGTTTAATACATAACCTTTAAATAAAAAGACAAATTATTCCCTGACGTCCTTCATAACTTCCATCATCCATCACCCAGCTTCAAAACCTACCCATCAATCCCCCAACTGATAATCCAAAGGAAGCATATTCTCAATCTTATTTTTAGAAAAATCCCCTTCATTAATCAGGAGATCCGGATTTGAAATATTGCCCTCCTTTGAAACTTCAAAAGTCTCGCCTTCGGGATGAAGATAAGAGGATAGAACCACAGGATACTTACTTTTAACAAAGGATTTGCCCTCCTGCTCATAGAAATATTTCTGGTAATTCACCTGAAGCATATCTTTAAAGGTGAACAATACCTGCCCGTTTTCTCTTTTTACATAATCAGAATCCGGAATTTTGGTTTGGGTAATAGCCAGGGCATAAGGTTTCTGGCTGTTCTTTCTCTGGGAAATATCCAGGATGTCATCAGGAATCTGTGATATTTTAGAGGCTTTGTTCATCAACCTGTAATTATTCAGGGTTTTAAGCTCTTCTTCAGTAGGATACTTGGGGTTGGGAACTTTTACAACATGATTGACGATAAACCCGTCTTCTGAAATCTTATTTTCATACAGGCTTCTGAAAAAATGAAGCATGCTCCCGTCATAAGCATTCATCCGGTTAAGGCGGACCTTATCCGAATTTTTGGTTTCCTTAAAAAAACTCGTTCCCGTATAGCTCACCATCTGAGTGTTGAAATCAGCAGAATAACTGACAAGGTTATATTGAATCTCATACCCCAGATTTTTATTTTCGATGATCAGTGTTTTGGGAGCCTTTACCTTCAGAAACTTGTTTTCTTTATCAAAGGAAAACTTCAGGGTCTTTTGATTTTTGATCCTTACATTTTCGTGATCACTGCCAATAAACGTATCGAGGAAATATTTGATGTATTTCTGGTAAGCTTCCGCAGTATAGGGAATCAGTTTGATCTCTTCAATCTCATGGAGTCTGGTCAGAACCACTTTCAGATTTTTATTGATAAGATCGGGAACAGGGGCGGTAAAGGTTTCATATTCTTCTTTCTGGAAAACCATATTGCCCAGATTTCCACCGGAGACCGTCAGGCTGAAACTGCCGTCTTCACCGGATATGGTTCCCGTTTTGGTTCCGTCAATATAAATGTTGGCACCGGGAAGGATTTCCCCTTTTTCACTCACCACTTTTCCGCGAATAACCTGAGCCGTCAGAATATAGAGCGGAAACAGCATTAGAAATGTAAATATTGTTTTTTTCATGGTCAAACAATATTACTAAATTTTTAGTGATAAAAAAATATCCCTTCAAAAAAGCTCCGTGGCTTAGCCTATCCTTACACTCGTCATACTCAGTGAACCTCCGATCAGTTCATCATTAAACAGATTAAGTTCTTCAGAAGGATCTTTTAATCCTAAGGTATAGATCAGTGGAAAATAATGATCCGGTGTAGGAACAGCATATTGCATAAAAGTACCCTGTTTCTGGTACTCAATGATATTCCGGAAATTGCCGTCCAGAAGCCAGTTGTTGGTCTTCTCTCTTGCTTCGGCTGCCCAGTCCCAGCCGGCACCCACGGTATTGATATTTCTCCAGTCGATCAGCCGCAGATTATGCACGATATTCCCGCTCCCAATGATCAGGATTCCCTTTTCCCGGAGCCTGTTCAGCTTTTGAGCCAGCTCAAAATGATATTGGGGAGACTTCGTATAATCAATGCTCAGCTGGATAACCGGGATATCAGCTTCCGGATACATATGCTTAATGACCGACCATGCGCCGTGGTCCAGTCCCCAGCTGTGATCTTCCTCCACCGGAGCAGGAGCTAAAAGTTCCACCGTTTCCCTGGCCAGTTCAGGATTTCCGGGAGCCGGGTACTGCACATCAAACAGAGCCTGTGGAAACCCTCCGAAATCATGAATGGTTCTGGGCATCTCCATAGCCGTTACAAAAGTTCCCTGCGTGTACCAATGCGCAGAAATACACAAAATAGCATTAGGCCTGGGAATCTCGCGTGCCGCTTTCCGGAAACCCTGTACAAACTGGTTTTCCTCAATAGCATTCATAGGAGAGCCGTGTCCTAAAAATAAAACAGGCATCCTCGGGGTATTCTTGAAATTGTTGCTGATGTTTTGCAGATCATTGAGGTTCATCGGATAAAAGAAATAAAAAAACAAAAGGTTCAAGGCATTAGAAAAACCCTGAACCTTTTATTTTGTACGTTAGATATTATGCCTGCTTTACAAACTGTAACTCTCCGGCTACTTTTACTTCGTCACTTACCATTACACCGCCTGCTTCCAGGGCAGCATTCCAGTTAAGACCGAAATCTTTTCTGTTGATTTTACCTTCAAAAGAAAAACCTGCTTTTGTATTTCCCCACGGGTCTACATTGATTCCTCCGAAATCCACATCAAGTGTTACCGGCTTGGTAATTCCGTTGATGGTAAGATTTCCGGTTACTTTATCATTCAGGGCCTGAGAATCAAAAGTAATGGTCGGATGGTTTTCAGCATTAAAGAACTCTGCAGATTTCAGGTGGTTGTCACGGTCCGTATTGTTGGTGAAAACAGAATCTGTCTGAATGCTAGCCGTTGTTCTGGCATTAGAAAAAGAATCATCTTCAGCTTCAATTTCTGCATTGAAGGTTCTGAAGCTTCCTTTTACATTAGAAATCATCATGTGTTTTACTTTAAAGGTAATTTCACTATGAGTTGGGTCTAGGTTCCATTTTGTTGCCATTGTAATATATTTTTTTTGTTTGTTAACTATGAAGCAAATGTAGGACAGTGGGCACGTACAAAACATTGATATAGGATAAGAAATGCATTCTGAATGTTCTCAGGAGCTTTTTCCTGCTATCCACTCATACTCCTCGCGCTTCTCCATTCCAATGCTCAGGCCTCCAAAACCTCCAACGCGTGCTGTGGGGTAACCGTTTCTATCAGGGCTAAGATCCTATGAATACTGAGCAATAAGCAGATAAATACCACTCATCAATGATTTCTGTTTTTATACCATCAGGATTTCGTAATAACCTTCAAAAAAATCTACTATTAAGGTAAGAAATAATTTTTATCCATTCATTAATTCCGTTTTATGAATCTTTTAATTTAACATTTCTTAACGGATGATTTTTATTTCTTATTTTTGACAGATTCAATTTTGTACAATGAAATTATATAAATTCTCTTTATTAATGCTGGTTTTGGGGAATGCAGCATTCGCCCAGACCCAGAAGTTTACCATGGCGGAGGCCGTAAATGGGATGAGAACCAACCTTGCCGTGAAAAATATTTCCCAGTTTTCATGGGCAGCAGACGGAAAATCCTATATACAGGCTGTAAAAGGCGGATACCTGATCACAGACCTGAAAACCAATAAGCAGGATACGCTGGTATCCCTTACCCAGCTTAACAGGTATTTTTCCGATGCGAAGCTGAAAGCGGTTCCACAGATCAAATTCATCAGCAGCTCTAATGGATATTTCAATACCCAGGACAATATGTTCTGGATAGAAAAATCAGGAAACGACTGGAAAGTAAAAAATAAAGTGGCTGTAAATGAAGAAGCCGCCAATATGAAGGTTTTCGGTGACAATCAGACTTTTGCTTTTACCGTAAAAAATAATCTGTTTGTCAGCAAAAACGGGAAAACCGTTGCCGTTACCAACGAACAGAATGAGAATATCATCAGCGGACAGGCCGTTCACAGAAACGAATTCGGAATCGATACCGGAATTTTTCCGGCTCCGAACTCAGAAAGTGTAGCATTCTACAGAATGGATCAGAGTATGGTAGCAGATTATCCGATCATCGACTGGTCGGTAACGCCGGCCGCTAATCATAATATCAAATATCCGATGGCGGGCCAGACTTCCCATCAGGTAACGTTGGGTGTGTACAATATTAAAAACCAATCAACGAGGTTCCTGAAGATAGAAGGAGAAAAAGATCAGTATCTTACCGCCGTCACCTGGAGCCCGGATTCAAAATATATTTTCGTAGGCGTCCTGAACAGAGGACAGAATCATATGAAAATGAATCAGTATGATGCGGTGACCGGTGAACTGGTGAAAACTTTGTTTGAAGAAACCGGAGACAAATATGTAGAGCCGCAGCATCCGCTTACCTTCTTCCCGAATTCCAATACCGATTTTATCTGGCAGAGCCAGAGAACAGGATACAATCACCTGTTCCATTACAGCCTGGAAAAAGGCCTTGTTGCCCAGATCACAAAAGGAGACTGGCTGGTAACGGATATTTTAGGTTTCAATGAAAAGAAAAAGGAAATTTTCTTCGCTTCAACAAAAGAAACTCCTTTGGAAAGACATCTGTACAAGATCAACTGGACCAATTTCAAAATGCAGAAACTGGACAGCGGCGCCGGAATGCATACCGGAATTCTGAGCGGCGACGGAAACTATCTGTATGATGCTTACAGCAATGCAGACACTCCAAGAATTGCCAATATCATCAATACCGTAAATTTAAAGTCCGACAATATCCTTACCGCAGACAATCCGTTAAAGAATTATCAGAGACCGGAAATTAAAAATGTTGAATTAAAGGCAGACGACGGAACTCCTTTATATGGAAAAATCATCCTTCCTACCAATTTCGATCCGAATAAAAAATACCCTGCCATTGTGTACCTGTACAACGGTCCGCACCTGCAGCTGGTTACCAACACATTCCCGGCATCCGGAAACCTGTGGTATGAATATATGGCTCAGAACGGATATATTATTTTTACCATGGACGGAAGAGGCTCTTCCAACCGTGGAATGAAATTTGAGCAGGCCGTATTCAGAAATCTGGGAACTACCGAAATGAATGATCAGATGAAAGGAGTGGATTATTTAAAATCACTTTCATATGTAGATGCTCAAAAGCTGGGAATTCACGGCTGGAGTTTCGGAGGATTCATGACGACAAGTTTTATGCTTCGCCATCCCGATGTATTTAAAGTGGGAGTAGCCGGCGGCCCGGTGATAGACTGGAGTATGTATGAAATCATGTACGGGGAAAGATATATGGATACTCCAAAAGAAAATCCGCAGGGATACGCTACAGCGAACCTTTTAGACAAAGTTCAGAACCTGAAAGGAAAACTGCTGATGATCCACGGAGCACAGGATGATGTGGTGGTGTGGCAGCATTCCGTTAAGTTTATTAAATCTGCCGTTGATAACGGAGTACAGCTGGATTACTTTATGTATCCGGGACATCCGCACAACGTCATAGGAAAAGACAGGGTACATCTGATGCAGAAGGTAACCGACTATTTCGACCAGTATTTAAAAAAATAAATAATAAAAAATCCAGTCTAGTTTAGACTGGATTTTTTATTCTGTAAACGCAGATCTGATAAGCCATCAGTCATAAAATTCCTTAATCACATAATCTTTGTTATTCAGTCTCTTTAGCTCTTTCAGCAGGTAATACCTGTGGAGAAATCCTGTGAGAACGACAATTTTTGTATGAGGATGCTTTTCAGCCACCTGATAGATGTTCCGCGCCATGGTCTGATTGCGGAGATCCCAGAAACCGGACATTAATTTAAAACCGTCTCTGTAGCTGATCTTCTTTCCGTCGGGTTTCGTTACCATTCTTTCTGCAAATTCAGGCCTGTTGTCACTGATTTTTACTAATCCGGAATACTGGGCATTCTGCCTTTTCTCAGAAATTTTATCCATGGCGGCGTTATTGAAATTTTCAGGGGCTAAGGCTGCGGTTTTCATGAGTTCTTGGGTAGCATTCGTATAATTTTCATAAAGCTTTATCTCTGCTGAAGTCAATGCTTTCTCTTTGTAAAGACTGTCAATCAGCTTTACAGCCAAATTATCGGCAGGAACCATGCCCCGGTCTTTTCTGTATTGGTTGCGGCCTTCAAAATCAAAGGGAAACCTTAATGTTTTCGGATATTTTTTCAGATATAAATTACTGGCTTTAATCTCATTTCCTGTAATATGGGGATCGCTTTCGTATTCTTTCATGCCTTCGCTGTCTACTTCATGAAGGATAATGTCAGGCTTAATTTTATCCAGAATATCAAACAACACTTTAGGATGGTAATTCGGAACACTGTCGTGGATGTTTCCGATCACATAAATCTCGGTCCTGTTTTGAGAAAAACATAATCCGGCCAGCAAAAATAAAAATAGAGTGATTAACGATTTCATTTTCAAATAAAATTATAAGGAAGAGTTCAAATATAAACAAGTAGGGAGAATCTGCAAAATCAGTTCTTAACAAACATCAATGTTTTTCATTTTTTACAGCCGTATTTTTGTTCTACTAAAATCGAACAATATGGAATTAGGAATAGGAATGTTTGGAGATCTGGCAATCGATCAGACTACCGGAAAATATAGAGATGCAGGAATCAAAATCCGTGAAATTCTGGATCAGGTGAAGCTTATGGATGAGGTGGGACTTGATGTATTTGCAATGGGTGAACACCACCGTCCGGATTACGCTGTATCATCACCGGAAATGGTTTTGGCTGCCGCTGCATCCATTACAAAAAATATAAAACTGGCAAGCGGTGTTACCGTACTGAGCTCTTCAGAACCGGTAAAAGTATATGAGGATTTTGCCACTTTAGACCTGATATCAGACGGAAGAGCCGAAATATTCGTAGGAAGGGGAAGTTTCATAGAATCATTCCCCCTGTACGGTTATTCCCTTAACGATTATGAAGAACTTTTCGATGAAAAACTGGGCCTGCTCATGAAGATCAACACGGAAGAAAACGTAACCTGGTCAGGAAAACTCAGAGCTCCGATGCAGAACCAAACCGTATATCCGAGAGCTAAAAACGGTGGTAAAATACCCATCTGGAGAGCGGTAGGAGGTACACCTCAATCCGTTCTGAGCGCTGCACAAATGGGAATGCCACTGGTGGTTGCTATTATTGGTGGAATGCCTGCCCAGTTCAGAAACCTGATCGAATTCTACAAACAGGAATACAAAAAAGCAGGCCACGATATTGCACAGATGCAGATTGCCGTTCATTCCCACACCTTTGTCAGCAATGATCCTTCGGTGGTTGACGGATATTTCCACAATTACAAATCCCAGATGGACAGGGTAGGAGCATCAAGAGGATGGGCACCTTACACCAAAATGCAGTATGACGGAGGAAGAAGCAGAGAAGGAGCATTGTTTATCGGAAGTCCGGCAGAAGTGACGGATAAGATCGCTTATATGAAAGAACTCTTCGGAATTACAAGATTCATCGGACATATGGATATTGGAGATCCGGCTCATGATATTACGATGAAATCAATAGAACTATTTGGTGATGAAGTAAAACCTAATGTTCAGGATCTTTAAAAAACAATCCTCCGCTGGTCTCAGTGGAGGATTTTGTAATCAGTCAGTTTTATTTAGTACAGGCTTTATGCATATGAAGCATATTTAAACTTTCTGAACGGATTGCTACGCAAAGTCTCCTGACTTTGAGTAAAAAATATTAAGCTCCGAAGTCAGGAGACTTCGGAGAGCGGCGTAAAACCTAATGTTCAGGATCTTTAAAAAACAATCCTCCGCTGGTCTCAGTGGAGGATTGTTTATAATTAGCTCGTTTTATTTAACACAGATTTTATGATGATGAAGTACATTAGACTTTATGTAAGGACTGCTACGCAAAGTCTCCTGACTTTGAGTAAAAAATATTAAGCTCCGAAGTCAGGAGACTTCGGAGAGCGGCGTAAAACCTAATGTTTAGGATCTTTAAAAAACAATCCTCCGCTGGTCTCAGTGGAGGATTTTTGTAACCAGCTCGTTTTATTTAACACAGATTTTATGATGACATTACTTTATGGAAGGATTGCTACGCAAAGTCTCCTGACTTTGAGTAAAAATATTAAACTCCGAAGTCGGAAGACTTCGGATAGCAGCAGAGCAGTAAACCATGTACTCTGTAGTTTAAATAGCCTGTTACACAATCTCAATAAGGCTTCCTCGTTCATCATGTCTGACTATATTCAGGGCCGCAGGAATTCTTTCTTTCAGTTCTTCCACGTGGGAGATAATTCCTACAATGCGGTTTTCTTTCTGAAGGCTCATCAGGGTTTCAAAAACAATATTGACGGATTCCGTATCCTGGGTTCCGAAACCTTCATCTATAAAAAAGAAATTTTTATCAGCCGTAGCATTGGACTGTACGCTTTCTGCCAAAGCAAGGGCAAGGCTCAGGGAAACCTGGAATGCCTGGCCTCCCGAAAGGGTTTTTACACTTCTGCTTCTGCCTTCATTCAGATAGTCGATGATCTCAAAATCGTTATTTTCATTGAGCTGAAGACTCAGCTGGTTTCTGGTCATTTTATGGAAACGTACATTGGCATGATCGCAAAGCTGTCTCAGGTAAATAGAGGAAACATACTGCACAAAACCGGCCCCTTTAAAAAGATTCAGCATCAGTTTCAGGTTTTCAGACCGTTTCTGAAGTTGGGAAAGGGCTTTCAGAAGCTCTTCTTTCTTTTTGTATTCCTCTTCCAGCCTTTTAATTTCTGCTGTAAGTTCTACTATTTTTTTATTGATCTGCTGTACTTCGTTTTGCGTGGTGATAAACTCTTCTTCAGCGATTGAAAATTGATTTTCATCAAAAGAAAAATCCTTCAGTTTGGTTTCCAGTTCGCTGATGCCGTTTTTTACGATTTCAAATTCAATCCTGAACAAATGAATTTTCTTTCTGTTATCTTCGACATGAATTTCCTGTTCCAGAATAGGACGGATCTCATCCATAGAGGTGAAATTCTGCTTCTGAAGGGTATTTTCAATCAGTTGCTGATGGCTGGCTATTTCAAGGTTGAGTTCGGCAATTCGTTTTTCAAGCTGCTGAACCACGGTTTTTTGAGAAGCCAGTCGAGGTGAAAGTTCTTTTTCCTGCTGGGTCAGTTTTTGATAATTCTGTTCTGTTTCAGTATTGGATTGAGATAATTTTCGATAAATGTCTTCAACCTCGGGGGTGGTTTTCTCCCGGTAATCTTTCCAGTTCAGGATCTTTAATGCTGCCAGGCTGGTATTGATCTGCTCCTGTTTTTTCACTTCTTCCAGCCTGAAGCCTTCCAGTGCATTTCTGTACTTTTCAGCACTCTTATTTTCCTTTTCCAGGGTTTCACGTTCTTTCAGAATAAGCTGGCCCGCTTTTTCAATTTCCTTTTCTACGGCAAAAGAAGCGGTGCGTTTTTCCTCAAAATCTTTTTCCTGATGGGGATCAAAAGAAGTCCAGATAAAGCTCTTCAGGTGATCATCGATCTCTTTCTGAAGCAGTTCCGATTTTTTCAGTTCCGAGGCAACCTGTTCCTCATAAATGGCTTTCCGGTTAAGGATTTTTTCAATGGCTGTTTCCTTCTTTTGAAGTTCTGCTGTTTTCTGGTCAATCGCCTCAATCGTCTCCAGAATCTCCCGGATTCCGGAATTTACGTCATGAACCTCTATAATGGCAGGATGATCAGAGGATCCGCAAAGCGGGCATGCTTCCCCGGAATGAAGCTCATCGGCAAAACGGGAAAGTTCCTTTTGAATTTTTAAATGATCAAGTTTCTGCGTTAAGTCTTTTTTCTGCTTCTCAAAATCAGTGAAAAGGACTGTAAAGTCTTCCTTATAGCGACTGATATCAATTTCAAAAGGCTTCAGTTCTTCTGTAATCAGTTGAATTTCCCGGCGTCCTTTTTCAAGAGTTCCGGTTTGTTCTTCAAAAGATTTTCTGAGATTTTTGTGCTGGCTGAACCAGTTTCCTACATTCAGAAGTAAGGCCGAATCCAGTTTTTTCAGTTGAAGTTCCTCCGTATTTTTTACAAGCTTTTCAATAGAACTGCGAATAGCTTTCATAGTCGCTTCAACCTCCTCTACCATTGTCTTTCCTTTGGCAGTTCTGTCTTTCAGAGCAGTGATGTCGGCAGAGTAGGTAAGCATCTGAAGGATCAGGCCCAGGTCATTTTCCTGCATCCGGGACTGGTCCAGCTGGTCAAACTGAGCCTGTAAAGCCTGAAGTTGCTGCTTTACCGTATTGAAATCAGCTTCAGTTTTCTGAAGGATCTGTATCTGGGTTTCCTTCTCTGTTTTTTGTCCGGAAATTTCCTTTGACAGCTTATGTTCTTCAGCAATCAGAGGACTGAATGTCCTGAAAACCTGATCATATAACTCAGTCTGCTTTTCAAGAGCATCAATAGGCTGTTTCTGTGCAGAGAGTTCCGTGAATATTTCCTTTTTCTGTTTTAAATTTTCAAAATCAGCTTTTAAGCTTTTCAATTGTTGAAACCTTTCAGCCAGTTTCTGAAACCGGGCATCAGCCTCACTGAACTTTTTCTTTTCCTCCGTTACAAGGGTTTTGTATCCCTGAATCTTTTCTTCAGTAATCTCCTCAAAGCCCTTAAGTCGGCCTTCGAGTTTATCCAGCTCCGAAGTGTTGCTGGTTTGAAGGGCAGAAGCATTCCCATAAAGATCATAACGGTGAAGACCGAAAATCTCCTTCATCATATTGGTTCGTTCCGTAGCTTTTAATTCAAGAAATTCCTTGAACTGCCCCTGTGGAATGATGATCGTCCGTTTGAAGTTGGCATAATTTAATCCTATAATCGTTTCAATATCTGAACCCTCCATTGAGACCCATTTTCCATTGTTATCATGGTAAATATCAGCGGAATGAGGGCTTACATCATCAAATTTTTTGGAATTTCTTCTGAAATCTCTTGTAACGCGGAAGAGTTTATTTTCATAATTCAGAAAATCAAACTCAATATAAAACCGGTTCGATTTTAAATTCATCATGTTGTATCCCCTTTTATCGCTGGTATTCAGACGTTCGGTTTTGCCGTAAAGAGCAAATGAAATAGCTTCCAGAATCGATGATTTTCCAGAGCCTACGGAACCGAATATACCGAATAATCCGGCATCGGTAAGGTTTTTAAAATCAATGACCTGGCGTTCCTGATAAGAATACAGTCCTTCGATGGTCAGCTGAACAGGGATCATAATTTATGGATTTAGAATTTCGTTAAACAGTTTCATCAGTTCTTCATTGGCTTCCTGGCCGCCGTTTCTGGATTTAAAATAATCACCGAACAGCGTTTCTATATTCTGGCTTAAATTCATTTCATGAGACCGGCCTTCTGCCGTATCAAGGTTTTTAATTTTGGGGATCAGGTGAACAATACCGTTGTGGGACTGATGGATCAGCTTTCTTTCATCGGCGGTGATAAAAGTTTCACTTTCCAGTGTGAGCTCAATAAAAGTATAAGGGTTTTCCGTAAGCCACTGAACGGTCTGTTCAATACTGCTGAATGTTTTCCGAACCAGAGCTTTTCCGCTTTTCAGCGGTTTTTTTTCAAAAGAAACGGGTTTTCCCGGAACGGCTTCAATTATGGAAATATATTTGGTCTGCCCGGCTTCACTGAAGCTGTAGCACAAAGGAGATGAAGAGTAAATCACCGGCTTTTCTGCTGTTCCGATGTTCCGGAAAGCATGAAGATGTCCCAATGCCGTATACTGAATCTGTTGCGGAATACAGTCTGAGTAGATCATGTCTGCATTTCCGATCCTGATGGGTTTTTCCCCTTCCGGCTCTTCCAGAACAGGGCCGCCTCTCTGATTCATATACAGATGGGCCATCAGAAGATTAATTCCCGAAGGATCACAAAATTCATCAGCCAGCGCTTTCCATGTTTCCGCCAGTACTTTATTGATCTCTTCTTCTTTATTTTCCCCGAAATATTCCTTTAAACGGGCCTCATTGGCATAAGGGGTATGCAGAATCCTTACCGGAAAATCCAGACCTCTTATATTCAGTTCTATAAAGCCTTCCTTAGACCGGATAATTTCAAAATATTCGGTTTTAAAAATCGGAATCTGAGCTTTGGGATGGCCAATCAGAATAATTCCGCATTCCCTGGCCAAAGGATCAGGAGCATCGATGAGGTTGGGGGAATCGTGGTTTCCGGAAATGGCAATAACCGGTCGGCTTCCGTTTCTTGAAAGGGTTTTCAGGGTTTTGTAGAACAGCTCAACAGCTTCCACTCCCGGATTGAAATTATCAAACAGATCACCGGCAACAAGGATCATATCCGCATTTTCTTCATCAGCAATCGTTGAGATCTCTTGCATGACCAGAACCTGTTCTTCTATACGGCTGAAGCGGTCGAGGCGTTTTCCTAAATGCCAGTCGGCAGTATGCAGAATTTTCATACTTCAAAGATAAGGACAAAACCGTGATACGGGATTCCGGATTTCCGTATAAACTTATAATATTTTAATTTTGTAAAAAAATAAATAATGGAACAGCCCTCCAAAGATCCACTGCACGGGAAAAGACTTGATGCCATTCTGGAAGAACTGGTGGACTACTACGAAGGTTTTGAGAAACTGGGCGAGCAGATCAATATCAAATGTTTTACGGATAACCCCAGCATCAGTTCCTCATTAAAATTTTTGAGAAAGACACCCTGGGCAAGAACAAAAGTTGAAAGCCTGTACTTATTTGTACTGAGACAGAAAAAAAGAGATGAAGCCCGGAATAAGAAGTAAACAGGGTAAAGAAAGAGTCGGAATCCTTCGTGATGTTTTCAATAACCTCTGCAATCTTCCACTCCGGATAAAAATCATTTCAAAAACAGTATATTTGTATCATTAATCGTGACACTCACGAAAAAAAAGAAAAATATGACAATTGAAAAAAATCACGTTGTAGCTGTAAAATACATCCTTCACACCATCGAGGAAGATGGAAGCAAAGTTCTAGCAGAAGAAACAACAACAGAAAATCCACTTACATTTTTGTATGGTGTGGGAATGATGATTCCAAAATTTGAAGAAAATATCCTGGGATTGAAAGCCGGAGATAAAGCTGCCTTTGTCATCCAGCCGGAAGAAGCTTACGGTGAAAGACAGCCTGATGCTATCGTACAATTGCCGATTGATATGTTTAAAGAATCGGGAACTCCTCCTATTGGAGCTATTTTACCTCTGTCTGATAATCAGGGAAATAATTTCCAGGCATTTGTAGTGGAAGTAAATCCTGAAGCAGTAGTAGCAGATCTTAATCATCCGATGGCTGGTAAAGTTTTAGATTTTGAAGTAGAAGTTCTGAACACACGTCCGGCTACAGAAGAAGAATTAGGCCATGGCCACGCTCACGGAATTGACGGGACAGAAGGGCACTAAAAAATATAAATATCTGGCTTTGGCCGGATGTTTTTTTGTAATGTCTATTATATTTGGACAAAAAAGAATCAACCGCAGTTAATTGCGGTTGATTTTTTTTTAAAAGCTTTGATCGGTAAGTTCAATTTTCAGATATTCTGTTTTATGATCCGGATCTGTGGTATTGGTATTCAGGTGATGGGCTTTAAAATAAAGTATCTTTGAAGTTACCCAGATCAATGATTGGGAATCGGCAGCTTTGAAATTGGTAAAGTTGATGTACAGGAGATTCTCAAAACGATCCGTCTGGGGATTATACCGGCTCAGGGTAAAATCTGAGCCTACATCTTGATTCGGGGCTATCGAGGCAACTACTTTCAGCATGGTATTTACCGCCGGATATCCCAGAAAAGTCGTTCCTTCATCCTGTTTGGAAGAACGGTAAGCCGTATAATACCGGTCACTGTTATAACTGTTTTCTCCCACGAAAAATTCTCTTTGGGTAACCGGCGAATAACCGATATACTGGTTGGAATATTCCGCCTCTTCGTCAACTTCCTTTTTACTGATCTTTAAAAAATTCAGACTCCAGGCATTGCCATCAAAATGAACATTAGGATTGGGAGTGATCTTCTCATTCAGGCTTTTGCCCTGCACCTGGCCGTAAGCAGCTTCATCAATAATGCTTACCGTTGCATAATGAACGGAATTTTTGGTTTTAAAATCATCAACCCCTTTCACGGTAGAGCTTCTGATCTCATTCAGATCAGTTCCCTGAAGAGAAAGCTGGGAATCCTTGGTGAATTCTTTCTTTGAAACATAGACCGTAATTGTTCTGTTAGGCTGGTAAGCTATTGTATAGTGTATTTCAAAAAAGTCTTTCAGATCCTTAAAGCCGTAATAATGATTCAGCTTATCGTTTTTGATCTTTAAAACTCTTGCATCAGCTTTCGGCTCCGTATAAAACGAAACGGAATCTGTTTTGGAATAGAGGACAAAAGGAACATCATTGATGTTGTCTACCTGTTGGGCTTCTTTAAAATCAGCGATCTCTGCTTTCTGCACAGAAACCGGCTGTTGAACAGAATCTTTTGGGGTTCCTTCAGGAGTTGCTACAGCATCTTTCTTACAGCTTACCATCACTAAAGTCAGGCAGATGCCCGTTACAATCTTTTTCATAAATATATTTTGAGCGTCGTTTGGGAATTATTCAGCGTCATATTCTGTGACGTCGATGAAAGTAAGATACCACTGTGAACCTATTTTGGTAAGAATACATCTGAATCCGTTGATGGGAGCCTTTTCCTGAGAGTTTTCAGCAAGCGTCACAAAAACCGTATTTTTAGGATCAGCATTGATTCTGAAAATCTCCTGATCTTTCACCGAATACAGTTCCGGAAACTGATCTGCATAGCTATTAACGATATTGGAATTCAGCTCTGCCGACAAACCTTCTTTTTTCCATTTTTTATTTTTACGGTCATACTCAGGAGCCTGTCCGAACTGTACAGGAAACTGATTACGGATAGCCCATGCTTTCTGAATATATCCTAAAGACCTTCCGAAATCCACTTCTTCATTGAGAACAAAACCCAGATCACCGGCACTTCTGAAAAGGATTCCGACCTCGTATTTCTCACTCACATATTGGTTCAGGAGAGCTGCATTTTTAGTCTGGAAACCTTTCAGGATATCCGTTACTGCAGCCGAAATCTGCTTTTTATCCTCGTTGCTCTGTGCACGGAGAAAACTGAAGCTGCAAATCAGCATCAGCATCAGCGTCATGTAAATTATCTTCTTCATATCTTGTTAACTTAAAAATTCGCCTGAAACATAATACCAGCGGTCGTTCATTTTCTGAAATACGGAAAACTCGTGGTGGATCTGCTGTTGGCCATCCTGATCAGTATAATAGGCCTTGAACTCCACATGGTTTAGAGCGGGAGTACGGATAATTTCCAGTTTTGTCCATTGATTGATTTCACCCCATTCCTGAAGATCGTCTTTATCATGATGCTTCCGTTTTCCGGGTAGGGTAGTTTCCATCAGGTATTCTCCATTCGGAATGGCAAAGGCAGAAAAGCGGGAACGCATTAAAGCTTCAGCAGTGGGAGCGTGTTGCTCTCCTTTGTGATAAGGGCTGCAGCATTCTTCATACGATTTACCCGAACAGCAGGGACAGTCCATCTTATTTTTATTTAAAATTAATGCCACAAAAATACTAAATCTCAGTAGAAATGTGCTTTGACCGGAACTTAATTATGACAAGAATAAAAAAAGAAGCACTCTTATAAAGAATGCTTCCGTTGATTTATTTTATAAACCCTCTGTTTCTTAGTAAAGGTTTGATATCCGGATCATGTCCTGTGAAATCTCTGAAGGCCTGGTTAAGATCTACGGAATTTCCTACAGAAAGAATATACTTTCTGAAACGGTCGCCGTTTTCTCTTGTCAGTCCACCGTTATTTTTGATCCATTCCCATGCATCATTATCAAGGGTTTCAGACCATAGATAAGCGTAATATCCTGCAGAGTAACCTCCACCCCAGATGTGGGCAAAGTAAGGAGTGTGATATCTTGGAGGCACGGTTGCCAGGGTAAATCCGTGGCTGGCTAAAGACTGCTTTTCAAAATCTAAAACCGGGATCAGCTGGCTTTCATTGGTTACCGTATGCCAGTCCATATCCAGAGCTGCCGCAGAAACAAGTTCCGTCGTCATGTATCCCTGATTGAAGGTGGCTGCCTTCTTGATCTTATCTACCAAAGCCTGAGGAATAGGTTGTTTGGTCTGATAATGAATAGCATAATTTTTAAGAACAACAGGATCTAAAGCCCAATGCTCATTGATCTGTGATGGGAATTCTACAAAATCTCTCGGAACATTGGTCCCTGAAAGAGAAGGATATTTCTGGCTGGCAAACATTCCGTGGATAGAGTGTCCGAATTCATGGAACATCGTAGACACATCATCATAGCTGATCAGGGATGGTTTTCCCGGTGCCGGTTTCTGGTAATTGTAACAGTTGACAATAACAGGTTTTGTTCCTAAAAGATAAGACTGCTCAACAAAGTTGCTCATCCACGCTCCTCCGTTTTTAGAATCTCTGGTATAGAAATCCAGGTAGTAAATGGCAATAGATTTTCCGTCGTGATCGAAAACCTCATAGGTTACCACATCAGGATGATACACCGGAAGATCGGTTCTCTTTTTGAAGGTAAGTCCGTAGAATTTTTCTGCTGCATAGAAAACTCCTTTTTCCAGAACGGTAGTCACTTCAAAATAAGGTTTGATCTGGTTTTCGTCAAGATCGTATTTAGCTTTTCTTACCTGCTCCGCGTAATAGTTCCAGTCCCATGGTTCTACCTTGAAACCTCCTTTCTGCTGATCGATCAGGTCCTGAATATCTTTAGCCTCACGTTTTGCCGTTTCTACAGCGGGAGAAGCAATCTGATTCATTAATTTCACTGCGGCTTCAGGTGTTTTGGCCATCTGATCCTGAAGTTTCCAGTCGGCGAAGCTTTTTTTACCTAAAACCTGGGCTTTTTTCAGTCTTAATGCTGCCAGTTTTTCAATAGTTTCTCTGGTATCACTTGCATCACCTTTTTCAGCTCTCTGCCATGATGCCTTAAACAGTTTTTCTCTCGAAGCCCTGTTTTTCATATTCTGAAGAAGCGGCTGCTGGGTGGTATTCTGAAGAGCAAGAAGGTATTTTCCGGGTTGTCCGGCCGTCTTAGCATCTGCCGCCGCTGCTGCAATTTCATCAGCAGAAAGTCCGTCCAGTTCTTTCGCATCAGAAAAGAATACACCTCCCTGCTTTCTTGCTTCTAATAATTTATTGGCGTATTGGGTAGAAAGGGAAGCCAGTTCCTGGTTGATCTGCTTCAGCTTTTCTTTATCCGCAGCCGAAAGATTGGCACCGGCAATTTCAAAATTCTGCTGATAATACTGTACCAGTCTTTTTCCTTCAGCATCCAGTCCGTCTTCTTTAATTGCTTTTATTCTTTTGTACAGATTTTCATTCAGATACATTTTATCCGAATGAGCGGCAAATATAGGAGCATATTCCTCATCCAGAGCCTGAAGCGTAGGATTTGTATTGGCGCTGGTAAGATTTGAGAATACAATAAGTGCTCTTTTCAGAACCTCGCCGCTTTTTTCAAGGGCAACAATCGTATTTTCAAATGTAGGGGCGTCCGGGTTATTGGCGATCTTCAGGATTTCAGCGTCATGCTGTTTTAGTCCGAAATCGAAGGCCGGTTTGAAATGTTCATTTTTAATTTTATCGAATTCCGGGGCTTCGTACTGAAGCTTACTTTTCTTCATAAAAGGATTTGAAGACAAGGACGGATCGGTAACAGGAACTTCCTGTTGTGTATCGGTTTTCTTCATTGTAGTACAAGATTGGTTAAATGCCAGAGCAGAAATTAACAATACCGATGAAATATTTTTCATAAATTAGTTGTTATTAAAGTATAAAGATATTAAAACTTAATTTATAAAAGCAGTAAACATGAAATCAAGGACCCTTTTTATTTTGTCAGCCTTCGTGCTGTTAGCCTCATGCAACGAAAGACATGAGAAAAAGAACAGAGAAAAAAGCGGCTGGGTAGAAAAAGTGATCAACACAGAAAGTGGCCCTGTCAAGCAGAAAGAATTCACCGGTGATTTTGACGAGATCGAAGTTTCACAGGCCATCGATGCAGAGATCATCAAATCTGAGACGGAAAGAGTGGTTATTTCTGCTCCTGAAAATATCATCAATGAGATCCTTGTGGATAATAGCGGAGGAAAACTGCATATTCACTACAAACCGGGAATCAGGGTGATGAACATCAATAAAGTGACCGCAAAGATTTACACCAAAGATTTTACCAAACTGAATGCCAACTCTGCGGCAAAGATTACCGTAAAAGATAAGTTCACTCAGGATAAAACCGATATTGAAATATCCAGTGCAGGAAACATTTCTGGGAATCTTGAAGCCAATGATTTTGATATTTCAGTAGACAGCAGCAGTAATTTCAGCGGAAAAATATGGGCGGTGGATCTTGATGTTGATGCCTCTTCAGGAGCCAGTATTGATATTTCAGGAAAAACAAAAAATGCAGACATCAGCTCATCTTCAGGAAGCAGTGTTTCCGCAGCCGGAGTTATTGCAGATCATGTAAAAGCGGAGGCATCCAGTGGAGCCAGTGTACAGATCAGTGCTATTTCCAGTGTGAAAGCAGAAGCCTCTTCAGGCGGAAGTGTAAATATTTCCAAAAAAGGTCCGCTTCAGAATGTTACCAAAGAAGAAAGCAGTGGCGGAAGCGTAAGCATCCAATAAATCAATCAGGGATCTCCTCGTCTTCATCTTCTGCGGATGAGGAGCCTTCCCAGCTTCTGTTATCAAAATTCAGATTGTCATAAGCCAGTAATTCCTCCTCACGCTGGAGGATTTCTTTTGTGGTAAACAGGACTACATCATCTTCTTCTTTCATTCTGGCCAGTTTCCGGATCGAAGCTTTATCAATAGCCATAAATCTTTGTCCGAGACGTCTTGCCGCATATTTTCTCATTCCCGCTTCGTGGAGTACATCTACAGCCATATCTACGGCGGTCCCCAATGTTTCCCGGTAGATATTGTTGATGCCGTTATTAAGGTAATTGTAGGCATCAATTCTGTTCTTGGCCCGTACAAATATTTTTACTTTCGGATAGTGTTCCCGGACAAGATCAGCAATAAATTTATTGTCATCAGGATCATCAAGACATAAGACCAGAACCTCGGCATCTTCAATCCCTGCCGCCCTTAAAATAGGAATTCTTGTAGCATCTCCGTAATAAACCTTGAAGCCGTAGCTTCTCAGCAGCTTCACACGGTCTGAATCCCGGTCCAGAATAGTAGCTGAAATTTTATTGGCCTTTAAAAGGCGTCCTACTGTGCTTCCGAAATGTCCGAAACCTACAATAATGATCTTTTTCTGACTTACATCGCTGTCCAGAATATTGAAGTCGTGCTCTCCTTCCGGAACCTCTTTAATGAATTTCGGGGTAATCAATTTATCATTAATGATCAGAAGGATAGGAGTAATACACATGGTGATTGCAGTAACGGCCATCATCTGCGCATTCATTTCAGGACCTAAAAGATAAAGGTCTGAAGCATAATTGATCAGAACAAAAGCAAATTCTCCTACCTGAGAAAGGGCAAATGCATAAAACAGACTCTGAGGAGTATCGATTCTGAAAAACTTTCCGATAGCATATAAAACGATAAACTTAACCAGCAATACTGCCAGCACCGTACTGAAAATAAATACCGGATCCTGCCGGATGATATTGAAATTGATCGTTGATCCTACACTGACGAAGAAAACAGCCAGTAAAAGACCTTTAAAAGGATTGATCTGTGCTTCCAGTTCATGGCGGAACTCACTGTTGGCAAGCATTACACCGGCAAGGAAAGCACCTAAAGCAGGAGAAAGCCCGATTGCTACCATCAGCTCAGAAACCCCAATCACAAGAAACAGGGAAGAAGCGGTGAGAAGTTCCGTCATTCCGGATTTGGAAACATATCTTAAAAACGGAACAAATACATACCTGCCTAAAAGGATTAAAAATGCCACTCCAAAGATAACGGTTCCGGCCTGAAGCCATTCGGGAAGCTTCTGGATCAGGATCTGAATTTCATTATCGTGATGTCTGGCTTTATAATTGGCGATAATTGGAAGGATAGCCAGGATAGGGATGACAGCAATATCCTGAAAAAGAAGGGTAGAGAAGGAGGCTTCTCCTGCCATAGTCTTAAAATTATTTTTCTCCTGAAGGGTCTGCAAAACAATTGCTGTAGAAGAAAGTGCAAAACACATGGCTACCGCAACCGCTTTATCTATCCTCCATCCTGCACTGATGAATACCAGAAACAGCAGGGAAATGGTGAGAACCATCTGGGTGAATCCCAGTCCCATTATTTTCTTCCGCATTTCCCAGAACTTCCGGGGTTCCAGCTCCAGGCCTACCAGAAAGAGAAGCATGATGACCCCGAATTCGCTGGCGTGCATAATGTCATTCACATCTTTTCCCGTAAGTCTTAAAACATAAGGCCCGATAATGATCCCGCCCAGAATATAGCCGATCACAGAACTCAGTCCGAATTTTCTGGCGAGTGGTACCATAATGATGGCTACTCCCAGAAAAATTAATGTGTTCATTGCTAAGGTGGATTCCATGGGCTACTGATTCAAAAGTTCTGAAAATTCTTTTTTATGTAAAATGATTTCTTTTTTACTGAGTTTATTGGCTTCGTATACAATTTTGATATGCCTGATATCTGCTTTGAAAACCTTTAAGGATACAATAAGTCCGCTGATAAGCTCATCCACGGTATACTGATAGGTTCCGTTTTTGCTGAAAGATCTTTCTTTTCCGCCGGTTGTGATCAGAATGTAGACTTCCTTTCCTTCCAAAGGATTTTCTTCCCCTTCCTTCAGCCAGTCTCTGTCAAAGACTTCGTCGATCCATAATCTCAGCAATGGCGGCATTCCGAACCAGATCAGAGGAAACTGGAAAATAAAGCGGTCGTAGTTTTTCAGGCGTTTTCTTTCTCTGAAGGCGGCAATATGAAAATCAGGATATTCTTCGTAAAGATCTCTTAAAGTATAATGCTGGTGACGAACGTAGAAATTGATGAGTTCCACGTTCGAATTGGAATGCTCCAGATAGGGATGGGCAAAAACTACCAACGTCTTCTTCATAAACCTGTTTTCAGTAAATATAGTGAAAAAATATTGAATTAACCGTAGTTTTTGATATGTTTTGTTAATTTTTTAATATATAAAATTGAATTTAACGTTAAAAAAGACAAAGAAAGGTTTAGTTTTTAATGTTTTAAATAAAAAATCGGACTGTTTAGTCCGATTATATAGATTGCTGAATATTTTATTTTACCATCCGCCGGATGCACCACCGCCTCCGAAGCTTCCGCCACCGCCAAAGCCTCCGAAACCGCCACCGCCGCCGCCTGAACTGCCACCTCCGAAACCTCCGCCACCGAAGCCACCCGGGAAAGGGAAAAATCCGCCGGGGTAATTTCTGCGTCCTCTTCTGGTAATGATGACATCGTCATCGTCATAATTTCCACCGCCACCACGGCCTCCGCCTTTATTTCCGAAGAGTAGCGCTATAATAATGAAGATTACGAATGCAATGATCACTATTTTTAAAGCACTTCCGTCTCCGGAAGGAGATGAGGTTTCTGTTGGTTTGAATTTCCCTTCCACCGCTTCCATGATCGCTGAGGTACCGCGGTTGATCCCTTCATACCAGTTACCCTGTTTGAAATGAGGGGTAACGATATAATCCAGAATCTGGCCTGCAACGGAAGCGGTGAGGTACTGTTCAACAGCTCTTCCCTGCTGAATAGCCATGGTGTGGTCTTCTGAAGCAATCAGAAAAACGACTCCGTTATCAACCCCTTTTTTTCCGATTCCCCATTTCTCACCGAACATCGTAGCCAGAAAGTTGACATCTTCTCCTTTGGTAGACGGAATGATGATTACTTCAATTTCCGTTGAGGTAGAATCGGCAAAACTGATCAGCTTACGGTTCAGTTCATTTTTTTCCTGCTCGCTAAGCAGCCCTGCCTGATCGTAAACGGGGTAAAGAACCGCCGGTTTTTGGGGTATGGTATACTGTGCTGATACCAAAGAGTAAAAGCAGAGAAGGAACAATGAAAATACTATTTTAAGAGAACGTAATTTCATTAGAGAGCTGGTTGGGGTTTTCTCCCTTTACGGGAAAATATTTTTTGAGTTCAATACCGGTTTCCAGAATGGCACTTTTCAGCGCCTGATAATAATTTCCTTTGGCAAATTCAGCAGTGATGTAATCATGAAGATGATCCCAATAGGATTGTTGTACTTTATCATGGATTCCGATATCACCGATGATGGTGAGGTATCTTTTTTCAAAATTCACATGAAAAAGCACTGCATTCCTGTCAGTGGTTTTATTCATACAGAGTTCTCTGAATACTTCAAATGCTGTTTGGGCATTCTTTTCTTCCGTATTAGAGTCTATGTGCACTCTGATCTCGCCTGTAGAATGTTCTTCCGCCGACTGAATGGCTTCCACAAGGGAACCGATCTGCTGATGGGTCAGAAATTTATTCATCTTTAAATACTTCAGGAGCTTTGTTGGCCCCGGCTTCAGCCTTGAAATAAGGTTTTTCCTTAAAGTTGGTGAAGTTTGCCAGAATATTGTTCGGGAATGTTTTGATAGACGTATTGTAATCTTTTGCAGCGTCGTTGTAATAAACCGTTTCGGTTCTGATGCTGTTTTCAATCGCAGTATATTCTCTCTGGAAATTAATGTACTGCTGGTCTGCCTTTAAATTGGGATAAGACTCCACCACAGCCATCAATCTGCTTAATGCTCCGGATAACTCACCCTGTGCCGCCTGGAATTTTGCCATATCGGCTTCAGTCATGTTGGTAGGGTCAATTTTAATGGAAGTTGCATTAGAGCGGGCTTCAACTACTTTCGTTAATGTTTCCTGTTCAAATTTGGAATACGACTTGATGGTTCTTTCCAGATTCGGAATAAGGTTGGCTCTTTTTTGGTAAACAGTCTCAATATTAGACCATTTGGCATCTACGTTTTGTTCTTTATTCACAAAGTTGTTGTAGCCGCTTTTTCCCCAGAAGAAAATCACCGCAAGAATAATAAGCAGCGCAATACCGATGGTTCCTGCGCTCAGACAGCCTTTATTTTTCATAGTTTATTTTTTTAATTTTTTGTGCTAATCAAATATACAAATTATGTGCTAATTTTGCAGAAAATTATTAGAATGACAACAATCGTGGTAGCGATGGGAGAGAAGAATGAAATCGGTTTTGATAATAAACTGCTCTGGCATCTTCCTAAGGATCTGAAACACTTTAAAGAATTGACTTCCGGACATCCTGTGATCATGGGAAGAAAAACCTATGAAAGCATCGGGAAGCCACTTCCTAACCGTACCAATATTGTTGTTTCCAGAAAAAATGACTGGTTTGAAGAGGGGATTCTGATTGTAGGCAGCATTAAAGAAGCTGTAAAATTTGCCAAAAAGATCGACGAAAATGTTTTCATTATCGGGGGCGGAAATATTTATGAACAAACCATGAATATCGTTGACCGGTTAGAAGTCACTCTGGTGAAAGCCGATCTTGAAGCAGATACCTTCTTCCCGAAAATAGATCCTAAGATCTGGAAAAAAACAGATGAGGTATACCACGAAAAAGATGAAAAAAATCAATATGATTTCTGTTTTCAGACGTATGAGAAGATCAAGACCGATGAGTTGTAAAAATTCTGACTTCCAAGTTCTGGTATCTAACCTCTAAATTCTTTATCTTTGCACTTCTAAAACTGAATAATGAATAAGTATATAAAAATTGTAATTGCGGCAGTTCTGATCCTTTTGGGACTTTATATGATGATCTTTACCAGAAGTTTAGGCTGGGGAATCGTTGTATTTCTTCTTGCTTCACTGCCTATTTTACTGTTCTTTAAAAATGAATATATTCTTCTTGCCTTCTGGCAGCTGAGAAAACAGAATATGGAGAAAGCTGCTGAGTGGTTAAATCACATTACCAACTATCAGGCACAGCTTCACAAGTCCCAATACGGATACTACCACTATTTATTGGGGTTAACACAAGCGCAGGCACATCCTACCAAAGTAGAGCCATTAATGAAAAAAGCTTTGGAATACGGATTGAATATGAAGCATGACAGAGCAATGGCGACTTTAAATCTTGCTGCTGCTGCTATTTCGAAAGGAAGAAAACAGGAAGGGCAGAAACTTCTTGAGGAAGCTAAAAGATTAGACAGTGCAGGAATGATGACGGATCAGATCAAAATGATGAAAGATCAGCTGAAAATGCCTACGATGCAAAAGCATATGCATAATCCTAACATGAGACAGAGAGGGAAATTCTTTTAATAGAAACTCTTAAAAATACATATTAAAATACAGCCGCTACATTTTATGAAGCGGCTGTATTGATTTTTTACTCTTTGATTATTTTTATACTCTTAGGCGAATTATTTCTGTCAGTCATTTTGATGATATAATCTCCCGCTGGAATATGGGAAAGGTCCCAGGAGATTTCTTTTTTGTTGTCAGAATAGGTAGATGTCACCTTTTGCCCGGCCATATTATACAGTTCAAGAGAGGTGACGTTTTCTTCGTTTAACACAGTCAGTTTGTCTTTAACAGGATTGGGGTATATTTTTAAAGTATTGTTTTTTGTGATATCAATTGTGCTTAAATTATTTTGAAAGTATAACTTAATATTGGATCTTCTTCCTAATTGACTCATTGTTTTGGTTGGGGTCCAGGGATAACTTGAGTTTAAACTGGAATAATAGGTTTGTTTACGATTGGCTGAACTAGCATTGAAAGCAGGAGAATAGCTATACATATTGTCAGATGCACTAGAAGTGATAAAAAAGACTAAATTTTTTGTGGGGTCATCATATACGAAGGGTGTAGTGAGCCGGATATTCTGCCAGCCTGTGGCACTGCAATCAATGTCTCCTGAATAGACTAATGTATACCCATTTAGGCTTGTAGAAGAGGTTACTTCAGTTTGATTACTCATTTTCATATAAATGGATGCGTTTATCTGCCCGGTAAAAGGGGTCGATTTTATATTCCATCCTATTGCTGTAATTGTTCCAGGGATCCCGATTTCTGATCCGTTATATAATATTTCTGTTGCAACTTGTGCTGCTCTAGTAAATGGCATGCCATTATTTTCTATTGTTCCAGATCCTATAATCACTTCCTGTTGTGCGTGTAGAGGTACAATTCCTATGGCGCAAACTAATAAAAAAGTAGAAATAATTTTTTTCATAATATTTAATTTTAAAGTACTTTAAATATAGGGTTAAAATTATTTGAAATGAAAAAATATGTTGGTTATTGTGCTGATTTTCAGTGATTTTGAATTGTTTAATAAAATTGTTTTTCGAAAAAAGAAAATGAATTTAAAAACTTCTATAATAATTTAATTGATGTGAATTTTTAACTGTAACAATTATAGTGAAAACAGGGATCCAAAGTTCCGGGAACGAATTTACATCTCCGAATTCTGATCGTAGCCATAAAATTTAGGCATCTGCCACTGATATTTCACGGCAAATGTTCGGATGGCCACAATGAGTAAAATGGTAAATATCTGTACAAAAGTATAGGAAAGTGGGGTATACTTTGTCATCAACAAAAATGCAGCCCCTCCCATAATACATGCCGTAGCATAGATTTCTTTTCTGAAGATCAGAGGGATTCTGTTGAGCAGTATATCCCGGATAATCCCCCCAAAACAGCCGGTAATGGTTCCTAATGCAATACAAATCAACGGATGAATGCCTGCATTGAGGCCTTTCTGAACTCCGATAATGGTAAAAAGCCCAAGCCCGAAGCTGTCGAAGATGAACAGAGTTACCTTGAAATTCTTTTCAATTGATTTAAAAACCATAGCAAATATTCCGGTGATCAGAATCAGCGCACACATCAGCAGATCATGCATCCAGAAAACAGGAATGTCCAGAAGGAGATCTCTAACTGTACCTCCGCCCACGGAAGTAACAAACGCAATAATGAGCACTCCAAACGGATCAAGGCGTTTCTGCATAGCTGCAAAACTTCCCGACATGGCAAAGGAGATGGTTCCGAGAACTTCTATAGCGAAATTGAACTGTTCATGCATAAGATGATGAGTAATAAATAATGAGCAATGGATAATAAAAATGATGCCATTTCAACGCGAATTGACATTGTGCTTTTAAATGTAAGATTTTTTCTTCATTAAATATCAAACGCCGATGTAAATCTATAAAGCGGAAATTACTGATTACCCATTGCTCATCACTCATCATTACTTTTCTACCCTAACCGAATCCGGAACCAGCAGTTCATATTCTCCGCCGTGGTTGATGATTTCGCGAACAATGCTGCTGCTGATGAATGATTTTCCGGAAGAAGTCAGGAGAAATACGGTTTCCAGCTTTTTATGCGCCAGGGTCCTGTTGGTGTGGGCGATAGCCTTTTCAAACTCGAAATCGGCGGGATTTCTCAATCCTCTGATAATAAACTGGGCATTTTTTTCAAAACAGTAGTCTACCGTTAATCCTTCAAAATAATCAACTTCTACGTTGGGAAATTCCGCAACGGAATTTTGAATGAATTCCATTCTTTTTTCCAGCGGAAACATATATTTTTTCTGGGAATTCTGCCCGATTGCAATAATTAGCTTATCAAAAAGCGGAGCCGCTCTTTCTATAATATCATAATGTCCCAGGGTAATAGGATCAAACGATCCCGGGAAAACAGCAATTTTCATGTTGTATGATTTATAAATGTTAAGTCCTGCATCAGACATATTCATAACAGTTTCTGATGCAGGACTTTTTATTTTATTTTTTTTGTAACGCTTTTTCTACTTCATTTCCACACAAATCCATAATGGAGATTCCGTAATGTCTTGCCTGTTGTGGCAGAATGCTGGCAGGAGAGAATCCGGGATTGGTATTCATTTCAAGCATATAAGGAATCCCGTCCATCAGGATGAATTCACTTCTTGAAAAACCGCTCATTCCAAGGGAATTGTAGGCTCTTTTGGCAATTTCTTCCACTCTCAGTCTGGTAGCGTCATCAATTCTTGCAGGAGTAATTTCTTCGGAAGCGCCCTCATATTTGGCTTCATAATCGAAAAACTCATTGGTAGGAACAATTTCAGTGATTCCCAGCACAATGGTTTCACCTTTGAAATCAATAACCCCTACAGAAACTTCCATTCCGTTCAGGAAGCTTTCGATCAGGATTTCATCATCTTCCTTAAAGGCTACTTCGGTAGCGGCCATCAGTTCGGATTTTTCCTTTACTTTAGAAATACCCAGTGAAGAGCCGGATTGGTTAGGCTTAACGAAAAGCGGAAGTCCGAGACTTTCAGTAATTTCATCAATATTGATGGTTTCTCCTTTTCTCAGGTAAATACTTTTGGCAGAAGGAACTCCATATTTAGACAATACCGCCAGGGTATCTTTTTTATTGAACGTTAAAGCACTCTGATAGAAGCCGCATCCGGTATACTTTTGCCCAATGGCATCCCAGTACGCCTGAAGGATTCCGTTTTCTCCGGGAGTTCCGTGGATAATGTTGAAACATACATCAAATTTCAGAACTTCACCGCTAGCGGTTGTTACCGAGAAATCTCCTCTGTTGATTTCGAGTTTCTGATCATTTTCCCCTAAGAAATACCATTCATCTTTAAGGATCACTACTTTATATACATCATATAGATTTCTGTCCAGAGAATCATAGATCAACTGACCGCTTTTTAAAGAAACGACATATTCGTCAGAATAGCCTCCCATGACAACGGCAACACTTTTTTTGCTCATAACCATATAGTATCAATTAAGGCAAATTTAATCATTTTATATCATGCAATACGGGAAATCTCGAAATTTTAAAAACGAAAATGAAATGTGTTAAATAAAAAGCGCATTCTAAAATTATTAGCTATATTTGCCGTTATAATTCAAGTATTTTTAAGTATGCTTAAATCACTTTTCAATTGGAAAGTTTTGCTGAACTTAGTAGTGGCCATCGGTGTTTTTGTGGGGTTGGTATGGCTTACGTTCCGCTGGCTGGAATACCACACCAATCATGGCCAGGAGATTCCTGTTCCCAATGTTATTAATAAATCAGTATATGATGCGGTTAAGATTTTGGAAGATACAGGACTGGAATATGAAGTGGACAGCGCAGAATACAATCCTAAGTTTAAGCCTTTTCAGGTTTTAAAGATGCATCCGTTATCCAGTTCAAGGGTAAAGCCGGGATCATTGGTAAGAATTGTAGTTAACCCAAGAACATGGGCACCTATTACCATTCCGGATGTTATCAATAAATATTCAGGACTTGCTTTCCAGAGACTGGATCAGGTAGGCCTTAAAATCGGGGATACCATTTTTGAACCGAGTATTCAGAAAGATGCTCTTCTAAGGATATTATATAAAGGAAATGCTGTAAATCCGGGGGCCCGTTTGCCGAGATTCTCTACTATTGATGTAGTGGTGGGAACCGGTCCTATGAGAAATATTTCCATTCCGAGCGTAGTAGGTTTATCCGTGAAAGAAGCGAGAGCCGTTATTGCAAAGAGTATGTTTGAGGTTGGGCTTGTAGAGCACGAAGACGGAGGAAAAGATGAATCTGATATTGTATATTATCAGGATCCTGCATCCGGAGATGTAAGAGATCAGGGTATGCAGATCGACCTTTGGGCGAGTAAGAAAACGCCTGCAGAACTTGGTGCCAAGATCGAGCAGCTGAATTCCATTTACCGTATGAAAGTAGATACTTCATTACCACCGGTGCGTTATGAAGAAATCCCGACGCATGAAACTCCGAGCTATGATCCGCCTGCAGCTGTACCGGCTCCCAGGAGAGAAGCTCCAAGGCCTGAACCCGTAAAAACAGAGGCTCCGAAAGCAACGACTCCGGCAAAACCGGCAGCTTCGGCCACAGAGAAGCCTAAAACTTCTTCAACGGGCAGCCAGCCTTCCGGAAATAGCAATAATAAACCTGCAGCTTCCTCAACAGGTCAACAGCCTGCTCAAAAGCCGAAAGCTAAAAAGGTTGTCGTAGAATAGTAATCACTTATTATAAAAAATAAGGCTTCAACTGTAAGATGTTGAGGCCTTTTGTGTAAAAAACAGAACAATGGCAGAAGATAACGAAGATTTTTTTGACGAAGAATTGCTGGATTCCGGAAATATAGACAGTATTGAAAATATTGATATTGATGAGGAAAACAAAGGCCTGTATGAGCATCTGAATATTACGGCAGATCCTAAGCAGGAACCCCTCAGAATAGATAAATTCCTTTTGATATTCAGGCAGAACTCTTCAAGGAACAAGATTTCACAGACCTGTCGTGCCGGTAATGTTATGGTAAACGGAACTCCGGTTAAACAAAATTACCGCGTAAAACCGGGAGACCAGATTTCTGTACTTCTGGCCCGCCCGCCAAGAGAGAATGTGATCATTCCACAGGATATTCCTGTAAACATTATATACGAAGATGACGATCTTGTCGTTGTAGATAAAGAAGCAGGGATGGTGGTACATCCCGGTTTCGGAAACTGGGACGGAACGCTGGTGAATGCCCTTGCTTTTCATTTTGAAAAAAATGGTCAGAAATCGGATCTGGACAGGGTAGGACTTGTTCACCGTATCGATAAAGATACGTCCGGACTGCTGGTGATTGCTAAAAATGAATATGCTTTAAGCTTTCTGGCCAAACAGTTTTTCAACAGAACAACGAAAAGGCTGTATTGGGCTTTTGTATGGGGCAATCTTCAGGAAGACGAAGGAACCATAAAAGGCCACATCGGAAGACATCCTAAAAACAGAATGCAGATGTCTGTATATGAAGACGGCAGCCAGGGGAAACATGCAGTGACCCACTATAAGGTATTGGAACGCTTCAAATATATGACCTGGGTGGAATGTAAGCTGGAAACGGGAAGAACCCACCAGATCAGGGCGCATTTCAGACACATCGGACATACTTTGTTCAATGATGAGCGGTACGAAGGCCATACGCCTTTAAGAGGAGTGAATCTGCCTAAATACAAGCAGTTTATAAAGAATGTTTTTGATATTCTGCCGAGACATGCCTTACATGCCCATACATTAGGATTTATCCATCCTACAACGAAGAAGGAATTATATTTTGAGAGCCCAATGCCAAAAGATATGGAGGATGCTGTAAAAAAATGGAGAAATTATTTGGAAAACTAAAAATATATTGAGAATTTTTTTATATTTGTTGAATTGAAATCAAGATTTGTTATGAGAAAACTATATGCTATCGTATGTTTAGCTCTTTTGTCGAATGCATACAAAGCACAAGAATCACTACCATACTATCAGCAATATCTTTTGGATGGTGATTTCCTGTTCAACCCAGCTCAGTACGGAAAGACCGATTACGTGCAGCTTAATGCCAACTATCACAAACAATTTGACAAGTTCAGCGAATCTCCGAACGTACAGTCAGTGGGGATTAATGGAAACATTTTCGATAGAGTGGGAGCAGGACTTACTGTTTTCAGAGACAGTAACGGACCAACATCTGCCGGAGGTATTACAGCTGGAGCTTCTTATTTTATTCCATTAAGTAGTGAAGGGGAAAGAAAGGATCAGTTCTCTTTCGGTACCAGTGTTACTCTCTATAACATGAATTTTGACTACACCTCTGTAAATGTTGAAGACGGTTACGATCCGTTATTGATCGGAAAAGAGGGGAATATCTTTATGGCCTATGCCAACTTCGGAGCAGCGGCAACGTATAGAAATATTTTTGCAGCCGTATCGGTGAACGATATTGCTTTAAGCAATGACAAAGCAATCGTTAACGGAATTGAGCCTTCTCCGATTAAATTCTTCCTTAACTTAGGCTACGACTGGCATTTCTCGGATAATATGTATGTTACTCCGTCTGCCTTAATCAACCTGAATACGAACTCAACAAGAATGATCGATTACAACCTTATGGCGACATTCTTTAATGATATCAACGCATTCTCTTTCGGGGTAAGCTACAGAACTGTACAGAACAGATTCGACAGTCAGCAGCTGCAGGTGGCTCCGGTAGTAAAAGTTAGATTCAATAAATTTATGGTGGGAGCAAGTTACAACATCGGAATGTCTGATATCCAGAAGTATGGAGGAAACAGCTTCATGATCGGTCTTGGATACAACTTCGATAACTTTATTAATCATAGAGGATTTAGATATTAATCTGATTTAATTTAAATAAATTTGAGCTCTGAAATTTTCAGAGCTTTTTTTATGATATATATTCACGTTCCTTTTTGCAGACAGAAATGCAGCTACTGTAATTTTCATTTTTCCACTTCCCTGAATTTCAAGGATGAAATGCTCCGTGCCATGAAAGCGGAGATCACGCTCAGAAAGGATGAGCTTCAGAATAAAAACCTGCAGTCATTATATTTCGGAGGCGGAACTCCCTCCATTCTTTCTGCGGATGAAATCGGTTCACTGATTGATGAAGTGCTGAAACATTTCAGCTTTGAAAAAGATATTGAAATTACCCTGGAGGCCAACCCTGATGATCTTGATAAGAATTTTCTGAAAAAGCTTTCTCATCTGCCGGTTAACCGGCTTTCTATCGGAACCCAGAGTTTTTTTGATGAAGACCTGAAATTAATGAACCGCGCTCATAACGCTTCAGAAGCAGAAGGTTCCATCAAAAGAGCTCAGGATTTTGGGTTTGAAAATTTAAGTATCGACCTGATCTATGGTTCGCCGACTTCCAATCTGGAAATCTGGAAAGAAAATCTGAACAAAACAATAGAACTGCAGGTCCCTCATATTTCCTCTTATGCTTTAACTGTTGAACCGAAAACGGCTTTAGAGAACTGGATTTCAAAAGGAAAAATTAAAAGTCCTAAAGAGGAGGAGCAGAACAGAGAATTTTATTATCTGTCGGATTTCCTGAAAGATCACGGTTTTGAACATTATGAAGTTTCCAATTTTGCCAGACCCGGTTTTTATTCAAGACATAATTCGGCGTACTGGAAATATAAGGAATATCTGGGAATTGGTCCTTCGGCTCATTCCTATAACGGATATGATGTCAGAAGCTGGAATGTTGCCAATAATCAGCAGTATATCAAAAAGCTCAGCTTGAAAGAGTTGGCTAAAGAAGAGGAGATTCTTTCACAGGAAGATCAGTTCAATGAAATGATTATGATTGGTTTGAGAACGATCTGGGGGGTGGATCTGGAAAGCCTGAACAGCAAGTTTTCAGACCGGATTCTTAACCATTTTCAGAATGAGACAAAACCTAAGCTGGCGGAAGGTATTTTAATCACCGAAAACAACCATCTGAAAATTCCTGAAAAGCACTGGTTCATGGCCGACGGCATTGCTTCCGATTTGTTTATGGTATAATAGCTGTATATGGGTAACGGTGCCATAAAATTCATTATTTTTGTATAAAATTTCAGTTCACTTGAAAACTAAAAAACAAGATTATTCGCATCTTTCGCCCAGCCAGCCGATCGGTATTTTCGACAGTGGAGTAGGCGGCCTTACCGTAGCTAAAGAGATCAAAAGACTTCTTCCCAATGAAGACCTGATCTATTTTGGTGATACCAAACACCTTCCGTATGGGGAGAAATCAAAGGAAGCGATTATAGAATATTCTACCAAGATTACCAATTTTCTGCTGGAACAGAACTGTAAAGCTATCGTTATTGCCTGTAATACGGCAACGGCCAACGCTTTGAATGAGGTTCTTCAGTCTGTGGCGGGCAGAGTTCCGGTAATTGACGTCATCAATCCCGTGGCGGAAAAAGTATCTTATGAAATCCACAACAATGTCGGGGTGATTGCTACAAAAGCTACGGTGAATTCCGGTTTATATAAGAAAAGCATCCGCAAGCATAATAAATGGATTAAAGTAGATGAGCTTGCCACGCCGCTATTGGTTCCTGCCATTGAAGAAGGTTTTAAAAACCATCCGATTACCCATGCGATCATCTACAATTATTTAAGCAACAGTAAACTGAAGAATATAGAGACCCTGATTCTCGGATGTACCCATTACCCGCTGCTGATTGATGAGATCAAACAATATTACGGAAACCGCGTCCGCGTGATTGATTCTCCGAATATTGTAGCCAATCACCTGAAGATTATCCTGGATAAATATCATCTTCTGAATGAGAACAACTCCAAACCGAGCTATCATTTTTACCTTTCTGATCTTACTAAAAACTTTGAAAAGATCTCCAAGAAATTCTTCGGAAAAAGCATCGATTTAGAACTTAAAGTATTATAAATAAAAAGTCTGCCTCATCATAAAGCAGACTTTTTTCTTTGTTTTTAAAAGCAGGATGGGAGGCTTTGTGTTTAAAAAATTAAGCTTCCACGATCACTTTTTCAGCCTTCAGTCTTGTTTTCGGGTTAAACTTAGGCTGATTGGCGTCGGTTTCTTCTTTTACGCCGATGGCAACAGCAAACAGAGTTTCATATTTTTCATTGTTCAGAAGGGCATCATACTGCTCCGGTTCTATACCTTCCATTGGAGTAGAATCGATTCCCATATCTGCACAGGCGGAAAGCAATACACCCAGTGATAGATACACCTGATGTGCCAGCCATGATTTTACGGCGGCTTCTCCCTTAGGCTTCACCCGGTTTCTGTAGTAGTTAACAGCGCCTTCCGGCAGGTTTTCTTCGATCTGTTTTTCAAAATCTTCGGTTGTTCTGAGTACCTGGAAGATGATCAGATGGCTGCAGTCCAGTACTTTTTCTTTATTAATATAAGAAACTTCTGCCAACTGTTTTTTTAATCCGGAATGAGTAACGAAAATAAAATTCCATGGCTGGCTGTTGATGGAGGATGGACTTAAGTTCAGTATTTCTTTCAGTTCTCCGATCTGTTCTTCACTGATGCCTGCCTGAGGATTGTACTTTTTTACCGTATACCTCGTTTTCATTTTGTCTAAAAAGTTCATAATTTTATACTATCAAATTTATAGTTACAAAAGTAATTTAAGTTTATTATCTTTGCAATAACGGTAAAAAATGATAGTATAAAAATGTATACGGTTGACCATAAAAAATATCCATGCTGTACCAGTGTTACCATGAGATTTATCGGGGGAAAATGGAAGGCAGTTATCTTATATCACCTGATAGACGGAGTTAAAAGATACAATGAGCTGCGAAAGGAAATTCCTACCATTACAGAAAGAACGTTAAGCCTTCAGCTCAAACAGCTGGAGGAAGATGATATTATTGAGCGAAAAGTTTATACGGAAAAGCCGCCTTTAATGGTGGAATACAGCCTGACGGATTTTGGAAAAACACTACTTCCGGTACTGGACGCCATTACCAGCTGGGGGAAAGGAGCGCCTGAGCTTACAAAAAAAATCATCAGGAATTAAATTTCCTGATGATCTTCTTTATTCGGTTCAAAAAAACTGAAACTTACATTTCCGTATTTTCGGGTTTCTCTTAAATTGGAGTGATCAAGCTTCATGCGGCTTTGATGTTCTACAATCAGGACGCCGTTTTCTTTCAGGAATTTATTATTGAGAACCAAAGAGATCAGCTCATAATATTTTTTTTCTTCCATTTCAAAAGGAGCATCGGAAAAAACGATCTCAAAACTCTTTTTATTTCTGAATTTTTTCAGCCAGTCGAATACATCTCCCCTCTGAACATTGATCTGTAACGACATATCCAGCTCTGAAGCTGTAGCATTGATAAAACCTGTATGCTTAGGGTTCATTTCTACGGAAGTAACGTCCTGGCAACCTCTGGAGGCAAATTCAAGCGAAATGGAACCGATCCCGGCGAAAAGATCAAGCACGGAAATCGACTGCATATCATACGTGTTTTCCAGAATGCTGAATAAAGCTTCCTTGGCAAAATCAGTCGTGGGCCTTACATCAAAATTTTTCGGAGCGGCTATTTTCTTGGCTTTCCATTTGCCGGATATGATTCTGAACATTGTGTATTTTAATTAATATCGGCGAAATTACTAAATGTTAATTAATAAATAAAGATATTAAGGCAATTATCTTTTTTCTATTATGAGAAAGCCTTATTTTCGCGACTGTTAAAAAAAAATTGAATAATCATGAAAACAAAACTATGGGGGTTGGCTGTTTTAGGGCTTATAAGCAGTAAAATGGCTGCACAGAATACATTTGAAAAAGGATTCTATATTGATAACAATGGTAATAAAATTGAAGGTTCAATTAAAAATCTTGACTGGTATAAAAATCCTTCAGAATTTGAATTCAAAACAGATGATAAAGCATCACCAAAGCTTCTTGAAATTAAAAATGTTAAAGAATTTGAAATTGATAACAGAATAAAATATGTAAGAGCTGAAGTAAATATAGATACCTCCAGTGATAATATTAATTCATTAAGTGACGGTAAAGAACCGGTTTTTGTTAAAGAAACTGTTTTTCTAAAGTCTATTGTAGATGGGAAATATGCTTTATATGAGTATGTAGGAACTAATGTTAAGCGGTTTTATTATCAGACTGATAATGATATCCAACCTCTTATATATAAAAAATATGCAATTTCTGAGACTCAGGTAGCTCAGAATAATACGTTTATTGAACAATTAAACAATCTTATTAATACAAGTAGTTGTAATACGGTAAAATCATCAGATGTTTCCAAGGTTAGATACAGTGAAAAAGACCTGAAAGATATTTTTATGAATATCAATACTTGCGGAAGCTCAGAATATAAAGTTTTTGAGAAAAAAAATAACAGTAATTTTTTTCATTTAACTGTACGACCGGGAATTAATTTTTCTTCTCTTGAAATTAATAATTCTCAAGCTTCCCTTTTTAACACAGACTTTGGAAGTAAAACCAATTTTAGGATTGGTGTTGAAGCTGAATTTGTATTGCCTTTTAATAATAATAAATGGGCGTTTATTGCAGAGCCAACGTATCAATATTTTAATTCTGAAAAGGAAATGACGATTGAATCTGTTTCCTATAAAAAATCGGTGAAATATTCATCAGTTGAGCTGCCTGTTGGAATAAGATACTATACCTATTTAAGTGAGAATTCAAAGCTTTTCTTCAATGCTTCTTTCATTTTTGATGCGGTTTTGAATAGTTCTGAAGTATTATATGGACAAGTTGATGCAAAACCAAGAAAAGTAGAGATCAACTCAACGGGAAATGTAGGTTTGGGTGCAGGCTATTATTATAAAAATAAATACAGTATTGAATTCAATTTGCATTCGAAAAGAAATTTTCATGGAGATTCTATTGCTGATGAAGCGGTATACAAGAATTTTTCAATTATTTTCGGTTACAGATTATTTTAAAACAAAAAAGGATCACATTCAGGTGGTCCTTTTTTACATATTCATCCTAATTATTTAAAATAAAATTTTTATTGGGAACATTGTCAAAAACGATTTTCAGATGTCTGACGAATTTCTGCAGCTCAGAAATAAACGTTTCATTTTCTGTGGTTTCACCGTAAGCGTAGAAATGGGTTTCATTAATCCCAAAACCTATTTTGCTTAACGTGAACATAATAAAATAAAGAAAATCCACTTCTGAATTCACATCCAGGTTATTATACAGAATAATCTTTTTATTGTCGATGGCAAAAAATTCACACTGGTTGTGATAAAGATTAATGTGAATCTCTTTTCCTGTTTTAATATTGATGGAGTTTAAAAACTTTTCTCCCGAGAAATTAAAATGAACCGGAACGGCAATTTCCTTTATTTTTTTATAAAAGTTTTTCTGAAAGGTATAATAAAACTGCACTCCGAATTTTTTATTCACAGAAAGCATCAGCTCTTCTTTTTCTTGATCGGCGGGAGCGTTGAAAGCAATAAGATCAAAGCCTGCTTCGTGCTCAGAATAGCCTTCAGGCATCAGTGTAAAGTGATTCAGTGCCGAGACAACCTGGATTTCATCAAATCTTTGTCTGATCAGCATTTCACCAAGTTTATCTTCAATCAGGTTTTCCGGTGTTTCTTCCGTAACGAAATAAGACTTTTCCTCCACAACGCTTTTATTCTTTGCGATCTGGCAGATTAATCCGTCTTTGGTAAAAAGTAAATTAAGTACGTTCATATTTCAATTGATGCAAATTTAGTGAAATTCTATCATAACGGCACCCGATTGGTGATGAAGTATTTCCTTATTGTAAAAATCCATATCCGTCTGGCTCTCCAGAACATCCCATACCATTTTCTGCAGGGTTCCGTCACCGATTCCGTGAACGATTTCCAGTCTTTTCAGATGATTTTTTCTGCAGAAGTCCAGAACTTCCATCAGTTTTTCTTTCTGAATGAAAAGTCTTTCAAAGCTATCATAATCGCTTGGATTTTTAACCAGATGATGGAAATGCAGATCCAGAACCATATGGTTTTTCTGGTGTTTTTTTGAAATCACTTTTCTTGGTTCCGCTTTTTTTTCTATTCTTACCTGTTCATAAAGACCTGCATCTTTAGGGACGAGCTGGTCAACCGGATATTGATGGGTAAATCCGTATTCATCTTTCAAAACAGCAATATTCCCTTTTACGGAAGTGATGACCCCGCTCAAATCTTCATCTACGACAGAAACTTTATCCCCGATTTTCATAATGCTAAACCTGTTAACCTGCCACAAAGATGCTATTTTCATTCATGATAAACCCTATTTTTCAGAAAAAAATACAATCTCCGTGAGAACTGGAAATCTTAAAATTTATACTTTAGGGCCTAGTTCAATAATTTCCAGATCCTTTACCTCTTCACCGTCCACAACAAATCTCATCATGGTTCTTACTTTGTGCCAGCCCTGTTTTCCACAGGCTCCGGGATTCAGGTGGAGTAAATTGTTTTTGGAGTCGAACATCGCCTTCAGAATATGAGAGTGCCCGGATATGAAGAGTTTGGGTGTCTTTTCAGAAATTTCTTTTTTGGCCAGGGGAGAATATTTCCCCGGATATCCGCCGATGTGAATCATCAGGACTTCAAGATCCTCACAGAAAAAACGGTTTACTTCCGGAAATTCACTCTGGATCTTATTATTATCAATATTTCCGTAGACTCCTTTTAAAGGTTTTATCTTTTCAAGCTGTTCGATAACCTCCATACTTCCGAAATCTCCGCCATGCCATATTTCGTCTGCCTGCCTTGCATATTCAAGGATTCTGTCGTCTATATAAGAATGGGAATCGGAAAGAAGAAGAATCTTTGTCATCGCTGGCGTACATTTTAGAAAAATCAAATTTATTTATTTATTCCCATTTACTGCAAATTTTTATCAATATAAAAAATGAAAAATCAAAATTTGCGGATTGATGACGATTTTTAGAATGGAGTTTTTTTTGTCTCAATTTGAGTTATTCACTTTTAAGTGTTTTAATTGATTCTAATTTTTGTTATTAAATGTTTGTATTTCAGTTGATTATATATTTAATGTTCATTTAATTAAATAAAATATTTGTGAATTATAAAATATGTATATATTTGTTCTAATTTTTATTTAATCTAAAGAAAAATAATATGAGTGTCAGTTTGTACTTACTGGAAAACAAAAATTGGTATTATTTTGACCTGGTGCCAAAGTTTGATGAAGAGTTATTGAAATTCATGAAAAGTTGCCCTGAAAGTGGCTTTATACGTATTGCTATTTCAGGTGAAGATTCCCACATCATCGTTCCTGTGCAATATTTTTCCACAACAGGAGTTCACTTTTTAGCTGATTATGCGGGATACAGAGAAAAAAAGATGGGAACCATAGACAGGATAAGCATTGAGGAAGCCTATCGTTATCTGGTTTCCGTTACCTACGGTACTCAAGGTGTTGTAGATGATATTGAAAAAGAATATATCGGATATTTTTCTGAAGAGTTTGATGAAAGTTTCGGCTATGGTCTGAAAACAACAGAATCATCAGATACCCTTCTGAACTGTGTGAAAACAGGATCGATAAGTAATTTCTTTGGGTATCAGAAAGAAAACTGGAAGGATTTTATCTCTCCCGGAATAACAGGGAATACAGATTCGGACAGAACATCATCTGTTCTGGGCTGGTTTTCACAATATACCCGTTCATTGCTGAAAACAGCTGTAGGAAAGTATATAGAAGAAGGCATTATTTATAACTGCAATACGGAACACGTTTATATCCGGAAAAATACAGATCCGCTCAGTCTCTGCTTTAATGAATATATCTCCGACAGTTCCGGGATAAGAAAAGAGAAAGCGGAGAACTTCATCAGAACCCACCTGATTTACTATAACCTTTATCCTTTTGTCCGGACCATTGCTTACTCAGAAGGCATTGAAGAAGATAGTCTTTACCGGATCATCGATGCGGAAATAGACTCGTTAAGGGAAGTATATGGCAATGCGATGGACTTTCTGTATGAAACCATTGAAGTCCGTCTTTTCCTGAAACAGGTATACAGTGCTCAGAAAGAATCCTGGAAAGAATATATCAGGCATCACAACTTCCTTATCAATCCGAAACATTATTCCAGAAAGCTGATCAAGCCTGATTACGGTGAAATACTGCACAAAAGATATTTCAATAACGGAACTCTTGAGATCACACTCAGAGCTTTCAATCCGGAAACCGATATGGAATTTCTTCATGAATGGTCCAATATGGAATATGCCAAAAAGTATTGGGAAATGGATGTGGAAAAGTGGGAATTTGAAGAGGCTTACATCAAACATATGGGCGTTGATTATTCCCATCCTTACATAGGTCTTCTGAATGGCAATCCTATCTTTACTCTGGAACTGTACTGGGCTATAAAAGATGAAGTCGGGAAATATTACCGCTTCAGGCCGGGGGATTATGGATTTCATATGCTGATAGCGCCCGCAAAAGAAAAAATCCCTCATTTTTCAACATATGCACTGGCCATGTGTATGGAATATTTTTTCTCTTTCCCCCAGCTCACAAGAATGATAGGAGAAGCTTCAGCTTCCCATAAAGGAACCCACAATCTTATTACCAAAGTGGGCTGTGAATTCAACAGGTCTCTGGCGCTTCCTTATAAAACTTCCAATCTCACGTTTCTGGACCGTGAAAAATTCTATGAAACCACAGAAGAAATATTCAATAATTCTGTCCTTAAAATCAACATCCCCACATAATCTCCAAAAAAATAATTTATGAAATATGATATCATTGGGATAGGAATCGGCCCTTTTAATCTCAGTCTGGCCGCCCTTCTCGAAGAACATGATCTGAAGACGATATTTTTTGACCAGTCGCCAAGATTTGAATGGCACAGCGGCTTAATGATCGACAGAACAACGCTTCAGGTTCCTTTCCTCGCAGATCTGGTCACCATTGTGAATCCCAGGAGCCCTTTTACTTACATCAATTATTTAAGAGAGCAGGGGAAAATATTCCGTTTTTGTTTTAAAGAAAGCTTCTATGTGACCAGGATGGAGTACAATCTTTACTGTAAATGGGTGGCATCACAGATCAAAAGTCTGAACTTCAGTCATACGGTTACAGAAGTAGATTATAATGAAGAACACCAATGCTATGAGGTTTCTGTAATTGATCTTATTCACTCCGAAAAAAAAGTATACCTGACCGATAAAATAGTTCTGGGCGTTGGCTCTGTTCCCAATGTTCCGAAAATTACAGAGCAGTTTTCCAAAGAAGAGATTTTCCACTCTTCCGAATACCTGTACAGAAAACAGTATATAAAGAAAGGAAGCACCATTACCGTTCTTGGTTCAGGTCAAAGTGGGGGTGAAGTGTTTTTCGACCTCCTTTCCGCAAGGCCGGAACTGGATTTAAAGCTGAACTGGGTAACGGCCGCAGACCGGTTTTTCCCTATGGAAAATTCCAAATTTACCTATGAATTTACCTCCCTGGATTATATTTCCTATTTCAACAGGCTTCCTTTACCGAAGAGAAGAGAAATTATCAACAAGCAGGATATCCTGTATAAAGGGATCAATGATGAACTGATCAGTACTATTTATGATGAATTGTACCATCAGCAGATGAAAGAAGAGCAGCCTCTCCCTGTGAAAATACTTACCAGCAGCCTGCTGGAGGATATGACGTATACGGAGAAGTACAGGTTAAATATGAAACATCTGGAGGAAGAAAAAACATTCTCCCTGGATACGGATTATCTTATTCTGGCTACAGGTTATCGCTATGAAATTCCACGCTTTCTGCATCCTGTGGAAGAACGTCTCAATAAAAATAAGGAGGACGGCACCCTGCTGTCTTCAGAAAACTATACCATCGATGTGAATGATCATGAAATATTTATGCAGAACGGCTGTGTGGATTCCCAGGGAATCATTACATCAGATCTCGGGATGGGACCTTATAGAAATGCAGCCATCATCAATACCATATTAGGACACGAATATTATACCCTGGAAAAAAATATTGCTTTCCAGCATTTCGGAGCATTAGAAACCGTATAAACTTTAAGAATGACCTGAGAAAGAAGGTCATCTACTCATTGATCTATAATTATGAAGCGTATATTTTTTCTGATCTCAGCATTTTCTTCACTGGTCCTGTCGGCATGTCCCGTCACCATTGCGGTTAAAAATATCCAAAACTATGGTTCCGGCCCTGTCTATATGGTAGTGAATGGCGAGAAAAAACAGGTTTCAGGACAGGGAACTGCTGATTTTGCCGATGTACCGGAAGGCCCCGTAAAGGTGACTGTGCTTTATCATAACAAAATAATTTATAATGATACGCTGGTCATCAGCTGCCAGACTCCCCAAAAATATGAAATAGAAGTCTCCAATGCCAACCGGATTGATGAAGTCTACATAAGAGGCAAAAAAAAGCTCGAACAGCTTAAAAAAACTCCGCTAAGCGTTAAAATTGTTGATCTACAGGCCGTAAAAAGCCAGTCCAATAATATGGGTGAGATCCTCAATATGACCACCGGGGTTAAACTGAGAGCTGAAGGAGGCGTAGGATCCGGTTTCCAGGTGAATCTGGGCGGACTTCAGGGCAAGGCGGTCCGGATTTTCAGAGACGGAGTACCGATTGAATTTTACGGGCATAGCTTTAATCCGAATGTGCTATCACCCAATATGCTGGACAGGGTAGATATTTACAAAGGAGTGATGCCGGTGTCTCTGGCGTCTGATGCTTTAGGCGGCGGTATTAATTTCATATCGAAGCCTGTAACGAAAAACAGCCTTGAGCTATCCAGTGAAATTTCATCATTCAGTACCTATAAATCCCATATGAATGGTGTATTTACAGGAAAAAAAGACAGTTTATTTTATGTGGGAACGCAGGCAAGTTATATTTTTTCAAAGAATAACTATAAAATAATCGGAGAAGTAACGGATCCTGAAACGGCCAATCTTAAAAAGGTGACCGCCAGAAGATTTCATGATGATACGGAAGCTTCTTATATGGAAGTCTATACCGGGTTCCGGAATAAAAGCTGGGCTAATGATATCAGACTCGGATTGATCTATTCGCATTTTTATAAAGAGATTCAGAATGATCTGGAAATGAGAAAGCCTTACGGAGAAGCATTTGCAAAAGAAAATAATGTTACGGGCTATCTTCAGTATAAAAAAGCATTCCTCGAAAACCGTCTTAAAATAGACCTGATGACTGCATTTGCGAGATATGACAATTCCTTTGTGGATGTCAGCAGGCGGAGGTACAACTGGCTGGGAGAATCAACATTCAGTGACGAGAACAGCATCGGGGAAATCAATAAAGGGAATGACCAGAAGCTGGATTATAATATGGTTCATTCCAGACTGAATGCATCATTCCGGCTGAACAGAAACCACAGCCTGGAACTGGGTAATGTTTATTTCTACCAGAGAAGAAAAGGGAGCGACCCTTACGGAGCGCTGAACGTGAACGGGGAAGATGTCCTTAAAACTCCGGCAGTCTACAATAAAAATATAACGGCTCTGGGCCTGGTATCCCACTGGTTCAACCGTACCATAGAAACCGTGGTGGGTGCCAAAAATTATTTCTTCAGCTCCAAAGGATATACCACAGATAAATTCAATTTTGCATGGGAATCTGATAAAAATAAAACCGCATCCGGCTATATGGCGGGAATAAGCTTTAAGCCTAAAAACTTTATCCTGAAGTTATCCTATGAAAAAGCAGTCCGGCTTCCGGATGAAACCGAAATTTTCGGGGATGGTATTTTAATAGAGGAAAACCTCGATCTGGAACCCGAAAAAAGTGACAATGTAAACCTTGTTCTGGACTATACTTCATCCAATTACAAACTGAATACCAGCTTGAATCTGTTTTACAGGAACGTTAAAAATACCATATTTCTGATACCGGATAATCCTTATGGAAGGTACAATAATTATTACGATAACAGAATTCTGGGACTGGAATATGAAATTAACTATCAGCCGGTAAAAAATATTCAGACCGGAATCAATTTTACGTATCAGGATATCAGGCTCAAAAACCTTTCCGGCTCAGAAAGCATCTGGGAAGACGCCAGGCAGCCCAATATCCCTTACCTTTTTGGAAATCATTATTTAAGATTCAATGTCTCCGATCTGCTTAAGATGCGGGATAAGCTGGAATTTTATTACAATATCAATTATGTACACCGGTTCCTGTTATATCCGGTTCCTAAAAACCTGGAGCCTAAGCTGTTTTCCAAAGCATCCGTTGTCTCTAGTGAGCTGATGGTTCCCAATGATAACAGACTGGGAATGGTGGATATAGGAGTAGGCGTTACCTATTTTTTAGCAGATCCTAAGCTTGCCGTTAACTTCAGTGTTAATAATCTGGCCAATCAGAGGCTTTATGATAATTATAATGCCCAGAAACCTACCAGGTCTTACCATCTTAAACTAACCTATACAATTTTTTAATCATTATATACCATGAGAAAAGCAAAAGCGTTTTCAATCATTTTATCTGCATTAGGCTTATTCCTTTCCGTCCAGTGCAGCAGCGACAATAGCAGTATCGATGAGCAGCAGCCTGCTGCAAAAGATAACTGGATCGTCTATAACAGTACATCCGGATGGGGTGGAAATATTTACTCATTTTCAGATATTCCCCAGGGAGACATCTCATTGGCGGATAAAAAGCCGTTCTATCAGATAGCCTATTCAGCGGGAGGGAAGTCTTTTGGTGACCATATATACAGATTGGGAGGAGCTGCCTCTTCAGAAGAAGGTTTTTCCAAACTGAATAGTGACAATACCGGAAATATTGTTCAGAAAGGCTTTATAGCGACCCATAATAATGGATTTGAGCCTAATTATCTTGTCGTAAGCGAAACAGAAGGATACTACTGGGACGGTTCCAGAGGAATGCTTAAAATCCAGACTTTTAATCCCGGCACGATGCAGCGTACAGGTGAAATAGACCTTAATTCTCTTGCCCAAACCATTGATCCTTCCTTACTGGGACCGGGAGAAACCGCTTACCAGGCTGCAGGACAGCTGATCCTGATCAAAAGAGACAATAAGCTGTACCTGGATCTGCAGATCGGTAAAAAAGGACCCAACTGGCAGGTAAAACCAATCGTAAAAGAAGTGGCTGTTGTCGTGTATAACCTAACTTCCGGAACGGTCGAAAATATCACCAGATATCCTAACACCACCAATCTCGGACTTTTCACAGATCATGTAGTGTGGAGCATTGATGAGGTAACCAAAGATATCTATATGGTGGCCGCAGGGGATATGAAAGATCAGGAAGCAGCCTATTCATCCAAAATCCTCAGAATAAAAAACGGACAGAATACCTTCGATTCTACTTTTGAAATTGATATCAAAAATTATGTACACCCGGCAGAATTTAACAGATTATTTGCCTACAACAACAAAATTTATACAACCATTCCTTCAGGAGCTGTTTCTTATTACGGAGGCGGAATGCATGGGGTGAACTACAGGGATGATGTATGGTTCTGGCACGAAATAGACACCCAGACCAAGCAGGCTGTAAAACTTAATATTCCGGTAGATAACTTTTATAATTATCAGAATCCTTTTTTATATAAGAACCGTATTTACTTTATCTCGAACAATAAAGGTGATGGCTTCTCCGGACTTACTTCCTACGATCCTGCCTCCAAAAATACAAAAATGGAGTTTAAGCTTAAAGGAAGCGGAAGGCTGATGGGCGTAAATGTACTGCCTGCTAAATAATCTTTTTTTTAAACAACAAACTCATTAGAACTGAAGGCCGGGAGATTTTCTTCCGGCTTTTATCATGCTTTAAAGAAAAAATTAATACGGGGTAAAATCAGCATCTTATTTACTAAATTTGGGAAAATTAAAAAAGCAATGAAGCAGAAATTTTCTTTTTTCATTTTTCTTTTAGCAGCAGGGCTGTTCAATGCCCAGGTTGAAGAAAAAAAACTGGATGAGCTCATCCAGAGTACTCTGAAAACTTTTGATGTGCCCGGAATGTCCGTGGGTATTGTAAAAGACGGAAAAGTAATCTATTCCAAAGGTTTTGGCCAGCGTTCCTTAGCAACTAAGCAGCCGATGGATGATAACACACTGGTGGGCATTGCCTCCAATTCCAAAGGATTTACCTGTACAGCACTGGCCATTTTAGCCGATGAAGGAAAACTGAACTGGGACGATAAAGTTTCAAAATATATCCCCGAATTCCAGATGTACGATCCGTATGTTTCCCAAAACGTAACGGTAAAAGATCTGGTAACCCACAGAGCCGGATTAGGGCTTGGACAGGGAGATCTGATGTTCTTTCCCGAAGGAGGAAGCCTTACGGTGAACGATATTGTGCACAATGTACGCTATCTGAAGCCTGAAAACCCATTCAGAACAACCCTGGATTATAACAACATTATGTTTATCATTGCAGGAGAAGTAATCCACAGGATCTCCGGGCTAAGCTGGGCAGAATTTATTGAGCAGAAGATCATGAAGCCGGTGGGAATGACTTCCAGTTTCGGAAGCTATAACAGAGCAAAGGCAGTAACCAATAAAATTGATGCCCATGCACCTGTAGACGGAAAAGCCATTGCTGTTCCCCACGACTGGAATGAAACAGCTAATGCAGCCGGCGGAATTATGAGCAATATCAAGGATATGACCACCTGGGCAGAATGTCTGCTGAATAATTTTACCACCAAAGACGGTAAAAAACTGGTTTCCGATAAAAATGTGCAGCAGCTGTGGAGTCTTCAGATTCCAGACCGGGTAGCCATGAAGAATCCTTATGACACAAGCTTCTACGGATACGGGCTGGGATGGTTCCTAAGCGATGTGAAAGGCCATAAGCAGGTACAGCATACAGGCGGACTGATCGGTACCGTAACGCAGTTTACCCTGATCCCCGATCTGAAACTAGGAATTGTAGTGCTGACCAACCAACAGTCCGGAGCAGCCTTCAATACCATTACCAACACGGTAAAAGATTCGTACCTGGGAGTGGCAGACAGAAACTGGCTGAAAACTTACGGTGAAAGAATGGCTAAGATGAATGCCGAATATGAAAAGCAGAAAAAAGAGGCTTTTGCCAAATCAGAGGCTTTCAGAAAAGAGAAAAATCTACAGCCTAAATCAGAACAGTTTGTGGGGAAATACAGCGACCAGTGGTTCGGGGATGTTGAAATTTCCCAGCAGGGAAGTACGTACAGGCTTACCTGTAAAAATTCACCGAGGCTGAAAGGAGAATTGCTTCCTTTTTCCAACAATACATTCATCATCAAATGGGACGACAGAAGCTATGATGCCGATGCCTACCTTATTTTCAGCTATGATGAAAACGGAAAGGCAGAATCTGCCAGAATAAAAGCTATTTCTGATATTACAGATTTCAGCTTTGATTTTGATGATCTTGATCTGAAAAGAAAATAGTTATTTTTTTTGAATAAAAAATTAAAAAATCCATATTTAGTTATATCTTTAATTAATAATTAAATATGGATTTACTGTTTTGTAAATGAGTGGTTTATTGATTTAGTAAATCTAATATTATTGATATATATACCATGCAAAACAAGCCTTTTTTTACCTTTGTTTTTTCACTCCTTTTCATATTATCCGGGAGTGTTGAAAGGTTATCAGCACAAAAGATTCCTGTCCTACAGGCAACAGATGATCATGCTGTAATCCATGATGGGGCGAATGTTAAAATCAACTGGAAGCTTGATCCAAAAGTACGTCCGGATATTTATTACGTTAATCTTCCCTATAAAAAAAGTAAGATAGATCTTATTACAGATAAAGGAAAAATCAGTTTCAACACCCGGTATGGAAAAAGCTATGATGCTGTAGTGATCCTCAATGCTAAAGATAGCTGCCATATTCGTATTCTTGCCCGGGAAGATCCATCATTTATTGCAATGCAGCATTTGGGTATCCAAAATTCACCTGTGGAAATTCCTTTTAGCATAATCGGTTCCAGGATATATTTTAAAGGGCTTCTCAATCAAAAAGAAGAAGTGAATATACAATTTGATTTAGGGGCGGGAACCTCTTGTGTGAATAAACAGTCTTCAGAACGTCTGAAAATATTATTTACGGGAAAATCTACAGTAAGCAATACTCAGGGAGTACATGAAGCACGCACCAGCTCAGGAAATACCCTGCAAATAGGAGATGCTGTTTGGAAAGAATTCCCTTTGACAGAGGTTGGAAATATGAAAGCAGACGAGGATCTTATTGTTGGGAACAGTTTTTTCCGGAATAAGATTGTTGAAATAGACTATGACAGAAAGGTAATGACGGTACATGATGAATTGCCGTCCAAAGCCGGGGACTTTAAAAAACAGCCTGTATTTTATGAGCAGCACCGCCCTAAATTTTATGTAGATTTTTTTCAGGAGGGTAAAAAATATTCGTTTTGGTTTCTTTTCGATACCGGAAGAGAAGGAACAATGCTTATTGGCGATGATTTTACAGGTCAGGGGAAGAACTGGGAAAACCTTAAAGAACTGCAGATGCTGAATGAGAGAAAACTTGTCCGGTTGAATGCTTTTATCGGGGGACGAGAATTCAAAGATATTGTAACGAATGCTGCTGACCCTTTAAAACCCACAGGACGGCCGACTTTGTTTGGAAACCAGATTCTCAGTCAGTTTAATGTAATATTAGATAATAAGGAAGGAATGCTTTATTTAAAACCGAACGGACGTATAAATGAACCTTACCTGAATTATGACAGATATTTGAAAGAGGTAGCCCATAAAAAATAATGGATGCCATCACTGGAAACAGAGGTTATTCTAATCCCTTTAGATCCTTTTCCGCACGGGCCAGTTCTGTATTTAAGTGTTGCTTTTCAAAGAATGTTTTCAAAGCAGTAAGACGTTTCTTATGATCATACCGAATACTTGAATTCAGTTTTTGCTGGCACAAGGAACATGCTCTGGCAAAATGGAAATCCGTTTCTGAAAGCGTATTCGTTCCGTTCATCACACAATTGGCATTCAGACAGTGGCTGATCCCGAACATATGCCCGATTTCATGAGAACTTATTTTCATTAATCTGAGCAGGCTTTCATTAAAATTAGACTCAGTTAAATGGCCATTGGCAAATCTGTACAGAGAAGTTACGCCCACACCATCTTCATAAGAAGCAAATCCGAAAACGTAGTTCCATTCAGGTCTGGGATAGAGATCTCTTTCTGTAATTCCCATCAGTACCGCACCATCTTTGGGTTTTCTTTTCATCAGAATACTGTCCAGGACATAGCTTGCCAGCACCTGTTCATGACCTTCTTTGGATGTTCTTTTGGCCGTTTGGTGAATAACAGAATTGGGTAAAACCGGAAGAATTTTTGTTTCCAGCTGGTAATAGGCTTTTAAATATTCCCTGGTGAGCTGTATTTCTTTTTGCTGCAATTCATTGAATGTTCCTACAGGCTGCAGATAAATAATATTCCTGCCGGGTCCGGGGATTATTTTTCTGGATTGCTGAAAGTCTTCAAACCGTTGAAATTTCTCCTCGTGGTTATAGCGCCAGCTTCCCGGTTGAGGTTGGGAAAGCTTTACATCATTCAGGGCAATGGTTTCAATATAAGATTTCTCTTTTTTCTGACACGAAAAAAGAACAATAAAAAACAGAATATAAAGAGCAGGGTTATATTTTGCCGGGTTCATAAAAAAACAGCAGTTTCTTTTTGGCTCCGTCAAATTCAGACCAGGAATTGCAGTCGATTTCAAAACCGGCTACTCCACAGGTCGGAAAATGAAAAATATCTTCAGAAATAGAATTGGCAAAATTGGAAATACCGTTGTTGTGAGAGAACAGGGCTACCGAGTTCAGCTGGTCATCCAAAGCGTAAATCACAGATTCAAAATTTCTTTCCGAAGGATTGTACAGCTTGTCAGCCGTGGTCATATTCAGCTGATAGGTCTGGTTAAAAATACGGCAGGTATTCAGAGCACGGACAGCCGGACTGGATACAAAATAATCAATGGAAATATTTTTATTTTTCATGAATCTGGACATGTTCATAGCGTCTTCCAGGCCCTTATCTGCAAGGGGTCTGTCAAAGTCCTCCGTTTCTTCCGGCCAGTCGCTTTTTGCATGTCTCACGAGGATGAGTTTCTTCATACTTTCGTTTTTTGGAAGATTAAAATTATAAAAAAAATAATGGAATAAATCATGATTCTTAGAAAAAAGCTGCGTTATGAATAAAATCAGTAAATTTTACTAAATTTGCAGACTTATGGGACAGATCCTTGCGATAGACTATGGAAAGGCGCGCTGCGGTATTGCCGTAACGGATGATATGCAGATCATTGCGAGTGGTCTGGATACCGTTCAGACTCAGGTTTTAATGGAGTTTTTGAAAAAATATTTCCATGAAAACAGAGTGGAAGAGGTAGTCGTAGGGCTACCCATAGATCTTAAGGGGAATATTTCCGAAGTGGAAACCGATATTCTGAAATTTATTGAAGCATTTCAAAAAGAATTTCCGGATATTGAAGTGCACCGTTTCGATGAAAGATTTACCTCAAAGATGGCCTCATTTTTTATTTCCCAAAGCGGAAAGAATAAGAAAAAAAGGCAGGAAAAAGGATTAATAGATAAAGTAAGTGCAACCATCATATTGCAGAATTTTTTAGAACAAAGAACAAGATGATTTTACCGATAAGAGCTTTTGGAGATCCTGTTTTGAGAAAAATGGGAAAAGATATAGACAAAGATTATCCCGGATTACAGGAACTGATAGACAATATGTTTGAGACGATGTACAGTGCCAACGGTATCGGACTGGCTGCCCCTCAGATCGGACTGGATATCCGTCTTTTTGTGATCGATGTGACTCCGCTGGCGGAAGACGAGGATTATGAAGATATCAAAGATGAGCTGGCTGAATTCAAAAAAGTTTTCATCAACGCCAGAATTCTTGAAGAGTCAGGGGAAGAATGGAAATTCAACGAAGGCTGCCTTTCCATTCCGGATGTAAGAGAAGATGTAAAAAGAAAAGGAACCATCGTCATTGAATATTATGACGAAAATTTTGTGAAACATACAGAAACTTTTTCCGATATTAGAGCCCGCGTAATTCAGCATGAGTATGACCACATCGAAGGGATCCTGTTTACAGACCATTTGAGTGCGCTGAAGAAAAAGCTGGTAAAAGGCAGGCTGACGAAAATCTCCCAGGGTGATGTAAGCATCAATTACAAAATGAGATTTCCAAAATAATTTAAATAAGGATTAAAAAGAAAAAATAATACAGAGCAAAAAGCCCCGCGCTGATTGCAGAATTTACAAACAATATAATTATGCTGTTAGAAAAAATAATTTCAATTTCAGGAAAGCCAGGACTTTACAAATTAGTTTCTCAATTAAGAAACGGGTTCATTATTGAAGACGTTACGACCAAGAAAAAAGTAAGCATCGGGAACTCAAGCCAGGTAAGCTTATTAGACAATATTGCAATGTTTACGGTGGATAAAGAAGTTCCTTTGTTCGAAGTTTTTGAAAATATTGCTAAAAATCAGGAGTACAAAGAGGCGATCTCTCACAAAGCATCAGATGCTGATCTGAAAGACTTTATGACGGTTTCTCTGCCTAATTATGACAAGGAAAGAGTATATGCTTCCGACATCAAAAAACTGGCTCAGTGGTATAATATTCTTCAGAAAGCCGGATATATCACTCCGGAAAGCTTCGTAAAAGCAGAACCTGAAACATTGGATCCTGCACAGGAAGAAGTAAGCCTGGACAAAGATGCTCCTAAAAAAGCCGCTCCAAAAGCAGAAAAGCCTGCCGCTCCGAAAGTAAAAGCTACTTCAGCAGCGAAAGCCGCTCCGAAAAGTACCCACAGAAAGCAGGGATAATCCCTCCTGAATGTAAGATATAAAGCCTCGTCTATTATGATGAGGTTTTTTTGTGGGTACATACGCTCCAAATTCTCAAAAACAGGGAAGCTCTTTATTCTTAATAACCTTTATAACTTCCATCATCCCTCACCTCTCATTCTCTTCTGAAGTCAAACTTTAGAAAAGCCTTGTATTTCAAGAATAAGCGAAGCGACTTTGTTTATCTTAAAACCGCTGTAGTTTAATTCCTCTTTGTCTAACCTTGCGATTAAAAATAAAATAAAATTTCCACCCAAATTCTCAAAAACAGGGAAACCTTTTATTCTTAATCCCCTTTATAACTTCCATCATCCATCATCCATCATCCTTCACCCCTCATCCCTCTTAATTTTAAGAGCCAGGCTTTCCACAGCATCCAAATAAGCCTTACCTTTGTATAAGATTCAATTTTCAAGGATTTATGAATACCAAACAGGAAAAATTAGAAGCCTTCGGAAGATTGCTTGATATTATGGACGATCTGCGGGAAAAATGTCCGTGGGACCAGAAACAGACCTTACAGTCTTTGCGCCATCTGACACTGGAGGAAACCTATGAACTTTCAGATGCTATTCTGCAGGAAGATTTACAGGAAATCAAAAAAGAGTTGGGGGATGTACTTCTTCACCTGGTTTTTTATGCTAAAATAGGGTCTGAAAAAGAAAGCTTCGATATCGCTGATGTGATCAATTCCCTCAACGAAAAACTCATTTTCCGTCATCCTCATATTTACGGGGATACTGAAGTGAAAGATGAAGAAGAGGTAAAACAGAACTGGGAAAAGCTGAAACTGAAAGAAGGAAATAAATCCATATTGGGAGGAGTTCCCAAAAGTCTTCCGAGTCTTGTGAAAGCGTACAGAATTCAGGATAAAGTAAAAGGTATCGGCTTCGAGTTTCATGATGCGGAAGATGCCTGGAAAAAAGTGGATGAGGAAATTCAGGAATTTCATGCAGAAACCGATCCTGAAAAAAAAGAGCAGGAATTGGGAGATGTATTCTTCTCACTGATCAATTATGCGCGGATTTCAGGGATCAATCCGGATACGGCTCTGGAGCGGACCAACCTGAAATTTATATCAAGATTCCGGAAAATGGAAAGCCTTGCTGACGGAGATGGACTGAAACTTGCTGATCTGTCTCTGGAAGAAATGGATGTGCTGTGGGAAAAAGCCAAACTCATGTCATAACCCTTCTCATTTAATTCAGTTTAATAAAATAAAAACAGATATGTTGCGGACTCTTATATTTTCAGCCTGCCTATTGTGGAGCTGTAATCCAAAAGCTCAGGATTCCCCGAAAAGTGATGATTTGAAAGTGGAATTCACCCTGCCCAAAAAACTCAAAGAAGTTTCAGGAATAACATTTTCAAAAGACCGGCAAACCATCTGGGCGATTGAAGATCAGGGAAACAAAAACGTCGTTTACGGCCTGAATACAAAGGGTGAGCAGATTGCTGACGTTTTGGTGGAGAATGCAGAAAACAGGGACTGGGAAGATATCACTGCCGATCCGCAGGGGAATATCTATATTGGTGATTTCGGGAATAATGATAATAACAGACAGGATCTTTCCATTCTGAAGCTGGATCTTCAGAACCCGAACCAGAAAACCGCAAAAGCCATCCAGACTACAAAATTCCATTATGAAGGGCAGACTGAATTTCCGCCTAAGAAATCCAACTGGCTGTATGACTGTGAAGCTTTTGTAGAGATGAACGGTAATTTCTATCTGTTTACGAAGAACAGAAGCAAAGGTTTCGACGGAACATTCCTGGTATTCCAGGTTCCCAACAGAGAAGGTGATTTTGAAGCTAAACTGATCGGAAAACTGAAGCTCGACGGTAAATATGGGGATGCTGCTATTACTTCAGCGGCCATCAACAGCACAAAAGACAAAATTATTTTGCTGAACCATAAAAATATCCGGGTCCTTACAGGATTTACAGCTGATGATTTCAGTGCTGCCAAAATTGAAAAAATTCCTTTAAACCATAATTCCCAAAAAGAGGCAGTCGTATTTCGTGACGATAAAACCCTGCTGATTGCTGATGAAAGAGATAAGCAGACCGGGGGAAATGTCTATCAGTTTTCTTTAAATTAAGAAGATGGAGCAGACCGATGGGGTAGGCAGATCTTCAACCTGAATAAAAAATCCTTCAGCAACATGTTGAAGGATTTTTATATGATATACATTCAGAATAATTTAAAAAGTCATTCCCACCCCGGCTGAAATTCTTCCGCCGTCTGAGCCGTAAAAATAATTAAGCCTTGCAGACATCATTTCCACTACACTCAGCCAGAATCCGGCTCCTACCGACTGATGCCATTTGGTAGAATTCTCATGGTCATTCCATACACGGCCGATATCGTAGCCTATCAGAACTCCCATATTGGCAGGAACAATATTGTTTCTCACCCTTCCGAAATCCCAGCGGACTTCAGAGTTGTTGGTAAAATAAGATCTTCCGGAGAACCGGTCATTCCGGAAGGCTCTCATCCCATTGTTGCCTCCGATGCCTGCGGCCTGGTAGAATTCAAAATTGTTGTTGTTGATCCACATCACATTACTGGAATTGGCAAAAACAAAATTTCCTTTTTTATCGATGCGGTGATCAACGGTAAGAGTTCCGTTCAGGGTAAAGAAATTCTTTTCAAAATTGGCAGTATTGGCTTTCCAGTCTGCATTGACCAAAAATTCCAGGCCTAAAGTAGGGAAAGCAGTGTTATCCATGTTTTTATAGCTGAAGGTATAGTTGGCTCCGGCAAACTGCTGGCTTTTGAACACCTCAGGACGTACATCCGGTGACTGGTCTACAAAACGGTTGCCTTTTCTCTGTACTTTATTATCTTCAAAAGTAAGCTGGAACTGATGCTGCAGATTCATCCAGCTCTTCCTGGAAATGGAAGGCGCAAAGTTGAACCTTGAAATTCTGGCCCTGTTGTATTCCCGCTCTGTATTTTTCTTATCGTATTCACTTTCATTGGAAAGACCGAAGAAGTTTCTGGAAAACCTTGGCGTAGTATATCCTGCATCAATATTGAAATCCCATCCGGAAATTGCTTTTTTGAATATCCCTTTATATACAAGGTTAAAGCCCCCTGTTGCCGTATAAAAATTAGCTTTAAGGCTATGCTTCTGGGTATAGGGATCCCGGATGAAGTTGTTAACGGTATAATTGGCCAGAAAACCAATGATCACCCCGTCATCAGGGTTGTAATCCGCATTCGGATATCCTGCAAAATAATTGAACTTCGGATGCTTGTAATTATAAGTGTTGATATCATAGTCATCCGTAATGTTCTTTGTGGCTGATCCTGCATTATAGGTGTTTTTCTGAGATTTAAAATCATAAATTTTCACCTTGCTGCCATTGGTTACATGATAAACATCGTGATTGTAGCCGCCTACCAGCCTGATCGTCATTTTAGGCTTTCCGTCACCGGAAACTTCGTAGATATCATCATCTTCCAGACCATAGATCCAGAGTTCCTTGGTTCTGGAATCGTCATAGGTTTTCTCAAAAACAAGTTCAGGATTTTCCTTATTCTTATCCAGCTTATACTGCTTTACGTTCACCGAATTTCCGGTTTTAGTAACCACGAATTTATCAGGATTCACGGTTCCGGCCAGCGGAACTTTTTTCTGAAGCACATCATAATATTCCGAAGCATAATTCTGGAGCTTCGTTTTCCGGATTTTCAGCTTGCTCTGTATATCGGCAATCGTTTCATCCTTTACCTCTTTCGGAAGATTGCTGAAAGCCTCATCAATATCGGCATCCGTAAGGTGATCCTGGATGTATTTCGCCTGCTCAGTCCATTCTTCCTGCGTAGAACCTTTTAAAAAGACCAGATCAAGAGGATAAGGCTCCATATTCATCCATTTCACATTTTTAATGTCATCCTTAAAGGTTTTCATATGCCGGATAGCCGGAACGTTCATAATGATTTTAAATGCGGCTCCGTCATATTTACTGAATGCCTGATCTCTGTCTTTCGGGATCGGTTTATAGACCACTTTGTCTCCGTCCTGGTATTCTGCCCATTTCCACTGGTCGGAATGTCTGTCCCAGTCCCCAATCAGCATATCAAAGATCCTAGCCCTGATGTAGGACTCACGGTCTACGGAATACTTATAATTTTTGGTGAAATTCTTAAGCACATCATCGGTAGAAACAATGTCTTTGGCATTATCCAGTGACGCCAGGGTTTTAGGATCAGATGAAAAACGTTCTTCAATCATATACATTTCGTCACCGTAGCTTTTATTGTATTCTCCTAAAGTATATTGTTTCGGGATGTAGTAAAGCTTCGGATTGCTGTGGAAAATACCTACTTTATCAGCCATATTTCCCACTGAAAAAGGGGTGAAAGGATGGTTGGTAGTATAAAAATCCAGCAGGAATTTTTCAGGAAATGTATTATTGAGCTCATTCCCGAAAGTACTTTTTTTGAAAGCCATATTATTCAGGAAACGGACGGCGCTTTTCTTTACCCCCCGCATTACAAATTCCTGCCCGTCTGCGGCTTTCAGTCTTAAACTGTTGGACTGGTTACCCCCACCTTCCCGGAAAGGGGTGAAGCCTCCGTTTAAAGAAGCAAGATCAGCGGTTGGAGCTTCAATGGGAAGCCCGTAATATTTCCTGTAATGTTCTCCCCATAGCCATCGGTAAACTTTTCCTTTCTGGGTAAGCTCCACCGGATATACCGTTGAGGTGGCTGTTCCCGGAAAAGACCGGGGATAATTATTAACAAATGCATCAGGCTTTGAAATCACGGAGATATGAGTCAGTTTCTGAAGGCTGTTATTTTTGGTGGAAAAGTATTCCACATCGGTGCTTTGGTCTTTTCTGATATTGAGAACGGCAAAGCCGCTGCCGCCGTATGAAAAATCGGTTTTCTGTGCAATGGTGGAAGGATCGGTTTTGGAACCGGCTCCACTGATGATCTGCCTGATGTTGCGGTCTTCATGATACTGAAGGTTATGATCATGTCCGGAAACAAAAATGATGTTTTCCTTGTCCTGAACAATACTTTTTAAGCGGTTGGCAAGATCTGCGTAATGTTGGTTGTTGATATCTTCAGGGCTGGCTCCGGAAGAGCTTCTCAGGATGTTGATAAGGCTGGCTATCCCAGGAACCGGAACTTTGCTTTTCAATGGAAAAAGATGGGATTTCGCAGAATTGAATCCGGCATGGGTACCACTGCTGATGATGGGGTGATGCAATGCTACAATAATTCTTTTATCCTGGTTCTTGGTAACAAGGTCTTTAAATTCCGTAAAAAAATCTTCACGGGTCTTGATGGTACAGTTCTTATTCACTCCGGGATAAAGGTCCCAATTGGCCAGTACCCATTCCGTGTCGATAACAATCAGCTTGATGTCTTTGGAAAGGTTTACATCATCAATAGGGCAGGAGTTTTTCGGCAGGAAAGCCTTTTTATCATTGAAATAGCTTTTTACGAAATCTTCCTGGGCCTTTAATCCGTCCAAACCGTTGTACCAGTCATGATTTCCGGGAATAACCAGTGTTTTTCCCTTGAAATTTTTGGTGATGGCCAGCTGGTTTTCCAGTTTCTGTTTGGCCAGTGCGTAATCCTTATCTGTTTCTTTGGGCATTCCGTTGGGGTAAATATTATCGCCCAGGAAGATCAGCATAGCGTTGCTGTCTGCGGAATCCAGCTTGCCTTTAAGAAAATTAAGGGTCTGCTGTGCCTGAATTTCATCTGCATTTCCGGCATCACCGATCAGGAAAACTTTAAAATCATTTTCAGAAGTGATATCAGAATTTTTTACTTCAAATAAGTTTTTCCCCTTTTTTACGTTATATGTTGCGCAGGAATACAGAACTCCGGCAGACAATACTGCTCTAAAGGCAATAGAAGTTTTTTTTAAATGAGTTTTAAAGGATAAATTCATAAATTTACATTAACAAAAATTCAGGGATGAGCATTTTACACAAAGCTAAAGATTATGTTGAAATCTTATTCAAAGATAAGTTATCTTCTGTATATTTTTACCATAATTTTATTCATACCACATACACCGTTAATAAGGCTGAGGAGATCATGAAGCATACCCCGGTTGCTATGGACGATCAGGAAAAAGTTCTGCTGGCCCTTTGGTTCCATGATACGGGTTATATAGAATGTGCGCAGAATCATGAGGAGCGGGGCGTGGAAATCCTTAGAAACTTCCTGCTGCAGGAAAACTATCCCGAAAATTATATTCAGGATGTTGCCCGGCTGATCCTTGCCACCAAAATTACCTATGAGCCTCAGAATCTCTTGGAACAGATTGTAAAAGATGCCGACTGCAGCCATTTTGCCAGCCATGATTATAATGATATTTCCGATTGTCTGAGAAAAGAATGGGAGCTTACCAATGTACGATGTTTTTCCAATGAAGAATGGAATGCCGGCAATCTCGATATGCTGAAAAACAAACATCATTATTACACCGAATATGCCAAAGAAAACTGGGACCCTTTGAAAAAGAAAAACATAAAGAAAATAGAAAAGAAACTGGAAAAAGAAGAGGATAAAAAAGAGGGTTCTGAAACTAAAAAAGAAAAAGATCCGAAATCTGACCGTAGTGTAGACACGCTGTTTAGGGTAACCTTAAACAACCATACCCGATTGAGCGATATTGCAGACAGTAAGGCCAATATCCTTCTTTCTGTAAATGCCGTGATTATTTCGGTATGTCTTTCGGTACTGGTTCCGAAGCTGGATACTCCTAAAAATTCACACCTGATTATCCCAAGTTTTATTTTGCTGCTGTCCAGTGTGCTTACCATTGTTTTTGCCATTCTGTCTACCAAACCGAATGTAACGAAGACGCGGTTCACCTCACAGGATATCTCAGACAGAAAAGTAAACCTTTTATTTTTCGGAAACTTTCAGCAGATGCTGTTCAATGATTATCATGATGCCATGAGAGACCTGATCAAAGACCGGGATTATATCTACGATTCTATGGTAAAAGACCTGTATTTTCTGGGGAAAGTGCTGGACAGAAAGTACAAGCTTCTCTCAATCACCTATAAGATCTTTATGGCCGGAATTATTATTTCTGTGCTTTCTTTCGGGTATGCGTTTTTTTCGCTTTAATAGTAAGTAATAGAACTGACCGAAACAAAGTTACGATACATTTACTACGATACGTTAGTAGATGACAGCTTATTTTGTACTTTTTAACAATTATTTTTTTAATTTGATTGAATCAGTTATAATCCTCATAAGCTGGAAAAATACGTGTATTGATGAACCTCTTTCTATCCTGAAAATTACAAAAATTTTACATTTATTATAGATTATTAGTTTTATTAATGAATTTATTAAAAGTGTTTTCTGATTTTGTCCAAAATTTTTTTGCAAAAGTTGAGATTTTTTTCATGTGTTTGTGAAAAATTTTTATATTTAACAAATTAAAAACAATACAATGATGAAAAGAAATGTTCTCTGGATGACAGTATTAACAGTGATGATGTTCACAGCTTATTCCTGTAGGAATGATTATATTACCGATCATAACGAAGTTTATAATAATAAAAGTAAATTCCAGCTTACTTCCAAAACAATTTCATTATCCGAAAGTAAACATAAAAGTAAACTTCTTTTTGAAATTGAATAGGTAGAGAATAAGATAAAAGAGAGAGCTAATCTTTCTTCCGGGAAATCCGTTCAATATGGAAATGGTGTTTCTATTGATACCGATCATGTGATCTATATAGAAAACGGATCTGATTATCATACTTATACATTTAATATTGTAAGAGAAAATGCTCCTGAGAGTGCTCCTGTGGAAAATCTTCTTCTGTCACCTCTGCCAGACGGAACGTATAGGGAATTTCTGGTCACCTATTATCTTACAGAGAAGGAAAAGCAAAGCATCAGATCAGGAAGCGGTATCCCTCTAAAAGGGAAGTCTGAGATTATAGAACTCGCCAAGGGGAGTTTTGGAAACCCTTTGGGAAAAGAATCGTGCGGATATGAGACGGTGGATGTTTATATTCCCTGTGCAACCGGAGAACATACTGCGGATAATGTGGGCTCATGGGGTGGCTGCCAATGGCAGAAAGAAGGTTTTGCAGGACCTAAACACTATAGCCTTGTTGCGTATGTATGTACAGGAAGCCCTGATGATCCCGGAACATCCAATCCTTCCCCAGGAAGTGGCAGTGGAGGAGGAGGCAGTGGCAGTTCTGGAGGCGGAGGAAGTAGTGAGCCTCCTTGTGAGGTTAGTCCTCCATTAAAACCCCAATTGGGATTAACAGATGAGAATGGTTGCCCAATAGGAACTCCTACTTTGCCTAATCTGCCTGACCCTAACAATCCTTGTGAGAAGACAAAATCAATACTTCAGAATCCAAAAGTAAAAACTAATATTGAGGCACTGGAACAGAAGTCTAAAACTATCGGAGAACAGTTTTTTTTATATAAACAAGACGATACAGCTTCTGATATAATAGAAGGAGATGAGCATAGTGCTAACTTGTCAGGTTATAAAGGTTACAAAGGTATTTATCACAACCATACCCCGAACGGAGTAAGTATGTTCTCAGTAAGGGATATTAAAACCCTGTATCAGATTGTAGCTCTGCAAATGACTCCTGAAACAGTTAAAAATGCTTTTGTAGGAATGATAGCCAATGAATATCATTATATTTTACGTTATAATGGAACTATGGCTAATACCGGAAGTATTGCAAATCTTAGTGAAGAAGATATTAAAACGTTGAAAGATGATTATGAAAGAAAACATATGAAATTAAAGCTAATTTCTACAAATCTTAATGGTACTGGATATAGTGCTGATCTAAATTCTAAGGCATTAGAGCAATTATTTTTTGATGCTTTAGACAAGATGAATATAGATGATAATCTTGTACTCTTACAAAGAGTAGAAAAGAATGGTAAGATAAATACCGTAAATTTAAATTCGGATGGAACAACATCTGATACTCCTTGTCCTTAATGAAATAATACAATTATGAAAAAAATTAAAATAGTAGCAGCATTTTTTATTTTATTTATAAGCTTTTTGCAATGTAAAGCGCAACAAACTTATTCTTTGAATACTGATGAAGAAACTGTTCCTGATTACTCTTATTTAAAGGATTTGAATAATGAACTAGAACCTTATATTGGTACTTATAAAGCAAGTTATCAGGGAAATGAAATTATATTGTATATAACAAAAGTTGAGCATGCACTAAAAGAGCGAACAAAGAAAACATATTATATGGATGCCTTAGTCGTTAGATATACTGTGAAAAATTCATCAGGTATTATTCTTCAAAGTACACAAAATATCCCATCTAATATAAAAGACTTTTATAGTATGGGAACAATGCCTCAATATAACGCCGTAGTTTTATATTATTCCGGAACTAATTGTGGTGTTGGTTGGGGAACGGTTTATTTTAGAAAAATAAATTCAACACAAATTTATTGGGATTATCATCCCAACAGTAGTTTACTGAATGAGGGAGATTGTCCGGGTAATCAGGATATCAAAGTTTATCTTCCTGTCACCAAAGATTTAATTTTCACCAAGCAATAATGAAGAGACTGTTATTTTCAGGAGCAGTATTGGCTGTGTTTTATTGTAAAGCGCAACAAACATATCCCTTAAATACTGATTATGAAACGATCCCAGATTACGCTTATATTAAAGATTTAAACAATGAACTTGGAGCTTTTGCAGGAACATATAAAGCAAACTATCAAGGGAATGAAATTACTTTATATCTTACGAAAGTAGAAAATAAGTTAGAAGATGGAACTAAAAAAAGATACTATATGGATGTTATAGCTGCAAAATATACCGTTAAAAGTTCTACAGGTATTATTCTCAAAGACACACAAAACAATAATACCAATGATTTTTACAGCATATGGTCTGAGCCACAGGAAAATGCAATTGCATTCTACTATCCCGGGACTAATTGCATGGTAGGGTGGGGGAAAGTTTATTTATATAAAATAAATTCAACACAATTGTCTTGGGATTACAGACCTAATAGTATGATCCTTGATCAGCAAAACTGCCCAGGCAATCAGGATACAAAGGTTTATCTTCCTGTCACTAAAGATTTAATTTTCACGAAACAATAGTGAAGAGATTGTTATTTTTGGGAGTCTTATTGGTTGTGTTTTATTGTAAAGCACAGCAGGTATTTCCTTTAAATACTTTTACAGAAAATGTAGTCCCAAATGGCTATGTAAAGGATATAAATAATGAATTAGATCCATTTGTAGGTATTTATAAAACTAATTTCCAAGATAATGAAATTATTCTACATATCTCGAAAATGGAATATAAACTCGAAAAAAGGGCGAAAAAGACATATTATTCAGATGTGTTAATTATTAAATATATCATAAAGAATGCAGCAGGAACAATACTTCAGAGCACTCAAAATGATTCAGAAATAAGGTTATATAGTAACAAAGTTTTTCAAAACACAGCTATATTTTATTATATGGGAACAAATTGTAATGTCGGAAATGGTAAAATATATCTTAAAAAAACTAATACTACTGAATTATTATGGGATTACAGACCCAATAGTATGATCCTTGATCAGCAAAACTGCCCAGGCAATCAGGACACAAAGGTTTATCTTCCTGTCACTAAAGATTTAATTTTCACGAAACAATAATGAAGGGATTGTTATTTTTGGAAGTCGTATTGGCTGTGTTTTATTGCAAAGCACAACAAACATATCCTTTAAATAGTGATTATGAAACTATACCTGCCAATTCTTATATTAAAGATACAAACAATGAGTTGGGTCAGTTTACAGGCATATATAAAGCTTATTTTCAAGGTAATGAAACTATATTGTATATATCTAAAGTTGAAAACAAATTGCAAAAAACACCAAACAAAGTCTACTATATGGATGTTTTAGTTGTTAAATATGTGGTTAGAAATTCAGCAGGTATCATTCTACAGGATACACAAAATAATAATACAAGAGAATTTTATAGTATTTGGTTTCAACCTCAAGAAAATGCTGTGGCGCTATATTACTCTGGTACAAACTGTCGTGTAGGTTGGGGAAAAGTTTATTTATATAAAATAAATTCAACACAATTGTCTTGGGATTACAGGCCCAATAGTATGATCCTTGATCAGCAAAACTGTCCAGGCAATCAGGACACAAAGGTATATCTGCCAGTAACAAAAGATTTAATTTTCACGAAACAATAGTGAAGAGGTTGTTATTTTTAGGAGTTATATTGGCTGTGTTTTATTGTAAAGCGCAGCAGATATATCCATTAAATACTGACTATGAAAATATTCCTGCTTATTCCTATATAAAAGATGTAAATAATTATTTAAGTCCTTTTACAGGAATATACAAAGCGTATTATCAAGGAAATGAAGTTACATTGTATATAACTAAAGCTGAGCATAAGCTGAAAGAAAGAATTGATAAATCTTATTATATGGATGCCTTGATTGTAAGATATACTGTAAAAAACTTATCTGGAATTGTTCTTCAGGATACACAAAATAATAACAATGGAGATTTTTATAGTATATGGTCTGCACCTGAAGAAGATGCTGTAGTATTATATTATCCTGGAACTAATTGTATGGTTGGTTGGGGTAAAGTTTATTTATTTAAAAAGAATTCAACACAATTGTCTTGGGATTACAGACCCAATAGTATGGTCCTTGATCAGCAAAACTGTCCGGGCAATCAGGACACAAAGGTTTATCTTCCTGTCACTAAAGATTTAATTTTCACGAAACAATAATGAAGAGATGTTATTTTTCATCAATGGGGTTAAAGTTACGATCAATCAGTAGTGAGTGAAACCCTCAGCGCCAGCAATCCCGTAATCCCTTGCAGATCTTCTACTTTCAGGAATTCCACGTCATGCTGGAGAATGCCTTTTTTCTGAAGCCTGGTAATGTATTCCAGGTATTCTTTCTGGTTTTCCATACCGAAGTAGACGATGGTGATTTTTCCGGGGCAGGTAATTCTTTCTGAAGAGTTTTTGATGTGGGCCTTATCGATGCGCTTTTTTATAATTTCATAATAGGAATTATAGGCACCGTCTACATCAAACCGTTTTTCATCCATTCTGAAACGGATGTCTATTTTTTCGTTGTACACAAAGATCAGGGAAGCGATATCCAGTTGAATCGGTAGATCTTTTTTGAAGGTCTGGTATTCGCGTTCCATATTGCAGATGGTTTTCATCTGCCAGTATCGGAGTTTGTGAACGACCTTGGAGGAATACGGAAGATCGGGAGCAATATTGTGCCCGGTGTAAAGGTTATGTTCCACCCCATCTGATTTGAAGCGTTCATAATAATGCGGAAAGATCTGCTGGGCTTTGATCTGGCCTTCATCCAGCATATCCGCAAGTTTCCTGTTGAGCAGGGTAATGGAATCATCCAGCATTTTCCGGTTGGCATAAAAGAGATCGGTTTGAGGGAAAACCTGGGAAAAGTAATCCTTGATTTTTGCTTTTATTTCCCTGGCTGATTTTACTTCCAGTTTTCCCTGAAGATAAGGATGAATCTCTTCGCGGAGGAACCTTTGGAGCCTCTGTTCGGTATCTGCCTTAATTTCGTTGTTCAGTTCATTTTCAAAAACATCCAGCGCCAGAAGGTATTTTTCGGAATCGGAATTGATCAGGGTAAAAATTTCATGAAGAAAATCAATCTGCTGGTTGAGGTCTTCGAGCATCAGATTATACCTTTTATCCGAAGAGGAACGGATATCCGAAAAACCGAACAGCGGGGTCAGGTTTTTAAAGGAAATCTGTTTAAGGGTATACATTTTCTTAGCCAGATAGGCGTTGAAATATTTTTCCGCTTCATTTCTGAACTTCCATACCACACTGTTGTGGATCGAGGTGTATTCACGCTGGATAATGGCTTCTATCTGGTAGTTTTTCTCAAAGCTGAACCGTGTCAGGGAGAAGAGGATCATATCCGTGAAAAATTCCATCTTTTTCAGCTTTAAACCGTTGAAACTGTTCGGATGATGGGACGTAAATTCCATAATGGCGAGCAGTTCACCCTCTTTCATGATAGGGATCACCATGAAACTGTTGATGTTGTTATCTTTTAAAATACTGAAAGAAGGAAGCGATTTTATAGTATCATCCAGATTGTTGACATTGGAAACGACGATCGGTTTTGAATTATGGCTCAGATTGCTGAACGTATATTTGCGCGTTTCCTCATCAAAGGCATTGATCCAGAAATCAAGGATATGGTTGGTAAACAGGCTCTCATAGATCGGAAGTTTTTCCAGCTTCTGGCCTTTCTGGTCAAAAAGCATCAGTCCGAAACTGAGGTCTGCCACATCAAAATAGGATTTGAAAATTTCCGTAAGGTTTTCATCGGGATTAAGGTCTTCAGGGTCGATCTGTATCATGCTTGATTTAAGATCAGACAAAGCCACTTCCGAGGTACAGTCAACCAGCGAAATAATGGTAAACCCTTTCAGAATCCATGACTGTGACGGGAAATATTTTTTCCAGAGTTTAAAATCATCGAGGTTTTCCAGAAGCATATCCAGAATATCATCTTCCGGAATCTTAGCATCTTCCGTAGGATAAACTTCTGTAAAATCTGAATTAACGGTGATTTTATAATGTTTCATGATTCCCTGTTTATTGGGGATATCATAATAAAACGGGATCGAACTTTTGATATCTCTTTTGAAATAGCTCTGAAGGATCAGGCAGCAGCAGAATACATAGAATTCATTGTCATCAATATTCCTGAGCTCTATTTCAAAGTCTTTACCCGCATCTTTAAGGATATTCTTGAACCTTTCGGTATAATTGAAGGTGATATTGGACAACGGAATGCTGGCCGCCTTAATTTCGTTATGCGTAAGACCGGTAGGGAAGAGGTCTGCCAGAAGCAGCCTGATGAGGTCTTCATGTTTATCCAGAAGGGAAACATCCTGAAAACCGTCCCTGAGTTCTTTAAAGTTTTTGGTACTGTCGATCAGGGATTCAGCGTAATTGACCCGGTATTCCAGACGGTCGTTATACCGGATATGTTCCAGCACATCCAAATATTTTTTGAATGAGATATAAACCTGAAAAGGGGAGTCTTTTTTGTAAAGATTGGCCAAAAGCTGAAATTTCAAGTAAAGTTATGAAAAAAACGCCATTTTGAAACCAGATGATATTGGCTAAAAATGAAGTTTTGGAACCGATTGGTTAAAGACTATTAAAAAAAATCTCAGAAATACTAAAACATCATCTGTTTCTTCTTTTCTTTTTAAAATAATCAACAGTTTTATGAAAAAGATTGGGATAAAAGTCTGCGGTTCCGATCTTTAATTCTTTGGTAACCGGAAAGAGAAATTTCATGACAGGAATGGAAAACATCAGGGCACAGGGCAGCAAAAGAATGCCGGGACCATTATTGTCAGCAGGATCTTTTCTTAAAAAGAGGACCAAAGCAGCTACAGAAAGGGCAGCGAAGAGGGTAATGAGGATTTTTTTCATAACAGAGTCAGTACTTCAAAGGTAATAAATTGTATACGATGTCCTGATAAAATACCTGTTACTTTTTCGCTGAACTGCACAGTTTCGTAAGGTCTGCCTGATATAAAAGGGACTCGTCATATTCCAGTGTTTCCGGTTCTTCGGGATCGAAGGTGATATCCTGAAGTTTTTTTGATGCAGGGAAGAATTCCAGCCAGCCCACCGCATGATCAGCCATATTCTCTACGGATGCGTCTTCTGAAATATCATTGGTGGTATAGAGTTCGATGGTGATTTTTTCAGGGGTTATCTTTTCTACTCTGATGTTCACACCGGTAAAATTTTTCAGGGTAGAAGCATTGCTGGATTGTGACAGAGCAACCATCAGTTCTTCACAGGATGTGAATGTTTTCTCTTTTTGCGGTGACTCTTCTTTTTTAGGTGCTTCAGTTTTAGTAACAGGTGGTAATGGGGCAGAGGCAGCCGTTTCCGGTTTCTTTTCACAGGAAAGAGAACATAGTGTGATAGCTGTTAATATAAAGAGTGTATAGGTTTTCATCGGCGTTTGAAAGCTCAAAGATAAAGATATTTTACTGTTTTTTAATTTCATATTTTTCATGTTCACCCACGATGGATTCCATGAGGTTGCCTTCAAGGATGATACGGTCTGTTCTTGTGAGGGTCAGCTGTTTTCCGGTAGCGGGTTCTTTCAGCTGTAATTCTTTTGAGGTTTCGCTTTGTACTTCAAGGTCTTTTTCAAGGATTTCAACATAAGTATCCAGTTTGAAGACTGCTTTTTTACCGTTGATATCCAGGTTGATCTGTCCCCAGGCCCGCGGATCGGCAGATTCATCTTTTAACCTCAGAAACGTTCCGAAGTATTTTCCGTTCCAGGTGGTAGGTAAAGGTATTTTCTGTTCAGGAATTTCCGGAGAATCTGTTTTGAGGGTTTCCGGTACCTTCTTTTCCGGTGCTCTTGTTTCTTTTGCAGGAGCGGTTTCCGGTTGGCTGGAAGGCTTATCGGTTTCTTTGCAGGCAAAGAATGTGAGGAGGGATAAGCATAATACGTATATTTTTTTCATGATTTGTATTGGTTTGAGGCTAGGAATGTGTTTGATAAGTTTTGATATAATTCAATCCAATTAAAGGTAAAGTTTATTAAGGAAAATCAGGGATTTCTATAAGCAAAGCGTAGATGCTTTATCTGCCAAAAGCTTAATGGTGAAATTCATTTTCAAAATTTTTCATCGGGCTGTTTTATCGATGGTGAAGCTGTATCCGGCAGAAGGCATGATTTTATCAAGACTGGTATCGTAATATTGATCTGCTACTATGATAGGCACAATGTACTGTGGCTTATTTTTAAATGTAATAAACTGCTCGGTTGCCAGGGTATCGTCATCAGGGGCGATGTCTAAAATTCCTTTTTTAACTAATTTTTCTTTGTTAAAGTAATAGAATCTGTATCCATAAGTGCCGGATTCGTCTTCTTCCTGAAGTAAAAGTATTTTTTCAGATCCGTTGGTCAATATAAAAGGGGTAAAAACATAGGCATCCGTTACGAGAAAATCAATTTCTTTACCGTTTACATACACTTTTTTTCCTCCGATGTTTCTGGCTTCATCCAGATCACTTTGCAGCCGGACCGTAAATTCAGCACTTTGGTAGGATTCTTTGGGCTTATTGATATGATCCCATTTTGTGTAGATGAAATAGGAATCACTTTTATCTTTATTAATGCTATGATCCGAGCTTTTTTCTACAGAGTCTTTTTTTATTTCTGAAGAAGTTGCGTCCGGCTTCGTTTCTTTGCAGGCGAATAACAATAAAAATCCGGCGATGTATATTATTTTGTACATGGGTTTTAAGAACATATAGTTTTACGGATGGTTTTAGGGCAGTTTCTGCAGAAAATCTGCTGTTACTTCTTCGAACTTTATTTTTCCGAAATCTTTTTCTGTCCATACTTTTTCCGGAATATCTCTTTCATGATCACTTTTGTCAAAATAACTTTCCCCGTATTTATAGAGGTAAATTTCATTTCCGCTCACTTTAAAAGTAATGTAGGCATTGACCAATAACTGATAATCTGAACAGTCCTGGTGTTCAATGGTAAAGTAATTGTTTTTCACAACAATAGTGCTGAACCCTTCGGAAATACAGCTGTTACGCTTATCAAAAATCAGCCGGTCATTGTTTTTCCATAATGAATTCCCTTTGTAAATTTTAACAGGAAGATTAAAGTGCAGCTGATCGTAAGCATCCTTATCTGCAGTGTTTTTTAACACTTCAATGCGGTATCGGGACTTATCATTATTGAACAAAGCTGTGGTTTTAAAAACAATATTTCCTGAAGAGGCTATATCTTTAATGACCCCGACAGATTTGTTAGTGATACCATAATGAAAATAATTTTCTAACCCCTCATATTCTTCAGAAATATAATCGATTGGAATTTCACATTTCAGTATTTTCTGATTGATATTGATTTTTTTTAATTTAATGGTCTTACCATCAACTTCATACAAATCTGTTATTTTGAAATAGGTATCTTTCATATCACTTACATCAAAACTTCCTAAAGCAACTCCCTTTTTATTGTTTTCTAATGTTACGTCTAAAGAAATGTCTTTTTTTGTAATGTTTAAGGTGTCTTTCAGAACATTATTCCCATTAAAAAATAGAGCATAAGACTTCTCGTAAACATTATTTTTAAACAAGCCTACAATTTTACAATTAAAATTTTCTTTAGAAGTCCCGGAATATTCCCCAATCAGATAAGTATAACTTTTTTTGTTAAATAATTGATCCAGATTCTTCGATGAAAATTTATCTTCCTTTGGATTAATCTGATCAATGATAAATTCTTTCCCTATTAGATTGGGTATTTCTGTAGACATCCCTTTTTCTTTATCCTTTTCCTTACACGAAAAAAGAAATGCTGAACATAAAATTAAAATGAGGAATAAATTATTGAGCTTCATCTTTTATCTGTTAATCTTTATCCTCTTCCAGAGAGAATTTGTAAAATTGATAAGGAGTCTTACTTTTTATTCTTGCAGAATTATCATAGTGTTCAGAGTCTTCTATAACATCAGATGTTCCATAGAATACCTTATCTTTTTGATATAATGTAATCAATAAGTCTTTTTTATTACCTCTTATATTAACAGGGGTGCTGTTTGGGTCATCATATTTCTTTTTATATATTTCTATTGTATTATTAGAGATGTAATAGTTACAGCTATTATTAATATATACTCCCCCTGGGTCAGATTGGGGATAATTATCCCTCATTCTTGTATCTGCTGAAAATATGATTTCATGAGCTGTGATTTTTAGCTTAAACCAGCCTACTTTATTGAGTATTGACTGGTAAGTTTTTATGCTTTTATCATCTGAATTAAGATATACACCTTCCCAATCTTTTAGTGTGCTTGATAATTTTGTATCATTTTTTGAAATAGTATTCGTAAGGGAAGGTAGATAATCCCTATCCGAAGGAGTAGTGTTATGTGCAGCGTTTACTGTTTCTGACTGGTTGTCAACCTTACTGGACACTATATTTTTATTTTTTTCTATCGTAGAAATATTATAGTTTTTATCATATAAAAGTTTATTTTCCAGGTAGATTGTACATTTTAATTCATCCCCTTTTTTTATGATTTCTGCTTTGGGTAATTTAAATCCTTTTATTTCCGGGGCATCCTGAGTATAAGATAGCGTATCATCTACTTCAATTATTCTATTGGTCTTATTTTCTATGTAATATATCCCCAAATTACTGCCATAGTAATCTCTTCCTTCAATTAATAGAACAATATTGTCGGCATCAGACCTATAAAGATGGAAAACAATTTCGGGATTTTCATAATACAATTTCAATGTTTTTTTTGTTTCAACATTCCCTTTTTTAAAGATAAGTTCCTGGTGATCCGAATTTGATTTCATTGAAACAGAATAGCCATTATACAAAGTATGATACAGCGGCTCTTCAGGTTTATTAATAGGTTTTACTAAACTGAAAGTTTCTTTAGTTTCTGTTTTTTCTACCGCTTTCTGTAATTCAGGCTCTTTTAATTTGGTATTATTACAATTTAATAATAGTCCCCAAAAAGCCAATAGAAAAATTGAATAAATTGATCTCATGTTACATTTTGTGAATGATAGATTGCTTATCTGTAATTGTTAACTTTTAAGGAGAACACTTTTTTAAAATGATTTCTTTTGTTTTACTTTCCTGTTGAAAGTTTGTTTCTTTAAATTCTCTCTTCTTTGTTTTTTTATTATAAAATCCATACCAATAGAAGGACATTGTGTTATCGTCAATCATTTTTAAATAGGCTATAGGCTCATTATTAATATATTCTTTCCAATTCAAATTTCTTCCGATATTTCCGATATCTTCGGGAATTTCCTTTAGCACATAGGCAATTCCTTTTTCAAAATCATATCTTTTAAGTTCGGTCATATCAATATAAATTTGATTGTATATAACTGTAAGAGAGGCTTCTTTTCCGTTAATAAATAAATTGCCGACTCCTTTTTTACAATCTATTTGCCAATTACCATTAGCAGAATATTGTATATCTGAACTTTTGGTTTCTTTAATGTCCGATACCTGATTGCCAGAATAACCAGCTGCTGTCTGTGAAAACTGCCCATAGCAGGGAAATGCCATGCTTAATAGTAATATTTGGATGATAAGCCTTGTTTTCATGTTAATTATTGATCTGGCTAGAAATAATCAAATACTTATAAACATTTTTTTAATAACATCGGATTTTTGCCACCGCTTTTTCTGATTAATGAAAAGTTTTTATCACCGTATACTATTTTCTTCTTTTTCATATCGTATAAACCTATCCTGAATAGAATTGTTAATAAAAAAACGTTTTTAGCTATTTATTCACATTTTTCAAGAATAAGAGGTGTTTTTCCTCCGTTTTCGCTTATTAGTAAGAAATCTTTTCCAACAAATTTTAATTTTTGTTTTTTACAATTTCAATTCATCTTAAGATTTTGGTCTAGATGTGCAATGAACTATGTGTTCAATAATTTTATTTTCTTTATTTCATTATTATCCATTGATTGTAAGTTGCTTCTCCTTCTATTCCTTTTATATAAAATTTTTTGCCTTCTTTTTTAATATAAAATTTTGGATCTATTGAAATACAGGATAATTGGTCACCAAAGTAATATAGTTCCAACATATTATTTTTTTCAACAGCAAAATATTTTCCCTCACATAATGGAGGATTTAAATAAGTTATCAGAGATAAATCTACATTTTGGCCTTTGATAGTGAAGGTATATTTACTTCTTGCTATCTCAGCTGAAGGGATACTCGTTTCAATAATTACATTGTAAACACCATCATATTTATTGATTAGATTATTATTGTTTTTTAAAATTTCTTTTTGGAGAATGTTAGTTTGAAATTTTAGGAGATCATCGATAGGAATTTTATCCGTGCTTATTTCATGAATTAATTTCCAGGTTTTATCTATATACAAGTAAAAATAAGTGACAGCATTAGGTTTTAGTTCAAACTCATCATAAGTATTGTCTATATAAGAAATATATTTATTTGGAGTATAAGATGCCAAAATATAATAGTCAGTTAAGTTAACAAACTTTTTTATATCGTCAGATAGATTGCTTGCCTGTTCTGGATTTTGGTATTTAGAAAAATATCCATTCTTATTATTGATATCCCAATACTGTTGAGCTTGGGACGTTTTTCCTATATAATTGACACTAAAAATACCTACTTTTTTATCTGAATAGGTATAAGATGGAAAAGATGGACTATAATCGGGAATAAACAAACCATTTGATTGATATTTTTTATCCAAAAAATTAATTATTAAACTATCTTGTTGCTTAGATTCTTTTCTAATATCAATATTTTTAACACTCTCAGATAAATTCGCTTTTGGAGTTTGTGAATGTTCTTTACAACTAATTGGAAAATAAGAAAGTGTAAAAATTACTATAATAATGTATTTAATTTTCATTGTTTTATTAATTAGATATAGGATTTCCTTTTGTCGTTTCGTCAAATTTGGTTTTCATAAATTGTTCTGGATCTACTCTTGTTTTACCTCCTTTGAATACGCCATTTCTTGATGCTTCAATATGTACATGATAATATTGTGGCAAAATTGATTTTGCATTTCCCGTATTTCCAGATAGACCAATGATTGTTCCGTGTTTAATTTTTTGCCCTTTATTTACTGAGACAGAGTTTAAATGACAATACCTGATCCAAATATCATTATTAGTTTTATCTTTAGATTTGACTGTAACAATAATACCTAAATCACCTCCAGTATTATAAGCCTCCATTACTTCACCACATAGCATGGATTTTAATGGTGTATTTAATGATGCCAAAATATCAGTTCCAGTATGATAATAACCGTTTGGATAGGTTTTGTTATATCTCATTTTGCGATGCCATCTATTTTTATTTACATCATCGCTTTGATTATTTAATCTAGGATTTGATACCACATCAGTGTAGTCAAAACATTGAGAACAGTCATCAGGGCATACGCCAGCATTCTCTTCTTGACATTGACAGTTTATGTCAAACTCCTTTAAAAAACCTTGTTTAATATGCAAATTACTAAGTCCGGATAATTCTTTTTGCAAAAATTCTTGATAGTAATCAAGTGTTTCCTGCATTTTTGCCGTTGGTTGTCCAAAAGTTGCACCAGGAAGACTTACCCATGTTCCTTTTGATTTATCTATTGCTTTTTCGATATCGTTGTTAAGTAAGCTATCAATAGCTCCAATATCTTTAAGTATTATTATGCATAGTCTATCTTGTGAGATTTCATAAAAGCCTTTTGCATTGTATTTTTTAGCTTTGTCTAGACTTTCAGTATATTGTAATGGTTTTACGGTTTTGTAAGTATCATTATGTATTTCAATTTTATAACCATTAAGCTCATCAAACTTCCATCCCATTATTTGATATGCTCCAGAAGCAGACGAACATAGGGTGCCTGTACTATTACAATTTATTGTCTTTGGGTGCGTAGATAAATTGGAAAAATTATTTCCCCCACCAGAAAACCAAGTAGTATATCCTAATTGAGGATTTCTAGCTTCTTTTGTGCCTTTGTGATATTCGCCTGTTCCTTCTGCAACTCTTATTGTTCGCATAAAAGCTCTAATTTTTTCTTCACAATCACATTTTTTACCAATCTGGAAATACGCCCCCTCTTTATTCAGGAATTTCTTATCATGCTGTTTTTCTCCCTGCGCTTTGGCGTGAAGATACAGGAATTCCGGTACTTTTTTCAGGAGTTTAAACGTAATGGTATCTCCGGCCTGATA
>JAITMC010000017.1 GCA_031277615.1 Chryseobacterium sp. | reverse complement strand
TTAATTGCGTTCCTTGCTGAGTGAAACGCCATTGCGAACAAAAATATCCGCAATATTATTAAAACTAGCGGTCATAGCGTTAAAAACAGCAGTAATGAGAAATCTCAACGATTTTTATTTATTCATCAGTAAAAGAAATCTGCAGATCTGCAAAATCTGCGTGAGAGAAAAAAATATCCATAAAGATCTGTGTCATCCGTGGAATCTGCGGGAAACAACTTAAAACAAGAAATTTATTCAATAGAGCTGGCCTTTAGTCCTGCCTAAATCTTCATATCTGGTTTGAGTCTTTATTTTTCCCGATCTTCCCCAGATGTGTATTCTGAAAACTATCCGGATATTTCAGTCCGTAGCCCAGCATTCTGTCAAAAGCAGAATGAGACAACAGGATGGCTCCGGCTGCCTGCAAATAGGGAAGCGCTAATGCAGTTCCAACAAGATAAAAAAGCACAGCAATTCCGAAATGATGAAAGAGATTATAGAAAAAAGCACCAGCTTTATTATTAATCAGATAGCCGAGCATGGAAAGATCAGGGGCCAGAAACAATGCGGCAAACCACCACCAGGAATAGTCCGTCCGGGCGAAGGCAAGAATTCCGAGGATTAAAAATGCGGCATACTCTAGTTTTAACTGTACTTTCATAATATGTGATTCTTTCAGATAAGTATCTTTTTTTTGAAAGAAGTTACAGATAAAAAGAAAAGCGAAACACTCGAGGTATTTCGCTTTTCTACAGGTTGTTTATTATTTTAATGTCCGGATTTGGTTTCCGTACTTTCTACATGACCAAGATATCTGGTACAGTAAATTCCGAAGATCAGAATCACCAGATAACAGAATACCGGGATGATAAACGAATGCTGTACCCCGAACTGATCGGCAAGATATCCCTGAAAAATTGGGACGATAGCCCCTCCGAGAATCGCCATAACGACCAGTGAAGATCCCTGACTGGTATATTTTCCCAATCCGGAAATTGCCAGGGTATAGATATTGGAAAACATAATGGAATTGAAGATCCCGATACCCAGAATACTGTACATGGCCAGCTCACCATGGTTCAACATTGCTGAAATGAGTAGTATAACGTTCATTGAGGCAAAAATGGAAAGGGTCCTTGCCGGAGCTGCTTTACCGATAAAGAAAGCAATGAAATTAAGGACTATAAATACAAGGAAAAAGCTGATTTGTGCAAAACTAAGGTTAACAATACTGAAAATGACAAGGAATACTGCAGCTGCAGCTCCCAGCATATAGATCGCTTTTTTCTCCTGGCTTAAAGACTGGTTCAGCGAAATAGCACCAAGAAAACGCCCGATCATAGCACCACCCCAATACAGAGCCAGGTAGTTTTTGCTGACTACTTCGGTAAAGCCCATGATCTGCGGCTGCTCCAGAAAGCTGATGATAAAACTACCCACAGCCACTTCTCCTCCTACATAACAGAACATGGCAAAAACACCGAATTTCAGATGACTGTATTCCAATGCGCCCCAGCCTTTTACAATTTCTTCCTCTCCCATCTGAAAAGACGGAAGCTTCACTCTGGAGATCAGAAGACCTACTAAAAGCAGTATTCCTGCAAAGATCAGGTAAGGAATTCTGGTAGCTACCGCACTGAACGAGCCATCAGCTGCTGAAAAGAATTCAAAAATCAGGTGCCCGCCAAGCACCGGAGCTATCGTGGTTCCGAAGGCATTGAAGGCCTGGGTCATATTCAGACGGCTGGATGCTGATTCTTCACTTCCCAGAAGGGATACATAAGCATTGGCCGTAATCTGAAGTACCGTAAAGCCGAGCCCTAAAATAAATAACGCACCCAAAAACAGGGGATAATAGGAAAAGGTAGCCGCCGGATAAAATAATATACATCCTAACGCCGCCAGCACAATCCCAAAAAGAATCCCTTTCTTGTAGCCGACCTTATTAATAGGGTCTCCTTTGGTAATGGAAATCAGAAAATAGATCAGCGATCCGATGAAATATGCTCCGAAAAAACAGAACTGTACCAGCATCGATTCAAAAAAGGTGAGTTTGAAAAGTTGTTTCAGGTAGGGGATCAGGATATCATTCATACATGTGATGAATCCCCACATGAAGAAAAGCAGGGTGATGGTGATCAGCGGAACAGTATAGTTCCTGTTCTTCGGCTGTACTTCTTTATTGATCATAAACATTTATTTAATATGAAAAAGCCTGCTAAAGCTTGTTCAGTTGATTTCGTCTGCATTATATTTTGTGAGAAGCAGGGCAAAGATAAGGCTGTATCCTGCTTTTCTGCAACTTTTACGGTGTTTTTATAGGATCAGCAACAAGATTTGCCCGTATAAAAATTTATTTTCATATTTTGAGACAATAATACGAAAACAGCATGGTTTTTTTATGAATATTCTTTGAAAAAATATTTTTTTTACTATAAAAAACAGCATTCAGCCTAATTTTGTGTACCAATAAGGATGCTTTTACTGCTATATATTGATGAAATCTTAAAAGCTCACTCAGGAATTTAAGGCTGAAAATTTAATATATCATTATTATGCATTACCTTTGCAGACGAAAATTTAAAGAGTTTAAATATTAATTCATACTCAATACGGAGTATAAAGACGACAAATTTATGAGTATACCTCAAGCGTTTACAGAAACGATTACTCTTGCTGACGGCAGAGAAATCACAATTGAAACAGGGAAGCTGGCTAAGCAGGCTGACGGATCTGTGGTAGTGAAAATGGGTGGAACAATGCTTTTAGCAACTGTTGTAGCCAATAAAGAAGCAAATCCTGGTGTAGATTTTTTACCGTTAACGGTAGACTATAGAGAGAAATTCTATGCAGGAGGAAGAATCCCTGGAAACTTCTTCCGTAGAGAAGCAAGACCTTCTGATCAGGAGATTTTAACAATGCGTTTGGTAGACAGAGTTCTGCGCCCGCTTTTCCCTGAAGATTTCCATGCTGAAGTTCAGGTGATGATTTCCCTGATTTCTTATGACGGAAAAACAATTCCTGATGATTTGGCAGGTTTGGCTGCATCCGCAGCAATCGCGATTACCGATATTCCTTTCAACGGACCAATGTCAGAAGTAAGAGTGGTAAGATTCAACGGAGAACTTTCTATTAACCCAAGTTATGAGTCATTAAAAGATTCCGAGCTTGATATTATGGTAGGGGCTACTAAAGACTCTATTGTAATGGTAGAAGGAGAAATGAAGGAGATTTCTGAGCAGGAAATGCTGGAAGCGATCAATTTCGCTCATGCAGAAATCAAAAAGCAGATTGAAGCTCAGGAAAGATTAGCTGAAAAAGTAGGAAAGGCTTTCCCAAAAAGAGAATATTCCCATGAAGATCACGATGAGGAGATTCGTGAAAAAGTGTGGAAAGAAACTTACGATAAAGTATATGAAGTAGCCAGAACGCCATCCGGAAAAGAGGAGAGAGGTGAGAAATTCAAAGCAGTTCGTGAAGAATTCCTTGCTCAATATGCTGATAATGAAGAAGAATTGGAAAGAGTAACACCTTTCGTAAAAGTATATTATCATGATGTAGAGAAAGAAGCAATGCGTCAGATGATTCTGGAAGATAATATCCGTCTGGACGGTCGTGATCCTCAAACGATCCGCCCGATCTGGTCAGAAATTGATTACCTTCCGGGAGCTCACGGTTCAGCGATCTTTACAAGAGGGGAAACTCAGTCTCTGACTGCCGTTACACTTGGATCTGTAAAAGATGCCAACATGGTAGACAGCGTGATCACACAGCACGACGAGAAATTCTTCCTTCACTATAACTTCCCGCCGTTCTCAACAGGTGAAGCAAGACCTCTGAGAGGAACTTCAAGAAGAGAAGTAGGTCACGGGAACCTTGCTCAGAGAGCATTACAGGCCGTTATTCCTGAAGAAAATCCATATACGATCAGAATTGTTTCAGATATCCTGGAATCAAACGGTTCATCTTCAATGGCAACAGTGTGTGCCGGAACATTGGCATTAATGGATGCAGGGGTACAGATTACAAAACCGGTTTCCGGAATTGCAATGGGTCTGATTACCGATGCAAAATCAGGAAAATTTACTGTACTTTCTGATATCTTAGGCGATGAAGATCACCTTGGAGATATGGACTTTAAAGTAACAGGTACAGCCGACGGGATTACTGCATGCCAGATGGATATCAAAATCCAGGGGCTTTCTATGGATATCATGGAAAAAGCTTTGATGCAGGCAAGAGACGGAAGATTACATATCCTGAATAAAATCACAGAAACTATTGCTGAGCCAAGAGCTGATGTGAAGCCTCACGCTCCGAAAATGGTGGTAATGGAGATCTCCAAAGACTTCATTGGTGCTGTAATCGGGCCTGGAGGAAAAATTATCCAGCAGATGCAGAAAGATACGGATACGGTTATCGCGATTGAAGAGATCGGAGAAATCGGACGTATCGAGATTGCCGGTACAGACAGAGAGAAGATCAATGCTGCGGTGGCGAAGATCAACGAGATCACTTTCGTTCCGGTAGTAGGAGAAGTATACAAAGGAAAAGTAGTGAAAGTAATGGATTTCGGAGCTTTCGTTGCGATTGCCAAAGGTACTGAAGGACTTCTTCACATCTCCGAAATTGAATGGGCCCGTTTAGATAAAGTTCCATATGCTGAAGGAGATGAAGTGGAAGTGAAATTTATGGGGTATGATGACCGTAAGAAAATGAAGCTTTCCCGTAAAGTTCTTTTACCAAGACCTCCAAAACCTGAAGGAAAACCAAGACAGGAAGGACAGGGAAGACCAGACGGACAGAGAAGACCGGAAGGGCAGAAACCTCAGACTGAAAAGCCTGCGGAAAACCAGAATCCATCAACAGAAGCTTAAGATTCGTTCTTATAGATATGAAATCCCTCAATTTGAGGGATTTTTTTTGTTAAAAAAACGATGTAATGAATGCTTCAGCCAATTTTGTTTTATCTTTAACCAAAACAGAAGAATGAAAACAGTATTATTGGGAAGTATGATTATTTTGATGGCCTGTCAGCCTAAAAATAAAGAAACGCATCAAACAAACCCGGCGGAACAAAAAGTAACGGTTAAAACAATAGCTGAAGGCAAAGGAGATTACGGCACCCAGGTAAAAGGGCATTATGATAAGAGCCAGGATGCCTGGATCAGTGAAGATCCTTTTTATGAAACGGTTTATTTTGAGGGTTCTGATTTTGCCAGTATCCGGCGGCTGGTGGATAATGAAGATGAACCGAATATGGGCCTGATCAATAAACAGGGGAAAATAGTGGTTTCCACAAAATATTCCGGAATGTCTATTGGTTTTACCGATGGCTTCTGCCAGGTTGCTTCAGGCCAGAACTGGGGAATGGTGAATGATAAAGGAGAAGAAATCCTAAAGCCTGTATATGGAGATGTCACGGCAGAAAAAGACGGTATTTTCAGGATTTCAAAAGACAGTAAATACGGATTTGCTGATAAAACGGGTAAAATATTGGTTGAACCTAAATATGAATCGGTAGATTACGCTGGGAACGGCTTGTTTTTCTTTATGAAAGAGCCTGCACGCTGGGGGCTTAAGAATTTCAAAGAAGAAGTAATTGTTCAGCCGGAATTTACCTTTACCCAGGATTTCGTTGATGGAAAAACCATCTTGCAGAAATCGGATGGAGAAGACTATATTGTATATACTGACGGTAGAGTCGTTAAAAAATAAATCGTATGAAAAAAGTTGTACTGGCATGCTGTATTGCTGCAATTCTGGCAGGTTGTAATTCTACCGGGAAAACAGAGCCTGAAGTAAAGGTTCCCAATGAAACCCTGATCGTCTCCTCAAAAGGAAAACTATTCAACTTCAATCTGGAAACCGGGAAGCTTGTATGGCAATATGTTTCAAAGGAAGATACCCTCTATAACCAAAACCGGTTTACTTATGACACAGAGTCGGTTTATATGCCTTTTGAAAGCGGAAGGCTGGTTTCAGTACAGATCGTTTCAGGGAAAGTCAACTGGAATAATAATTATAAAGATGATCCTTCCGAAATTCAGGCAGGTGCAGTGTCTGAAGACGGAACTATAATTACGGAAAATTCAGACAGATATACAGGCCCTGTTTTTATGTCGAAACCTTTGCGGTATGATGATAAATTATATATTGCTTCCTCGGGAAATCCTCAGATTTTTACATCGCAGTTTTATGTGATCAATGCTAAAGACGGAAGTATTTTCACCGCCAATAACAATTCTACGAATTATAACTATTATCAGCCGGTAGAAAACAATAAAAATATCTATCTTAATTCTGCGGTTTATCTTGATCTGCATTATAAAGAAGGTACTCCGGCCAGTAACGGGATGTACGAAGATGCTGCTTTCTCTGATCCGTTGTATGTTCAGATGCAGGCTTCCCCGAAACACCTGTTTTTAGGAGATGAATATGGGAAATTCTACGCATTGGCTGTGGAAGATAAAGGATTGTCAAAAGGAGGAGATATTACCGATCCCAAAAATAATTTTATCGACAGGAAGGACATTTTTGAGTGGACCTATCAGTCCAAAAAATATCCACGTCTGGGAAATGACCAGACGGCCCTTGCGGATGAGCTCCTGATCGTCTGTAAAAAAACGGAAGATGAAAATAAAATGGCATTGATTGCCCTGGATACCCGTTCAGGAAAGGAAAAATGGCTGTATGAACCTCAGGAAACGATTAAAAACTGGCAGCTTGCCAATCAGAATGAAATTACTGGCTATACCAAAGATGAAATTTTTGTCATTGATCTGAAAGGAAAAACAACCTTTGAAATCCCGATTCATGAATCCCTGTATCCGGTTTCCAATATTGAGGTGAATGCTAAAAACCAGCTGATCTACATTACCGGAAAAGGAATTGTTTCCGTAGACCGAAATGATAAGAAAACAAAACTGCTGATTCCCCATACTTTCTATCCAAGCTCTTCCCCTTTAAATCAGATCAAATATTTCAAAAAATAAAATCAGACCTCCATATTCATGCAAAAACCTTTGAGAAGGTGCGGTAAGGTATAAAATTCTGTACCTGTTGAGGTTGGGCTTTCCCACAGATCACTCAGATAGCACAGATTTTATGGTCTTGCAGGTTGTGTTGATGAAGCAGATTTTCATATTTAAACCTAACAGTTTTCAAAAACCTGCTAGGTTTTCTCTCTTCAGCCTCGATAAAATCCTTTGATTTTTTTCTTTAATGAACTTCTATCTGCAAAACATTGAACTTTAAAAAACTCAACGGTCAAAAATATTTTTATTAAAACTGATGATGCTATATTGTTTTAAACAAGCGGTCAACTTTCTTTTTAACAGTGTCATTCGGACAAACTTTATAGAGTTCATCAATTAAATCCAAGGATGAAGGCTTTTTAGGATACCGGTTATGATGGAGAAAGTTTTTCAAGGCAGTATTTACCTTGTCCTCACCCAGTAATTCAGACAGCTTGACCATGACCACCGCTCCTTTGGAATAAGAAATATGAGGCGTGTCTCCCAAAGTCCGGTAGAGCGGAAGACCATCAGAAAATCCTTTTTCATCCTCATAAATCTGTTGATGTACCCTGAGTCTTTCCTTCATCTTTTCTTTGCCATGTAGTTTCTGATAGAGCATCATCTCGGTGTACATGGCGAGCGTTTCGGTAAGCATTGCAGCTCCTTCCCGGTCATCAGGATCAATCTGGCTGTTGCCCCACCAGAGATGGGAAAGTTCGTGTCCGGCTAGTTCATTGATGACATCCTGCTCTTTATCAGCCCTGATATTGGCATGGAACACCATATCTTCCGGCATAAATATAGCTGACGGATAAGCAGTGGCAGCAAAACCGCTGGTGAAAGAAGAAACCTCAGCAAAATTAACCGTTTTAAAAGGGTATTTTCCGAAATTCAGAATACAGTAATCCAACGTTAATCGGGCATTTTTCATAAGATGATCAACATTCTCAAAATGTTGCGGATGATAGAATATATTTACAGAAATGCCTTTATACTGACTATTTTTCACATGGTAGAAGGCAGAGGAAACAGCAAACCGGAATGGAATCTGAACTGCCTGGTACCGGAAATAATTTCTTCCTGAAACAGTCCATTTTTTAACAAGATCTCCTGTTCCGATGGCAGTCTGACCTTTTTCTGTAGAAACAGTCATATCCAGATTGATAAAATCTTTTCTGAAGATTTCCGGGGCTTCCGGTTTTTTCAATGGAGCCAGTGGGGTAAGGTGGTGGATTTTTCTTAATTGTTTATCTTCAATTTCATCATTTTTCTGATATCCTACAGATGGATAATATCTGCTGATCCTCATAAACGAGCCGTTTTCTATTATGGCATTGAAAGACTCATGCCCATTTACCGCATACCAACGATAGCGTAATCTAAAATCAAGAGAGGCCTTATCTCCGGGTTTTAAAGGTTGTTTAAGCCGTATTTCTGATGTTTTTTCTGTAATTTTTAAAGTTTCTGACTCTGTTGTAAGCTGAGCTGATTCTGTTTCCAGGTCCGGACTGAAACGGATCAGTAATCGGTCGATAGGCTTCCCTGTTGGATTGATGAGGGTATAAGTTCCCTCAATCTGATATGAATTCTGAGAAGGCGACAGCCATATTTCGGTCGTAACATCTGTGATTTCCGGTTGCGGCAGGTTTTCATAGGAACGGTACTTTTTCTCGTATTGAACAGATTTCAGTATTTTTTTTTCCTGATCTTCAGGAATATATCCTTTCATAAAAGACATTCCGGTCCAGACCCCTGATATAAGCAGTCCAGAGCTGAATATCAATGGTAATACATTGAACTTCCTGTTTTTTATCCATTGGTTTAAACTCCATAAAACGGCAATAATTCCGGTACCGAACAGAAGTCTTTCAGCAAAAGCTTTTGTATAGATGCCATATCCGTTAAAATCACTGTAGGTTCCTTTAAAATCTGAAAATATCCGTAAAAGAGGGTAAGGAATAAATTTACCTGAAGCCGGCCCGGAGAGTATAAAAACAGCCAGAACGGAAATGCCGAGGGCAATGAACTTATTCCTGATCAGATCATTGATGATAAGGATAAATGCTGAAAAAAGGATGAGTGGAAAAGTATTGAACAGGAAAACACCGAGGTAGGCATTCCAGTCGATATGCAGGTACTGATAAACACCCTGAAAAGCAATTCCTTCAGCCATCAGAATCAGGGTAAAGAAAAACAGAAGCAGGGTGATCGATAAAAAATGTCCGGCCAATCTGCTTTTTGAAAGAAAAGTACTGCTTTCAATCAGTGTAAATCCGGATGAGTGACTTCTCCAGTACAGGTCATTAATGAAGTAGGCTGCGACCAGCAATCCGAACAGATGGAAGTTTTCTGAAATGGTTGTTGCCATCAGTCCGGATTCTGCATATTTCTGCGGAAGACGGATTCCTTTTTCAATTTCGGCGTACATTTCCATGCCTACGGCAAAAAGAAGAAGGATCACCACTGCCGGAACAGCAATGCTTTTAAAAAGGTAGGTCAGATCAATTTTCGCAAACGACAGAACCGATTGAAAGGAGGCCTTTCTGCCAAACTGTTGTGAAGAAACGATAGGATCAGAAATTGAAAGGGCTGATTTTTCCGGGAAAACAGGAGCTGCTTTCTTTTGTTTCCTTTGTTCAGAAATATTGGTGAATGAAAATAAACGGTAGGTAACAAAAAGGAATATCGCAGAAATCAATATGAACAGTATTCTGTTCCATAACAGATAGCCTGACAGGGGAACAAGACGGTTATTCTTCTCCTTCACGGAAAAATGGACGGCTTCAAAAAAATAAGATGACAATCCGAACGGATCTGCAAGTGCAGAGATCTGCTGTGCCTCCGGTGACTGGGGAAGGCTTCCGGCCATAAACGGTGATTTGGAAAAGATAAGAACAACCATATAAAGTACGTACAGCATCAGCCCGCCGGCTACGGTCACCAGCTTTCTTTTTACCGTAAACGAAACGAAGAACAGGAAGCTGCACACCAGGAAACTGTTGATAAGCCCAAAGATCAGTAATGGATACAGGTAATAGAGAAGATTAAATCCGGGCTGAATTTCACTTCCGGTACGCATTATCTGACCAACGAGAAAACCTGCGATCAGAAGAACAAAGCTTAAAAAAGTCTGTAAAAAATAACTTCCGAATTTTCCGGTCAGGTACGTTTGTTTGGATATCGGAAAAGAAAACAGAAGCTGGTCAAATCCGGAATCCTGCTCCTTAAACAGCATTTGTAGGGCATAAATGACCGCAAAAAATATGGTGGAAAGGCTTAGCATTCCAGTCATAAACCCTGTCGTATACGCTGAATTTAAATAAATTCCTTTTCCTACTGAAAGATTGAACTGGCTTCCGCAGAATAGGCCGAGTACCAGCAGGATTACAGAGATGAGATAGGAGTGCCAGCGCTTTCGGGTGCGTCCGGCTTCAAATAAAAATATAGGATTCATGTCTAAGGTTTTTGGGTGAGAGAGTGAAAGTAGACGTGTTCCAGCAAAGGAATTACAGGGAAAAAGTCTTCAGGCTGTTCTTCGGAGAATACGGTGATATACAGCTCTCTTTCTATGAGCTGTCTGCTGATTACTTCGTGGCTTGATGTGTAATGGTCCAGTTCATTTTTTCCGATTGGCCTGCTCCAGATTCTGTTTTCCAGTCCGGAAACTAATTCGGCAGGTTTTCCTTGTTTTAAAATTTGCCCCTGGTTCATGATGGCCATCTCAGAACAGAGGTTTCTCACATCTTCTACCAGATGAGTAGAAAGAATAACAATAACATCCTGGCTGATATTGTCCAGCAGGGTGTTGAAACGATTACGTTCTTCCGGATCAAGGCCGGCTGTAGGTTCATCAACGATCACAATCTTTGGGTTTCCTAAAAGAGCCTGGGCGACCCCGAAACGCTGCTTCATTCCTCCTGAAAAAGTATGGACCTCTTTTTTCCGGACATCGGAAAGGTTGACTTTCTCCAGAATATTCAGTACCTGACTTTTACGTTCTGAAGCATTGGTAATGCCTTTTAATATGGCAATATGTTCCAGCAGATCATAGGCAGACACTTTTGGATATACCCCAAAATCCTGTGGAAGAAATCCCAGATTCTTTTTGAGATAATCCGGATTTTCAGATACCTCTCTTCCATTAAAAAGAACCGTTCCGGAAGTAGGTTTCTGAAGTCCGACAATCATTTTCATCAAAGATGATTTTCCAGCCCCGTTGGGGCCAAGCAGCCCGAACATTCCGTTGTGTATCTCCAGCGAGATATCTTTTACTGCCTGAAAACCATTTTTATAAGTCAGGCTAAGGGAGTTGACAGATAATGTATTCATAGATTTGAGTTTGGATAATAGAAGGACAGGCAGCCCTTTTAAGGCTGCTATTAATAGGAACAGATGATGTGATGTAATCAGAATCCGGATTATTCAGACAATATTTTCATTTTCTGAATTGTTCAATCTCAGATCTACGGGTTTAGAAATTATTCTTTGTATTCCAGAATATCTCCCGGCTGGCATTCCAGTACTTTACAGATGGCTTCCAGGGTATCGAAGCGAACCCCTTTCGCTTTTCCTGTTTTCAGAATAGACAGATTTACAGGAGTGATGCCTAATTTTTCTGCCAGTTCTTTACTTTGCATTTTTCTTTTGGCTAGCATTACATCTAAGTTGACTATGATGGGCATATTATATAAATAGGTCTTGTTCGTTTTGCAAATGTAGCCCCTTGCTTAAAGATATTCGCAAGAAACAGACAAAAAATTCCAAGCATGAAATGGATCAATACCAGTCCCCAGATCATACTTTCCACTTCCACAAAGAAACTGGCAATCACCACCAGCGGTAAGGGAATGAAAATGTTGTATCTGTAAAATCGTTTAAGCTGTGTGATATTTTCTTTTGTAAACAGGGTAGATTGGAAAAATACCTTAAAAACACGGGCTGAAAGCCAGAAAAAAATCCCATACGAAATCAGGACCGTTAAGAATGAAAATACAATATAGGGATAATTGTTTTCAATATTCAAAAAGGGCTGTTCTGTAAAGGGATAATTGATATGAAGAAACTTTCCGTCTTTATAGGGGCTCACGGAAAATCCCGTTGCAAGGCATAATCCTGAGTACACCAAAGTAAGAAGATATCCTCCGGAAAGAATAAAGCAGATGTAATACAGGATCTTTGCAATAATTTTAGTCTGATTCATGGCAATAATCATAATTTGATATTGCAAATGTATAATTAATTATCGTAAAACAATAATTAATTTAACTTAAATTTTATTTTTTATGTTGGTCTGGAAATAAAATATTGTTTTAATGGTCTGGTTCAGCCAGTAGAAAGGGATTGGGTCTGAAATATGAAAGCCATTTAATTGCAACATAGACAAAAAATATTTAAAAGGTTATACACAGAAGGCAAAGAGAAAATTGGTTATGATTTTTTCCACGCAACGCTCGCAAAGCTTTCCAGTCCTGAAATCATTTTTCGATCGAAGGATTCAATAGAGGTGGACTTTAGTCCACCTAAATAATAATCCACATTCCTATGGCTTTAGCCAAAGCATACATAAGGATTTGTAAATTTCATATAGGAGCTTAAAAAATCAAAGATTTTTATTGTGATCCTTAAGATCTGCGCCATCTGCATGATCCGCGAGACCATAAAACCTGTATCATCCGAGTATTCTAAGACTTTCTAATCATATATGAGGCACAAGGATTTATTTAAGAAGATGATATACAGAAGGCAGCAGGGGAAGGGTTATGATTTTTTCCACGCAACGATCGCTAAATTATAGTAATGGATAATTTTTTCGATCGCAAAGGCACTTCGTTCAGCGAAGGTTGGATGTTTTCTTTATGCCTGAAAATTTAATTGCGTTCTTTGCTGAGTGAAACGCCATTGCGAACAAAAATTTCCGCAATATCATTTAAACTAGCGGTCATAGCGTTAAAAACAGCAGTAATGAGAAATCTCAACGATTTTTATTGGTGAAATTTAAATCT
>JAITMC010000001.1 GCA_031277615.1 Chryseobacterium sp. | reverse complement strand
AATCCAATATCCGGAAGACTATCATAGATGAATTATAACGCAGTGCCCGCAAAGGTTGCTCCTGATGAAGTTATTTTTGGACCGCAACGGCACTCCGTTCAGCAAGGGCTGTGCATTATTTTTGAATTGCGGTCTCTGCTGAGTGAAACGCCCTTGCGAACAAAAAATATCCGCAATACAATAAAAAAATAGCGGCCATAGCGCAGAAACATAGAACGTCAGAAAAATAACCTCTTAAATAAAAAAACAGCCCTTTCGGACTGTCTCTTAAATCTGTTAGTTTTAAAGGATTTCGTATCTCGTTTTGATGCTGTATTTCAGCTTGATATTTTCGATATTCTCAAATGAATTTCCTGCCGCGGCATCCGCCATTTCCAGAATACTGTTCATTTTACTTCTGTAAGCTACCGGAAGAACCGTATCACTGGTATAATCTTCTATTTCTACGATTTCCAGCGGGCTTCCAGCTTTTTTACCCATACTTTCCAGCAGGTAATCCGCTTTTTCTTTTGCCGCTTTCAGGGCGTTGATCTTCACTGTTTTCCGGAAATCTGCGATTTTGGTATTTTTTACTTCGGCAATGTTCAGGTTGCTTACCCATTTCTGATTCAGATCCTCAAATACCTTTCCGATATCTGCTTTTGCATTGGCCTTGAACTGATAGTTCTTGGTAAACTTACCAGTCTTGGCATAGGTATTCTGGTACATAGATTTGAATTTGATATCTTCGTTTTTGATTCCGGCATTTTTTAAGGTTTCAAACAGCTTCTTTTCCGTATCTGCCAGTTCATTTTTGTTATCTGCCTTTATTCCGATGCTGAAGATGATTTCATCCGGCTCTATTTCCATTTCGGCAACCCCTGTTACTTCAATTGCATTTTTCTTTACTTCCTGTGCATTCATAAAGCTTCCCAGTGTAAAGATCCCGATCAATAAAAAATGTCTTAATTTCATAATTTCTTGTTTTAAATTCTGGAGTAAAATTACGGCGGTTCAGGGCGCAAATCCGGGAGACTTGGTGAAATGAGACTTTCACTTGGTGAACGATTCCACCTTCTGTATTAATGAAAATGATCCATCAATGACTTGGGCTTATTGATTACCCTATAGAAGATAATCAGCACTTGATCTTTAATTATAAAACAATCAGTAAAGAGCAGGCAATTCATGATGGGAGGAAGTTTGTCAGGCTGAGTGGAGCCGAAGCCTGATATACAATATCAGTACTATTATAATAAGATGACCATTCAAAACGGTTTCGAGTTGTGACTTGGTGAAATATGGTTTTCACTTGGTAAAGAATGAAGAAGGATACCTAAAGTTTTACTTACTTTGCACTAAACATCTGAAATCCGTGAAATTACTTTTCAAAATACTGTTCATTTTTATTCTTGCTGCAGGAAACTTCTGTTCAGCACAGGATTCCACACGGGTTTCCAAGGCTTCCAAATCGGTTTCAAAACTGAAAAAAGCGGTTGACAATAATGATAACAAAGGAGTTGCAGACAGCTATGTAAGCATTGCCGGTGATTATTACAACCAGGGAAATTATGCCAAAAGTGAAGAATTTCTGATCAAAGCCAGGAATATCTACAAAAATCTGAACGATAAGAAAAACCTGGAAGCCGTTACCCGGAAAATTGCCCAGTCACAGGAAAAGCAGAAAAAAATAATGCCGGCTATCAGCAATTACAGCATGGCTGCTGAAATGAGCTTTGATGAAAAAAGCCGGGCTGTAAACTCAAATGATGCGGCAAGACTGTCTTCACCTTCAGTAGAACAGAAAGCGGAAGCAATCCAGAATAATATCAACATCAGCCTTAAAGATAAGGATAAAAGTGCTGTGGCAGCAGGTTACAGCCAGATGGCTGAAGTAAATATCCAGCAGAACAACATTCCCAAAGCAGAAGAAAACCTGAACAATGCCTATGTTTTTTCCAAAAAAGAGGCCCCGCAGCAGGCTTTGGAAATCAATCAGAAGCTTACCGATTTTTACATTGAAAACAAAAACTTTGAGAAGGCGATTGAAGCCAAAAAGAAAGTCCTGAAGGAGGATTTTGTCAAAGAAAATTCGCAGGAAAAAGTAAACCAGATTCAGGAGCTGGCCGATATTTACATTAAAAAGAATGATCCTCAGGAAGCGGCGGCCCTGTTGAGGAATGCTTACGGAATTGCCCTGGATAAAGGACATACGCTTGAGGCTCAGAAAAGTGTAAAAAAACTGGACAGCCTGTATGCTATAACAGGAAATACCGATGCTTCGGTATCCTTATACCGCGATTTTCTGGGGAAACTTCCGGATCTGGTTTCCAAAGACCGAAGCCTGATCGACAATAAAATCCTGGAAGATACGGAGCAGAGAATATCACAGCTGGAAAAAGAAAAGCAGCTTAAAGACGAGCTGATCCGCAAAAAAAATATTTTTAATTATGGACTTATAGGAGCTTTGGTTGTGCTAACCGCTCTTGTTTTCCTGATTTTCAGAACACTGAAAAAAGTTCAGATCAAGAACAAAAAAATTGCCCTGCAGTCGCTGAGACGGGAAATGAATCCTCACTTTATTTTTAACAGTTTAAACAGTGTGAACCATTTTATTGCGACCAATAATGAGCTGGAAGCCAACCAGTATCTGACGAAGTTTTCAAAACTGATGCGCGGGGTTATGGAAAACTCTGCCGAAGATTTTATCCCTTTTCAGCAGGAACTTGATTTGCTTCAGAATTATCTTGCCCTTGAAAAAACACGTTTCGCAGATAAGTTCGATTATGAGATTGATACCGATGAAAACCTGAATATCCAGAACCTTAAAGTTCCCGGAATGCTCGTTCAGCCGTTTCTTGAAAATGCAGTCTGGCATGGCCTGCGTTACAGATCCGAAAAAGGATTTTTGAAATTAAATTTTGAAAAGGAAGATTCGCATTTAAAGATTACCATTGAAGATAACGGAATAGGCATCAAGGAAAGTAAAAAGCAGAAAACCCAGCACCAAAAGACAAGAGAAGGGCGCGGAATGAAAAATACGCTGGAAAGAATTAAGCTGCTGAATGATCTCTATAATACCGACATTATCTGTTCCATCAAAGATAAAGACCACAGCAGCGGTGTTCTGGTCACTTTAACGATGAACCTCACCTCAACCTGAAAAGAATGAAAAAATACCTATTCATATTGACTTTTTTACTGACAGGCTTTTTATACGGGCAGGAAATCAATACGGCCCGGTTTGAAAATGTGGTAAAAAGCTTAAAAATAGACCGGTCTAAAATCAAGGAAGAATTCTGCACGGAAAAGAAAATGCCGAACGCAGAGAATTCCTATATAATAGTTATTCCCGTTATCATTGAGCAATTTGAAGAAGATTACATTTTTAAACTACAGAACTATATCCTGATTACAGATGAAAAAGGGATGATCAAAAATAAATACCTGGACCCGGCAGAACTGACCTCAGATGCGGTAATGCTTATGGGAATAGGAATAGACACCGGCTTATATACGATCAGTAATGGAATCCGAGCCTTCGGAGTGACCGTTGATTTCAAAGGAAGCAGCAATCCTAATCCTTATTCTTCAGGAAGTATTTCCCTCTATTATCCTGAAGGAAAAACACTAAGAAAAGTACTGGATCAGTTTGAGCTGAATGTGAGCCGCGGCGAATGGGATACCCGCTGCGAAGGTGAATTTGAGGATAACCATTCCTACATTATTGTAGATAGAACAAAGTCCCATCATTTTACAGACCTGAAAATTAAAACCGTTTCAGTGAAAAGCATCAATACATTCGAGAATGAAGAATGCCATGAAAAGGAAACTTCCAAAACAACCTACAGGACTTTAAAATTCAGAAACGGAAAATACCAGTAAATATTTATATCCTATTTTCTTAAACAGAAAGAATTGAAATGAAAATTAATAACTGTAATTAACAGTTGATTTTGTGTGGCTGGTCAATAATTCCTAATTTTACTTTCAACTAAATTCCTTTCAGGACTGTTTAAATGAAAATAAAAGCTGTAATTGTAGACGACGAGATCATCGCAAGGGAAGTGCTGAGAAGCTACCTTACCAAATACTGTCCGCAGGTGGAAATTCTGGGCGAAGCAGAAAACATCAAAGAAGCCGTTCCGCTGATTACCGAAACCCGGCCGCAGTTGGTATTCCTTGATGTGGAAATGCCTTTCGGAAATGCCTTTGATGTATTGGAAGCTACCAAAGACTTTCACTATGAAACCATATTTATTACAGCATTTTCACAATATTCCCTGCAGGCCCTTAATAAGTCGGCCAGCTATTATATTCTGAAGCCGATAGACATTCAGGAACTGATTCTGGCAGTTAATAAAGTCGCAGAAAGCCTGGAAAAGAAGGAAGAACTCAACCGGAATAAAATTCTCCTTGAAAACTTAAAACTGAAACCCGAAAAACAGCAGCTGATCCTGCCAACACTTCAGGGATTTGATGTAGTAAAAACAGAAGATATCGTAAGACTTCAGGCAGATGGCAATTTCACCCAGGTCTACCTTACCGACGGATCAAAGAAAATGGTATGCCGGTTTTTGAAACATTTTGATGATTTGCTGGAGACACCGTTTGTACGCGTTCACCGCTCCCATATCATCAATACGGGTTTTGTAAAATCCTATCATAAAAGCGGAACCGTAATGCTGGCTGATGATACGGAAATTGAGGTCTCCGGAAGCTTTAAAGATAATTTCCTGAAGGTATTTTCATAGAATTTATTGTTCCTTAACAGCGCGAAGGCATTATTTTTGTCGCATTCTTCCTAATCACACAAAATATTCCGATTATGAAGACTTTTCACAAAATTGCTGTTCCTGTTTCATTAGGTATTTTGGGACTTCTTATTTTCAACTCCTGCTCGGTGGGAATTCCGAAAGGAGCAACAGCCGTTAAAAATTTTGATGCTAAAAAATATCTCGGACGATGGTATGAGATAGCGCGCTTTGACTATAGATTCGAAAGAAATATGGACAATGTCACCGCCGAGTATTCAGAAAATCCTGACGGCAGTATCCGGGTAAGCAATAAAGGGTACAACTATGAGAAAAAAGAATGGAAAGAATCCGTTGGAGAAGCCCGTTTTGTAAAAGATAAAACCGAAGCCCGTTTGAAAGTCTCATTCTTCAAGCCGATCTGGGCAGGGTATAATGTGATTGATATTGATGAAGACTATCAGTACGCTTTAGTAGCCGGCAGCAGCCTTAAATATCTCTGGATTCTGTCCCGTACCACAACCATTCCCGAAAGCATCAGACAGCGATTTATAGAAAAGGCAAAAAAACTGGGCTATCATACCGATGAACTTATCTGGGTAAAACATAATCAGTAACCACTCAATACAAAGAAAGCCGGCAGAACAGATCTGTCAGCTTTCTTTATATTGAATTTTTTATTGTCCGATATATTCTTTCCACTCTTCAAAACGGTGATCAATCACCTGTTTCATCAGATCATAGTTTTCGTAGGTATCTTCAATATGGTAAAAAGTTTCGTACTCATAATCGTTTTCCTCTGCTTTACCATCAAAAAGATTCACGTAATCATCAGCAAATGAACTGTATTTGTTCCCGAAATCCGTGTCATCGGCATAATAATCTTTAGCAAAAAGATTTCCCAGCTCATTCAGGTCATATTCAGAAAATTTTCCGTCACAGGAATCCATGATGAATTCCGCACCGGTAATTTCCCGCCGTTTTAGTTTTTCAATTTCTTCTTCACCGTCTTCCTTCAGTTCATCAGAGATCAGATCGTTCTGGATACACCAGTTCAGGAACATTCCCGTATGGGTAGCTCCGTTTTTCTCAGGAAGTCCTTCCGGAAAATCGCCGCCATAATGCCATGAAGCATCATCATATTTTGACATAATACTTAATTATAGTTTTAACCAATTTTCATCAAAAATAGAAAAAATCAATATATATTGCTGCAGCCGTAGATTTTTCCGTCATTTGCAGGAGAATTTTTTCAACAGAATAATATATGGAAAAAGCTGTTCTGATCACGATCGGTGACGAGATCCTTTCCGGAAACACCATCGATACCAACTCTAATTTTATTGCCGCAGAACTTAAAAATATAGGCATACACGTTTCACAGATCTTCACCATTTCCGATGAGATTGAAACCATTAAAAAAACTTTACACACAGCTCTTGAGCTGGGCGACCTGATTATCACAACAGGCGGTTTAGGTCCTACGCGAGATGATAAAACCAAAAAAGCTCTGGCTGAGTTCTTCAATGATGAGATCGTATTGGATGAGGCTACCTTTGAGCATCTTAAAGCCTATATGGAGCGTCGCGGACGCATCGATATTCTTGAAAGGAATAAAGAACAGGCCTTTGTCCCGACAAAATCTATTGTTTTTCAGAATCATTACGGAACCGCACCGTGTATGATGATGGAACAGGACGGAAAGCTGTGTTTCAGTCTGCCGGGAGTTCCCTATGAAGTAAAACCGCTGATTAAAGATCAGATCATTCCTTATTTACAGGAGAAATACAGGCTCAACTACATCCATACGAGGATTGTTTCCGTGGTGGGAATTCCCGAAAGCATTCTTGCCGATAAGATTGAAGCATGGGAACTGGCCCTTCCCGAAAACCTTTCCTTATCCTATCTTCCGGTAGGAACCCGCGTAAAGCTGAGGCTTACAGCATCCGGAAATAATGAAGAAGCTTTAAAACAACAGACGGAAGATGAAATTCAGAAACTTCTGCCTTTGGTGGAAGATCATGTCATTGCTGTTTCTGAAGACAGGATTGAAAAAATCCTGGCAGAAATCCTTACCGAACGTAAACTTAGCCTTTCCACGGCAGAAAGCTGTACCGGTGGCGAACTGGCAAAGCTGATCACTTCCAACCCGGGAAGTTCAGCTTATTTTCCGGGCGGAATCGTTACCTATGCCACAAACAAAAAGATTGAGATTTTAAAAATTTCCAAAGATACCGTGGATCAGTTCACTGTAGTAAGCGAACAGGTAGCTCAGGAAATGGCCGAAGGATGCCGGAAATTATTTGATACCGATATTTCACTGTCTACCACCGGAGTGGCAGGTCCGGGAAAAGGAGAAGACGGTAAAGAAGTGGGAACCGTTTATTACACCATACAGATCCATGATCAGCAGGTGACCTCCCGGTTGTATCTGCCTCATCTGGAGCGTATTGATTTTGTAAATTTTGTTTCGCAAAAAATTATCCAGGATCTGGTAAGCCTTCTGATTAATGACTAAACTTTTAATTTTTTTTTAATTAAAATAGACCTCATTTTTCACACTTTTTGAGCGCTGTGTTATAAATTTCATAACGTGGAAAACTCAAAACAGATTTTTCAGACCGACAGTAGAAAACGTTGGAGAAGCGTACAATGGGGAAGCCGTATTTTTATCTTCATCGCTGTATTGCTTCTTCTTGCTTTAGGACTGATGATGAAACTGGATAAAAATCCGAAGATTCCTTTTAAAGAAGATTATAAAGCAATCATCACCGCCGGTAAGCCTTATCTTCAGGAGAACAGAATTTCTAAAGAATACAAAGGTTTCAGAAGCTTTATTTCTGAAAAAACAATCCATACCAACCTGGCTAAAATCGAAAAGGCAAGAGCCGAAAGACATAAGAGCCAGAATCTGAGCTGGTCCCGGTTTCCGGGTGGAATCCGTTCTGCATTCTATGTGGCCTGGGATCCTCAGTCGCTGATGTCTTTAAAAAGAAATATAAAGCACATCAACCTCGTATTTCCCGAATGGTTTTTTCTTGATCCTAAAACAGGAGATTTAAAAACCAATGTAGACCCTGAAGGGTATAAGATCATTAAAAGAACCGGTATAGCCGCTATGCCGATTCTGAGTAATAACTTCCAGCAGGATTTCCATTCCGAAGGCCTGGGAAAAGTTCTGAAAGATCCTCAGAAAAGAAGCCAGCTTATCGGGAAAATAACCCGGCAGTGCCGGAAACTTCATTTTAAAGGAATCAATATCGACTTTGAAGATATGAACCTGGAGTCAGACGAGCCTCTGCTTGCCTTTATGAAAGAACTGTCTGAAACATTCAGAAACAATGGCTTGCTCATTACGATGGATATTATGACCGATAATGACGACTACGATATTCAGAAGCTGAATCCTTATGTCGATTATTTTATACTCATGGCCTATGATGAATATTCGGCAGACAGTGATGCCGGCCCCATTTCTTCACAAAAATGGGTAGAGGCACAAACTGATAAAATCCTGAAAAAAACCTCTCCGGACAAAATTATTCTCGGATTAGGGGCCTATGGTTACGATTGGAGTTCCAATAAAGAAGATAATACATCTGTAACCTATATGCAAGCCATTACCAAAGCCAGTGCCAGTAAAGCTGTAATTAATTTTGATGACAACACTTTCAATTTAAATTACTCTTATGCAGATTCTAAAAACAATACCCATACTGTATTTTTCAACGATGCAGCGTCTATTTTCAATACTATGCGCTATTCCTCAGAATATCCTTTAGCAGGAACAGCCCTCTGGAGATTGGGAAGTGAAGACAGCAGGATATGGAATTTCTATGATAAAGACCTTACTTTTTCCGGTCTTGCGAAACTTAACTTAAGAACCCTGGAAAATGTAAAAGGCCAGACTATGGTTGATTACATTGGAGACGGCGAAGTTCTCGATGTTCTGAATACTCCCCACGACGGGAAAATTGCCCTTGAAATTGATCCAAAAGAAAAGATAATCACCGATGAAAATTATAGAAGTTATCCAAGTTCCTACGAGGTGAAAAAATATGGCGAGGCACCTCAGAAAGAGCTTGTTCTTACCTTTGATGATGGTCCTGATGAAACCTATACTCCACAGGTACTGGATATTTTATCAAAATATCATGTGCCTGCTGCTTTTTTTCTCGTAGGACTAAATGCCGAAAAAAATCTTCCCCTTGTAAAAAGAATTTATCGTGAAGGGCATGAGATCGGAAATCATACCTTCACCCATGAAAATGTAGCGAAAGTAAGTCCTGAAAGAGCTTTGCTGGAGCTAAAACTCACAAGACTCCTGATAGAATGTGTAACAGGCCACAGTACAATCCTGTTCCGGGCACCTTATAATGCAGATTCCGAACCTACAACACCGGAAGAAATCATTCCTGTTGCTCTGGCAAGACAGCAGAATTATCTGGATATTGGTGAAAATATAGACCCCGAAGACTGGCAGCCCGGAATAAAAGCTGATGAAATTGTAAAAAGAGTCATGGCTGGAGTCAAACAGCAGCGTGGTAATATTATCCTGCTTCATGATGCCGGAGGAGATACCAGAGAGGAAACTGTAAAAGCACTGAAGATTCTGATTCCCGAACTGCAGAAGCAAGGTTATCATTTTACCAGTCTTACCAGTATCCTGCATAAAAGTAAAAGCGAACTGATGCCGGAGGTTCCCAAAACCAGATCTTATTATGTAATGCAGCTGAATCTCATACTGGCAACCGTGATCTATGGAATAAGCCATTTTTTGGTAGCACTCTTCACGATCTTTATCCTATTAGGTCTTATAAGACTCATTCTGATGGCCTATTGGGCTTTCAGGGAATGGAAGAAAGAAAAAAAATCTGGAAACTTTCCGGTACTGGATGTCTATCCTGAAGTTTCCATTATTGTTCCTGCCTATAATGAAGAGGTAAATATTGTTTCATCCCTGAATAATCTGCTGAAACAAACCTATCCGAATTTCAATATTATCATGGTGGATGACGGAAGTAAGGACTCAACCTGTGAAAAGGCCAAAGCAGCATTTCCGGATCATCCGAAGCTTAAAATTTTTACCAAAGCAAACGGAGGAAAGGCAACAGCCCTTAATTTTGGAATAGCGCAAACCGATGCCCAATATGTAGTCTGTATTGATGCGGATACCAAGCTGCAGCAGGATGCCGTGAAATATATGATCGCAGGATTCCTGAATTCAGCTTCCGAAGAAAAAGTAGCAGCAGTAGCAGGGAATGTGAAAGTAGGAAATAAAGTAAACTGGCTTACCAGATGGCAGGCAATAGAATATACGACCAGTCAGAATTTCGACAGGCTGGCGTATGCAAATATCAATGCAATTACAGTGATTCCCGGAGCAATCGGAGCCTTTAAAAAGTCGGTGATTACGGAAATCGGAGGATATTCTTCAGATACCCTGGCTGAAGACTGTGATGTTACGGTAAAAATTCTGAAAGCAGGCTATACTGTAGCCAATGAAAACAGAGCTGTTGCCGTAACGGAAGCCCCTGAAACTGTAACACAGTTTTTAAAACAACGCTTCAGATGGACCTACGGAATTATGCAGATGTTCTGGAAGCAGCGCCAGACTTTCCTGAATCCGAAATATAAAGGGTTGGGGTTGTGGGCAATGCCTAATATTTTACTGTTTCAGTATATTATTCCGTTCTTTTCACCTCTGGCCGATCTGATTATGTTTTTCGGAATTCTTTCCGGAAATGGCGGGAAGATTTTTACTTACTATCTGATTTTCTTGCTGGTAGATGCGTCCTTGGCATTAGCTGCATTTATTATGCAGAAGGAAAAACTGAGCGGGCTTTTGTATGTGATCCCGCAGCGCTTTGTATACAGATGGCTGATGTATATTGTTTTATTCAGAAGCATGAGAAAGGCGCTGAAAGGCGAAATGCAGTCCTGGGGATTTTTGAAGAGAACCGGAAACGTAAAAGAGATGGCAGCTTCGTAATATTTAATTAAATTTGTTTAACGTATCAGTAACAAATTGTAAAAAAAATATACCTATAGTATAAATTGTTATCATAATGAAAAAATTAACGCTTTCTTTGTTTTTATTGGCTGGCGTGTGTTCTCAAACTACGCTGAATGCACAGGCAAAAGCTGTAAAAACAATGGCCAACAGCACAGATAAGGGCTTAGATATCAGCCTTATGGATACTTCCGTTCGTCCGCAGGATGATTTTTATAACTATGTGAGCGGAACATGGATGAAAACTGCGAAAATTCCTTCCGATAAGCCAACCTGGGGGAGTTTCAACAAATTAGGAGAAGATACGGATAACAATTCCATGACAATCCTGAATTCTCTTTTGAAAGATAAATTTGCAGATGGAAGTGAAGGGAAGAAGATCCAGGATCTGTATGCAAGTTATATGAACATGCAGAAGAGAAATGCAGACGGAATCAAACCTATTCAGGAATATCTGAATAAAATTGATGCCATTAAGAATATATCTGACCTTCAGAATTATCTGGCTTCTGCAACCAAAGAAGGAGAAAACCTTTTCTACGGATGGGGAGTATATGCCGATCTTAAAGATTCCAACATGAACGCGGTTTATTTAGGAGAAGCTTCTTTGGGGTTAGGAAGAGACTACTATCAGAAAGTAAACGAGAAAAATACAGAAGCTATCGCTGAATATCAGAAATATGTAGCTTCCATGTTAAAAGAATTAGGCTATAAAAATGCTGATGCAGCGGCAAAAGGAATCGTTGATTATGAAAAGAGCGTTGCCAAAACTTATTTAACCAACGAACAGAGCAGAGATAATACCCTTCAGTATAACCCTCAGACAATGGCTGAGCTTTCTTCTCTGGTAAAAGGAGTTGATCTTCCTGCTTACCTTAAAAAAGTAGGAGTAAATACAGACAGAGTGATCATCGGGGAATTGGGGTATTATAAAAACTTCGATAAACTGGTGAATGCGCAGACGCTTCCTGTGATTAAAGACTATCTGAAATTCCATATGATCAGCGGAAACGCTTCCTACCTGAGCGAGAAATTAGGTGATATGAAATTTGCTTTCTATGGTAAATACCTGAGAGGTCAGCAGGAGCAGAGAGCATTGAACAAAAGAGGTTTTGAGCTGATCAATGGTAACCTGGGTGAAGCATTCGGTAAACTGTACGTTGAAAAATACTTCCCGGCAGAAGCTAAAGCTCAGATGGTGGAACTGATCGACTATCTGAAGAAGAGCTTTGTTGTTCATATCAACAACCTGACATGGATGTCATCTACAACCAAGGAAAAAGCATTGCAGAAACTGAACAAATTCACGGTGAAAGTAGCTTATCCGGACAAATGGAAAGATTATTCAAAATTAGAGATCATTCCTGAATCCAAAGGAGGAACACTATACAAAAACCTTCAGAACATCAGCGAATGGCAGTACAATAAAGAACTGGCCAAAATCGGAAAACCTGTCGATAAAACAGAGTGGGGGATGACGCCGCAAACCGTAAACGCTTACTACAATCCTGTATATAACGAAATCGTTTTCCCGGCAGCCATTCTTCAGCCGCCGTTCTTCAACCCTAAAGCAGATGCTGCGGTGAACTTTGGAGGAATCGGAGCCGTTATCGGACACGAAATGAGCCACGGATTCGATGATTCCGGAGCACAGTTTGATGCAGAAGGTAACCTTGTGGACTGGTGGACCCCGGAAGATAAAGCCAACTTCGAAAAAGCAACAAAAGCCCTGGCTTCCCAATATGATAAATATGAGCCGGTAAAAGGAACTTTCGTAAACGGTACCTTCACCAATGGTGAAAACATCGCCGACTTAGGAGGAGTAAACATTGCTTATGATGCTCTTCAGATGTATCTTAAAGACAAAGGAAATCCAGGGAAAATCAGCGGATTCACTCAGGATCAGAGATTCTTCCTGAGCTGGGCTACCGTTTGGAGAACATTATCCAGTGAAAAATACCTGATCAACCAGGTGAAGACTGACCCGCACTCTCCGGGATATTTCAGAAGCTTCGGTCCGCTCATCAACGTAGATGCTTTCTACAAAGCCTTCGACGTAAAAAAAGGAGACAAATTATACAAAGCTCCGGAAGACAGAATCAAAATCTGGTAAAAATATTAAACCGCTCAGCAATGGGCGGTTTTTGTTTTTTGAAGAAGGGGAGCATTAATTTGTAACGAAAAACGTTTCCTATTTAAATTAACCAGTGCATTTCAGAGTGGTCAAATATCAGTAAAATGGCTTTAGCCAAAACCTAAAATATGGGCTGTGGGTATGAAATTATCATAGATAGTGTAACGAATTGTAAATCAATTACTACCTATTAGTAAATGGATACTAATGAAAAAGCTCATACTTTCTTTATCTCTTATAACAGGGATCTTCATGCAGCATATAATACATGCACAAACTAAAACGGTTAAAACAGCAGTTAATAATACAGATCAGGGTTTAGATCTTGCCGCAATAGATGCTTCGGTCCGCCCGCAGGATGATTTCTATAATTATGTGAATGGAACATGGATGAAAATGGCGAAAGTTCCTGCTGATAAGCCGGCTTGGGGAAGTTTTGATAAACTAGCGGAGGATACGGATAATAATTCCATGGTCATTCTGAACGCTCTTCTTACAGACAAGTTTACTAATGGAAGTGAAGGTAAGAAAATTCAGGATCTGTATGCCAGCTACATAGATCTGCAGAAGAGAAATACTGAAGGAATCAAGCCCATTCAGGAAAAACTTAACACCATTGATGCTATCAAAAATCTTACTGATCTTCAGAACTATCTGGCTTCTGTTACAAAACACGGCGAAAATAACTTCTATGGATGGAGCGTAAGTGCAGATCGTAAAAACTCTAAAATAAATGCTGTTTATTTGGGCATTCCACCTTTAGGGCTTTTAGGAAGGGATTATTACCAGAAAGTTAATGAAAAAAATACAGAAACTCTTGCAGAATACCAGAAGTATGTCTCATTAATGTTAAAAGAGTTAGGATATACTCACCCGGATGAAGCAGCGAAAGGGATTGTTGATTATGAAAAAAGCTTGGCCAAAACCTATTTAACCAATGAGCAGAGCCGTGATAATACCCTTCAGTACAATCCTCAGACGATGGCTGAACTTTCCGGGCTGGTAAAAGGACTTGATATTCCGGGCTATCTTAAAAAAGTAGGAGTAAATACCGATAAAGTCATTATCGGAGAACTGAATTATTACAAAAATCTGGATCAATTAATAAATGTCCGGAACCTTCATGTAATTAAAGATTATATGAAATTTCACCTGATTAATGGGAATGCAGCTTATTTAAGTGAAAAGCTGGATACTATTAATTTTAACTTCTATGGAAAATACCTGTTCGGGCAGCAAGAACAGAGGGCATTGGACAAGAGGGGGCTTGAATTGATCAACAGAAATATAGGCGAAGCTTTTGGTAAATTATATGTTGAAAAATATTTTCCGGCAGAATCTAAAGCTCAAATGGTTGAACTCATTGATTATTTAAGGAAGAGTTTTGCCATTCATATCAAAAACTTAACATGGATGTCACCTGCCACTAAAGAGAGAGCCATGGATAAGCTTAATAAGTTCAGTGTTAAAGTGGGCTATCCGGATCAATGGAAAGATTATTCAGCACTGGAAATTGTTCCGGGAAATACCTTATATAAAAATCTTCAGAATATTGCCGAATGGAATTATCATAAGAAGCTGGAAAAAATAGGAAAACCTGTTGATAAATCAGAATGGGGCATGACACCACAAACTGTAAATGCCTATTATAGAGCTGTAAACAATGAAATTGTATTTCCCGCAGCCATTCTTCAGCCTCCGTTTTTTAATCCTGAAGCAGATGCAGCAGTAAATTTTGGTGGAATAGGAGCAGTTATCGGCCACGAAATAACCCATGGATTTGATGATTCTGGTGCTCAGTTTGACGGTGACGGAAATTTGGTAGACTGGTGGATGCCTGAAGATAAAACCAATTTTGAGAAAGCAACCAAAGCGCTTGCTGCACAATATGACAAATATGAGCCTGTGAAAGGATCTTTCATCAACGGAATCCACACCAACGGAGAAAATATTGCCGACCTGGGAGGTGTAAATATTGCTTACGATGCTCTGCAAATGTATATGAAGGATAAAGCAAATCCCGGAAAAATCAGTGGTTTTACTCCCAGCCAGAGATTTTTTATGAGTTGGGCTACCGTATGGAAAGCCAAAGCCCCCGAAAAATATTTGCTTCTTCAGATAAAAATAGATAAACATTCTCCGGGATATCTGAGAAGTTTTGCCCCTTTAATTAATATTGACGCTTTCTACAAAGCCTTCGACGTAAAAAAAGGAGACAAATTATACAAAGCTCCGGAAGACAGAATCAAAATCTGGTAAAAATATTAAACCGCTCAGCAATGGGCGGTTTTTGTTTTTAAGAAATCAGTTAAAAGGACCGGTTAAACAAATGACCGCTAAACATTATGCTGCTACAACCCGAAACCGATTCCCAACCTGTCATCTTTTCACCATTTCCTGGTTATCCCTCATTATTTTCCATTAAAATTCGTATATTTGATCAGTTTGTGTACAATCAAAAATTATCTTTAATGAAAAAGCTAAATATTGGAATACTTGCCCTTTCGGGTATTGTATTTTTAAATTCGTGCGGTACAGCGAAAACTGCCGGAACAGATTCCAGTACTGAAACCACGGCAGCCGTTGCAGGATCAGTAAAAGAAGGAGCAAAAGATGAAGGAATCAATTTGTCTTATATGGATAAAAGTGTCCGCCCGCAGGATGACTTTTTTAGCTATGTGAACGGAAATTGGGTGAAAACCACTCAGATTCCTTCAGATAAAGCAAACTGGGGATCTTTTAATGCCCTGAGAGAAAACGTAGATGATGCTTCCCTGGATATTCTGAATAAAATTTTATCCGAAACATATCCTGAAGGATCAGAAGGCCAGAAAATCCAGAACTTATATGCATCTTTTATGGATGTAAACAAAAGAAATGCAGAAGGACTGGCTCCTATTAAAGCAGATCTGGCAAAGATCGATGCCGTTAAAAACCTGAACGACCTGCAGAAATATCTTCTGGAAGCTACAAAATTAGGTGACAATTCTTTCTACGGATGGAGAGTGGGAGCCGATATGAAGAACTCCAACATGAATGCAGTGTATCTTGGTGGTCCTGATCTGGGGCTGGGAAGAGACTATTACCAGAAAGTAAACGAAGCCAACACCAAAACATTAGCAGAATATCAGACGTATGTAGGAAAGCTGTTTGATGTATTGGGAAATAAAAACTCATCACAAGCGGCTCAGAACGTGGTAGCATTTGAAAAACAACTGGCCAATTATTTGCTGACGCTGGAGCAGAACAGAGATGCCAATCTTAGATACAACCCTAAAAATGTATCCGAACTACCCGGAATTGTTAAAAACATCAACCTTGCCAAATACCTGCAGGATTCAGGCGTAAATACAGACCGTGTGATCATCGGTGAGATGAAATACTATCAGAATATGGACCAGTTTCTGACAGAAAAAAATCTTCCGCTTTTAAAAGATTACCTGAAATACCACCTGATCAACGGAAATGCCAGCAATCTTGATGACAAACTTGAGCAGACCAGATTTGATTTCTATTCAAAATACCTTCAGGGGCAGAAAGAGCAGAGACCGATGAACAAAAGAGGTCTTGGCCTTGTAAACGGTGTGTTGGGTGAAGCTTTCGGGAAATTATATGTAGAAAAATATTTCACTCCGGAATCCAAGGCGCAGATGCAGACTTATATTGATTACCTTTTAAAATCATTCAAAAAACATATCAGTGATATAGACTGGATGTCTCCGGCTACTAAAGTAAAAGCACAGGAAAAACTGTCCAAGTTTACAGTTAAGATCGCTTATCCGGACAAATGGAAAGATTATACCAAATTAAAAGTGGAATCTCCGAAACAGGGAGCAACACTGTATTCAAATCTTCAGAATGTTGCAGCATGGCAATATCAGAAAAATCTGGATAAAGTAGGAAAACCTGTTGATAAAACAGAATGGGGAATGTCTCCACAAACCGTAAATGCCTATTATAGCGGATCCAATAACGAAATTGTCTTCCCTGCAGCCATCCTGCAGCCTCCTTTCTATAACCCTAAAGCAGATGCGGCCGTAAACTTCGGAGGAATCGGGGCTGTAATCGGCCATGAGATCTCTCACGGATTTGATGACAGCGGTTCCCGTTTCGATGGAGATGGTAACCTGAATAACTGGTGGACGAATGAAGACCGTAAAAACTTTGACGAAAAAGTAGGACAGCTGGCCGCTCAGTACAGTGCTTATGAGCCTGTAAAAGGAAGCTTTGTGAACGGTAAATTTACCAGCGGTGAAAATATCGGCGACCTTGGTGGAGTAGCCGTTGCGTATGATGCTCTTCAGATGTATCTTAAAGATAAAGGAAATCCGGGGAAAATCAGCGGATTTACACAGGATCAGAGATTCTTCATGAGCTGGGCAACCGTATGGAGAACCAAAGCTACAGATCAGTATATGATCAACCAGGTGAAAACAGATCCGCATTCTCCGGGAGTTTTCAGAGCTTTTGGCCCATTGGTGAATCAGGATGCCTTTATCAAAGCATTTGATATCAAACCTGGAGACAAAATGTATAAAGCTCCTCAGGACAGAATAAAAATTTGGTAATAACTGCCAAAAATTGTTAGAAAATAAAAACGCATCATTTTTTTGGTGCGTTTTTATTTTATTTTTCATAGTTTAGTGACAACGTAATGAAGAGGTATTTTGCTACGGTATAATTGATTAAATTAAATATTTCAAGAAAAATATCGACAAAATTTTGTATGTTACAGTTTTTTTTTAAATTTAAACTTTGGATTGGTAACTTATTTGATTCGTCAATAAATTACTTGAAGACAGAGACTAATTAAAATCAGAAATCTCAAAATAATAATAATATGGCAATGTTTAATTATGGTGTTGGCGGAAACGAAGTAAAAGTAGACGCTAATGAAGCTATCCAGGAAATACAGGAAAACAAATCGTTGATTGTAAGCCAGCTTACCACAGAAGAATCGTATACCCCTGAAATCGTTACAGGACTAAAAACCGTGGAAGATGTGTTCCGACACTTCCAGCCTGCTGTAGCGGTACAGCATGAAACAGAAGACGGAGGAATCGTAGAAGAAGAATTCCGTTTCCAGACTCTTGCAGACTTTACCCCAAAAAATCTTACGCAGAAATCAGACTATTTACAGCAGCTTAGCATGGAGCAGGAGCAGTATAATAAAATTGTACGTCAGCTGAAAACCAATAAGATCCTGCGTAATATGCTGGAGAACGATCAGACGAGAGCTGCGTTCATTGAAGTATTGAAAGAAGTGGCACAAGAACTTGAAAAATAATTACATTAAATCAAATCATGGATAGCAAATTACAGGCACAAGAAAGCCAGCAGCAGGGACAGCAGCAGCAACATGCCGGGCAGCCGAAAGGAAACCCGCTTGCAGAGCTTAATAAAATGGGAGGTTTTGGCTTTGTTGAATCCGTTGTAGACGGTATCGCCAATATGAACCCAACAAGAAAGGCAAGAAAAGAAATCTTCCTGAACGACTCTAATAAAGCAGATGAAAGAAAAGAACTTCTTCAGAAAATCAACCTTTGGGTAGATCTTCTGGAAGGAAGCGAATCTGCGGATAAAATGGCAGACACATGCAAAAATAAAGCACAGGCTGCTGATCAGAACTTAAAAAAGAATCTGAAAAACAGTCTTGATGCAGTTCGTCTGCTGGAAACCAACTACAGAACCGTAGCTCAGTTTTACAAAAATACAGAACTGGATAAAGTAGATAACGTAAGCATCGTGAATGCCAGCCTTGAGCAGGTTTCGGATCTTGATAATCCTTTATTCATCGATGCCATCGCTGATGAATTCAAAAATTACTATGACCGTCTTGACCTTAGAGACAACTATTCACTGCTTGCTATTCCGGGATATCTGGGATCCAACAAAGTGGTTGAAAAGTGGGCTAAGATCTGTAACGAGAACAAAGTAATGATGGTTACCGATTTCGCCAACCTTGATAAGCCGGATGACGTGGTAGATTTATTCCACTCAGCCAACCTTACCGGAGGTGAACTTCACAGAAGTAACGTGATCATGACGTGTAACTGGCTTGTAGGCAGAGGAAGAGCTGAAGAAGTAGGAGAAGAAGAAAACGTAGAACTTCCACCTTCCACTTCATTAGCCGGAAAAATCCACAAAACGCTGATGTCTCAGGTAGCAGCAGGTAAAAAACATGGTAACATCAACGAAGTAGACGCTGTAAAATTCGAATTGAAGAAAAGTGAAATTTCTCAGTTGGAAAAAATGGGTCTTGTACCAATGGTTAACGAATATGGTAAAATTATGGCTTTCTCAGCGAAAACCCTATTTACAGGAGACAATATCGGTCTTCAGACCTATTCCGTAGTTCGTGTATTCGACTATGTAACCAAAGTTCTACTGGACTTCCTGAACAGAAGAGCCTTTGAAAACTGGAATGCGAAAAATGAAGATGATCTGAGAAGACAGATCGTAACGTTCCTTGACGGAATTAAAGGTCCGGACAAGCTGATCGAGAAATTCAAGATCGTTCGTTTTGAACAGGACAGAGTAAACAAAGACAGAGTATGGCTTGATATCCGTATGACTCCATATTTCCCTACCAAAAGTTTCGTTATTAAACTTGACGGACATAAAGGAGATGATGGTAACGAATGGGATGCACAGTATACTCAGGAATAAGAATAACTCAATTTTAATAAAAAAAAACCGATGCATTTTACATCGGTTTTTTACTGCCAATTCATATGAAAATTAATCTGATCAAAAAAATAACCTTCCCGCTCACTGTGGTGGCGCTGCTTGCTTTTTTTACAAGCTGTGAGGAGAAATACAAAAGACCCGATCATTATAAAGTTGATTATTTTAAAAATGAACGCCAGGAAGGAAAAGCCTATATTATGAGCAGACAGGAATGCCTCGATGCCAGTGAGCTCGTTATTGAAAGCTCATCCATAAAAATGGCAGACAGCTCGTCCGGAAGAGGAAAAGGGCAGTCCTTTTACATCTACCAGGTAAGATCCGGTAAGATCCGGAAAACGGTGAGAGACTCTGTGATGAAATATCCGTTTTTGTTCCTGTCCAAACAAAAACTCAAACTGGAAGAAGATTCCGTAAACCTTTATCTGAAAAGACTGGATGGCTACGAGATCCTCAGAAGAGATAAAATTATTGATTATCAGTGGCTGAAAGGTGCTCCGGCATATCCTGTAAAAGAAGATCAGTAATCTTTCAATAAGAGATCCATATCAAACTTATGGAAAATTGAATTGAAAAACTAGCGCTTTTAAGATAGATGAAACATTTCTTTTGTTTAAATTTCTTTTTTGACAAGGCACATTGTGATTAAGACAAAAGTATTAGTAATACAAAAGAATTTTTCAATTTATACCTATTCATTTTTCAATTTAACTCCATTTTTTTGACCTTAAATCTCTATAGTCTCCAGCTTACGGCTTTCACTTCAGCCTTAAAATCAGAAATAAGCTTATCTTTGCAGAACGGGAATGAGGAGTGACTTTATGGTGTTTTTATAGGTGAACCCATTCCCTTTCAATATTTAAAACAGACTGAGGTTTTTGGAAAAAGAACATAAAAGTTCAGGCTTCCTGCATATAGGAAACAAGCTTTTGAACTGGTATAAAAAAAATGCAAGAGACCTGCCGTTCAGGCAGACAAAAGATCCGTATAAAATCTGGATCTGTGAAATTGTTTTTCAGCAGACAAGAATCAGTCAGGGGCTGAATCATTATAATAATTTCATTAAAAGATTTCCCGATGTAAAAACTTTGGCCGAAGCTGAAGAAGATGAGGTTTTGCTTTACTGGAAAGGGCTTGGATATTATTCCAGAGCCATTAATATCCATAAAGCTGCTCAGCAGATCATGGATGACTATCAGGGGGCCTTTCCGGAACAGTATGAAGAAATTCTGAAGCTGAAGGGAGTCGGTAAATATACTGCCGCCGCCGTTTCAAGCATTTGTTTTGGTGGAAGGATGCCTGCTGTAGACGGGAATTTCTACCGGGTGCTGAGCCGGATTTTTGCAGATGATTTTGATATCTCGAATTCAAAAGCTTTTACGTATTTCTCCGAACTGGCTTTTCTTATTATGCCAGAAAGTGCAGGTGATTTTAACCAGGCGATGATGGATCTGGGTTCTGAAATCTGTAAACCTAAAAATCCTCTTTGCAGTGAATGTCCCTTGAATGAAGACTGTATGGCATTCTCATCAGATAAAGTTTCTGAATTTCCGGTAAAGACCAAAAAAGTAAAAGCCGAAGATCTGGCTTTAAAGTATTATTTTGTGCACCGGAACGGACAGTTCCTTATCCAACAGCGAAAAGACGACTTTATCTGGAAGAAGTTATTTGAGTTTTTACCGGAAATTCCGCCAGTCCTGAAGCCTTTCGCGGGAAAGACCAAAACAGTTTCCCATAAACTTACGCATAAAAATCTTACGATTGAAATCACCGGGGTGGAAGTAGTCTCCGAAGCGGTATGGAACAGCTTTACAAAGGAAAATCAGTATGTTATTACAGACTTTGAAGCCTTTCATGACAAATCTTTTCCGAAACCTTTGGAAAACTACATTCAAAACTCATTGAAAGACTGAAATTTGTCTCCCAAAATCTAAAATCTAATTTGTACTTTTGCAAAATGATTAAAAACGTCATTTTTATTTTCATAGCACTGCTTGTGGTTTCATGCGGGAAAGACCCGGTTCCGAAACCTTATGGTGAACTTCGTCTGGAATATCCGGCTCCGAAATACCAGAAATTTGAAAACGACTGTGCCTATACTTTTGAATATTCGGACTTTGCATCTTTAACGCCTGCCAAAAGACCCTGCTGGTATTATCTTAATTATCCGCAGATGCAGGCCAAGATTTTTGTTACTTACTATCCGATTCAGAATGACTTTGCAGATCATATTAAAGAAGCCGAAAAAATGGTATATGAACATACCGTGAAAGCCAGTGCCATAGAAACCAAATCTTTCGAATATCCTGAAAAAAAGGTATACGGAAACTTCTATGAGCTGAAAGGGCAAAGTGCTTCCAATCTTCAGTTTTACATTACAGACAGCACCAAACATTTTGTGACGGCCTATCTGTACTTTAATACGAGACCGAAACCGGATTCTCTGGCTCCGGCGGTAAATTATATCAAAAACGATATGAAACACCTGCTGGATACCTTCGAGTGGAAAAAATAATTACTTATAAAATACATTGAAAAATATATGAAACTTTTAGTTGTAGGAAGTGTTGCATTTGATGCAATCGAAACGCCATTTGGTAAAACAGATAAAATTTTAGGAGGTGCTGCCACATACATCAGCATTACTTCATCTATTTTAGGCGTTAAATCGGGTATCGTTTCTGTTGTAGGAGGAGATTTTCCGCAGGAGCATCTTGATATGTTCACCGGAAGAGAGGTCAACATCGAAGGAATTGAGATCGTAAAAGAAGGGAAAACATTCTTCTGGGCAGGAAAATACCACAACGATCTGAATACAAGAGATACCCTAGCTACAGAAGTGAATGTTTTGGAAAACTTTGATCCGAAAATTCCGGACTCGATGCAGAATGCAGAGATCCTGCTGCTTGGAAACCTGCACCCGGGCGTTCAGCTTTCCGTATTGGAAAAAATGAATGAGCGTCCTAAGCTTGTGATCCTTGATACCATGAACTTCTGGATGGATACAGCCTGGGATATTCTGATGGATATGATTGCCAAAACAGATGTCATCACCATCAACGATGAAGAGGCAAGACAACTGTCAGGAGAATATTCTCTGGTAAAAGCAGCTAAAAAGATCCACGCAATGGGTCCTAAATATGTGATCATCAAAAAAGGAGAGCACGGTGCCCTTCTTTTCCATGACAACAACGTATTTGCGATTCCTGCACTTCCGCTGGAAGAAGTTTTCGATCCAACCGGAGCCGGAGACACTTTTGCAGGTGGCTTTGCCGCTTATCTTGCCAAAAAAGGAAAGTTCGATTTCGAAACCATGAAATCTGCTCTGATCGTAGGTTCGGCAATGGCTTCTTTCACCGTAGAAAAATTCGGAACGGAAAGAATTCAGGAAGTTAATGAATCGGATATGTTTGGCAGATTAAGACAATTTAAAGAATTGACCACTTTTGATGTTGAACTGCAGTAAATAAGTCTTTTTAAGAAATATTTATAATAAAAAATTTAGTGTAATTCGTTAAGAATTCTAAATTTGCAACTTGTTTAAAATAGTAAAATGACAAATAAACTAAAAATCACTTTTCTCCTTGGGATTTTCATGATGATATTCTCTTCAAACATGATGAATGCCCAGGTAAAACCGGGAGAATTAGTGGATGGTATTGCTGCTGTAATAGGGGATGAGATTGTTTTGGAATCTGATATCACAGATCAGATGAACTACGCAAAACAACAGGGAGCTCAGAATGCAAGTAAATGTGAGTTTCTTGAAAATCTGATCAGCAATAAGCTGTTGGTATATGAAGCAAAAAAAGATACCTTAATCGAGAACCGTTCTGCAATCATTAAAGAGCAGGTAGGGGCTAAATATCGTCAGCTTATGGGAAGCTTCCCTGACGAAAAAACAATGCTGGCTGCTTATAAATTCCGAAATGCATATGAAATGAGAAATGCAATGGAAAAAAACGAGATAGACCAATATTACGGACAGGCAAAATATCAGCGTATCACCGAAAAAGCAGACGTAACGCCTAACGAGGTTACGGATTTCTACAATACCTATAAAATGCAGCTTCCTGAAGTAAAAGATGAGATCTCTCTGGCTCAGATTACAATGTATCCTAAACTTACTGAAGCTCATAAGCAGGACCTTATCAACCGACTGAAAAAAATCAAGCAGGATATCCTGGGAGGAGAAACTTTTGAAAGCCAGGCAAGAATCTATTCTGAAGATGAAGGATCTGCCGCCAACGGAGGTTTATACAAAAATATCAACAAAGGGCAGATGGTAAAAGCATTTGAGGCAACGGCTCTTAACCTTCAGGAAAATGATATCTCAGATCCGATAGAATCAGAATTCGGATTCCATATCATCCAGTTACTGAAGAAATCAGGGAAAGTATATGATGCAAGACATATTCTTCTGATGGGTACCCCTACGGATGATGAAGTGAAAACGGCAAAGGCAAAGCTTGACAGTATCAGAGGTCTGATTCAGGAAGGAAAAATGACCTTTAAGGATGCGGCTTTTAAGTTTTCAGATGATAAAAGAACCAAGTTCAATGCAGGAATTATTCCTGGAGCCGACGGTTCTGATAAAATTGAAAGAGAAAGCATTCCGGGAACCATTACGTATGAATTGGCAGGACTCAATAAAGGAGATATCACCACTGCTTTTGAAGAAGAAGAAGCTAAAAGAAAACTGGTGAAGATCATCAAAATTGAAGATGTGATCCCTGCTCACCAGATTACCTTGGAAACAGACTACAACAGGATCAAGCAGATGGCGCTGAATAAAAAGCGTAACGAGATGCTCGAGAAGTTTGTAAAATCTAAGCTGCCAACGATCTTTATGTCGATCAACGGACGTTATGACAGCTGTGATTTCAAAGCCAACTGGAATAAACAGGAAGCAAAATAAAATCTTAAAACCTTCAGATTTCTGAAGGTTTTTTTATGCCTGAAAATCTGATAAACTTTATTCAGCAAGAATTAATTATCGCCCTCGCTGAGTGAAATGCCTTGGCACACAAAAAATATCCACAGTCAAATGGTCATTGCGTTTAAATCATATAACAAATCACCTTCCACCGCTTCAGTCTTCAGCTGTTTTTCAATCAGCTGCCACAGGTTAATTTTCATGCAATATTTTCCGGAAAGACTTTGTTTTTAGTATTTTTACACATGAGCAATTTTATAGACTTTAATTCAGCAAAAAAACTTCATCAAATGCAGACAGAGCAAAATAGAATTACACAGCTTTTTAATATACAGTATCCCATTATCCAGGCCGGAATGATATGGCACTCCGGATGGAGGCTGGCTTCAGCAGTTTCCAACTGCGGCGGGCTTGGGTTAATAGGAGCGGGAAGTATGTATCCCGATATTCTGAGAGAGAATATCCGGAAATGTAAAATGGCGACTGATAAGCCTTTCGGAGTGAATGTTCCGATGTTGTATCCCAATCTTGAAGAGATCATTCAGATCATCCTTGAAGAAGGAGTGAAAATTGTATTTACTTCCGCGGGAAATCCCAAAACCTATACCGAAACGCTTCAGAAAGAAGGATTAACGGTGGCCCATGTGGTATCTTCCACCAAATTTGCCGTAAAATGTGAAGAAGCCGGTGTAGATGCCGTGGTTGCTGAAGGATTTGAAGCAGGCGGCCATAACGGAAGAGATGAAACCACTACTTTCTGCCTGATCCCTAATGTAAGGCAGCATATTTCCAAGCCGCTGATTGCCGCTGGAGGAATCGCTTTAGGCTCACAAATGAAGGCCGCGATGATGTTGGGAGCAGATGCCGTGCAGATTGGCTCACGTTTCGCTGCAACAGTAGAGGCAAGTGCCCATGACAACTGGAAAAAGAAAATTACAGAGCTGAATGAAGGTGATACCCATCTGACGTTAAAAGAGCTGGCTCCGGTAAGAATGGTGAAAAATAAATTCTTTACCGAACTTGAAGAAATTTATCAGGTAGGAAGAAATAAAGATGCCCTGATTGAATCTTTAGGAAGAGCCCGGGCAAAACGCGGGATGTTTGAAGGCGATATGGAAAACGGAGAACTGGAAATCGGACAGGTTTCTGCCCTCATCCACGATATCCTTCCGGTAGAAACTGTTTTCACTAACTTACTGAAAGAGTTTGAAGAAACAAAAACACCGGTTTTATAAAGCAGATCAACTTCAATTAAAATACCCCTGTGATACATTTTCTCAGGGGCTTTTTAATACATTTGCACCGGTATTTTATAAAATGGAATTATGATGCAAAAGAAAATGGCAGTAATAAAAGGAACTGAGGTTTATATTGAATACAATAATGATTTTGAAGGAAGGCCTGTTCTTGTTTTTCTGCACGATTCTCTGGGCTGTGTGCAGCTTTGGAGAGATATTCCCGCTCAGCTGGCAGAAGCAACAGGGTGTAATGTTCTGGTATACGACAGAGTGGGCTACGGAAAATCTTCTCCGATGCTTACTTATGAAAGACCCGTGAATTATATGGAGCTGGAAGCTGATTTTCTGAATGATCTGCTTACAGAACTGAATATAAACAATGCCCTCCTGTTCGGGCACAGTGACGGAGGAACAATTGCGCTGATTATGGCGGCCAAATATCCGGAAAAGATCAAAGCCGTTATTTGTGAAGCCGGACATATTTTTGTGGAGGAGGTAACCTTAAAAGGGGTTTATGATGCCTGGGAGGCGTATAAAACAACCAATCTTCCGGAGCGTCTTGCAAAATACCACGGTGATAAAGTGGAAATGCTTTTCAAAGCATGGACTGAAACCTGGACGAGAGAAGATTACCGGTCCTGGAATATCGAATACCTTCTAAAGGATATTCATTGTCCGTTACTGTTCATTCAGGGAGAAGCCGACGAATACGGAACACTGGATCAGGTGGAAAAAACCGTAACCCAGGTAAACGGACCAGCTGCAAAATATATCATTCCCGGAATTGGACATACCCCTCATAAAGAAATCCCGGAACCAGTACTGAAGAAAGCTACAGAATTTATCAGGGAACTGGATTTTAAAAATTAGTTTTTTCTTAATGACCTTAAGCTTCCCCCAAATCTTAATGGTTTCAAAGCTTTAAAATGATAAAAATCAAACTTCCATGTTTTGCCGGGTTCCTGCATTTCGCAAATCTTTTATTAATTTTGCATCAGTCTTAATCATCAGGAAGTAAATATGCTGTTAAAAGTCCCGGCAGAACCTGTTCCTATTCAGGAAATATCAATTGATAGAAAAGTAAAGCTCTTTATCAAAAGAGAAGATCTTATTCATCCTCAGATTTCAGGAAATAAATACTGGAAACTGTTCTATAATATCAATCATTATCTTGAGCAAAATCCTGAAAAACCTTACATGATTACTTTTGGAGGAGCTTTTTCCAATCACATTGCTGCGGTGGCTGCCGCCGGAAATGCTGCCGGAATTCAGACATTAGGCATTATCAGAGGTGAAGAACTGCAACATAAATGGAGAGACAATCCGACCCTGCTTTTTGCCAAGAGAAACGGAATGAACCTGAAGTTTGTGACCCGTGAAGAATACCGTCATAAACAAAAACTAACCGAATTTTTACGGCACGAATTTCCCGAAGCCCTGATCATACCCGAAGGCGGAACCAATAAAGAGGCCGTAGAAGGTGTAAAAATGATGCTGAATGAGCAAACAAAAGATTTTGATTATCTTTGCACAGCGGTAGGAACCGGAGGAACAATTGCGGGCATCTCCAAATTCTGTGAAGAATATCAGAAAGTTATAGGATTGAAAGCAGTTGACGACGATTCACTGGAAAATAAAATCTTTGAATTAACTTCAAAACATAATTTTAATCTAATAGATTCAGGTTTTGGAGGTTATGGTAAAATAAAAGATGAGAACATCCGTTTTATCAATGATTTCAAAGAGAAATACGGAATTCCTTTGGAACCGGTGTATACAGGAAAAATGATGCAGAAGGTTTTTGAACTGATTGATGAAGGCTTTTTTCCTGAAGACAGCAGAATTTTGTGCTTCCATACAGGTGGATTGCAAGGGATTGAAGGGGCTAATCTGCTTTTAGAAAAACAGAACAGAAATTTAATTATATAAGTAAATTGAAAAACATGAAAAGACTTTTCTCATTAATAAGCCTTTTAGTTTTATCAAAATTCTCGGCTCAGAACTGGGCCACTGAAGACCAGTATATTCAGAGATTTGCGAAATACGCGGTAGAGGAAATGGAAAAATATAAAATTCCGGCTTCTATTACCTTAGCTCAGGGACTCCTGGAGACCGGAGGCGGACAGAGCAGGCTGGCTCAGGAAGGTAAAAATCACTTCGGAATTAAATGTAAAGAGGACTGGACGGGTAAAACCATGAAACACACAGACGACGCTCCCAATGAATGTTTCCGTGTATATGACGATCCAAGACAGTCTTATGAAGACCATTCCATTTTCCTGTCCACAAGAAAATATTATGCAAATCTTTTCAATCTGGACATGAAGGATTACAGAGCATGGGCTCACGGATTAAAAAAAGCCGGCTACGCTACCAATCCACGGTATGCTTCAATCCTGATCGGCAAAATTGAAAAATATAAGCTTTACGAATATGACAATACCAATGCTAAGGAGGTGTTGTATGCGGTTCTTAAAATGTATCCTGATCTGAAAGACGACAGGACTTTCATGGCTCAGCTGGAACCGTCAAAAACGGTAAAAAAAATCAAAGAACCCGTTACGGTAGAAGTTCCTTATAAGCAGACTTCCTATGCACAGCAGCAGAAGAGAGTGGAAAGGATCAAAACAAAAGCTGAAATCCTGAATTCAATCCTTATCAAGAGTCATCCGAATGAGGGTCTTAAATACATCGTAATTCCTGAAGACACCAATGTAAGGTTCATTGCCAACAAATTCAAAGTAAGCGAAAGCAGACTGATGAAATGGAATGATCTGGACAGTGATGTTTTAAAGAAAAATGATATTGTGTTCCTTGAATCCAAAAATTCAGCAGGAAATACAGCAACCTACAAAGCCGAATCCGGTGAAGATATGCATGATATCGCCCAGAAATTCGGAATCAAGCTGAATAAGCTTTACGCTAAAAACCGTATGAACGAAGGGCAGCAGCCTTCTGCGGGACAACTGATCTATTTAATAGACAAAAAACCAAGAAATTAATCTTCGTTGGCAGTTTCAGGATCAGCAACTGCCAACCAGCAACCATTATATGAGATATCAAAGAAGTTCGGCTTTATTTGATGAAGCCTATCAATACATTCCGGGCGGAGTAAACTCTCCGGTACGTGCATTCAAATCCGTGGGAGGAGTGCCTGTTTTTATGAAGTCAGCGAAAGGAGCTTACCTTACCGATGCAGATGACAATACGTATATTGATTACATCAATTCATGGGGACCGGCTATTTTAGGCCATACGCATCCTGAAGTACTGGAAGAACTGAAATTACAGGCTGAAAAAGGATTTTCCTTTGGCGCGCCTACAGAACTGGAAACCGAAATCGCCAAATTTATCGTAAGCAATGTTCCGAATATCGACCAGATCAGAATGGTTTCATCCGGCACAGAAGCCTGTATGAGTGCCGTAAGACTGGCAAGAGGATTCACCAAAAGAGATAAGATCATTAAGTTTGAAGGCTGTTACCACGGTCATTCAGATTCATTTCTGATTAAGGCGGGAAGCGGTGCCGCTACTTTTGGAAACCCGAATTCTCCGGGAGTAACGGAAGGAACGGCAAAAGACACCCTTTTGGCCCGGTATAATGATTTTGAGCAGGTGCAGGATCTGTTCCGCCATAATGCGGGAGAAATTGCCGCTGTCATTATAGAACCGGTAGCCGGAAATATGGGATGTGTACTGCCTGAAAACAATTTCCTTCAGAACCTGAGACAGATCTGTGATGAAAACGGAGCTCTACTGATTTTTGATGAAGTAATGACCGGATTCAGGCTGGCTTTCGGAGGAGCTCAGGAGCTTTTCAATGTGAAGGCAGACCTTGTCACTTATGGAAAAGTAATCGGAGGCGGACTTCCGGTGGGTGCTTTTGCAGGAAGAAACGAAATCATGGATCACCTTGCTCCGAAAGGCGGTGTTTACCAGGCAGGAACATTAAGTGGAAATCCTTTGGCGATGAGAGCCGGACTGAAAACCCTTCAGTTGATTAAAAATGATCCTGAATTCTTCAGCAGACTGGATAAAACCACGGAAACATTAAGCATTGAGTTCGGGAAGATCCTGAACGAAAAGGGCATTGCCCACAAGATCAACAGAAAAGGATCTATGATGTCGGTATTTTTCCATACCAACAGCGTTTCCAATTTTGATGAAGCACAGGAAGCCAATCATTCACTGTTTAATAATTTTTTCCACCAGATGCTTGAGAATGGAGTTTATCTTCCGCCAAGTGGCTATGAAACCTATTTCATCAGTGATGCCATCAGAGATAAGGAAATCGACATGACTCTGGAAGCAGTAAGAAAGTTTGAATATTCCAATCAATAAAAAATAAGACCGGGTTTTTTAAAAAATCCGGTTTTTTGTTTCCAACAGATCTCACAAATTTCACAGATTTAAAATGATGGATATGTAAAGACATCTGGAGTTGATTCTATCTTTTCCCCGTGAAAATATGTATAATGGAGCTACATTCTTTGCGTGGAAAAAATACGTCACCAGCACATTATTTTTTTATTAAAAGATCCTTAAAAATTGTGATTTAAATAAATATTTGAATGTTATACAAAAATCAAATTTAGAAATTTAAACAAGCTCTCAGTTCTGTTCGGTTTGCAATTGCAGAACTTCTTATTATTCATTTTTTATAGCTTCAACATCTGCTGAATCTGTACCGTTTACAATAGGTTGAAAATATAAGCATAAATCATACAGATTTTGTAATAAACCATACACTTCGTTGAGGACAGTTCTTTTTAATTTTGTCATAAACAGATTGGAAATGAAGACCTCAGACAATACTCTATCCCGAAAAGATTTTATCAGAAATTCTGCCATGGCTATGGCAGGGCTCACTTTACTCCCGAATATCATGGCAGCATCCCCGTTTTTTAATGAAAAAAATAGTCCGGCAAAAGGAAAATTAAGCCTTAAAAACGTCCGTCTGGAAACCGGGTTTATTTATGAAGAAGGAGATGTCGTGGGAACGAAAACCGAACTGTTTTACATCGAAACTGAGAACGGTAGGATCACCGGAATTGCTCCCAACCAGCCCAATGCCAAAGCGGTTGATGCCAAAGGGCTGCTGATGCTTCCTGCATTTAAAGATATGCACATTCATCTGGATAAAACATTTTACGGAGATCAGTGGCAGGCGGTAAGAAGAAGGACGGGAGGCATAAAAGGAATGATTGAGCTTGAGCAGAAAATGCTTCCTGAAATGCTTAAGAATTCCACATTCAAGGCAGAAAAGCTGATTGAGCTTTTACAGTCCAAAGGAACATCGTTTGCAAGAAGCCATGTGAATATTGAACCGACTTCAAAACTGCAGTCATTAAAAAATCTGCAAAAAGCTCTGGAAAATAAAAAGAAAGGGTTTGGTGCCGAGTTGGTGGCATTTCCTCAGCATGGTGTATTTTATACAGATTCTGTACCTTACCTGAAAGAAGCGGCCAAAATGGATATTGATTTCATTGGTGGAGTAGACCCCTTTAATATCGACGGAAATATTGAAAAAGTCATGGATTTTACCGTTCAGCTGGCTTTAGACCACCAAAAAGGAATAGATATCCACCTGCACGAAACCACCGATTCAGGACTGAAAACCGTGGAATATCTTATTGATAAAGTAAATGAAAACCCTTCCTTAAAGGGGAAAACATATTTAAGCCACTGCTTTATATTAGCCAAACTGGAAGCGGCAAAGCAGGAGGAAATTGCCGAAAAGTTAGCCGACGCACAGATCGGAATTGTTTCCACGATCCCGATTGGCAGACTCATCATGCCGATTCCTGTTTTATATAAGCATAAAGTAACCGTATTGACCGGGAATGACAGCATTGTAGACCACTGGAATACTTTCGGAACAGGAAGTGTGCTTCAGAAGGCTAATCTGATGGCCCAGCTGTACGGATATTCTACAGAGCTGGCATTATCCAGAAGCTTAAAGCTGGCAACAGGAAATATCCTCCCACTGGATGATAAAGGAACGCAGCAGTGGCCGAAACAGGGAGATCAGGCAGACTTTGTACTGATCGACGCCAGCTGTTCGGCAGAAGCGGTATCCAGGATTTCTCATGTAGAATCTCTGGTGCATCAGGGAAATGTTGTCTTTTAAATTTTTAACCTTAAAAATGAGAAGCAATGAAAGTTTTACTATTTCTGCTGGCATTCGGAAGCATGACTGCCTGCGAAACAAAACCGGGTAACACGCCAAAAGAAAACAGGATGGAACAGAAAGAGATTACAGATCTGGTCAGAAAAAATGATATTGCAGCGGTAAAATCGGCTCTGGATAGAGGAGCGGATGTGAATACCAGAGACAGAAGGGGGCGATCCCTGCTGCTGATTGCAACGGTAGAAAAGCATACGGAAATGGCAGAAATGCTGGTTTCTTATAAGGCAGATGTTAACCTTCAGGATGATCAGAAAGACAGTCCTTTTTTATATGCCGGAGCAAGCGGTCAGACCGGATTGGTAAAATTATTTTTGGCAAACGGAGCGCGTTTTGACCTTTTTAACCGTTACAACGGGACGGCACTGATTCCTGCGTGTGAGCGGGGCCATGTGGAAACGGTAAAAGTTCTGGTAAAAACAAAAGATTTTCCCGTTAATCATGTCAACCGTCTTGGCTGGACCGCTCTGATGGAAGCGGTGATTCTCGGAAACGGAACTCAAAAATACCAGGAGATCGTACAGCTTTTAAAAGACAACGGAGCCGATATCAGCATTCCTGATCACTCCGGGAAAACTCCGTTACAGCACGCTGAATCCATGGGGTTTAAAGAAATAGCGAAGATTTTAAAATCTTAAATTAAAATTTGGATATATATAGTTTAGTGTTGGCCACAAGCTACAGATGCTTTCACGCCTTTGAAAAGTAATCAGGTCTTTTCGGAGTGTAACAGACCATTTGTTTTTGTGGCTTTTTTGTTAAATTAATAAGGCTGTCGATAAAGGAACTTACGGATATTCTTCCTCTACATAATCAACGGGGTTGATGTCCTGCTTGCTCCCTGAAATGAGCAGGATCATTCATAAAATTCTGCATTTGAGAAATCAGGAAAATTAATGCAAAGCAATCAACAGTATTGAGGATGGTACTTTTTGTTTATTAAAAAATAATTGGTGGGTGTTCTGAAAAATATTTTCCCGTACTAGAGTCTGTTTAAGTTTTATTTGAAAAAAAATGTATAGATGATTATCAATCCTTTGATTTCTTTAGATTTGTCGAACCTTAAATTTGGGATTAAAAAATTTCCCACAGATTCCACAAATTTCACAGATGCTGGTGTGTATTTTCTCGCGCAGATTTCACAGATGACGCTGATGATACAGTATACTTATCCATACGCTTAGACGAATCAACAAAGTTGATTCTATCCTTTGCTCCCTGAAATCAACAATATCATTCATAAAAGTCTGCGTTGTAAAAAAACATCATCAGTACATCATCTTTGTTCCTGAAGAATATGATTGAGATAAAGATTTGAATGTCCTGCAAAAAATTAAGTTTAGAAACTTAAACAAGCTCTTAATATTTTAAAACAAATTGAAAGGACTCTTATAATTTTTACTAATTTTAGGAGAAAATCAGACAGCGTGGGTTACGATACCGATCATTTTCCAATTTTAGGAATTCAGGAGTTCAGTGAAAATCAGCATAAAGGCTGTGATCTGCTGTTCAATGAGCTGAATGGTGAACGTTCCATCGACGATCCACACAAACATGATTTTTTTATCATCAATCTTTTCGAACACGGAAAAGGAAGCCATACCATTGATTTTACAGAATATAAGGTAGAGGATCATCAGATTCACCTTGTTTTTCCGGATCAGGTCCATCAGTGGGTAATCGAAAAGGAAACCATCGGCTATCAGCTGATGATCAGCAGGGATTGGTTTGAAAGTTTTCTGCCGTCGCTCAGGTTTTCTGCTTCCTATTATCAGAATCACCCGGTTATCCAGCTTACATTGGAAGTTTTTGAAACATTCCGGTATGAATTTCAGGCCATTCAGAATGAGCTGAAAGGAGAAAAAGTCTTTTGGGAACTGATCCAGAAACGGAGTGAGCTGATTGGATTACTCGTGAGCAAATCTGTGGAAGGTGCTTTTAAAGATTTTGAAGTCTATAACTCCAATCCCATCATCTCGAAATTCCTGCATCTTATTGATGAACATTTTAAAACCGAAAGATCCGTTTCCTTCTATGCAGATAAGCTTAATATTTCTGCCAATTACCTGAATATTGTCTGCAAGAAAAATCTTAATGCTTCGGCTTCATCACTTATTCAGGATCGTATTCTTCTGGAAGCCAAGCGCCTTTTAAAAGTTTCCGAAATGTCTGTGAAAGATATAGTATATGATCTGGGCTTTTATGACCATGCCAGTTTTTCCAAATTCTTCAAGGCACAAACCGGGATGACTCCGTCCCAGTTCAAAGAATAATCTGTACAACACAAAACATAATTGATACACCGGTTTTGAGCATGAGCCGATGTAATTTTGTAGGGTTAAAATTTTTAAATCATGCAATTTCCCTATCAATTAGCTGCAAAAGGAAAATATTCCCTGAAAAATGTACGCCTGGAAACAGGTTTTGAATATGATCATGAAGAAGTCGTTGGAACAAAAACCGCCCTTTTCAGTATTGATATTGAAGACGGAAAGATCCAGTCGGTAAAAGCCCATGCTCCGGCTTCCAATGCCATTGATGCAAAAGGTTACCTGATGCTTCCTGCTTTCAGGGATATGCACGTTCATCTGGATAAAACGCTATACGGACTACCATGGCAGGCCCTTTCCCCGAAAAGAAGATCGGTGAAGGACATGATCGCCTATGAACAGGAAATTATTCCGGAGCTGCTGAAAACTTCGGTAGAAAGGGCAGAACAGCTGATCAGCCTTCTTCAGCATTACGGAACCCATTATGCAAGGACCCATTTTAATGTGGATACCACTTCCGGATTGAAATCGCTGGAGCACCTGGAAAGAGCGCTGGACCATAAAAAAGATTCCTTTGGAGCTGAGCTGGTTGCTTTTCCACAACATGGAATTTACTATACGGATTCTGCCCCCCTGATGAAAGAAGCAGCACAAATGAAAAGTGTTGGTTTTATCGGCGGCCTGGATCCGTTAAGCATCGACGGAAGCATTGAAAAAGTCCTCGATTTTACAGTACAGCTCGCCTTAGATAACAAAAAAGGAATTGATATCCACCTTCATGAAACCGGAGAATCGGGAATGAAGACCATCAACTACCTGATCGATAAAGCGATTGAAAATCCGCAGCTTCAGGGAAAAACATTTGTAAGCCATGCCTTTGCTTTGGCTCATCTTTCAACAAAAGAAGCCGAGCAGATTGCAGAAAGACTGGCTGCCGGAAAAGTGGGAATTGCTTCTTCAGTCCCTTTCGGAAAAACAATCATGCCTATTTCATTATTAAAGAAATACGGAGTGAATGTACTGATCGGAAATGATAATGTGCAGGATTACTGGAGTACATTCGGATCCGGAAATATGCTGCAAAAGGCCAATCTTATTGCTGAATTGTACGGTTATTCAACGGAACTGGCATTGTCAAGAGCATTAGAGTTTGCCACCCAAAGTATCCTTCCGCTGGATGAAAAAGGTAAGCAGCAATGGCCGAAAGCAGGAGATGAAGCCGCTGTAGTTTTTACAGACGCATCCTGCTCCGCAGAAGCCGTTTCCAGAATATCACCGATAGAAGCCCTGATGAACAAGGGGAATCTCTTCTGGAGAAATTAAAGAATATATATTTTTTATATACTTGTTTTTTGTGAATCCGAAGCCGGCAGGAAATTTTTTCCTGCCGGCTTTTTTGTACAACTGGTTTTGCGTACATTTAAAGATATTAAGTATGTGCCCGAACATACTGGTTCATATTATTTAGCGGTCAGTAGAGATTCTACTTTTATTGAAATAATGTACCAAACCGTTTTTTTAATGAGTAAAATAAAGCTTATATTTTTAATATTTGAATAGTCATGGTGGAAGAAAGAATAATTCATATTCCAGAACTTCAGTATGAATATTACTTTCTGGAAGATCAATGGAAAATTGTTCATAATGGTAAAGAATGGATTATCTCCATTGATACCTTTTATGGTTATCCTTTTTATATCACTTTTGAGAATATAAAAACGGTTAATAATCAATTAATAAGATATGCTGATCATTATAATAAGCCACTGTCAGATATTTTTCCCGTAGAATTGATACTCAAAGATATAATAGTCAATCAGCAGGAATATTGGCTCAATTTATGTGTTGATTTTATCAATGAGACGAATTGTCTGAATGAGAATATTGTTAAAAATTTGATTAAAACTAAACATAATAAAAGTTTTAGTCAGGGGTTAAGACATAAAATAAGAAAAATCATACTTCTTAATAATTATGAATATTAGCTGTTAATTATCACATCTGAAAAATCAAAAGCCATCAGAAAAAAACTTTTCTGATGGCTTTTTAATATGAAGAAAACTAGTTACTTATTGTAAAGCAGCCAAAAGGTTTACTCCGTCTACTGTAGCCCAGGCTCCAGGTACTAAAGATACTTTTGTAACCGTTGCAGTATTGGTGAAAGTTTTTCCACCGTTAGGAGTAAATGCATACCCCCAAATACCCGCATTGTCAGAGTTTAAGTAAGTAAGAGGGGCAACCACTACTTTTCCTGTATTTACCTGACTTGTCTCTGTAGGTGCATCCTGAATTAGAACTGAATAAGCTTTTTGAGTACCAATATTTTTATATCCACTGATATAAACATTTGAGAAGATACCAGTTCCCTGCTTTTTAAACTGAATAGCTGAAATTTCAGGAGAATTGGCCACTTCAGGATTGGTATTAGCGTCTCTGATTAAGGTTATGTTTGAAATTTTTGGTGCAACATTATCAACATTACTTGATGCTTCAATTTCCATTCCGAAATTCCCTACACCCGTCTGGAAAGCATACCAGTTGGTGTTATTCTGCCCGCTCCATGCATCCTGCCAGTCAAATGAATCATCATAATTACCATAAGATACAATGTTTTTAGCGCTTACAGTACCTCCAAAGAACTCATATCCATCATCAGTTCCTTTGTAGGTAACAAGATTTTCTAATGTAGTTCCGGCTCCTACTGCATAAAAAGTCATAGAATTAGTTTCAGAAGTACCATCACCGATCTTTTTACCGGCATATTCTACTCTTACGAATTTCATTGTTCCGGAGTTTGAATTAGGATCTGATCCTCCATAATATACGTTATTTCCATCTTCAGAAAGAGCTTGCGTATTTCCGTTGATTGCTTTAATTGGAGCATTTCCGTATAATGTGATTCCTCCCCAGTCCCCAGGAGTTTTAGTTGATGTTGTGAATACAATTGGTTCAGATGCAGTTCCTACAGCATTGATTTTACCATCCTGAAGAACTACCAAACCACTTGTTTTAGAAGTAGAAACATTAAAAGTTGCACCTGCTTCAATAGTAATTGTAGCTTCATTAGTGACTTTAACAATTCCGTCTAATGTATAATTTCCTTTTTTAATTAAAATATCCTTTGTAATAGTCCCGGATAAAGTTCCGCTTCCGCTTAATACACTTTCAGTTGTTCCAGGAGTAACAGGAGTTCCGTCTCCTAAACCGTCATTTACATCAATCGTACATGAATTTAAGGCTAATGTTAACACAGTAGTTAACGATAGTAATGATAAAACTCTTCTTTTCATTTTTATACTTTATTTATTTTTTATTTTTATTGATTAATTAGTTAGAATGTATATCCTACAGTCAGATTAAAGTTTATTCCTCTGAAATAATCTGTATAGGTATTAACTCCGTTGGTTTCTACATTATAGTAACTCTTATCTCCTAAAAGAATCTTATATCGGTTATTTAAAATGTTACGAATTCCTGCTTTGATATTCCAGTTTTTTGTGATTTGTTCCTGATAAACAAAATCCAGCTGATGGAAAGGTTTTTCGTAGAAATTATCTGAACCTGAGGTACCAACAGCATAAATTTTAGAACCACTCACATTATATACAAGAGATAATGTTCTACTTAAACTATTCTTGGTTTTGGTTTCATATTTTAAGTCGGCATTAATCGTATAAGGAGATGCTCCCTGAAGACCTCTTTTACGTAATTTTCCGGTATAAAAATTAGGGTTGGGTTGCTCTAATTTTAACTGATCTTCACTTCTTTCAACATCAGTATACATGAAAGTAGCATTAGCACCTAATGTGAACTTATCCAAAGATTCAGAAATTCTTCCCAAACTCATGATTCCTTCTAATTCGATACCAGCCAGATCTGCTTTTTTAGCGTTGTAGAAAGTAACAGTTACACCATTGGCATCTCCGGAAGAAACAAAAGATCTTTCGATTGCGTTGTTAATTCTTTTAGCAAATAAGTTGACTGCAAACATTTCTTTGTTGGTAGGGAAGTATTCCCATTTCAAATCGAAGTTATAATTATCACTTAACTTAATGTCTGGATTACCTTTGATAGTCTCATTATCTGGATTGATATATGAAATTTCCATTGTTTCAATCAATACAGGACGAGTAACAGTCTTACTAAATGAGAATCTTAAATTATTTTTATTATTAAGCGCTTTTTTAATGGCAAGGGAAGGAAGAAATAAATCTCTTTCTTTATCTAGATTTGTTTTCTTTTCAGCGCCTTGTTCAGAATAACGGATCAACGTCATGTCATTTTCATATCTTCCACCGATTAGAATATCCCATGATTCAGACGGTTTGTAATTGAAGTTGATGTAACCGGCATTGACAAACTGATACATACTTGTAAAGAAGTTGGATGCATCAGTCTCTTCTTGGAAAAAGAATCTGTTATTGGCAAGATCCTGATCAAATTTCGCCTGTGGAGAATTTTTATCGATGATAAAGCTTTGTCCTGCAGTACCATTAGGCTTCCCGAAAATGAATCTGTATGATGTTTTTCTAAGATCCGCAAAACCATTATATCCAATGGAAAGCTGCATCGGGAAATCTTTTTTATCCCCTTTTTCCCCTAAAAATATAGAGTATTCTCCATAAGCAGAACCATAAAATCTTGAATTTACATCAAGGTACTGGCGGATAATATTGTTTCCTCCGTAAGCCAAAAGAAGCTGGTTATCAGCGAGCATATTTCCATTTGAATCCAGACGACTTCCTTCTAAAATCTTCCTGTCAGGCTGCTGATAGTTATTAATTACGTAGCTTCCTCCTGCTTTTATCTGATGTCTTTCTCCTATTTTTTGTGAACCTGTCAGCTGAATATTAAGAAATCTTGATAAATCCTGTTGATTGGTACGGAAGAATCCAATATCTTTATTTTGAACTTGATTATTTTTATATCCGTAATAATCTTCAATAATATTATTAACATTCTGAAGGTACATCGCATTTAAATTAATAGTTGTACCCTTATTTTTATATCCTAAACCTAATAAAGCTGATGACTCTATCTGATAATTATATTGCTTTCTTTGCAGTTCGTTATTTAGATTGATTATTCCTCCGAAATCTTTAAACTGGTTTTTTGCACCTTCTTTATAAGAATATTCTGAACTTTGATTTAATGAAAATAAGAATCCAAGACTACCACTTTCTCCGGCTTTCATTTTCTGAACAGTTGTGAATCCGATATTGGTATTAGGTAATGATTTTACATTGTCTACATTCCAGCTGTCCTTAAACTGAGATAATGATTCACTTCCTGAAAACCTGTAATTGCTGGGTCTTGAATCTCTGATTGCAGAAGGAAGTTTTTTGTCTCTTGAATTCAATCCAAGATATCCTGTAAAACCGTCTGTTCCTTCTGAAACCTTAAAACCGTCTTTAAAAGTACTTACGGTGTTAACACCAACACCAAATTCTATTTTAGTAAAAGGCTTATCAATCGTCAGGGTTTCAATATCAAAAGTAGCACCTGCGAAATCTCCGTAAAGGTTGGAGTTGAAGGTTTTGTAGATATTCAGTTTACCGACAACATCTGTTGGAAACTGCTTTAGGGCAATGATCTTCTGGAAAGGGTTGTTGGATGGAGATCCAAGCCCGTTGATCAACAGGTAATTATAACGTTCTTCAAGACCTCTTACGAAAAGACCTCTTCCTTCTACCGTAGTGATTCCCGTTACTTTCGTAAGCCCCTGTTCTACGTTGGAGATCCCTTTTCTGGAAATCTCTTCAGCACTTACAGCCTGCTTTTGAATAATCGCTTTTTTCTGCTCTCCTAATACGGCAGTTTCAGTTTTCTTGTTACTGCTTCCCTGGATTACTACGCCATCAATTTTTTTCTCCTTAGTGATTGTATCCTGCTTCGTTTCCTGAGCATAAAATACAGAACCGGATAAAAATAAGACTGCAATGCTAAGTTTATTAATTTTCATTATTTACTTACTTTATTTACTAGATTCTTTCGGTGCAAAGGAATAAAAGTTTAGTGGCGTAAATGGTTTAGTGAAATTTAATTTTTTTTTAACTAAACATTAAGAAACGGTTATTATTGTTAACTTTATATGAACGATAAATGTTTCGTTCATCTGTGATTTAAAATTTATTAACTTTGACTCAGCAAAAATTTAAAATGAATCAAAAGAAAATACTCTTAATAGACGACGAACTGGATATTTTAGAGATTCTGTCTTACAACCTTGAAAAAGAAGGATATGACATCTACACGGCCACCAACGGGAACGAAGGAATAGAAAAAGCCAAAGAAATTATCCCGGATCTGATTCTGTTAGATGTAATGATGCCGGAAAAAGATGGTATTGAAACCTGTCAGGAACTTCGTAAAGTGAAAGAACTTCAGAAAACACTGATTGTTTTTCTTTCCGCAAGAAGTGAAGAGTTTTCTCAGCTGGCTGGTTTTCAGGCAGGAGCCAATGATTATGTGGTAAAACTTATCAAACCGAAGATCCTTATTTCTAAAGTTAATGCACTGTTGCAGCTCACTTCCCAGGTTTCTGACAATGCCAAATTAATTGAAATCGGAGATCTTGTCATTGATAAGGACAACTTCAGAGTTTCCAAAAGCGGACAGCAGTTCCTTCTTCCTAAAAAAGAATTTGATTTGCTTTATCTTTTGGCTTCCAACACGGAAAAGGTTTTCAAAAGAGAGGAAATTCTTGAAAAAGTTTGGGGTAATGATGTTATCGTAGGAGAAAGAACAATAGACGTTCACATCAGAAGACTTAGAGAAAAACTGGGCATCAACACGATACAGACCCTGAAAGGAATCGGTTACAAACTGATAGTTTAGTAATTCAGATTCCTTAAATTGATATCAACCTAAAAAATTTGTAAAATTGAAATTTTACAGACTTACCCTCGTCGCCTCGTGTCTTCTGACACTGGTGATGTTTCTTTTAGTAATCATTTTTGATTCACTGAAGGATTTGTATGACCAGACTCCGTTCTTTAAAACCGGCCTTCTGATCTGCGTAATCCTGATCTTTATGATTAATTACGTGGTGCTTGAGCTCCTGTTTAATTATTATGGTAAAAAACAGGTGCGCGGGCTTTCGGAAATTCTTCCCCAGGAAATCGTTCATGACAATGACGAGAATATTACCATCAAAGAGCTTGGAGAGAGGTTTTCCGATCTCAACCAGCAGCAGGTAACGGAGATCGATATGATGAAGGAGATGGAAAGCTACCGTAAAGAATACATTGGTAATGTTTCCCACGAACTTAAAACTCCCTTATTTTCTATCCAGGGATATGTTGAAACCCTGAGAGACGGCGGGGTAGACAACCTGACCATTCGGGACAAATATCTTGAAAGAATCGATAAATCGGTGGAAAGGCTTATTGCGATTGTTACGGACCTTGATATGATCAACCGCCTGGAGGCAGGGGAAATCAATCTTACCGTTTCTGCATTTGATGTGAATCTCCTGATCAGGGAAATTTTTGAGCTCCTGGAATTTGAAGCCGAAAAGCACAATACCACATTACAGATCCAGACGCTGCATCCGCAGATTATGGTAGAAGCAGACAAACAGAAAATTTCGCAGGTGTTTATCAACTTAATCTCCAATGCCATTCACTATGCCAACCGCCAGGAAGCCAGAGTAGTCGTAAAAACAAGCGTCCTTAAAAACAAGGTCCTGATTGAAGTAATCGATAACGGAATGGGCATCAAACCCGAAAGTCTTCCAAGAATTTTTGAAAGATTCTACAGGGTGGAAACCAGCAGAAGCAGAAGGGAAGGGGGATCCGGCCTAGGATTGGCCATTGTAAAACATATCCTTGAGGCACACAGCGAAAATATTACCGTAGAGAGTGTTTATCTCGAAGGAACCAAGTTCAGTTTTATGCTTGAGAAAAGTAAATAATTCGGGCAAAATGTAAGAAAAAAAAATATTTTAAAAAATCCTGAAATATTTTTTTGTCACATCTCATTTATTATATATTTGCAACAGAGATTTATCATAATAATTAAGGCAAAAAAGTAATTTAAGAAACTGATATGGTTTATAAGATCCGCGTAATATTAGATGCGAAAGAGGATATTTTCCGTGATATTGAAGTAAAAGGAAAACAGTCACTATGGAACCTGCATTTGGGAATTAAAAGTGCGTTCAGTCTGCAGGGAGATGAGCTTTCTACTTTTAATCTTCTGGAGGACGATGGTACAATAGTAAAAAGCGTACCACTTGAAGATATGAGTGATGATGGTGACGGAGAAATTATGTCAGATGTATATATCGATGAGGCTTTTGAAAGCGTAGGTAACAAAGCACAGTTCCAGTACGGACTTCTTGATCTCTGGGAGTTTTTCTGCGAATTGGTGGAAGTTATCGAAGAAACAAAAGGCGTAAATTATCCTATTACCGTTTACCGATTTGGAAATGTACCTCTAAAAGCACCCAGCAAAAGCGGAAACGCCGGAGGTTCTAAAAAGAAATCTGCAATGCCTCTGATGGATGATGATTTCGGTTTTGAGGACGATTTCGGAGGAAGCGGAAACTTTGCGGATGAAGATGACGACAACTTCGATGATGAGGAAGAAGAAGACTACAACGATGATGTTTTCGATGACGAAGACGACAATGATGATGAAAGATAACATCTGAATGATGATATAAAGCCCCGGATCAGAGATCCGGCGCTTTTTGCTGCAAATCATATGTTCTGTACGATCATACAATAAACTCTCAACCCTATAAACCGAAAGGGAATCAATAACCTTTGTATTTCAAAAATAAGCGAAGCGGATTTGTTTATCTTAAGAGCAGCCAACTGTTATTCAGCCTTGTCTGCCTTTGCGATTTATAAAAATTCACCTTCTGGTCAGTACTCAGCCAGCCAAAACGATTGAAATGCACCAGCCACAATAAATAAAAAATAAACAATTTTAGATTTTACTGATTTTGTTTTTCCTCTTCTTTCAAAAAAACATTCCTTACTTTTGTTAAAAATAGATTAATGAAAAAATTAATTTTATTCGCAATCATTGGTCTGGGAATTGTTTCCTGTACCACTCAAAATACAAAAAATACTATGGATCTGCCCAAAGAATGGAAGCACACAACCAATATCTATGAAGTAAACATAAGACAATATACCAAAGAAGGAACATTCAGAGCATTTGAAAAAGAAATGCCGCGCCTGAAGAATATGGGCGTAAAGACACTCTGGTTCATGCCCATTACTCCTATTGCTCAGCAGAATAAAAAAGGAAGTCTGGGAAGCCCTTATGCGGCATCCGATTACACATCCATCAATCCTGAATTTGGAACGCTGGATGATTTCAAACATATGGTAAACGAAGCCCACAGACTCGGATTCAAGGTAATCATAGACTGGGTTGCCAATCATACAGGCTGGGATCATGTATGGACCAAAACCCATCCTGAATTTTATTTAAAAGATCCGGACGGTAAATTTCATATTGCTTCCGGAATGGATGATATCATCGAACTCGATTACAAAAATCAGGAAATGCGTCTGGCCATGATTGATACCATGAAATTCTGGGTAAGAGAAACAAATATTGACGGGTTCAGATGTGATCTTGCTTCCTGGGTAGAAGTCGATTTCTGGCAACAGGCCCGCCCTGAAGTGGAAAAAGTGAAACCTCTTTTCTGGCTGGGTGAATTTGATGAGCTGGAAAGCCCGGAATACGGAAAAGTATTTGATGCCAGCTATTCCTGGAAATGGATGCACAAATCTGCTGATTATTACAAGAAAAATGAGCCTGTTCAGGAACTTAAAGACCTGTTGGTTCAATATTCCAATATCGGAGACGGCTCAATGAGAGCATGGTTTACCACCAATCACGATGAAAATTCGTGGAACGGGACAGAATACGAAAAATACGGTGCCACTACAAAACCAATGGCTGTATTCTCAGCCACATGGAACGGGGTGCCGCTTCTGTATTCAGGGCAGGAACTTCCCAACATGAAAAGACTGGAATTCTTTGAAAAAGATGCAATCAAATGGACCAATAACTACCAGATGGCCGATTTTTATAAAACCCTTTTGGAATTAAAAGCTTCCAATCCCGCACTAAGAGGAGGAGATACCAGTGTATCAACCCGTTTTCTTAACACAACAGCCGATGATAAAATCCTGGCCTACCTGAGGAAAAACGGAAATGATGAGGTTCTTGTAGTCCTGAATATGTCAAAAGGCCCGGTAGATTTCACCATAGAGGATCAAAACCTGTCCGGAACTTTCAGAAATGTCTTTGATAAAACAAAAAGAGATTTCGACAGGGGAAAGTATTTTACATTTAAAGTTTCAGATTACGCAGTTTTTGAAAAATAAGGACCAAACAATAATAAGATTCAATAGGAGCGGGCTTTAGCCCGCTTTATTTATGAATATTTGCAGCAGGCTTTAGCCGAAATTTATAATTTTACAGGAAATCTCATCTATAATAATTTTCAAAGAAATTTCATCACATGGATAAGCAGGAATTATTAAACATTATAAAAACAAAGATTACAGACAAAATTCAAGCTTTTGAAACCCTTATTGCCGAAACCCGTGCCTCCAATAACGATACTAAAAGTTCAATGGGCGACAAATACGAAACCGGCCGTGAAATGCTTCAGCAGGAGATCAATAATCTTCAGCGGCAGCTTAATGAAACATTGAATCAGCAGTCTGTTCTTCAGAAAATTTCATCAGACCCTATGGATAAAGTACAGAATGGGGCTTTGGTGAAAACAGATAAAGGCCTTTTTTATATTGCGGCATCGGCAGGTGAGATTGTTTTTGAAAAGCAAAAAGTGATGACCGTTTCCACAGAATCCCCATTGGTAAAAGCGATGTACGGAAAAAAAAGCGGTGAGACCTTTACGGTAAATACCATCAGCCAGATGATTGAAGCGATTTGGTGATTTTAAAAAAAACAGCCTGGCTTTAAACCGGACCATTCTTTTTATAGACACTGGACAACAGTAATTTAATAGAAAAACAAGATAGCTTTCATACAGGGCATTCATCAAAGTGAATGCTTTTTTGTAGTTTTTTAAGTAAGTTTTTTCTAAATTTGAACCATAAAAATCGCTTTCAAAATGCAAAATTACCTGGACCTTTTACAGCATATTTTAGACAACGGAACAGATAAAACCGACAGAACAGGAACCGGAACAAGAAGTGTTTTCGGATACCAGCTGAGGTATGATCTGTCAAAAGGATTTCCTCTGGTAACGACCAAAAAAGTACATCTGAAATCTATTATCTATGAACTTTTATGGTTTCTGAAAGGCGATACCAATGTTAAATACCTGAATGATCACGGGGTTTCCATCTGGGACGAATGGGCCGATGAAAACGGAAATCTGGGTCCGGTATACGGAGCACAGTGGAGAAGCTGGCAGGGAGCAGACGGAAAAATCGTAGACCAGATTACAGAAGTGATTGATCAGATCAAAAAAAATCCGGATTCCCGAAGATTAATCGTTTCAGCATGGAATACCGCTGAAATTCCCAATATGGCACTGGCGCCCTGTCATGCCTTATTTCAGTTTTATGTGGCAGATGGGAAACTTTCGCTGCAGCTTTATCAGAGAAGTGCCGATGTATTTTTGGGAGTACCGTTTAATATTGCGAGCTATGCGCTGCTCCTGATGATGGTAGCCCAGGTATGTAATCTGGAAGTAGGAGATTACGTTCACAGCTTTGGAGATGTACATATTTACAATAACCATTTTGAGCAGGTCAACAGACAGCTTTCAAGGGAGCCGAGACCTCTTCCGGCTATGAAGCTTAACCCTGATGTGAAAGATATCTTTGATTTTGATTTCGAGGATTTCACCTTAGAAAACTATGACCCGCATCCGGGAATCAAAGCGCCTGTAGCGGTATAATGAGAAGACCGGTAAATAGATCAGTTTAGGGTGCAAAGAAGTGCGGCTTTATCGCTGAAGAAGCTTTATGATGATACATCCGCTTCATCGGATCAACGGAGTTGATTCCATTCTTTGCCTCCTTTAACACCAATGGCAGGCTCATAACCTTTGCATCTGCAAAAATAGCTTTGATCGTTGCCATTTTTCTCTTCAGATGAAGTTAACATCCGGCGAGCCTGATTCGTAATAATTTTTTCTTTTTTTATTGCTTTTTTACGAAAAATACCCTGTTTTTGAGGCTTTATTTGTAACAATTGCCCTGTCTTCGCTACTGATCAATAAAATTTTATTGTGATGCTGAAAAAAATATTTTTGACAGTGATGGCAGGATTTTCCTGTGTGGTGTATTCTCAAAATACAGGCAGACAAAAACTCATGGATTACCTTGACTCCCTGTCTGTTCATCATAAAATAATGGGAAGCTTTGCTTTTGCAGATAACGACAAACCTACTTTTCTGAAGGTAACCGGATTTTCTGACGCTGCCAGACAGCAGAAAGCCAATATGAATACCCAATACCGCATAGGTTCCATTTCCAAAACATTTACGGCTGTATTGGTGATGAAAGCAGTGGAGCAAAAGAAGCTTTCTCTGGATACGAAGCTTTCACAGTTCTTTCCGGAAATAGAAAATGCAGACCAGATCACCATTAAAGAGCTTTTACAGCACAGAAGCGGTATTCATAACCTTACCGACGACAAAGAGTACTGGACTTACAATACCCAGCCTCAAACCGAGCAATCATTGCTGGCGATCATCAAAAAATATCCTTCTGATTTCAAACCGGGAACGAAATATGTATACAGCAATTCCGGATATATCTTACTGGGCTTTATTCTGGAAAAAATATACAAAAAAACTTATGCACAACTTATCCGGGATCAGATTGCAGGTCCGTTGAAATTAACCCTAACCAAAGTAGGCGGAAAAATAGATCCTTCCAAAAATCAGGCTCTTTCTTACCTTTATAACGACGGCGAATACCAGCCCTGGCAGGAAACTGATATGACCGTGCCGATCGGAGCAGGAAATATTATTTCTACCCCTACAGAGCTTCTGAAGTTTATCATTGCTCTTGAGAACGGTAAATTAGTCAGTAAGAACAGCCTTAAACAAATGAAGGAATTTGTTGATAACTACGGGTTCGGGCTTACAAAAGTTCCTTTTGAAACCTATTCAGGATATGGCCATAATGGCGGAATAGACCAGTTCCGTTCCGTACTGTATTATTTCCCGGAGCTGAAAGTCGCCATTAGCTACGTCATCAACCAGGCAGATTATAATAACAATGAGATCTCTGTAAAAATGCTTCAGATCGCTACCGGTAAAGATTTTAAAATGCCTAACTTTAAAGAAATTTCTGTGGCAGCAGACATATTGAAAAACTATGAAGGACTGTACAAAGCGGAAGGTTACCCTTCAGAGATAAAGATATTTGAAGCAGGAGGAAAACTGAAAGGCCAGGCTACAGGGGAGAGTGCATTTTCTCTGGAAGCTGTTTCCGATAGTGAATTTAAATATGAAACGACAGGAATAAAAGTAAAGTTCAATGCTGAACAGGGTACCATGGACTTTTCGCAAGGTGGAAATAATTTCAAGTTTAAAAAACAGTAAAATGAAATATTTAAAAATAAATACCGAAAACCAGGCTGATCTGGAAGCCCTTAAAAATGCAGTACTTCAATTGAAAGGCGTGGCCACCGTAGAAATCATTGATGACGAAAATCCGGAAAGCGAACTGAAAAAAGCTTTCGCAAAAACCAAAGAGCAGTTAAAAACCGGAGATTATGAAACTTTGGTGAACGATATTTTTGATATAATAACGAAAAATAATTCTAAAAAATAATAAAGGAGACGAATGAAAAAGGTGATATTATCGATTGCTGTACTGGGAATCGTATTTTTTACAGAGGTGTCAGCACAAACGGAAACATCAGGGAGAGAAAAAGTATACCGGGCTACCCATACCAAAGTAACAGAACTTAAACATACGAAACTTAAAGTCAATTTCGATTACCAGAAAGAGCAGATGAACGGAGAAGAATGGCTGACCGCTTCACCTTATTTTTATCCGTCCAACGAATTGGTTCTTGATGCCAAAGGTATGCTGATCCATGAGGTAGCTCTTGATAACGGCGGAAAAAAATCACCTCTTAAATACGAATATAAAAATGACGTCTTAAAGATCAGTCTTGATAAAACCTATCAGAAAAATCAGGATTACACCGTTTACATCAAATACACTTCCCGTCCGAATGAGGTAAAACAGGAAGGAAGCATGGCGATTAATGATGCGAAGGGACTCTATTTCATCAATGCACAGGGAAAAGATCCTGATATGCCTACCCAGATCTGGACCCAGGGAGAAACAGAATCCTCATCTGCATGGTTTCCTACTATTGATAAGCCCAATCAGAAAACAACCCAGGAAATCTACATGACGGTTCCTGACAAATATGTAACCCTTTCCAACGGAGTCTTAAAAAGCTCCCAAAAAGAAACAGGCGGGCTGAGAACAGATCATTGGGTGATGGATAAAAGACATGCTACCTATCTTTTCTTTATGGGAGTAGGAGAGTATGCCGTTGTAAAAGATCAATGGAAAAATATTCCGGTGGATTACTATATTGAAAAAGAATACGAACCTTACGCCAAACAGATCTACGGAAACACTCCGGAAATGATTGAGTTCTTTTCCAAAAAAATGAATTACGATTATCCGTGGGCGAAATACGCACAGATCTCGGGCAGAGAATATGTGAGCGGAGCAATGGAAAATACAACAGCTACCCTGCACGGAAGCGATATTCTTCAGAAGCCCGGCCAGCTGATTGATGAAAACAAATGGGAAGATACCATTGCCCATGAATTATTCCACCATTGGTTCGGAGACCTTGTTACAGCGGAAAGCTGGAGCAACCTTACAGTGAACGAATCGTTTGCCAACTATTCCGAATACCTCTGGAACGAATACAAATACGGAAAAGACCAGGCTGATTATCATCTTATGTCTGATGTGAATATGTACATCCATAACCCTTCGGACTTCAGAAAAAACCTGGTACGTTTCAATTATGACTCCCGTGAGGATGTTTTTGACCTTGTGACTTATCAGAAAGGAGGAGGAATTCTTCATATGCTGAGAAATTACCTGGGTGACGATGCCTTCTTTGCCGGAATGAATGATTACCTGAAAACCTATGAATACCAGAATGCAGAAGCTCATCAGCTGAGACTTTCCTTTGAAAAAGTAAGCGGGAAAGATCTGAACTGGTTCTTCAATCAGTGGTATTTCGGAAGCGGAAACCCGAAAATCAATTATTCATTTACCTTTGAGCCGGTAAAAAAGCAGGTGGCCGTAACGATCAATCAGACGCAGGAGCTTCCTTTCGAGTTTCCATTGGCCATTGATGTATATGATAACGGAAAGCCGAAAAGATATAATGTCTGGGTAAATGCTGAAGCCAAAAATACATTCAGTTTTGAGGTATCCAAGAATCCTGATCTGGTAAATATCAATGCAGACGGTATTTTATTGGCTGATATCACCGATACGAAAACTCCGGAACAGAATCTGATGCAGTTCACCAATTCTAAAGAATTCAAGAGCAGATATAAAGCGCTGACAGGAATAAAAGATCAGACTGCAAAAAATGCTTCTGCCGTGAAACTGCTGGCAACAGCCTTAAAAGATCCGTTCTTCAGAATCAGAATGAAAGCATTGGAACTGACGGACCTTAGCAATGCCGATCAGATGAAAGCATTAGGAACAGAAATTGAAAAACTCGCATCTAATGATCCAAAAACATTGGTTCAGGCAGCCGCAATAGCAGCTCTGGCCAAGACTAAAGATAAAAAATACCTTCCGGTTTTTGAAAAAGGCGTAAATGCTGTTTCCAATGCGGTAAAAGGAAATTCATTAAGTGCAGTGCTTACCATTGATCCCTCAAAAGCCAATGCACTGGCAGATAAGATTGATCTGGAAGGAGCTTCAGAGGAATTGCTGGCACAGCTGCTTCCGGTGATCGTAAAAAATAAAGTGACTTCCCAGATGTCTAATATTACACCGCTTGCCGCATTTTATCCTTTCGTAAAATTCCAGGATCCTGAATTGGGTAAATCGGCAGAAGAAGGCTACAACTGGATCATGAGCTCAGATAACCTGAAAGCAACAGAAAATATTACCAAAATACTGAGTCATGCAAAAGGCCAGATGGAAGATAATCCGCAGACGAAAATGATGGTTGTTCAGATGCTGAAAGACGGATTAAGTAAAAAAATGGAACTGTTGAGACAGAACCCACAGAATGCTGCCAGCATCAACAAACAGATCGATGCAATCAATAAAGCGATTGCCGATTTTAAATAAAAAACTTTTTAAGTTGTAAAATATTGCCGTTGTTCTTTCAACGGCTTTTTTTATGATTTTTTGCAGGTGTATTTCAGCAAGCATTCTTTAAATTCGTATTAAAATTTAAGAAATATGACTTTTGGAATAGAGGCAGCGGGATGGTATGTGCCGTCTTTGTATTTGGAAATCAAAGATCTGGCAGAGCAAAGAGGAATTGAAGCAGCAAAACTTGAAAAAGGACTGGGCCTGCATAAAATGGGATTTCCGGACGTTCATGAAGATACGGCTACTTTTGCGGCAGAAGCTTTATTAAAGCTGATCAGGGATTATGACCTTAATCCTAAAGAGCTGGCAAGAATTTATCTGGGAACAGAAAGTGCCCTTGATGCGGCAAAACCTACTGCTTCCTACGCTGTTCAGATGGTAGAAAAGGTATTGGAAAAAGACTTTGGCGAAAGATGCTTCAGACACTGTGATGTGGCCGATATGACATTTGCCTGCATTGGTGCTGTGGATGTATTACATAATTCCCTTGATTTTGTGAGGGCAAATCCGGATAAAAAAGCCGTGGTGATCGCCAGTGACTATGCAAAATATGAACTGGCTTCTTCAGGTGAATACACGCAGGGCGGAGGAGCGGTTGCTCTTCTGATTTCCTCAAAACCGGATCTTCTGGAAATTGATAATAGCTGGGGCGTGGCAACAGAAAGTGTTTTCGATTTCTTTAAGCCGAGAAGAACTTATCAGAAAGAAGACCTGAATAACGCTCCCGATACATTTCCGGATACGGTTGAAATCTTTACCGACGAGCCTGTGTTTGACGGACAGTATTCCAACCAGTGCTATCAGGACAGAATACGGGAAGCTTATGAACATTATAAAGAGATTACAGGAAAAAATAAACCTTATGAATCCTGGAAATACCTGATCTTCCATCTTCCGTATGCATTTCATGGCAAAAGAGTATTTACAGAAATATACAGTCTTGAAAACGGCCTGTCGTATGGAAATCCGGAAGAGCAGAAAGCTGTGGCAAAATCAGAAGGTTATTTAAAACTGGTGAATGATAAAATAGAGCGCACCCAGAGAGCATCTTCAGAGATCGGGAATATGTATACAGCCTCTATATTCATGGCTATGCTTTCCGCACTACAGGTTTCCTTTGATGAACAAGAAGAGCTTGCCGGAACTGAAATAGGTTTTCTGGGTTATGGCAGCGGTTCCAAATCCAAGGTTTTCGCCGGGAAAGTATCCGGAAACTGGAAAACCGTCGTTTCAAAATGGAAACTGTTTGAAATCCTGAACAACAGAACGGCTGTGGATTTTACTACCTATGAAAAATTACACAGAAAACAGCTTAAAGACTCTGTGAACAAAAATTATAAAGGTTTCGGACTGCAGTCAGTGGAAATAGAAAATCCTGTTTTAAAAGGAGCAAGATATTATCAATACAAAGATTAAGTTCGTACTACAAAATTGAATAAAAAACACTCTGCGTAGAGTGTTTTTGTTTTTTTAGGTAAATTTTATAGAGTTTTATGTCTATTTAACGTTAAATTTTTCAAAATTCAGGTAAAATAATAATCTGAAATTATTTATTTTTTTTACAAAATCAAGCTTAATTAACGAATTTTATTTATTATTTAATCCGAATTGATTGATTACGGCGATTTTTTTTACAATTTATAATTTACTGTCAATTGTTTTTAATAAAGAATATTTTAAATAAAATATCAGGTATTTTATCTTTTTTCATCAATAAAATAGTTTAATTTAACGAAAATATTAAAGTTTAATATATTGATTTTCAGTATTTTAAATATTTTTACTGTTAATAATTATTAACATATTTGTTCATTAAAATTTGTTAATATGAATGTTAAACTACGTGTATTGAGTGCGGGGGCACTGTTTTTTATAGGACAAGCGGCTTTTGCACAAACGACGAAAAAAGACACTGCTACTACGCAGATTGATGAGGTAGTAATGGTTGGATTCGGACAGAAAAAAGCGGTTACAGAAATTACAGGTTCTACCTCTACTATGAAGGCAAAGGCTATCGAAGATATTCCTGTTGCATCAGTAGATAAAATGTT
>JAITMC010000015.1 GCA_031277615.1 Chryseobacterium sp. | reverse complement strand
TAATTCAAGTACACCTAACTTGTTTTTGATGATCTTTTGTTGTGTTGTCATAATACTTAATCTGTTTTAAAGTTATTCAATTTGATTGTAACTGTCAGATAAAGTCGTGGCTATTACAGATGATATTAAATCATTAAAATTAGTACATTTTTATCATGTTGCTTTTGCACGTCCTGATATCCTGAAATATTTAGCCATACCTTTCGGCTATAGGTTTTTGATGCAGGAAAATGATATCACTATTTCTAAAGATGATGATGAGTAATTTGAAGTGAAAATCAATAAGAGGCCATCTTTTTTTTCAAGAATGTCCCTTGTTTCTCAATTCAAACTTATTGCTGATGTACAAATTATCGAACCTTCATTATCAATTTCACGGATGGTTAGGTGATGATATTCTTGAATCTTTCCCCTGCTGCATTGTGACTGAACTATTACAAAAAGCGATTGAAGCTGAGAACCTTACTAGTATTGGCTTCGCAGAAGTTTTCATTTCTAAATCAGGACGTTTCTTAGATCTTTGCTGAATTTTTCATGAGCGAAAATTCATGGTAGTGTAAAGATGATTTTATTCCTTCGATAAATAACAAAACCACTGTAATCCCACAGTGGTTTTTAACACCATAAAAAAATCACCATAGAACCCACCTCATCCGCAGGATAAGCTTTGCCTGTACGAACCTCTTATGGCAGAAATAATCCTCTCCCGCAGACATAGGCAGATCAATATTTAGGTTACTTAAGACTGAAATTTGTTACCAGGTAAAAAGCTCCCCACGCTACAAAAACCAGGGCAATGATCCATACCCAGACCGGTATAGTTCTGGGATTTTCACTTCCTTTAATGATGAAACTCTGGTTTTTACCGGTATCATAGGCATTCAGCATTAAGGGCAGCACTCCGTTGACGGTTTCCTGATCGGTAAGACCTTCCAGATGAATAATAGGGCCGTTCCGGACATTGAAGCGGACGATTTTGATGCCTTCCTTATTTCCGAATTTGCTGATGATCTTCAGAGTATGTTCACCGTCTGTAAGCTTGGTGGTATCCAGATTGAAAACAATGGGCGTCTGAAGTTCTGCAACCGGATCCGGTTCATCATCTATATAAAGGAAAACGATGGCGTTATGTTTCTCCATGATTTCTTATTTAAAAATTAAGCACATTATTTTTGATGTGTTCCTTACTTTTTTCTCCGGGTCTTACCAGAAACTTAAAGGAATAGAATAAGGTAGCCAGCGTAATCAGGGTGATAACTCCTACGATAAACCAGTCCCAGCTGGATTCCGGGCCGGTTCCGTGGGTAAGTTCACGGGTAATTTTGGGTTGTTGAAGTTTACAGGCATCACAGGCTTTGGAATAAGCAGCCCAAAATAAAAACAGGGGAGTGGTTAATTTTATCTTTTTCATATTACTTTATTTTATCCATGATTGCTTTAACTTCTTCGGCAGTAACCTTTTTACCGGTATTGCCCCAGCTGGTCCTTTCATGATTAATGATCGCCGCTACATCTTCCGGCTTGAAATTGGCATTGGTTCCTACAGCCGGCATTTCTCCGTATTGAGGGGCGAGACCGTTATATCCTTTCATAATGATGGTCACATACAGTTCCAGATCATCACCCATCACCACTTTGTCACCTTTCAGAGGAGGAAATGCGCCCGGAACACCTTCTCCGGTAGTCTGATGACAGGTTGCACAATTGGCGGCAAATAATGCTTCACCATCCGGAAGACCATCGCCTCCGCTTTTTCCTTCCGTTTTATTTTCTGCCTTTTTATACAGGAACTCTCTTGATGGGATACTTTTCGGCAACTCGGTCTGTTTCAGACTTAAAAGATAAGCCACCAGATCTTTTGCGTCCTGTGAAGCAATGATTTTACCCTTAATTCCTTTTTTAAAATCATCAGGTACACTGACTTCTGTATCTCCGGGATCAGGATTTTCCTTGATCAGGAATAACCATCGGTAAGAAGGCATCACAGACTGTGGTACAACCGATCTGGGATTATATAAATGGGAATACTGCCATTCTTTGCTGGACTGCCGGGCTCCGATATTCGTAAGGTCAGGACCTGTTCTTTCAGTACCCATCAGCGTTGCCGTATTCTGGAAAAGATTGAGCCTTTTATTTCGGGCATAATCTACCGCAAGGCTCGGACGGTTTCCGAACACCTGGTCCATATCCACATTCCGTACCTGCTGCGTATGGCAGGCTACACAACCTTCGCGGATGTAAATACTTTTTCCGCGGCTTTCGGCTTCTGTGAGCGGTTTGCTGCCCTGTAACGGCTGATATACCTTCTGGTTATTCAGGGCAGGGAAAATACATATGATGAGCGTCAGAAAAAGGAAGAAAGCCAGTGCTGACGGGAAAAGTCTTTTATGGTCACTAAAGAAGTCCATTATAATGCGTTATTTTTTTGAGTATGTATGATTTCTAAAATTTCTGATGGAGATTCCGGCAGTCTGATTTCCTTTTTCGGGCAGATCATCCGGTAAAAATTATAGGCGAAAATCAGGTGGGAAATCCACATCATGGTTCCTCCGATGGCTCTCCAGAGCCAGAACGGAACCATAGTAACCACACTTTCAATAAACGGTTTTTTATCCATCCACATCATTCCTTTTTCAGTAGAGCCGATCATCAGCGAAATGGTGTATACCAAAACCCCGATCAGGGCCATCCAGAAATGAAGTCCGACTGTAATACTCGGAGGTTCATGCGAGGTAAGCCTCGGAACCAGGGTGTAGGCGAAGGACCACAGCATAAAAGTGATGATTCCGTACATGGTAAGATGGGAGTGAGCCACTGTAAAATCGGTAAAATGCCATAATAGATTGGTTGTTCTGAAAGCCTCTGCCGTTCCCTGCATGGAGCCGGTAAAATAAAAAATCACCGAAACCACATAAAAGGGTAGAACATAGCTTAATTTTAACCGGTGCCACGAACCGCGGATCGTCATCATAAAATTGACACTTCCCGCCGCAACAGGAATTACCATTCCCACACTGGCAACAATCGCTACGGTCTGCATCCACCACGGAATAGCACTGAAAATAAAATGATGCGTACCGATCAGCGTATAAAATAGAATCTGCGTCCAGAAAGCCAGGATGCTCAGGCTGTAAGAATAAACCGGGCTGTTCAGTTCCTGTGGCAGAAAATAATACATCAGTCCAAGATTGAAAAACATAAACCACATGCCGACTCCCTGATGCATAAAATAGCCCTGCGTAATCGTTTCGCCCAAACCGTCCTGCCAGAAAGGAAGATAAGCAACCAGCAGGATTACCACCACATACATCATCGCTGAAACGACATACCAGTTGGAAACATAAATTTCTTCAGTTTTCCGGAATTCAATAGTTTTGATATGGTTATAAATGCTGATCAGGATACCTGCCGCAAAGAGAAACATCACCGGCCAGATATACTCACGGTATTCTCCGCCACTGTTATTGATTCCGGCCATCAGGCAGATACTTCCGAAAAATACTGCGGCATTCATCAGGATTAATGACCAGTATCCGATCTTAAGACTGAAAATTTTCGTATTTCCAACCCTTGGAATGACGTAATAGGAGAAGCCCAGCATTGCCATAGAAGCCCAGCCCCAGAAAACCATATTGGTATGAACAGGTCTTAATCTTCCGAAGCTTAACCAGCTGAAGTGATCAGCATCCGGGGCCACAAACTTGATTCCAAGGTATTCTCCTACGGAAGTTCCCATGATCAGCCAGAAAATGCTGCATCCCAAAAACCAGAGGATCAGTTTTTTTTCCTGATCAGGAATCACGATTTGTCCGCCTTCCTTTCTTTTACCCTGAAGAAAACGGATATCGTGGATCTCATTCGCCTGATCTACCAGTCCGCGCGGATCTTTTACATTTTTATGGGAAGAAAGTTCATCTCCCGAGAGCCGGAATTCAAGTTCCTTTTTCCTCTCTTCCAATGCAGAAATCTCATCGGGAGGAAGATTTTCCAGATGCTTGTAAATTCTTTTAAGCTCCTTTTTTCTGAGTGACCTGGAAATCAGGCTGTACACCTTTATCAGGATCAGAATCAGAGCGAAAATAATCGGAAGGGAAATAAGAAGAACGGTAATCTGTAAACCGGGTTCATTGAGAAACTCATCCATTGCATCAATTTTAAGAAATTTTTTGTTCCTTAAAGTTAGGCCGAGTTAAAAATTTCCCATTATGATCTCAATCACAATGAACTTAATCATTTAGTAGTAAATTCGCCGGTTTTTTATTTTAAGAAGGTTTTCTTTTTCCATGACTTTAATGGTACGGATCACAGTTTCTACCCGTAAACCTGTAAGGTCGGCCATCTGCTGGCGGGTCAGAGGAATAAGATAGCCGGACTCCGAATGTCCTGTATCATGGGTACGTTTAAAATAATCCATCAAAGCTTTTATTCTGATCACCGGATCTTTAGAAAAAATATGCTGAGACATGATCATTTTATAGTAAAGTCTTCTTGAAAGATTCTCATTAATTCTAACGGAAAAGATAGGATTTTCTTCCAGCAGATTAAGAAAACTTTGCTCAGGAAGTTCAAGAACAGTACATTCGGTAAGAGCAATAGCATTGGTAGGATAGGGCTCGTGGATGAAAAGAAGCACTTCTCCGAAAGACTGGGGAGCCTCAAAGATATTCTGAATAAACTCTTTTCCGTCCTCACTCAGGTTGTTGAGCTTTACTTTTCCGGAAACAATCTGAAAATAAGAGCAGCACCCCATATGCTCTTCATAGATAAAATCCCCTGTTTCATACGCTCTGGACTGGGCGCCATATTCTTTTAAAAGCTGTTCCGGAATCATGGTCTAAAGTTATAAATATTAAAGAAATTTATCGCAGGACTTTACCCGTTGTTTTTCTCAGATCAGAAGGCCTCGACTGCGTAAACTCATGAAAAGTATCACTGAAAGAACTTATTGAGCTGTAGCCTACATCATCTGCAACTTCACTGATCGGCTGGTCGGTATTGAGAAGCAGTTCAATGGCTTTGATGATTCTCAGAGTTTTCAGATACTGGAGAAAAGAAATATCCATATCAGCTTTGAAGAGCCGGGAAAGGGTTCTTTCACTTAATCCAAACTTCTCACTGATGCTCGCCAGGCTGTGTTTTCCTTCAATATTTCTTTCCAGATACGAAACAATTTTCATCAGCTGTTTATTCTGAGTGGCTGGAAGAATGATTGGTAAAGGCTGCTGATGGGTTTTGGGAAGAATCTTTTTTAAAGCTATTAAAAATTCAAAATTTTCATCCGCGGAAGTCATATGTCTTTCGTCCCATATTTCGGTGTATTTAATCATCTGGATAAGCAGTTCGGAAGCCGGGTAAATACCAAGTCTGCCAAAGAAAGGATCAGAATGATCATCATGGGCATAAAAGTACAGAGACCGTAAAACTGTCGCGGAGTGTCCGATCTGGAGAATATGTTCCATTCCCTGGGGAATCCAGAAAAAATGTCTGGCCGGAACCACATAGGTCCGGTTATCTATCGTAATATACGCGATCCCTCCCTCCACGTAACTGAGCTGTCCTTTTGTATGCTTGTGAAAAGGAATAAGTTTCTCCGATTTTTCGTGCATAATGAATACACTTTCACTATGCCGGTCAATATCAGGAAGAGCAGCAATTAATCCCATAAGAAAAGCGTTTTTTATATTAAAATACAAAGATAATAAATTGGCCGGAATCATGTAAAACTTGACTATTTTAGATAAAAATATTTTCAAAAGAGCCGATAAATTTGCAGTGCAATAATTCGAAAAATCAGATGAAAATCTACCTTACCGGACTGCTGATCCTTGGATGTTCCCAGATAATATCGGCCCAGAACAGCAGTCCAGCCAATGACACTGTACGACTCAGTTTAAAAGACGCATGGCAGAGAGCAGAAGACAACAGCCGCCATATCAGAATCAGAAATATCGAAACAGAAATAGCAGATGCTGAGCTGAAAGACGCCAAAAGAGAACGTCTTCCGGAAATTGAAATCAAAGGTTCCGCCGAAAAGGCCTCCAACATTCCCATCTATGAAAACGGACTGTTTTCCAAACCTACACAACACGAGGTGATCCACACCCTTTACAGAGCCGGAGCAGATTTTTACCTGAATATTTATAACGGCAGCAAACTGAACTTAAAAATCAAAGAAGAAGGTACCCTTCAGAAGATCAGGGGAATCCAGAAAGAACAGGCGGTTTCCGACATTCATTACAAAACGGCAGCCCTTTATCTCGAACTCCAGAAAACATTCATATTCAGGGACCTCATCAGAAAGGATATTGCTGATCAGAAAACCCAGCTGAAAGAAATAAAATCCCTGTATAAAAACGGGGTCGTTCTGAAAAGCGATCTGCTGAGGGTAGAACTTGAACTTTCACGACGTGAAATGGCCCTTATTACCATTGAAAATGATATCCTCATCGCCACCCAGAAGCTCAATATTATTCTGGGAATTCCGGACGAACAGATCGTTATTCCTGAAGCTCCTTTCAGCCAGTGGGATGAAAACATTACGTATGAGGAATATATTAAAAAAGCATTGGATCATTCCTTTGATTATCATATCTCAGAACAGCAGACGGAGCTGAGTATCATCAAACTGAAACAGGTAAAAGCCAATGTAAGCCCTAAGATCGGCCTGTATGGGGAATTTTATTATGCCAATCCGCAGATTTTCCTGTTTCCTTATAACCCCTACTGGTATTCATTGGGAGTGGTGGGAGTAAAAGCCTCGTTTTCATTGTCTTCTCTGTATCATAATCCTCAGAAAGTAAGAGCAGCCAGACTTGAATTTGAAAAAGAAGAAGAAGCCCATAAGAATACAGAGGATCAGGTGCGGCAAAAGGTAAAAGAAGCCTATCTGAGATATCAGGAAGCCCTTGAACAGATTAAAGTAGCTGAGGTGAATGTTGCCCAGGCCAAAGAAAACGCAAGGATCACAAAGAATACCTATTTCAGCCAGACCTCACTCATCACCGATCTGCTGGATGCAGACATTCAGCTGCTTCAGACAAAATTTGAGCTGGAAGCAGCTAAAATCATGGCACAGAACAATTATTATTTATTACAAAATATCATAGGGACCCTATAATACAATGAAAAAAAAATACACGCCCACAGACAGAATGATTACCCGGATCACAGGCTGGATCTCCGCACTTATCGTCGTAGCCCTTGCCATTTGGGGGATCTTTACACTTTTTAATTATTATCAGTTTGAACAGACCAATGATGCCCAGGTACAGGAATATGTAAACCCTGTTATCTCAAGAGCGGGCGGATTTATCGTAGACGTTAAATTCGAAGAAAATCAGGAAGTAAAAAAAGGGGACACCCTGCTGGTGATCGACAGCCGCGAATATATTTTACAGCAGCAGCAGACGCAGGCGGCACTTCAAAAAGCCCGCGCCGAGCTTAAAGTGCTGGAAAGCAATACCCACACCACAGAAAAAGAAGCTGCTTCAGCCCAGGCCCAGGTAGAAGCCAGCAAAGCAAAAGTATGGAAGCAGGAGCTGGATTATAAAAGATACCAGGACCTTTATAATGAGGAATCCGCCACGAGACAGCGTCTTGAAGATGTGAAAGCCGGCCTGGACGTGAATAAAAGTGATTACAAGGCTGCCGAAGATACCTATGCGGCTTCCAGATCCAAAATCAATGATATTCAGGCAGAAAAAACGGTAGTACAGGCGGAAATTGCAAAACTGGAAGCTCTTCTGGACCGTCATAAACTGGATGTAAGTTACACCGTGATCACCGCGCCTTATGATGGAAGAATGGGAAGAAGAACCGTAGAAGCAGGACAGATGATTGATGCGGGAGAAACCCTGGCATTTATCGTTAATAACGAAACAGATAAATGGGTAGTGGCCAATTATAAGGAAACCCAGATTAAAGATATGCGTATCGGGGATCAGGTGAAAATTGTGGCCGATTCTTATCCTGATCAGGAGTTCAGAGGAACGATTATTTCGCTGTCGCCAGCTACCGGTTCCAGCTTTTCATTGCTGCCGCCTGATAATTCCACAGGGAATTATGTGAAAATTGTACAGCGTATTCCGGTGAGAATCAAGGTGGAAGGAAGCAGAAAGGATATAGAGATCCTGAAAGTAGGAATGAACGTCAATGTGTATGCTCGTAAAAAGCGTTCCAATGGCTAGAAAAGTTCCGTTTTTCAAGAGATGGATTCCGGAATGGCTTATTAAGATCATCCTTTTTCTGATGACCCTCCCCGGAATCACGATCTTCTTTCTCCCTTTGGCCAATGTGAATGCCGCCGCCGGATATTATGGCTGTGAACCTGCGGATATCCAGTTTTCCGTAGCTTTATTTTATGCGGGATATGTAGGATTCTACAGCCTGGAAAGAAGGTTTTTCAGTTTTCTTGCTGCCAAAGAATATTTTCTCCTGTTCATGTCGTTACAGATTACCGGTTGCCTGATCTGTTACTATACCCATGAAATCTATATACTGTTTCCGGTACGGTTTGTTCAGGGAATGCTGTTTGCCTGTAATGTAAATCTTTCTCTGACCTTAATTTTTACGAGGCTGAGCAGTGAAAGAGGGCGGGAGATCAGCTTTTCGGTATTTTTCGGTATTCTGATCTGTGCATTGCCGTTCAATAATCTGATTACAGCGGATCTTATCGACTCTTATAACTTTAATATCATTTATAAAGGAGCGGTATTCATGTACCTGCCGGGATTTATTTTTCTTACCATAGCGATGAGCCATTACAGGATCAATGCCAGATTTCCGCTTTATAAGCTGGATTGGGAAAGCTTTGCGCTCTACAGCGCCATGCTGGTGCTTATCGGGTATATCATGATCTTCGGACAGGAATATTACTGGCTGGAAGATATCCGGATTCTGGGAAGCGTTATTGGAATTGCCGTTCTTGCCGTTCTGTCAATAATCCGGCAACGGTCTGTGAAAAGACCTTATATTGATCTGCAGGTCTTCAGATACCGGAATTTCAAAGTAGGACTGGTCATTCTTTTTGTAATGTATATCTGCCGTTTTGCTTCGGGAATTACCAATAATTATTTTATTTCGGCCCTTCATTTTGACCCGTTTTATCTTTCCTACATCAATATCTTTAATCTGCTGGGACTTATTACGGGAGTTATCATTGCCTGTTGCATGGTATTACAGAAAAAGAGTATCCGGTATATCTGGGTGCCTGGCTTTCTGATGCTGCTGGTATTTCATGCCGTGATGTATTTTTCATTTGATGTGCAGGCAGATGAATTCAATTACTTTATTCCCTTGTTTCTACAGGGATTGGGAGTAGGGTTGATCATGGTTCCCACGATTATTTTTATTATTTCTTCAGTACCTGCCTCTATAGGACCTTCTGCGGCTGCAACGGCACTTGCCATCCGCTATCTGGGATTCTGCGTAAGCATTGCACTGATCAATTTCTATGAACTTTTTGAGAAAAGCAGGCATTATAATGCGTTTCAGGATCATCTCAGTGCCATTGATCCCGCGGTAAAGCATTTTATTCACAACCAGGCTTCCAGGCTCAGCCGTAAGGGAATGCCTGAAGATCATGCCGTAAAAGGAGCTGCCAAACTTCTGACGGGAAGAATGAATGTACAGAACCAGGTTCGCTTTGCTATGGATTACTACGAAATGATGGTATGGATTCTTGCTATCATCCTGCTGCTGATCATGCTTTTTCCTTATCTGAACCGTACTGCATTGTATCTAAAATCAAAACGGCTGTCACCTGCATAAACTATTCATCTTAAATCAATACCTATGTTTAAAACCATCAGAATCTTTTTCCTTATTTCAACAGTTTTTTTTCTTCTTTCCTGTGGAAACGATGACCGGGTCTTCCAGTTAAAAACAGTAAAGCTCACCGGATATGAGCGGCGTGAATCGCTTCCTGAACAGAATCTTTACATCAAGATTTTTAAAGATGATATTCCCACCAGTATTGCCCAGACGGAAATGTATCCCGGCAATCTGCCGCTTCCTGCTGTTTTCAAAGTCTATCCTTCACCGGAGATGAATTTATATGCGGAACCGTATCATATGGAACTTTGGGGTGATGTTACCGGGTATATCGGCAACTGTTCTGTGGATATGGCTCACTATAAAATCGTTTTTCCTATCGATATGGAAGTGAAAGGTGAAGGGGTTGAAATTTCAATGCAGGGAAGCTGGAGATAATTTAAAACGAAAAGAAATGGAAGAGGTCAGATTACTGCATGAAGTGATGGCAGAACTGCTGGATAACGGATATGTCACCGATTTCGGGATGATGAAATACATTTTCCCACTAATGTCCGCAGGTCCGGAGAAAAAAGCGGTTTCCGGCTCAGAATTTACCATTGATGAAATCTACCGCTGCCATGAAACAGAATATGACTCTGAAATTATTTACATTTTTGCCATATCCAGTACCCGATACAACATCAAAGGAATTACCACCTCTATAAGTCCGGAACAGCATTCACTGAATTTTTCCGAGGTTGCAAAGAAAATTTGGGAAGCAGGGAAGAGGCTTTTAAGATAAAAGTCACTTTCCACTCCAGAGAAAAGGCGGGAAAATAAAAAACATAGATAGCTGTCATCCATGTCATTAGGCTTGTGAAGCCAAAATAGAGGTGTATTTTTTTAAAAATAATTGAATAAAATATTTGCATATATCATATAAATACTTACTTTTGTACCGCTTAAAGACGGGGGATTGGCGCAGTTGGCTAGCGCGTTTGACTGGCAGTCAAAAGGTCACGGGTTCGAATCCCGTATTCTCCACACCGACTAAATGTAAACCTACTGATAATCAGTGGGTTTTGTTTTTTTTATTAAAGTTTTCTTCCCCGCCATTTCGGATCAAGCGCAAAAGTTGTGGACTACGCAAAAAGTTTGGTTAGTCTAAAGAGGAAAAATGTGGATCAAGCGCAAAAGTTGGGGGCTAGGCAAAAAGTTTGGTTAATCTGAAGAGAAAGAAAGTTTTGTCTTTTACTCCCCTAAGCTGTAATCTAAAGTTTTTGATCTTCGCATTAAAAG
>JAITMC010000043.1 GCA_031277615.1 Chryseobacterium sp. | reverse complement strand
ATAGGGGAGTTGCGGGATACCATTCTTCAATTTTATAGGTAACCTGCTCTCCAACCTTTGGTTTGGTATTTCCTGATATTTTATAAATTCCCTGTTTTGACATGGCCGAAAAGTTTTTTGATTAGTAAGCATCTGGTTCAGCGTCCTGATTTTCCTTCTGAAATTCCTTGAAATCGACAAAAGGATTGATATGATGCTGTTCCTGAGGATCTGCATTCTTTACATTCTGCTTGCTCATGGCAGCGGTCTGGCCATGTTCCATAATGGTGATTTTTCCGCCTGTGGAGCACATGAGTTCAGAGATTTCCGTAACGCAGCTTTTGCCCATTACCTTTACTTTTTCGTAGGTTTTCTGCCATTTTCCTGCGGGTGCATAAGCACACGGAAGATAGCCTCCGGATGAAGGTTTAAGTTTGCATTTTCCGAAACTGGGTCCCGGTGGATTAAACTGAAGGTCGTCTTCCGTTACAGCCAGGTAATCTGCCTGGCCTTCTTCATTATTCCAGTAGTGTTTCTGGTGAGAGGTTACTTTGCACTGCGGAAACTGGTCTCCCTGGTTACATTGAACTTTTCCTTTCTGTATGACGAGGTGTTTTCCGTCATGTGGTGATGCGGATCCGGACATATTTTGCGTTTTTTTTGGTGTTGTTTCAAAGATACTAAATTATTTCTATTGCTTTTCCATCGTAAAAACATCTTTTTCAGTAACATCGCCAATCTGAAGCTCGAAGTTTCCTGTCACTTTACGGATCTCCAGATCTGCCCGGCTGAACAGGTATTCGGCTTCATGCCGGCACTTCACCGAGCTGTAACCGAGCAGCGTTTGCTCCTGATACTCATGGTTTTTATCATAAAGCTGCTCAAGGCTACGGTAATCGCAGCAGCTGCCGCTCTGGGTGATCTTCAGAATTTCGTCATCCACTTCCTGCTTAGGCAAGATCCGGTTATAAAGCTCAAAGCGGATCGGAGAGGCATTAGCCAGCCACGGAAAGAATTCATGATAAATTCCGGAATCTGTCCAGCTTTCATACCGTGCCCTGTAAAAGGACCCGAAGAGGAAATGGATCGGAAGAATACGTCTGATGTCTCCGAGGATCTGTTTTTTATCTTCTGTTTTCTTTTTCAGCTGATTGATATAGGATTCCGAAAATTCGTCTGTAAAATAGTTTTTTAAAGCCTCCAGCTCATCGCGGATCACGGAGTCAGGGAGCCGGAATCCTGCGCCGGTAAGCTTTCCCCTGTCGTCGATCCTGATTTCCAGAGGGTACATAATGGTGGCACAGGCTTTGGCAAGACTGGAAATCTTACTGTCGGATTCAAATCCGTTTTTTCTGGAGCCGGAGATCTGCATCGAAAAGAAATGGTCGTCTTTTTCTGCCTTCAGGTATTTCAGGTCCAGATGATACAGGTAATCGGACTCTATTTGGGAATCCAGGTATTTCTGATGCTTGATTTTATAGCTTCCGCCAAGTAGAGGTATGGGAAAAGGAATTCTTCCGTGCGGCGGGTGGTAATACAGGCTTTCTCCGTTTTCATTGATCTTTTTATTGAGTTTTCTGATTTCATCCCCAAATGGAATATGGAGCAGCATACCTGTTTTCAGCTGTACAGGTTCTGCCAGCCTGTTGTGTACCGCACAATAGGTATTGTGAAAATCCTTGAGGTATTTCGGGTGTTCTACTTTCAGATCATAAGCAATCTTCTCTAAGGTATCGCCCGGAAGTGTCATGTAGGTAATCATGTGATATGGTTTTTACTGATTGGTAGGTCCAGCCTTATCATTTCATAGGGCGGAGCTGATTCTCTGACTGTAATTTATAAAAAATTCTACAGAAAAAAGAGATTAACGGCCAGACCGGTTATAATGTAATACACTTTTAATATAGGGTCGAAAAAAGGGGATTGTTTTACGGTTTCTCATCTTCTTTGTTGAATACCAATACATAATTCTTTGAAAGGGTAAGGTCTTTAATGTCAATAATCATCGATTTATAGTCGGGAACGGTCAGTAAGTGTTTTTCCCAATCCAGGCTTTGAAGATGATTGGGGTCTGTTTTTTTGATGTTGGTATAATTTTCAAAATCATCGGGGCAGCAGGATTTTAATTCATTTTCCGGGATATTTTCGTAGTAGCTGATGAAAGTGCTGTATGCCTGCTGGTAGATCTTTTGTTCATTCAATCCAATAAATTTTTGAAATCCGGGGTCCTTATAGATATTTTCAAATGACGGAAGAACGGTATCAGGACCTATCTTTCGGGTAACAACATAGTTGAGGGGAAGATAAATTGATTTTTTCTCATCACCCATAAAGTGAAAACCAACATTATATTTTACAGTGATCCCCGTTTTATGTTTGCTTAAAACTTTTAAATGCTTTCCATCCAAATGATCGGATTCCAGGAACTGCCTGATGATGTAAACCGTATCATTTCTGTTAATCATTTTAAAATCTTCACTGATGTTTTCATCGGCAGAAGCCATTTCACCAATGGCCACCCGGATGTCATGATTGATTGTAATATTTAAATAATTTTTTAAAGAATCTGAAGTTCCGAGAGAGGGTGGGACTGTCCCTCTGTGACTGCTTTTTTGGCAACTCATCAATTGGATCAATAAACAAAGGAGTAAGGGATATATTTTCATTATTGTATTCTGCTTTTATGGATGTAGCCCTGTTGTCCATCCTTTGTTTCTACGAGCCACCAGTCTCCATTCTGATCTAAAACTTTTACAGACTCCCCGGATTTTACTTTTTGCAGAACTTCTGAAGAGGTATTCTTATCTTTTCTAAGGTTGGTATATCCATCAGGATCATTAATTGTTTTATCTTCAGAAGGTCCATTGAATATCTCCAGATTTTCACAAAAAGCCTTTAATCGCTCATTGTCGTAAAAGTTGTTGTGTTCAAGCTTATTGATGAAGCTTTTATTTTTATTGATAAAACTTTGGACATCCCCGATATCCCCAACATTCAATGATTTTTCTAATAAAAAGGCGATGTTTTTTTCACATTCTGCATAATCAAGAGGATTTTTATACATCATATTCAGAATTTCTCCCAGTGAGTCATATCCGTTTCCTTCCTTAACTTCGGAAAGCAATTCCTTTGTTTTGCCTTTATAAATAATCTGTTCAATGTCATTGATGATGCCTTTTCTAAGGATAAATTGCTGATCTTTATTTCTTCTTCCGAAAATTAACTCATGAAAAGATGTTGCATTTGAAAAGTCAAAGCCTTTCAATGCGAAATCAACAAGATCTTTATCTTCATTATACCCATAATACAGTACCAGATCTTTTACGAGATAAGGATCCCTCATTTTCAGGATTTTTAATGCTGTATGATCTTTATAAAAAATGTATTGGTTATAATGGTATAAAATGTCAGGAGATATGGCATATTTAGCTTCTGTGTCGCTATCCTGTATTAATACATATGATTTCTTTTTTATAGCTATTTCAGGAAAGTCTGACATTCTCAATGCAATGATAGAATTGATATATTCATCAATATTTACCTGATACACCTCTGAAATTCTCTTTGAAAATAATGTATAATCCGGAAATTTATATTTAAAGCCTGCTAATGTGCCGGCTCCGTATTCAATAATATCGGGCGAAAGATTGTCGTAATTGAATGGGGTGTTATCACCTTGTTCAACCAGATTATAGGGAGCTTTATTTTGTTGAGGCTTGTCAGTACAATGCACCAATGAAAGCAGCAGGATAAGATTTAAAAAATATTTTTTCATATCTGTGTATTTCATTCTTATCTGTTCATCTCAAAATATTTCTCAGGTTGTTTATTATTTTGAGAAACATAAGATACGGGAATCAGGATAAACTTCACTCCGGTAAGGTTCTCAAACCACAGCTTATCCATCTTTCCACAATGCTGATTGTGAAATTCTTTCAGGTCGTACACACTCATATTCATACGAAGTGCAATAGAGCTCAGGCTGTCTTTAGGCTTTACCTGGTATTTGATAAAACTGCTTTCCATATCATCAAATGTTTTCAGATTGATGTAAAGCTATAAAAAAGCAAAACAATAACTTGTAGTAATTCTACGACAAGTGATAAAAAAATAATGCTTCTTATTCAAAATAAAAAAACCTCTCAGCGGTCTGAGAGGTTTTTAGGGTATATTTTAAAATATAGATTTATAATCCAAACTGTTTGGCAAACAGGTCCGGGAAAATACCCAGAACAATAATGGAAACAATCACCACTACCGCTACGATATTATAAGTAACGGTTACTTTTTCTGAAGATTTGAATGTTGATTCTTTGAAGAAGAACATGGCAATGATCAGTCTTAGATAATAAGCAATAGAAAGGGCCGAACCTAGTACTGCTACCAGTACAAGGAAAGCTGCACCGTTCATGGCCTGGGAGAATAAAGCAAATTTACCCATGAAACCGGCCGTTAAAGGAACACCAGCCATTGAAAGCATGGAGATTGCTGCTGCTGTAGCCAGTAAAGGCTCAGATTTGGCAAGACCTTTAAAAGCGCCGAATGAAGTTTCCCGCTTCAGTTTTTCTACCCAGATCAGGCACATGAAAACACCTACTGTAGATAACGAGTAAGCGAATAAATAGAACGCTAAGTTATAAGTAGAAAGGCTGGTCATTCCGAAGAATACCAATCCGATGTATCCGGCGTGAGATACTGAAGAGTAGGCCAGCATCCTTTTGGCATTCGTCTGGGCAAGCCCCATAACGTTGGCCAATAATAAAGTGATGATTAAGAATACACCAAGTACATTGATCCATTCGTGGGTAACTCCTGCAAAACCGATCGTCATTAATCTGAACAACGCAAAGAATCCGGAGATTTTCACCACACTCGCCATAAATGCCGTGATGAGGGAAGGCGCACCCACATATACATCCGGGCTCCACATATGGAAAGGGGCCAATGCTACTTTAAATGCCAATGCACAAAGAATAAGCAAAACTCCCAAAATGAACATGACATCGGTAGTGTGAGCCACTCCGAAATCGTGGATTTTATATAAATCAAAACTTCCTGTGCTTCCGTAGATGAACGCGATCCCGAAAAGAAGGAACCCTGTAGCAAAAGCACCCATCAGGAAATACTTGATGGAAGCTTCGTTGGATCTCAGATCAGTTTTGTTGGCTCCTGCCATTACATATAAAGGAATAGAAAGGATTTCTACGCCCAGGAACAGCGTTACCAGATTCTGGAATCCGAAAAGAACGATTCCTCCGCATAATGCAAAAAGCATCAGGGCGTATAGTTCCGACTGGTGGCTTCTGTGGTTGCTGAATGCAAAACCGCCAAGGAAGAATAACAATAAAGTGGTTACAATCGCTATTTTAGTGAATAATGCCGTATTGGCACTGTAATCATACATATGTCTGTACTGCTCAAAGAATGAACATTCAGGGAGGAAGCTTACATACAATGCAATGATTAATCCTAAAATCCCAATGTATCTTGCGAATTTTCCCTGTTCAAAAACTCCCGAAAATAACGCAACAACTGCCGTTAGGAAAACAATAATTAAAACACTCATAATTTATATTTGAGATGTGAGATCCGAAGGGTAAAGTTCCTGATTCAGGAGTTAAAAGTTTCCGGTTCAAAATTTCCGGTCTTTTCTCTCTTCATCTTTTCGCTTTATGCTCTGATCTCTTATTTTTTATTTTTTAATCTTTCAATTTTTTAGTTAGCCATCGCGGTGTAGATAAACTTCACTGAGCTGCCTACCATGTCGATTACCGGCTGAGGATAAATACCCAGCAGGATCACGAATACCGCTAAACTTGCCAATACGGAGAATTCTACACCGGAAAGATCTTTCGCTGTGCTCAGAACGGCTTCATCACCTTCACCAAACATGGCTTTTCCGTAGAATCTCAACAGGTATACCGCACAAAGGATTACGGTAAGACCCGCGATTACAGCAGCCAATCCGTTGAAATCATATACTGATTTTAACAGGATAAATTCTCCAATGAATCCATTCGTTAACGGAACTCCCATTGAACCTAATATAATGATCAGGAATAACACCGCAAATTTAGGAGCTACTTTCGCTAAACCTCCCATCTGCCTGATGTCTCTTGATTTGAATCTCTTGTATAAAATATCACAGCAGTAGAACAGTCCCGCTACGTTGATACCGTGGGCAAAAGTCTGTACCAAAGCTCCTTCAGCACCTTCAATATTGAACGTTCCTCTTAAGGTAATCACAGCTGAAGCGAAGATTCCCGCTACCATCAATCCAACGTGTGAGAAGGATGAATACGCAATGATTCTCTTCATATCAGTCTGGATGATCGCGATAAGTGCACCGTGTACAATACCCACAATAGCAAGGATGATGACGATCTGTCCTGAAATTCCGGCAATCGGAACCGGAGTGATCGGAAGAAGGTAACGCATTACCCCATACACGGCCATTTTAAGCATGATTCCAGATAAAAGCATCGATCCCTGAGTAGGAGAGTAGGTATACGTATCCGGCTGCCATGTGTGGAAAGGAAATACCGGTAGTTTCACTGCAAAAGCAAAGAAAATAAACCAGAATACCACCGTCTGCTGCGTTTCGTTAAGCTGTGCATTATACAGGTCTGTTAAAGCGAATGATGCAGAGTGGTTGTACACATAGATCAATCCGGCTAACATGAATAATGAGCCCACGAATGTATAGACAAAGAATTTCGTTGTGAATTCAAATCTTTTGTTTTCCTGACCCCAAAGCCCGGCAATGAACCAGATCGGAATCAAGGTTACTTCCCAGAAAATGTAGAATAATAATCCGTCTAAAGAAGTGAACACTCCCACAAGACCGAACTGCATCAGCAGGATCAGACCGTAGAATGTATTTCTGTAGCTTACATTTTCATTGAAAGATGATAAAATAATGATTGGCGTCAAAATGTTCGTCAGTATCAGAAGAAGCATACTCATCCCGTCGATTCCGAAATGAAGGGTACTTTTAATGAACTGAGACCATGGATAAGTGATCTCGTACTGCAGCGTACTGTCTACGGTCGGAGTAAAATCAAAATCCGAAAGCGCATAGAACGTAAGAAGCATCTGTACCAGAGCAATTCCCAGTGCCAAATATTTGCTGGATTTATCTTTCCATGCAAAAACTAATCCCGAACCTACAAGAGGTAATAGTAATAATGTTAATAATAAACCAGACATTATTGTAATATAAAGTTAACAATCAGTATAATTCCCACCGCTAAAGACATGATAAGGATATAAGTCTCTACATTTCCGTTCTGGATACGCTTCATGGCTTTACCGCTGTCTTCAGCGCCATCACCCACAAAGTCTACAAAACGGTCTAAGATTCCCTTATCAAACATTTTTCCTCCGCGTCCTAATCCTTCAACAGTTTTTACAATCAATGCGTTGTAAAGTTCGTCTACATATAGTTTTTTAGCAGAAAGCTTTTCCCATCCGGTATAGTTTTCTTCTGCAAGAGCCATTTTTTTCTTTTTCACGTAGGTATTTTTTACAATAAACCATACGGAGAAGAACATGATAACCGTTGCGGCTAATAAGATCATTTCAGTATTGAAAGGCACTCCGGAAAGAGTAGCTTCCATCTGCTTGAAGCTTTGCTCGGTAAGAACCGGTTTCAGCCATTCCATCAGCTTGGCATAATGCCCGTGGCCAATGAAGTGTGGAAGGTTGATGAAACCTCCAAGTACAGAAAGGATAGCCAGTACAATCAATGGTAAGGTCATATTGGATGGGCTTTCGTGTAAGTGGTGTTTCTGGTCTTCAGTACCTCTGAACTCTCCGTGGAAAGTCAGGTAATACAGTCTGAACATATACGTTGCCGTCATCGCTGCTAATACAAATAAAATCACCCAGTAGATTGGATTTTTAGCAAAAGCTGCGACTAAAATTTCGTCTTTGGAAATCATCCCTGATAGCAGAGGGAAACCTGAGATCGCTAAGGTCCCGATAAGGAAAGTAGCATGGGTAACCGGGATATATTTTTTAAGTCCCCCCATAAAACGCATATCCTGTTCGTTGCTCATCGCGTGGATTACAGAACCTGCTCCTAAGAATAATAAAGCCTTGAAGAAAGCGTGTGTCATTACGTGGAACATGGCCGTTGTATAGGCTCCAAGTCCCAAAGCAATGAACATGAATCCTAACTGCGAAACAGTGGAGTAAGCCAGCACTTTTTTGATGTCGTTCTGACGAAGCGCATAGAACCCGGCCAAAGCAGCCGTTAAAAATCCGATGAATAAAATTCCTCCCTGTACCGTTGGCGCCAAAGTAAATAAGAAATTGGATCTTACCACTAAATAAATCCCTGCTGTAACCATCGTTGCCGCGTGGATCAATGCGGATACAGGAGTAGGTCCGGCCATCGCGTCCGGTAACCATGTATATAAAGGAACCTGAGCCGATTTACCGGTTGCCCCGATAAATAAACTCGCCGTAATAAAGATAATTACGTTTCCGTCTAATTCAAAATTGGAAGAATTCTGAGCTACCGTAAGGTAATCTACAGCATTCGTCTGAGAAGCGATCATAAAGATACCGATCAGTAACGCAAGGTCACCAATTCTGTTCATGATGAAAGCTTTTCTAGCCGCTTTTCCGTATTCCTCGTTGGTATACCAGAATCCGATCAGTAAATAAGAGCAGAGACCAACCCCTTCCCATCCGATGAACAGAATCAGGTAGTTGCTTCCCATTACTAAAAGCAGCATCGAGAAGATGAAAAGATTCAGATAAGTAAAAAACTTATAGAACCCTTTATCATGGCTCATATATCCGATAGAGTATAAGTGGATCAGGGAACCGATACCCGTAATGATCATCACCATCATTAATGAAAGCTGATCGATCTGGAATCCGAAATTGATCTGAACCCCGTTTACTCTGAACCATTCAAAAGCTCTTACGATAACGGGCTGGCTTTCAGAATCGAAATTCATAAAAAGACTCACCGCAATACAGAAGGATCCGAAAACCACAGCTGTTGCCAGAGATCCCACCACCATTTTTGGAAGATTTTTCCCGAATAAACCGTTAATAAGAAACCCTAAAAGTGGTAAAAGTACTATTGCATACACTAAATTTTCCATTCCTTATCCTCTTAATTTATTAAATATACTAACATCTACAGAACGGGTATTTCTATACAGCATCGCAATAATTGCAAGACCTACCGCCACTTCTGCGGCAGCCACTACCATAATGAAGAAAACTAAAAGCTGTCCGTCTCCATTGCCTTTATAAGCTGAAAAAGCAGCCAATAAAAGGTTTACAGAATTCAGCATAAGCTCTACACAGCCCAAAATAACAATCGCATTTTTTCTCAACAATACTCCAAGCACTCCCAGACAGAATAATACTGAACAAAGAATGATGAAATAATTCAGAGGGATGCTTTGTATAAATGTATTTACTTCTCCCATAATTTTATAAATCTTTTTTACCGATTAATACCGCACCTACAATACCTGCCAAAATCAGGATAGAAGCAAGTTCAAACGGTAAAACATATTCATTAAACAAAAGTCTGCCCAGATTTTTGGTAAGACCCACTCCCTTATCTACATTTTCCAGTACGATATGGTTGTCGCTTACTCCTCTGAATACGCCTAAAACTCCAATTAATAAAAGACCTGCCGTAAAAACTCCAACAAATTTTAAAGTATTGTTCTTCTTACTTTCGTCTTGCTTATTAAGGTTAAGCATCATCAGGATATAAAGGAATAGTACCATGATGGCACCGGCGTACACGATAATCTGAATGATTGCCAGGAACTGGGCATTCAGAAGAATGTACATTCCCGCAATGGAAAACATTGTAACAATTAATGACAGAATAGCATAGAGAGGGTTTCTTGCAAATACGAAATACACCGCACTTGCCACTGCTAAAAACGCCACCAAGAAAAATAAAAACTGATCCATTATTTTACCGCATTTTTTTGTTTCTCGGATTGTCTTTCAGTGATATCAATCCTTTCATTTATTTTTTCAACTAATTTATCTTTCCCATAGATGAAAGAGCCTCTGTTGGTTTCCACATCCACCAGTCTGTCGGTAAGATAGATGGCAGATTTAGGACAGGCTTCCTCACACATTCCGCAGAAGATACATCTCAGCATATTGATCTCATATACAGAAGCATATTTTTCTTCTCTGTAGAGGTCTCTTTCTTCCTTCGTTCTTTCAGCAGCAGTCATGGTAATTGCTTCTGCAGGGCAAGCCACCGCACAAAGTCCGCAAGCGGTACATCTTTCTCTGCCTTCTTCGTCTCTTTTCAAAACGTGCTGACCTCTCCAGATTTCTGCTCTCGGTTTCTGTACTTCCGGATACGAATATACTGCAGGAGCACCTTTCAATACCGTTCTTACAGCATGCTTAAATGTAATCCCCATTCCTGTAAAAATCGCAGGTAAGTAGATTTTTTCAGCAAGGGTCATTTCTTTATTAGAAACAACTTTTGATCTGTTCGTAAGTTTCATTATATAATTTGAAATTTGAAGTTTGAGATTTTAAATTTTATGGTAAGATTTTATGTCTCAAGCCCTTAATTATTAATTATTATTTCTTTTAAATTTATTTCCGTTGTGCTCTGTCATGTTTAAATCATTTATAAATTCTGACAGATCTCTTATCCTACAGACCCTTTAGCCATGGTAAGGAAATTTTGCTATCTATTTGTTTTTTGAAATTTTTCTTCTTAAAAATACTCATTTAAAGTCATTTTGTGAATCTTAAATTTCAAACATCAAATATCAAATTTACTGGAACGCTAAAATCACAGCTCCTGTAATCAATAGGTTCACCAATGCCATTGGAATTAATGTTTTCCAACCTAAATGCATTAACTGGTCATATCTGAATCTTGGAAGTGTCCATCTGATCCACATGAAGATCAGAATTCCGATCACTGTTTTCGTTAAGAATGCTACGATACTTAAGATTCCTGCAGCATTTTCACCCCAGTTCTGGGTTACCCATTCAATACCAGGGTAGTTGTAGCCTCCGAAGAAAAGAACAACCATGAAAGCATTGGAGATAAACATGTTCACATATTCACCGAACATATATAGACCCAGCTTCATGGAAGAGTATTCTGTGGAGTATCCTGTTACCAACTCAGATTCACACTCCGGTAAATCGAACGGGTGTCTGTTGGTTTCTGCCAAAGCGGCTACAAAAAATACCAGGAAGGCAATCGGCTGGTAGAAAATATTCCAGTTCAATCCGGAAACCCATGGAATAACTCCCCATAATTTCCCGGTCGTCTGGCTTTCTGTAATTTCTTTTAAGTCTAAGCTTCCTGTCATCATGATGATGGAAAGAAGTGCCAATCCCATTGCCAGTTCGTAAGAAATCATCTGAGAAGAAGCACGGATAGCTCCAAGTAATGAATATTTGTTATTGGAAGCCCAGCCTCCGATCATGATTCCGTATACCCCGATGGAAGCCATTCCGATGATGAAAAGTACCCCCACATCAATGTTGGCTACCTGAAGATCAAAGGAAGTACCTGCAATATTTAAACTTTTACCCCAGGGAATAACAGCTCCTGTAATCAGTGAAATAAACATCACCAAAGCCGGTCCCAGTACGAAAAGGAATTTTTCTGCGTTGGCAGGCGTAAAGTCTTCTTTAAAGAAAAACTTTCCACCATCAGCAAGAGGTTGCAGCAATCCGAAAGGTCCTGCTCTGTTCGGACCGATTCTGTCCTGCATGATAGAGGCTACTTTTCTTTCTGCCCAGGTAGAGTAGGCGGCTATCGTTAATGAAAGCAGGAAAAGTGCCAGTACAAGTATAAGTTTAAATGTAAGTAAATCCATTCTGAATTTTAGATTTTAGATCTTAGATGATAGATAATAAATGAATTTAAAAGCTATCATTTAAAATTTATAATTTATTATAATTTTTCGTCTTTTTCACTGATTTCCTTTGCCATTGGATTGTCTAACACTCTTAGCTCATCCTTCGGCTTTTCGTAGTGGTTCAATGAAATTACAGAGTGTCTGTCGATATGTCTTGGACCTTCAAGGTTCCAGTCAGACAGTGCTTTTCTTTCAAAACGGCAGGTATCGCAGATGAATTCTTCCACTTCACCCCACTGGTCTTTTCTGGCGGTTACCCTTACAATTTCATCTCCTTTCATCCAAACCGTAGCTTTTCCTGAGCACTTATCGCATTTGCAGGTAGCGTTCATAGGCTTGGTAAACCATACTCTGCTGGCAAAACGAGCTGTTCTGTCAGTTAAAGCTCCTACCGGGCATACGTCGATAACGTTTCCGATGAAGTCATTATCCAAAGCTTTGTTTAAATAGGTTGAAATCTCAGCGTGATCTCCTCTGAAAAGGATTCCGTGTTCTCTTTCGCCTGTCAGCTGGTTGGCTGCCAATACACATCTTGCACACAGAATACAACGGTTCATATTCAATTTGATATGCGGACCAAGATCGTCGGCTTCATAGGTATTTCTTTCGAACTCAGTTCTTGTGTTTTCCACACCGTGCTCATACCCTAAGTCCTGAAGGTGGCATTCTCCGGCCTGGTCGCAGATAGGGCAGTCCAGTGGGTGGTTTACCAACAGAAATTCGGTTACTGCTTTTCTTCCTTCCTGAGCTTTTTCAGAAGTAAGATTTTTCACCTCCATTCCGTCCATTACATTGGTTCTGCAGCTGGCTACCAATTTAGGCATCGGGCGGGGATCTGCTTCAGATCCTTTAGAAACTTCCACAAGGCAGGTTCTGCATCTTCCTCCACTGGTTTCCAATTTGCTGTAGTAGCACATTGCAGGAGGTACAGATTTTCCGCCGATCTGTCTTGCCGCTTCCAGAATAGAAGTTCCAGGCAGTACTTCGGTGGTCTGTCCGTCTATCGTTATTTTGAATTTTTTAACCTCTTCGCTCATATTCTATGCTTTTCGCTTATGCTTTTAAAGCCTGTAAGCTCTGTTTTAATTATACTTTCTTGTATTAAATGTATATCCGATTCCAAAGTCCACTTCACCGTAAACAAAGTCCTGAGAAGCTTTATCCGGCTTGTTGTTCAGGGTTGTTTTAATGTCCGGCATATTGATGTATCCGAATTTACCTTCTACCTGTACCACAATATGTCTCCAGGCAACTAAACTTAATGCCGTTCTGGCGTCCACTCCGAAGCCTGCTAAATGGAATCTGTCACTTCTTTCATTTCCCATCAGCTGAACATTGGATTTTGGAAGCAGTGCCCCGATTCCTCCTCCGTAGCTCCAGAATAGATCGATATTCTTTTTATCCAGGATCTGCTTGTACTTCTGAGCGCCGATGTTGATATAGTTCAACCCGTCTGTATGCTCGAAAGTCAGGAAGTCGGAATTGCTTAAATCTACTTTTCCGTTCTGAACCATGGCTGCATATTTAGGATCATTGATGTATCCTTTGAAATCTACAGTCTGGTTCTGATCCATGACATACTTCATATGGTCCATTCCCAGGGTAATCCCGAAATTGTCCGAAGGGAAGTACGTAATCCTGTAATTCACCTGCGGAATGGTAACGTTGCCGGGATTGAAATACTTGTTAAATGAAAATGCGGTAGGTCTGTCATTGGCCACTACATTACTCAGTTGAAAGTCGTATCCGTTTCCCTTAAAACGTATATCGGAATTGGAGTAGGTGGAAAAATTCCATCCCCAAAACACCATTACTGATCCCTTTTTAAAAGGATTAACCTCTTTTTTGGTTCCTTCAAAAGGTGTTACTTCTACTTTAACTCTTTTCTGCTTGTTTGTGCCTCCATATCCATCGGTCTCTTCAAGATACATTTCTGTATGACCGGTATCGTTTTTACTTTGGGCAAAAACAAGATTCGACATCATTAAGCCGACAACTACTAACTTTTTCATTTATGCGTTTTTTTCAACGGCCGGGATCGGATCGGCATAATTTGCCAGTCCGTAATTCTGGGTCTGAGATAATTCAGGATTTTTTACATGCCATTCAAATTCATCTCTGAAATGGCGGATCGCTGCGGCAACAGGCCAGGCTGCGGCATCACCCAGCGGACAGATGGTGTTTCCTTCGATCTTTCTCTGGATGTCCCAAAGAAGATCGATATCTTCCATTTTACCCTGTCCGTTTTCAATTTTCTTTAAAATCTTATACATCCACCCTGTACCTTCACGGCAAGGGGTACACTGGCCACAGCTTTCGTGATTGTAAAATCTGGCTAAGGTCATGGTATGTTCTACAACACACTGATCCTCATCCAATACGATGAAGCCTCCCGAACCCATCATGGTTCCGGTAGCAAAACCACCGTCTGCAAGGGATTCGTAATTCATGTATCTCGGTTCTCCGTTTACGGTTCTCAGCAATAAGTTGGCAGGAACAATCGGAACAGAGCTTCCTCCCGGGATACATGCTTTTAATCTTTTTCCGTCTTTAATGCCGCCACAGTATTCATCAGAGTAAATAAACTCTTCTACCGTAATGGTCATATCAATTTCATATACTCCCGGTTTGTTGATGTTTCCACAGGCAGAAATCAGTTTTGTTCCTGTAGATCTTCCAACTCCGATTTTAGCGTATTCAGCCCCTGTAATATCAATGATAGGAACGATGGCTGCAATAGATTCAACATTGTTTACTACTGTCGGTCTTTCCCAAAGACCTTTTACCGCCGGGAATGGTGGTTTTAGTCTTGGATTTCCTCTTTTTCCTTCAAGAGACTCAAGCAATGCAGTTTCTTCACCGCAGATGTATGCTCCGCCTCCTCTCTGTACATAGATTTCAAGATCGAAACCGGTTCCTAAAATATTTTTACCTAAAAATCCTGCTGCTTTGGCTTCTTCAATAGCTTCTTCCAGAATATCCGGAATCCATGAATATTCTCCACGGATGTAGATATAAGAAGTGTTGGAACCTAAACAGTAAGATGAAATCAGCATTCCTTCGATCAAAAGGTGAGGAAGGAACTCCATCAGATATCGGTCCTTGAAGGTTCCGGGCTCAGATTCATCCGCATTTACGACAAGGTGTCTAGGAACACCTTCCGGTTTGGCTAAAAAGCTCCATTTCATTCCGGTTGGGAATCCAGCTCCTCCACGACCTCTCAGTCCTGAAGCTTTTACCTCTTCAAGAATTTCGTCAGGAGTCATTTTCAAGGCCTTTTCAGCTGCGGTGTAACCTCCCTGCTTACGGTAGGTTTCAAAGTAGCGGATACCTTCTATATGGGCGTCTTTAAGTAAAAGTTTTTTACTCATTGTTATTGGCTTCTTGCAATTGGCTTTTGGCTTCTTGCATTAATTAGTATTAAACGTTAAGTGAATCATTTAAAATCTACCCTGTAGAGTTTAAAATTTCTATTAGTCCAAAGCAACCTGTCCCTGTCTGCAAAGATCAAGGATTTCATCTACTTTTTCTATCGTTAAATTTTCATGAAAGAATTTTCCAAGCTGCATCATGGGTGCATATCCGCAGGCTCCGAGACATTCAGCCGGTTTTAGGGTGAACATACCGTCTTCAGTAGTTTCTCCGTCTTTAATGTTCAGTTTCGTTCTGATATGGTTAAGGATTTTCTCACTTCCACAAACCATACAAGGTCCGGTTCTGCAAACTTCCAGAACATATTTACCTACCGGTTTCATATTGAACATGGTATAGAAAGTCGCTACTTCATATACTTCGATAGGTTTGATACTTAATAGTCCGGCAACATAATCCATCACAGGAACGTCTAACCATCCTCCGAATTCTTTCTGTGCCAGGTGAAGTACAGGAAGAAGAGCAGATTTCTGTCTTCCTTCAGGATATCTTGCGATAATTTTGTGTACCTGTGCTAAACTTTCCGGTTTAAAAGCTATTGTTTCGCTCATTTTTGAAATTTTAGATTTTAGATTTTAAATTCTCAATGAATAACGGTCTAAAATCAATTTATAATTGATAATTCAAAATTTATAATTCCAGTTATGCGTCTAATTCTCCCGCAATAATATTCATGCTGCACATTGTTACAATCGCATCTGAAATCACAGAACCTGTGATCATTTCAGGATATGCCTGGTAATAGATGAAACATGGTCTTCTGAAGTGAAGTCTGTAAGGGCTTCTTCCTCCGTCGCTCACTAAATAGAATCCTAATTCTCCGTTTCCACCTTCCACAGCGTGGTATACTTCTCCTTTCGGCACGTCCGTTTCTCCCATTACGATTTTGAAATGGTAGATCAGGGCTTCCATTTTCTGATACACATCAGCCTTTTCAGGAAGATAGAAATCAGGAACTTCTGCGTGGAACGGTCCCTCCGGGAGATTTTCGTAAGCCTGTTTGATAATTTTGATGGATTCCCAGATTTCCTGCTGGCGAACCATGAAACGGTCATAGGTATCTCCTGAAGTTCCTACCGGAATAATAAAGTCGAAATCTTCATACGAAGAATAAGGCTGTGCAACTCTTACATCATAATCTACTCCTGCTGCACGTAAGTTAGGTCCCGTAAATCCGTAGCTCAATGCTCTTTCTGCAGAAATGGCTCCGGCTCCGATAGTCCTGTCCATAAAGATTCTGTTTCTTTCCAGTAAAGTACAGAATTCTTTGAATCTTGGTGGGAACGTTTTCAGGAAATCCTGTAATAACTCGTGGAATTTTGGAGTGAAATCTCTTTCAAAACCTCCGATTCTACCCATATTGGTGGTCATTCTGGCCCCGCAGATCTGCTCGTACATATCGTAGATACGTTCTCTTTCGATGAACATGTAAGTAAGACCTGTAATAGCTCCTGAGTCCATGCCGGTTACCCCGTTACAGATCAGGTGGTCACCGATTCTTGCCAGCTCCATCAGAATGACACGCATATAATCTACGCGCTTTGGAACCTCTACACCGATGAGCTTTTCAACAGTCATATGCCATCCCAGGTTGTTGATCGGGGCAGAACAATAGTTCATACGGTCCGTAAGGGTGGTGATCTGAGAATAGTTTCTTCTTTCGGAAATTTTCTCAAAGGCTCTGTGAATGTATCCTACGGTTTGTTCCGCGTGAAGGATTCTTTCTCCATCCATAGTAAGGATGTTCTGGAAGATCCCGTGAGTGGCAGGGTGGGTAGGCCCTAAATTGAGGGTATACAGCTGCCCGTCAATCTGTTCCTTGCTTTCGTATTGGTTGAGTATATTAGATAATGAGTTATCTTTCATAATGTTTGCTTTTAGCTATTTGCTTTTGGCTAATTGCCTTCCGCGTTTTATCTTCCGAACATACTGTCATTCTTATCCGTTCTGGTTCCGTCTTCAAGTCGGTATTCCTTCAGCATCGGATGATACCCCAGATCTTCCATGTTCAGGATCGGTCTCAGGTCAGGATGTCCTTTAAATTTAATTCCGTAGAAATCATAAGTCTCTCTCTCCATCCAGTTGGCTCCGGCATAAAGCTCTACCAAAGAGTCCACTTCAATGTTTTCTCTGGACATGAAGATCTTCAGGCGGAGTCTGAAATTTGTCATCATATTCTGAAGGTGGTAAACCACTCCAATTTCTTTTTCCGGGAATTCAGGATAATGGATTCCGCAGATATCGGTAAGGAATTTGATCTCCAGTGATGAATCTCTCAGGTAATGAACGATCTTTTTAATGTCTTCTTTCTTTACTTCAACTGTCAGCATGCCATAAGGCTCTGAACTTGAAATAACGGATTCCGGAAATTCTCTCGTGATTGCTTCTAATACAAATTCGTTTGTCATTTCCGTTTAGTTGCTTATGTTGTAAGAATCTAATAGTTTCTGATATTCAGGCATATCTCTTCTTCTGATGCTTTCGCTTTCTGCAAGAGCCTGTACCTGCATTACGCCTTCAATGATCTGCTCCGGTCTCGGAGGGCATCCCGGAACATATACGTCTACCGGAATAATTTTATCGATCCCCTGAAGTACAGAGTAAGTGTCAAAAATACCGCCGCTGGAAGCACAGGCTCCAACTGCTACCACCCATTTCGGCTCTGCCATCTGAGTGTAAACTTCTTTTAGGACAGGTCCTAATTTTTTGGATATCGTTCCACAAACCATCAGCATATCTGCCTGTCTTGGAGAGAAAGAGTTTCTTTCCATACCAAATCTTGAAGCATCGTATGTAGGGTTCAGGGTAGCCATAAACTCGATACCGCAACAAGAGGTAGCAAACGGAAGCGGCCAAAGAGAGAATTTTCTTGCCATTCCGATTACACTGCTCAGTTTCGTTGCGAAAAACCCTTCTCCTTCATAGCCTTCGGGAGCAGGTGCATCTGTTCTTATTACTGGTTTTTTATCTGACATTGTAGTAGATTTTAGATTTTAAATTTTAGATTCTAAATTATTGTTAATGTTAACGTTAATTGAAAATCATTATCTAAAATTTTTAATTTAAAATTAATTTCTTATTTATCCCAATCAAGGGCGCCTCGTTTCCAGACGTAGAAGAACGCCACGAAGAAAATCGCAACGAACGTTAATACGGCCAGGAATCCTTCCATACCGAATTCTCTGAAGTTAACGGCATATGGGTAAAAGAATACGATTTCGATGTCGAAAAGGACGAACAATACCGCAGTCAGGAAGTACTTGATAGAAAATGGTGTTCTTGCGTTTCCTTCTACAGGAACCCCGCACTCCCAGCTTTGGTTTTTTACAGAATTTCCTTTCTTCTGTTTTGGTCCCAGAAAATGCGCTCCAAGCAAAGAAACGGCTACAAATCCCACAGCCACACCTGCTTGTATTAGGATTGGAATATAACTTTCAGGTAAATTCATTTTTGCATTATTATCTCAATTTGCAAATTTAGCGAATAAACAAGAAAGCATGAAATTTATCAGCTTAAAAGTCGGTTGAAAATAGGGAAAAGTGATAATTTAGAATCAATAAAAATAACGGTTATTTCTTCATTTTTTTAAGGAGAGAGTAGGCCATGAGGGCGATATATCCAAAAAGAATACTGGCAAACATTATGTTAACTACAGTGTTCGTCCGGTCGTCTTCCAGCTGAAAAAAGAAGTTGTAAATAAGAAAGGCTGCAATGAGGACGGCGAAAATAATTAACTGTGGTTTCATGAGGTGAAAGTGTTTGAGGGTATGCGGGTTTTAGAGTAGGGAGAGTTTTGGAGTAGGCGGGTAAAATTACCTGTATTATTGATCGTTTAGTATCATTGAGTAGGTTCTTCTTCTCTTATGGTTTACCGGATTGTAATCCTGCCAAAGAAGCTGAATACTTTTGTTTTCTTCCAGTTCGGGGTTGGTTTCGAGGGATTTTACCCCTTTTTTCTTGAATCGCTCAAAGATTTCCTTGAAAATAATGGAGGTAACACCTCTTCTCTGGTAATCAGGATGGATACCGATCAGATAGAAATTGGCTCTGTCATTTTTTTTCCCTGCCTGAAGGAAGTGCCACCAGCCCAGCGGAAAGAGTTTCCCTCCTGATTTCTGCAGTGCCCTGGAGTAGGATGGCATCGTAATGGCGAACGAAACCAGATGGTTGTTTTCATCGGCAACACAAACGATGAAATCTTTATCGATAAATTTGAAATATTTTTCTTTATAGGTCTTGCGCTGCTCGTCAGAAATAGGGGTGTAGGTGGAAAGATGCTTATAGGTTTCGTCCAGAAGATCAAACATGGCGTCCACATACTGAAGGATTTCTTCTTTTGTTTTGAACCTTAATACTTTAAGGTGGTATTTCTGAGAAATCAGTTCGTTGAATTTATAAATTTTTTCCGGCAGTGTTTCCGGGAATCTGAGTTCAAATTCGACCCACTCCTTTTCTTTGGTCAACCCCAGCTTTTCAAGGTGCTCCGGATAGTAAGCATGGTTGTAGATTCCGATCATGGTAGCCAGCTTGTCAAAACCCATCGTGAGCATTCCTGCTTTATCCAGATTGGTAAACCCCATCGGTCCTTCTATTTTGCCGATATTGTTTTCTTTAGCGTAATCTACCGCTGTTTGAATCAGCGCTTTGGAAACTTCCTCATCATCAATAAAATCAATCCAGCCGAAACGTACTTTTCTGATGCCCAGTTCTTTTTCTTCTTTATGATTGATCATCACGGCAATTCTTCCTACTATTCTGTCGTCTTTATAGGCCAGATATTGTCGGGCTTCAGAATAGCGGAGTGCCGGATTTTCCTCAGAATTCCAGATATTGATCTCTTCATTTACAAATGCCGGAACATAATATGGGTTGCTCTTATACAGATCCATAGGAAATTTTACGAATTGTTTGAGCTGGCCGGCTGTTTTTACTTCAAGAATCGAAACTTTAGACATAGTGTTTTTGAGGGGTAATTAAAGGACAAATATAAATAATAAATCGTAATACTTTGGCACAGTTTTTACATCAATATGCTTAAATTTTAAACACAAAATCTATATAAAAATGGCGGTTTATTATATCATTATCGGTGTTTCAATGCTGGTGAGCTGGTGGGTATCATCCAGATTGAAATCGAAATTTGAATACTATTCCAATGTACATCTCAGAAATGGGCTTTCAGGAAAAGAAGTGGCGGAAAAGATGCTTAGAGATAACGGAATCAACGATGTACAGGTAATTTCTGTGCCTGGACAACTTACAGATCATTATAATCCGGTTGATAAAACCGTAAACCTTTCAGAAGGTGTATATATGCAGAGAAACGCGGCGGCAGCTGCGGTGGCAGCTCATGAATGTGGCCATGCGGTGCAGCACGCCGTAGGATATTCCATGTTGAATCTCCGTTCAAAACTGGTACCTATCGTAAGTATAAGCTCTAATCTGATGCAGTTTGTCCTGATTGGCGGTATCGCTCTGATGGCAGCCACGAGATCTATTGAGAATCCTAACGGAAATACTACCGTTCTGGCAATTGGTGTGGCCATGTTTGCTTTGACAACACTGTTTGCTTTCGTAACGCTTCCTGTGGAATATGATGCGAGCAACAGGGCAATGAAATGGCTTAAAGACACCGGAACAGTTACTCAGGAAGAATTCGTTGGAGTACAGGACAGTCTTAAGTGGGCAGCCCGGACTTATCTGGTAGCGGCTCTCGGATCGCTGGCACAGCTTCTTTACTGGGCATCTCTGCTGCTGGGAGGAAGAAGGGATTAATCTTTAAATTCAAATGAAACATACTGCATCTCGGACAATTTGTCTGAGATGCTTTCTTTTTGGGCGATCTTCAGAGAAGCGGTAAGGATGCAGTTTTCATTGGCGTCGAAACTGAGGACCTTTGCATCAAATTTAGAAAGAAGGGTGAAGATGGTATTCTGCTGATTGAAATTGAATTGGATTTCAACCTCAGTTTCTAGTTCTTTCGTGATAATATCGGCTTCTTCCAGGGTAATTTTCGCCGATTCCTTATAAGCTTTTACTAATCCGGAAACCCCAAGCTTTGTTCCGCCGTAGTACCGGATAACCACAACCAGTACATTGGTGATCTCGTTGGCTAAAAGCTGATTGTAAATCGGAAGTCCGGCACTTCCGGAAGGTTCACCATCATCATTGGCGCGGTAATTCTCACCCTGAAGGCCCATTCTGAAGGCATAGCAGTGATGGGTGGCTTTAGGATGCAGCGTTCTCAGATGGTCCAGTGCGCTTTTTAGTTCCTGCTCATTATGGACTGGATAGGCAAATCCGATGAACTTGCTTCCTTTTTCCTTTAATAAAGTGTTTTCAATGGGGTTTTGTATCGTTTTGTATTCAAACATGCTGCCGGGTAGCTTTTGAACTGCAAATTTACAGTTAATATATTATAAAAAAAAGAGCGTTGCCGCTCTCTAATTTATTAACACATAATAGTGGTAGATATACATGCCCCTTTAGGCTCACATCTGTGAAATCCCGGTCTGCATGGGCATATCGGCATCCATGGTTCGCAGGTTTGAATAGCGCCCTGAATTGTTTTCAATTCTCCTTTTGATAGTTTTTTCAGATTTTTCATGATGGTTTGTGGTTTTTATGAAGGGGGGTCTATTCACACAGATCCATTGGGATCAGGCACATATAGCTTGTTGGTCCGCAGAAGTCCTGTGGGCAGTGATCTCTGCATCTTGTCGGTTGCCCGTTGGGTAAAGTACAGGTAATAAATACTCCTCCTGTGATCATTCTCAGGTTACTTCTTGAAATTTTTCTCAGATTTTTCATAATAATTGGTTTTGATTTTTTTTCTACTCTAAAACTTTTCGGATTCCGTTTTGGTTATTAAAATTAAGGAAAATATTTCAATCGGTTATGAATTATGCAGATAATTTCAGTTTAATTTGTGTAAAATGAAATAGTGTTGTCTCTGAAATTTTCGGTTTTATAGGGAGTGTAATTAAAATCCGGAGCTTTTGTTCCGTTTTCAAGTTTCAGGATTTCATTTTTAATCATAATAGCTTCATCCCAAAGGCCGGCATCAATAAACTGCTGCAACGTGAATCTTCCGCCTTCAATAATAACAGACTGAATCTGTTCTTTATATAAAGCAGTCATCAATTCCGGCAAAAAGTTCTCTTTCCCGATTTTAATGAAGTGGATGTTCTCTCTGGTTTCTTCTTTAAGCGTATTTAAAATAAGGGTTTTTGCTTCGTTATTGTAAATTTTGAAATCCTGAGGAACTTTCAGATCAAAATCAATTAATATTCTGACAGGATTGATGCCTTCGGCATGTCTTACGGTAAGACCCGGATTATCGGTCAATGCGGTTTGGGTTCCTACCAATATGGCATGCTCGTCGGCCCGCAGCTGATGGACAAACTGACTGGCCAGGGGATTGGAAACAGCAGTCGGTTTAAAATCTCTGTCCAGAAAGCCGTCTCCTGACTCTGCCCATTTGAGGATAATGTAGGGTCTTTGTTTTTCGTGATAGGTGAAAAACCTCTTGTTTAACTGAATACATTCTTTTTCCAATATCCCGGAAACGGCTTCAATTCCGGCATCCTGAATAATTTTTTTTCCCTTTCCGTTTACTTTGTCGTGGGAATCCATTGCTCCGATCACAACTCTTTTAAAGCCCAGTTCTTTAATTTTAAGGGCACATGGTGGAGTTTTCCCGTAATGAGCGCAGGGTTCCAGAGATACATAAATCGTAGATTCAGGAATAAGGCTTTTGTCTTCAACGGAATTGATGGCATTGATTTCAGCATGGTTTTCCCCTGCTTTATGATGATAGCCTTCCCCGATGATCTTTCCGTTGTGTACAATTACACTTCCTACAAGAGGGTTGGGATAGGTTTTGCCCAGGGCTTTCTGAGCCAGCTCAATGCATCTTTTGATATAGAATTCGTCGGTGTTCATAGGTGAAAAAGAAAAAAGCGAAGACAAATTTCTTTGCTCCGCCTGTTGATGTTTTATAATAGGTTATTCTCCAGCGATGATGTTGTGAAGGTTCTGTCTTAAAGTTTCCAGATGGGCCTTTTTCTCATCAATGGTATTATAGGTGTCTCTTAACAGAGGGTTTTCTCTGGACGGCTTGTTGAAGAATGCCAGATTGTTTTCCAGTTTTACAATTTCGGCTTCAAGATCAGAGATCTGGCTCTTCATCTTTCTTGCTTTGTCGGTTAACTGGGTTTCAGATAATCCTTCTTCTTTCAGTTCAAGCTCATTAATCTTATTCAGCTTCAGCTTTTCTCTCAATGTTCTGTTGAATTCGGAATTGATTGAGATTTTGTCTCTCGGTACTTTTCCGATATTATTCCAGGCTGTTTTGATGGCTTCAATTCTTTCAATACTGCCTTCTTCATTGGAAACGGTCTTCAGCTCATCAAGAAGTTCTTTTTTATGCTTGTAATTTTCTTTCCAGTTATCGTTGGAGGCATTATTCTTCTCTCTGTAGTTGTTGAAAAACGTGTTACATGCGTCACGGAATTCATCCCAGATTTTATTGGTCATGCTCTTTGGAACGTGGCCGATTTTTTTCCAGTCTTCCTGAAGTTTTTTGAATAACGGAACGGCAATATCCCATTCTTCGTTGTTCATATTGTCCTGAGCAGTCTGAATCAGTTTTAATTTTTCTTCCAGATTGGTTTGCTGTGAGCCTTTCAGTGATTTATAATAATTGTTCTTTGTCGTGTTGAATCCTCTCAGTGTAGTTTTGAAATCATTCCAGTTCTGGTTGGACAGTTTTCTGGGAACACTTCCGGTTTTTAAGAATTCAGAACGGAGATCTTCCACTTTTTTGATGGCATTTTGCCAGTAATTGTGGTTAGGGGTTTCTGAAGGCTCAGAAAGTTTTTTAATCTCAGCAATGATCTGATTTTTCTTTTCAAGATTAGCGGCCTGTTCTGTTTCTATGGCTGCGGAAAGCTCAGATTTTCTTTCATGGATTTTATTGGAAATTTCTTTGAATTCTTCCCAGGTTTTTTCACGGAATTCTTCTGCTACCGGCTCAGCTTCTTCTTTCCATAATTTATGAAGATACTGAAGCTCGTTCAGGGCCTTCTGAATAACAGGTTCGTTTTCCAGTTCCTTGGCACGGGCAATGATGTGCTGTCTTTTCTCCAGATTGTGGCTGAATTCCTGCTCCAGAAACTCTTTGTTAAGATCCAGCATCTGGTAAAACTGGTTCAGATGGTGGAAATAATTGTTGTTAAGGATCTTAAACTCAGATTTGGCCACCTGCCCGGCTTTTGACCATTCTTCTTTGATTTCACGAATGGATTTGAAAAGATTGGTTCCAGGTTCTGAATTGGTATAAAGATTTTTAAGTCTTTCAATAATGCTTTGACGGTGATCCAGGTTTTTCTTCTGCTCTTCATCCTGAGATTTCTGGTAAGCATCATGTTTTTCCCTGAAGATATTAACCAAAGCAGAAAATTTAGCCTGTGACGGATGTTCGTAGCTGAAGTTTTCGGGAGCATTCCCTGCTTCTTCATATTCGTGCTTTTTGTCCTCCACTTCATCATGAATAAAATGGCTTGCTTTATCTTTTAACAGATTGAATCTTTTGAAGTTTTCCCCTGCATTATCCGTATTGATGATCTTTTCCATTTCTTTCAAAGCATCAGCCAGGCTGATATCCGTATCAGTATGCTCTTCTTCATGATGCTCGGTATCGTCATCATGGTGGTCATCCTGAGGTACGGTATTTCCAGACGTGTCTTCTTGAGATACTTCTTGAGGATTTTTGTTTTCTTCGTTTTCAGAAAGATTGTTTTCTGTAGTCATAGCAAATCTTTTATGTGAGTGGCGTTAATATCCTTGTCTATATAGCTCTAAAGCCAATTTGAGTACTAATTTAGTTTATTTTTTTTGAAAATTCCAAATTTCCCAGGCTTTTTCTGCTTGCTGTTCAAGCATGTAGTAACCGTTCACTGTTTTTGCCCCTTTTTCAGCGGCTTTGATGATGAATCGGGTATAGTTGGGGTTGTAGATCAGGTCTATGATCAGGTGCTCCCGGGAGAGTCCTTCAAACGGAAATTCCAGGCAGTCTTCAACATTCGGGAAAGTGCCTACCGGAGTACACTGAACAATGATTTTGTGTTCATTAACGGTCTCAGAATCTAACGTGTCAAAACTAATCTCAGACTTTCGGGATATGGTTATAGAAGGAATTCCCAGCTTGTCCATAACATATTTTACCGCTTTTGCAGCCCCTCCGTCGCCCAGAATCAGCGCTTTATCGTGATGGGCTTTTTTATGGAGCAGAAGTGTCTTTTCAAATCCGAATGCATCGGTATTGTAGCCTGTTTTTTTGCCGTTCCGGATCAGCACACAGTTCACAGCGCCTATTTTTTCGGCTTCATCACTCAGCTCATCCAGTTGTGTGATGATTTTTTCTTTATAAGGAATGGTCACATTGAATCCTAAAAGTTCAGGATCGCTGAAAAGGTCTTCCGTTTCACTGATGTCGTTCAGGTCAAAAATATCATAGGAATAATCTTTAAGCATCAGCTTCTGAAACTTGTCTTCAAAGAATTTTTTTGAAAAGGAGTAGGAAATATTCTTTCCTATCAAACCTAATTTTTTGTTGGAATCCATGATATCAAAAATAAAAAAAAGACCGAATAAATCGGTCTTTGTCATGAAATATTTTTTATGATTTAATCCACTAAGAATTTTGAAGAGAAACGGTCTGTTTTCAGAATATAAGTTCCTTTTACCAATCCTTTAAGGTTGATCTTATTCGTGTTCTGGAAAGGGTTTGCAATCACTTCAATCAGTTTTCCGGAAAGATCATAGATCTCAGCTCTTGAAATTTTGTTCAGGTTTTCTCCTTTTACAAACAGTTCATTGTTTCTTACCGGGTTAGGGTAGATGGTGAATTCTGATTGATCTTTTTTGATTTCTGAAGTTCCCAGGGTACTGAAACAAGTCCAGCTCAGGTCATCCATGGTAACTCTGTTAGAGCTAGGATTGGTTAATTTGATCACAACATCCCCGGCAATATTAATATTATTAATAGTTGTTGTTGTCGCTGTCTGAGTATAAGGAATAGTTCCTACAACAACATCATTAACCAATACATTAAGACTGTTGTTGGATCCGCTGAATTTTCTTTGAGTAGTCAATGTTAAGGACTGAATACCTCCCGATATGGTACTGCTTGTCAAAGTTCCATTTCTAAGAGTGATAGCTCTGGTGGAATTGATTGGTTCATCAATTTTGGTATCTGTTGCATTCCAGGTAATGTTATTATTGGTCCATGTTCTTGATGTATAACCATTGTCTGTTCCTGTAATACTGTTGAAATCCTCTGTACCACAGCTTGTATTTCCTCCGGACTGTCCCGGTAAAGTGGTTTCACTGGCTGTATTACTTTGAGGTGAGGTGTTTCCGGCAGCATCCTTAGCAATAACATGGAAGCTATATAATGTGGAAGGAGTTAGTCCCTGAACGGTTGTAGAAGTTCCGGATACCGTAGCTTTTAGTGTTCCGTTAGCATAGATATCATAACCAATTACTCCAATATTATCGGTAGAAGCGGTCCAACTTAAAGCGATAGAGCTTGAAGTAGGGTTGTTCGCAATCAGGTTGGTAGGCATAGTAGGAGCTTCTGTATCCGGAGTTTGGTTCCCCCATACAAGATTGGCATAACCCGGATTGTCTATATATGGGTTTCTGTTGCCCTGGAACGTATAAGTAGCATTGTTTCTTCTGATTTCTGCCGGTGATACAGGATCAAGGGTGTTCCACTCCAATAGCTGATTAAGCTCCCATTCCTGTAATCCCGGATAAGCACTTGTACCTAACATATTTCCTGTTCCGTTGGAATTGGTAAAGTTGGTTAATTGATTTTCATATCTCGTTACGAAGTAAAAAATCATTCTGGCAACATCTCCTTTGAATTCATCAATAGGCTCAAATACGGTTCCCGTGAATCCGGGTGATACTGAATTTCCTCTTTTTGAACCATTATAAGAAGTGAAGTTAGCACCACCTACTTTGCCAAAAGGTAAATTACCTCTCATCCCATTTACTTTTCCGTCGGTAGCTCTTACAAAATGAACATCGGATCTCATTGGTAATCCTTCGCTGAATAAGCTCTGAGGAACGATGTGCTCTCTGTTGTAACAATCACCTTCATTAACGTAGCTTCCACATTGTGTAGTTCCATAATTAAAATTGTACGGATCGGCTGTTGTAGGGTTTTCTGAATAGATATCCAGAATTGTACCGTCTCCTTCATAGTCATAATCACGGTCTGTTGTCTGATAGGCAGTCCACAGGCTGTTGTAGCTGTTGCCAGAAACGTGTCCGGCTGTAATAATAGCCTTTAGTTTTGATTTAAGGGTCGCCCCTGTAAAACCTGTTGCAGCATCATAATAGCCCGCGGGAGGTTGTGCCAAAGCACAAACAAACATCAGGTTTACCAGTAAAAAAGATAAAGTTCGTTTCATTTCTTAAAAATTAAGGGGCGTAAAGGTACGAAAAAATGAAAACGAAACGTGTTAATTTTTAGTAATATACTCTTTGCTGATTTTAGAAAAGAACCATGAAATGGCAATTCCAAACAGGGAAGCGGTAAGGGCTACGATGATGTAATTTTTACCGACAATTTTTACCGGGAACGGAAGAATAGAATTGGCTCTGAAAAACTCAGTATACAACTGGAAATAGCATAAAAGCGTTCCTAAGATAAGCCCGGAGATGACGCCGGAAATCACAATAAGAATTCCGGTGTAGAAGTAGGTCTTTCTCAGATGGCTTAAAGGGAATCCTAACGAAATAAGGGATTTGGCCTGTTCTTTTTTATCCAGTTGAAGGATAATAATGGCTCCGGCCAGGTTGAAGGTCGTAATAAAGATAACAAGCGCAAAGATCAGGTAGATGAACATTTTTTCTGTATTGATCATCTTCCAGAAGGCTGCATTTTCCTCTTCTTTTGTTTTTATTTCAATGTTTTTTCCGAGGGATTTCAGCAGATTCTGCTTGACAGCATCGGCGCTGTCCGGATTTTTTAATTTAATGACGATCTCATAGGCTGATTTCTTTGGAAGATCAAGAAGTTCTTCAGTCAGCTCAATAGGAGCAATGATATAACTGTCCAGCTGTTCCTTTCCGGGAAAAAGTCCGGTTACAAGAATATCCCTTTTATTATAGATATCTTCTTCTTTGTTGATGATCCCGGTTCCCGGCTTGGGCATAAATACGGTTGCATAGTTATTGGAGGAATCTACGGGAATAGAAAGCCTGTTATCCAGATTGGTTTCCATGAAGACTTCATTGGAATATTCAAAGCTTGGATAAACACCGTAAATAACTTCTTTATCAATAGGATTTACCTTGGTATACGCTGAATCTACGCCTCTCAGAAACCCTACATCACCCTTTCCACGGAAACTGATGTATACTTTTTCCTCAATCACACGGGAAAAACTGCTGATGGCTTTATTGTTTTTTAAAGTGGTATTGATCTTATCCAGATCTTTCAGGGTCTTTCCCGAAGCGCTTTTAATCGTAAGGTCGGCATGGAGATTGGAGATCAGGTCTTTATTCAGGTCTTCAAGCCCTGAAAAAACCGAAATGATCACGAACATTGCAGTTACGGCAACCGTCATGGCACCCACCGAAAGCCACGTAATAAACGTTACGGCGGTACTGCCTTTTTTAGCCAAAAGGTATCTGGATGCTATGTAAAATGCAATATTCTTCAAAATTCTTATAAAACAGGATTGTCGCCTTCGCCTCTTAATTCTCTTTCCAGTCTCTCAACATCATCAAGAGCGGTATCCAGATAAAAGTTAAGCTGTGGAATGATGCGGACCTGTTTGGCCATTTTCTGACCAATAAAATTTCTGTACTGAGGCTTGTTTTCTTCAATTTCCTTCATCACTGCAGAACGGAATTCCTGCGGGAAAATGCTTAAATAAATCTTAGCAATACCCAGATCTGCCGTTACTTTTACATCTGAAACGGATACCAGAATACTCTGCTTGCTTTCCGAAGCCTGTTTGCGGAAAAGCTCTGCGAAGTCTTCCTGAATGATCTGTGCTACTTTTCTTTGTCTGTTACTTTCCATAATTTGTGCAAATTTAGTACTTTTGTTTGAATTGATGCCCGAAAATTAGCGCCGGTATCAAATTTACGATTTAATTATATTCAACAGTATTTATGAAATTAGAACATATCGGTATTGCCGTAAAATCTTTAGGCATTTCTGACGATCTTTTTGCCAGACTCTTAGGAAAAGAATCCTACAAACAGGAAACTGTGGAGAGGGAAGGCGTGGTAACTTCCTTCTATGAAACGGGGGGAAGCAAAATAGAACTTCTGGAAGCCAGCAACCCGGAAAGTCCGATCTCCAAATTTATCGATAAAAAAGGCGAAGGCATCCATCATCTGGCTTTCGGTGTAGAAAACATCCTTGCAGAGGTCGAAAGGCTAAAAAAAGAAGGATTTCAGTTTATCTCCGAAGAACCGAAAGAAGGTGCTGATAATAAATTAGTTGTCTTTCTTCACCCCAAATCTACCAACGGAGTCCTGGTAGAATTGTGTCAAGAAAAACCATAAAAAATTTTGTAGTGAAATAAATTTTGCTATTTTTGCAGTCACAAAATTTAACCAAGTTTTGAGGTCCTATAGCTCAGTTGGTTAGAGCACCTGACTCATAATCAGGTGGTCCCTGGTTCGAGCCCAGGTGGGACCACAGAAAAGCACTCAAACAGAGTGCTTTTTTATTTATATCTGTAAGTCAGTATTTTAAACTTAATGTCTTTAATAATCCTGTGTCCCAAAGTTATTACTAATACTTAGAAGGCATACTCTTTTAAATCTAATTCTTATCAACCACAAAAATTACCCAAAAGTAGTATTTCGGAACTTTGAGAAGCTAACTACATTTGATTGATGATTCTACTTCCATAAACCTTATTAATGTTGAAAAACTTTATTGAATAAAGCTATATTAAGTGCTATTGGAGTAGAGAGGCTAGCTGTTGAAATATAAGTATCAAACAGGAACATAGTGACAATCAATAAAACAAATACAGAAAGTATGGCACCTAAAAATCAAATTTTAGCAGAGGTTTTGATAGAAGCAATACCAGATTTGACCCCCAACGATTCAGTCATCATTAAAGTGAAAAAAGAAATTGAGGATGACCGCCTTATGCAAGATCTGAATCAGCTTAACGAAGCTCCTTTAGCATATAATCCTTTTGCAGTGGAACTTCTTCTGAATGAAGCTTCGGAACTTCTCCAAAGTTGTATCCAAAAAAGGACCGAACTGAAAAATTTGGAGATAACGCTCCTGACTGACAGTATAAATAAGATTATGTCAGTAAAAAAACGGGATTATGAATCTAAAGTAATTGAATCTGACAATAATTTCAGCAGTTCCGGAAAAATACTGTCAAAACAATCCGCTCTAAAGGTTGGTACTGATAATGTAATAACTGCTGAAATATCTTCTGTTCAGAAGGTGGAGGAATATGAAAAGAATATTAAAAGTGCGAAAAGGGAACTAAAAGCAGTGAATGATAAATATGAAGATCTTTTATCCGAATTTTCTCAGGATAATAATTCGGGACTTAATTATCTGTCAAGATATATAGAAACTAAAGAGATTTACTGGGAGGATTTTAAAGAGGTTTTCAGAAAATTGAAATGCCTGGAAGTTGGTTTTAAAACAGTTTATGATATCGATTCTCCTTTACCTCCAGTCACTAAGGATAATCTCTTGAATAAATACTATTTGTGGCTAAAGAGAAATCTTTTGAAGCTAAGTAAAATATTGGAACAGGAACAGGAATTTACTCTTATATTACCCCTTAAGACAGGTTTTTTTGATAAGGATAGTGCCGCTGTTACTTCTCCTATTTTCAATATTCCAACATTTGATATTAAAAGAGATAGCGGAACAATTGAATTTAAACTTCCTAAAAACATTCTATCTGGTAAAAAACTGGTCCGCATCAGAAATATCGGAGCAGGAGTAAGAAGAGATGACAGAATTAATAATGCAGAATATTGGAATCTAAAAGTAATATTGCCCAAACAAAAAGATTCTTTAGGAAATTCTTATCTGTTGCCGGAGTTTACTGTTTCCTGTACCAATGCAAAAGATTTAACTTTTGATAATCAGGTGAAAAGCCTCGCTTATTTCAATGCAGATCCTTTTGTTGAAAATGATGACTGGAGAATTAAAGTGCCGGCTTTCAGTTCGCAGGGAAATCCAAGAAATCAGATTCAGGATATCATTTTATTCATTAGAGTAGCATTAACAGAATAAAAAATAAGTTATGAAACCTAATAGATTTTCACCGTTTACAGATTCACAGTATGTTGTTCTGAATTCTTATGTAAGTCTCATAGCCAATATATCCTCAAGGCCTTCTATCTCAGTTCCTTCGTATAGAACTCCTTCCAACCCTTACAGAACCAGAGAGAATCCATTGGAAGATCTGCCGGACGCTATAAGTTCTTGGACGGAAACTATCCGGGAATTAGTGAGAGATTTCCGTTCAGAAAAAATAGAAACGATAAAAGATTTGGTGAGGGAAGCCCTGGACGACGGAATGGGTAGAGATGTTACCTATAATGTTACCTTTTCGATTGACTGGGGTGGAGATGTAAAGTTGGATTCAATTATTCCGGAGGGATATCCTACTATCGGAGAGAAATCGAATTATATAGGTACTTATACTGAAAAATTAACGGTTAAAGTGAATGATGCAGACACCTATGTCAATATTAATCAGTTAAACACAATAAAGGCAAGCATTAATCAGAAATTCAATATTGATGTGAAGGCGGAAAAAGAAAGACAGAATTTTGAAAAACAGATAAAAGATTTTACAGACAGAGCAATGCGTGATCATGTTGACCGACTAAGCAGGGGGGAGTACAGAGATCCACCAACAAGAGACCGGATGAATGATATTGGCAGAATGGCTTAAAATGATCCCGTTATGTATGATGAAAGAATATCCATTCATTTGGAAATTAATAACTGTTTCCGTTAAAGTTTTTGCACCTGAGGCTATCATTGACAGCTAAAATATTTATTAAGCAAAACACATTTTAGCTATTTTAGCCGGAAAATACCATGAAAACAAAAATCACAGAAATCGTTCAAAACATTAAAAACAAGCATCTGAATGATCCCACAGTTTCATCAGACAAGGATCTCATTGCAGAAATGTTGCTGTCTGATGTTTCCCAGGCGATCGAAGCACTGAATCAATTGGATCTTGATACCCTTGAATGGATATCTTCCCGTTTTGAAGAACTTTCCTATCAGCTTCAGAGTAAAGAATTTATCGGGTGTCTGAAAGGGCTTCAGCTTAAATTTCCTGACAGTTCAACGCTGAAAACCGATGTTCAGGATGCCATTGAAGCCTATTACGGAAATAAAGAATTTTGAAAATCAATGGACAAGAGTCGTTTTCATCGGGCAGGAAACATTTTATTTCTTTAACTTTGTCGTTCTCAACAGAAATAAGCTGTTCCAATTATATACAAACTGCAATTATGTCAATAACAAACGAAAGCGAACTCATCGGGATGCAAAAGGTAAGCGAAGCCGTCGCTTTTACCCTGAAAGAAATGACCCGGTATGCAAAGCCGGGAATGACCACCAAAGATCTGGATGAATACGGAGCGAAGATCCTGGAAAGTTTTGGCGCAAAATCTGCACCCTATCTTACCTATGGATTTCCGGGATGGACCTGCATCAGCGTAGACAATGAGTTCTGTCATGGCATTCCTTCAGAACAAAGAATTCTGAAAGAAGGTGACCTGATTAATATTGATGTTTCTGCGGAACTGAACGGATATTGGGCAGATAACGGAGGCTCCTTCATTGTTGGAGAAGATATCAACGGCCATCAGAAACTCGTTGACGCTTCCAGGGATATCCTTGAAAAAGCGATCAGCCATATCAAAGGCGGGGTAAGAATTGCTGACATCGGCGGACTTATGGAAACCGAAGCGAAAAAACGGGGCTTCAAAGTCATTAAAAACCTCGGGGGACATGGAGTAGGAAAGAGCCTGCATGAACAGCCCGATGAGCTGATGAACTATAAAAACAGGTTCGATACCCGAAGATTCCGTAAAAATTCGGTGGTAGCCATCGAAACTTTTATCTCAACTACCTCCAACATCGCTGTTGAACTTAATGACGGCTGGACGATGGTAGGAAATAAAGGCGGGTATATGGCTCAACATGAACATACCATTCTGATTACCGACGGAAAACCCGTTATTTTAACAGAAATGAATGGAATTCTGAACTAATCTTATTCATAAAAGATAAAATAAACGCTTACAGAGATGTAAGTGTTTTTTTAATGCAGCAACAGAATTTATGTTTTGTATCCCGGAATAAAATGGGTATATTAATTCCTTATTTGAAGAATTATGTATTGCAACAGTGCAAATTGTGACATCTATATTGGCCGTGGAGCCGGAAAAAAGCTTCTCGAAGAGATCGGAAATGCAAAGAAAAATGTAAAAATTGTTTCGCCGTATTTATCGGCTTATCTCATTAAACAGCTGATTATTTTACATTCAAAAGGAATTCAGGTAAGCCTGATTACTTCCGATGATATTGAAGATTATTATGGTGAATATGAGAAAAATATCCATAAGATGATCATCCAGGAATGTACGGTAGATCAGAATGCCCAGGCGGTCCGCAACAGCTGGATCAGTTTACAGAAAATGCTTCTTTATATGATGTTGGGGCTGGTTGTCATATCCATTACTCTGGTCTATTCCCTTAAAGATCCGAAATTTTTATACGGATTGATTCCTGGGGTAGCGCTGTTTCTTATCCGCAACCTATACCTTACGAAAATTAAGAATAAAAGAATTTATAATTATCACTACAGGCAGCTGTTTCCTTTTAAAGTTTTTGTTTCTCCGGGCGGTAAAAGCCTTATACACAGTAAAATTTATATTATAGATGACGAAGTGGTTTATATGGGGTCGCTGAATTTTACCGGCAGCGGAATGAAAGGAAATTATGAAACCAGAATAAGAACAGCAGACCCGAATGCTGTGAGCAAAATTGTAACCGAATTCAATGAACTCTTTCATTCAAGACAGTGGGAACGGGATATTCAGGCCTGGGGCCAGCAGTTATATCAGGAACGCATCAATTAAAGATATTGAAAAAATCAAGGAAAAAATCTGAAGAACAGTAAGTTATACATGAATTAAACAATTGTTTAAATATTCATAAAAAATAATTAAAACTGGCTTAACAGAATTGATCCGGGATTGATGTTGCTTTGCAGAAAAACAAAGATGAACAACAACAACCCGTTCAGCAGAAGACGATTTCTTAAAAATTCATTACTCGCAGCAGGAGGAATACTCATTGCCCCCCTCATCGAAAGCTGTACCAATGATCCCATAGATGCTGAAGGAGCCCCGGATGGTCTTACCAGCAAAGGATTTGAATCCGGAGTAGCTAGTTTTGACCCTTCCGATAAAGGAATTATCATCTGGACAAGATATTCCGGAGGTACCGACGCCGAAATTACCTGGGAGATCAGCAAAAACAGCAGCTTCTCCGAAGTACTGAGACGTGGCAAAGCTTACGCTGCTTCTGTCAACGACTTTACCGTAGCTGTCAATGTGCAGGATATTCCTTCCAATACCCAATATTACTACAGATTCTACAATATAAAAACAAAAGAGTCCAGTGTAACCGGAGAAACACGAACGCTGCCATCTAAATCAGACCCGGTAAATGAAGTGAAAATGGCAGTGGTGTCCTGTTCCAACTTTCCTGCCGGTCTCTTTAATGTGTATGGAGCCATTGCCCGCTCAGAAGCCGATGTGGTTGTTCATCTTGGGGATTACATCTATGAATACGCACCGGGAGAATACGGAACCAATCCGTATACCAATGCTTTGGGAAGAGCACATAAGCCTGCCAAAGAAATCCTTAACCTTAGTGATTACAGAGAAAGATACAGACAATACAGAGGAGATAAAGATCTTCAGCTTCTGCATCAGAAAAAACCGTTCATCTGTGTATGGGATGACCACGAATTTGCCGATAATACCTATATGACCGGTGCTGCCAATCATCAGCCGAATGAAGGTGATTTTCAGGCGAGAAAAATGGCAGCGTTTCAGGCCTACAGTGAATACATTCCGTTAAAAACAGGAAAAGACCTTAAAATCTACAGAAGCTTTCAATTCGGGAATATCGTTTCCCTTTACATGATGGATACCCGCGTGATCGCAAGAGACAAACAGCTGGAATATTCCGACTATCTGGACGCAGCCGGAAACTTCAATCAGGCCAGCTTTCAGGCCGATTTCCTGAACCCGGGCCGAAAACTGATCGGAAACGAACAGTTATCATGGTTAGCGGGTCAGGTTAATTCAGATACTACCACATGGAAAGTACTGGGACAGCAGATCCTGATGACCAAAATGATGGTTCCTGCCGAACTGCTGTTGCTGCTGAATAAAATCTTGGCTGAAATAAAGCAGCTGGGAAGTGCCCAACCTGCCACCATGCTTGCCCTTCAGACGGCTGTTGCTGAACTTGTCAGCATTAAATTAAGATACCTCCAAAATGATCCGGGCCTTACTCCACAACAGATCGCAAGAGTAACGACAACACTTCCTTACAATCTGGATGCATGGGATGGTTACTTCATGGAAAGAGAACAGCTCTATTCCGTATTGGCAGGAAAAAAAGTAGTTGTTCTGGCAGGAGATACCCATAATGCATGGTTCGGACACCTTAAAAATGCTCAGGGAAATAGTATCGGAACAGAATTGGCCTGTAGTTCAGTATCCTCTCCCGGTCTTGAATCTTACCTGGGAATCGGTGCAGATCCTGTAAAAGCAACGGAATTGGCTCAGGCATTTTCCATCCTGATAGACGATCTGGAATATGCCAACCTCTACAAAAGAGGCTATCTTCACATAAAATTTACTTCCGGAAGCGCCAATGCGGAGTGGAGGTTTGTAGATACGGTAAGTTCAGAAACGTATGTTACTACTACTGAGAAAACACACACCATATCTTAGTTAAAATCAGATTTAATTTTACCTGCTCTCCGAAGTCTCCTGACTTCGGAGTTTGTATTTATGAAAATTAATATTTGTCTTACTCAAAGTCAGGAGACTTTGCGTAGCAATTTGCCCTTATTTTCACTATAATAAGTTCAGCTTAAAAAACATTTTCGATGTTATCCTTAATTCCCCATAGAACTTACATAACCTTAATAGTTAAAAAAAAATCAATAATAAAAAAAACGTTTTCCAACCTTTAGCCTTTTCAAAGCATCTTGAATTATATAGTGTTTTTTTATTAAATTTCAAAAAATAACCAATGCCATGAAAAATATATGGATTTCGATCCTCATTCTATGTATTCCTGTTGTACTTTATGCGCAGGTTCCAACAATTGAAACTCCTGATGAAAAGGGCGGTTTTGAAAAAAATACCAAGGTCATCCTTCAAAAAATAGATATTGAAACCAAAATCACAGGACGAATTTCTACGAATACGGTCACGATGGTTTTTAAAAACAATGCTCCACGGCTGATGGAAGGAAGACTGACTTTTCCGCTTCCGGAAGGAGTGAGTGTGAGCGGCTATGCTCTGGATATTGAAGGAAAACTGAGAAAAGCAGTTCCCGTAGAAAAAGAAAAAGCCAAGCAGGTTTTTGAAACCATACAGAAGAAAAATATAGATCCGGGAATCCTGGAAAAGGTGGAAGGCAATAACTTCAGAACAAGAATTTATCCTATTGCAGCCAATGGTGGGGAAAGAACCGTACAGATTACCTACCATTACGAACTGAAAAGAACCGGAAACGATTATCAGTACTTCCTGCCTTTAAATTTTTCTTCTCCAATTCCTGAATTCAATATCAAAACCATTGTATATCAGAATGCGGTAACCCCTCAGCTTGAAGAAAAACCGGATGGCAGCTTCTCATTTGTCAAAAACGGAAACAGCTGGATAGCAGAAACCCATAAGCAAAACTACAAACCCGGACAGAATCTCAAAATTAATATCCCGCAGGAAAACGCAGCACAGAATATCCTGATCGGGAAGGGACAAGATCAGTCAGCATATTTTCTGGCAGCGATGGCGATAGATCCCAAAGAAAGAGCTAAAAAGCAACCCGGGAAATTAGCTGTCGTCTGGGATAATTCATTAAGCGGATTAAAAAGGAATCATGAGAAAGAGTGGGAGCTTCTGGAAGAATATTTCAGGATTAATAAAAACCTTTCCGTAAAAGTATACTTTCTCAGCAATACCTTTGAAGAAGGAAATACCTTCACCATAGAAAACGGAAACTGGAAGAGTTTAAAAAACTACCTTTCCGGAACGGTATATGACGGAGGAACAGATTTCGGACAGCTGAAAACAGTAAATGAAGATGAGGTACTGTTATTTTCTGACGGAATGTCAACCTTCGGGGATCGTAATTTTAACGGAAAGAAACCTGTTTTCACAATTTCTTCCTCCAATACGGCCAATTTCGGACAGTTAAAATACATCAGCAGTATCACAGGAGGTGAATTTCTGAATTTAAATGAAAATGATCCTAAAAAAGAAGTCAGAAAACTGTTATTTCAACCTCTGAAGTTTTTAAGGATTGAAGACAATAATTCGGTTACCCAGGTATATCCGTCCCTCACGCAGACGATTTCTCAGGATTTTGTATTGACAGGAATAGTAAAAACAAATCAGACATCTGTAAAAGTCCTCTTTGGCTATGGTAATGAAGTTACCGAAACCAGGGTTTTACAGCTGAATGTTGATACACAATCCGTTAAAGACTGGGATATCTCACAGTTCTGGGCGCAGAAAAAGCTGAATGAACTTGAGATTTTCGAAAAAGAAAACAGCGAAGACATTAAAGAAATCAGCAGGAAATACGGCCTTGCAAGCCATAATATGAGCCTGATGGTACTGGAGGAAATATCCGACTATGTAAAATATAAAATATTGCCTCCTTCTGAACTGCGAGCAGAATATGACAGGATCATTAAAGAAAACAAAGAAGAAAAAGACTGGCTGGTGAACGATATCATGGAAGATGCCGAAGTCACTATAGAAAACCTGAAAAAATGGTGGCAGACGGATTTTCAGCATAAAAAAAAGAAAAAGAACCGTGCTGCTAAAACAATGAGAGGTGTAGTACCGGAACCTGCGCATGCTCCTACTCCTGCTTCGACTCCTGTTTCGGCTGAATATGCTATGGAGGTAAAACGTTCTGATGAAACAGCAGCATCCAATGCTGTTGTAACACAACATCTGGAAGGAAGGGCAGAAAGGGTCAGAGAAGCTTCAGGTTCCCGTACGGATACCATTAAAATGATTGAGGAAATGGTGGTGACAGGTTTTGGGATCCGGAAAGCAGGAAAGATCACCGTCGTTGACGTTAAATCAGATGCAGATTATATGAAGTTCTTTACTTCCGCTAAAAAACCTGCCGAAATATATCAGATCTATCTCCAGCACAGAAAAGATTATATAGAAACCCCACAATACTATTTTGATATTGCCGGGCTGCTTTTTAAGAGCAATGATCAGAAATCCGGACTGAAAGTATTGAGTTCCGTTGCCGATCTGGATATTGAAAATGAAGAACTCTATAAATTGCTGGCCTATAAATTGAAACAGGTCGGAGCCTACGACAAAGAACTCTGGATCACCGGAAAAATCCTGGAATTGAGACCTTTTGATCCACAGAGCTACAGAGATTATGCGTTGGCACTCGAAGATAACAGCCGGTATCAGGAGGCGCTCAACAACCTGTATAAGGTTCTTATCCAATCCTATACTTCCGAACAGAACAGGCGTGATGAAGGCATTGAGGAAATCATCCTTATGGAGATCAACCAGCTGATCAGCAGACACCGGGACAAACTGGATCTGAAAGGCATCAATCCCCGACTCATTGCCGATCTTCCGGTAAACATACGGGTCGTGATCAACTGGAACAAAGACAATACGGATATCGACCTTTGGGTAACAGGACCCGATAAAGAAAAATGCATGTATTCCCATTCCGAGACTGAAGCCGGAGGAAGACTGAGCAACGATTTTACGGAAGGCTTCGGCCCGGAACAGTTTCTCCTGAAAAAAGCCGCAAAGGGAAAATACATCATCGAAACCAATTTCTATGGCGAAACCCAGGTCAATATTGCCGGGCCTACTGCAATCATGGCTGAAATATACCTCAACTATGCCACCGGAAAACAGGAACGCAAAACAGTCGTCTTTCAGAATCAGAAAAAAGGAAAAAATGATCAGAAAGAAGGAATCCTGATTGGTGAATTTGAATTTTAAAGCCCCATCCGGTTATAGTAGGATTTTAAGAGCCTGTGTAAATTTATTTTAAGAAAATATGTACATGATTACCAGACCTTGGGTTTCTTTTAGATTCGTCGAGCCTTGAATTTGGGATTAAAAAAAATCCCACAGATTCATGAATTTCACGGATGTTTGTGTATATTTTCTCTCGTAGATTATTTTACAGATGATGCTGATGAAGTTTTTATGCTTATCCAAACGATTCGACGAATCAACGAAGTTGATTCTACCCTTTGCTTCCTGAAAATATGCATAATGAAGATAACGCTTTGCGTGGTAAAAAAACATCATCAGTACAGCATCTTTATTCTTAAAGATAAAAATTTGAATGTCCTACAAAAATTAAATTTTAGGAACTTAAATAGGCTCTGACAACAAAGAAATAATTCATAAAAAAACGAAACATCCGCCTTCGTGTGGATGTTTCTGTTGTTAGCAATCTGAAATTTTCGTATCTTGAACAGATGCAAGATGAGGTGAGAAAAACATTTCCGGTATTAATCTCCAGACCCAACTGGATCATGACATGGCTGATACGGATTTTTGGCGGAGCGTTCCTGCTCTTTTTATTGGTAATGCTGTCTATATTTCCTTTGTTTTTTACGGAAAGATCTGTCGTTTTTATTATAGGTGCCATGATCTATTACCTGGTATGGGGCACCGCGCTCTATTTTATCATCCGGCATATAAAAAAGAATGCGGGAAACAGGATTGAAAGAATTGTGGTGGACGATCAGGGAATTCACTATGAAAATAGAAACGGAACTACCGATTCTGTGCTCTACAGCCAGATCAGACACCTCAGCCTGCCCGATAGCTATGAGGTGTACCTTTCCTATCAAAATAAAACCCAGCTTCTCACCGTATGGTTGAATGACGGAAGCCGGCAGATTCATTTCGACAATCTGGATCCCGGTTTGTCCTATTATCCTGCCAACAGCAGAGCTTTGAGAGCCGGTTTTGTACAGAGAATCAGATATTTCAGACCCGATCTGAACATACATCCCCGGGTATATGAAGAATTCTGTATTCATCCGGAGACCTTTCAGTTCGATCAGAAAGCATTCCGGAGGTTCATCACCACCTCAGCCGTTATTATATTGGGTTTATTTGCCGCTTCAGGACTTTTTTTGCTTATCATACTGTATTTTTCCGATCAGTTGTAGGGCAATCAGTAAAATGTCTCCGTTTTTCCTTAATTTGTATCCTTAAACAAGCTGCTGAAGTTTCTAATTTTGCAGGATAGAGGAGAACACAATGAAAACAAGAATACTGAATATTCCCGAATTTTCTGATTACCTGAAGGTGGGTCCGGTAAAAAGCGATGAATTACATGTCGTTAACTTTGATGAAAAACACAATATCAGACTGCAGTCCGATCCCGTGACCATCGATTTTTATCTTCTGGCAATCAAACCACCCATTGATGATCAGCTTATCAGATCATGCGGCTTAAAAGTAAAGCCGCATTTTTTTAGATATTTAAATGAGATAACGGGGGTACAAATGATAAACAAAATAATTTCCAGCTTCCGTCTTCTCTTCCAACTTTCTTTCCACCATCCGAAAAAAATGCTTCCATACATTCATAGCAATTCTTATATTTATTAAAAATAAACAGTTTTATATTCCGGATTTTCCGGATTTAAAAAAATGTAAAAACAATGGTGGAAAATTTTATTTATTACTTAGGCCTTGTCCTGGTCATTATTGGGGCCATTATGCTGGCCAACCGGCTGAAAGTAGCCTATCCTATTATTCTGGTGATTGCCGGACTTCTGATCAGTTTTATTCCCGGTTTACCCGTTCTGAAAATTGATCCCGAACTTATTTTTATCATCTTCCTGCCGCCGCTCTTGTATGAAGCCGCTTTTGCCGTCTCATGGAAAGAAATATGGAAACTCCGGCGCATCATTACCAGTTTTGCATTTATTGTTGTATTTCTTACAGCCATATCCGTAGCATTTATTGCCAACTCATTCATTCCGGGGTTTTCGCTGGCACTGGGTTTTGTTTTGGGGGGAATTGTCTCTCCTCCCGATGCCGTAAGTGCAGGAGCTATTTTAAAATTTGTAAAAGTTCCCAAAAATGTATCCACAGTTCTGGAAGGAGAAAGTCTGTTCAACGATGCTTCTTCACTGATTATCTTTCGGTTTGCCATGGTGGCCGTAGCTACCGGACAGTTTGTATGGCAGGAGGCTGCTTTAAGCTTTGGATGGATGGTTTTTGGAGGGCTGGGAATAGGGTTGGTATTGGCGTTTTTATTCTTAAAAATTGAAAAAATATTTCCTACCGATGTCAATATGGATGCCATATTAAGTCTTGTGGCTCCCTATGTGATGTACATCGCAGCAGAAGAGGTTCATGCTTCCGGCGTACTGGCTGTGGTAAGCGGAGGACTCTATCTTTCCGTCCGCAGACACGAAATTTTCCGGACCTCAGAATCTCGCCTGAAAGGCTCAAATGTTTGGGAAAGCTTTGTATTTCTGATCAATGGAATCGTCTTCCTCCTGATCGGGCTGGATTTACCGGAAATTATGGTAGGCCTGCATAAAGAAGGCATCGGTCTTTACGAAGCCATAGGTTACGGTTTGCTGATTACTACCGTACTCATTGTTATCCGCTTTCTGGCTTCTTTCGGGGCGGTATTTGTTACTTTAATCATGAGGAACTTCATCAATGTGGCAGACCGGGATCCCGGAATGAAAGCCCCTATGCTCATGGGCTGGACGGGAATGCGCGGGGTAGTTTCCTTAGCCGCTGCACTGTCTATTCCGGTCATTATGGAGAACGGACAGCCTTTTCCCCATCGTGATCTTATCCTGTTTATTACATTTGTCGTTATTCTGGTGACGTTAATCGTTCAGGGGCTTACCCTTCCCGCACTGATAAAGAAACTGAAACTGTCAGAATCCGAAAGTGCCTATATGTCCGAAGAAGAATCCGAACACTTTTTAAGAAGAGGAATGCGCCATGCCGCTTTAACCTATCTGAATGAAAATTATAAAGAAAGAAGAAGCGAAAATGAATACTTTAATAAGCTGATGGACCGTTGGGAAAGAGAAGATAAAGAAGACTCTGCCCGTAAGCTTTCAGATGAAGCCAAACAGATTTATTTTGAAACCCTGGAACAGCAGCGCATCTGGCTTCGGGAAGAAAACAGGAGAAACTCCCATATTGACGAAGAATACATAAGACATTACCTGACAAGGCTGGACCTGGAAGAAGAAAGGCTCAGAATGTAAAAAAAATACAGCAATGAATTTAGTAAAACAGCTCGGGCAGTTTCCCGACGAAAAAAGAAGAGGATACTTCAGTACCCTGACCAACTATACCAACGGGAAATTTCAGAATATCCTTCCCACACCTGCTTTACTGGAAGGAGAAAGTATGACCAAAGCATTGTTAGGTGCTCTGTGTAAAGTGGAACATACAGCTCCGGAATGTCCGCTTCCGTTTGTAACCACAGATCTTAAGAATCTTCATCCGGAAGAAAATGTACTCATCTGGTTTGGGCACAGCTCCTATTTTATACAGATTGATGGAAAAAAATTCCTGATAGATCCTGTATTCAGTGGAAATGCATCACCCATGCCGGGATCCATAAAAGCTTTTCAGGGAGCTGATTACTACAAGCCGGAACATATACCCGATATTGATTTTCTGCTGATTACCCACGATCACTGGGATCACCTGGATTATAAAACCGTTCAGGCGCTTAAAGACAAGACGGGAAAAGTAATATGCGGGCTGGGAACCGGGCAGCATTTTGAATACTGGGGCTGGAACTCTGAAAAGATCATCGAGAAAAACTGGTGGGAGAGTATAGATATTGCAGAAGGTTTTACCCTTACCCTTACCCCGGCAAGACACTTTTCCGGAAGACTGCTCAACCGTAATATCTCATTATGGACTTCCTTTGTCTTGAAAGCACCTTCCAAAAAGCTTTTTCTGGGCGGAGACAGCGGTTACGGAAATCATTTTTCAGAAATCGGGGAGAAATATGGTCCCTTTGATCTTGCCGTGATGGAATGCGGACAATACAACGAAAAATGGCCTTATATTCACAGCCTTCCCGAGCAGATCATAGAAGAAGTAAAAGAACTGAAAGCTGAAAATTTTATTCCTGTTCACAATTCAAAATTTAAACTGGCCCAGCATCCGTGGTATGAACCACTGGCTCTGGTTTCAGAATATGCCGAAAAAAATAACCAGCCCGTTACCCTTCCCATGATCGGTGAAAAAACAGATCTCGATCAGCTGGGAAAAGTAAACTGGAAAAAATGGTGGGAAGACTGCCTGTAGCCCTTAAAAAAAAGTGAAGCCTGCTCCGGAAAGCAGGCTTCGTCATTCATGATCAACTAACTTAATTTCAATTCGTTTGAATCGGGGCTTAAAATACTTCAAGCCTCTTTCTTCCAGCTTTCAGATCTGAAAAAAACACTTATGATTAATGAGGTTCATTATGAGAAACACTCTTGTGGATAATATCATAATATACAGAAGGATTCGCTGCATCAGTGATTCGGTAAGTGAATTCGTTGCTGTTTAGCGTTAGAATATCCACAACGCGGGTGAAAATTACATTCCCTGCATCATCCAAAGCGGTAAGGGTTCTTTTCTTTCCGTCCGGAGAAATAGACCACGTCCCTTTTGATCTTGGAGCATTATTTAATCCGTAGATCGCAAAAGTTCCGTTAGCTTTGAAATAAGAATACCCTACATACCCTGCAACACTGCTGTCTGCCAGATCAACAGGCTGTCCGTTGCTGTTTTTGGCTCCTGTCGTTTCCCATGGTGTGGAAGCAAGCGTAAGCTGTCCGTTGGAAGGTTCGGCATGCAGAGTTCTGGTATGGATAATGTCGTAATAGATTGATTGATCTGCTGCATTCGGACGAATTCTGTACGTAAATTCATTGCGGTTAAGAACAAGAATTTCCACATCCCGGGTGAAAATGGTAGTTCCGTCTGGGTTTAATGCCGTTATTGTTCTCCTGGTTCCCATTGCATCTACCGACCATGTTCCTCTTGAGCGGATCGCATCATTAAGTCCGTAAATCACAAAACTGCCGTCTCCTTTGAAGTACGCAAAACCTACATAACCGTTCACACTGGCATCATTAAGGTCTACAGACTGTCCGTTTTTGTCCTTAGCACCCGTAGTTTCCCATGGAGTAGAGGCAAGAGTCTGTGAGGGAGTCATCTGCTCAATGATCATCTCATCATCATCAGAGCACGATACAAAAGCAGCAGAGAAAAACAAGGCTGCCAACAGATAACATAATTTTTTCAATGTATTCATAACTGGATCTTTAAATCTTTGCAAACTTATCCCTTTATGAACCTCAAAACTTTGTACGAAATCTCTCTTTTTTTGTAAAAAATATCACTGATATTAATTGGAGTTATCAGATTTTAAATACGTGAAAGATCACCACCCGCTCACCAGCAGGTTTCTGGCCGCTTTCTCACTGCATTTCTGATATTTGGAGTACGCTGAAGCTGCCCGTGTTCTGATCTGTTCTCCAGATTCACTTTTAATATAACCCGTTAAAGCATCATGCAGAATATACGCTTCAGGAGCCATTAGGTGAGTGGTCCATACTAAAGGATTGGCATGGGTATCTTTTAGCTGATGAGAGAAAAACCTCTTACTGTAGCAGGCCAGAATAATGCAGTCTCTGGTTTTTCCATCCGTATTTTTAAAAGATTCAGATAGCTGGAAATCCATCAGCCCGTCATGTCCTACATAAGAAACCAGCTTAGAATTTCCGTAGAGTCCAATCCGTTTTCCATTGATGTTTATAACGTCTTTCCATTGCCCGGAGCTGCTGTAGAAAAAATCTCTGGTGCAGTTTTCTATATATTTTCCGTCATAAGCATCGGCTACCAGATAATAGTTTTGATTGGAAGTATTCTGAAAAACCAGTCTTTCCATTCCTTACTTTTCTTAAAATACGTACGGACTCCGTAAGCAGCACCCCAATACAGGTTCTGATCAGGATCCTGTCCATTGCCTATCTTTTCGGGAACAGGAACAATTCCCTGGTATTTATTATCGCACAGGGCCACAAGAACATGAATAGTTTTTGTTTTCTCATCAAAGTTCTTTACATTTTTCAGAACCTTTTTTTCAGAATTTCCTTTCGCACTGGAACCGTTTCCTTTTACTTTATATTCACAGCCTAAAAGAAACAGTCCACACGATAACAGCATCAAAAAAAACAAAAACTTTTTCATAACAGACAGGCATTTCGGATAAAAATACAAAATATCTGAATGCAATAGATCTTAAATTGAGAATAGAGAAATCTTGATTATTCAAAGAACTTACTTAAGAAAAGCTTCATATTTATTTGATAAGTTTACGCCCTTGTTTATCCTAATGACGTAAAACATTATTTCTCCTTGCAATAAAAAAATAAACATTCATCTTTTAAAACGGGCTAACCTTCAATTTAAAAAAACCTCTGATTTTTCCCTTAACTCATCTTAAAACTTAAACAACCTTGATGGTTTAAATAAAAGCAGCAATCTGTTAACGAACTTTCAGGAGTGTTTTTATCATTTAAGAAAAGAAAAAGTTTTTCATTGCTGTAAAAATTCTATTTTTGAACATGAACAACAGAAACCGTGGAAAAAATACAGGCGATGATGCCATGTTCGGATCAGAGAAACAGATCGGTAAACTGAGAATGGCGGTTCAGGACATGCAGTACTTGTTAAGCAGAGGCTATGCTGAAAAAGCATCTTCCGAATTGGCAGGCAACCGTTACCGGCTTAAAACCCGGCAGATTCAGGCATTCCGGGGTGCTTCCGCATCAGAAGAACAGATCAGGAACAGAAAACTGAAACAGCTTCAGGAAGCAGAACTTAAAGATAAAATAGTTTATCTGGATGGCTTTAATGTGGTAATCCTGCTGGAAAGTTTACTCTCCGGAGCTTATCTTTTTGAAGGAACAGACGGTTGTTTCCGCGATCTTTCAGGAGTTCATGGTACCTATAAAAGAGTCAGTCAGACTCAGAAAGCCCTGGAACTTATTGCTGGATTCTTCCGGAAAGCAGAAGTCCGGAAACTGATCTGGATTTTTGATAAACCCGTTTCCAACAGCGGAAGGATCAAACAGATGGTTCTGGATTTTGCTGTTGAAAATAAAATGAACTGGGAAGCTGATCTGCAATTTAATCCTGATCAGTTTCTGGTGGATAATGCTGAGATTTCTGTTTCCTCTGATGCATGGATTCTGGACCACTGTAAAGCATGGTTCAACCTGATCGGTTACCTTATTACAGAAGAAAAACTGGATACGAACGTGGTAAAACTGGATGATCGATGAAACTGTTTGAACTTTATATTCCGCTATTCTCAGATTCGTGGAAACAGAAATACGGATCAATCCTGGCTGAAGAACATATAAACAGCCTGGAAAATAATATCCTGAGCTTTCAGGAAAAAATATCAGACTGGGAATTACCTTTTTTTAATGAAGAAATTAAGATAAGCAGAAAAGACAGCTTTGATCTGTTTATAAACATACTTCAAACCGACACTTCTGATGAGGTTAAAGCGACACAACTTGAAGAAATGCCGTTTGAACACTGGCTGAATATCCTGGGCCAGCGTCTGACTTCCGCAAGCATCCGCAATGAAAATGCAGTGCCTCCGCTTAAAGAAATGCTCATCGGAGCCTGCCGCGAACCTTTCAACAGTGAAATAACAATTGCGCAGAGAGCCTGGGAAAAGCATGTCGGAAGAATGGAAGATGAATTCTGGGGCGAGATCAAAGGAAACAACCTTCAGAAACAGGAAAAAGTAATGGAAAAGATCACGGATATTCTCGATACCAGAACCTGGTGGAATGTTTTCTTCCATTACAAACATGAATTGGTATTTGAAGTCAGGGAAAAACAGGGACACGGTATCCGGTGGAGCCATGGCGGAAAACAGCTGATTGGTTTTCTGGAACCGTTTATCAATGAATAAATACTATTTTTTGTGCTGCGTAAAAAGATTGCGTATTAAGGAAATAATTTTGCAGATATAAACTGAAGCTATGGAACTTTCGGAACCAAAATTTTCAATCAATGAATGGGAAACATGTCTCAAGGTGCTCAATGCCCTGAAGGATGAGCCATTCCTCAATCCGGATAACAAAACGTTTTCAGGACTGATCACGAAAATTCATAAAAACGCTAAAAAACAAAACCGCCAGGAAAGCTATTCCCGGATGAAAACCCATGACCTGCACATCAGTTCTGATGCAGTACTCATGAAAAAAGCATTGGTAGGGGTTACTGATTTTTATGATGATGAGAAAGATGAAACAAAGTTTACCAGACTTCAGATTCCCAAAAACTGCTACTGCTGTAACCAGAGTTATCAGTATGCCCACTCTTTCTACACCAGGCTTTGTCCGAAATGTGCCGGAGAAAACTATGAAAAACGTTTTCAGACAGCTGATCTTACCGGAAGAAATGTAATCCTTACCGGAGGAAGGGTAAAAGTAGGCTTTGCCACCGCATTGAAACTGTTGAGAAATGGGGCCAATTTGGTTTTGACAACCCGTTTCCCCACTCTGGCATTGGAAACTTTGCAGCAGGAAGCAGATTATGAGGAATGGAAAGACAGACTTTGGGTATACGGTTTGGACCTTAGAAATTTAAAAGCTATTCAGGAGTTCGTAGATTTTTACAAAGCCAGTTTTGATACATTGGATATCCTGATCAATAATGCAGCCCAGACCATCAAATATCCCGATGAATACTATCTTCCGATTCTCAAAAGAGAAAAAGAAAAAGCGCTGGAGTTTCAGAATATTCCTAATTTAATCCCGAATCGTACGGAAATTTCAAAAGAGATTGCCAGCCTGGAATATGCGCAGAATGAGGAAACACAGATTGCCCTTACCCGATTCGGGCAGCCGGTGGATCACCGTGAAAAAACAAGCTGGAATTCAACGCTGGAAGAAGTTTCTATGTATGAATTGGTGGAAGTGAACCTGATTAATCATATTGCACCGTATTTTCTGATCAAGGAACTGAAACCTTTAATGAAAAACTCTTTATTTAAGGAAAAGTTCATCATTAATGTCACCTCATCGGAAGGAATTTTCAGCTACGAAAATAAAACGGTTTTTCATCCGCATACCAATATGACCAAAGCAGCTTTGAATATGATGACCCTCACTTCTGCAAGAGAATTTGAAAAAGATCAGATCTACATGAGTGCAGTGGATGTAGGATGGATTTCTACAGGAGCAAAGGAAAGTTTAAGAAAAAAACAGTTTGAACAGGGATATATTCCGCCGCTGGATTCCGTAGACGGGGCCGCAAGAATCCTGCATCCGGTAGCAGAAGGAATCCATGGAAATTATTTCAGTGGAGTTCTGCTGAAAAATTATAAAATTCATACCTGGTAAAAGCCAGACGGAGATAATAGTAATAAATGGAAAAACACATTTTGCTAAGATGAGTTGCAGGTTCAAATCCTGCTTATCTCCCAAAAACGAAACGTTAGTTCAATGGAAGAACGCCGGCTTTCCTCGCCGGAGGTTGTGGGTTCGAATCCCGCACGTTTCACAGGAGTACATAGTTCAACAAGAAGAATACGTCTGGAGCATGGACGAGGTTGTAGGTTCAAATCCTGCTGTACTCCCTTTAATCCCGGAGATAATAGTTTAACTGGAAAAACATATTCCTACCCCGAATCGATACGGGTTCAAATCCCGTTTATCTCCCCAATAAAAACAGTAAAAGAAATAGTTTAATCAGGAAAAACCTATTCTCAGAGAGTACATTATCGGTTCGAGCCCGGTTTTCTTTTACTTTAAAAAAAAAATAATGCCATGTTAAAAAAACTACTCATTTTTTTCAGAATCATCGATGAAATTTATATCCCGGCTCCGATAAGCAGAGGAGATCAATCAGAACGGAAAACTGTAAAACCTCAGAAGAATTTCATTCCTGAGAAAACTGTGTTTCCTGAACAAACAGCTCTTGCTGATGAAAACCCGGCTATAAAGGTTAATAGTAAGATAAAGCCAGTAAGGAAGGAAAAAATTAAAAGCTTGAGTGAACATACCCGGGATTACAAAGACTACTGCCTTGAAAAAACAAGCAACCAGCATATGATGAAAACATCATCTTATAAAGTCATCGACCGTAACGGGAGTACGGAAACATTTTTTATCCAGGATGATGCTTTTATTACCCACAAAGAACATAAAATGCTTCGGGTAGAAAGTCAATACTTTGTAAAATACATCCAGCAGGAATATAACCCTATAACACAGGTAAACGAAAATGCATACGACTGACCCCATAAAAAGATGTAAAATATTCTCAGTCGAAGACCTTGAAGGGCTCTGCTTTGATGAATATACATCCATAGAGATCTACGCTAAAAATATGACCTTTGATTTCAGGGAAATAAACGGTAATCTTTTGGTGAGAGGCGAAGGATGCAGCTTCCCTGAACTGATCAATATCCGGGGAAATCTCTCTGTGGATGCCATAAACTGTGTACTTCCGAAGCTCAGAACCGTAGAAGGACATCTGGCAATGCACTATTCTGCAAAATTGGACAGACTGGAAAAAGTACAAGGAAATTTCAAATGTATTGTTGATTTCAGATTTAAAAATCCGATCAAGATCGGCGGAAGCACTGAAGTGAAAAATGCTGAAGTATATTCAGGAAGCCGGAACCTGAAGGACAGAAGGAAAATAATTGAGATCAGCCATCAGTACCAGGCCGATGCTCTGCCGAAAGACGGAAATTTTAATATTGATGTTTTGGCCGGTAATATTGTTTTCAGCCATCGGGAGATCCGGGGCAGAATAAATATATACAGTAAAAACGTTGCCTTTCCCAATCTTGAATACGTTCACGGCAGACTTAAGATTGAATGTCGGGATAAAACAGAAACCGCGTTCAGCCATGATTTTCCGGTTTTGAAAAAGATGACCGGAAATATGAAGATAGACCAGACCCGAATTTCTTTTCCCGGACTTGAGGAAATAACCGGAAATATTGAAATGATAAACAATTCCTATGTAGCATTTCCCATGCTGGAAAAATCAGGAAGTATTTTTATCAGGCAGTATGCCGGAGCCCAATTTCCGGTTCTGAAAGAAATCAACGGAGACCTTCAGAATTACGGATATGAAACCTGTTATATGGCAGCATTGCAGAAGGTAAAAGGAGGCTTCAATACTCACCAGATCCTGGCAGAAAACATAGTGGAAGCCGGTGATCTGCTGATGGGTAAATATGTAGAATTCAATCATCTGAAAAAGATCAATGGCTATGTAAACTCTAATGAAAATTTTAACTTTAAATCATTGGAATACATTGGATCTCTGGTGAATGAAAAGCAGAAAAACTCAAAATTACCGTCCTTAAAAAAGATAGGCCAATATCTGTATGATGAAAATGATGACTTTGAAGACCTCGCTGAAGAAATCTATTTCAAAATAAAGGAAAACTTTTTTGTTTCAAAGGATCACTGTTATATTGCAAGACTGCATTCCGGGGTAATGTATTATCCGTTTAAACATCCGCTTACCAAGCTGGTTTCTATTTTAAAATTAAGGCACAAAAGCTTTCAGAACTTTGTCACCCGTGAATATGAAAGGGAATGGAGTAATTACAGTTCACCCAATTTTATAAAGGTCTTAAATACAATTAAACGGTTATGGGATAAAGTAGAACCCATCAGGTATGAAGAATTTTTTACCCATTACGACCGGGATTTCAGACTTTTCTGTTTCAGCTATCTCGGAGTAGGAACCTTAATGAAAAAACTTGATGCCAGGAAAGTGGCTCAGGATGAAATTCTGGTCAACTACTTTGAATATGATGAAAACGGAAACAAAAAACGGGTACGCAGAACCAACCATTATGAAGTCTATGAAGTGGAAAATGAAAAATTCAGACTGTCTATGTGGGGAAGGGAGCGGCAGTCATATGCTGTGAAATGCTGGTGCCCGTCTACTTCAGAAGAACATTGGCTGTGGATAGAATCTCAGTATAAAAATGATGCATTAACAGCAATTGCGTCTACCTTCAGGATTCATGAAAACATCATTCCTCATATCCGATGCCTGAAGAGACAGGGAGATGTCTTAATTTGTGAGCTGGAAAAAGAAATTGTACCGGAAGGCAATATAAGGCCGTTAACTGCCGAAGAATATTTCAACCTTCTGGAAGCAGAAGCATAATAAAAAAAGACAGGCCAAACAGTAGTTTAAGTGGAAAAACGATCCCAACAAGGAGGTTTACAGGTTCAAACCCTGTCTGTTTGGTCTTTTTATAAAATGACGAAATTAAAAAAATGAAAAATAATTTCCCACAGATTTCTCAGATCACACGGATTTTTGTGCTCAAAGATTTCGCAAATTAGGCAGATTAAAAAAATTAAGTATTGAAAATTTTCACCTTTTTTCAGTGCAGTAGAAATTAAAAACAAACAAAAAACTTAGAATGAGTTCTTTTAATTAAATGACCCCATTAAAAAAACGACATAGGAAGTCTGAGCGTTAAAAAAATGACTCCTGTGAACGTTAAAAAAATTCTACTGTCCGAAGCGCGAGACAACTTCTCCGGCGAAGCAGCAATAATGAACGCGCGCAAGTTTTAGAATTTTTAGAGAACAGGATTCATTTTTAGCGAAGAATTCCAGGTCTTGAACTTTTGTTTCTTTTGTTTCAAGACAAAAGAAATTAATAAAAATCTAACAATAATCCCATTTTTATTAAACGGTTAATGGTAAATAAAATGAAAAATAATTTTCCACAGATTTCTCAGATCACACGGATCTTTGTGCTCGCAGATTTTGCAAATTAGGCAGATTAAAAAAATTAAGTATTGAAAATTTTCACCTTTTTTCAATGCAGTAGAAATTAAAAAACAAACAAAATATAGAATGAGTTCTTTTAATTAATGAACTCATTAAAAAAAATAACAAAAATATGATGAACACTTATATAGACATAGGTATCAACCTAACCAACAAACAATTCCATAACGAACACGACGAAATCATCAATCGTGCTCTGGATAACGGCGTAGACCATATGATCCTTACAGGAACCAGCGTAAGGGGAAGTAAAGAATCCGCGGAAATCGCATCAGATTATCCGGAAATCTTATATTCCACAGCAGGAATTCATCCCCATGATGCCAAATCTTTCAATACTGAAAGCATTCATGAACTCAGGAAATTATTGAATCTGGATCACGTCATTTCAGTAGGAGAGTGCGGACTGGATTTCGACCGGGATTTTTCCCCAAGACCTGTTCAGGAAAAATGTTACAGGGCACAGCTTGAACTGGCTGTTGAGGTGAATAAACCGCTTTTCCTGCATGAGAGATCGGCTTTTAAAAAGTTCAATGAAATTACGGATGATTATCTTTCCAGGCTTCCGGAAGGGGTGGTACACTGCTTTACGGGAACGCTGGAAGAAGCGAAAATTTATCTGGATAAAGGATTTTATTTAGGGTTTACCGGAGCCATTAGCGATGAAAAAAGATTCGGCCATTTGGAAGAAGTGATCAGATACGTCCCTCTGGACCGCATGATGATTGAAACAGATGCTCCGTTTATGCTTCCGAAAAATATGTCCAGAACGCAGAACCGCCGTAATGAACCCTCTTACCTGCCGTATGTGGCACAGACCATTGCCCGCTGGAAAAAAATCAGCATCGCTGAAGTGGCAGACGAAACCACAGAAACAGCCAGAAATTTTTTCAGAATATAAAAAAAGAGCTCTACCATACAGTAAAGCTCTTTTGATTTTTATATCACATCGATAGAACGTCAGCTTCATCGAATCAACGGAGTTGATTCCAATCTTTGCTCCCTAAAATCGACAGTATTGTTATTTAAACTTTGTGTTAAATTTTTTAGGTTGTACCAAAGACAGATCGTTTGTAGGCGACTCTGGTTTTAAAGACTTTTCAAAGCTGATTCCAAAGCAAGTTCCATCATCGGTTTCAACGCTTTTTCCCTTTCGTCAGCTGAAATTTTTTCGTGAGTAGGAATAATATCGGTTACCGTAAGAATCGTTGCTGCATTTTTTCCTAAATGCTGAGCATTGGCAAATAACCCGAAAGCCTCCATTTCTACTGCAGGACAGTTGTATTTAGTCGCGATAGCAGGAACATTAGGATCTTTTCTGTAGAAAATATCACTGCTGTGTACGTTGATAGCTTTGGCGTCCAGAGAAAGTTCTTTTGCCGTCTCATTAATTGTTCCGAAGATATTTCCCTGGTGAGAAAGGATCTCATCTTCAATTTCCCAGGCATATTTGGCGTAGGTACTTTCGCTGGCTGCATTTTCGATATTTAAAATATCAAAAAGCTTAAGGTCTGTAGTATAAGCTCCGCAGGTCCCGATTCGGATGATAGTATCTACCTCATATTCTGTGAAGAGCTCAAATGAATAGATCCCGATGCTTGGGAAGCCCATTCCGCTGGCTCCTACAGTGATTTCTTTACCTTTATAAAGACCGGTGTAATAAAAAATACCTCTGGTTTTGCTTACCAGTTTAGCATTTTCCAGATAGTTTTCAGCAATATATTGTGCGCGAAGCGGATCCCCCGGCTGCAATACTACTTTAGCAATTTCTCCTTTTTTTGCACTGATGTGAATACTCATAATTTTATTTTGAATGTGCACAAAGATACTAAATATGTGAAAGATGAACAGACAATGGAGAAGAGTCAATCCGCTTCACTCGTGAATTTTCTAATTCTATAGTTATTCACCATTGACTTGTGTAAGCAAAATTGGCTATTCACAACAATAACATTGCCAATACAGAACAATGATAGAACAATACAAAGCGGGTATCGGAATATTCCGTCAGTTACTTTTGTAAATTATTAATTAAAATTTTAAAAATGAAAATTGAGCATATTGCCATTTGGGTAAAAGACCTCGAACAGTCCAGAATGTTTTATCAGAAATATTTCGGAGCCGTTTCCAATGAAAAATACCATAATCCCGTAAAAAACTTTGAATCCTATTTCTTAAGCTTTGATAACGGATGCCGCCTTGAATTAATGACAAAACCGGATATTCAGAATAATGAGAATTCCTATGAAATACAGAAATATGGGATTATCCATCTGGCCTTTTCAACAGGAAGCCGGGAAAACGTGGACGAACTCACGGAAGCTTTAAGAAATGACGGATATAGAATTGTGGGTGAACCCCGTACAACAGGAGACGGCTATTATGAAAGTGTTATTCTGGATCCGGAAAATAATATCATAGAAATAACCGAATAGGAAGAATGTCAAGGGTGAATTCGCTTCGCACGTGATTTTTTTTTTACGACTGTTGATATTCACCATTGACCTGCATAGCAAAATTGACAATTTTCCCTCAAATTATCCTCAAAATCCACTTTTACAGCAAAATTCATCATTCATGTCACTAAAAAATTTCGTTCTCAGAGAAATAATTTTATTTTTGTTCAATGATGGAAAACAAATCCGCGTTTTTAGATACTTTATTTCTGCTTCGGAAGGATGAATGTATTACAATCTTCACAGATCTTTATGAAATCTCTAAAAAAGAAGAACAGGAGGCTGCTGATTATTTTGAATCCGAATTTGAAAAAGAAAGATTGGAATTCTTATCCGATCAGATCAGCTGTGACCGAGAAACAGCAGTCTGGGCGGCAAAAATTCTCTACCACAGTGCGCAGCTTTACCTGATCCGAAGAGATACTGCCAAAAATCTGGATAAATTAATTCCGCCATTTAAAGGGAAAAGAAATACCGCTGCTGTATTATCGGCGGATCTTTCATTGCGGTTTTTACCCCAGACCATCTCAGCTTTGCAGGCTGCCGATCCGGAAGACCCGTTGATCGGAATGCTGGAAAACATCCTGCTTCAGTTTCATTATTCGGGAATAGGGTTTGATCTGGATCTTGAAAAAGTCAGCTGGGAAGAAGAATTAAAAGATACAACCTACCGCAAACTGTATCTGGAAAGAATTGTGGAGAAGAAAGCGTACAGGCTGGCCGAAATTCCATACATCAATCAGCTGCTGATGGCAGAATTCGGATTGTACAAAGATATTTTCTGGAGAGAATTAAAAATTATTGAAAATGGAAATTAGTTCTGCCGTTACTATGGGTTTGGCTGCAGGAACCTATATGTTTCTGTTTTGCATTATTTCGTATTATATCAACAATCTTCTTTTCAGAAAAGATGTAGGTGAAATCGGGATGTTTATATCCTTCGGAAAACCGCTGTACAGATATCATGGGAACAAAGGGATCAGAATAAATTTCGGATATATTCCTTTAGGAAGCTATATCAATTTTAAAACAGAAGAACTTCCTGTTCCTGTAGCGATAGATGATGTAGAAATTGCATACAATAAAAAAAGGATTCAGATGCTTAATCTCGTAGTGCTTGGTGTGGTGGTATTGGTCCTTTTTACAACAACGTACATTTTGGGCTATGATCCGGTGAAAATATTCAAAGACATTCTTTCTGTTGAATACCATCTGATCACACAGAAACTGCTTTATAAAGATCTGGCTGCGGTTGTTTCTGAGCATTATGAAAAGTATGGCAAATACTTCTTTCTTTGCTTTGTCCTTGTTGTACAGTTTATCATTTCATTAGTCCTGGTCTTTGTGCTGTCACTTTGGGATTATTTAGGATTGGTCCTCGCCGTTCTTTTATTGATTGCTTATTTTAAATATAATTTAGCTTTTTTTATCTTTCCGGTTACTTTTTATATAGATGCATTGCTGGCACTTGTGGTAAGCGGGTTTATCTATTTTTTACTGCTTAGATTTTTTATTAAATAAATACTAATGAATCAGAATATTACAAAACTCAATACCGTTCTTAATTACGTAAAAGATACCTTCGTCGGAAAAAATGATGTAGTCGATCTTTTGGGAATCTGTCTGCTGGCAAGAGAAAACGCCTTTCTGTACGGGCCTCCCGGAACCGCCAAATCTGCCATTGTAAGAACCTTATCCAAAACCGTAATAGACGGCAGAAACTTTGAATACCTTTTAACCCGTTTTACAGAGCCGAATGAGATCTTCGGTCCTTTCGATATCCGAAAACTAAAGGAGGGTGATCTTCTTACCAATACCGAAGGAATGATGCCGGAAGCCTCCATGGTATTTCTGGATGAGATCTTCAATGCCAACTCAGCGATTCTGAATTCCCTGTTGATGGCTTTGAACGAAAAGATCTTCAAAAGAGGAAAAGAAACCAGGCATTTACCGGCCCTCATGTTTGTTGGAGCCAGTAACGTTCTTCCCGAAGATGAAGCTTTGAATGCATTATTCGACCGTTTCCTGATCAGGATCAATGTGGATTATGTAAACCCGGATCTTCTTCAGCAGGTGCTTTTAGCCGGAAGAAAACTGGAAAATCCTGTGGATACGGAAACCCCTGAAATTCTTTCCGATGAAATCCGGGAGCTGCAGCAATTATGCAGGACCATAGATTTAAAACCGATTTATGAAGTCTATTTAAATACAATCATCAGTCTCAGAAATACAGGAATTGCCATCTCAGACCGCCGTGCCGTAAAACTACAGAACCTGATTGCCGCAAGTGCCCTGATCTGTGGAAGAAACGAAGCTATCCTGTCAGATCTTTGGGTGCTGAAACATATCTGGGATACCGAAGAACAGATCGAAATTCTGGAAGGAATCATCAACAGAACCATTGAAAAAGATGAAAATCCGAAATCGCATCCACAGGCATTACAGAACAAAACGCCCAATCCGGAAGAAGTTATGAAAGATGTAAAAATCTTAGTTGAAAAATGGAACGACGGAAATTTGAGTTTTGAAGAGCAGAATGTGATCAAAGATAAACTGAGATACCTTCAGACCCGCTGCGACTGGATCAGGAATCCGGAACAGAAACAATATATTCAACAGGAAATAGAAAGTCTATGGCAGAAAATCCTTCAAAGCGTGTAAAAGAATTCTGGGCAGAACTTCCCCGTGCAGATGAAGATTTCTTAGGCTCGATCCGCAACTGGAAAAACGTACAGATTGCATTGGAAGAGGAGACGATCTGGCTGAAAGGCTTCACCGATGAGCAGGCTGTATCAGCGGAGATACAACAATTGCCCGATTTTTTACTATATGAATTAAGAGAAGGTCTCTTATTCCGGAAAGATGCCCTGGTTCCCAGCAAAAAAGTGAGAACAGCTTTGTTATGGACTCCCATTGACAAGGCTTTACGGCTTATTTTTCCACCTTCCAACCAGAACTTTTTCGGAATTGATGAAAAAGTGAAAGTTAAGCTGGTGCCAAGCGAGGAAGAACAGCCTGCAACAGCTTTACTGTGTTCTATTGATGAAATTAAAGAAGCAGTGATTGCTTTGCCCAAATTCAAACTGGAAAAAACAGACTGGATTGTGATGAATGACAAAGCATTGTTTTTAGGGAAGCCGCTATTAAGCCTTCCGGGAAAAACCTTTTGGATGAAAGACCATCATCTTCTTCCGGCGGGTTTTGATTTTGAATTTAAAAATATGAGTGCTCTGCTACAGAGAAAATATAATGCAGGTCAGGACCAGTGGCTTGTATGGAACGAAGACGGAAGTGTTTTACCTATTGATAAAACCGATTTCCGGAAACTTTCCGTAAGCTCATTTCGTCTTACCGAAAAATCAAAGGAATGGATCTGACAGAATATTTTCAATCATACGAAAACTACTTCTGGGAGTGGACCACCGATAGAGATGTTCCGGATCCTACGGGCTATCAGGAAAACAACCTCGTCTCCATTCCGAATGTAGGGGCGGTAGCATACAGACCTTATATCATAGAGATTCTGAAAGAGCTTCAGCTGCAGGATTTTCCGCATTTCGGAACATTATTGCTGGTGCTGTATGCCTCTCAGGATGGATATCTTAATTTAGACGGAATCCATTATTACCTGAAGAAAATCCAGGCAGAAAGCGGAGACGAAATCAGGCTGAATATCGATTCAGGATTTAAGTTTCTTGAAAACCTGAAGAATCTGGGACCACACTATAAAACCGGGCAAAACCGGATCATACTTTTTCAGACCCTTTTCAGACATTTTCCGCGTCTCATATCTTCAAAAAATGCAGAGCTGATCCTGAAAGAATTTGCCAGAAGACCCCAGAGCCTTGCCGAATCGGCTAAGAAAAAAGAACTGACGAATGCCGTTAAAGTAAGAGACATCCGCATATTGGCGATATTAAATGGAAGATACCCAACAGTAGAATCCATCATCCATGCCATGAAAGGCACAGTTGATATCCCCGAACTGGAAGATGAAGTGGCCGAAGAAGAAACCACCGTTGAAACCGATAAAGATTTTATTCAGGAACTGATTGAAGAGCCGAAGACTTTCCAGATTGGAAGCCTGATCAAAAGAATCTGGAGCGGTCTGAAAATTCCGATGCGCCACCTGTCCCCCGGAGAGCAGCCTATTGGCGGAATTTCTGATATGACCAACAAAGGAGAACTTCACCGGATGCTTTTATCAGAATTTGCCAATGAAGATGAGGTATTTATGAACCGTGTAGCCAATAACGAAGCGCTGTATATCCAGCGGGAAATTCCGCCTGAAGAAAATATTTTTGAACGGATTATCTTAATTGATACTTCCATAAAAAACTGGGGAACACCGAAAGTGCTGGCATTTGCATCGGCCATTGCGGTGATCAAGCATCCCAAAGCCCATACCGAATGTAAAGTGTTTGCATTGGGGCAGACCATTGTACCGGTTTCTCTGGATAAAGTGGAACAGGTGGTAGAAAACCTGAACCATGTAAGCCCGGCACTGGAAACCTCTCAGGCATTGGAAAAATTTTTTGAAGAAGATCAAAAGGCAAGAGATCTTGAAGTTTTTTTTATCACCCATCAGGAAAATCTGACTAATCAGAAGATGCAGAAAGTGATTAACGAAAACCGGGACCGCCTGAAATTTCTGGTGACCACCTCTGCCGACGGTGAGCTGAACTTCTATAAGTACCATAAAGGAACAAGAAAACATATCCAGAAGATCCTTCTTCCGCTTAAAGAATTGTGGGCGAATCCTCCGCAGAGAAAGTCACGGGTTCACCAGAATGTCCGTAACGGAAAGAAAACCGATCTTCCGCAGAATTATCCGATCCTGTTTCCTGCTCCCGGCAATCAGGTAGCACACTTCATGTACGAAGGTGAGTTCTTTATTTTAAGCGGCAAAAAACAGCTGCTCAGAACCTATCTGTCAGATAATTATTACAACAGGGAATATTATGACTATTATAAAACCCACCACGGCTGCGAAGTTCTGGTTGAAAATATCTCTGTAAAACCCAAAGGACGGTTTGCCCTGGCAAAAAATAAACAGCAGCAGCTCATCCTGTGCCAGTATCAGCCGGATAAAAAACTGCTTTCAAAGCTTAATCTGGAGACCAGAGAATATTCAGAGCTTAACCTTACGGGAAAAGATATTCCGCGGGAATTTTTTCTGATTTATTTTAACAGGCATTTTTACCTGTTTTACCCGGATGCCCCTTTGATTTATGAGATTAATATAGAAGGAAACATCTCTGTTGAACAGATTAATAACGATCCGGAAATCACCAAGAGCAATTCCAAGATAGATATACAGCTGGCGAAATTATCCAGTGGAATCAGGATTTTAAACAGTTTCAACAAAATCGGAATCAATACGGAAGGCCGGTTGGTGGTTTCCAGCAGTGAATTCAATATAACTTATAATAACTCACTTACATTAAGCCGAAGCAGACATCAGATAAGAATTCTGGCCAGTCAGGATAAAAACAAATTCAGTTTTTCGGATGGAAGCGAGGTCATTACCGATAGCCGGGGAATGCTGACGTTTAAAAGCAGCAACAAAAATATTCCGGAGTTTTATATTCCTTCCACAGAATATGGTTTTCTGGCGCTGGCTACCGATACCGAATTTGGAGGCTCAGAATATTACCTGCCGGAACATACCCTGCTGAAGGTGAGAACAATGGAAGATATGTATACAGATTATTTGAAAAGATTTATAGATCAGATTGTGGAGTATGGAGCTTAGAATAAAACCTTTTCCGAAGAATACTTATCCTAAAAAAGGACTTTTAATAAAAGGTTCTTCACCATTCACATGGCTTTATGAAATGGAAATTTTGGGAATAGATCTCCATCAGGTCCGCTCTTTCCCGGTTCCATCCAACGAGCCGAACGGAATATATGGCTGTTTCCTGATTTTTAATGGTTCTGCTCCTGATGATATTGGAAGAAATGCCTATTTTCAGTGTGTGGATAACAAACTGTTTATCCCTGAAAATACGATTTTCTATCCTAAAGTAAATCCTGAAGACTGGCAGACCACCGATGCGGAATTCCTGATTATGCATCCTGACTTCGGTTTGGTGAAATTAAATGAAGAAACCGACTGGCTCTCATTAATTCAGCATCCGGAACAGGCACCGGATACAATCCGGAAACCTTCCAACGGGGTAAAGATTCCTCAGAAAATTGAGAGCTATACCGTAGAAATGGATGATGACAAAGTTCTGGAAGCCCTTGAAAAGCCAAAGACCGAGGAAGAATGGATGAAAGACCTGCCCTTCGATCTTAAAAAAGTGATGGCCGGCAACAAAAAGGAAATTGAAAAATACCTGGATTATATCGAAAAATATCCCGACAGAGCGGTAGATCTGGGAGTTCCGCTGGATGTGATGGGAACTTCAAGAGGAGATGGCTTCAGCCAGTTTAAATTCGGAAATCCCTGGCTGGATAAACTGTTGGGTGGAAAAGAAAATAATAGCTCCAGGCGAAACTATACCTGGATGTTCTGGGGCATTTTACTGGCACTCGGACTGGTAAGGATGTTTGTTCATTTCAATAGGAGTGAACCCGTAAAAGCACCCGTTGTGTCCTCCGGCGAGATTTATACGGAAGCCGGTAAAGAGCAGGATCCGAACCTGATGAAGCCTATGGTGGCTTATCAGTCAGGCGTTACCGATGTCGACATGAAGATTGATTCCATATACGGACGGAAAAGACGTGAGCTGATGGAAGAAAGTGTTACCGCTACTCTGATGTACCATAATCCCAAAAAAGAAACCACCTACAAAGAATACCTGGAAAAAGGAGGTCGTCCAATAGAAAAAATTTATGAAGATATTGATGTGATGAAAGCCAAAGTCAAAACATCAGAAGATTCCCTGAAAAAAGTGTACCGCAAAAGAATTACAGAATATATCGGGAAAAATGAAGCCGGTTACCGGCAGAAAATTAAAGATTCCATCAAAAAAGCCAATCCGGGAAAATGGGTGGATAACCATACTGTAAAAACAATTTTGAAGAAAAAGCAGGTGTTGGTGGAAGATTCGCTGGGCCGTCTTTACGGAACAAAAGAATATCCGGATACACCCGTGTACAGGAATGAAAACTCAGATATCGGAGAAATTGAAATCAAAAAACCTCATCGGAAGCAGGATATTTCCTTTTCAGATATTTTCTGGCTCATCGTAGCGATGACAGGAGCGGTCGGACTGTATTCTTTCATTATCAAAAGAAGATCCCTGAATGTAGGCGGTGATCATGTTCCGGCAGGAATCAAAATTTTCCTGATGATCGTTCTGGTAGTCATGCTGGCGTATATCTTCTATCCTTTGATCGAAATGTACGGCTACAACTGGTTTGTATGGATTCTCATCATTTGCGTTGTCCTCCTTCTTTACCGTTTGTTCAGTGAAGATAAAACCATTTTAAAATCAGATAAAGATGAATAGGCAGAAGTTTACAGACAAATTCATGGCGGCATTTTTCATTCTGGCGATCATTAAGATCATCGGAATCCTGGCGCAGCTTTTTCATCAGAGCTTCTGGAGTGTGATGTGGACGCTGTTTGTCTTTGCTGCTATTGCCGCAATCATTTTTGCCGTTCTTCTCCGCCTTGAAAAAAAAGAAAAGGGACAGAATCCCACGGGAGGAAAGAACAGGGGCGGAAACTTCTATGTAGAAACTTCACTTTTCGATAAGATCAGGAATAAATACGAAGAGCTGGCAGAAAAATACCTCGCTGAAAAAGATTACAAAAAAGCAGCAAAAGTCTATATGAATCTTCTTCAGGATCATTATCGAGGGGCAAAAACACTGGAAGACGGAGGCTTTTATACCGAAGCAGCAGTGATTTATCTTAAAAAACTGAAGAACAGATCAGATGCGGCCATCTGCTACGAAAAAGCAAAACAGTATAAAAAAGCGATCGACCTGTACAAAGAGCTGGAACAGAAAGAAAAAGTAGGCGACCTCTACAGGATTATCAATGATATTAAAAACTCTAACGCTTATTACCAAATGGTAGTGGATGATTATGTAACCAACAGCCAGATGGTGAAAGGCTCCCTGATCTACCGCAAAAAAATGGAAATGCCGGAAGAAGCTCAGAAAATCCTGCTGAAAGGCTGGGAAGAAAACAAAGATGCCTTCAACTGCCTGAACAATTATTTCGCCAATATCTATGACGGAAAACAGCTTGAACATTCCATTCAGGAACTGTATCAGAATACACCGGAAGATAAAAAGATCATGTACCTTGAAGCCATGAAGTATGAATTTAAAAAAGATCCGAAACTTCAGACGGTAACCCGGAACATCGCTTATGAGATCATTACCGGAAAAGTGTCGGAACACTCTGAAATTGTCAACGAGCTGAAACATTTTAATCCTGATGATGAAGTGATCCTGAAAGATATTTCCCGATATAAAACAGGAAGAAATAAGATGTTCAGAAACTAATTGGGGTTGAAAACTTAAAATCTTAATGGTTCAGTTAAAATAACTTTTGAAAGCAAAATGGATCAAACAAAAAAATATCTTTATTTAAAATACAAAGGTAAAAATGCTTACGAATGGGTTCTTGAAACTACAGGTAACGGGAAAATGCCGTTACATGGCGTAACAAAAATCCGGGAAATATTTCCGTTTCTTTCTTTAGCCGAAGCCAAAGAAATTGTTGTCATAGCAACCTCTCAGTACAAAAGCTTACACGATTATCAGGAAGATGTATTCAAAGGTTTGGAAGAAAATGATCCAACAAATGAATCTCCTGCTTGAGATCTAAAAATAAGCTGTTCAATTATCATTTCTAATTCTCCTCCTTTTGAAGAAACATCAATTAATTAAGAAAAAGATTTATCTTTGCGCCAGAATAATATGAAACAACAAAGAACACATATCAGTGCAAAACTATGCGGAAACCCTTCAATAGAGGGATTATTCGTGTATGATTGGACGATATTCAGTGAGGCAAAATATGCATCCTTTGGAAATTATTTACAGTAAACCCGTAAAAATTTTATCAAAATACAGCAAAAACGCCTCGGTTACCGGGGCGTTTTTTGTGTTTTCAGGGCAGAAATTATTTAGAATGAAAGAAAATAACCATAAAAGTGAAAATTTTTTAATTAACAATGAACAATTAATAAGAAAATAAAGCGTGATAAGTAACCCGATGAGAGACAGTCATTTAGGTATTTAAGACATCTGCTGGATATGGCGGACAGGAATTCTCTATTCTAAAAATTAAGTTTAATTAATTGATTTTTAGTGGGTTAATTGAAAAATAAATTTGCAGATTTCAAAATTTCATATTTACTTTGCAACCGAAAATTGAAAGCAACAGGTTTTCAGGATTCACTTAATAATTTAAAAACAAACAATACTAATGCAACAATTACATAACATATACAGTCAGTTTTCAAGACTACACGGACAGGAGCCGATGGAGCTGTGGTATGCCAATATTCTTGATTGTGGATTTGTTGATAAAAAGGTGCTTATATACGTAGGTCTCTCATAACCTGACACGTAAAAATATAGTAAGCGCCTCCCGAAAAGAGGCGCTTTTTTTATGGTTTCTTTAGCTTATTTGGTAAAGCGCCGGTCTGTGGAACCGGAGAACAGGGTTCGATCCCCGAAGATACCCAAAGTATAAAATCCCATGGCTCAATTGGTTAGAGCGCCGGCCTGATACGTCGGAGGTTGAAGGTTCAAGTCCTTCTGGGATTACAGAAAACGGTCTATTGAGGTAACGGCTAACCTGCCCGACTGTCTCTTGGGCACTGCGGGTTCGATTCCCGCATAGACCGCAAAGGTTCACGGAAAATTTCAGCTCCGGCTGTCTCCCGGAAAAGAGATCAGAAGCTGAACCTTAAAAACTGGAAAGATAACGGTGGTTGTTTACCCGCCTTGGACGCGGGAGGCCGCAGGTTCGAATCCTGCTTTCCAGACCAATGCTCCATTAGCATAGCGGTGAGTGCATCCGGCTTTCTACCGGACGACAAGGGTTCGATTCCCTTATGGAGTACAGATGTGAATCCGTCAGAGGCTGTTCACAAACGGTAAAAGATTTCGTAGCTCAAGTGGTTAGAGTATCGGTTTCATAAGCCGGAGGTTGAAGGTTCGAAATCCGAAGGATTCGTGAATACATAAAATTAAATATAAAATTCATGAACAGTCCTTCCGAAATTACAAAAATGATTCTGTAGCTCAATGGCAGAGCGCTGGTCTGTTAAACCAGAAGTTGAAAGTTCGAGTCTTTCCGGAATCGCAGGTAACTAAATGTTAATTGTTTCAAAAAGAGAAAAGAAAAGGTTTGTCAAGAGCAGAAGATCTTTACGCCAAAACACAAAACAGACAGGCTTTTTCTTATCTCAAAAATGATGGTTCGCCGAAGTGGAAGAGTCGGGGCGGTCTGCAAAACCGTTGCATAAGCTGAATGGGTTTGAATCCCATAACCATCTCTAAGAAGAAGCGGAAGAATGAAGAAGAAGACAAAATAAGTCTGAATATACTTCAGCAATGATGAAAATTAGTTAGTTCGAAAGAATAAAAGCCTGTCGGGCGCAGAAGTTCTTATATCAAACAAAAAAATTAAGACAGGCTTTATTTTTTCACAAAAAGGAAGTGCGCCGGAGTTGGAGAGTCGGGGCAGACTGTAAATCTGTTGCCTTAGGGCTGAGTAGGTTCGAATCCTACCACTTCCACAAAAACCGCCGGTAATGTAACGGCAGCATGCAGGAACTATACTCTTGTTGTTCAGGTTCAATTCCTGGCCGGATGGTTTTTTTATAAAAGATAAAAGAAGATGGATAAGCCTCGGAAAGAGAATCATCCGTCAAAGATGATACATTATTCATGGAAAGAGAAACGTTTGTCAAGCGCAGAAGATCTTTACAAACACTAACAGGCATAGTTTATTTACAGACAGACTTTCTCTGACCTTTGATAACAATGATCAGCAATCTGCAATAAGTACGTTCTAACACGATCATTACTTATTACCGGTTGCTCATCATAGAAGTACGCGGGAATGGCGGAACTGGCAGACGCACTTGATTTAGGCTCAAGGTATTGGGGGTTCAAATCCCTCTTCCCGTACAGAATTATTGGTAATGAGTAATAAGTGCTTTCAAATATTACCCATTACTCATAAAAAACGGAAGAGTGGTGTACAAGGTGTGCACGTTAGTCTGAAAAACTAAAGGTACAGGTTCGATTCCTGTCTGTTCCGCACAAAATAATCACACTGATCCATAGTGTAACTGGCAGCACCCGGGATTTTGGTTCCCGGAGTTCAGGTTCGAACCCTGATGGATTAACAAAAAATACTCCGATAGTGTAATGGCAGCATCCCGGTCTCCAAAACCGTTGGTACTGGTTCGAGTCCGGTTCGGAGTGCAGAAAAGATAAATGGTCAGCAGATAATTTCAGGCCATTCAGAAAAATAATTTTTATGAACTATAGAACAGAAACGTAGAATTTAAAATGTAAAAAAAATGGAAACGCAACAAGAAACATGGCAGAACATGAATGGAAAAATTTTCCGGAACTCTATCACACAGTTGGTAGAAGAAGCCATCATCCGCGAACTGGCTGCAGGACACCGTCTGAAAGTATGTGTAGGATCAGATTCCCACGTGTACGGAGAAGCCATCAATTATGCTACGGCAGTAGTATTCGTTCGGGAGGGAAAAGGAGCGTTTACCTTTATCAGAAAAGAAAGAGAGATACAGACCATCAGTATCAAAGAAAGGATGCTGAATGAGGTGAACAGATCCGTAGCAACAGCTTACGCTATCTGTGCCGTTCTGGATGCTTATGGCGTAGAAATGGAGGTACACGCAGACATCAATACCGACCCGGAATTCAAATCAAACACCGCTTTGAAAGATGCGATGGGATACATTCTCGGAATGGGCTATGTCTTTAAGGCAAAACCTTTTGCCTTTGCAAGTTCCAACTGCGCCGATATGATGGTTTAATTTTTTGATCTGACAATGAAAACAGTTTTAATCATCAACGGAGAGAAGTACTGGGATAATTACTTTGCCGGATTCAATGTTGTCCGGAAAAAAGTTCAGACCTCAGAATTTCTCATAAAAAATGGCTCCCTCTATGTTGCAGATGCAGAAGGAGCCTGCAGTCCGGATGTCATATTCTGGAGATTGGGAGCTGTAAATCCGGAAGCAAGACATAGAAATATGCTTGAACTGATTCAATATTCAGGAATACCCTGCGTAAATTCAGCAGAAACCCTGTTGAAAGGATATGACAGACTGTCTATGCTGAATACCCTTAAAAAACTGGAATTACCGGTTATTGATTTTAATGTGGCCACAGCAACATCGCATCTGAAGAACCTGGAAATGACGTTTCCGTTTGTCGTTAAGGTGGGAAACCATCATGGCGGATATGGGAAAAGCCTGGTGTCTGACGAAGAGCAATGGGAAGAACTCAAAGACCTTCTGTTTATTCATCAGGATTATGCAACGGTTGAGAAGTTTATTGATTATAAATATGATATACGTTATCTTGCCATTAATGACAAGATCTGGACGATGAAGAGAAAAGGCAGATATTGGAAAGCCAATTCTTTAACTCAGGAATACCGGATCATTGAGCCGGAAAAACAATGGATAGAAAACGTAAAGCTGTTACAGGAGAACATTAAGGCGGATATTGTAGCTATTGATGTTCTGGAAACAGAAAAAGGAGAAAAAACAATTTTAGAATATAATGATATTCCCGGTCTTACCGGATTTCCGGAAGAAACAAAACTGGAAATATCAGAAACCGTGAAAAACAAATAACAGAGAACCTTAAAAACTGGTAACCATGTATTTTTTAATTCAGGCTAACGTATATTTAGATCCCGATCATTACAGGATTTTTGATGCCCTGGAAGAACTGAATATTGATTATGAAGTCATCAATATTCCTCCGACAGCCGAAAAGATCGATTTCAAAACAGACCGGAAAGATGTTTTCGTATATGGTTCGGTGACGATTGCAAGGCTGGGCAGACAGCATTCAGACTGGAATCCCGGGTCTTTTTACGGAGGCAACCATTTGTATGAGGTATATTCCCGCTACTATGGTGAAAATCTTCTGAATCACACCATTTCCGTACATCGAATTTCTGAAACCCTGAGCTGGAAAAAAAATGAAGTAAAATTCATTAAACCGTACAGTGAAGCAAAAATCTTTACCGGAAAAGTGTTTACGGAAGCCGAATGGAACGATTTCATTTTTGAATCGCTGGAAAACCCATCCAACAGAATTACAGAAAATTCCCTGGTACAGGTTTCAGAAGCCAAACGGACGGTAAAAGAAGCAAGGCTCTGGATCGTGGGCGGCCAGATCATCGATGGAGGTTATTATAAATTCAATGATAATGCTCCCTTTGAAGAGAATGTTTCAGAAGACGGATGGGCATTTGCCCGTGAAATGATTCAGGTATTCAACCTGGAGGAAGCCTTTGTAATGGATATCTGTTTTACGGATGAAGGCTGGAAAATTGTGGAGATCAACTGCATCAACAGTTCCGGATTTTATCCCAATACAAATGTGAAAAGTGTGATCAAAGCTTTGAATATTTACTTTTCCCAATAAAAAATACAGCTATGTTTTTATATGATAAAGTCATCGTTATTGATATTGAAGCAACCTGCTGGGCAAAAGGAGAAACTCCCGAAAACGCAAAAAGAGAAATCATTGAAATCGGGATCTGCAAACTCAATATGTCAGACGGCAGCATAGAAGATAAGAGAAGCTATCTGATCAAACCTTTAGATTCGGAAATAAGCGGATACTGTACAGAACTTACAGGAATTACGGCTGAAAAACTGGAAAAAGAAGGGATAACCTTTCAGGAAGCCTGCTCCAATATCAAAAACAGATACAATGCCCTGCGCAGGACCTATGCCGGCTATGGCGGATTCGATAAATCAATCATGGAAAGCCAGTGCCGCGAATGGGGAATTAAATTTCCTTTCAGCGAAACTTATCTCGACCTGAAAGTAATGTTGAGCCTGATGAGCGGTGAAAAACCGATCGGACTTCTGAAAGAGCTGGACGCAAGAAATATCAGTTTTGAAGGAAGTATGCACAGTGGTGCAGACGATGCCTTTAATACGGCAAAGCTCCTGTATCATGTTTTAAAAAAATAAAGCAATGGAAATGACAAAAAGATTAGTGTTTCTGGATGATATAAGATATCCTGTCGAAGCGTATCACTACACCAGACAGGAGATGTTCCTCAGAAAAGACTGGCATATTGTACGGAATTACGAACAGTTTGTCAACAGAATCCTGGAAAAAGGGCTTCCGGAAATGATCTCTTTCGATCATGACCTTGCCGATGAACATTATATAAAGCAGGATTCCCGGGAGTTTGTAGAAAAAACAGGCTACGACTGTGCAAAATGGCTTACAGAATACTGTATGGATAATGGCTTGGATTTACCGAAATTCTACTGCCATTCCATGAACCCCGTAGGAAAAGAAAATATTCTTACCCTATTGAAAAATTTTAAGAACCATTAAATGAAGAACCGGTTTAATTTTTAAGATGAGCTTCATTGTAAAAGACGCAGCTTTAAACCTGAGGTTTTAACGATACTTAATGGTTGAAGAACAACATTAAAAAAACTAAAAAAATGATTTTCAAAACATACAACACTATAGAAAATGCTTACCAGGCCCGCGTGATCGATCAGATCAGGATGCAGGGTTTCGGGGATGAGGTTTTCATTGTACAGGAGAAGGTCCACGGTGCCAATTTCTCTTTCTTTACCGATGGAAAGGAAATTAAGATCGGAAAACGGACCGCTTTCATCGAAAAGGATGAGAAATTTTTTAACGCCCATCAGATTCTGGAACGTTACAGAAAGAATGTAACCGATTTGTTCCATCAGGTAAAAACCATATTTCCGGACCTTGAAACCGTAGTGATTTATGGTGAATTGTTCGGTGGCGGTTACAAACATAAAGAGGTAGCTCCCGTAAAAGATGCTGTAAAAGTGCAGGCTGGCGTTGAATATGCACCTCATAATGAATTCTATGCTTTCGATATTAAGCTGAACGGAACAACTTATCTGGATACAGACACAGCGAATCAGATTTTTAAGGAAACCGGATTTTTCTATGCTGAAATTTTATTCCAGGGAACTTTGGAAGAGGCTTTGAAATACCCGAATGTATTCAACTCAAAAATTCCGCGATGGCTGGGCCTTCCTGAAATAGAGGACAATATGTGCGAAGGAACCATTGTCAAGACTCTGAAAACCCGTTATTTTGGAAACGGAGCCCGGGTTATTCTTAAAAATAAGAACGAAAAATGGGTCGAAAAATCCAAAGTAGAGAGAAAAGAAAGAAAAACGGTACAGAAACAGATTAATTTCAGCGAAAAAGCTCAGGAAATCTGGAATGAAATTCAGCAATATGCTACTGCAAACAGACTGAATAACGTGATGAGCAAGATCGGTGAGTTTGAGCCTAAAATGACAGGCAGAGTAATTGGTCTTTTCTCACAGGATATCCTGACCGATTTTGAAAAGGATTTCCCGGATGCTTTTACAGCAATAGAAAAAGAAGAGCAGAAAAGAATCAACAAAAAATTGAATGCTTTAGCCATTGATGTGGTAAAAGAAGAGTTAATGACTCTTAAAGTGTAGTTTCGGTAAATATTTACCGAAACTTTTTTATGTATTTAATCATACTGCAAAAATGATAACTTTTGTGGTTAAAAAAACAGAACAATGTTACAGGCAGAAATAAAAAGTCTCATCAAAGAAGACATCAGCATATTGATAAAAATCCCGAATTCCGCAAAACATTATTTGTGCGATTGCGGAGAAGCAAGTTTATTGACCGTGAAAGAAGTACAGTCGGTGTCGGCCGTATTCATCAGTCATACCCATATCGACCATTTTTCCAATTTCGACGGAATATTCAGGCATCAGATCGGGAGCGGAGAAAAAGTAGTGATCTGCGGTCCGGAAAATATCCACCACCAGGTTCAGGCCAGATTAAAATCCTACACCTGGAATTTAATTGATGAAGGCGCAATTGAGTATGAGATCCGAGAAATCGTATCAGAAGACAGAATCAATATCTATACAATACATCCTCCATTCTGGAATGCAGAGCCGGCGGGAACCCAGGATTTCCTTTTTAAAGATGAATCCGTGGAAGTTGACTTTGCCATTCTCGATCATAAGACTGCTTCTGTTGCCTATCTATTCAAAGAAAAAGATGCTGTGACCTTCCATGAACAGGCTTCGGAATTTAAAAAAGGAAAATGGATCAGCGAACTGAAAACCGCTTTTGAAAATAACCAATCAGATAAAGAAATTGAAATTGAAGGAACAGGGTATAAGGCTTCCGATCTGTTTTATCATTTAACACGCACCGAAGGTTTTAAATTGGGTATTATCATGGATCATGCAGTTTCTGAAGGCAACTATGAAAAGATAAAAACGGTTTTCAAAGGAGCGGATAAAGTATATATTGAAACCTTTTATAAAGATGAAGACCGGGAATTGGCAACCGTGAATTACCACAGCTTTGCCTCTGCTTCCGGAAAAATCATGAACGAGTGTGGAGTAAAAGAAGCCATTCCGGTTCACTTTTCGAGAAGATATACTGAAAGCGATGTACAGGAAATTGAAACAGCTTTTTATAAAGCATTTCAGACAGTTAAAAACAATTAGTAATTAAACTTTACAATCATAAAGCCTGATTAACAGAGTGTTTTATGACTGAACTAAAAACCATTAAAAAAATGAAACCTAATATTTTTTTCACGGCAGACCATCATTTCGGTCATGCCAATATTATAAAATTCTCAGAAAGACCCTTTGAATCATTGGAAGAAATGAATGAAGAGCTCATCAGAAGATGGAATGAGAAAATCGAAGCCCATGATACGGTCTACCATTTAGGGGATATCAGCCTCGGTAAACCCGATTTTACCAAAGATGTTCTCGACAGACTGAACGGTAACATCCACCTGATCAAAGGAAACCACGAAGGCGCAGCCCTTACCTATCCCAAACGTTTCGAATCCATCAGGGATTACCACGAACTGAGAGTTGATGAACCTGAAAACAGCAACGGGAACCAGAAAATTATTCTTCTGCATTACGCCATGCGCAGCTGGAACGGTTCTCACCGCGGAGTATGGCAGCTCTACGGCCACTCACACGGAACATTACCGGATGATGAAATGGCCCTGAGCTTTGACGTGGGGGTAGATTGTCATAATTTTTACCCGATCTCTTACGAAGAAGTCAAAGAAATTATGAAACGGAAAAAATGGACGCCGCCATTTGCGCCCAGAAACTAATTCTAAAATAAAGAAGAGAGACGGAAACCTGTCGGAAAGAAATTGATAAACATCCTATTGATTTCCGTCTTCCATCTTTAAACAAATCTAAACAAATGAAAACAACAGAAAATATATTGATTATAGACCTTGAAGCCACGTGCTGGGACAGCCGTCCGCCCAGAGGTCAGGAAAGCGAGATCATCGAGATCGGAGTCTGCATCATGAACGCAGCTACCGGCCGGATCTCCAGAAATGAAGGAATTCTGGTAAAGCCCAGGTATTCCACGGTAAGCCCGTTCTGTACCGAACTGACTTCCATTACCCAGAAAATGCTGGACGAGGAAGGCGTTATGCTGGAAGATGCCCTGGATATCCTGCGGGCCGAATATGATTCCGAGGAACTTACCTGGGCCAGCTACGGAAACTACGACCTGAATATGCTGCAAAGCCAGGCCAGAAGATTCAATGTAGACTATCCGCTGAATGACGACCATATCAATGTGAAAACCCTGTTCGGCGAACTGCATCCCACCGTCAGAAAAAGTGTGGGAATGGCCAGAGCTTTAGGCGAACTGAACCTGAATCTTGAAGGGACTCACCACAGAGGAGTGGATGATGCGAAGAATATCGCTAAAATCCTTCACTGGTGCCTGAAACAGGCTTAAAAACACAGATAAAACTTTAATCTGAAATAAGGATCGTACCATTGGTATGGTCCTTATTGTTTTCAAAGGGCAAATTCAGATCAGCTTTGCGTGAATCTTTTTAATCAAAAATTACTGAATAAAATGGGTATACGATTATCAGTCCTTTGGTTTCTTTTAGATTCGTCGAACCTTGAATCTGGGATTGAAAAAAATCCAACAGATTCCACGGATGTTTGTGTATATTTTCTTCACGCAGATTTTACAGATAACGCTGATGAAGCTTTATGCTTATCCACACGCTTCAGTGAATCAACGAAGTTGATTCTATCCTTACTCTTGAAGAATATGATTGAGATAAAAATTTGAATGTTCTACAAAAATTAAATTTAGAAACTTAAACAGGCTCTTAGTATTTGCGATTAAATATAAAATTTAATGGCTCTGTCATTTTTGAGACGAATAGAGCTTTTTGCAGCAATGATCAGAAATTTTCTCACTGATAAAATCAAACAGATCACGCGGGATCGAATGTCCCATGCCTTCTATGAATACCAGTTCAGCATCAGGAATCGATCGGGCAAGATCCTTTCCGCAGTCCGGATGAAATATCGGATCCTCTGTTCCGTGGATAATCAGGGTGGGAGCTTTGATTTTTTTCAGCATTTCCGGATTATACTGCATCGTTCCCATCGCAATAACCTGTCTTAAAAAAAAAGAAGCGCCGGAAGAACGGCTGAGCTCCTTTTCAATCAGTTCTGTTTCCACATTCGGATCGGCAGGATAAAGGCTGCCCGAAATGGTATGGGCGAAATCCAGTTTTTCCCGGATATGCAGTGCCCTGTCCGAAACCGGATCTGCGGAAGGTTTCATCATCATAGCCATCACCTCAGGATCAGCAGGAGGCAAAGCCGGATGTAAAGAAGTGGACATGATGATGGTTAAAGTCAGAATCCTTTCAGGAAAATTAGCACCCAAAAGCTGGGCAATAATACCACCCATTGATCGGCCCGCAATATGAGCTTTCTCAATATTCAGATGATCCATCAGCCCGATCACATCTTCTGCCATATCCATCAGTGAATAAGGAATACCTTCCTTCTGAAGAGAAGAAAAAATCTCGTGGATATCACGGTTGAAATCCAGATCTTTTTCAGGATAGAAAACAGAGCATCCCGAATCCCTGTTATCAAAACGGATCACCCTGAACCCTTTCCCGGAAAGCAGCTCACAAAAAGAATCCTCCCAGCGGATCATCTGGCTTCCCAATCCGGAGATCAGAAGAATAGGTACATCATGCTCTTCACCGAAAATCTCATAGCACAGATCGGTCCGGTTAATTCTTACAGTTTTCATCATAAAATTTTCAATACAGTTCTGCTGTAGATTCAGCCGTTAAAGCCTGTTCTGCCTTTGATATTTCCTGCCGGTAATTGATGTAGGGATTTTCATCAACATGAATAACGGTAGCAAATTCAAAAATAAAGGCCTCACTTCCATATTCCGTCCACTCCTTCTGGAGTAGCGGATGGGTAAACTGTCCGATATTCAGGGAAAAATTTATTTTATTCACCAGCGCTTCCAGGTTCAAAGCTCCTTTAATATATTGCTTTCCGTTGATGATATTCGTTATTTGAAGAACACCCATGGTAACCGGATGATTTTTCGCATCTTCTCTGAGCTGCTGTCTTAATACATTTTTCATAGTTTATAGATCATGGTAAATTTCCTCCCAGCTCATTCAAAAGAGCAGAAGCAGTCTGAAGCTGCTTGGTCTGTCTGGCTGAAGGAGGTAGAATTCCTTTCGTAATATGTTCTGCCGTGGTAACAGCTTCTTCAAATATTCTTTTGCCGGTATCGGTCATCACAACATAGCTTACTCTTGCATCCCTTTCATTGGCTTCCCGGGACACCAGCCCCGTTTTTTCCAACGGATTGAGAAGCCTTGTAATGCCCGAAGCCGTCAGTCCGGTCTTCTCCGCCAGATCTATCCTCCGCATCCTGCTGCCAGACGATTGGTAAAGAATATAAAGAATCATAAAATCATTGAACCCGAGGCCGTGTGTACTCAGAGAATCAAACTTTCTGGAGACCACAGCCTGCACTTTGTGAATATTCATTAAAAATAATAATTCTGTAGTTATCATTGATTTATATTTGACTTATCAAGTATTTTTATTTTGCAAATATATGTAATTTAATGAATTGTAGTTTTATTTTATTGTTTTTTTTGTTGAGGTGATGATTGGTTGAAATAATAATCAGGCATTTCTGACAGAAAATATCAATATTTTTTTAAATTTTTTAAACTGCGCAAAAAGATTGCGCAATTTGCTTCTTACTTTGCATCATCAAAATGAAAGAACACTAAAATTTTGAAAAACAGATTTTAGTCAAAATATCAGACAGGCCATGTTGGAGTGTTTCTGTATAGCACCATTGCAGGCGGCATTATTGAGAGATATGATGTTCTTCTGTTCAGCAGGTCTGAAGGTTAGGAATTTTCCATAAAGTTCCATGCGCTATGTGTCGAAGGTTCGAATCCTTCTATTTCCTGAACAGGGAATATAACTCAGTGGGTAGAGTAATAGTTTATGATTGTGGGTTCGAATCCCACTGCCAATTCGGTTGGTAAGGCGGAATGGTTGACGCGCTGCACTACGACTGCAGTATTATTGAAATAGACTCAAAATCTATTTTTTTATGCCGAGTTTTAAATGTTTCTCATTAAAAAACATCTTTATAACAGGAAAATCCGGTTTTTTTCAGCTGTTGGATCAGCATTTTGAAAAGACCTGCAGGAAAAGATTTTTCTGAAAAGGAGACCGGTCTTAAGAACAGACCTGATCAGATGAATAAGGTTGATGAAAGATTTTTATAGGCGTTTCAGAAGAAACAGAATATAAAAAGATAAAGTTAACAAAACCATCCTGAAAGCTGTTCGGGGACGGAACGAATTTTCTGAGATCCTTTTCTTCCGTTGTTTTTGAAAGAAAAAATCTGGTTTTTCCCTTTTTTAAATAAATAATAATCAAAAAATACAATTAGAAATGTTGAAAAAAATTACAGTTAAAGCGTATCAGACCGGTCTTGTTTTCCAGAACGGAAATCTTATTCAGATCCTTAAAGAAGGAAATTACTGGATTTTCGGAAATAAAAATATTACGATTCATGACATGAAATCAGCATTTCATGCTCCTGAAGACTTAAACCTGATTCTTAAAAACGAACAACTAAGCACCATGTTACAGGTAATTGATGTAAAAGACGGCGAAATCGTACTGGTCTATGAAAACGGAATCTTCAAAGAAGTTCTGAAAGTAGGACAATATGCATTCTGGAAAGACATCCTGAAAAGAGAATTCCAGAAAATTGACCTTACCAAAGTGGAAATCACCGAAAACGTATCCGGATCCGTTCTGGAAAATGCGATGCTGAGAAACTTCGTAAGAAAATTCTCAATTGCCAACCAATATAAAGGATTATTGCTTATCGACGGGAAACTGACGAAAGTGCTGGAACCGGGAACATACAGCTTCTGGGTGAATGAAATTCCAGTGGAAGTAAAATATGCCGATATCCGTTTGCAACAGATGGAAATTGCCGGACAGGAACTTTTAACAAAAGATAAAGCCATGCTTCGTATCAATTTCTATGTGAGCTTCCAGATCACCGATGTGGAAAAAGCCCTGATGCAGAATAAAGAATATGATAAGCAACTGTATATCCTGATGCAGCTGGCCCTGCGTGAATTCGTGGGAGCTCTTACCCTGGATGAATTGCTGTTGAAAAAAGATGCAGTGGGAAAAGAAATCCTGGAAAACTTTGGAAACAAAGGTGAAGATCTGGGACTGAAAGTGTCCGATGCCGGAATCCGTGACGTGATCCTGACCGGAGAAATGAAAGACATCATCAACCAGGTGCTGATTGCAGAGAAAAAAGCTCAGGCCAACAGCATTATGCGTCGTGAAGAAACCGCTTCCACAAGAAGCCTTTTGAATACCGCAAAACTGATGGAAGAAAATGAAGTGCTGTGGAAACTGAAAGAAATGGAATATATGGAGAAGATCGCAGAAAAGATCGGCGATATCACCGTTTCCGGAAACAGCAATATCGTTGCCCAGCTGAAAGAAATTTTTGCCAAATAGAAACTGATAACCATCACCATAGGGGCAGACTTGTGAATAAGCAGGTCTGTCCCGTTTTTTTAATGAATATTATGTCAGATAATTACAATAAGATCCGGAATGAACTTTTAAAAGCTTTTTCTCAATCGGATATATCATTTTTGAAGGTTTGTGAAATAGAGGAAAGACTTTGATAGGTTAAAATGTCAGCCATACTACGATAAAAAGACACTATCCCACAAAGTGTGTAAGTTAAAAAGTTAGGCTTGGCTTTTATAATCTGAGCCTTTTTTCAAAAATAAGCATAAATTGGTTGAGGACAATGCCCCAATTTTGGAT
>JAITMC010000033.1 GCA_031277615.1 Chryseobacterium sp. | reverse complement strand
ATCCAAAATTGGGGCATTGTCCTCAACCAATTTATGCTTATTTTTGAAAAAAGGCTCAGATTATAAAAGCCAAGCCTAACTTTTTAACTTACACACTTTGTGGGATAGTGTCTTTTTATTAGTAATCCAGAATAACAACTCTATCTTGAAGATTAATGTTTTCCAACATTTCTACGGATTTAGATAAAAATTCTGATGCGTACCAAACTATTTGTGTTGCTCCATCATTATTTTCGTTATCTACACTGTCTTTAAGATAGAGAAACTCTTCTTCGATGATTTTGTGAAGTTCTTTCTCACCTGCAAATTTATTATTTATAACTTCAAATGCCTTTTTCTCAAGGTCTGTAAAGTACTCTTCAGCGTATTGATGTCCATCGATTCCACTATCTAATATTTTTTTAGTAAGAAGAATCATATAATCATTAAATCTCAAAAAATCTTCAGCCGAAATATTATACCCGCAATAATCCGCATCCATCATTTCTTCTATAGGATAATAAGTGGTATAATTGCTGTATTGGTGCATATAGCTATAACATACTGTTTTAGTAGGAAGCTCATACAACAGGTTGATCCCGTATGACTCTATATTTTTTTCTGAAACATTCTTGTTGTATGTAATTTCTTCATTCAGAAAAAACATGATTTCCAATAGCTCTTCCGGTTGAATGTAGTTGATATCTGTTGAAATTATTTTGGCAATTCTGTTTTCAGAAATATTGAATTGATCCCCAAATTCGTTTCTTCTATCATTTAAAAACTGGGCAAAAGACTTTTGATGAAAAATAGTATTGCTCATAAAGGGCAATAAGTTTTCTCTTGCATTTTCTTTGTTGAATGTATAAATCTCAGTATTCCGTGCCATTTCTTGTATAAATTAAAATTCTGGTAAATAATATTCTCAGGAATGTGTGCACACCAATATTATCTTATCAAAAATATAAATTCTATAAATAAAATCCTTCATACAAACATTTATTTCCAATAGTTTTTCCCTGAACTGACTGATCGGTTTTATTAATTACAAAAAGTAACTAATACAGTTTTTATATTTTAAATTTGTTTGGTTTTTTAGCCCAAATTTAGAATTATGAAAAATTTTGAAATTTCTGTTTTAGATCTTGCGCCGGTGAAGCAGGGGAAAAGCATTCATGATACCTTCCAGGACAGCCTGTCGCTGGCCCATCACGCGGAAAGTTTACAGTATAAAAGATTCTGGCTGGCCGAGCATCACAATATGGAAAGCATTGCCAGTTCTGCCACTTCCGTTCTGATCGGGTTTATAGCCAACGGAACAAAAACAATAAGAGTAGGTTCCGGAGGAATTATGCTGCCGAACCACAGTTCGCTGATTATTGCTGAACAGTTCGGAACCCTGGAATCTCTTTTTCCGGGGAGAATAGATCTGGGGCTGGGAAGAGCGCCCGGAACAGACGGACTTACGGCTCAGGCATTGGGAAGAAATCCTGCCATCATCAACGAGCAGTTTCCAAGACAGATTCTGGAATTACAACGCTACTTTTCTGAAGACAATTCGGATGCCATGGTTCGTGCTATCCCGGGAGAAGGACTGGATATTCCGCTTTACATTCTGGGATCGAGTACAGACAGTGCGTGGCTGGCTGCGGAATTGGGGTTACCTTATGCTTTTGCAGGGCATTTTGCTCCGGAACAGATGGAAATGGCTTTTAAGATTTACAGGGAACATTTTCAGCCATCAAAACAATTGGACAAACCTTATATTTTAGCGTGTGTAAACGGAGTGGCCGCAGATACATCCGAAGAAGCCCATAAAATTTCCACTACGTTATTTCAGGCCTTCATCAATATCGTGAGAAATGACCGGAAACCTTTTGCTCCGCCTGTGGATGATATGGATGAAATCTGGTCACCCATGGAAAAATCTATGGTGCTTCAGAAGCTGAGATATACTTTTATCGGAGATCAGGCAGAAATAGAACAGAAACTCAGAGATTTTCAGGAAAAATTCAATGTGGATGAGCTGATGATCAATTCCCATATTTACGATCATCAGAAAAGACTGCGGTCTTATGAGATTTTCAGAGCAGCAGCCAACTCAATATTCAAAGCGTAACAAACCCGCCATATTAATTGGCAGATGCTTATTTTTATGAGTATCTTTGCACAAATAAAAAGTAAAAATGTCTGACATTAAATTAAATACTATTCCAGAGGCTATTGAAGACCTTAAAAATGGTAAAATAATCATAGTAGTAGATGATGAAGACAGAGAGAATGAAGGTGATTTTCTCTGCGCGGCAGAACTGACAACGCCGGAAATTATCAATTTTATGGCATTCCACGGAAGAGGGCTGATCTGTATGCCGCTTCCTGAAAAAAGATGTGACGAACTGGGGCTTGAAGTAATGGTAAGCAGAAGCAGCGATCCTAAGGAAACTGCTTTCACCGTATCGGTTGACCTTTTGGGGAACGGTACTTCTACAGGGATTTCTGCAGGAGACAGAGCTAAAACTATTTTGGCACTGATGGATGAAAAATCCAAACCTACGGATTTTATGAGACCGGGACACATTTTCCCGTTACGCGCCAGAAAAGGAGGCGTTCTGAAAAGAGCCGGCCATACGGAAGCCGCAATCGATTTAACTCATCTTGCAGGATTAAAAGAAGGAGGAGTGATCTGTGAGATCATGAATGATGACGGAACCATGTCCCGCCTGCCGGAGCTTCACGCTTTTGCACAGAAACACGATATGAAGATCGTTTCCATCGAAGACCTGATCCATTATCAGCTTAAAAAAGGAAACCTGATCGAAAGAATAGAAGAAAGAAAAGTGAAAACAGCTTATGGCGATTACGATTTCTTTGCTTTCAGAGAGACTTCAAATGACCAGATCCATTTTGCTTTAACCAAAGGAGCATGGACGGTTGATGAGCCTGTCCTGGTAAGAGTTCAGTCTTCTGATTCCTATTTTGATGTGCTGACCCGATTGAATAACGGTGAAAAACCTTTACTGGAAAAAGTAACCAATATGGTAAATGAAGCCGGAAAAGGAGCTATTATTTTTATCAACAATGTTTCCAATTCTGAAAATACCCTGAGAAAATTACAGCAGTTCCTGAATTATCAGGAAGGGCAGGAGCAGCATCCTACTTTGGCTTACAATTACAGAGATTACGGAATCGGAACGCAGATTCTGAAGAATTTGGGAATCAATAAATTTAAAGTAATCACTCAGAACCCTAATATCAAACCTCAGGTTGGAGGATATGATGTAGAAGTAACTGAGCTGGTACAGCTATAATAAGAAAATGATTGATGAAGATTCGGTTTTGATGTAATGTTTTACTCCCGTCTCTTATAATAAAAAAAATGACCTGATATTTTTCAGGTCATTTTTTATTTTAATGATATTTGTTTTTTAGGTGTATAATATTCCTGGTTTTATTTTAATTGATTGATTTTCAGTGTATTTTTTATTTTGTATTGATTTTTGTTTTAAATTAGAAATATGAACAAATAAAATTTATCAACATGAGAAAAGAATTTTTTGAAATGATAATGGACCTTTTGGGTAAATTATTTTCTATCTCTATCAAAAAAAAAGAAAAAGAGACTAATTATCATAATAAGCTTTTGGTAATGATCAAAGAACATGATCTTCCTGATCCTTTCAAAGACATTGTTTTTGAAAGTCAGCTCATATTAGTGACGGGACAAAATGTAAATGCTCGTTTTGCTTTAAAAATTGAAGAGTTTAAAAATAAGCTGGGTGGTAATATAACCAATAGGCAGCTGTATCGGATCATTAGTTTTTTAAAAGAGAATGATGAAGGGAAATTATATGTAAACATAAACAGATTCCAAATGCTTTTTATCAGGTGTTATTTTTATCTCATTGCTGCAGCAATGTTATATGGAGTTATTCTGTTTTTGTTTTTAGCACCGAAAATTGATGGTTTGTACAGTTTTATCCTGTACTTATCAGGATTGTTTTTCTATTTTGGCAGCTGTTTACTTTTTTTGAATTTAATAGCAAATGAACATTTAGCAGTACGGATCAAGAAAAAAGATGATGGGTTGCATCAATAAAAAGAAATAAGGTTTAGGATTTTTCTAAACCTTTTTTTATTTTTAAACTATGACTGAGTCTTTAAAAAAACACATCAGAGAATATATTGATATTTCAGAAGAAAAGCTGGAAAAATATTGTAATGCTTTCAGTCTGCGGAAGCTCAGGAAGAAGGAATTTCTGTTGAAAGAAGGGGAAATCTGCAGGCATGAAGGATTTATCCTCAAAGGATGCTTTAAAGTGTTTCGTACCAATGACCATGCGGATGAGCAGATTCTTCATTTCGGGATTGAAGACTGGTGGCTTTCGGATATGGACAGTTTTATCAATCAGATTCCGTCAAAGCTGAACATCCAGGCCATTGAAGACAGCGAGATTCTTCTGATTTCAAAAGAGGATAAAGAAAAGCTGTATCATGAACTTCCCGAAATTGAAAGGCTGATGAGACTGAAGTTTCAGCTGTCTATTATTGCGCTTCAGCGCCGGATTATCGACAATCTGAATAAGCCTTCAGATGAGCGTTATCAGGATTTTTTACGCGATTATCCCCAGATTGCTCACCGTCTTACCAATATCCAGATTGCAGCCTACCTTGGAGTTACTCCCGAGTTTATCAGCAGAATCCGCCGGAAAATTGTCAATAAAAATTGAAAAAGTAGCCGGAAGATAGTTCATTGCAAAGTTCCTTGTCATGATAAAAAACACTGTTTTTATACAGGGAGAGAAAGTTCATCCGTCATCCATCTCCCTTCATCCATCCATTTACAAACTTATATCGTCAAAGTTTCTGAAACCGTTAAGAAAATCCTTCACCGTCATTCTCTTCTTTCCTTCAAGCTGTAATTCCTGTGGAAAATAAATACCGTCCTGAGTGTAGATTTTAAACTCATTTTTGGAAATATCAAGCATTCCTGCTGATTTTTCGTGAGCCGCTATTTCAAATTTTCCGGCAAATATTTTTAATCCCTTTTCTTCCGTACCGATTTTTAGAGTGGTAAAGGCTGCCGGATAGGGGGACATTCCCAAAATGAACTGATGAACAGTTTTTGAAGGAGCATTCCAGTTGATTTTTGTGTCTTCTTTGAAGATTTTATATGCATTTTTAGGATGCTCTGTGTAGGGCTGGGGTTTTTCTGTGATTGAGTTCTCAGCCAGACCATCCAGGGTCTTTACTACCAGTCCTGCTCCCATTGCCATCAGGCGGTCATGCAGGCTGCCGGCGTTTTCATCCGGAAGAATTTCAAGTTCCTGCTGAAGAAGAATATTTCCTTCATCTATTTTTTCATTGATAAAGAAAGTTGTTGCTCCGGTTTTCTCCTCACCGTTGATCACGGCATAATTGATGGGCGCTGCCCCTCTGTAATCCGGAAGAAGAGAAGCGTGAAGATTGAAGGTACCCATTTCCGGCATTTCAAAAAGGACTTTTGGCATCATTCTGAAGGCCACGACTACGAAAACATCGGCGTTTAGCTTTCTCAGTTCCTCCAGAAATTCAGGATTCCTCAGTTTTTCAGGCTGGAAAACAGGAATATCATGTTCCACTGCATAAACCTTCACCGGGGACTGATTTATTTTCTGACCGCGGCCACTGGCTTTATCTGCAACGGTTACAACACCTACCACTTCGTGATTGGACTGATGGATAGCTTCCAGAGAAGTCTTCGCAAACTCAGGAGTCCCTAAAAAAACAACTTTCAATGATTTCATGCTGCAAAGATAAGTTTTTGCGCTGAGAGTTACAGACCCCGGAAAACAGGATTCCGAAATGTCTTCGTTACCAAACATCCATCATCCAACATCACCCATTACTCATGATTAAGCATATACGTTCTGAAATTCAACATTTTTACCTTCCCGGAATCCAAAAGGAAAATCAGGTTTTCCAGGATATTGTTTTTAGAATGATAGCTTAGCTGTATGGAAAGCTCTTCGATCGTTGAAGGTTTTTTAGCCAGAAGACTGATGATCTGCTGGGAAATATTTTTTCCGAAAATAGACTGTTTATTCTTTTCACAAACCGAGCACTGACCACAGTTTTTAGCATTTTTCTCTCCAAAATAAGCAAGGATCATCTTCATTTTACAGTGGCTGCTGTTTTGGGTATAAAATTTCATCTCTTCCCATTTCTGAATCTTGTTTTTCTGGATATGCTCAAAAAGTTTCCAGTAGGCGCCGTTTACAGCCCTTTCATCACGGGGTTTCAGGAATTTTATACTCGACAGCGCCCCGTCTACATATTCCAGATAATTTTTTTGCTGAAGCTCTTTTAAACGTTCCTTGATCAAAGGTACAGCTGTTCCTATTTTATGGCTTACCTGCTGTTCACTGAACATCACTTTATGGGTCGTAATTCCTGAAATGGTACGGAGCATCAGTTCAATAAAATAGGCGTCTTTCCGGGCCAGCTGATCAATTTCATCAGGTTTGATGAGCAGTTCCAGTGAAGACAGGCTTTTATTATCATTGTAATAAATAATTTCCTGATTATGCAGAAAATTAAGTACATTATTGATCTTGGCTCTTGAAAGTCTGGTGAAATTCTGTATTCCCTGGGTATTGAGCTGGAAAACTTTTTCAGGAAGCTCATATTCCGCAACCTGAAAAACAGAATAGAGATAGCTGATGATTTTTAAAAATTCCGCTTTATTTGGAATCTGATTTTTCAGGATTTGGTCAAAATTCTGAAGTTCCTGCTGATTCCAGAGCATAAAGGCGAAACTGTCTTTTCCGTCTCTTCCTGACCTCCCGATTTCCTGATAATAATTTTCCAGTGACGGGGCAGGAGAGTAGTGGATTACAAAACGGACATTATCTTTATCAATCCCCATCCCAAAGGCGTTGGTGGAGATCAGTACATAGTTGTCACTTTTATTCCAGATTGCCTGGCGGGTATTTTTTTCTTTTGTCGTTAAACCGGCATGGAAAAAATCTACATTCTGCAGCTGGTTTTTCTTCAGGTATTCAGCCAGCAGTTCAGCTTCCTTTCGGGTTCTTACATATACAATCCCGGAATCCTGGGTATATTTTAAAATATCGAAGACCCGCTGGAATTTATCGGCAACCTCTTCTGTAAGGATCCGGATATTGTCTCTTTTGAAACTCTTCTGAAAAACAGTTGGCTTTCTGAGTTCAAGCTTATTTTTAATTTCTTCAAGAACCTTCGGAGTTGCCGTAGCCGTTAATGCCAGACATGGAATTTCAGGATGATTCTTTCTGAATTCTTTGATGTTCTGATAACTGGGCCTGAAATCCTGACCCCATTCTGAGATACAGTGCGCTTCATCTACCGCAATAAAAGAAAGCTGAATATCTTCAATATTCTGTAGAAACTGAATATTGGTGATCCTTTCAGGGGAAATATAAAGCAATTTGGTAAGGCCGTCCCGGCAGCGGTCATAAATAGCTTCAGCATCATATTCATCCAGTTCGGAAGACAGGTATTCTGCTTCAATACCGCGGAACTTCAGCTGGTTGACCTGATCTTTCATCAGGGCAAGCAGGGGAGAAATAACCAGGCAGGTACCTTCTTTTAATAAGGCGGGAAGCTGATAGCAAAGTGATTTTCCGGCTCCGGTAGGCAACAGTACGAGATTGTCCTTCTCATTAATCACAGCATCGATGATCTCCTCCTGGGAATCTCTGAAGCCGTCATAACCCCAAAAATATTTAAGGGTGTCGTATTTGAGCTTTTGAAAATCCTGCTGAGAAATCATGGGGTAAAATTAAGGAAAGTATTACAACAAAAAAAGCCGTGCATCGCACGGCTTGGATATATTTACTAAAAGTTTATTATTTAGCTTCAAAGTAAACTCTTCTGTTAGCTCTGTTTTTCCATTCAGGGCATTTTGTTGCTGGCTCACACTCCGGATATTTAAGGTCTTTTTCACCTTTACCGATCGCGTTGATCTTACCATTCTGAACACCGTTTTTAATCAGGTAATTTTTAACGTTGTTCGCTCTTCTTTCAGAAAGTTTCTGGTTGTAAGCGTCAGTACCTCTTGTATCAGTTGCTCCAATCACGTTATAAGAACCGGTTGAAGAATTGATATAGTTTACTGCGTTATTCAGGATTGGTGTATTTGATGGTAAAATTCTGTCAGAATTCAGGTCAAATTCAATTCCTTCCAGCTTCGTTTCTGTTTCAATAACAGGTCCTGCTGTTGGTGTTGTAGGACATCCGTTGTTTTCAACAGGTCCAGGAACCGTTACACACTTATCGTAAAGGTCGATTACTCCATCAAGGTCTGTGTCAAGGGCTACACCAGCACCATCCACTCTTGCTCCTGCAGGAGTATCAAGCTGTCTGTCCCAATCGTCACATACTCCGTCGTTATCAGCATCTCCTTTTTTACATACTTCAATATCCTGATCTCTGTTAGCCAGAACATCCAGTTTGTAATAGATCTCCTGAAGCGGATCATGCCACATTACGTGAGACTCGTGTTTTCCTAACTTTAAAGAAAGTCCTAAAGTAGCATTGAAGAAGTTGTCAGATACCTGCTCTTCACGTCTGTTGATCGCGCTGTATTTGTCTCCTCCACCATCGAATTCATCATCTCCGGTTACGACGTACATTACTCTACCTTCGATATCAATTCTTCTGTTAACTTTGAATTTTAAACCGGCACCGGCCTGCATAAACATAGAACCTAATTTGAAAGGTTTAACCTCTGTTGCCAGTCTCTGTCCTTTGATGTCTTTCTGATAAGCTCTGTACGCAATAGTACCGATACCTGCGTATCCGTGTAAAGCCCATCTGAAAGGAGAATGGTTATCCACTCTTCTTAACAGGTTTGAGAAGTTGATATCTCCTAATAAAGAGATCGCATCATACTGAGTTCTAGCTCCTACAGCCGTAGCATCCGGGGCAGCATCTTTTGTATTGAACCATCCCTGTCTTGTTTCTCCTCTGTCATATTGTAATTTTAAACCGAAAGCATGTGTAATCGCTTTATCAATACTTATGTAAGCAGAGTATCCAAAAAGATTTTTACCGTTACCGTTTTTGATAGACGTTAAATCTGCTGATTGGATTAATGGTACCCCGGCACCAGCTGAAATAGACCAATCATTGAATCTTTTGGACTGGTTGGTAAATGGGGAAACGTTAGCAGACCCGGAAGAAAACGTGTTAGGGTATTGTCCGGTTGAAACTGCTGTTGAGTCTTGTGCATAACTGGCGGTAGGGATTGCCAGTGCTAATGCTACAACTGCTAAACTTAATTTCATAGTGTATTTTTTATTTAGTTAATTAAATGATTTCTTTTTGTTAATAATGGTGGGTTACTTTGGACAACCGTTATTATCGGCTGGTCCCGGAACCGTCACACATTTATCGTACAGATCTATCACACCGTCAAGATCCATATCAAGGGCTACACCGGCACCGTCTACTCTTGCTCCAGCAGGAGTATTCAGTTCTCTGTCCCAATCATCACATACGCCGTCGTTATCTGCGTCGCCTTTTTCACAAACTACAAAATCCGTTTTCGCATTCTCTAAAACGCTGGTTCTGTAGTAAGCTTCCTGAAGCGGGTCATGCCATGCTAAATGGGAAGATTGTTTTCCTATTTTGAAAGAAGCTCCCAAAGTTACCGTCCAGGCATTGTCTGATCTTGAATCGCTGATCATATTATACTTGGCACCCGGTTTGGAAGGATCGTAGTCGTTAGGGCCGGCCCATCCGCCACCGTCAAATTCGTCATCTCCACTTACGATGTACATCGTTCGGGCTTCAATATCAATAAGCTTGGAAACTTTATACTTCAGTCCTAAACCGAACTGATAGAAAAGTGAATTGATGTCGAAGTCCTGTTTGATGAATAACGGAGTTCTTTTAGGAGTGTTGCTCCATCTTAACTCGTCGTTGTCATGCAAAGAGGTCTTGTATCCCTGGAATCCAAGTCCGGCATATCCGTGGAAAGCCCATCTGTAAGGAGAGTGGTTGTCTACTCTTCTTAATAGATTAGAAAGATTCACATCTCCTAATAAAGCTACCTGATCATACTTTGTAGTAGCAGTACCTACACCTGCTGCAAGACCTGCCGCACCATCCAACATGGCTTTCTGCTTGGTTTCACCTCTCTGATAGATAAGGCTTACTCCAAACACATGGGTGATTTGTTTGTCCACACTTACGTAAGCATTATAACCCCAGTTTGTCTTTTTATCATAAAAAGATTTAAGGTCGGAATGAACCATAAATGCGGCACCTCCACCCACTGAAACAGACCAGTCGTTGAAACGTCTGGACTTATTGTCAAATGGTTTTACATTAGCGGAACCTGAGGAAAAAGTATTAGGATACTCGGTAGACGAGTTTACTGTAGTACCTTCCTGAGCAAAAGCTGCGATAGGAAGTGTGGCCAATAATAATAAACCTAATTTCATACTGTATGTTTTATGTTTTATTTAGATAAAATCTTTCAATAATATTTTAGAAAAATCCCTTTCAAAAAGATGTTTTTTGTGGGGAATTTCCAATCTTTCTGATCTGAAATTCAATTCATTATATTTAATGATGTCAATATCTATTATTCTGTCGCTATAGCCTCCAGTGGATTTTGAATCATTAATTCTTCCCATTTCAACTTCAATATTCTTTACAAAATCAAGCAGTTGAACAGGCGAAAGACGCGTGAATATTATTGATGCAATATTACAAAAAATATTGGAACTGACAAATTCAACGGGTTCGGATGTGAGAAATTCGCTCAGTTGTGATATTTCATTGCCTCCTTCTTTTATTTTCTGCAGGGCGAGCTCTAAATTTTTTTTTACGTCTCCAAGGTTACTTCCTAGTAACAAAACTACTTTATGTTGCGACATATAGGAAAAATTGATTGATTTATGAGAAGTTTCTTTAAAAATGTCCTCGCAAATATAGTGGCAATTGTCCTATTATGTGCTGTGTTTTTCGTCTTTTTCATTATGATGCTTGTGTTCAGTTCTATGGGTAGTGAGAAATCGGTAGTGGTGAAGAAGAATTCGGTTCTTACCATTAATCTGAAGACGAATATTATAGACAGTCCTACTGAAGAAAATATGGGGTTGTTCAATATCGGGGATAAAAATAAAAGTATTTTGCTGTATGATGTTCTTGAAGCGATCAACAAAGCCAAGACCGATGATAATATTAAAGGAATCAGTATAGAGGCAGATTATCTGAATGCTGGAATTACCCAGCTTGATGATATCCGCAGCGCTATTGAAGACTTTAAGAAAAGCGGAAAATTTGTATACGCTTACGGAAATGCCGTTTCCCAGTCTTCTTATTATCTGGGATCCGTTGCAGACCAGTATTACCTTAACCCGTCAGGAATGATTGAATTAAAAGGTCTGGCTACTGAAGTAACGTTCTTTAAAGATTTTGCAGAAAAATACGGAATCGGGGTTGAAGTGATCCGTCACGGGAAATTCAAATCTGCGGTTGAGCCTTTCTTAAGAAATGATATTTCTCCTGAAAATAAGGAGCAGCTGAGTACGCTTTTAAATGATATCTGGAGCAATACTTCCAATAAGATCGCTGTTTCAAGGAAAATTGATACAGCTCAGTTCAGAATGGTTGTTGACAGCTTATACGGGATGATTCCTGAATTGGGATTAAAATATAAGCTTGCTGACAAGCTGATCCAGAAAACGGAATATGATGATATGATCAAATCCAAGCTAAGCCTTAAAGAAAAGGAAAAGCTGAACAAAATTTCTGTAGCCAACTACATCAGTTCTTATGCTGATCAGGATAAATCAGGAGAGAAAATCGCCGTACTGTATGCTTCAGGAGGAATCAATAACGGAGACGGGTACAATGAAATCTATTCCGATAAATATGTTAAATACATCAAAGACCTTCAGAATGATGATAAGGTAAAGGCTGTTGTTTTCAGGATTAATTCACCGGGAGGAAGTGCCAATGCATCAGATGAGATCCTGTTTGAACTTCAGCAGCTGAAGAAGAAAAAGCCGCTGGTGGTTTCTTTCGGAGACTATGCAGCATCGGGAGGTTATTATATCGCCATGGCGGCAGATAAGATTTATTCGGAGCCGAATACCCTAACAGGTTCTATCGGAGTTTTTGGAGTGATTCCTTATTATAAGGATATTGCCAATAAAAACGGAATCCGCTCAGATATTGTGGCTACCAATGCCAATTCACAGTATTATTCGGCATTGAACGGGGTTTCCCCTTACGGAGTAAACCTTATTACAAGAAGTGTAGAGGGAACTTATAAGAGATTCGTTCATTTTGTGACCCAGAACAGGAAACAGACTTTCGAGCAGATTGACAGTGTAGGAGGGGGAAGAGTATGGAGCGGAACCCGCGCTAAGCAGATCGGTCTTGTAGATGAGCTGGGAAGCCTGAATGATGCAGTGAAATTTGCAGCACAGAAAGCAGGACTGAAGTCTTACAACATTGCTTCTTATCCTAAAAAGATGTCACCGTTTGAGCAGATCTTCAAAGATATGAATGAAGAAGATGTTTCGGCAAGAATCATTAAAAATAAAATAGGAAAGTCCAACTATGAGATCCTTCAGCAGATTACCGACAGGAAATTGCAGTCGGAGGTGAAAATGGAAATGCCTTATCAGATCAAAATCAACTAAACTAAATTATATTGTACAAGAAATCCCGGACCTGAAATTCAGATCCGGGATTTTATTTTTTATTGAATAGGGTCAGCTTTTCTTGGTTGCCATTCCGTATATCCAGAGAATGATCAAAGCGCCTCCGATAGCCAGAATCCAGCTTCTTGGATTCCAGAACGAATCAACGTCTCCCCAATGTAAAACATATACGCCTATCGCACCCCCGATGAATGCGCCTAAAATTCCTAAAATAATAGTGATCAGCCATCCGCCTCCCTGAGTGCCGGGCATGATCATTTTAGCGATTGCGCCTGCAATAAGACCGAATAAGATCCATGTTAAAATTCCCATAGTTGCAAATTTTTTAATTGTTAATATTTAATTGATCAGTTTTGCTAAGTTAAGGGAAAACATGATTAAAATCATCTTTTCTTGAAAAATGAGTCAACAAATTCCGTACCATTGAAAAGTTGAAGGTCCTGCATTTTCTCACCCACGCCAATATATTTTACCGGAATCTGGAACTGGTCTGATATTCCTATGACAACTCCTCCTTTGGCAGTACCGTCCAGTTTGGTAACGGCCAAAGCATTCACTTCGGTCGCTGCTGTAAACTGTTTTGCCTGTTCAAAAGCATTCTGTCCTGTAGAACCGTCAAGAACCAGTAAAATCTCATGGGGAGCATCAGGAATAACCTTCTGCATTACTCTTTTGATTTTGGAAAGCTCGTTCATCAGATTGATCTTATTATGAAGCCTTCCTGCGGTATCAATAATTACAACGTCTGCATCCTGTGCAACAGCGCTCTGTACCGTGTCAAAAGCTACGGAAGCGGGATCGGAACCCATATTCTGTTTTACGATAGGGACACCGACTCTTTCGCTCCAGATGGTGAGCTGATCAACAGCCGCAGCCCTGAACGTATCTGCCGCACCCAGAACAACCTTTTTTCCTTCAGATTTAAACTGGTGGGCAAGTTTACCGATTGTGGTGGTTTTTCCTACTCCATTTACTCCTACAACCATGATTACATAAGGCTTTTTGGAGGTATCGATATTTCCGGTTCCGGCATGAGGATTTTCAAGCAGAAGTCCGGAGATCTCATCGCGGAGGATCTTATCTAATTCGTTTACCCCAACGTATTTGTCGCGGGCCACACGCTCTTCAATTCGTTCTATGATCTTAATGGTGGTTGAGGCGCCTACGTCGGATGCTATCAGAACCTCTTCCAGGTCATCCAGCACTTCATCGTCTACTTTGCTTTTACCGACTACGGCTTTCGTCATTTTTTCAAAGAAGCCCTGGCTGGATTTTTCCAATCCTTTATCAAGGGTTTCTTTTTCTTCTTTCTTGAATATATTTTTAAACCAACTCATAGAATTTTATAATATAAGATGTTGTGTTATTGATCAGGAGGCAAACCTTATCAGACTTAAATTTTAAATTGAACCACAAGGAAAAACAAAGATAAATAATTATGGAACTTTTAAGATAAACAACGGCGATTCGCTTATTTTTGAAATACAAGGTCCTTGTATCAGTTGACGCCTTTGTTTACAGTAATCTTTTTATACTTTGTCTGTTCTTGTGAGAAAAATATTTTCAATCTGATGATCTGATCCCGGCTGCACCTGATCCGTGTTATCTCTCTGTATCACAAAGATAACAAAAAAACTACCCAAAAGCTGAGTAGTTTTTTTATATTGTAAATAAAGCGTAGATTATTTTTTCAAATAACCGTCCACCTCGTCTGCATTCATTACTTTTTCTTCGAAAACGTAAGCTCCTGACTTAGAAGACTTAACCATTTTCACCACTTTGGTCATTTTTTTAGACTGACCGCTCTGTAGGGTTGCTACTACTTTCTTTGCCATGGTAAATTATATTTATAAATTACTTGATTTCTTTGTGAACAGTATATTTCTTAAGAACAGGATTGTACTTTTTAAGTTCCAATCTCTCTGTAGTGTTCTTTTTGTTTTTAGTAGAAATGTATCTGGACATTCCTGCCATACCGCTTTCTTTGTGCTCTGTACATTCAAGGATTACTTGAACTCTATTTCCTTTTTTTGCCATGATTCAATTACTTTTTAATCAATCCGTTTCTTACAGCTCTTTCTAAAGCCTCTTCGATTCCAATCTTGTTAATCACTCTCAATCCATGAGCTGATACTTTCAGTGTTACGTGCTTATCCTGCTCCGGAAGGTAAAACTTCTTCTCTAATAAGTTAATTTCAAAACGACGCTTCGTTTTGTTATTAGCGTGAGAAACGTTGTTACCAACCATTGCACGCTTTCCTGTTATTTGGCAAATTCTTGACATATCTCGATGTTCTTATTTGTATAATATTTGAGAGTGCAAAATAACGAAGAATTTTTTAGATAGACAAATCTTTTGGAAAATATTTAGTAAATAACTGGCTGATTAGTAATATTGAATTTTTTAAAATATCCGAATTTCCGAGATAGACAGCCCAATCTGGCTGATATATTTCATATTAGTATTCTCAGTGAAGCCGTTTTAAATGTTTTATCTTTGTTTTTAATTAATCTAAATAAAAATAATATGAAGAGGATTTGTATTCTTTTATCGATGCTTCCGGTTGGGATCATGGCACAGAACTATGTTGAAATTCAGACAGGTATGAATAATTTCTATTATGGTTCGGCAGATGTGGCGGATATGGATAACGATGGTAAGCAGGATGTGGTGATCAATGGAGCCGTGGATGTGGATGGCGACGGGCAGGCTGATGTTTCGTATAATGAAATATACAGGAATAACGGGACTTCACTGGTGCCTTATGCGAATGTAGGAGTGGACGGAACCCACCTTGGAGATATTAAATTTATTGATTTTGATAATGACGGGCTGCTGGATGTAATTTCTACCGGCCTGAGCTATATGGATGTGGTGAACTACAAACATTACCGGTTTAAAAATACCGGAAACGGATTGGTAAAAGAAGCTGAATTTCCCGGGAAAATCTATGGCTCTATGGAAACGTTTGATTTTAATCACGACGGAAAAACAGATTATATGATCAATGGGACGCAATATGTGGAAGGAACCGGATTTGTGAATAATCTGGATTATTATCAGAATACGGGAAATGATTTTGAAACCACCAGAGGCTGGATGGAAGGCACACAGAACGGAAGCTTTAAAATGGTGGACCTGAATAATGATCATCTTCTGGATCTTGTTATTCTGGGAACCAATACGGGAGGAGATGCTTTATTTCAGATCCACTTAAATGAAGGCGGAACGCTGGAACTTTCACAGGATTTTACGGCTCTGTCCAGTGGCAAACTGGATGTTGCAGATTTCAATGCAGACGGTTATCAGGATATCGTGGTTTCCGGGGCCGATGAGAACGGAACACCTTATTTCGCGGTTCTGATGAATGATGGAACCGGGCACTTTACGGCCAGGGAGATCAGTTCGCCGGAGATCTCGGATAGATCTATGAGCGTAGGCGACCTGGATAATGACGGCTATTATGATTTTATTATTTCAGGAAATGATGAAGATAACAATGCAGTGGTGAAGTCTTTTATATTTAATCCCTCCACTCAGGAATTTATTGAAAATATACCTACAGGTTTGCATTATTTAGGAGGTCCGGGTTTTGTACATTTACTTGACTTTGACAATGACAACCGTCTGGATCTTTTATTGGCCGGATTTGATTGGGCAGATTCAGGCCTTCCTTCACTTACTAAAATTTTCAGAAACACTTCTTCGGAAGTGAACCAGAAACCTGCACCTCCTGCAAACCTTAATCTTACCAAAAACGGAAACCGCTTTGATTTTTCATGGAATGGAGCCACAGATGATAAAACCCCTGTGAATGCATTAAGATATGAGCTCAAAGTAGGAACAGCACCGGGACTGGGAAATATTGCGAAATATGTGGTGACCACTCCTTCATGGTTCCTGGAGCTTGATCCTTCCGTTCAGAATGTGTACTGGAGTGTAAGATCTATTGATGCTTCCAAAGCGTACTCCGATCCTTCTGTTCAGGGAACGCTGGGCACCGGAGAGATAAAAACAACGGCAAAAGCTGCGATTTATCCTAATCCGGCATCTGAAAAAATATATATTAAAGGAGAAAAAGTCTCTGAAATAGAGCTTTATTCAATGGAAGGTCGAAAACTGAATGTCGTTCTGAACCATGACCAGACCGTCAACGTTTCGCACCTTCCTGCAGGTACCTATATTTTAAAACTGAAAATTAAAAACGAAATAACCACTCAGAAGCTTATTATTAAGTAACCTGAATCATCTATCCATGAGAAAAGCCAGACGTCCAGCTGGCTTTTCTTTTTTTATATTCCTATAAGTTGCTATTGATTAAGCGACCACACCGAATAGCTGTTGGGCGGACATTGGATTTTCACCCATTGATCCCCTTGTGTGGTCGGGTACCAGCCTGAATGACCGGTGAAATCTTTGATCTGCTGGCTGCTCCAGTTGGTCTGTACCCATCTTTCCTGCCAGCTGGAGGAAGTGTTGATATATACTACCAGTCCGGGATTTCCGTTGTAACCGTTTCGTCTTGCGATATATTCATCGTTATCAGTATACAGGATGGAAGTGGTTCCGGTGGCTTTATTGTTGTGGATCCAGATCAGGTTGTTCAGTCTTTCTTTATTCAGCCATTCTTCATAATCCCTGTAGAAAATGGTTGGGTAGCCTTCATGGGTAAGGATATACGCATAAGCGGGCATTTTGTTGTAAATAATGTCGGTATCGTGATTGGCTACAAACGTAACAGCCTTATAGGGGTTTCTTTTCCACATCATATCATCGTTCAGGATATTCAGGTTTCCGTTATCAAAAGCTTCATCCATTTTATAATAGGCAGCGAAATCAAATACGGAACTGTTGGCATTATTGGCCCACCATTCTAAAGTGTTGACATTGGAATCCCAAAGCTCACCTACAGAAAAACCGCCTACATTGGTATTCCAGGTATTTACGACCCACGGACCGAAACCTTTTACATAATCAAACCTCCATCCGTCGAATTTCATGACATTCTTATAATATTTTCCCACGGATTCATCTCTTCCCCACAACCAGTCCTGTACATATGGATTGGCATGACACAGATCGGGAAAACCTCCGAAAGCACCTTCATCATTATTACCGAAGGAGTTTTTATAGAAATCATTGTAACTTCTTTTGAATTTTCCGGAGGCAATTCCTGAAAAATCGGTCCAGGTATTGGTTCCGGTAAACGGATTGGCCTCCGACTGCCCGCCGCTGTTATGGTTGATCACAATATCTGCATACACCTGCATATTTTCAGCATGGGCTTTGGTGATGAGTGCTTCCAGTTCGGTTCTGGATCCGAAACGGGTCTCGGTACTGCCATTCTGATTAAAATTTCCGAAGTCGTAGTAATCCGTAGGATCATATCCCATAGAATAGGCGCCATTCTGCGCTTTGGAGGCAGGAGGAAGCCAGACAGCACCGATGCCGGCATTGGACCAGTCCGTGAGTTTATCTTTAACGGTATTCCACCAGGTGCCACCGGCAGGAACATCCCAGTAAAAACCCTGCATCAGGACACTGCCACCGGGACCGGAGATGAATTTTCCGGATACGGAACTGCTTCCTGTGCTGAATGGTTTTCCGTCATGATGGGTAACATCTACGGTTTTATGATGTACTTCCGTTTTACGGAGATCTTCATTGACCGGTTCATCCATGCTCTGACAGGAGCTGATGAAGGCTAAAGTCAATATGGGAAAGAAGAAATGTGTTTTTTTCATAGCCATGTTAATTATTAATCTATTAACTAATGTACAACTTTATTAAACAAATTCTTTTAAATGTGAAATATTTTCAATTTCTTAGGAAAAAAGACGGCATAGAATTTTCATTAAAAAATCATAAACTTTTAAGATTTTCAAAACAATTTTTCTATTAATCCATATATTTGCATACTATGGAATACAATACCCAAAAAACCCAGCTTCATATGCCGGAATATGGCAGAATTATACAACAGTTGGTTGAACGCTGCAAAGAACTCCCTACCAAAGAGGAAAGGAGTGAGATGGCAATGGCCATTATTGATTTTATGGGTCAGAGAAACCCTCAACTCCGTGACGAAGAAAATTATAAACATAAACTTTGGGATCATCTTTTTATCTTGGCAGATTATGATCTGGATGTAGAATCGCCTTATCCTTTTCCTACCCCGGAACAGCTTGCCGAAAAACCTAAGAGAATGGAATACCCGAAACTTCAGGGGGAATTCAAATTCTACGGAAAAAGTATTCTTCAGCTGATTGAAAAAGCGATCGAACTGGAAACTGGAGACGAAAAAGAAGCTCTGATTGAAGTGATCGCCAACAATATGAAGAAGTCTTATAATGTATATAATAAGGAACACGTAACGGATGATGTGATTTTCCGTCACCTGAAAGAGCTTTCTGAAAACAGGCTTGACCTTACGGGAATAGAATCTCTTGAAAAAAGCAAGATCTATTACACGAGCAACAGCGGCCGTAATAATAAGAACAGCAATAACAACAATAACAACAAAAATCAAAATCAGACCAACAAAAGAAGGCATAACAATAACAACCATAAAAACAGAAAGTAATGAGTGGAACATTTCAGATACGAGGAGGAAAAAGATTGCAGGGAGAAATAACTCCACAAGGGGCTAAAAATGAGGCCCTACAGATTTTATGTGCAGTTCTGCTAACGGATGAGGAAGTAAGAATCAAGAATATCCCGGATATTCATGATGTGAACCGGCTGATTGAGATCCTTGGAGATTTCGGAGTGAAAGTCACTAAGAACGGTCAGGGAGATTATACTTTTAAAGCCGATCAGGTTAATTTTGATTATATAAAATCCAGCGAATTCAAAAAAGACGGAGCAAAGCTGAGAGGATCTATCATGCTGATGGGACCGATGCTGGCCCGTTACGGGGAAGCCTATATGCCGACTCCGGGAGGGGACAAGATCGGAAGAAGAAGACTGGATACCCATTTCCAGGGATTGGTAGAGTTGGGGGCTGAATTCAACTATGATGAGGATGAATATTTCTACTCTTTAAAAGCAAAAGAATTAAGAGGTAAATTTATTCTGCTGGAGGAAGCTTCGGTAACGGGAACAGCCAATATTGTGATGGCTGCAGCCCTTGCGAAAGGAAAAACCAGAATTTACAATGCTGCCTGTGAGCCTTATCTTCAGCAGCTGTGTAAAATGCTGAACAGGATGGGGGCGAATATTTCAGGAATCGGTTCCAACCTTCTTACCATTGAAGGAGTGGAGCATCTTCGCGGTACGGAACATACTATGCTTCCTGATATGGTGGAGATCGGTTCATGGATTGGCCTTGCTGCCATGACGAAATCTGAGATTACCATTAAAAATGTAAACTGGAATCAACTGGGCGTGATCCCGAATACTTTCAGAAAACTGGGCATTCAGCTTGAGCAGAGCAATGATGATATTTATATTCCGGCTCAGGGAAACTATAAGATTCAGAAATTCATAGACGGATCGATCCTTACGATTTCCGATGCTCCATGGCCGGGATTTACTCCTGATCTTTTATCCATTATCCTTGTTGTGGCTACCCAGGCCAAAGGAAGTCTTTTGGTTCATCAGAAAATGTTTGAATCAAGATTATTCTTTGTAGATAAATTGATCGATATGGGAGCCCAGATCATTTTATGTGATCCGCACAGGGCTACCGTAATCGGATTGAACCAGGAAACTCCGCTGAGAGGAACAACCATGGTTTCCCCGGACATCAGAGCCGGAAATGCTCTTCTGATTGCAGCCCTTTCTGCCGAAGGAAAATCTATTATCCACAACATCGAGCAGATCGACAGAGGCTACGAAAACATCGACGGAAGACTGAAAGCCATCGGTGCTGATATTGAAAGAATCTAAAGCGATTTAAATAAAACAAAAGCGTTCAAATTGAATTTTGAACGCTTTTTTGTTTAAAATATATGATCAAATTATAATTGCTCTATACTGCGAAAGGCTGAGAAGAGAAATTTAATAAAGTATTGATTATTTTTCATTTTCATAATTTGTGATTAAAAACAAGCTGGCAAGAATCTCCTATATTTTAAAGATATAAACATAAAATACAACCTTTGACTATTGTTTTGTCAGGATAATTTCTTTCGGAAGAGCCTCTGGAATACCTGTATTATAATACTGACAGCTTGTAGTAATCATATTACTTCCAAAATTAAGTTTCCAATTAAGTTTATTCTTAGAGGTATCGGTGAAATTAATGGCTAT
>JAITMC010000021.1 GCA_031277615.1 Chryseobacterium sp. | reverse complement strand
AACATTTTATCTACTGATGCAACAGGAATATCTTCGATAGCCTTTGCCTTCATAGTAGAGGTAGAACCTGTAATTTCTGTAACCGCTTTTTTCTGTCCGAATCCAACCATTACTACCTCGTCAATCTGCGTAGTAGCTGTGTCCTTTTTCGTCGTTTGTGCATAAGCAACCTGTCCTATGAAGAACAATGCCCCCGCACTTAATACACGTAGTTTAACATTCATATTAACAAATTTTAATATTTTTAATTCGCAAATATGTTAATAAATATTAACTTATGCAAGTTTTTTAACTATATATGTATTTTCGCGGTACTTTATACTATATATATGGTAAATAAAATTGAATTCAATAACGAAAACATGAAAATAATTAAATAATAATAATACAGCCTTATTAATATTTTTATTTTAATTTAAAAAATAAAACAAATCAAAAACAACATTCACATTATCAATACATTAAAAACAAAATAATTAAATTAATAAATTAAATTAAAATCTATTATTTTAGTTAAAATTAACAATAATGCATTTTAAATCAGCATCCTTATTGTGAAATAAAAAAAAATCTCCATTACTAGAATGGAGATAAAAAAAATATTATGATCTGTTAATTTAACCGGAAATCATGTTTAGCAAAACATTGAAATCCCCGGTATTCTTAAATTTATTCTTTTTAAAAATCTGATCTAACTCTGCAGCTTTATCAGGGAAAAGTTTTTTAAGCTCCTCTTTTTCCAGAGGAGTGATATTTTTCTTTTCCGTATTATATAAAAAGTAATCAGGCTTATTGGCAGAAAATTTCGCAGGCCTGCTTTGCTCATAGGCATTTCCGGCAGCTTTTGCCGGTGTAAACTTCACCGTTTCCTTTCTTACAATTACATAATTTCCTTTTTCTGCGGAAGACTGAATATAATAAGCTCCGTTAATCAATCTCAGAATATATCTGTTATTATCTATATTGAAATATTCCACACCATCTTTCGGGATCTTAAAATATTGGTCGTCTTTTTTCAGGATAATTTCATCATTATAGATGTTATACCTTAAAAGATAAACTCCATTTTCGCCTTTGATAGCGGATGGCAAAAACTGTTTTTCTAAAAATGGTGATCCTTCATACTCATCATCAGCCAGCTCTCCTACCCCAATTTTATTCACAACCTGCGACATCAGCCGGCTATGATTAAGGTCATGTAAAACCACACTTTGCGAAAAATAAAACCCACCTACACACAATAGCAATAAAACATTTATCTTTTTCATATTGTTATTTCAAATTAATAATTATTTTTTTTTAGTTTCCTACAATATTATCCACTACAGCAGCAAAGTTACCTGCGGATACAAAAGGCTGATAGCTTAATACAATTTTTCTTGTACAGAAATTGATGGTAGAAGGAGTTGATGTAACCTGTCTTATACTCACCATTCCATAGGTAGAATGTATATAGCCTGTCTGCTGAGTATCTATTGTAATAGCCCCTGTTGAAGGATTATATTTCAGCTTGATATCATGCCCGTTCGCATAATAGTCTTTCAGCAATAAAGTATTCGGCTCCGGGCCTTCTGTAATTTCCACATCATATGTCGCCCCGCTGAAGAACGGCATTGTCGCTTTAAAGCTACCACTCAGGAAATACGAAACAGGACATTTCAGCGCTACAGTCATGGTATGCACCTGATTAAATACACCATTTTTAATGGTAGGGGAACTCAATCTGAAAACGGCGTTTTTACCCACCGGACTGGCTCCGGACTCCAATAATTTAATCGCTACCTTCCCATCAAAATTACCGGAAGGATTACTTGGCCCCATAAATTCAAAATCCACCCCTTCTTTCAGCTGTGATGTCTCATCAACAACAAGTTTCACTTCAGCGTTATCCACTTTGGCAATAGTACCATACTGAACTTCCACCACTTTCGAACCACTTCCCTGATCTACCAGCTCCTGAGAACTGCCCGTTATGAAACTAAGATAAGGATCTCCATCGTAATGAATTTCTTCATTTTCACAAGAAGCCACTACAAAAGAAAGGAGCAATATAGATAAATATTTAATTGTTTTCATTTCTAATTTTTTAAAAAATTAATAACCAGGATTTTGCTGCATAGAAGGATTCCCCTGCATTTCAGCTCTGGGAATAGGCAGTGATCTCATACGATAATCATCAATCGGGATGGTAACCGGAATGGTTTTCACATCATCAGTAGGATCTCTGTCGATGGCTACACCTGCGATAGCTCCCAGTCTTTTAAGATCCTGATATCTGTGACCTTCAAAATACAAATCCTTTCTTCTTTCCAAAAGAATATCCTTATACGCATCCTGCTTACTTCCATAAGTTGGCAAAGTAACCGGTCCTACATAGTTTCTGGCATCCCTTACATTCTTGATGTAACCTGCCGCTGCCGGAAGATTCCCTTCCTCCACAGCACATTCAGCCAGAATAAAATACATTTCTGCCAATCTGAATATAGGAAGATCATTCCTTAACGGAGCTGAAGCCGCTAATTTTTCTTTATACGGATCTGCATCCGTTGGATCCGGTAACAGCTTAGGTCTTCCCGGATACTTATCAATGATCAGAACATCCGCCGTTCTATAATTAGTAATGGTAGCATAATTCGTATTGATAGTAGAAGTAGGATCAATGTAAGCAAAGCGCCTGATATCCCCATTTACATCATTTAACAGGTTAAACGTTCTTCGTCCCATATCATACAAAATAGAACCGTTTGAAACAGAAGCATTTGAAGCCAATAGACTACCTATATTTCCCCATCCGCCTACAAGAGGCCTGTTTAGAGCGAAAACAATCTCGCCCTGTTTCGTATTATTCAGCATTTTCGTGTAAGGATTTCTGGTCAGATAATCATTCAGTGCCTTATGCCTGTCATTACCCTGAGCCAGGCTTCCGGGAGCCGCGCCGGGAGTTGTTGAAGACAAAGGAGAAGTTAGAACCAATCCTGAAGAAGACACCACCGCCTGTGCAGCTATCTTAGCCTGCGGATACATCCCTCTGTAAAGATAATATCTCGCCTTAAAAGCATTCAGGAAATTTTTTCCAATTCTATAATAATCTCCGTTACTGGCAGCAAGATTAGTTTCAGCATACGCAATATCCGCATCAATAAAAGACAAAACAGCGGAGTTTTTAACTCTTGGTTCAGTAGCGGTAAGCCCTGGAACATAATCAAACAACATCACCCCTAAAGCATCAGGATTCTTGATATCCGTAGAAAAGTACGACAATAACGTAAAATAAGAAAAAGCCCTGATCAGCCTGGCCTGAGCCAATATATTGTTATACTGTGTTTGTTCTCCGGAAGCAGGCACTATTTTGGACGCTCCTTCCATTAACCTGTTCACTCTGTTGATTGTTGCATAATGCCCCAACCAGATTCCTGCTGTAGGACCATTCGTGATATCCAGATAAAACTGATGAGCACTCAGCCCCAATTCAGTATTCTGAGGCCCCATTCCCAGTTCGTCCGTAATCTGAGCAGATAAAAAAAGTTCATTTGTTATATCCAAACCGGCATATACAGACCCATTCAGATATTTGTTCATATCCTCAGTCTTTACAAAGGTATTTTCTGCATTCAGCTCTCCATCCTGTATAATATCCAGCGCATCATTACAAGAAGAAAAACTTGCAGAGACCGCTACCGACAATATTGCTATTTTAAAAATATTTTTCATAGTGAAATTCATTAATAATAAAATTAGAAATCTAAGTTAGCTCCAATAGAGAAGGTTCTTGGATTAGGATAAACACTCAGAGGGAACGTCCCCAAACCTTCCGGGTCATATCCTCTCCACTTCGTCCATGTCATTATATTTTCGCCCTGAAGGAAAATTCTGGCTGCCTTAACTACAGATTTTTCATTAAAGAATCTTTTAGGCACATTATACCCCAACGTTATATTCTTTAATCTTAAATAAGATGCATCATACAGCAACCTGTCTGTGATACTGGACATTGGCGCGTTCAGAGAGGGAATATCCGTCTCACGATTATCCGGCGTCCAGGCATTTAACAGGTCTGCAGAAACGTTATTTCCGGAACGCATATAGGAAGGATTCAGAGCCCATGTCAGCTGATTATCCGATCTCCAGAATTTTGCCTGGAATGAAAACAGGGCATCTAAGAAGAAACCTTTATACTCCGCATTAAGCCCAAAACCTCCGGTATATTTAGGAAAATAGTTTTTACCCGTTTTTCTTCGATCCTTTTCAAGTGCCTGTTCTGACACATTTCCATTTGAATCCAGATATAATTCATTACCATTATTTGGATTTACGCCCAGATAAGGCACCAGATTCCATTCATTAATAGTCCCTCCTTCTTCCAACAGAAGAGATCCTGTTGATACCGGTATTAAGAGTTTTGTAATTTTATTTTCGTTGTATGACGCATTGGCAAAAAGAGTTAGCTTATAGTCATTATTACTCAAAATATTATATCTCAGCACCACTTCCACCCCTTCATTTTTAAGACCTCCGTAATTTCCTCTGAAATTATACTGCCCGGTAATGGCAGAAGAAGGAATGTTGTAATACAGCATATCGGTACTCTTTCTGTAGACATCCACATTCCCTTCCAGTTTTTTAAATAATTTAAAGTCCAAACCAATGTTAGCCTGCTTAATTTCCTCCCACTGCACCGTAGGGTTAGCAATATTATTCAAAAAGTAACCCGGGGTGTTTCCATATCCATTTCCAACGATATTCACTTCCCTACTGATTCCTGTAGCCAAAAGCATTGGATTTGTATCATCTCCTGCTGCTATAACATTAGCATTCCCCTGTGTACCGTAAGAAGCTCTCAATTTCAACATATCGAATACCGATCCCTCCATAAAGTTTTCCTTATCGATATTCCAACGACCTCCTACGGACCAGAAAGTCCCCCATTTGTTACCTGGAGCAAATCTGTAATTTCCGTCTCTTCTCAAGGTTCCACTGAAACCATACTTATCTGCATAGTCATAATCTGCCGTAGCAAAATAGGACAATGCTCCTGCCGTAATTTTATTGGCTCCAACTGAAGGCACATAGATGTCCTTATCCGGATCAAACGGAATATAGCCTACTCCGGTACCAATAACAAAGTTTTTAGGATCAAGTCCATTCTGAACCTGTGCACTGCTGTAGAAATGAACCTTGTTATATTCCATATAAGCCCCTAAGCCAATGGTATGATCTCCGAACACTTTATTATAGTTAACACTCGAAACCGTAGTAAAGTTTAGCTCCCGGCTATTACCGATGGTTTCACTTCCCCCATACTCGATACCAGCATTACGGGCTACAACAATTGACAAATATCCGTTCGGATGTCTTCCTGCAAAAGAATTCCCCATTTTGATATCTGCTCCCGTTCTGTTATTAATCGTGATATCGTCCGTTAATTTATAGGAAGTCGTAGCACTTGTAAAAATGGAAGTTTCATTAAATCTTCCAAATACAGATTGATCTCCCCTCAATACATCTTCCAGGACATAGGCAAAATTTCCGTTCGCCGAAGAAGCATTACCGATTGCATCATATAGCTGTTGCCCGCTGCCATATTGCCCGGACTGAAGATATGGTAATGACATAAAGGATCCCAATAAAGGATTCTGTACAATATTTCCGTTGATTCCGGAGTTGGTCTCCTGATTCAACTGGCGTCTTTTAGAGTATCCTAAACCAATAATAGCAGTATAGTTAAACCTTTTATCTTCAGATCTACCCGTAATATTATTTCTGAATGTGAATCTTTGGAATTTGGTATTCGGAACAAGCCCTCCCTGCTCCAGATAACCAATAGAAGAATAAACTGAGGTATTTTCCCCTCCGAAAGTAGCTGAGATATTATGCTGTTGCGTTACATCCGCCTTGAAGAATGTTTTCTCCCAATCTGTATTAATCGGATAATTATTAATCTGATCATCCGTTAATGTATTCCCCAATAAAACTCCGTTATTCTTCTGAATCCTGAGCAACTGATGAGCATCTGCCATATTGTATTTGTTCTTAGGCATGATACTTACCCCGGTCATGGTAGAATAACTCAATTTCAGTTTGGAATTAAACTTTCCGCCTTTGGTTTTAACAAGAAGCACCCCATTAGCACCCCTGTTTCCGTAAATGGAAGTAGCCGCAGCATCCCTCAGTACTGATACTGTTTCAATATCTTCGGCATTTAAATTTCTGAACTGGTTAGCTCCGGTAGGTACCCCATCGATGATTACCAACGGCTCAGTGTCCGCCGATAGTGAAGAGATCCCACGAATAACCAAATCAATTTTAGCAGATCCAGGAGATCCTGAATTTGATGCGATGGTAACCCCCGGCGCAGATCCCTGTAATGAATTCAGGAAACTTACGTTCGGACGGTTCTCCATTACTTCGGCACTCACAGTCGTATTCGCACTTACATCTTTTGGCTTTGTATACGTCCTGTTGTACCCAAGAACAACAACCTCCTCAATTTCTTTTGATTGAGCTGTGTCAACTTTTGTTTTCTGTGCGTTGTACATTCCGTTTATAAAAAACAGAGCTCCTACGCTTAACACCCGTAATTTAACATTCATATTAACAAATTTTAATATATTCACGACAAATATGTTAATTAATCTTAATATGAGCAAATATTTTCAACAAACAACATGTTGTTATATTTAAAAAATTACAAACATTTTAACATAATTAAAAATAATATTCACAATAAAACAAAATAATAAATGAATAATATTCATATATTAAGCCAATAATATCAAAATTAAACTAATTAATTTAAATGTAAAATATTCTATTTAGAATCATTATAAATTATTTTTAGTCTACAAAAAAAACCACTTTTATAAAAAAGTGGTTTTCATATATTTAGAAAGATATTACTTCAGTTTCTTCTTCACTGCTACTTCTTCGTAGACTTCAAGAATATCCCCGGTTTCAATATCATTGTACCCTTTCAGGTTAAGACCACATTCGTAGCCCTTCGTTACTTCTTTCACATCATCTTTGAAACGTTTCAAGCTTTCCAGCTCACCGTCAAATTTCACAATACCGTCTCTCAGCAAACGTACTTTAGACTGTCTTGTAACTTTTCCGGTAAGAACCATACATCCTGCAATAGTTCCCACTTTGGAAATCTTAAATACTTCACGGATCTCCACATTACCGATCACCTGTTCCTGAATTTCCGGAGAAAGCATTCCCTCCATCGCTTCTTTTACTTCATCGATTGCTTTGTAGATAACAGAATAAGTTCTGATTTCAATTTCTTCACGGTCTGCAAGCTCTTTTGCATTAGCACCGGCTCTTACGTTGAATCCAATGATAATAGCATCTGATGCTGCTGCCAGGTTGATATCCGATTCCGTGATCTGTCCTACCCCTGAGTGAAGGATTTTCACGCTGATCTCTTCTGTTGACAATCTTTGTAACTGATCAGAAAGTGCCTCTACGGAACCATCCACGTCACCTTTAAGGATAATATTCAATTCCTTGAATTCTCCTAAAGCAATACGTCTTCCCAATTCTTCAAGCGTCGTATGTTTTTTCGTTCTGATGGAAAGCTCTCTCTGAAGCTGCTCTCTTTTATTGGCAATCGCTTTACCTTCACTTTCGTCAGCATATACACGGAATTTATCCCCTGCTGTAGGTGCTCCGTCTAAACCTAAGATGGTTGCAGGAATTGAAGGACCGGCTTCGGCCAGATTTTTCCCTCTTTCATCAAGCAAAGCTTTTACTTTACCATGGTTTTTACCCGCAACAACATAGTCACCAACTCTTAAAGTTCCGGTCTGTACCAACATGGTTGCAACATAACCTCTACCTTTATCAAGAGAGGCTTCAATTACAACACCGTTTGCAGAACGGTCAGGATTTGCTTTTAATTCAAGCATTTCAGCCTGTAATAAAACTTTCTCCAATAATACATCTACATTATTACCAAACTTAGCTGAAATTTCCTGTGCCTGAACATTTCCACCCCATTCTTCCACTAAAACCGGAGGATTTAAACCTGAAAGCTGCTGACGGATGTTGTCAGGATTTGCATTAGGCTTATCAACCTTATTGATGGCAATAATCATGGGCACCTGAGCAGCCTGAGCGTGAGCAATAGCTTCTTTGGTCTGAGGCATTACATCATCATCGGCAGCAATTACAATAATGGCAATATCGGTGATTTGTGCCCCTCTTGCTCTCATCGCTGTAAAGGCTTCGTGACCCGGTGTATCTAAGAATGTAATTCTCTGACCGTTTTCCAGTTTCACATTATAAGCTCCGATGTGCTGGGTAATACCTCCTGATTCCCCTGCAATAACATTAGTTTTTCTGATATAATCCAGTAATGAAGTTTTACCGTGGTCAACGTGTCCCATTACCGTAACTACCGGTGCTCTTGAAAGCAGGCTTTCTTCCGTATCGATTTCATCTTCTGCATCGGTATCTTCAAGATCAGCATCAGAGAATTCAATTTTATAACCGAATTCATCAGCTACCAATAATAAGGTATCCGCTTCCAGTCTCTGGTTCATGGTAACCATTACCCCCAGTGAGAAACATGCAGAAATCACTTCTGTCGGAGAAACGTTCATTAAGCTTGCCAGTTCACCTACCGTGATAAATTCGGTCACTTTAAGGGTTCTGTCCTGTGCTTCAAGCTCCTGCTGGCGCTCATCCTGTTCTCTACGGAATGTTCTCTTATCTTTTCTGTGCTTGGCAGATTTAGACTTACCTCCTTTATTGGTAAGCTTCTCAAGCGTTTCTTTGATCTGGTTTTTAACCTGTTCATCGGTAAGCTCTACAGGCATTACTCTCTGTCCCGGTCTGTTATTCTGGCCTCCTTTCTTGAATCCGCCACCTTGACCCTGACCTCCGGGACGGTTACCCTGGTTGTTTCCGAAACGGTTTCCACCCTGGCCGCCTTGTCCCTGAGGACGGTTGCCCTGGCCACCACCCTGGCCCTGACGGTTTCCGCCCTGACCCTGTGGACGGTTTCCCTGACCACCCTGGTTGTTATTATTTCCGGAGTTTTGATTATTCCCCTGGCCCTGCTGATTATTCTGCCCGCCTGGTTTTTCAATTCTCTTTCTTTTCTTTTTAGCTCCGGCACCTGGTTTTGGTGCAAACTGAGTAAGGTCGATTTTTTCACCGACAATTTTAGGACCGTCTAATTTCTGGTAAACAGTCTCTATTTTCTGAGGTTCCTGAGATTCAGCCTCAGTTTTTTGAGGTTCAGCAGCTTTAGGCTCAGCAACAGGCTCAGCCTGCTTCGGAGTTTCTTTTATTGGTTCTGCCGGTTTTTCCTCTTCTTTTTTCTCCTCCATTTTTGGTTTGTCTTTTTTCACTGGTCTGTTTCTAGATTCAATTTGAGACAAATCAATTTTATCCAGAACTTTAAATTCCTGTTTTTCAGGAGCTGCTTTTGTTTCAGGTTCAGCTTCAACCTCCTGTTTTTTTTCTTCAACCGGTGTTGGTACCGGTTCTGGTGCTGATACTGGAACTTCAGGAGTACTTTCCACTTCAGGCTTTGCAGAATCAAGATCTATCTTACCTAAAATTTTAGTTTCTGGTTTATTAGCTTTAGCTCTTATTACTTCAGGGGTTTTCTTTTCTTCAATTTCCAGTTTTTCTTCCGGAACTTTAGTAATCACCACCTCATGGGAAGCTTTTCGCTGTTCACCGTCTTTGGCAAACTCAGCCTCCAATGCAGAATATGCCGCTTCTTCTAATTGAGCGTTAGGATTGCTTTCAACCTCGAAACCCTTTGACTGTAAAAACTCTACTAATCTGGACATCGAAATGTTGAATTCCTTAACCGCTTTATTTAATCTAATTTTTGGCATCTATTATATTACGTATTTTTTAATTCTTAAAATTAAAGTATTTCTTTTTTACTGTTTTATGAAAGATCTATTTCTAAATCTTAATCTTCAAATTCTTCTCTCAGAATACGTTTTACCTCTTCAATTGTTTCCTCTTCAAGATCAACCATATTCAAAAGACTCTCAGTATCTTTATCCAATACTGATTTTGCAGTTGTAAGACCTACTTTCTTAAATTCATCCAAAATCCACTGCTCGATATCGTCATTAAATTCTCTCAATTCAACATCGTCATCCTCGCTGGACTCTCTGTATACATCAATTTCATAACCTGTCAACCAAGAAGCCAGTCTGATATTCTGTCCCTGCTTACCGATCACTTTAGAGATCTCTTCAACCGGAGTATACACCAATGCATAATTCTGTTCCTCGTTGATGTCGATCTTGTTGATGGTAACGTTTCCTAAAGCTCTCTTCACTAAGATTTCAGGATTTTTAGACCATTGAATAACATCGATGTTTTCATTTCTCAACTCTCTTACAACCCCATGAATTCTGGATCCTTTAACTCCCACACAAGCTCCTACAGGATCAATTCTGTCGTCATAAGCATCTACTGCGATCTTTGCCTTTTCACCCGGAATTCTCACTACTTTTTTAAGCATGATGGTTCCGTCCTGAATTTCAGGAATTTCCAGTTCCAATAATTTCTCCAGGAATTTAGGAGCGGTTCTGGAAATAATAATCTGTGGCTTAGACCCTTTAAAATCTACTGTTTCTACAATAGCTCTGATGTTTTCTCCTTTTTTAAAGAAATCGGATGGGATCTGGTTTTCTTTCGGCAAAATGAATTCGTTTCCTTCATCATCCAGTAAGATCACATGTTTGTGACGGATGTGGTGGATTTCTCCTACTACAATCTCCCCGATCTTATCTCTGAACTGCTCATAAAGCATCGCATTGTTATGCTCCTGCAGTTTCGTTGCCAAAATCTGTTTCAGGGTAAGAATATTTCTTCTTCCCAGCTGGGCAACAGGAATCTCCATGGTAAAATCTTCACCTACTTCAAAGGTAGGATCAATTTTCTTTGCTTCAGAGATTTCAATTTCAAGATCATCATCTTCAGACATTTCGTCTTCTACGATTGTTTTATTTAAAAATATCTGAAAATCTCCTTTATCCGGGTTCACAATTACATCGAAGTGATCATCTGAATCAAATCTCTTTCTTAAAAGAGTTTTCAGTGAATCTTCAATAATTGCCATAAGATCAATCTTACTGATCCCTTTTTCGTCTTTAAAATCACCAAAGGATTCAATCAACGCTATATTATCCATCTATTTTTTTTCTTTTTAAAATTTAATTACTACTAATGCTTTCTTTATCTCGGAGTAAGGAATTTCTTTTTCCTCCTCTACATCCACCTTTCCTTTTCCGATATCTTTCGGTTTCCGGTAGCGTAAAACAAGGGTGATCTTTTCATCATCTACTTTGGCAAGCTCACCTTCTGTTTTGGAAGAATCCGCCAAAAGCACTTCTATCTCTCTTCCAATATTTTTCTTAAACTGTCTTGGTGTAGACAACGGCTCACTCAGTCCTGCCGACATCACCTGAAGGCTGAAATCATGTTCTTCACGATCCATATTGAATTCTACTGCACGGCTTGCATCAAGACAATCCTGCAGAGTAACTCCGTTATCTCCATCTAAAATCACAGTAACATCATCCCCTGCAGAAATCTTTAAATCGATCAGAAATAAATCTTTTCTGGTTTCAAGGAATTCATTTAATAATTCTTCAATTCTTTTTCTAAACTCCATATGTATTGATCTTGATTTACCCGTACGAAAAAAGGCTTTCTTCCGAAGCCTTCCCATTTTTTTCCGTAAATCCAGTGCAAATATACGTATTTTTTTCTACAAATACAAAATGAACTTATTATCAAGCAAATAAGACTATTTTTTTATTACATGAAATTAAGAAAGCAGATGAAGGTATTTTTATTACTTTTGTGATAGAATTTTTAAAAAACATACATTTTGAATATAACGATTGTAGGAACGGGCTATGTAGGACTGGTTACAGGAACCACCCTGGCAGAACTCGGCAATTCAGTATACTGTGTTGATATTGATGAAAAGAAAGTAGAGGGCATGAAAAACGGCATTGTTCCCATTTACGAGCCGAACCTTGAAGAAATGTTCCTGAGGAACATCCAGTCTGAAAGATTGTTTTTCACCACCCACCTTAAAGAAGCTTTAGACAAAAGTGAAGTTGTTTATCTGGCACTCCCTACTCCTCCGGGAGAAGATGGTTCCGCGGACCTTTCTTATGTATTGAAGGTTGCCAACGATATCGGGGAAATGATGACTGAATATAAAGTGATCGTTAATAAAAGTACCGTTCCCGTAGGAACTGCGGATAAAGTAAGTGAAGTGATTTCTTCTAAAACCGACATTCCTTTTGATGTAGTTTCCAATCCCGAATTCTTAAGAGAGGGGTTTGCTGTAGAAGATTCTATGAATCCGTCAAGAGTGGTTGTAGGAGCAAGTTCCGAACGGGCCAAGGATATCATGGCTAAAATCTACCAGCCGTTTACCAACACCGGAATCCCCATCATCTTTATGGATGAGAAATCATCGGAACTCACCAAATATGCTGCCAATTCTTTTCTTGCCGTAAAGATCACCTTTATGAACGAGATTGCCAATTACTGTGAAAAAGTAGGAGCAGATGTAGATAAAGTAAGGCTGGGAATGGGAAGCGATGACAGAATCGGACACCGTTTTTTATTCCCGGGAATCGGATATGGCGGAAGCTGTTTTCCTAAAGATGTAAAAGCACTGATTAAATCCGGAAAACAGGAAGATTTCAATTTCCAGATTCTGGAAGCTACGGAAAATGTTAATACTTCACAGAAAGTAATTCTTGTCTCAGAAATTGAAAAATATTTCGGAGGCGATATCAACGGTAAAAAAATTGCAATGTGGGGATTAGCCTTCAAAGCCAACACAGACGACATCAGAGAAGCTTCATCTTTAGATAATATTGCTCTTCTTTTACAAAAAGGCGCGAAAATTGCAGCATATGATGCCGTAGCTGAAAATAATGTACAGAAATTGTTAGGTGACAGCATCCAATATGCAAAGGGAATGTATGATGCTTTAGAAGATGCTGACGCTTTATTTATCGCTACAGAATGGCCTGAATTTAAAAATCCGAACTTTGAGCTCATGGCCACAAAAATGAAAAATAAAGTTATCTTTGACGGAAGAAATATGTACCCGCTGGAAATCCCGGAACAAAACGGGTTTTATTATAAAAGTATAGGAAGAAAGACTATAGAAAATAAATAGATGAAAAATATAATCATTACCGGAGGTGCCGGATTTATCGGCTCCCATGTCGTAAGAGAATTTGTAAAAAATAATCCGGACAGCACCATCATCAATCTTGATGCACTTACCTACGCCGGAAATCTGGAAAACCTTAAGGACATTGAAAATGAACCTAACTACGTTTTCGAAAAAGCAGATATCACCAAACCCGAGGAACTCAGAAAAGTATTTGAAAAATACCACCCTGATGCTGTTGTTCATTTAGCTGCAGAAAGTCATGTAGACAGAAGTATCACAGACCCTATGGCCTTCATCAATACCAACGTAAACGGAACAGCCAATCTTCTTAACCTGTGTAAAGAGTTCTGGACTTTGAACCCGGACCATACCCATGGAAGATTTCCGGACGAAAAAAGAAAAAATCTTTTTTACCACGTCTCTACAGATGAAGTATATGGAAGCCTGGGGGAAACAGGATTCTTTTTAGAAACCACTTCTTATGATCCTCAATCTCCGTACTCAGCTTCAAAAGCAGCTTCAGACCATCTGGTAAGAGCCTACGGAAACACCTATGGAATGCCGTTCATTGTTTCCAATTGTTCTAACAATTACGGGCCTAATCATTTCCCTGAGAAACTGATTCCGCTTTGTATCTCCAATATCATTAATGAAAGACCTTTACCTATTTACGGTGACGGGAAATATACAAGAGACTGGCTTTTCGTAATTGATCATGCCAGAGCTATCCACCAGATCTTCAACGAAGCCAAAACAGGAGAAACCTATAATATTGGTGGTTTCAACGAGTGGCAGAATATTGATCTTGTAAAAGAACTTATTAAGCAGATGGACGCTAAGCTAGGAAAGCCTGAAGGGCATTCTGAAAAACTGATCACCTTTGTAAAGGACAGACCAGGTCATGATAAGCGCTACGCTATTGACGCCAACAAACTTAACAAGGATCTTGGATGGAAACCTTCCGTAACTTTTGAAGAAGGATTAGGCAAAACCATCGACTGGTATCTTGAAAATAAAGAATGGCTGGAAAATGTAACCAGCGGTGATTATCAAAAATATTACGAAAAACAGTATAACTAAAATATCCCAATACGTTTTTCTAATGTCATCATATATTGACATCTTTATTCAGACCATTACAAAATAGCAGATGAAAGGAATAATACTAGCCGGAGGTTCCGGAACCAGACTCTACCCTCTTACGATAGCCGTAAGCAAGCAATTAATGCCGGTTTATGACAAACCCATGATCTATTACCCGCTTTCAACTTTATTGTTAGCCGGAATAAAAGACATCCTGATCATTACCACTCCACATGATCAGCCCGGATTTATTAAATTATTAGGCGACGGATCCCAGATCGGATGCAATATAGAGTATATCGTACAGCCCAGCCCGGACGGACTCGCTCAGGCTTTCATTCTCGGCGAGCAGTTCATTGGTGGAGATTCTGCAGCATTGGTGCTTGGGGATAATATTTTTTACGGTTCAGAAATGGGTACACTTCTGAAGAACAAAACCAATCCAGACGGAGGGGTAGTTTTCGCTTATCACGTTTCAGATCCTGAAAGATATGGTGTGGTAGAATTTGATGAGAGCCTGAAAGCGGTCTCTATTGAGGAGAAGCCTTCAAAGCCCAAATCAAACTATGCTGTTCCAGGTCTTTATTTTTATGATAACGAAGTGGTGGAAATCGCAAAAAACATCCAGCCGTCTCCAAGAGGAGAACTTGAGATTACCGACGTTAATAATGTATATTTAAACAAAGGGAAGCTGGAAGTAGGTGTTCTTGACAGAGGAACGGCCTGGCTGGATACAGGAACTTTTGACTCTCTTCACGACGCGTCTGAATTTGTAAGTGTCATTGAAAAAAGACAGGGTTTCAAAATCGGGTGTATCGAAGAAATTGCCTTCAGGAATAAATTCATCAATGAGGAAAAACTTCTTGAAACCGCAGCAAAATACGGAAAAAGCGGCTATGGAGAATACCTGAAACAACTGGTCAACAAATAGCAACAACTTCTTATAAAATTAACAAACTATTGGCTTTATAGTCAATAGTTTTTTGCTCATAACAACAAATAGTAATATATTAGTTGTTATTTTCAGTTTTATGTGAATAATAATTCATCAAGACTGAAAACCGGATAAGAATTAAATATGTTAAATTTGTAAAAATTTACACAAATGAACGAACCACAGCAGAAGTGGACAGAAACAATTGATGCAGAGCATTCTTTATTTGACCTTAAGCTCAAAGAGGTCTGGAGATATAAAGATCTTGTGTATATGTTTGTTAAAAGAGATTTTGTCTCCAGTTTCAAACAGACTATTCTGGGTCCTATCTGGTTTTTTATCAATCCCATTTTAACGACCATTGTCTATCTTGTTATTTTCGGCAGAATAGCGAAGCTTCCTACAGACGGAGCTCCACCTCTTCTTTTTTACCTGGCAGGAGTTACCCTCTGGAACTATTTTTCAGGATCGTTACTCGCTACCTCCTATACATTTTCAGGAAATTCAGGAATATTCGGGAAAGTTTATTTTCCAAGACTTGTTACTCCGCTTTCAATCGTTATCTCTAATCTGATGCGCTTCGGGGTACAGTTTCTTTTATTTCTTACCGTATGGGCCTATTACTGGAGCCAGGGGAAGGCTCATCCTAATATCTGGGTTCTTGCCACTCCTTTCCTGGTAGCTCTTATGGCCCTTTTCTCACTGGGTGCAGGAATGATTTTTTCTTCACTGACAACAAAATACAAGGATCTCAGTATGCTTCTTGGCTTTGGAATAAGCTTATATATGTATGCTACTCCCGTTATATATCCGGTATCTTCACTTAAAGGAATATTCAGAAAACTGGCTTACTATAATCCTCTGACAGGTATTTTTGAATGCTTTAAATATGCATGGCTCGGCGTTGGAGATTTTTCTCCGGTGATGCTGGCAACCAGTACAGTGATTATTCTCATCCTTCTGATGATAGGAATCGTTGTTTTCAATAAGGTTGAAAAAACGTTTATGGATACCGTATAACTGCGGTTGTTTTTTATTTTTAACTTTTTTAATTCAATAAGAATATGCTGGCTTTAAAAGCAGAAAATATATCAAAACAATACCGCCTGGGGCAAGTGGGTACAGGAACTCTTTCTCATGATCTGAACCGCTTCTGGCATAAAATGAGAGGCAAAGAAGATCCTTATCTGAAAATTGGTGAAGCCAATGACAGGACTACCAAAGGAGAATCCGAATATGTATGGTCTCTTCGGGACATCAATTTTGAAATTGAGCAGGGTGATGCCGTAGGTATTATCGGAAGAAACGGGGCCGGAAAATCAACTCTTTTAAAAGTGTTGAGTAAGGTAACCAAACCTACAACAGGAAGAATTTTCACACAGGGAAGAATTGCTTCTCTTCTGGAAGTAGGAACAGGATTCCACCCTGAAATGACCGGCCGTGAAAATGTTTTCCTGAACGGAGCTATTCTGGGGATGACCCGGAAGGAGATCAAAAGAAAATTTGATGAAATCGTTGAGTTCTCGGGGGTTGAAAGATATATAGATACCCCTGTTAAAAGATATTCTTCAGGAATGTATGTGCGTCTTGCTTTTGCCGTTGCTGCCCATCTTGAATCTGAAATCCTTATTGTAGACGAAGTGCTTGCGGTAGGAGATGCAGAGTTCCAGAAGAAATGTCTGGCGAAAATGTCGGATGTTACCAAAGATCAGGGAAGAACCATTTTATTTGTAAGCCATAACATGACTGCTGTTCGCTCTCTATGTAACCAGGGAATTGTAATGTCCAACGGAAACATTATCTATAACGGCCCTACAGAGAAAGCCCTGAGCGTTTATAACGGCGACAAACAGGTTTTTGACAACAGCGTGATTCTGGGAGATAATAAGGATTTCAACAACAATCTTTTTGAACTGAAAAGCATTGCTCTGGTGGATGAAAATCTCCAATCCAAGGAAACTGATTTCATAGAAGATCAGAAATTCAATCTGCTTACTGACATTACCATCAAGGATACCGCGAATGATTACCATATTTCCTATGTGGTAAAAAACTTCAATAACGATATTCTTTTTACCATGACCAATGCCGGAAAAGCAAAACTGCAGCCCGGAAACAATCAGCTGGTATGTGATATTCCCAAAGACTTTTTCAATGTAGGCGAATATGTGCTGAGTTTATACATCATCAGAAATATTCATGAAAGTGTCCTTCATGAAGAAGATATCCTTACATTCAGGATTGCAGAAAAAGGCAAAGAGTTAGGAGAATGGCTGGGCGTAGAACCGGGATTCATCAAAACAAACTTTACATGGCAACGGTTATAAGAAAACTGGCTCCTTATTTACAAAGTAACGCCTCACTTTCCAGTATTATCAGGAAAACTCTTTATAACTATTTCTATAAGCCTTATTCGCAAATCATAACAATAAGGGATATAGAAAGCTGTAAGGAAAATGTTCTTGAAAAAATTGAGGATGGGGGAACCTTTCAAGGCAGCCTTCCAAAGCGGATGCACAGCGAAAACATTCCTGCCGAAAATCCGACCCCGGAAGTTTCTGTTTACCGGTTTGATAACGCCCTGACAGACATCAGTTCTTCTGCATTTTGGGTAAAAGACACTCTGATTACCTACAGAACTCCGGGAGAAAGGCTTAACGAAGGTTTTGTAAAAGTCCACAACAGCCGAAATGCCAAAGTAATCAGGAAAAAAATGGAATACCTTGATGAAGGCTTTTTCCTCGGCGGTAACGGATCATGGAACTGGTTTCATTATATGGTGGAAATAATGCCTAAGCTGTTGTTGCTGAACCCGAAATACACTCAGACCATTTTTGTGCATGAGACGGCTCAGGATACCCCGGGAATGCAAACAGTACTGAAAATATTAACGGAAGGTCAATTCACCATTCGGTATTTAAGTCCGGAAAAGACCTATCAGGTTAAGAAATTATATTACATCAATGATTTCAACCATGTTCAGTTCAACCGTTTCGACGGGCAGATCAAAGCAGAAGGAACTTTTTATCACGCAGAAATAACGCGTAGGTTTTCCGATAAAATTCTCAATCATCTGCCGGAAAAAAACGGACTCCCTGATAAGATATTCCTGTACCGAAAAAATACCCATCGGGTGGCTGCCAATCAGGATCAGATCTTGGAGTATCTGAAAGATTTTGATTTTGTACCGATTTGTCTGGAAGAATTATCGCTGGAGCAGCAGGCAGGATATTTTAAAAACGCCAGGTTTATTATCGGAATTTCCGGTGCCGCATGGACCAATATGCTGTTCTGCAGAAATCAACCCAAAGCCTTATGCTTCACCCCCGAAAATTCAGTATCTTTCAGTGCCTTTTCCAGTCTGGGACGTATATTTGAGGTTGATTTTTATACCCAACTATATAAAAACAACGGACTTCACTCTGATAGTAATTTTATAATTAACTTTGAAGAATTTAAAGAACTATTTAAATACATTAATGGAGAACAATAAACCACAGATCATCACTTTTGATAAAATAGGATCATCACAGTTGGGCTATATTACCATCGCCGAGGCTCAGAAGAATGTACCTTTTGATATACAGCGGGTCTACTGGACTTACTTTACGCCGCATGACGTAACGCGTGGAGGGCATGCCCATAAAGAACTTCAGCAGATCATATTTGCCGTTTCCGGCATCATTACCTTTAATACTGAGGATAAGGACGGAAATCAGGAAACATTCATTCTGGATCATCCTACAAAAGGTTTATACATCCCGAAACTGGTATGGAGGGACATCCAGTTCTCCCATAATGCAGTACTGTTGTGTTTAGCCTCAGAAATCTATGACGAAGAGGATTATTTCAGAGATTACGAAAGCTTTAAAGAAACTATAGGTAAAAAATCATAAAAGATGATCATTGAATATAAAGGAATTAAACTGAGATTTGTAGATACGGAGGATGCTGAATTCATCGTATCCATCAGGAATAATGAGAAAAAATCAAGGTTTATTTCAAAAACCTCCCCGGATGTAGATGCGCAGAAACAGTGGATCTCAGACTATAAAGCCCGTGAAAAAGAACAAAAGGAATACTATTTTATAGCTTATGATGAAAATAATGAAGATTTTGCGACCTACAGGGTTTATAAAATAGATTCAGGACTTCCGGAAATAGGAAGCTGGGTTTCAAAACCGGATTATTCCAACATCAAAAACTCTATTAAAGTAGATATAGCCGTAAAGGATTATGTACTGAACGAATTGAAATTTGACACCCTTCAGTTTGAAGTAAGAAAGCAAAACACTTCCGTTAACAGTTATCACAGGTTATTCAAGCCTGAACTGGTAAAAACAGATGAGGAAAACAACTATTACCTGTTAAAGAAAGATAGTTTTAACACAGTCCTTCCGGACATTCTTAAAAAATTTAAAATTTAAACATATGCCAATTAACGAATTTATTGAAAAATTTCAGTCTCAGCTGGAAAACACGGAGGTAACGATAGCACCGGAAACAGAATACAGTAAAGAAAGCTATTGGGATTCCCTTACTGCCATGGTGATCAAAGTAATGATTGAAGATGAGTACGGTGTTGATATGGAGCCTGAGCAGATCACCGCTTTAGGGAACATCAATGCTCTGTACTCGTTTGTTGTTGAGAAAAAACAGTAATACCAAACCATGGCCTTTATAAAACATATTTCAACCTATATTCCGGGAAAAGTAATTTCCAACGAGGAGATTTCTGCCAAATTTCCGGACTGGGAAAGTGATAAGATCCTTGAAAAAATAGGGATCAGAAACAGAAATATCACCGATAATGATGAATTTACTTCTGATATTGCAGTAAAAGCCCTCAACAAGCTTGTTGAAGAATACAGCATTGATAAATCCGAAATCGATTATCTGATCGTCTGCACACAGAGCCCCGATTATTTTCTTCCCGCTACAGCCTGTATCGTACAGTCGCAGGCTGGTCTGAACACCAGCTGTGGCGCCATTGACATCAACCAGGGATGTTCGGGATATATCTACGGATTATCACTCGCCAGTGCTCTTGTGGATGCTAAAATGATGAAAAATGTGGTTTTAATAACGGCAGAAACGTATTCAAAACATATTCATGAAGACGATAAGGGCAACATCAGCCTTTTCGGAGATGCGGCCACAGCAACCCTGATCTCGGATGATGGAGATTTTGAAATTCTGAAGTTCTCAGTAGGAACAGACGGAGAAGGCGCTAAAAACCTCATCGTTAAAAACGGAGCGGTAAGAAACCAAAAAACCGATGACAAAGAAGACAAAGACAACTATCTTCATATGAACGGTCCTAAAATTTTTGATTTCACCTCCAAAGCCATTCCCGGCCTTGTCAAAGAAAACCTGGAAAAGAACGGCTTTGAAAAAAGTGATATTGATACGTTTATCTTCCATCAGGCCAATACATTCATGCTTGACTTCCTGAGAAAAAGAATCAATATTCCTCAGGAAAATTTCGTGATCGATATGCTGGACTACGGGAATACCGTATCATCAACAATCCCAATTGCCTTTAAAAATTCAATGGCTGAAAGAGCATTAAAAAATATTATGCTGGTAGGTTTTGGAGTCGGCTATTCATGGGGAGCGGTATGCTTAAGAAAAAATAATAAATGAATATTTCCCGTTGGGTCAACAGGAAGTTATGACTGATAAAAAAATAATACTATGGTAAAATTCCTTGATCTTCAGAAGATCAATTTACACTATCAGGAAGAAATAGAAAAAAAACTTCTGGAAGTTTTCCGAAGCGGCTGGTATTTGCTGGGCAGTGAACTTAAAAACTTTGAAGCCAATTTAGCAGCTTATATCGGAGCAAAATATGCTGTAGGAGTGGCCAATGGACTGGACGCACTCCGTCTGATCTTCCGTGGCTATATGGAAATGGGCATTATGAAACCCGGTGACGAGGTTATTGTTCCGGCCAACACCTATATCGCTTCAGTGCTTGCTTTGTCAGATAACGGACTTGTTCCGGTATTTGTGGAACCGGATGCCGGTACTTACAATATCGATATTTCAAAAATCGAAGAAAAGATCACTCCCAAAACAAAAGCAATCCTGATCGTTCACCTTCAGGGAAGAATTGTTTTCTCGGAAGAACTTAAAAATATAGCACAGAAACATCACCTGAAAATTGTAGAAGACAACGCCCAGGCTATTGGCGCAGAATGGAACGGCATAAAATCAGGAAATCTGGGTGACGCATCAGGGTTCAGCTTCTATCCCGGAAAAAATTTAGGCGCTTTAGGAGATGCTGGAGCTGTAACTACCAATGATCAGGAATTGTATGAAGCAATCCGTGCTTTGGCCAACTATGGTTCCAACGAAAAATATGTGAATATTTACAAAGGATTGAATTCGAGACTGGATGAACTTCAGGCAGCCGTTCTGGATGTGAAACTGAAATACATCGGTCACGAGAACGATACCCGGAGAGCAGTAGCGAAAAGATTCATCGCTGAAATCAATAATCCTAAAATCATTCTTCCTGAAAATCCTGCTGACGAAAAAGAACATGTATGGCATGTTTTCGTGATCAGAACTGAAAAAAGGGACGAACTTCAGGCTCATTTAACAGAAAAGGGAATCCATACCATTATTCACTACCCTATCCCGCCGCATAAGCAGGAAGCCTATAAGGAATACAACCACCTTTCGTTCCCTGTAACCGAAAAAATGCATGAAGAAGTGCTGAGCCTTCCGATTTCTTCTGTTTTGGAAGAGGAAGAAATTCAGGCCATCATTAAAGCAGTTAACGAGTTTTAATTTATGGAGCAGCCATTAGTAACAGTCGTCGTTATTTCTTATAACCATTCTATGTTTATCCGGGAAAATCTGGACAGCATTAAAAATCAGACCTACGGAAACATTCAGCTTATCGTGGGAGATGATGCTTCTCCCGATCATTCGGCGACCGTTATTGATCAGTGGCTTCAGGAAAACAGCTTTTCTGCGGAAAAAAAATTCCATACCAGGAATACAGGTCTGGCAACAATGCTCAATGAGTGTATTGCCCTTGCAAAAGGAAAATACATCAAGCTCCTGGCAGCCGATGATTACCTTCACCCGGAAGCCATTGAAAAGTGTGTTTCCAGACTTGAAAATCTTGGGGATGAATACGGAATGATTTTCACCAATACCTATACGGTAGACAACGGCAGCACCATTATTAAAGATATTGCCGATTATGACGTTTTAGGAAATGTAGATCCTCCTGTTTTCAGAAAAGAGCTTATAAAAGGAAACCGTATTGCTGCTCTCACGGTTTTGTTAAAGACCAGTGCCTTAAGGGAAACCGGAAGCTATGATACAAAATTCATTGTTGATGATTATTTCCGCTGGCTGAAGATCAGTGAGAAATATCTGATTGCTTACCTCCCGGAAAGGTTGGCTTATTACCGTATGCATCCTGAAAACATCTCCAAAGTAAAAGCAGAAAAGATTGAAATGGAGACCATTCTGATGCAGATGATGTTTGATAAAGAAGGCCAGATCCGAAACCGGATCAACGGATTTACCCAGAAATATTATTTTGAAGGGATAAAGCTGGATCCGGAATACATCAGCGCGTATCATCAGTATCCGTTCCGTATCAAAAGACTTGATCTTGCCCTGAAAAACAATCTTCCTGTCTCATTGTATAAACTGTTCAATAAAATTGTTTAAAATGAATGCCAAAGTATCCGTCATTGTCCCCTGCTACAATCAGGCGGTCTATTTAGATGAATGCCTGCAGTCGGTGCTTGATCAGACGCATCAGAACTGGGAATGCATCATTGTGAATGACGGTTCTACAGACCACACGGAGGCTGTTGCCAAAAAATGGACTGAAAAAGACAGCCGTTTTCAATATGTCTATAAAGAAAACGGAGGATTATCTTCAGCCAGAAATGCGGGACTTGAAAAAGCTTCGGGAGAGTACATCCAGTTTCTGGATTCCGATGATATGATCCATCAAGAAAAATTTTCAAAAAGCCTTTCCGGAAATAAAGAATATCCCCTGGCAGTCAGCCAATTTACAATTTACAAAAGCGGAATGCATCTTTCCGGATATAATCGGGTAGAACAAGATTTTTTAACGTTTGAAGGCATTGTATTCGGATGGGATCTTAAATTCAGTATTCCGATCCATTGTGCCCTGGTTTCCCGGAAACTTCTGGAGGGATTTCTGTTTGATACCTCACTGACCAGCTGTGAAGACTGGCTGATGTGGATTCATATTACACAAAACAACCCTGATGCTCTTCTTGTAGATGAGCCATTGGCCCATTACCGCAAAGAAGACCATAACAACAGTATGTCCTCTGATCTGTATAAAATTCTTCAGCAAAGAATCAGGATATTTCCTATTCTGAAAAAACTCTACGGGGATGACCTTCATGACAGGCTGGTATATCATATCATAGAAGTCCGTTCCAGGCAGTATATCCAGCAGAGAAATGAATATAATAAAGTGACGGGCGGACGGGCCGTAGCCGGATATCTGGCTTTAAAAAAATACTACTACCGGCTTTTTCAAAAAAAGAACTGATTTCTAAAACACGCAAATGACCTCATCTGTAGCCCTTTGCACCTATAATGGTGAACATTATATCGCCGAGCAGCTGGACAGTATCCTGAACCAGACGCTTCCGGTATCTGAAATCATCATCTGTGACGACCGGTCTTCAGACCGTACACCAGACATTGTAAAAGGATATGCACAGAAATATCCCGACCTCATCAAAGTTTATGAGAACCCGGAGAATCTGGGATACGTAGGAAATTTTGAAAAAGCAATGAGTCTCTGTACCGGTGATCTTGTTTTTCTATGTGATCAGGACGACCGGTGGTATTCCCATAAAAACGAATACATTACTCAGTTTTTTAAGGCACATCACAAGATCAATATTGTCACTCATAATATCAAACTTTTCGGAGAAACAGTAAGTAGTGATGAGAAAACCACCTATTGGGACATAGAATCTGTTCATCCTGAAGAATTTAAAGACTCCCGGAATATTATAAAACGGATTCTATATCAGGGGAATGTATTCCCGGGAATGAGCATGGTCATCAGAAATACTTTTTTGAAAGCCCACCTTCCCTTAAAGAAAATAAAACCTGTGATTATCCACGACTATGAGCTTCTGCTTATGGCCGCTGATCAGGATACCGTATGGGTAGAAAAAAGCATTCTCGGTGAATACCGCATTCATCCTCAACAGAACATTGGTTTTCAGACATTTTCTAAATTCAGCACCTCCGGAAAATCTCCCATTACCAGAGAAAAACTATTTACAGTATTTCAGAGGAATTCCTTTGTAAAAGAAACGGTTTTGGGGCTTAGATTGGATCCTTCCCTCCAAAACGGATACAAAGACTACTGTCTCCGGTCTTACAGAAATTATCTGGAAAGTCTTTCTCTCCTGCAACGCTTTATAGTGCAGGTAAAAATGAAATACTATTTTCATATCTTTGATTACCTTAAATAAAAATCACCGGCTTTAAACCGTATAAAATATGAAAATACTGTTCCCACATATAACAACACAATTAATGAAAATATTTAGCCAATGATTATCGGTAATGGTATCATCGCACACGCTGTAAAACCTTATGACAGGGAAGACATTGTCTTTTTTGCATCAGGAGTTTCCAATTCCCTGGAAACGAGAACCTCAGAATTTGAACGCGAAATTTCCCTCCTGAAAACAGTTCACGAAAAAAACAGAGAAAAAAAAATCATTTATTTTTCCACGTTAAGCATCCACGACCAGTCGAAGCAGAATAGTCCGTATGTAAAACATAAAAAGGCCGCTGAAAATTATCTTAAAAACAATTCCGGTAATTTTCTGATTCTGAGAATAGGTAATATCGTAGGTAAAGGTGGCAATCCCAATACGCTTTTTAATTTCCTTAAAAAGCAGATCACGGACCACTCTACATTTGCCATGCACCTTAAAGCAAGAAGGCTGCTTCTTGACATTGATGATATTTCCGGGTTTCTGGGCAGACACTGTCTGGAAGTAAATAATGAGACCATTAATCTGGCCTTTCCTTATTATTACAACCTGAAAGAGATCGTTCAGGCAATAGAAAAAAATACAGGACAGGAAGCCCGTTACACGGAAACCGATGAGGGAGATTTTTACCAGGTAGATTTTGATGAAAATATCACTACCTTTTTTGAAGGAATAAGCCCTGAAGAATATCTGGAAACCTTAACCCAAAAGTATATTTGAAAAATGCCTCCTATTCACGTTATTATTGTTACCTATAATGCCATGAAATGGGCCGAAAGATGCTTTACCAGCCTTCGGAACTCTTCGGTTCCCGTAAAGTGTGTGGTCATAGACAATGGTTCCACAGACGGCACTCAGGAATATATCCGGAAAAATTTTCCAGAAGTGGATTTTACCCAATCAGAAACTAATCTGGGATTTGGAAAAGCCAATAATATAGGAATCGAAAAGGCCTATCAGGCAGGCGCTGAGTTTTTTTACCTGATGAATCAGGATGCGTGGGTTTATGAGCACAGCATGGTCGAAATGCTTAAGGTGTACAATAACCATCCCCAAAAGGAGGAAATAGGGATCATCAGTCCGATGCATCTGGATGGAAGTGAAAAGCAGCTCGATATCTTTTTCGAAAGATATTTAGCCCGAAATACCCCTGTGAACAGGATTTTCTCAGATGTTTTTATATCTTCCCTGCACGATGACTATGAAGTTGACTTTGTTAATGCTGCCCACTGGCTTCTCCCTAAAAAGACCATTGAAGAAATCGGAGGGTTTAATCCTTATTTCTTCCATTATTCTGAGGATTATGAATATGTTCAGAGAGTCATCTATTTCCATAAAAAAATACTGATAGCTGCTAAAAGCCATGTGGTACATGATGGGAAGCAAACGTTTACCAAAACCAGCCATATCAATGCACAACGGGTACAGCGGGAGCAGCGGTATCTGAATCCGGCTCTTCAATTCAACAAAAAAATACTGAACAGGGATTTTATTCCCTCCTTGATAAAACAAACCCTCAAACTACAATGGTCCAATGCTTCCGATATATATAAGGAATACCGATATATGGTGGGCCGGTTTGATGAAATTCAGAACCTCAGAGCCATCCTCAGCCATCAGGGATCATCATTTCTTAATTTAACACAAAAAGTATAATTAAATCTACAATTCACAAATGAACAGAGTCCGTCTTATCAACAGCATTATACAAAAGGCCAATTTCAAAAAATATCTGGAGATCGGTACCCGAAGCGGTACTTCTCTGTATGCCATAAGCTGCAAAAACAAAATTGCCATAGATCCCAACTTCGTTATTCCTAAAATGGAAAAACTCAAAAGAAAAGTTTTCGACCTTAAAAATAACAGGCAGACCCATTATTTTGAAATGACCAGCGACGATTTTTTTGACAAGGAAAAGAATTTCCTTAAGAAGTACGGCAACGTCGATATTGCTTTAGTGGATGGTATGCATACCTATCATCAGGCACTCAAAGATGTGCTGAATATTCTTCCTTTCATGGATGAAAAATCCATTATTGTTATGCATGACTGCTTTCCCGTGAGCGAACCGGCATCCACCGCTTACAATACAGAAGATTTTTTTGCCAAAGAAAAACACCCGGACTGGACCGGTGAGTGGAATGGTGACACCTGGAAAGCAATCCTTTATCTGCTGAAAAAATATCCGGAAGATCTGGAGGTTTTTGTTATTGATACAGATTACGGACTCGGAATTGTTCAGAAAAAACACAATCTGCCTATGAATTTTGAACTGGATACAGAGTTTTTCAGACAGTTTATTCCCTATACTTTTCAGGACCTGAAAAAAAATCCTCAGGAATTCATCAATTTAAAATCAAAAGATATCATCCCTTCTCTTATTAACAGATTTCATTATTAGCCAATGGAGCCCAAAGTATCGGTCATCATGCTCACCTACAATCATGCCCCTTTTCTGAAGCAGGCCATTGAAGGTGTGCTCGCCCAGAAAACCAATTTCAAATTTGAACTGATCATCTGCAATGACCATTCGCCGGACCATTCTCATGCTGTAATATCAGAATACGCAGCAAAGTTTCCTGATATCATCAGATATTTTAACCATAAGGATAATATTGGATTTGTCGAAAATCAGAGATTTGCATTTGAACACGCAAAAGGAGAATATCTGGCCTATTGTGAAGGCGATGATTACTGGACAGATGAGGATAAACTGCAGTTGCAATATGATTTTCTTGAAGCTCATTCCGAGTATGTTATGGTCACTGCAAGAAATTTGCTGCTCCATCAGGATGAAAACAGAATAACGGATGACGGAAAAAATGAGCTATTCAAAGACCGGGAATATATAGATTTTACCCAGGAGAGTTTTTTTATACAGCGTCCTACCCAAACCTTTACCTATCTTATCCGAAGGAAATATATGGATCTTAAATGGATAGATATATACCCGAACTACAGAGACCTGTATTATTTTTACCATGTTCTGGAATTTGGAAAAGGAAGAAGCTTCAATAGAGTAATCGGGGTCTACCGTCTTCACAGCGGAGGCGTTTTCAGCTCTCTTGAAATAGAAAAAAAACATCTTACCTCTATTGAAATTTTCAAAAATATCAAGCGGGTGAATAAAGACAGCAGAGCAGATCAGCAAATACTAAAAGATCTGGATCAGCTTATCCTTAAGTATTACTACCGAGAAGAATTTAAAGTTCCGATAATGAATTCCAGACTTTATTCTGCTATCTTTGAAAGGTTTTCAATATCTGGAAATATCAGGATTCTTATGCTCCAGTTATTTAAAATCATAAAATATACATTGTCAAGATAATTAACTTGTCCAAATATCAATAGAGAATGCCTCAGGTTTATATTATTATTGTTACCTATAATGCGATGAAATGGGCCCAAAGATGTTTCACCAGCTTAAGAAACTCTTCAGTTCCTGTAAAATGTCTGGTTATAGATAACGGATCATCAGACGGAACTCAGGAATACATCAAAAAGCATTTTCCTGAAGTGGATTTTACCCAGTCAGAAACCAATCTTGGATTTGGAAAAGCCAATAATATAGGCATCGAAAAAGCATATCAACACAGAGCTGATTTTTTTTACCTGATGAATCAGGATGCATGGTTATATCCTGATACAATGGAAAAAATGCTCGAAGTATACCGGAATCACCCGGATCAGGACCGTATTGGCATCATAAGTCCTATGCATATTGACGGAACTGAAAAACACCTGGATATCTTCCTGGACCAGTATATTGCCGCCAATTATGAAAAAACAAGACTGATCTCTGATCTGTACTTACAAAATCTGAAATCCCATTATGAGATCAGGTTTGTGAATGCCGCCCACTGGCTTCTTCCCAGACACACCATAGAAACAGTAGGAGGCTTTAATCCTTATTTCTTCCATTATGGTGAAGATGATGAATATGTCAACCGTATTCATTTCCATCAGATGAAGGTGCTGCTTGTTCCGGGAAGCAGGGCCGTACACGACGGGATACAGAGCCTTCACAAAATAGATTATACCAGATTTGAGAACGTTCGTGTAGAGATCAATGCGATGAATCCTAATCTGCCGGATGCTTTGAGGCAGGAAAAAAAAGCGCTCATACAAAGCATGACCCGGAACCTGATAACGGGTAACCTAACACAGTATAAAACCTTGTGGAAAAAATACAGAAAGATATCTTCCGAGGAAGATCAGTTAAGCCGTTTCAGGAATCAGGTGATCCAAAAGGGAGCTACTTTTCTTAATCTGTCGTAAATTAGCACAAGCATAAACGAAAATTAATGATGAAAAACAGAATATTATGTGTGGAATAGCAGGAATTATAAGCAGCAATGCGAGAAATTACCAGGACGAGATTCGGGGAATGACCGATTCTATGATACACCGCGGCCCTGATTCCTCTCATTATGAGTTTTATGACCATGCAGCCCTGGGACACCGCAGACTTTCCATTATCGATCTTTCAGATAATGGAAAACAGCCTATGTTCTCCAGTACAAAAAACGAGTGCATCGTCCTTAATGGTGAGATCTATGGCTATCAGGAACTTAAGAGAAACTATCCCGAATACCCTTACCAGGGAGGTTCAGATACCGAAGTTATTCTGGCTATGTATCAGAGAAAACAGGAAAACCTCATCCATGACCTTCCAGGCATGTTTGCCTTTGCCATCTGGGACGACAGGAAGCAGCAGCTATTCTGTGCAAGGGACCGTTTTGGAGAAAAACCGTTTTATTATGCCATAGGAAATAACAATGAGTTTATTTTTGCATCCGAAATCAAGGCCATTCTTGCGTCAGGGCTCATTACACCCAAAGTAAGCAACGATGCCCTCTCCCACTATCTTCAGTATGGCTATGTAAGTACCCAGCAAAGTATTTACAGCAATATATTTACTTTACCTCCGGCTCACCAGCTGGTCTGGAAAGATGGAAAATTCACCGTTTCCCGCTATTACAGTCTACCTGCAAAAGACAGAAACATCAGCCTTTCTGATGCCAAAGATGAATTCCTTTATCTTCTTAGAAATGCCGTAAAAAAACAGCTTATCGCAGATGTGGAGGTAGGCAGCTTTCTAAGCGGAGGACTTGACTCTTCATCGGTAGTGGCGTTGGTTGATGAATTTCTTCCCCACCAGACCACCATCAGTTTCGGATATGACCACAAAGACAATGAGCTGAAATATGCCAAAGAAATTGCCGATAAATACAATACCAATCATATAGAAGTACATGAAAAGAAGGAAGATCTTGTGACATCACTTTTAAAGATCTCACCCTTTTTTGATGAGCCTTTTGCCGATGCCTCATTCATTCCGCATTATGAAATCTGTAAGCATGCCCGGGAAAAGCTAACCGTTGTATTATCGGGAGATGTTGGCGATGAACTGTTCGGAGGCTATCATTTCTATACCGTTGAAAATAAATTAAGAAATCATTTCAGCTATAAAAATATTGTTGCTCAGTTTGGGTTAAAACTCTATCAGAAAATGAGAACAACCTCCTATCTTACCCGGAAAAACCTTGAGTATTCATCCATTATGGACTTCCATCTGAATTCCGTAAGAAATGCATTCAACAAACAGGAACGGTATCAGCTGGGAATTACCTCCGATTATGTACAGGAGTATAGCTTCAGTCCTAATCAGGATTCTCTGAATGACATTATGCGGGTAGATCTTGAAAATTACGTTCCGGCGAATATGCTGGTAAAATCAGACCGGATGGCTATGGCCAATTCACTGGAAGTACGTACCCCATTCCTGGATCTGGATTTTGCAGAATTCTGTATTCAGCTTCCGGATCAGCTGAAACTGGACGATACCAATGATAAGATCATCCTGCGTGAAGCAATGGGCAGCTATTGGACAGAGACCATCAGAAAACGTCATAAACAGGGATTCGGATTAGGCGTTAAAAACTGGTTTGCAGAAGATAATCTGATAAATCTTTCTGATGACCTTCTGAAAAATCCCAATCATAAAGTTTTCAGTTATATAGATTTCAAAGCTGTGCAGCAGTTCCTGAATAAGGATGAGAAGCACTGGAACCTATTGCAGCTGGCTCTTTGGGCGGATCATAACCAATCTATCTTATAAGGAATAATGATGAATATTTCAGTTATTATCCCTGTTTACAACGCTGCTGAATTTTTAGAAAAAGCAGTAGGCTCTGCGCTACAGTTTGACGAAGTAAAAGAAATTATTCTTGTGGAAGACAGATCTACGGACGAATCTCTTACAATAGGCAGAAATCTTTCAGCTGAAAATCCCAGAGTTAAACTCTTCCAACACCCTAACGGAGAAAACCGGGGTGCCGGAGCTTCAAGAAATTTAGGGATCGATATGGCATCAGAAGAATATATTGCTTTTCTGGATGCAGACGATTTCTATCTGCCCAACCGGTTTGAAGCGGAAAAAGAAATTTTTAAAGATCCTAAAACAGAAGGCGTTTTCGGAGCGATTGGAACAGAATATTTAACAGAGAAAGGAAAGAACGAATTTCAGTCTAAATTTAAAGAAGTTTCACTCAGTACTGTAAATTATCCGGCTGAAGGAGAAGAAGTTTTCCGTGGGCTTCTGAGCTTATCACCTAAAACTTTCGGTACTTCTTTTCACCTTAACTCCCTTACTGTAAGAAGAGCATCACTGAATAGGCAAAAGCTGCGTTTTAAGGAAACATTACGCGTCCATCAGGATTCAGAATTTATCATCAGACTGGCTTATCATTGCTACCTGAAAACAGGAATTATTGATCAGGCTATTGCAATGCGGGGAATTCATGACAACAACAGAATTACCAAAATTATAAGATATACGCCTGAATATAACCAGCGAAAACAGCTTTATTGGAATGCATTACATCAATGGGCTGTAACCCAGAATCTTCCGGGTGAATATAAAAAAAGAATCTATCTTATTTATAAATCTTTTGACCTTTCTTTGAAAATGGGGTTGAGTAAATACGCCCATATTTTGCTGGAGATTCTGAAAAACCCTGAAATATTAAGAACGCAATACCGCTTTACCTATTATCATCGTTGATATGAAAATATCCGTAATTATTCCTGTATATAATGCAGAAAAGTATGTGTCCAAAGCAGTGGAATCGGCTTTGCAATTTGACGAGGTGAAGGAAATTATTCTCATAGAGGATCAGTCTCCTGACAATGCGCTGGAAGTATGCCGGGAACTTAGCCAAAAAGATCCACGGGTACAGGTTTATCAGCATCCCGACAAAGGAAACCATGGCGCCGGGGCCAGCCGGAATCTGGGTATAGAAAAAGCCACAGGAGATTTCATCGCCTTTCTGGACTCTGATGACTATTTTCTTCCCAACCGGTTTGATGCGGAAAAAGAAATTTTTAAAGATGCCGGCATAGAAGGCGTTTTCAATGCTATCGGAACAGAATACCTCACTGAAAAAGGGAAGAAAGAGTTTTTATCCAATATCAACGACCAGTATCTTTTAACCGTAAATTATCATGCAGAAGGAAAAGAAGTTTTCAGAGGACTGCTGGGACTCACTCCACAAAAGTTCGGATCATTTTTCACGCTGGATGCGCTCACTATAAGAAGATCTTCCGTTATGTCCAAAGGCTTACGTTTCAATAAAGATTTGCGTTTGCACCAGGATTCTGATTTCATTATCAAATTAGCTTACCATTGTCGTCTTAAATCCGGAATTATAGATCAGCCGGTAGCCATGAGAGGCATTCATGATGACAACAGGATCACTAAAATTGTGAAATATTCCCCGCAATATAACCAAAGGCAGTTTCTGTTCTGGAATTCCCTGTTTCAATGGTCAAAAAAGATAACATTGGATGCCGATGCAGCCCGTCATATTCAGCTACAGAAAAAGGCATTTGAGCTTTCACAAAAAAAAGGACTGAACAAATTAACAGGATTATTAACGGCTATTCTTCAAGATCCGCACATTCTAAAAACAAAATACAGATTCACCTACACACAATAAATATTAAATTCTTTATTTTAGATTACAAATAGAACAAATCAATAATATTTCATTAAAAAATGAAAATTAATTTTATTTTATGTATTTTTAAACTGAAATTATTTCTATGATTTTTGATATTAAAAATCGTTATTACAGTTGTATTTGATGTATTTTTTATATTATTTTGTCTTATAAAGCTTCAACCAACCCAATACTATTTTAATAAGGAACAGATAAAAACACAATGTACCCAACAATGAAGATTTCAGTAATTATCCCCGTGTACAATGCAGAAAAATTTGTATCTCAAGCCGTGGAATCGGCACTGCAGTTCAGCGAGGTTTACGAAGTTCTTCTGGTTGAAGACCGGTCTCCCGACAATGCCCTGGAGGTATGCCGCCAGCTTGCAGAACAATATGACCGGGTACATCTGTATCAGCATCCCGATCAGGCAAACCACGGGGCCGCAGCCAGCAGGAATCTCGGAGTAGAAAAAGCCACAGGAGATTTCATTGCATTTCTTGATGCAGATGATTATTTTCTTTCCAACCGATTTGATGCTGAAAAAGAGCTTTTTAAAAATCCTGAAGTAGAGGGTGTTTATGGTGCTTTAGGCGTCCATTATTATTCGGAAAAGGCAAAAGAACAATATTACCAGCTATTCAGAGACAGGCTTACTACGGTTTATGAGAAGCACAGTCCTGGTGAAGTTTTCCCCGGTCTGCTCCACATGCGGGGCAGTTTCGGACTCTTCAGTATCGATACGCTTACCATCCGCAGATCTTCTCTGATAGAAAAAATGCAGATATTTTTTAATCCCGTTTTAAAGCTCCATGAAGACACAGAATTCCTCTTCAGGCTGTCTTACTATCTTGATCTTTATCCAGGGAGCATAGATAAGGCGGTAGCGATGAGAGGAGTGCATGAAGACAACAGGATCACCAAAGTAGACACCGGCATTATCAACCCGGCCATTTCAAGGGCTTTTCTATGGGATGAGGTCACCCGGTGGTCCCACACTGAAGACCGTATTCCTGAATCGGTAAAAATTCATATCAGAAGAATGCAGCGCAGCTTTAAAATTGCCAAAGCTCCCACGCTGCACAAATGGGGAATGGTAGTCAAATATTTACTTACGGATTACAGAAGCATCCGATCCGGATTGTATAACATCAACTTCAAACATTCATTATTTTCTTTGACCAGATAATATTCTACTTTAAAATACAATAAAGATCCCACATTATTTTCTATACTTCATTATATTTGTTGTTTGGAAAATCTGTGCACAAAATGAAAATTTCGGTTATCGTTCCTGTTTATAATGCGGAGAAATTTATTACCCAGGCCGTAGAATCTGCCCTTCAGTTTGATGAGGTATATGAGATCATCCTGGTTGAAGATAAATCTCCCGATAATGTGCTTCCCATCTGTATACGGCTTGCAGAAAAACATGAAAGAGTAAAGCTTTTTCAGCATCCGGATAAAGGGAATCACGGCGCAGGTCCCAGCAGAAATCTGGGTATAGAAAAATCCACAGGGGATTTTATTGCATTTCTGGATGCCGATGATTATTACCTTCCCAATCGCTTTGACGCTGAAAAAGAACTTTTTAAAGATCCTAACGTAGAAGGAGTTTACGGAGCTCTTGGTGTACAATATTACTCGGAAAAAGCAAAAGAACAGTATTACCATGTTTACAGGGACAAATTAACGACCGTTTATAAAAGACACAGCCCTAAAGACGTTTTTCCGGGACAGCTGCATATGCGCGGCAGTTTCGGGCTCTTCAGCATTGATGCCCTGACCGTCCGGAAAGAACCGCTGATGAAAAAAATGAGCCCCTTATTCAAAACTACTTTAAGGCTTCATCAGGATTCTGAATTCCTCTTCCGTCTTTCTTATTATCTGGATCTTTATCCCGGTATTTTAGATAAGGCTGTTGCGATAAGAGGGGTGCATGAAGATAACAGAATCACTAAAGTAGAAGCTAAATCTATAAAGCCTGCTACAACCAAGGTATTGCTCTGGAAAGAAGTGAATGACTGGGCATCTGCTCAGGAGGAAATTCCTCTTCCTGTAAAACTGCATATCAGAAGAATGCACCGGAGCTTTCAGATTGCGAATGCACCTGTTCTGAAAAAGTGGGGAATGATTTTAAAATACTTTTTCACAGACTATCCAAGCATCCGTTCAGGCCTGTACAATATTAATTTCAGGAATTATCTTCTTTAATTTTTACGGTCGGCGCGGACAGAATCGGCAATCCTTGCAGTAAATATCTTACCCGACTCTCTGTACATATGGTTTCCGTCCGTATATTCGAACTCATTATACTGATTGGCAAAATTATAATATTTCACCTGATGTTTCGTGGAAACATCATTCATCAGATCATTGAATTCAGGGAATTTTTCAGATTCTATATCGGTAAGATTTTCGGAGGTAGGAATACGTACCAGATACACGGTTCCTTTATCTTTAAGGTAACTGATGATGTCATTTAAAGCCTTCATCCGCTCAGACGAAATGCTGTAATTCTCCATCATCGCAGTGTATTCTTTTGTTTTCAAGGCGGTTCTTGCGGCTACCGTATCTTTGTTCATATCCACCAGAACTTCCATCCACCCGTCTTTATGCAGAAAGGTATTGGACCGTCCTACTTCTTCCCGTTCAGTATATATTTTGAACCAGCTTTGGGAATAGTTTTTCAGCAGGTATTCGTAATTCGGCGACATATTATAGAAATACATATTCTTAAGCGGTGATTTTTCTTCCGGAAAATCTTCTTTCTTCTTCACAATATGATTCAGGGAAAGATTCCACGGGCTGACGGTAAGAATAAAAATTCCGTTTTTTGTATCGGGATCCAGCTTTCTTTTTAAAGCCTTCAGATAAATCTGTCCATAGGGGGAATAAACAATATTTAAAGAAAAATTGTCAAACGGAACGCCAAGTTTTTCTTTGAGAACGGAAGGAACCACTGCCTGTGCTCCTCTGGAGTCCCCTAAAATGATATTCTGAGGTTTTTCCACAGCAAAATGCATATAGTCATCATCGGTATTTCCATCTGCATAAGAGCCAAGTATTGCAAATACAATAAGTATAACCGTAAAATAAGGTACTATTTTAAATAAAAATTTCTTCATGCTAAAACTGAAAATAAATGAATTCATTATTCCCGAAGCTAGCGTAACGAAGAATAATATAAATAACTGCAAGATAAAAAAACCGTCTCACCCAAGGCATATATCTTTTAATCTCCAACCCATGAAACTGTTCTCTGTTAATCCATTCCACCATCATCATAAAGCCGATCAGTGCCAATACTTTCACAGGTAAAGTATGAGGTATGGAATAAAGTTTAAGACTGCTTATTCTCAGGATATAATGATAAGCCTGAGAAACAGATTCGGCCCTGAAAAAGATCCACGCAATACAGGTAACTGAAAACGTAATTAACATCTGAAAAATTTCTTTTACAGATGGCAAAAGTCTTCCCTGGGCAGCTACTTCAATATTCTGGCGGTTTTTATTCATTATCAGTAAGGGCATAAAATATAATGCATTGAGTCCGCCCCATATAATAAAAGTCCAATTTGCCCCATGCCAGAAGCCTGAAACCAGAAAAATAATAAATGTGTTTCTGATCTTCATAGGCAGTCCTCCTTTGCTTCCTCCTAAAGGAATATAGAGATAATCCCTGAACCACGATGAAAGCGAAATATGCCACCTTCTCCAGAATTCTGCAATATCTCTTGAAAAGTAGGGGAATGAAAAATTTTTAAGTAATTCGATACCAAATAATCTGGAGACACCTAATGCAATATCAGAGTATCCTGAAAAATCTCCATAAATCTGAAAGGCAAACAATACAGCTCCTATTGCAAGATTTACCGGATTTTCTGTCTGATAATTGTTAAAGATATCATTGACCAGAGGAGCACAATTATCTGCAATAACCATTTTTTTGAAAAACCCCCAAAGAATCTGGCGCATTCCATCTGCTGCCTGTTCATAATTGAAAATTCTTTTTCTCTGGATCTGGGGAAGAAGATGGGTTGCCCTTTCTATAGGCCCTGCAACAAGCAGGGGAAAATAGCTTACAAAAACAGCATAATCCGTAAAGTTCCGCTCGGCTTTTATTCTTTTTTTATAAACATCTATAACATAGGAAAGTCCGTGAAAAGTATAAAAAGAAATTCCTACCGGCAGTATAATATTGATAAGCCAAACATTCACCGTGAATCCAAAACTGTTTAAGAGATCAGCAAAACTTTCTACAAAGAAGTTATAATATTTGAAAAATCCTAAAAATCCAAGGTTGATCACAATACTTAAAGTAAGCCAGAATCTGGCCTCATTATTATTTTTACTGTTCTCTATTTTAATCCCGGATACATAGTCAAGACCAATGGAAAACATCAGCAAAAAAAGAAATCTCCAGTCCCAGCAGGCATAAAAATAAAAACTCGCAAGCAGCAGCAGTCTGTTCTGATGCTGAAATTTCTTATTGAAAACAAACCAGTAAAGACCAAATACGATGGGCAAAAAAATCAGAAACCCTAATGAATTGAATAACATATAAAGTATTTAGAAGTTAGGGATGTATATTTTTTCCTCTTCTGAAACACTGAAGGTTCTGTCGCCATGGATATCAGATTATATCCGGGAAAGACCTTATTATTTTTGGTGGGAATATGGGTTATTTCAATCATTGTAAATGTTTTCGGTTTACACAAAAATATGTTTTTTTATAAAAATATCGTTCAGATTTTCACCCTTTTCAGATAATCTCTCAATGGTTTTTCAATCAATTGATAAAATATTATAGAGGTGATGATCAGAACAGGAATATAAATCCAGAATATGGCATCACTGTTCAGTTGGTATTTTTTCAGGATTTCTCTTACCATGTACAGGACCGGAATATGGGTAATATACACCGCATAGCTCGCTTCCCCAAGGTATTCCAACGGTTTTAAAGAAAACAGCCTGGTGAGAAAACCATTGTTCATCGAGATTAAAACAATAAGCGGGATAAAAAGAACAGCCATCAATCCGTTATGATAAAAGAGCGGGACAAAGATGAGGGCCAGCAGAACCGAAATAAAGATAAGAGCTACCGGAACATCATAATTTCTCTGCTTAAAATTCTTCACAAAGAAAAGTCCTGCAAGATTCCCTACAAGAAACTCATTAATGTGCATCAGCGGAAAATAATACAGAAATTCATGGCTTTCGGTATGGGGACCTTTATAAGAAGGAGAAGCTTCATACAGGTGTGAAAAAATCTGGGAAACAATCCAGATCAGCCCTGTCATCACCCATACACTCTTATTTTTCTTTGAATAAAAATGATTATACAGTAAGGGAAAAATCAGATAAAACAGAAATTCCACGGAAATAGACCATCCCGGAAAATTCAGGACCATGGCTTTACCGGGAATCCAGCTTTGCCATCCGAAAAGATACAGAACAGCATCGGTACTGTTGAAACCGGAATACCGGGTTACCAGATACAGCAGCAGTCCAAGCACATACAACGGATAAATTCTTGCAAACCTGTTTTTATAATACTCAAGGTATTCTATCTTTTCCTTCTTATGATAAGCTACAATCATAATAAACCCTGACAGGATAAAAAAATAGCTCACCCCCACATTCGCTTTCAGAAAGATATTTGAAATATAATCGATCTTATACAGGAACATATCTTTATTGAAGTGGGAAATCACAATGGCCATAGCCGCAAGAAACCGGGTAAAAGTAATCTGGCTTATCTTCATTCACAAAAACTGATCTACAGCCTCATCTATAGTTAATTAGATATAAAAATACATTCATGGAAGTTCAAAACAAGATGCCGTCTTCATTTTTAGCATGAAAACGATATCCAGATCAGCCGCCGCATAAAATACTTCCCGGAATTTATTTGATAAAAACACCGATGTATTTCCCTTCGTATTCCACCACAATGGTTTCTATACTGTTGGCTTCGCAGAAATCCTGATATGCAGAATTGTCTCCGATATCATCGCTGATGAATACTCCGCCTTTTCTCAGGTGCCGGTAAAGCTCTCCATACGCCCACATTCTCCCGTTATAGCTTTTATCGGAATCATAATGAAGGACATCAAACTCTTTATTTTCGGCAAATATCTTTGGTAATGACTCCCTGTCTGCAAAACGGAACAGTTTCCAGTTGGCCTTAAGCTGTTCCGGAACCACATATCCTACATACTGATCCCCGTCCTGTGCCAGGTACGGCATATCAGAACTGTAAAGGGTGCCTTCCCTTTTTACCAATGATAAAAGAGACGCCAGGGACGACCATCCGTAAGCAACCCCTGTTTCCACTACATTTTTAGCATTGGTGAACTCACAGGCATAATAGATCAGCTCCAAAGCTCCCGGACCTCCCATTTTTACCGGACAGGATTTTTCCCTCTGTTCCGCTGTAGCCAAAGCTTCTTTGTAATCAGCACGGAAAGGAGCGATATCAAGTCCAAACAGGCTGGAAACAGCTTCTTTTTGAGAAACAGCTCTTGCAGCAGCCCAGGAATTGGTTTTCTCCTTGCCCTTAAATGCATTGTTTCTGTTAACCGTATTTTTGATGATTTTCCGGCCAAGTTCCGGATAAAGATCAGGTCTTTTCAGGTATCCTATAAATGTTTTGAGAACTCTTGTTATTTCGCTCACTGTGTTGTCTTTAATACCGCAAAAATAAATATTTTTTTTTCATTTATCTAAAAACCGATTATATTTGTGATATCCAAATGAAATGAAAGAAAATAAAATGCAGATATGTTCTACAATCTTTTTGAGAAATTATACAGAAGACAGCAAATTTCTATCCTGAAAAAACATTCCCGAGTATCGATTGAAAATATCAGATTGGGGGTTGGCGGGCGCTTTGTTCTGGACAAAAATCTGAAAAAAGTAAGTTTTGGAAAAGCCGTGGAATTCAGGAATTATCCTTGCTTGCTTGTCCTGAAAGATGCCACATTAGAAATAGGCGATCATTTTTTCATGAATAACTTCTGTTCTATTAACTGTCTGGATCACATATCAATAGGCAACAACACGTTATTTGGAGAAAATGTAAAGCTGTACGACCACAACCATACCTATGAAACTTCTCCGCCCTTTAAAGTACATTCCTCAGAATTTACCAAAGCGCCTATAAAAATCGGTAGCAACTGCTGGCTGGGGAGCAACGTTACCGTTCTGAAAGGGGTAACTATCGGAGACAACTGTATCATAGGAGCAGGATGTACAATTTATAAGGATATTCCGGAGAACACCACCGTGGTAAATGAACAAGAATTAATTTTTAAAGCCCGAGAATGAAATTTTCCATATTAATTGCTCACTACAATAATGCTGCTTTTTTCAGAGACTGTTTTGAAAGTATCATCAAACAAACTTATACCAACTGGGAAGTTATTATTGTAGATGACTGCTCTGAAAAACCGGAAAAAGAAGCTCTTAGAAAATTAATTGCCGGTGACGCCCGGTTTTTTCTCTACGAAAACGAAACCAATCAGGGAGTCGGCTACACCAAAAACAGATGTGCGGAACTTGCAACCGGTACTTTCTGCGGATTTGTAGATCCGGATGATGCCCTCACACCGGATGCTCTGGAAGAAAGTGTAAAAGCATATACCTCATCTGACATTATAGCGACCTACTCAGAGTTTTACATGTGTGATGAAAACCTGAAGGTGACCAGAACGTTTCCTTACTCCAAAAAAATCCCGAACGGAAAAAAGAATTTCCTGAATACACGGTTTGAGGTAGCCCATTTTTTCACATTCAGGAAAGACACCTACCTTACTACCGGACAAATAGATACAACCATCAGTTCATCGGTAGATCAGGACCTGTATCTGAAACTTTATGAAAAAGGAGACTTTTTTTTCATCACAAAAAAACTGTACCTCTACAGAATTCATACCCAGGGGGTTTCTCAGGATAAGGGTAAAAAGGAAAAGCTGTACAAAAACTGGCATATAGTCCTGTACAATACCCTCAAAAGAAGAGGGGTACAAAAATTGTATGATAAAAACATAAACGATATTGAAAATCTCCCGACTTTCATTTTCGGAAAACAGAATACATTCATCTCAAAAATCATAAGAAAACTGGTATGTCTGAAAACAAAAAAATAAAAGTCCTTTTCAGGCACCGTTCTATGGAAATGGGAGGCGTTGAAAAAGTTATCCTCAGCATCATCAAAAACCTCAACCCGGAAAAATTTGACATCACCGTATGTCTTAATCTGAATCAGGGCGAGCTCAGAAATGAATTTCCTGATCATGTTAAAAAGGTATATCTGGCCAACGGAAGGGAAGATTTCTCGAACAATTCACTGATCCACAAATTACAGTTGATCCGGAGAAGACTGAAGCTCTCCCGTGTCCTGAAAGACCACACCCTGTCAGACCGTCTTTTAGGCTATCAAAAATTTGATGTAGAAATTGCGCCTACCTACTCTGCTTTTTCATCCGTCACCCAATCCAGTAATAAGGATTCAAAAAAAATAGGCTGGTTTCATTCTGAGATCAACATACCCGGCATGAAACCTCTGGTTCCGGATATTCTTGACAACTTTCCGAGGTTTGATCATATGATCTACTGTTCGCAGAAGATCAAAGATATTATGCACCAGTCTTATCCCGATTTACCTTATCCCGCAGAAAGTGTTGTGATTAATGCGATTCCTATTGAAGAAATCAAAAAGAAAGCGGAAGAAAAAATAGAGGACCTTCCTGAAGGACCTGTTTTTGTTTCTGTTGGCAGGCTTCATGGCAGAAAAGGATATCATAAGCTTATCGACGCTCATAAAAGGCTTATAGAGGAAGGTTTCCATCACAGCATTCTTATTCTTGGGAACGGTGAAGAACTCAAAAATCTTACGGAAAAGATCCAGGCTCATAACCTTCAGGATACGTTTATTCTGGGCGGAAACAGGATGAATCCTTATCCTTATGTAAAACATGCGGATTTCTTTATCCTTCCCTCCGAATCTGAAGCCTGGCCGTTGGTCATTGCCGAAGCACTGATCCTGCAAAAACCTATTATTGCCACCGATACCGGCGATGTGGGAGTAATGATCAGAGACCGCGAAACCGGTTACCTCATCAATTATGACACCAACGAAATGTATGAGGCCATGAAAGTTTTCCTGACCGATCCTGAGCTCATTGCCGGAATCAGAAAAAACCTGGAAACCATAGAAGACCAGTTTGACAATCAGAAAATCTTCGATGCCGTAGAGGGAATCATTGAAAACCTTGTGAAAAAATAATTATTGGGCTGAATAGCCGCCATCCACCACCAGATTGGTACCCGTAATCCATCTTGCTGCATCTGAAAGCAGGAAAATACAGGCATTGGCCACATCTTCAGGTTTTCCTATTCCCAGCGGATGTTTTTTAAGGATTTCTTCGGCAGCTTCTTCCCCGATTCCTTCAAACATTTTCTCTAAAATTGGAGTATCCACCATCGCAGGACTGATGCTGTTCACCCGAACTCCGCTTCTTGAAAGCTCCATTGCCAGAGAACGTGCTCCCGAAACAACCGCCCCTTTACTCGCAGAATAAGCCGCTTTTCCTATTTCACCCACCATTCCGGCTACAGATGAAATAAATACAAAACCGGAGTCTTCTGCCTTATATTTTTTCAGGGAAAGAATTTTGGCGATCTCAAAACCGGAAATAACATTCACCGAGAAAATATCATGATAGAGCTGAGGAGTATGCTTTTTCAGCGGCAGTGTTTTCTCTATACCCGCACAATGAATGAATCCTGATATTTTTCCCAGAACAGCGATCTTTTCCGCAATCAACCCTTCAAGGTCTTCTGACCGGGTTATGTCTGCAATAATTGTTTCGGCTCTGCTCTCCGGAGAAAGCATGGATACTGTTTTCTGAAGTTCTTCTTCATTCCGTGCGATCAGGATAAGATCTGCCCCCGCCTTACTGCATTCTACAGAACAGCTTCTCCCGATTCCGGAAGAAGCCCCTGTAATAAGAATTATTTTATTTTTTAATGAAAACTGATTCATTAATCTTCAAAGTTTTCTTTACCAATGATCGCTACCAGATCTGATACTTTTTCGACATCTTTGAACTGCTTTGTATCCATCTTCTTATTGAAGTTTTCATCTACAAAGGCAATTACGGAAAGCAGACTGATGGAGTCATAGCTTTCCAGTTGTTTAAGATTGGTATCGAGCGTCAGCGTTTCATCTTCTTCTAATTCTTCCTGTAATTTTTCTAAAAAAACGGATGTCTTCATATATTTTTATTTTATGGCTTATCTTACTCATTTAAATTTCAATAATGGTAGCTCCCCAGGAATACCCGACTCCGAATCCGGCCATCAGGACACGGTCTCCTTCTTTCAGCATTCCTTTGTCCATCATATCTTTCAGGGCAATCGGAATGGTGGCAGAAACGGTGTTTCCTGTTTTTTCCATGTCAATATAAAACTTTTCTGCCGGTATTTTAGTCTTTTTTCTTAAATAATTCAGCATAAAGGAATTGGCCTGATGGAAAACGAAATGATCAATATCATCCATCGTCAGACCATTTTTCTCTAAGGTTTCCCTTACCAGTCCCGGAATATTTTCGATGGTAAAATTAAAGATCTCCGGACCGTTCATATAAAGATTTTCAGCATCGAACTCATTTTCAGGATTCAGTTGAAAATCAGTTCTGAATGCTCCTTTTTTTACGATAAGGTTTTCCGCACCGCTTCCGTCTGTTCCCAGACAGAACTGATAATCTTTTGCCGATGCATCTTTTTCAATGATGATGGAAGCTGCCGCATCTCCGAATATACTGCGGTTCGCCTTATCTTTCGGATTGATGTGCTTGGTATAGGTCTCCGAGGTAATCAGCAGAATGCTTTCTGCAATCCCTGCGGCTATTAATCCTTTAGCAAAAGCCATTCCATAGACAAAACCGGAGCATCCCAGATTAAAGTCCATCGCACCGATATTTTTTCTAAGTCCAAGTCTGTCCTGAAGAATACAGGCGGTAGTGGGTAGGAAATAATCCGGACTTTGGGTACAGAAAAGGATAAAATCTACTTTATTTCTGTCATAATTTTTGAAAAGTTTTTCAGAAGATTTCACGGCAAGCTCTAATACCGTCTCGCTGTCTGAAGAAATGTGGCGTTGTCTGATGCCGACTTTTTCATGGATCCTTTCGGAACTCCATTCAGGGAACTCTTTTTCCAAATCCTCATTGGTAAGCACCAGTTCCGGCAAATAATATTCTATTTTGGAAACTTTTATCATATAAATTCTTTTTCTTTGCAAAAGTAAAAAACAAATTTACAATAATGATCTTCATATTCAGAATAGTATTAAAAATACACTCCGTTTATCATGCATTTCTGAACAGGGCAAGCCTTGAAGCAGCCAAATACAGGGGTATGAAGGTGGGAAAAAGTTTCAATATGCCGGACAAAGTTTATTTTGGAACGGAGCCTTACCTCATTGAAATCGGAGATCATGTGAATATTGCTGCCAACGTAAGATTTATAAACCACGGTGGAACCACAACCCTTCTCAGAAGGCTTCCGGGTTATGAAGATGCAAGAATTTTCGGAAGAATTAAGATCGGGAACAACTGCACGATAGGCCTGAACTGTGTAATCACCCAGGATGTACAGATCGGGAACAACTGTATTCTGGGGGCTAATTCTGTTTTATCCCAGTCGATGCCGGATAATACGGTATTTATAGGAAATCCGGCACAGTTTCTGTGTACCATTGAGGATTATGGTGATATTATTTTAAAAAACAATCCTGAATACCCTCGGGAGCTTGAAAAAGACAGGAAAAAACTGGATGAATACATCAAAGCCAACCTTCCCTATAAATTCAAAAAAGCAAGAAGAATCAAATAGAATTTTTTCAGGTGTTCTGATTTTTTTACGGAAAGCTGTTGATGATTTATTCCCGCAAATGAATTCATCGTTAAAAAAATAAATTGCTTCATGTATGACATCCATTTATGTAAGCTAAAGTATTTTTATATTTTTGTAAAAGTCGATTTTTGACGAATTAAAAAACCAAATGAAAAAAAAAATATTATTTATCTATTATCAGAATATAAAAGTGGGAGGTGTTGCCAAAGTACTTTCCAATCTTACCTCTGAGCTGGCAGATGAAGGCTATGATATTGAAATTCTTTTTCTCATGGCACCTCATCCCGATTTTTATCAGATTAATCCTAAAATTAAAAAACACTACATCAATTCTTTTGCAGATCCCTATTCCAGATTTGCTACCCATATTAACCATAAATACAAGTCTGTTCCCAAGATTTACACCGTTTATTCCTATATGTATGACTGGGGTTCCTACAGGGTATTGCGGGAATGGATCAGGGAAAATCACCAGCATTACGATACCATCGTTACCTGTTGGTATAAACTGGCGACCATGCTTTCTTTTGAAAAGGAAATCAGTAAAAAAACCATTGCCTGGGAGCATTCTTCTTTCCGTATAGGCGGAGTGGTATACGATAAAATGCTGAGAAAAAACTATAAGAAACTGAAATCCATCATTTCTATCAATAAACCCTCAGTAAAATATTACGAGCGTTTCAACACCACTTTTTTTATTCCGAACCTTTCAGATGGAATATATGAAGACCTTGAATTTACGGCTCCTGAAAAAAAAGAAAACATCATCAGCTTTGCAGGAAGACTGGATAAGACTAAAAATGCCATAGAACTGGTCAAAATTTTCCATGAAACCCCCAAACCTCCCGGCTGGAAACTTCAGATTATTGGTGACGGTCCTGAAAGAGAACCTATATCCAGGTACATCAAAACCCACCATCTGGAAGATCAGGTTGTTCTTATGGGGGCAAAAACTTCTGAAGAGGTGGCAGCGCTTCTCCAAAAGTCAAAAGTTTTCGTTTTCACTTCTTTAAGCGAAGCTTTCGGATTGGTTCTGGTGGAAGCTATGTTCTGCAGCAACGCGATTATCTCTTACAACTGCGATTTTGGCCCTTCAGATATCATTAATGAGAGGAACGGCTTTCTCATCCCTCTGTATGACCAAAAACTTTTTGCGGAAAAACTTTCGCTCCTGCTTCATGACGATCAGCTATTAACCCAACTCATGAAATCCTCTTTTGAAGAGTCTCAGAAATGGAGAAAGGACAAAATTATAGAGCAATGGAAAAAAATACTTTAGAGGAGAACATGAATATATCCGTGATCATTCCGGTATATAATTCTGCTTCAACCCTTCAAAAATGCGTAGATTCCATTCTGAACCAGACCTACCCTTACTTTGAGCTGCTTTTGATTAACGACGGATCTTCTGATCATTCTTTGGAAATCATGAAGACTCTTGCTGAAAAAGACGGCAGAATCAAAGTCATTGACAAAATAAAAAACTCCGGAGTAAGCGACACCAGAAATACAGGGATTTCCCACTCAACAGGAAAGATAATCTGTTTTATAGATGCTGATGACTGGGTGGAGAAGAATTATCTTCAGGTTTTTACGGAACATTATCAGTCTCCGGCACTCCTGCTCATCCAGAATATCATAAGAGGAAAGCCCAGAGACTTTCTTTATAAAGCCTATTCGTTGAAGTCCGATTTTGCAGAATTACTGATCCGAAATAACCTGTTATATTTCGGAGGCCCCTGCGCCAAATTTTTTGACCGGGAAATCATTATCCAAAACAACATCAGGTTCAATGAAGCCGTCAGCTATGGTGAGGATCTTATGTTTTTCATGGAATACCTGAAACATATTGAAGCGGTGAAAATTCTGGATGCTGCTCTCTATCATTATGAGTTTACCGACAATTCTCTCAGCAGGGTCAGACATTCTTTCAGCTCTTTATTTACCCTGCATACAGCGGTACAGAACTTCATCCTATTTCAGCAGCAAAAAGGAAAGGCCATACGGAAATACCTTTATAATTTCGACTGGGATATGATTGAATCCAGCATAGACCAGGGAATCATCGGAAGGAATTTAAAGAAAGAAGAATCTTCAGAATATTTCAGCAGGATCAGGAAATCTATTGGAATTGATCACTTTTTATATGCCCGCTATTACCGAAAAGTTTTATTTTTGCTTATTAAGACAAGGCAGTACCGTTTATTGCTGAGTCTTAAAAAGTTTTTAAAAACATAATATCCTGCTGTTTTGAAGAAAAAAATATTGATCAGAATCGGTTCGCTGCGTCATGGTGGTGCAGAAAAAGCTTTAATTAACCTGCTGAAAAACCTCCCTTCAGACAAATATGAAATTGACCTTCTGATCAATTTATATTCCGGGCAGTATATTAAAGACGTTCCCGCCTGGGTTAATCTTATTTATCTCATCAAAGGGGATATGATTACAACCAACAGGCCGCACGAAATTCCGGTAAAAGCCTTTAGGGTGCTGTATCAGAAAATGTTCCTATGGTTTCCGGGCCTTCTCTATAAGTTTATTCTTAAAAATAAGAAGTATGACGTAGAGATCGGTGCTATTCATGGACTGTATAAAGAAATCCTGTCAAGCCCCATCAAAGATTCAAAGAAAATCATCTGGATACAAAACGATATTTTTAGTTTAAAAGAGTTCACACCTGATGTGATCCGGGAGTTTTTTAAGTTTGACAAGATACTTGTGATTTCCAACAAGCTGGAAGAAGGAATGCTGAAACATGCACAAAATGAACGGGAAAGAAAATCCATTGTCAAGATTTTTAATCCTATTGATAAAAACGATACGCTGGAAAAGGCTCATGTTCCGGTTGATGATATGCCTTTCGCAGACAGCAGCGACCCTGTTTTTGTTTCTGTGGGAACCGTATATCCCCAAAAAGGATATGACAGACTGCTTCAGGTCCACAAAAAACTGCTGGATGAGGGCTTTCAACATAATCTCCTCATCATTGGGGATGGCTACGATCTTGGCAACATCCAGGCTCAGCTGGACAGCTTAAAGCTTCAGAAAACAGCAAAAATGCTGGGATACAAAAGCAATCCGTATCCTTATATGGAACAATCTGATTTCTACGTGATGTCTTCCAGGCATGAAGGTTACCCCACCATTATTGCAGAGGCACTTATTTTAAAGAAGCCTGTTTCAGCAACCGATATTTCAGGGATCAGAGACCTTCTTCAGGATGGAAAATTAGGAATCATCACTCCCAATTCCGAAGACGGAATTTATGAGGGAATGAAAAAATTCCTTACCGACAGAAATCTTGCGGAACATTATCAACAGGAGATCAGCCATACTGAGCTTCCTTTTGTTCTGGAAAAATCGGTACAGCATATTCAGGAAATCATTGATCATGTATAAAAAATAACTGCAATGGCTGAACGTTCTATTATTCAGAAGGATTTTTACCGCGAAAGCGGGAAATGGCTCACCGGTTTTCAGATCTGGAAAAAGTGTATCAATCCGAACCTTCATTTTATTTACATTTTCAGAAAAGCACAGCAACACCTGGAAACGCCTGTTTTAAAAACATTCTGGAAGCTGGTATTACGGCGTTATCAGATCAGATACGGATTCCAGATCTACCCTGAAACGCAGATCGGGGAAGGTTTATATCTCGGCCATTGGGGAAGCCTGGTCATCAATCCGAAAGCAAGAATAGGCCGTAACTGTAATATTGCACAGGGCGTAACGATCGGGCAGCAGAACCGTGGAAAGAACAGCGGTTTTCCCGTTATTGGCAATGAAGTCTGGATTGGTGCCAATGCAGTGATCGTAGGAGGCGTATCGATCGGAGATAATGTCCTGATCGCTCCGAATGCTTACGTGAATTTCGATGTTCCTTCAGATTCGGTGGTTATGGGAAATCCTGGCAGTATTTATCCCAACCTCCAGGCTACGGAAGGCTATATCAACCATAAGGTATAAATTTTCAGAATTTCTTTCCATTTCAGAACCTCTCTCAAACAGCTGAAGACCGTTTCTTCAGGAAAATACATCGTATTTCTGAAATTCTATTTTAGAGAATTAAGAATATTTTAATGTTCAGACTCTGTTTTTTCGTGAATAGTTTGTAATTTTATCTTGGTTTTTTAGTTTGGATTATTGGGCATTTTAGTCAGATACATCTGCAAACAGTCATTAACAGCTGTTTTTAAATATGATTTTAAGCATATTTTAATATTAAACTTTGTTAAAACTGTACGTCGTTGCGACAAAAATTATATTTTTGCATGATTATTGATTCAGTCTATTGAATTTGAAAATAATTTAAACGAAATAAATAATTATAAACCTTTAAAATTTAAATTATGTCACAATCGTACGAAGTTATTTTCGAAAACAACAAGAAGTGGGTAGAGTCTAAAATTTCAGAAGACCCGAATTTCTTTCATGAGCTGGCTAAAACTCAGACCCCTGATTATCTGTATATCGGATGTTCAGACAGTAGAGCTACAGCAGAAGAAATTATGGGTGCAAAACCGGGAGAAGTTTTTGTCCACAGAAACATTGCCAATGTTGTCAATACTTTAGACATGAGTTCCACAGCGGTGATCCAATATGCTGTAGAACATCTTAAAGTAAAGCACATCGTGGTATGCGGGCACTACAACTGCGGTGGCGTAAAAGCAGCGATGACTCCTCAGGATTTAGGATTACTGAATCCATGGTTGAGAAACATCCGTGATGTTTACAGATTGCACCAAACTGAATTAGACGCTATCGAAGACGAAGCAAAACGTTATGACAGACTGGTAGAACTGAATGTTCAGGAACAGTGTATTAACGTGATTAAAATGGCCTGTGTACAGGAAAGATACATTTTAGAAGAGTATCCTATCGTACATGGCTGGGTGTTTGACCTAAGAACCGGTAAGATTATTGATCTGGAGATCGACTTTGAGAAAACCTTAAAGGATATCCAGAAAATCTACAACCTTACAAGTTCTGACTGGGTAATGAGCAGAAGAACCAAATAGTTTTTCTGACAAAAAGAGTGAAATATGAAATTCTGGAGTATTATTATTTTGATGTTCTTCCTCAACTTTACAGCGCTGCCGAGCATAGCTGCGGTTGCCGGCTGGGAGCTGGTGAGAACCAATATAATCATCAACGAAGAAGAGCCTCACTCTCACCCGTCATCTTTTATTGTTTACGAAAAGACCCTTCCGAAAACTTTGGATGTATTCGATTATCTGAAGTTTTCTGAACCCGATCTTCAGGGGATGTCTTTTGTGCTGATAGATGATTCCTTTCATCTGTCGCCATTACTCACTATATTTTCTCCGCCTCCGGAAGCTTAATTTTTAAGTATAGTTAGATTTATTTAATAGTGTTCATATCAGCATCTGATATCGGATACGTGTGCTTTAAAATTAAATTTCCAATCTTTTATAATTGATTATCAAAGGATAGATCGATCGGTTATAGAATTTCAAAAAAATCATGAAAAAAACATCATTATTAGGAGGAATCAAGGAGAATTTCCCTTCCGGACTCGTTGTATTCTTAGTTGCGTTACCTTTATGTTTAGGGATCGCTTTAGCATCGGGGGCACCACCCTTGTCAGGCGTTATTGCCGGCATTGTGGGAGGCCTTGTCGTTGGATTCATCAGTAATTCCAATATATCAGTATCCGGACCGGCTGCCGGGCTTACGGCCATTGTATTAACAGCCATTACAGATCTGGGTGCTTTTGAACTTTTCTTATGTGCCGGAATCATTGCAGGATTGATCCAGCTGATTCTGGGATTTGTGAGAGCCGGAAGTATTTCCAATTATTTCCCGAATAACGTTATTGAAGGAATGCTTGCCGCTATCGGGATCATTATCATCCTGAAGCAGATTCCTCATGCGATGGGATTTGATAAGGATTACGAAGGGAATCAGTCTCTTTTTGAGAACGGTTTCAATTTCGGTTACTTCACAGAACTTTTCGGAGCCATTCATCCGGGAGCGATCATTGTAACACTGGTTTCGGTTGCCATTCTTATTGCATGGGATAAGATTCCTGCCTTAAAAAGAATGAAAATGCTTCCGGGAGCCCTTGTTGCCGTAGTGGCGGGTATTCTTCTGAATGAAGCTTTTAAGCTTTCTGGAAGCTCACTGGCTATCAGTTCCCAGCATTTGGTTTCACTGCCTGTGCCACAATCTCTTGATGACTTCAAAAATCTGGTAACGATGCCCGATTTCGGAGGACTTACCAATCCTAAAGTATGGATTGTAGGAGCCACTATTGCCATTGTAGCTTCTATTGAAACCTTACTTTGTATTGAAGCATCAGACAGACTGGATAAACAGAGAAGAATTACCGACACCAATCTTGAGCTGAAAGCCCAGGGCATCGGAAATCTTATCAGCTCATTTATCGGAGGACTTCCTATGACTTCAGTAGTGGTAAGGAGTTCTGCGAATGCCAACGCAGGAGCAACCTCTAAACTCTCCGCTATGATTCATGGGGTACTCTTATTGGTATGTGTACTTACCATTCCGTTTATCTTAAACCTGATCCCACTTGCCACTCTTGCTGCCGTACTTATTCTGGTAGGATATAAACTGGCGAAGCCGGCTACCTTCAAACACTTCTGGCATCTTGGAAAATTCCAGTTTATCCCGTTTGTTGCCACCGTAGTAGCGGTAGTAGCCACAGACCTTCTGAAAGGGGTAGGTATTGGTTTAGCTATCTCTGTTTTCTATATTCTTCAGGGAAATATGAAGCGGGCTTATTATCTGAGCAGAGAAAAGCTGAATAATGCCGATGGGATCAACATCAAACTTGCCGAAGAAGTTTCCTTTTTAAATAAGGCAGCGATTAAAAAAACACTTAAAAATATCAAGTCCAACTCATCCGTGACCATCGATGCACGAGGAACTTCATATATTGCTACGGATGTACTGGAAATGATTCAGGATTTCGCAAATATCCGGGCTAAAGAAGAAGACATTGATGTGGAACTATTAGGCTTCAAAACTTCATATACAGATTATGAAAGAGATGAAGATTCTCACATCCTGATCACGCACAGAAGGGCGATGTAAAAAGCAAGTAGTAATTAGATATAAATTGATTGGAAATTAATTTTTAAAAGTACAACAGAAGACCATCGGAAATTCCGATGGTCTTTATTTTATAAGATATTTGGGATTCAGTTTATTTACCGTTAAAGGCAGACATGGTATTGTTAATTCCTGCAAATACGAATGAAAGGCAGGCCTTGGAAAACTTCTCAATTCTTTCCGGCAGTTTTTCTGTTTCTTCTTCATTCCAGGTTCCCAAAACATAATCTACCTGGCGGCCTTCTGAGAAATCTGCGGATATTCCGAACCGGAGCCTTGCATAATTCTGGGTCTGTAACATTTCATTAATGCTTTTCAGACCGTTGTGTCCGGCATCAGAGCCTTTCATTTTCATTCTCAGGGTTCCGAACGGCAAAACAAGATCATCCGTAATGATGAGTATGTTTTCTAAAGGGATATTCTCTTTCTGCATCCAGAATTTTACGGCATTTCCGGAAAGGTTCATATAAGTATCCGGCTTTAAAACCAGCACTTTCCGGCCTTTATATTTTCCTTCAGCCATCCAGCCGAAATTGGTACTGTTAAAAGAAGCTTCAAGAGTTTCCGCTATTTTATCAGCAACCTTGAAACCTATATTGTGACGGGTATTTTCATATTCCGGTCCTTTGTTTCCGAGACCGACGATTAAATATTTCATGAGAAATTTTTTACAAAATTAAGCGATAAAAAATAAAAAGCCCAATCTTCAGGAGATCGGGCTGTATATTTTAAGAAATGTTCTTCTTATAGAGGTTTGTAAATGTAATTGATCCCAAACCCTCTTGTCATGTACGTCTGAAGATCATAGTTATAATTGGTAGACCTGAGTACCGAAGTAGGAAGTGGTGGGATAAGATCCGTCACCAATACTCTCTTAGGGCTGTTTGGAGAGAAGATATGACTTTCCTTCTCATTGAATTTAGTGGATATCAGCCTTGAAATCTTATACGCTGCAGGAAGCAGGGTAAAAGGACTGATCTCGTTGTCATAAGAGGTATATTCGTAAGAATACTTCAAGTTAGCTGTCCCAGGTACACCAGCGGTGATTGGGCCTGAAAACTTCTGTGCCTTGGATACATTATCCCCTAAATAAGTAAATCCGATCAGTGCATATTCGTTATTGGCAAACGCAGTTCCCGGAACTTCAACCCCTCTTTTCATCTTGATTGAATCCAGCTTAGCCGTTGAGGCATTGTATTTGATTTCATAAGAAGCTTTTTCCTGTCTTAAAAGCGTCTGAGGTCCCGGATCTGTAGCCGGAGGTACCGGAGCCGGTCTTCTGAAAATAGAACGGTTCTCTGAAATCGTCACAAGTTTTCCGTTAGGTCCGTAAGTGAACAGCTGGGTATAATTAACACTGTCTTTATCCAGCTTTCCGTTTCCGTCAAGATCAAGAAAACCATTGAATGTGATCTGGCTTATTTTGTCGCCACTGTAAGCGATATCCGCCACTGAAGCGCTGTCCATCAGCACTTTGGTCAGAAGAAGTCCGCTGTAATGATATTCTGCTAATGTATCTTTGTCTGTAATTTCTCTATATAACGCTCTCGGACCGGTTAATCCTGATGTTTCATTAAGATCGATTAAAGGATCCCCGTCATCATCCAGCATATCTTTACACGAATGTATAGAAGAAAGCCCTGCTACTAGTAAAATAAAATAGAAAATTCGTTTCATTTCCAGGTAATTGTTTATTTTCCGACAAATATAACTTTTTTTTATATAAAAGTCATTTTTTTATTTATATTCTGATAGAACTGATAATCAGAAAATGTTTATAAAATCCGGTAAGTATATTTAAGTTTCTGGTCTTTATCTGATACAGGATAGTTATTGGCATCATACACATAGTTCAGATCCGTATGGGTTGCCTGGGCAGGCAGCGGAGGTGCTATATGTACTGATGTAGGATTGTTTGGGGAAATTTTGTAAAAGGTTTCAGGACGTGCCAAGCTCCATGCCATGAAGAATGACTTCGGAAGGGTAGAAAACGGACTGATTTTGGAGTCGTAGTTCTGGAAGCTGTACATAGTTTTCTTAGCAGTAGCCATATCCGGATCTCCGGTACCTGTTAACACTCCTCTGGTACAATCCCCTTTAAAAATATTGTTTCCCAGGTAAGTAAAATCGGTCTGTACGAAGTTGGTATACGCATACATTCCTCCATATTTTTTCTTCTCAAGGATCTTGGTAAGTTTCCCGGTCTGGTCGTAAGTAATGATATAATCACTGATATAGGAGTTGGCAGCTGTAGTGGCAACAGCCGTACAGGTTGCTGTATAGATATTTCCCTTACTGTCCTCACTTATGCTGAACTCATAGGAAGTGCTTCCTGCAAGGTTCCCGACAAATTTTATTTTGGAAATTTTATCACCGTTATACGTCACTGTTCCCGTATAAAAAGTATTGGTATTTCCGTCTCTGAAAGTACCCGTTACCAGTTTACCCGCGTTTACAGTATATTCTTCCTGAACGACATTATTAAGGGTGATCTTTTCCAGAACTCTTGCGGGAGGAGGGGTTCCGTTGCCGTTATTTCCGCCATTTCCGGAGGTAGGCTCGAAGTCATCAGAGTCACTGTTGTTACATGAAACCATAAATCCGACCAATACACCGGCAAAAATTTTTAAAAGATAGTTTTTTCCCATGAAAAAATATTTTAGTGAGTTCACAAATATAATCCATTTTTTCGATCAGAACATCCATTTTTACAACAAATTCATAACAAACCTTAACTTTTAACAAAAAAAACCTAAAAGCGATATACTTTTAGGTTTTCAATATGATAGAATAACGAAATTAATACGGCTGCAGGACCGAAGTCGTCAGGACCGACTGTGCCATTTCATTATTAAGGAAATTAGCATTTACAGCAGTTCCTATCCCTAAAGTGCCGTTGTTCAGCGTTCTTTTGGTACAGGCTACCTTCACTGTATAATTATTTTTAGGCATAAGATTCGTCAGGGTAGCATTAAGGTTAAAGATTTTATAGGTTCCTTCTGCCCCCAGCAAAACATCTGTACGGACTGCTCTAAGCCTGTTATCTACAAAAACACCGCAGGCGAAACCTGCTGATGAGTTTCCGTTTCCTGATTTCTGGGTTGTTGTCTGAAACGTAAATACCACTTTATTATTTGAATTGGTAATAGAAAAAGTATCATTGGTTCCCGGTAAAACGACCCAGTCACTATTCAGCGCTATATTTTCAGTATAAGGAACAGGGTCTCCGTTTCCCGTAAAAACAGCTCCGGTACGGTCCGCTACCGTATTTAATGAAAACACCGACATACTTTCCTGTCCGTCTGCAATCTTTATACTCTTCCAGTCGTTGGTATTCATTTCAGCATTGTTGTGAAAAATGGTCCCGGCTGCTCCTGCGGACCCTTTCAGGAGATTGGTTCCTCCTGTTCTCAACTCTTTTCTTACGTTTAAATCTCCGTTTACATCCAGCATATTAACAGGTTGTGAAGTATTGATACCCACCTGAGCTGCTGCAAAAGCAACCCATAAAAAAGATTTTAGAATGATTATTTTTTTCATCGCTTTCATTAGTTGATAATAGGTTTAAAGACCTGAGGAATTTCATAAACATCCACCTTAAGCGAAGACTGTGTAATGAAATCATTGATATTGTCTGCCGCATTGATACCGATTGCCAATACAACATTACTTCCTGTTTCATAAGAGGCAATCCTTGAGCAGGCTACACTTACCGAATGATCGCCTTTTGAAAGATTTTCAATCACCCCGATCTGATTATGGGTAATAAAAGTACTGGCTGCACTACTCGCTTTAAGGTTTCTCTGTCTCATATTGACCAGCTTGTCATCCACAAAAATTCCACATGCATAATCTATGGAAATATCCGTTGTTTTGTTAGCCGGAAAATTGGCCTGTACTACCGTCTCAAACTGGAAATAGGTTTTACTTGTTTCACTGAATATTTTGATCGGCTGGGAAAGCCCTGGAATTTTCTTGAATCCTGCCAGATTATCAATGTGTGTTCCTTTTACAAAGGCAGTACTTCGGGCAGCTGTCCCAAACTGCTCTGAACTGGTGAATTTTATCCCTTTCCTGTCTGAAAAGGAATTGTTGAATATCAGGTAAAATTTATTCGGTTCATATTCCGGGATACGCAGTGATTTCCAGATCGGCGGATAGCCTTCTCCCTGCGACACAAGGAGCTGATCATGGTTCCCCTGTGAAAGACTTCCGTCTGTAGTATTCAGAACAACAATTTTATTTCTAAGATTAAGATCTCCGTTTACGTCCAGTTTTGCTTTCGGAGTATCGGTATTGATACCCACCTGTCCGGACAATAGCAGCCCTGCTCCGAGAAACAGAGTTAATATTATTTTTTTCATCAATGGATTAATTGTTTTTATAGGTTACATATTCAATGACATCAATCTTCATAATAGATTCAAGAGTAAATGCATTGGAAACCGTATTGTCATTAGATATATTACGTCCTATGGTAAATTGGGAGTTTAGACTGGAAGAGTTGATCTTACGACATGCCACCTCCAGAACCTGCTGGCCTGTAGGAACATCCTGTTCGGTATAATTAAGGGTAAAAATATACTCCTGCAGTCCTGCTTTTGCGGAATTATTATTTGAAGTAATCCTGTCCGGGCGTACGGCAACAAGTTTTCCGTTTCTGAACACTCCGCATGTAAAGCCTATGTTCTGGGAGGTCTGAGCCGCCGGAGCTTTAATCTCCGCACCGGTCTGAAACTGATAAGTAAGCCTGTTTTTCCCGTTTTTGATTACGAAGCTGTTCTTCAGTCCTTCAATTTTCTTCCACACTCCTTTTGAAGTATCTGTAATATCATCACCTACATTATTTTTGTAGATATTATCACCTGCCACTCCATTGGAGAGATCGCTGATACCGATCTGATCTGAAGACACATACGAATTGATCAATTTGTACTGTCCCTCTTCCATAAAGGAAACTTTCAAAGATTTCCATACAGGGGGCAGTCCTTCTCCCTGTGAAACCAAAACCTGGCCATTAAGCCCGGCATCCCCTGTGTCGGCTGAATTGCCGCCTACTCTAAGTTCTTTTCTCAAGGTGGTCTTCCCGTTTACATCAAGTGTTGATTTTGGAGAAGCAGTCCCGATTCCCACCTGCGCTTTGGTACAAAATGATATAAGTACAAATGCGCTGTAAAATATAATTTTTTTCATAATTAGGGTCACAAAGGTACAAATTTTTAACCAAAAAATTCCAGTTAATTAATTCTAAACATGTAGAAATAAAGCACTTACGCAATAGAATTAGTTGTACAAAAAAGTAGAATTATTTCTACACAACATCTCATTTTCCTTTATTTACAGCATAAAACCATCTTCAAACTCAATCATAGAAAGGATTATCGATTTATTTTTAATCATTGTACAGTGATTTTAAGCAGTTTTAAACATTCTAAAATGACCTTATTTTTTATGAAGTTTATCAACAAAAAAAATATCTGAAAAGTAAATTTTTCAGATATTTTATTTTTTTAATAAAAATTGCTCTGTTCCAGTCGGTTGAAAATTCATGGAACGACAGAAGAACAGCATATTTTATTCATGCTCAATAATGGTTTTAAGCAGCGAATTCACTTCATCTACATTTTTCACCCGCTCTTTTCTCATCATCAGCTGATTCCCTTCTTTTCCTATTTTTTCTTTAAGCTGTGCTTCAGCAGGATTTTGGGTTAAATAGCTGATGATATGCCTGAAACGGTCGGTCTGATAAAACTTATCCTGTGGATTTCCCGGAAAATAGCCTAAGAAAACCCCGTTCTTCATGACGATTTTATCAAAACCGATATCAGCTGCCAGCCATTTCAGAGAAACACTTTTCAACAGATTTACAGCTTCTTTCGGAAGCGGGCCAAAACGGTCAATCAGTTCAAGCTCAAACCAGTGAAGCTCTTTTTCATTATTGATCTCAGCAATTTTCTGGTATAAAAGCAGTCTTTCTTCCGTATTGGAAATATAAAAGTCAGGAAGCATCAGCTCAAGATCCGTATCAATATTGACTTCTTTGACGGATTTAAAGAGTTTTTGACGGTCTTCCTCATTATCAAATAAATTTTCAAAATCGGCATCGTCTTTTAATTCTTCAAGGGCTTCCTGCATCAGCTTCTGATAGGTTTCAAAACCCATTTCATTGATAAAACCGCTTTGCTCTGCTCCGAGAAGATCTCCCGCCCCCCTGATTTCCAGATCTTTCATGGCAATCTGGAAGCCGCTGCCCAGATCAGAAAACTGTTCAATAGCTTCCAGACGTTTCCTGGCATCGGAAGTCATCATATCGTATGGAGGGGTAATCAAGTAGCAGAATGCCTTTCTGTTGCTTCGTCCTACCCTTCCTCTCATCTGGTGAAGGTCTGCCATCCCGAAACGCTGGGCATCATTGATGAAAATGGTATTCGCATTAGGAACATCCACTCCACTTTCCACAATGGTTGTAGAAACCAGCACATCATATTTCCCATCCATAAAGTCCAGGACATTTTTTTCCAGCTGCTTTCCTTCCATCTGGCCATGACCTGTAATCACTCTTGCATCAGGAACCAGCCGCTGAATAAGCCCGGCAATATCTTTCAGGTTTTCAATTCTGTTATTGATGAAATAAACCTGCCCGTCTCTCTGAAGTTCATAGGAAACCGCATCACGAATCGTTTCTTCGTTGAAACCAACCAGATGGGTATCAACCGGCTGCCTGTTGGGCGGCGGTGTCTTGATCACGGAAAGATCTCTTGCTGCCATCAGGGAAAACTGTAAAGTTCTCGGAATAGGAGTAGCCGTCAGTGTAAGAGTATCTACATTGCTTTTAAGGGTTTTCAGTTTATCCTTTACTGAAACCCCGAATTTATGCTCTTCATCAATGATCAGCAATCCCAGATCTTTAAATTTCACCGAGCTGCTTACCAGCTGATGGGTTCCGATAATAATATCTACTTTCCCGTTTTTAAGATCTTCCAGTGTTTCTGATTTCTGTTTAGCGGTTCTGAAGCGGTTCACATAGGAAACATTCACCGGAAAATCCTTCAGTCTTTCCTTAAAGCTTCTGTAATGCTGGAAGGCCAGAATTGTTGTAGGCACCAGCACTGCGACCTGCTTCCCATCTGTTGCCGCTTTAAAGGCAGCCCGAATGGCAACTTCTGTTTTCCCGAATCCTACATCTCCGCAAACCAGGCGATCCATCACCGTATCCGCTTCCATATCTTTCTTTACATCTACTGTTGCTTTTTCCTGGTCCGGCGTATCTTCATAAATAAAGCTGGCTTCCAGCTCATTCTGCAGATAAGAATCCGGCGTATAGGCAAATCCTTTTGCGGTCTTCCTTTGAGCATATAATTTAATAAGGTCGAAAGCAATCTGCTTAACTTTAGCTTTCGTCTTCTGTTTCAGCGACTTCCAGACAGGTGAACCAAGTTTACTGAGCACAATTTCTTTTCCGTCCGGCCCGTTATATTTGGAAATCTTATGCAGAGAGTGGATGCTTACATATAAAAGATCCCCGTTTTTATAGCTTAGCTTAAAACATTCCTGGATTTTACCGTCATTATTCACTTTTACAAGGCCCATGAATTTTCCGATCCCGTGATCGATATGAGCAATATAATCACCGATTTTGAGTGACATCAGGTCTTTCAGGGTCAGCTGTTCCGATTTGGCGAATGTATTTTTAGCTTTGTATCTCTGGTATCGGTCAAAAATCTGGTGATCGGTATATACCAGCAGTTTATGACTATTATCTACGAATCCTTCATGCAACTCAGATTTAAAGCTTTTAAAAGGAAGTTCATGTTCCAGCTCTTCAAAGATTGACTCGAGTCTTTCTTTTTGTTTTTCAGTTGAAAACGAAATCCAGGTATCATATCCTGCCTGCTGTTTTTCTTCAAGATCTTCAATCAGCAGCTCAAAGTTTTTATGGAAGGATGGCTGGGGAAGCTGTTCTATTTTGATTTCAGTCTGTTCTTTAAGACCTTCCATAGAAATCCCGGCAAAATCAATAGTGCTAAATTTTTTATAATCGAACAAAAACTCCTGATCGGAAATAAACAGTTCCTGTGGCGTTCTGTGAGCGATATCTTTATTTAAAGTTTCATATTTCTCCAGAGATTTTTCGTAAAAGGTCCGGATTTTCTGCATGCCTACTGCGCCATTTCTGGAAACAATAAAACTTCCTTCCGGTAAAAGCTGAAACAGGGAAACGCGGGTTCCCGTCACTGAAAAATTCATATTGGAAACCAGCTGAAATTCTTTCACTTTGTCTACGGAAAGCTGTGTTTCGATATCGAACGTTTTGATGCTTTCCACTTCATTCCCAAAAAAGGTGATCCGGTAAGGTTTTTCATGGGAAAAGGAAAAGACATCTACAATTCCTCCTCTTACCGAAAACTCTCCAGGTTCGGATACGAAATCTGCCTGCTGGAAATGATAATGATTAAGCAGCTCATCTACAAAGTCAAAATCCAGTTGATCTCCGGTTTTAATATGGTGGGAAATCGCCTTAAAATCTTCTTTTTTAAGGACCTTTTCAGATAATGCTCCGGCATAGGCTACAATGACTTTCGGGGACCTTCCTGAATTGATCTTATTCAGAACCTCAGTCCTCAGTACGAGATTGGCATTCTGGGTCTTTTCAACCTGATAGGGCTCCATATGGGTAGCCGGAAAATAAAGAACCTTGTCTTTTCCCAACAGATCCTCCATCTCCGTATTCGCATACAGAGCATCTTCCTTGTCATCTACCAGATAAAGAATTGTTTTTTTCCGGGTAAGAAAGAGTTCGGCACTAAAAACAGATACTGAAGATCCGGCACTTCCTTTTACAGAAATATGTCTGCTGTTTTCCAGCTGTTCAAAAATTTCTTTTCCGAATTCTTTCTGAAGCAGGTCAGGGAGAAATTTTTCGTTGATAGGTTTTAGCTGCATCATATTGTAATGGTGTAAACGACAAAAGCGATTTCGGAAGTTCTCCGAAACCGTGTCTTTATGGCAAAGATACGGATATTTTTCTCCGTTACAGAATCTTATAAATAAGATAATACAGATAAAAACTTAACAAATACATACCCAAATCATAAATTTTTACCAATTTATTTAATTATTAGTTAAAATAATTGCTGTTTTTATCCATGGCATAAAGTTTGAAAATTTTCCTTTAACCAAACTTTTAAAGAAATAAGATTATGAAAAAAGCAATTAGAATTTTAGGAATTTGTATGCTGGTATTTTTCACGGCATTATCTTTTTCATCTTGTAGTGACGATGATGATCCGGTAAACAATGACTTCTTTGCAGGAACGTATAAAGGAAGTGTTTCTTATACGGACGGAGACACGAATATCAACACCAATGAAGGTAGCGTTTTCGTAACTAAAATCGCCAGTGGAACAAAATATAACTTTGCGTTCTCCAACAGTATTCCCGATCTTAACGGAGTAGAATTTCAGCAACAGGGAGATCATACCCTGGTGATGGTAGGATCCAATGCCACTTCTTATATCAGAATTGACAATGATGAACTTAAAATCCTGTATATAAAGGACGGCAAAACATGGACCGCCAATTGTACACGATAAATCAACTATTCATACTTACATAAGAGCCTGTTTTATAAGCGGGCTTTTTTGTTTTTTACGGATTTTTGAATTGTACTGTTGATTTCACGAGGCAAAGATGAGGATCAACAGAGTTGATTCAATAAAGCATTCGGGTAATTGATGAGTTGATTGTGTTATTTGCGAAAAGGTTAGTATTATCCGAGTTTGAAAAAACATACCTGTTAAGATGACTATATTTTTTTTCTAAACGCTATGGTCGCTAATTTTTTTAACCGTACGATGAATATTTTTTTGTCCGCAATGGCGTTTCACTCAGCAGGGATTACAATTTATATTCATTTGTCAGATAGTTTGGTGCCTTTACTGAGTGCAGTTTCTTTGCGATCGAAATAATTCTTAACAATACTATTCTTTTCAGTAAAGTGTTCCATCAGCACTTGATTTAACCGTTGTTCCTGATGATATGCCGTTACTTTAATATTTTTTTAAGCACTGATAAACTTTAGTTAAGTTTAACAGCAGCCATTTTTTCAGCCCGCTTTTTGTATATCTTTACTTAAGAAACAAACATTAAAACCTCATGAAAAAATTATTAACAGCAATGTCTCTGGCTCTTGGACTGGGATTTGCAACGGCCCAACAGACTGCTCCGGCTACAAGCCCGGCCCCTCATCAAACAACAAAAACAGTAAAAGCTCCTGAAGCCAAAACCGCAAAACCGGCTGCCAAAATGAAAAAAGACGGTACTCCAGATAAGCGGTACAAGGAGAACAAAAAACTAAAAAAAGACGGTACCCCAGATAAAAGGTACAAGCAAAACAAGTAAACTCAACATATAGTTGTTATTTTCATAATCAAATTTCGAAGAACCGGTGAACTGTTTCACTGGTTTTTTTTTGTGACTTATTGTTGATAAATGATTTCAGATTCTGTACTTATTTATAAATTTGAACCATGTTAAACTTCATCAAGAAAAACACAGCACTGATCTGGGCAAAAAAGCATGTCCGGAAGGCCGAAGAATTCAAAAAAAATGCTGAGCAGGACCAGGAAGCTCTGCTTTTATCTCTTGTAAAGACCGCTCAGAAAACGCTTTTCGGGCGGGAACATGATTTTGAAAACATTCATTCAGTCAAGGATTTTCAGGAAAAAGTTCCGGTTGCGGACTATGAAGGTTTAAAACCTTATATCGAAAGAGTAAAGAAAGGCCAGGCAAATATTCTATGGACAGAAACCCCTGAATATTTTGCCAAAACATCGGGTACCACTTCCGGATCGAAATATATTCCTATCTCTAAAGAAGGGATGCCGTTTCAGATCGCCGGAGCCCAAAGTGCTCTCTTTCATTATATTTCTCAAAAGAACAATGCTGATTTCGTTAATGGAAAAATGATCTTTCTTCAGGGAAGTCCTGAGCTGGAAGAGGTTTTCGGAATTAAAACGGGACGTCTTTCCGGCATTGTAGCGCATCATATTCCTGCCTATCTTCAGAAAAACAGGCTTCCGAGCTGGGAAACCAATATGATGGAAGACTGGGAGGCAAAAGTAGATAAGATCATTGAGGAAACAGAAAAGGAAAATATGACCCTGATCTCCGGAATACCACCGTGGCTGGTGATGTATTTTGAAAAACTCACAGAAAAACACGACAAAAAGATCAAGCAGCTTTTTCCTCATCTTCAGCTGATCGTTACCGGAGGCGTAAACTATGAGCCTTACCGGGATAAGATGGAAGAGCTTTTAGGGGGAAAAGTAGACATTGTACAGACCTTTCCTGCTTCTGAAGGATTTTTTGCATTCCAGGATGATTATACCAAAGAAGGACTTCTTCTTTTAACCAACCACGGAATTTTTTATGAATTCATTCCTCTTGAAGACTATGGAAAGCACGGTGCAAGAAGACTTACCTTAAAAGAAGTGGAGCTTCATAAAGATTATGCCCTGATCCTTACGACGAATTCCGGGCTTTGGGCCTATTCTATCGGAGACGTGGTACGGTTTATAGATAAAGCACCCTACCGGATACTGGTAAGTGGGAGAACCAAACATTTCACGTCTGCATTCGGAGAGCATGTGATTGCCTTTGAGGTAGAGGAAGCCATGAAAGCTACTCTTGAAAAGCATCCTGCACAGATCACAGAATTTCATCTCGCTCCTCAGGTAAATCCGGCTGAAGGGCTTCCCTATCACGAATGGCTGATAGAATTTGAAAAACAGCCTGAAAATCTGGATGAATTCAGAAACGAACTGGATGACCAGCTCCGTAAGCGGAATACCTATTATGATGATCTGATCTCCGGAAATATTCTCCGGAAACTGCAGATTACTCCACTGAAGAAGAACGCGTTCCATGAATATGCCAAATCTCAGGGAAAACTGGGTGGACAGAATAAAATACCGAGACTTGCCAATGACAGAAAAATAGCAGATCTCTTAGAACTTCATAAATTTTAGAGATATTTTTTCAATTCCAAAAACATATATTGGAAAAAAATTATAAATTTGGAAAACTAAAAAATAATAATGAGAGCATCTGTACTTTTAAAATCATCTTTACTAACGTCTTTATTTGTTATTTCATCTTGTGCTACCACCAAGTACAGTGAAGATATTTCAAAAAATAACTATTCTAATCTGGAAGCCGGAAGAACCTATATCGTTACCATGAAAGACGGATCTCCTAAACAGAAAATGCTATTCAGAAATGTTGACGGGAATAACCTTATCGGAACTGCTGGTAAAAAAGACAGTACAGAAGTGATCATTCCAAAATCCAATGTAGCTGCTGTAAAAGACCGCTCTAAAGCCAGAGTAACTGCGGGAGCTACGGTAATTGGCGCTGCAGGGGTTGCTGCTATTGTAATCAGTGCTTTGAGAGCTGACTAAAATAGATTTTATCTTTCAGGACTTATTTGATTTATCATTTAAAAAAATAATGCATCTCCAGCCTTAAATCAATATTTAGGGCTATTTTTGTGCATGATTTCCTTTACCCCGTTAAAAACATTAGAAAATATAGAATTCAGGAATCTTCTTACGGGGAGATTTTTTATTGTTTTAGCCTTCAGAATGCTGGCCACCTTATTGGGATGGTGGGTATACCAGCTGACAAAGGATCCGTTTTCTATTGGACTCATAGGGCTTTCGGAAGTTATTCCCGCAGTAAGCTGTGCTTTATATGCCGGCCATGTTATTGATATGAATGAGAAAAAAAGGCTGTTGCTGATCTGCAATTATGCCTATATTTTCCTGATCGGGCTGCTGCTGATTCCGGCTTTCTTCAATGTGGAAATGCATTTTAACGGTCATGAAATCACATATTTTATCTACGGAGTTATTTTTTTCACGGGAATTGCCCGTGCTTTTATCGGACCTATTGTTCCATCGATGATTCCTAAGATTGTAAAAAAGGAAAATCTTCCGAATGCCATCACGCTGAATCAGGCTACCTTTCTTATTTCTTCGGTAAGCGGACATGCTGCCGGCGGACTTCTGATCGGCTATTTCGGAGTAAAATGGACCTTGGTGGTCATTATTTCCCTGATATTCATTGCTTCTCTGTTCTTTTGGCAGCTTAACAAACAACATTCTGAATATAAAAAGGAAACAGTAAATGTTGTGGAAAGTATGCGCGAAGGAATTTCGTATATTTTTAAAACAAAAGAAATCTTAGGGGCTTTATGTCTCGATATGTTTGCGGTGCTGTTCGGCGGTGCTGTTGCGATGATTCCTGTATTTGCTACGGATATTCTGGATGCCGGAGCGGAAGGTTTCGGGCTGTTGAATGCGGCTTCAGATATCGGATCAATGTGTATCATCACCATTCTGTCTATTGTTCCTTTACGAAAGAATCAGGGAAAAATCCTGCTGGCTGTGGTTACCGGTTTTGGATTGTGCATCATTGGTTTCGGATTGTCTAAACTTTACTGGCTTTCGTTTATGTTTCTTGTGATGAGCGGAATGCTTGATGGTATTTCTGTTGTAATCAGAGGAACTATTGTTCAGCTTAAAACGCCGGATCATATCCGGGGAAGGGTCTTGAGCGTCAATTCAATTTTCATTATGTCCAGCAATGAAATGGGGCAGTTTGAAAGCGGCCTGATGGCGAAGTTATTGGGCGTGGTGCGGTCTGTTGTTTTCGGAGGAAGCATGACCGTATTGATTGCCTTACTAGTAGGGAGTACCAATCCTAAACTGAGAAAAATGCAGTACTAATATATCTGGCCTCTTCTGTTACTCGACCTTTTGTCAGTTCAAATATTTACGCCACTATATTAACATTATTTTATTATTACTAGTATTTTTTTTATTAAATTACAAAATTGATAAAATTAAATTAATTAATATGAAATATAAATAAAATAACATCACAAAAACAACATAATACATAAGACATCCTGCGTTTTTTTTCTATATTTGCTAATAATATATTCATTGTATAAATTTTAAATATTCAGCGTTTTTAGAAGTAAATAATTATTCAATTTGAACGACTAGAGATAGGAATTTACTATTTAACATGATTTATATAATAGTTAATACTCAAGAGTGACAGCCACAATTAATTATTTAAATATGAAAAAAAAACTATTTCTTTTATTTTTATTTTTATCAACATTATATTACGCGCAGAGCGACTGTGAAACAGCCGTTCCTATTTGTGGAGATTCTGATGTAAACTTTGTCCCTACAGGCTGGGGAGATATTCAGGAAAATATCGGTTCAAACTCATGTTTAAGCACTGAAAATTTTTCCGTATGGTATAAATTTACTGTAACTCGATCCGGAACTTTAGCATTTACAATATCCCCTAATAACCCGGCAAATGATTATGATTTTGCTTTGTGGGGACCTACTAATGGAGGGTGTGCTTCTTTATTGAACTCCCAAGGCCAATATATAACACCATTAAGGTGTAATTTTAGTGGACTTACAGGAATTACAGGTCAAACCGGATTATCTTTAACCATTCCACCCACAGGTACAAATCAAGGCCAATGGAGTCCTTATGTAAATGCAACAGTTGGTGACACCTATTATCTGGTTGTAGATAACTGGTCCCGGGTAGCACAGGGTTTTACTCTGCAATGGACAGGTACGGCAAGTTTAGAAGCCGGATTTAATGATCCTACCCTGGCACCCAATCCTTTTATCCCTCCTGGTACGCCCGCAGCAAACCCTGCCAATCCTAATGAAATTTATTTATGTACAGGTTTTACTGTTCCTTTTGACTTTACCAGTCTTACCGCTGGAATCAGGAACGGAAACAGCACTCTTTTCGAAGTGACATATCACAGTTCTGCCGTTGATGTACTTACAGGAGCAAACCCTCTTACCACAGCCCTGGTAAATGCAACAACAACCTATTACTATAGGATAACCTATCGAGATCCCAACAATACGAACCCAAACGCTGCCGTCTGTTCAAGATCCGGCACATTCAAATTTGTTGACCGAAGCATTAATGCCACTGACGCTACTCTTACCCAATGTAACAATAATAATGCAGGTACAGCCATGTATGATCTGAGTACTGCCAATGTTTTTGCAGATCCTACCGCTACAAGGCAGTATTATCCTACTCTGGCAGATATGAACGCCGGAACCAATGAGATTACAGGCCCTGCTATTTATCAGTATGTTTCCGGAGAGACAACTATATTTGTAAAAGTAACTTCAGCACTGGGTTGTACTGATACGGCGGAGATCAACCTTCGTTTTCATCCTGTAGTGACTGTTATGGAAGCACGCTTAAGCAACTGTTTTCATGAAGATAATCCCTCTTTGGCCACCTTTGATCTGACCATTGCCAATGTTACAACAATGACAGGAATCACAAAAAGATACTACCCATCACCAACCGATGCGGTAAACGGAACTAATGAAATACTAACCCCAGCGAATTACGTTGCTCCCAGCGGTGTAGTATTCGTCAAGGTATTCAATCAGCAGGGCTGTTATGCCATTGCGAAAGTAAACCTCCATGTTCTGCCTCCTGTAAAATCAAGTGTTTTGGAAGATAAAATTATTTGTATTGAAGACACCACGACTCTGGATGCAGGTCCTGGATTTGCCGGATATGAATGGAGCACGGGAGCGACTACGCAGATGATCAGTAATGTAGGAGTGGGAACCTATTGGGTGAGGCTGAGAACCGGAGAATGTATCACTTTGCAGAAAGTGAAAGTATACGCTTCTGACCAACCTGTTGTCACCGATATCAGCGTTACCAATAACTCTATCACGATAAATGTTATCGGAGGAACTCCAGAGTATTCTTATTCTATGGATAATATCAACTGGCAGCCTTCCAATGTATTTACCAATTTATCCAGAGGGGACCATAAAATCTATGTAAAAGATGCTTATGATTGTGACCCTATCGGAATATCTGTACTGATACCGAATCTGATCAATGTGATTACCCCTAATGGAGACGGTGTGAATGATGAAATTGATTATTCTGCTCTGTCAGGGAGACAAAACCTCGTATTCACTGTGTATGACCGGTACGGATCTAAAATTTATGAAACCGGTAAAGCCAACGGTTATAAATGGGATGGAACGCTGGTAGGGAAAAAAATTGCTACAGGCACCTACTGGTATTCTATTACATGGAATGAGAATGACAAAAAAAATACAGCGCTTAAATATTCCGGATGGATTATGGTGAAAAACAGAGACTGATGCTTTTTTAAAACATTATATCAATACAAGACCCGCTTCAACAATGAAGCGGGCTTTTTTATGCCTTTATCCTGGTTTGAATTTGTTCGTACGAAAGAATATTTCAAACAATCAATAACTTTTGATCCGGAACTCAATTGCGCCCAAAATCAACCCATGAACAAAACAGTATATTTTTTTGTTATTTATTCATCAAAAGTGTATAAAGAGGGGAAATTTAGAAAATTAACAGGTACAGATCCCAAGTTAATAACATTAAAATTTTAAACAATAATATCTATATTTCATTAAATATATCACAAAATCTTCAATTTAATTTTAATAATTTTTTATATTTGCTTCATAAAAAATTCCCCTCTATGAATAAACTTTTATTAATTCTAGGCTTTTTCGTGGCCGGCTCCTGGATGGGTGCCCAGACTTTTTCCGATCAGGCCTTACAACAATCTGTTTTACAGATCAATAATGCAAAAACAGAAAACGACTACGATACTCTTTTCAATACCTTTTCCACCAATAAAACTTCAGAGAAATGGCAGGCGAATTATTATGCAGCCGTATCGATGTACCTCAAAACTGTTTTCTTAATAGAAAATTCGCCTAATAAAAATACAGGCGAGACTAATGAACTGGCAAGGAAATATGCAATGCAGGCACTTGCTTCGGAAAAGAATAATGGAGAGATCAATACACTTTTAGGACTTATTCATTATCAGAAATTAAGGATAAAAACCTCTCCGGATCCTAAAAAAGAAATCAAAACAGTGACGGGTTATGCGGCAAAAGCAGAAACAGTTTTAAAAAATAACCCAAGACTGACGTTCTTAAAAGCCGAACTGGCTGAAAGGACAGGAAATAAAGCAGAAGCTATTAAATTACTTCAAAAAGCTACCGCAGAATTCAATGCTTCCGAAGCTTCATCCGGTACACCAAACTGGGGCAAGCAGCTGGTTGGAATACATTAATAATAATGAACAAAAGAATATAAGACTGATTATTTTTATCACGAAAGCTTAATAAAAGTTTTCTTTTAACCTATACAAATCCAATGTATTCTTTTTAAAAGATAAGCATTTTAATATTTGTTTTTTTAAATCCCCTTTTATGAAAAAAGCATTACTTGTTTTCCTAATCATATTTTCGCATATTTTGTATGCACAGTCAGACTGTCAGACCGCTATGGCAGTTTGTGGGAACTCCAATATTTCCTATACTCCCATCGGTCACGGTGATATAGACGAAGAACTGGGCGGGTGTCTTGCTTCCGATGAAACGTACTCTGTATGGTATTCTTTCACCATAGAAACCGGAGGAACCCTTACTTTTGAAATTGTTCCGAATAACCAGGGTGACGATTATGACTTCGGAGTATTCGGTCCGAATAAGCCATGTGGCAATTTAGGAGGTCCTATCCGTTGTTCCTATTCAGGAACCAGCGGAAATACGGGGCTTAGCCTGACCGCAACTGATACAACAGAAGGCGCAGGTGGTGACAAATGGGTAAAATACCTTGATGTACTTCCCGGGCAAACCTATTACATCGTTATCAACAACCACAGAAAAACGGATGACGGATTCCAGTTGGCATGGGGCGGAACAGCAAGCCTGTCGTCTCCGTTCACGGATCCTAACGTACAGCCATATCCGTTCAATCCACCGGGACTTCCGGCAGCCAACCCTGCAGACCCAAGAGAAGTAACGGTATGTACAAATCCTGCTGTTTTCAATTTCTCATCATTAACGACCAGTATTCTTAATGGCAACCCTCACTTCAGAGTAACCTACCATTATAATCAGAATGACGCCCTGATAGAAAACAATCCTATTTTAGCACCTGTTACGGTAAACACAACAGACGTATACTATTACAGCATCAGCTATACGGACCCTACCAATCCGGATAACCCAATCAACAAATGCCGGCAGACCGGTAAATTTAAATTTAAAGACGGAACCATTGTCGTGAACGATGATACTTTAACCCTATGTAACAACAACAATGCAGGAACAGCAACCTTTGATCTTACGACAGCGAATGTGTATGACGATCCTACGGTAGCCAAGCAATATTATCCTACGATGTTCGACCTGAATGCAGGAACCAATGAAATCACAGGTCCTTCTATCTACCAGTACGTTTCTGCTGAAGGGAAAGTTTTCGTGAAAGTAACGTCTCAATTCGGCTGTATAGACACGGCTGAGATTACCCTTAAATTCCACCCTGTTGTAACGGTAACCGATGCTGCCTTAAGAACCTGTTTCCTTGAAACCAATCCTTCACTGGGAACATTCAACCTTACCAATGCTAACGTAACAACAGTAACAGGGGCCGTGAAAAAATATTACCCATCTGTTACGGATGCGGTAGACGGAACCAACGAAATTCTGGATCCTCTTACTTACACTGCTCCAACTGGTGTAGTATATATTAAAGTATTTAATGCTCAGGGTTGTTACAACATTGCAAAAGTTACCCTTACGGTTATTGCACCTGTAAAATCTAATGTTTTAGAAGATAAAATCATTTGTATTGAAGATACAACAACGCTTGATGCCGGCCCTGGTTTTGCCAGCTATGAGTGGAGTACGGGAGCAACAACACCATCGATCAGCAATGTAGGGGTAGGAACCTATTGGGTAAAACTGAATACAGGTGGCTGTATTACTCTGCAAACGGTAAAAGTATATGCTTCCGAGCAGCCGGTAGTTTCCAGCATCGATATCACCAGCAACACCATAACCGTAAATGTGATCGGAGGTACTCCGGACTACAAATACTCTATGGATAACATTAACTGGCAGGATTCTAATATTTTCTCAAATTTATCCAGAGGTGACCATAAAGTATATGTAAAAGATGCCTACGACTGTGATCCTATTGAAATCGGTGTGGTGGTTCCTAATCTTGTGAATGTGATTACACCAAACGGTGACGGTATCAACGATGTAATCGATTATTCTGCGATGGCCGGAAAACAGAATCTTGTCTTCAGTATTTTTGACCGTTATGGAGCGAAGATCCACCAGGCAGATAAAAACAATGGATATACATGGGATGGTACTGTATCCGGAAGAAGACTTCCTACCGGTACATACTGGTACTCTGTAACATGGAACGAAAACGACAAAAAGAACACTCCGTTCAAGTTTTCAGGATGGGTAATGCTGAAAAACAGAGAATAAACCTTATTTAAAATTAATTTAAATTCAATATAAAGATCACTTTCATCATGGAGTGGTCTTTTTTTTAATCCTGCAATAAAGTGCCTTTTGAAAGAGAACAGGAGATTAATTGAAAAAACATAAGGATAAATCCCAAGCTAGCAACATTAAAATTTTAAATAACAATATCCTTATTTCGTTAAATATATCTCAAAATCTTCAATTTAATTTTAATAATTTTTTATATTTGCTTAATAAAACTTTTATTTATGAATAAACTTTTATTAATTCATGGTTCTCCCGAAGAACCATTCGGATCTGCAGAAAATTTTGCGTTGCCTGCATTCCTTTCTGAAAAGAGTAACCAAAAGGTTAATCTCCGGATTACAAACACTTTACCCTATCCAATTAACAGGAAAGGTAAATTAATCGGGACCAGTTAATTCTATAAAATAGTAAAGGGTTTATGATCAGCACCTGATCATCATCCTTATTAATGATATAAAGTTGCTGTTTAAAATCTTCGGATCCCGGGGCCTTTCTGCAGCTGATTTTTTAATTTTTGTTTTTTAAATCCCTTCTTATGAAAAAAGCATTACTCGTTTTTTTAATTATATTTTCGCATATCCTGTATGCACAGTCCGACTGTGAAACGGCAATTCCGGTGTGTGGAAATTCCAATATCTCATATGATCCCAAAGGACCGGGTAACATATTAGACATTCCTAAAGACAATGTTCCCGCTAATCTCTGTCTGAAAGGTGGAGAGCATTTCTCCGTTTGGTATTCATTTACAATCGGGCAATCCGGAACCTTAACTTTTGAGATCACTCCGAATGTAGATCCGGACGGACCTCACAATGATGACAACAGTGCGGATTATGACTGGGCGGTATGGGGACCAAGCCCCGTATGTGGAAGTCTTGCCTCATTAGGAACTCCTGTTCGCTGTAACTATGCTCCAAGAACAGGTCCATGGCCACACCCAACAGGACTGGCTTCCCCTGCACCTAACGGAAGTTATGAAGCCCCAATGGAGGTAATTGCAGGTCAAACTTATGTATTATTGGTTGACAACTTCAGTCACAACGAGCTAGGATTCTCTATGACCTGGGGAGGAACAGCCACGCTGGCCTCTCCGTTCAATCACCCTACTCTTTCCCCGAACCCATTCTTACCTCCGGGAGGCGCAGGACCCACTCCTTCAGACCCTCGTGAAGTACCTATTTGTTCTATTCCTTCTTTATATGACTTCACTACCTTATCCAATAATATCATCAACGGGAATGAGAATTTCTCTGTTTCTTATCACCGTAACAGTAATGATGCGCTTACAGGAGATGCTCCTATCATCACTCCTATTACCGTAAATGGAACAACAACATATTTTTACAGAATAAAATATACAGACCCTGATGATCCGAACAATGCCCTGAACAAATGTTTCATCACAGGAAGCTTTAAATTCAAAGACGTGAAGATTACCGCCAAAGACGCTACTGTCCTCGGCTGTAACAACCAGGAAGAAGGTACCGCAGAGTTTGATCTCACCACCGCTAATATATTCGCAGGCACTGGCACGGTCACGAAGAAATATTATCCTACCATGGCCGATCTGACTGCGGACACCAACGAGATCACTGATCCGGAACATTATATATCTAATGAAAAGATCGTATATGCCAAAGTGATTTCAATTTTCGGATGTACGGCTACCGCTGCTATCAGATTAACCTTCCACCCGGTTGTAAAACTTAAGGATGCTGTAATTGAAGAATGTTATTTAGAAAACAATATCACTTCTTCCGCATTCAACCTTACTTTGGCTGACATAGGAGCTCTTGATGCAGATGTTAAAAAATATTATAAAACACTGGAAGATGCTGAAGAGGAAACCAACCCGATCCTGAATCCGGAGAACCACCTTACTGAAAGCACTGTAGTATATGTAAGAGTAACTAATTCAATGCAGTGTTATTCTATTGCTAAAATCACGCTAACAGTACTTCCTCCAGTAAAATCTGCGATACTGAAAGACAAAGTAATCTGTGCTGAAGCCAAAACAACACTGGATGCAGGACCTGGATTTGACGGATATGAATGGAGTACCGGGGAAACTACTCAATCGATCAACAATGTAGGTATTGGTGTTCATTGGGTAAAACTGAAAACAGGAAAATGCTATACACTTCAGACGGTAACGGTACGTGCTTCACAGCAGCCGGTTATTTCAAGTGTAGAAATCACCAATAACACCATCAAAGTAAATGTTACAGGCGGAACCCCTCCATACAAATACTCTACAGACGGCATCAACTGGCAGGATTCCGACACCTTCACCGGTCTTCCGAGAGGTGAAAACAAAGTATTTGTAAAGGATTCATTCAACTGTAACCCGATCCAGATCACGATTACCGTACCGAACCTGATCAATGCCATCACGCCAAACGGTGATAAGATCAATGATGAGATCGATTACTCTGAATTAGCTTATAAAAACAATCTGGTATTCATTGTATATGACCGATACGGAAACAAGATTCATGAAGCAGATAAACTGAGAGGGTATAAGTGGGACGGAACTGCTTTCGGCAAAAAGATCCTAACCGGAACCTACTGGTACACGATCTCCTGGAATGAAAACGACAAGAATAACACAGAAACCAAATATTCCGGATGGATATTGGTAAAAAATAAAGAATAAACAAATTCTTAATATCTTGAAAATCACCTCGGAAACGGGGTGATTTTTTTATCCACATACTTTATCTTCTATTTACAGACGCTTCCGGAAGATTGCCAACAATTTGTTGATTACTCGTTTTAAATTATTTTTTAAATAAACTATCTTTGCACCATGGCGCAGAAAGAAACATTATCATCCCTTACCCACGGAAACTTTGCAAAAGAACTATCTATTGCAGACGGGAAAATGCCACCCAATGCAGTAGATTTTGAAAGACTTGTGATCGGAACTTTTTTGATTGACAAAAAAGGGCTGGATCATTCTATTGACCTTCTTACTCCTGAGGTGTTTTATGACCCAAGACACCAGGTTATTTTTTCATCGATCTTAAAACTATATGAAGGCAACCATCCGGTTGACCTGATGACCATTATTCAGGATCTTAAGAAATCAGATAAACTGATTCAGGCTGGAGGAGATCACTATATCATTGATCTTACCATGGGAGTAAGTTCATCTGCCCATATTGAATACCATGTACGTGTAATTCTTGAAAAGTATATTTTAAGAAGTCTCATCAATGTTTCTGCGAATGTGATTGATTCTTCCTATAAAGAATCTACCGATGTATTCGAACTTCTGGATAAGGCCGAACAGTCTTTCTTTGAAATCACCAACGGAACCATCAAAAAAGGTTTTGATACAGCCAACTCATTGGTAAAACAGGCGATTGATACCATCAAATCTTTAAAAGACAAACAGGGACTTTCCGGAGTTCCTTCAGGATTCCGGGATGTGGATAAAGAAACCGGAGGATGGCAGAATTCCGACCTTATCATTATTGCTGCCCGTCCCGCGATGGGGAAAACAGCATTTCTTCTTTCGATGGCGCGAAATATTGCCGTAGGTCATAAAATCCCGATGGCTCTTTTCTCTCTGGAGATGGCTTCCGTACAGCTTATTACCAGGATGATTGCTTCCGAAACGAGAATTTCTTCTGAAAAACTGCGAAAAGGAACCCTTGATGACGAGGAGTGGCAAAGACTTTTCTCCAATGTTTCCGAGCTGGAAAATGCTCCGCTTTATATTGACGAAACACCGTCACTTTCCATATTCGACTTCCGAGCCAAATGCCGTAGACTCGTAATGCAGCATGGCGTAAGGCTGATCATGGTCGACTACCTTCAGCTGATGACCGCCGGAGGCGGAGGAAAAGGAGTGGGTAACCGTGAGCAGGAAATCTCCATGATCTCCCGTTCCTTAAAAGCCATTGCAAAAGAATTAAATGTTCCCGTCATTGCTCTTTCCCAGCTTTCGCGAAGTGTGGAAACCCGTCCGGGAAAAAGACCACAGCTTTCCGACCTGAGGGAATCCGGAGCGATTGAGCAGGATGCGGATATCGTATCGTTTATCTTCAGACCCGAATATTATAAAATTACCGTATGGGACAATGATGAAGAAGGCCAGGAAACCTCAACCGAAAATCAGGCGGAACTGATTATTGCCAAGCACAGGAATGGCGCCACTGCCGATGTAAGACTATCTTTCTTAAAGCATTTTGCCAAGTTCGGGGATATCGAAGCAGCCCTTGACGGAGGAGCTGGAGGTTATCCATCCAATTTCGGATCCAACGAACCAAGCGGATTCGACAGGATTAAAACCACCATTCAACCGGGAGCCGCATTTGACCTTCCGGACAGTTCAAAATTATCAGGTTCATCTATGAATGACTTTGATGACGATGACGATTTCCCGTTCTAAATTTTAATTAAACAAATCATCCATTAATATTCCTATCACCGAAACACGGACAGGAATATTGAAATTTATAAAATCTTCAGCCTTTGAGAATTGACATCTACACAGACGGAGCCTGCAGCGGAAACCCCGGAAAAGGAGGGTACGGAATTCTCATGCGTGTACCTGAAAAAAATTACCAGAAAACTTTTTCCAGAGGTTTCAGAAAAACAACCAACAACAGAATGGAGCTTCTGGCGGTGATTACTGCACTGGAAAAACTGAAATCCACAGAAAACGAGATCCACATTTATACGGACAGCAAATATGTATCCGATGCGATCAATCAGAACTGGCTTGCCGGATGGATCAAAAGAGGCTGGAAAAACGTAAAAAACCCTGATCTCTGGAAAAAATTTGCAGAACTGTATAAAATCCACACACCCAAAATGCACTGGATTAAAGGGCACGCCGGCCATTTTGAAAATGAACTCTGCGACAAGCTTGCGGTGGCTGCTGCCGCTTCTTCAGATCTGGAAGTGGACACCTATTTTGAAAGCCTGGAAGACTCTACCCTTTTCTGAATTTAATTTTTATCAATTCTAAACTTAATTAAAAATATTCACTATTTTATTGCATTTTGAATATTTTATATCATTATAAGAAAAATTAACATCATATTTATTAGTCAGGAATTAATATATTTACGCATCTAATAAAAATAATTCCGATTCAATGAATAAAAATTTATTGTCTTATCTTTTTCTCCTGTTGCTTTTTTTGTCAGGAGATTTATTTTCCCAGACCTATCAGCTTGCAGGAAATCCGGTAAATACCACGGGATGGACAATGGTAGGACCCACCCAGGTAAATACAGATTTTATTCAACTAACTCCCGACTCCAATAACCAGTCCGGTTCCATCAGACTGAACGAACCCATCAACCTTAAATATTGTGATAAATGGAGAGTGGAGTTTGATTTCAGAATGGATTCCAACCAAAATTCCAATGGGGACGGGCTTGCTTTCTGGTATCTGGCCAATCCTCCTGTTGCCAGTATATTAGGCTCAGGACTTGGCGTTTCACAAAACGCAGTGGGTTTTATTGTAGGATTTGATACGTATAATAATACCACAACTGCAACCATGAGTAAGGTACATGTTGCTTACGGGCAGGTGGCCAATACCAGCGATACCAACAATGTAGAGTTCTTCAATGTGACCGGAAGCTCTTTTCACTCCCCGGATATGAACACTAGTCTTCCTTTTCAGGGAGCCAACTACAAACATGTTGAAGTAACAGCTCAGGTAGATCCCGGTGCTCCCACCAACTGGATCGTACAAATAAAAATTGACGGCAATGTGATTTGCAACCAGTCTTTTGCCCCTGCGGGAACAGCCGCTACCATGACTGTAGGATATTTTGGATTCTCTGCCTCTACAGGAAGTGCAAGATCAAGACATTCCATTAAAAATGTAAAAATTTATACGGATAAAGTTCCGATTTTGCAGAACACTGCTACCCAATCTTTTTGCCCTAACCCTTCAACAGGTTTCGGATCCGTAAACCTGACTACTTTCAATTCCCAATTTGTCAGCAATCCATCAGCCTATACCTTCACTTATTTACAGGGAGGCACACCAATAACCAATCCCACGAACTTCCAGTTCAACACCAATACTACGGTTACAGTGATAGTAAAGGACAATGCAGGAGTTCTGTGTGATAATCCTGACGGGAAGATACAGCTTGTACTGGCTCCCTTCACTGCCAGCGATCAAACACTTATCGCCTGTAATAACAATAAGCAGGGAAAGGCAACGTTCAACCTTAATTCTGCGAATGTAACGGGCGTTCCGGGTGTTACCAAAAAATACTACAGAACCTTGAATGACCTGAATGCCGGAACAAATGAAATTACCAATCCTTCTACCTATCTTTCCGCTGCCGGAACGGTGTATGTAAAGGTAACCACTCCTCAGGGATGCACCGGAAATGCTGTGATTAATCTTACCTTCTATCCCGAAACCCCTGTTAAAGAAGACACTTTAGAATCTTGCTTTATAAAAAACAACATCACCAACGGAATTTTTGACCTCACCACTGCCGATGTCACTTCGCTGACCAGCGATCCCCAAAAGAAATATTACCCTACCCTTGCCAATGCACTGGACGGAACCAACGAAATCATGAATCCGAACCAGTATATGTCTGTGAGTACTTCAGTTTACGTAAAAGTGACGGATACCAACGGATGCTTCGCTGTGGCAAAAGTAAATCTGGTAGTTCTTCCACCGGTAAAGTCTTCCGTTTTAAGAGATAAGATCATCTGTATAGACGGCAGAACCAATCTTGATGCCGGTCCTGGTTTTGACGGTTATGAATGGAGCACCGGGGCCACCACCTCAACTCTTGAGGGAGTTGGTGTAGGAACTTATTGGGTACGATTAAAAACCGGCGAATGTATCACCACACAGCTTGTCAAAGTGATTGCTTCCGCCAACCCGGTGATCACAAGCATAGATATCAACAACACAACAATTGCGGTGAATGTTGCAGGAGGGACCCCGCCATACAAATATTCTCTGGACGGAATCAACTGGCAGGACTCCAATACCTTTACAGGATTACACAGAGGAGAAGCCAAAGTATTTGTAAAAGATGCCTATAACTGCGAGCCGGTCGCCGTACAGATTACGGTTCCCAATCTGATTAATGCGATTACACCTAATGGAGACAACATCAATGATGTGATTGATTATTCAGCACTTGCTTATAAGAAAAACCTTGTTTTCACCGTATATGACAGATATGGGAACAAGCTTTACGAGGCTGATAAGATGAGAAACTTTACCTGGGACGGAACTGCTTCCGGTAAAAAAATCCTTACCGGCACTTACTGGTATAGCATCTCATGGAATGAAAATGATAAAAACAATACTGCCATACAGTATTCCGGCTGGATACTGGTTAAAAACAGGGAATAATTCCCTCTTATAAAATCACTCCTTATCCGGGGTGATTTTTTTGTATCATCCTGAAAATTTTAAGCATCATTTTTCAGTATGTCTGCAATTATTGTTTTAATCATTTTCCACCTATACATTAAATTAATTAACGAATTGACAATTTTAGCAACATAATTGACAATTATACATTACATATAAGAACTAAAAACAAATATATTTACAGAACAACCCAAAACTAATCCGATTCATGAAAAGAAAACTACTTATTTATTATTTAGCCGCTTTATTCGGTTTTTCAGGACAAATGTTTTCTCAGACCTATCAGCTTGTAGGTGACCCGGTGAATACCACCGGCTGGGATTTAGTTTCCAATGCAGCAGTCAGCAATGATTTTATTCGTTTAACCACAGACAACACCAGCCTGTACGGAGCTATAAAATTAGCCACTCCCATCACCCTGAGCTATTGTGATAAATGGAAAGTGGAATTTGATTTCAGAATTGACGGCAACGGAACCACACAGTTCGGAAGAGGTGACGGCTTTACCTTCTGGTATCTTTCCAATCCGCCTACAGGATATGTTTCCGGAGGAGGTCTTGGAGTTCCTGGCAATGCATCCGGACTTATGGTAGGTTTTGATATTTTCAACAATACCACAGAAGGCCAGATGAGCAAAATTCACGTTCTTTACGGCACCAATGATACGGCCGGTAATAATATCGAATACAACAACACGGCAGGAAGTACCTATCACTCTGCGGATCTTAATCCTACACAGCCATTCGTAGGCCCCAACTACAAGCACGTGGAAGTAAATGGCGAAACCGACTTAAGCAATCCCGACAGATGGATTATCACCATTAAAATTGATGGCGTACAGATCGTCAGCCAGCCTTTCGCTCCTTCAGGAGGAGCTGTGGGAATGTCTCAGGGATATTTTGGATTCTCGGCAGCAACCGGAGGCGCCAGTGCCAGACATTCTATTAAAAATGTAAAGGTCTATGTAGATAAAGTTCCGATTCTGAACAGCACCGTAACTCCTTTTGTATGTACCAATCCTGCTACAGGAAACGGAATAGTGGATTTAACTTCCTTTAATTCTCAATTCGTCAACAATCCGGCCAATTATACATTTACCTATTATGTATTGGGAAGTTCAACGCCTATTGCAGGTCCGGAAAACTTCCAGTATTCCGGGAATACCACCATCAAAGTGGTTGTAAAAGATCCGAGTTCTACTTTGTGTGACAATGGAGACGGGATCATCCAGCTTAACCCAACCCCTTTTGCTGCGGACAATGCCACCCTGACAGGATGTAATAACAATAATGCCGGAACCGCCACATTTGATCTTACCTCAGCTGCAGTCACCACCATTCCGGGATGCACCAAAGAGTTCTACAATACCATGCATGATCTGAATGCAGGAATCAATCAGATCACCAATCCGAATGCCTATCCTTCAGGTACTGCAACGATATTTGTAAAAGTAACCACTCCACAGGGATGCGTAAGCACTTCAAAGATTACTTTGGCCCTTCATCCAACGGTAACAGTAATTGATGCTCCTTTAAGATCATGTTTCCTAGAAACCAATCCTTCGCTGGGTACATTTAACTTAAGCATCGCGACCGTAACCACCGTAACCGGAGCTACTAAAAAATACTACCCTTCTCTTACGGATGCGATCGACGGAACCAACGAAATTTTAAATTTCCTTTCCTACACCGCACCAAGCGGAGTGATCTATGTAAAAGTATTCAATACACAGGGATGCTATGCGATAGCTAAAGTGACCCTTACCGTTATTGCTCCGGTAAAATCCAATGTTCTGGAAGATAAAATCATCTGTATTGAAGATAAAACCACTTTGGATGCAGGTCCCGGCTTCAGCAGCTATGAATGGAGTACAGGAGCTACGACTCCTTCCATTTCTAATGTAGGGGTAGGAACTTATTGGGTAAAACTGAACACTGGAGGCTGTATCACTCTTCAGACCGTGAAAGTTTACGCTTCTGAGCAGCCGGTGGTTACCAATATTGATATTTCCGGAGGTACAGTGACTGTTTTTGCCAAAGGCGGAACACCTCCATACCAATATTCCATGGATAATATCAACTGGCAGGAATCCAACGTATTTACCAATGTAACAAGAGGAGAAACTAAAGTATACGTTAAGGACAGCTACGACTGTGAGCCAATTTCCATCAACATTACGGTTCCTAACCTGATCAACGTGATTACTCCAAACGGAGACGGCATCAATGATGCGATCGATTATTCTGCCCTATCCAATAAACAGAATCTGGTGATCGGGATCTTTGACCGTTATGGTTATAAACTTTTCCAGGCTGATAAAACCAACCGGTACCGATGGGACGGAACCAACGGAAGCAGAAAAGTACCTACAGGAAACTACTGGTACTCTATCACCTGGAATGAAAACAATAAGAACAGTACTCCCATAAAATTCTCAGGATGGATCATGGTAAAGAACAGAGAATAATTCATCATTATCAGTTTTAATATTTAAATCACTTCATATTATGGAGTGATTTTTTTATTTGAGATAAAAACATATTCTATATAAAACTGATTAAAGTTTATTTCTTATCGCCAAAACATCATAAAACTTAAAAATAAATAACAATTAATCAATTTAAATGCAACATATTCAAAAACAATGAATTATAGATAAATTATAAATAAATTTACATCTATACATTTATTAATACCACACCTATGAAAATAAAATTATTCTTCTGTTATTTTGTTGTCTTACTCTTCTTTTCAAAGCAGTTATTTTCTCAAACCTACCAGCTTTCCGGAAATCCTGTTAATACCACAGGGTGGGACTTAGTTTCCAATGCAGCGGTTAGTAATGATTTTATCCGTCTGACCACAGACAACACCAGCCTGTATGGAGCTATAAAGTTAGCCACTCCTATTACCCTGAGCTATTGTGATAAATGGAAAGTGGAATTCGACTTCAGAATTGACGGTAATGGAACCTCAAGTTACGGAAGAGGTGACGGCTTTACGTTCTGGTACCTCTCCAATCCCCCTACAGGATATGTTTCAGGAGCAGGCCTGGGAATTCCCGGAAACGCCTCGGGCCTCATGATAGGTTTTGATATTTTCAACAATAGTACAGACGGACAAATGAGCAAAATTCATGTCCTTTATGGCACCAATAATACAACTGGTAATAATATAGAATACAACAATACTCCAGAAAGCACATACCACTCTGCAGATCTTAATCCGACGCAGCCATTCGTAGGTTCTAACTACAAACATGTGGAAGTAAACAGCGAAACGGACTTAAGCAATCCCGACAGATGGATCATCACCATTAAAATTGACGGCATACAGATTGTCAGCCAGTCTTTCGCTCCTTCGGGAGGCGCTATAGGAATGTCTCAGGGATATTTCGGATTCTCAGCATCAACCGGAGGTGCCAGTGCCAGACATTCCATTAAAAATGTAAAGGTGTATGTAGACAAAGTTCCTATTCTGAACAACACAGTAACTCCTTTTGTATGTACCAATCCCGCCACAGGAAACGGTACAGTGGATTTAACTTCTTTTAATTCCCAGTTCGTCAACAATCCGGCCAATTATACATTTATTTACTACATATTGGGAAGCTCAACACCTATCGCCAACCCAGCTCAATTTCAGTATTCAGGAAATACCACCATCAAAGTGGTTGTAAAAGATCCAAGTTCTACCTTATGTGATAATGGAGATGGGGTAATTCAGCTCAATCCTACTCCTTTTGCAGCTGACAATGCTACCCTCACAGGCTGCAACAACAATAATTCAGGAACTGCAATATTTGACCTTACCTCTGCTGCTGTGACCAGTTTCCCCGGAGTTATCAAGGAATTTTATAATACCATGCATGACCTGAATACAGGAACCAATCCTATTACCAATCCCTTCGCTTATCCTTCAGGAGCCGCAACAATATTTGTAAAAGTAACAACACCACAGGGATGTGTAAGTGTTTCAACAATCACACTGAACCTTCACCCAACAGTAACGGTAACCGATGCTCCTTTACGATCATGCTTCCTGGAAACAAACCCTTCATTAGGAACCTTCAATCTGAGCACTGCCAATGTAACCACCGCAACCGGAATCACAAAAAAATACTATCCTTCCCTTACAGATGCTATAGACGGAACCAATGAAATTCTAAACTTCCTTGCCTACACTGCACCAAGCGGAGTAGTCTACGTGAAGGTCTTTAACACTCAGGGATGTTATTCTGTTGCTAAAGTAACCCTGACCGTTATTGCTCCTATAAAATCCAATATTTTAACAGACAAAATGATCTGTATAGAAGATACCACCACGCTGGATGCAGGCCCCGGCTTCAGCAGCTATGAATGGAGCACAGGAGCCACAACGTCATCTATTTCCAACATTGGAGTAGGAACTTATTGGGTAAGACTGGGCACAGGAGATTGTATCACCCTTCAGAAGGTGAAAGTATACGCTTCCGAGCAGCCTGTCGTTACGAATATTGATATCTCAGGAGGCACAGTATCTGTTTTTGTTAAAGGCGGAACTCCTCCGTACCAATATTCTATGGACAATATCAACTGGCAGGAATCCAATACTTTCACCAATATTGCAAGAGGAGAAACGAAGATATTCGTTAAAGACAGCTATGACTGCGAACCCATTTCTATCAACATTACCGTTCCTAACCTCATCAACGTGATCACCCCAAATGGAGACGGCATCAACGATGTGATTGATTACTCCGCCTTATCCAATAAACAGAATCTGGTGATCGGAATTTTTGACCGGTATGGCTATAAGCTTTTCCAGGCTGATAAAACCAACCGGTACCGATGGGACGGAACCAACAGCGGAAACAGAAAAGTATCTACAGGAAACTACTGGTATACCATCACATGGAATGAAAATGATAAAAACAATACCCCGATACAATTCTCAGGATGGATTATGGTAAAAAACAGAGAATAATTCATTATTAACAATTTTAATCAAAGACAGATCACTTCATAATCCGGGAGTGATCTTTTTATGCCGGAGATATTTGGTTTTAAGCATCCTTTATTCACATTCAATGCTTAAATTTGTCCTATGAATTATTTGGAAGCTTTAAGCAGAAGATATTCTGTGAAGAAATTTAATCATGAGAGCATCCCTCAGGAAGCCCTACTCAACATTCTTGAGTCGGGAAAACTGTCGGCCAGTTCGCTGGGGCTTCAACCCTATAAAATCCTTGTTGTTGAAAGTGAAGAAATGAAACAGAAGCTGATTCCGGCGTTTTACAATCCTTCACAGATTTCCACCTGCTCTCATCTCATTGTCATTATTTCCAAAAAAACCATTGAGGAAAATTATATCCGGGGATATTTCAAGCATATTTCCGAAGTAAGGGAAACCCCTCTTGAAAATCTTGATCTTTTCAAAAAAAGCATCAACCAGCATATCAGCCAAAAGACACAGGATGAAATTTTCACCTGGGCAGAAAAGCAGTCTTATATCGTACTGGCCAACCTGATGTATGCCGCCGCGATCGAAAATATAGACTCATGTCCCATGGAAGGCTTCAGGCAGGAGCTCATAGAAGAAATCCTGAACATCAATCCCGAAACAGAAAAAGTAACCGTTACCCTGGCTTTAGGTTACCGTTCTGAAGAAGATCACTTCCAGCACATGAAAAAAGTAAGAAAACCAAACGAAAAATTGTTTAAATTTATTTAATATTTAAACGATTGTACCTAAAGCAAGCCTATGATAAAAGCGGATGTATTAGTAATTGGTTCCGGCATCTCGGGACTTTCCTATGCCATAAAAGTTTCTGAACAGCTTCCTGATGCCAAAATCATCATCGTAACCAAATCTGACGAAGACGAAAGCAATACCAAATATGCCCAGGGCGGACTGGCGGTTGTTACAGATTTCCAAAACGATAATTTCGATAAACATATTGAAGACACTATGCGTGCCGGTGATGGCGAAAACAAACGCGATGTGGTGGAAATGGTGGTGAAAGAAGCTCCGGCCAGATTCAACGAAATTGTAGAATGGGGGGCCAACTTTGATATGAAAAACGGCAAATTTGCTTTGGGAAGAGAAGGCGGCCACACCGAAAACCGGATTGTACACCATAAGGACATTACCGGATTCGAGATTGAAAGAGCCTTATTGGAAACGGCCAACAGCAGTCCGAATATCGAAATCCTGGATCATCATTACGTCATTGATATCATTACCCAGCACCACGTTCCCGGAAAAGAACTGAATGAAGGCGACATCCACTGTTATGGCGCTTATATTCTGGATGAAAAATCAAAAAGAATCAAAAAGATTACGTCCAAAATCACATTGGCAGCCACCGGTGGGGCAGGACATGTTTATAAAAATACTACCAATCCTACTATTGCTACCGGAGACGGGATTGCTTTCGTAGCCCGTGCCAAAGGAAAGGTTTCCAATATGCAGTATTACCAGTTTCATCCTACCGCACTCTATAGTAAAATAGACGGGATGCTTTTCCTTATTTCAGAGGCTGTGCGTGGAGATGGCGCCAAGCTAAGAACAAAAAAAGGCGAAAAGTTCATGCATAAATATGATGAGCGTGAAGAATTAGCCTCCAGAGATATCGTCGCCAGAGCCATCGACAATGAAATGAAAATTTCCGGCGATGAGTATGTAGGACTCGATTGCAGGGAAATGGATCACGAAAAATTCCTCGAACATTTCCCTAACATCTATAAAAAATGTAAAGATGAGGGAATTGATCCGTTCACCCAACTGATTCCCGTAGTTCCTGCCTGCCATTACCTGATGGGCGGAATTGAAGTGGACAGAGATGGACAGTCTTCCATCAGAAACCTTTTTGCTGTAGGCGAATGCACCAACTCAGGACTTCATGGTGCCAACAGACTCGCTTCCAACTCTCTTCTTGAAGGCCTTGTCTTCGGACATAATGCCGCGATGAAAACCGTAGCACTCCTGAATGAAAACAATTTCAATTTTGATGATCTGAAAGCTGTTCCGGAATGGAATGAGGAAGGCATGAAGATCATGGACGAAATGGTGATCGTAAGCTACCTGAGAAAACAGCTTCAGGAAATGATGAGCGATCTTGTCGGGATTGTAAGAAGCAACAGACGTTTAAATATGGCCCTTCAGAAACATCAGGAAATTGCAGCCGCCGTAGATGAAATCTACCGCTACTCCATTCTTTCCCCTCAGTTATCCGAATTAAGAAACCTCACCACCGTTGCCCATCTTATCATCACCGAATCTATGGAAATGAAAGAAAACAAAGGAGCATTTTACAATAAAGATTTAGCCTAAAAAAGCATATTATAATGAAAAGACCTCAGTACGTTACCGATAAAGCATTAAAAACGTTTATTAAAAATGCCCTGGAAGAAGATATTCAGGATGGCGACCACTCTACCCTTTCCACCATTCCGGAGGATCTGGAGCAGAGTGCAAAGCTTCTGGTCAAGCAGAACTGCATTCTGGCAGGAGTGGAACTCGCCGAGTTTATCTTCAAAACATTTGATAAGAACCTTAAGATTGAAACCTTCATCAAAGACGGAGCAACGGCAAAAGTTGGCGATGTAGCATTTATTGTAACCGGAAAAGCAAGGTCTATTCTTTCTACTGAAAGGCTTATCCTGAACTGCATGCAGCGAATGAGCGGTATTGCCACCCTTACCCACGACTGGGATTCCCGACTGGTAGGAACCAAAACAAAACTTCTGGATACCCGTAAAACCACCCCTAATTTCAGGATCTGTGAAAAATGGGCCGTGGCCATTGGCGGCGGAACCAATCACCGCTACGGATTATATGACATGATCATGCTGAAAGACAACCATATCGACTATAACGGAAGTATTACCAATGCTGTAAAGATGGCTAAAGACTACATCAAAAAGCATAAGAAAAAACTGAAAATAGAGGTTGAAACCAGGAATCTGGAAGAAGTTCAGGAAGCCATCAAAGCAAAAGCCGACAGAATTATGCTGGACAATATGGATGTGCCAACCATGAAGCAGGCTGTGGAAATGATCAATGGAGCATGTGAGTCTGAAGCATCCGGTGGAATTACCCGTGAAATGTTAAAAGATATTGCCTCCACAGGGGTTACTTTTATCTCTGCCGGAGCCCTTACCCACTCAGCAGAAAATATAGATTTGAGTCTCAAAGCGGTGAAATAGCGTTGTATTTTTAATAAAAACACCCCCTGTTTGTTAAAAATTCAATAATATGATTTTTTTCATACAAAAATTCAATTTTTGTTTATAAATCTGAAAATCAAACACTTAAATATTATTAAGATTGATTAAAAATTAACATTCAGTTAATAATAGTTAAATTTTATTTTGCCAATTTTGCAGAAAATTAAATCTAATTATTACTAACGATTATGAAATTAATCAACAAATCGATGCTAACTGCAGTAATTACTTTATCTACAGCTAGTATCTATTACGCTCAACAAACTCAGGACACAATTAAATCTGCGTCTAAAGACATTGATGAGGTAATCTTAAGAGGTGTAACAGATATCGCGAAAGATAGAAAGACACCGGTTGCTGTTTCTACTATTAAATCTGCACAGATTGTAGAAAGACTTGGTAACCAAGAATTTCCAGAGATTTTAAAATCTACTCCTTCTGTATATGTAACAAGAGGGGGAGGTGGTCTTGGTGATGGATCACTAAGAATTAGAGGATTTGATACTAAAAATACTGCGGTAATGGTTAACGGTATGCCCGTTAACGACATGGAAGGAGGCACAGTATATTGGTCTAACTGGCAGGGGCTAAGCGATGTAACTACATTTATGCAGATGCAAAGAGGACTTGGTGCTTCTAAATTAGCAATTGCTTCTGTAGGAGGAACGATTAACATGCTAACAAAATCAGCAGATGCAAAACAAGGCGGTAACGTAACTCTTGGGGTAGGTAATGATGGGTTTTTAAAAACTTTATTTTCTTATAATACTGGTAGAACCGAAAGCGGATGGTCTACATCATTTTTAATGAGCAGAACCGCTACTAATGGTTATATTGACGGAGGTAAGGGAGAAGCTTATAATTATTATTTCGCTTTAGGATATAAACCTAGTGAAAAACATGAACTTCAGTTTACTTTTACTGGTGCACCACAGTGGCATGACCAAAATTTCCAGTCTCCTATATCTGCTTTCTTAAAATATGGTAAAGACGGAAAACCAAATAGAAGATACAATCCAAACTGGGGATACCTTAATGGTCAGGAGTTTTCAACTAATAGAAACTGGTACAGTAAACCTGTCGCTATGTTGAACTGGGACTGGAATATGGACTCAAAGTCTAGGTTATCTACAGTATTGTATGGTTCTTGGGGTAGAGGTGGTGGAACTGGAATGCTGGGCTCCATTAATGGTAAAAATACCAATTACTCCGATAACTCTCCATTAAGAGATGCTAACGGAATTATCAGATGGGATGATATTGCAAATTGGAATCAGGGTGGCTCTGTTTCAGATTTTGGAGCAAATAAAGTTGCTACAAATGGAGAAATTGGATTGAATACATCTGGTAACGGACTAACAAGAAGAGCCAGTGTAAATTCACACAACTGGTACGGAGTTTTAACTAATTTCCAACATAAGATCAATGATAACTGGAATTTCTCTGTTGGTTTTGATGGAAGATATTATTATGGATATCACCCAGGATATGTTACTGATTTCTTAGGAGCTTCAGGATATCAGGAAAAAGGAAATCTAAATTATCCTGGCGGATATATAGTAAGAGATTCTTTCAATGCTGTTCCTTCTGCCAATCCATTTGCAAAAGCTACTAAAGACGACACCCAATATGCATACAGAAACTTTAATGGAGAAGTATTATGGGGAGGTTTCTTCGGACAATTAGAGTATTCTACTGAAAAATTCTCAGCTTATATTCAAGGATCAGCTTCAGAACAAGGCTTCCAAAGGATAGACAATTGGATTGTTGATGGCGTAACAGTTAAAAACAATCAGATCCAGAATACTAAAACAGGTTTCAAATATCTGTTCGGATATAATGCAAAAGGGGGAGTAAACTATAATATTAATGAGAATCATAACGTTTTTGCTAATATTGGATACTATGAAAGACAGCCTAATAACTATGGAGTTTATCCAAGTAATAACCAAAATCTTAACACCAATCTCACCAATGAGAAGGTAATGAGTGGAGAACTAGGATATGGTTTCAGAAGTTCCAAACTTACTATGAATGTGAATCTTTATTATACTTCATGGAAAGACAGATTTCAAAGATTTACAAACCTTCCTAACTTAACCGATGTTAACGGCAACCCTGTTTCCCGCCCTTATGCCAACATGGATGGTATACAACAAGTTCATATGGGAGTAGAAGTTGAAGGAGCTTATAAAATCACTAATTATATTACTGTTAATGGTATGTTATCTCTTGGAGACTGGAAATACAAAGGTAATGCAAGTGGTGAGATTTTTGACGAGAATGATCAGCCTGTACAGTTAGCAGCAGGGCAAAGTAATAGAAGAACTTTTGCAATGGATAAAGTAAAAGTTTCAGATGCCGCTCAAACGACTGCTTCTCTTGGATTAACAGTAAATCCTGTTAAAAATCTTTCAGTGTATGGTACATGGACTTATGCAGACAGATACTATGGAGGAGTAAGCTTTAATCAGGATTATTTAGTAGGACCAAATGGAGAAGTAAGTGAGACTGCGAAAAAAGGAGCATTAAAGTACCCTAGCTTTAGCCTTTTTGATGTTGGAACATCATATACTTTAAAATTAAGAGATCAAAAGAAGAGTTTTGTATTTGGAGTTAATGTATATAACTTACTTGACACAGATTATATCTCTGACGCCAGAACTTCTGTTCACACAAAACAACTTTCTGATTTTAAAGACAGCGCAACTGCAACAGCACAGCAACAGTTTGATGCCTATCAAAAAACACTTTATAAAGGTATAGATTCATCTAACCAAGTGTATTTTGGAACTGGAATTACCTGGTCAGCATCTATTGCATTTAAGTTTTAATACTTAAATATATAACAAACAAAACCCGCCAGTGCGGGTTTTGTTTGTTATATCCTTCCGAAAAGAATATGTAAAAGATAATATATTATTGAATATGAAAAGAGATGATATCCGAAATTACAAATCCAACCAAAAAGTAGAATTAGCGGATGCATTTCCAAACAATTAAGCAATACACAGCAACCCTACTTATGAAAAAAATTAAATAATTATATAAATTCAAAAAAACTTAGCCCGCACCCTTATCATTCAAGTTCTAATTAACACAATATTAGATTTTATACATACCAATCCCGGCTTTTCGCCGGGATTTTTTGTTATATTTGTGTACAAAAAAATTGATTATGGATTTTTACAAAATTTTACTGAATGCCCACAAAGGATTCGGGTATCTTGAGCTTCTTTTAGTAGCATTATTTATTATTGCGCTTTTAGCAACCATGTTCGGCTTCAGTGGCAAAGTGAACAAATTTTTGAAGAAGACCACGCTGTTTACAATGATCTTCTTCCACATCCAGTTCCTGTTGGGAATCATCATGCTGGTGATTAACTTTACCAAAGGAATGGATATGGGATCTGTCATGAAAAATGCAGACTTAAGATTCCAGTATGTAGAACATCCATTTTCAATGCTTATTGCAGCGGTATTGATGACGATCATCAACAAAAAAGTAAAATCCAACGATACGATTTCTCTGGGAATTGTGATCATGGGTCTTATCGCGGCAGGTTTATTTGCATTCGCGTTCCCTTGGGCGAGAGTCTTCGGGGCCTAACAACATAAAAATAAGTTATCATTTATGAATTAACTTAGCATAGTTTAATCTTTAAATTTTTAATTAAATCAATGAAAGTAGCTGTAGTAGGTTCAACAGGAATGGTTGGACAAGTTATGCTTAAAGTTTTGGAGGAGAGAAACTTCCCTGTAACAGAATTAATTCCGGTAGCATCCGAGAAATCTGTAGGCAAGAAGGTGAAGTATAAACAGGAGGAATTTACAATTGTAAGCATGAAAGACGCTATAGCTGCCAAACCTGATATTGCTATTTTCTCTGCCGGAGGTTCCACTTCCCTTGAATTTGCACCTCTTTTTGCTGAAGCAGGAACAACCGTAATTGATAATTCCTCGGCGTGGAGAATGGATCCTGATAAAAAACTGGTCGTTCCGGAAATCAATGCCCATGTACTGACCAAAGAAGATAAGATCATTGCCAATCCGAACTGTTCCACCATTCAGCTGGTCATGGTTCTTGGACCTTTGAACAAAAAATATGATCTGAAAAGAGTGGTTGTTTCCACGTACCAGTCGGTAACCGGTACCGGTAAAGCGGCTGTTGACCAGCTCAATTCAGAGATCAGCGGAGATGATTCCGTGGCGAAAGTATATCCTTACCATATCTTCAAAAATGCTCTTCCTCACTGTGATGTATTCAGCGATGACGATTACACGAAAGAAGAGATCAAGCTTATGAAAGAGCCTAAGAAAATTCTTGGTGATGATACGTTCAACCTGACGGCAACGGCAGTAAGAGTTCCGGTTCAGGGAGGCCATTCTGAAAGTGTGAATATTGAATTCGAAAATGAATTCGATCTTGATGAAGTAAGAAAGATCTTATCCGAAACTCCAGGCGTAGTGGTGATGGATGATGTAAAGAATAATCACTACCCGATGCCGCTCTACTCAGAAGGCAAAGACGAAGTTTTTGTAGGAAGGATAAGACGGGATCTTTCACAGCCTAAAACGCTCAATCTCTGGATCGTAGCAGACAACCTGCGAAAAGGAGCCGCAACGAATGCTGTACAGATCGCAGAATATTTAGCAGCCAACAACTTAGTTTAAACTAACAAAATAAAAAAGAGTCTCAACATTGAGATTCTTTTTTTTATCAAACCTATGGACAGAAAGAAACAAAACAATAAAGATAAAATAGGCTTTCAAAAGATCATTGCGGCCTTTGGAGTCTTTCTTTTCGTCGGAAAGATCATCGCCTGGAAACTCACCAATTCGGATGCAGTATTCTCAGATGCTATGGAAAGCATTGTGAATGTGATCAGTGCATTCATGGGGCTGTATTCCCTGTATCTGGCGGCCAAACCTAAAGATGAAGACCATCCTTACGGCCATGGAAAGGTAGAATTTGTAACCTCCGGGATTGAAGGAGCCTTAATTGCCATTGCCGGTGTTATGATCATTTACGAAGGTATTCACAGCCTTATTGTCGGAAAAACCCTGAGCAAACTGGATCTGGGAATATGGATTATTGCCGCCACAGCCATTGTGAACTATCTCCTGGGCTATATTTCCATTAAAAAAGGCCGGGCCGAAAACTCACTTGTTCTTATTTCATCCGGAAAGCACCTCCAGTCGGATACCATTACCACCCTTGGTGTGGTCATCAGTTTAGCCATTGTTTATGTAACGAAGATCTATTGGCTGGATTCTGCTGTAGCCCTTGCTTTCGGAGCCTATATCATTTTTGTGGGTTATAAGATCGTCCGGAAATCCCTGAGCGGAATTATGGATGAACAGGATCCGGAGCTCCTTCACCAGATCATCAGGGTACTGGAAGAAAACAGACATACGGAATGGATTGATGTACACAACATGAAAATCCAGCAATTCGGTGCTTCCCTCCATATTGATGCCCACATTACCTTACCTTGGTATTACAGCCTCCGGGATGCCCATAACGAAATGGAAAAAATGATCCTCCTTCTGGCCGGTCATATCAAAAGAAATATTGAATTCAATTTTCATATGGATGACTGTAAGCCCATTTCATGTCCGGTCTGCCAGATCAAAGACTGCCCTGTCCGGGAAAAAGATTTTGTAAAACGGGTACAATGGACGCCGGAAAATGTGACGAGCGTTGATAAGCATACAGCAGAATAATAAAGCAAGCAATGGGCGAACAGATCATTTGCCCATTCTTTTTTCAGTTCCCTTTGCCGGCGATCTGCTTCCGGTAATAGAACATTGGCACAATCAGCAGCAACGCCAGCGGCTGAATCACAAACCGTCTCATATAAAAAGAAAAAAGATAGCCGATATTGAAGCCGTCGTTCACACAGTAAAGATAGATCGGAAAGGTGATCACAAAGATAATCGTGATCAGAAGAGCTCCCTGTACCGTCCACTCTCTCTTTTGAAACAGGCACTGAATAATCAGGCAGGAAAACAGCAGATTCAGGATAAATCTGAAAAGATGGGAAACCATCAGTTTTCCCCACTCAAAGTCAGGAAATTGGCTATTTTTCGTAGCTTCATGAAAATATTCAAGGAAAGGATCATAAAATATCCGGTCTTCAAGCACTCTTACACCAATAAGACCGCAGATCCCCACGATGACCAGAAGCCAGTTAAGAATTTTCATGTTTTAAAGCAAAGAATTTAATCCATATCAGCCAAAGAAGCACCACAGTTCCGTAAATAATAGCCGGAAAAACAAAGTCATGGAACATTTTCCCGTATTCCGGATGGTCTGTGACCACTATATTCAGTGCAGCAATTCTCACCAGGTTCATTACATACAGCAAAGCCAGTCCTGCAAGCGCAAAAACAAATGTTTTCGCTCCTTTGTAAAAAGCGAAGATAAAAGCGGCAAACAGAATCATGACAGAAACGGCATTACAGCCTTCCACCATTCGGGTGGCATAAGATTTCTTTACATAGAACCATACCTGCTCATTTTTAACGTCATCATAAAGCAGCGTCGGAAATCCCAAAGCATTCTGGATACTGCGCACCTGCCCGGCAATCATCCTTGAAAACAGGTCAAGACCACTGCCCTTTCCACTATTCAGATAAAACTGATAGGCAAAAAGCAATACCAGGTAAATGATGATGAACCTCAGCAGAATATGTAAAACAGGCTTAAAATCCTTTAGCATAATGCAAAGATAAAAATTAGACCGGTAATCGAGGGGAAAAGTTGGGATTTTTAGGCAGGATGATGGATGTGGAATGATGGAAGCCATGAAAATCATCAGAAATACGATCTGCCTTGTTTTTATTTTTACAGTCATTTTGCCCATCGTCCCCGTAAATAATGATCACTGGTCTGGCATCCGGCCCTGGGTCTGCCCCGCTTTTCCCGCTCACTGTAAATTAGTATATTTGTTTTCATATGATGACTTCCGAAAACGCAAAACGATTTTTTGAAAATTATTTGGGTGAAAATTCTTCTGAGTTTATCACATTGGCTCAAAGCGGTTCTGCGAGAGTGAATTTTCTGGCAGAAGCCGGGACCCGAAAATACATTGTTACCAGCAATGAAAACATCCCGGAAAACGAAAGCTTTATTTATTACTCTGAAATTTTTTCCGGGCTCAATCTTAATACCCCCACGGTGTTGGCTGTTTCGGACGACAGAAAGATCTATGTACAGGAATACCTGGGTGGAAATACCCTTTCTGAGCTTATTTCCAAAGAGGGGCTTTCGGACCGCATCCAGGCTCTGGTAAAACAAACCCTGGAGAAGCTTTTCCGGCTTCAGATTCTTACGCAGGACAAAATTGATTTTTCAAAAACCTTTGAATATGAAAGGTATGATGAGCTTCCGGTCATCCATGATCTTTATTATTTCAAAAACTTCGTCGCTGATGTGCTGGAACTGGAATACCGGAAATCTGCACTGCTGAAGGAATTCAAACAGATTGCTTCGCTTATTGAAAATCTGGAACCTCAGGGCATGATGATCCGAGATTTCCAGGCCAGAAATATTATGGTGAATGAACAGGACCACGTTTCATTCATCGATTACCAATCTGCCATGCAAGGGCCACTGATGTATGATGTGATCTCTTTCCTTTTTCAGGCCAAAGCCGATTTTCCGGAGCATTTTAAAAACGAAATGCTTGATTTCTATATTTCACAGTTTGAAAATCCGGAAACCCAACATCAACTAAAAGAATCGGTGAAACCAATGCAGATGATGAGATTCCTGCAGGTGCTTGGAGCTTACGGCTTCAGAGGGCTTATTCAGCGGAAGCAGCATTTCCTGTCCAGCTTAAAAACCGGCATCAGAAATATTACCCAATTGGCAGATTCATGGGAACAGATGGATTATTTCCCGGAACTGAAAAAGGTGATAAGCCAACTGGGAACAGAGGAAACAACATTAAAAATTGATATGATTTTAAACCATTAACGGCATTTAAGGGTTAAGATTAATTAAGAAAAAAATCGAAGATTTTTTATAAGGACGGTATTGTAACTCAAGATGCAATTTGATTTGCGAAAAATAATGCTGAAAAAGGACTCAATTAAATCAGGAAGAAAGTGGGTAATTTTTCATAAAAATTAAAATTCTTAAATTTAGGCGCATTCAATAAGAGGTAATGACAAAGAAAGAGATCACCCAGTTATCATATGAGATTACGGGCTTTGGAATAAAAGAATATATAGGAATTCCCTGATTAAATATGATTTATCAAAATCTTATTTCCCCTTAAAACCTAATCAACCTTAATGGTTCAGAAATTTAAATAAAATATACAACAAATGTTACACATCGACATACACAGTTTTTCGTACAAAAAGGGAGGAATTCCTGAAGATCACACCGGAAACGGCGGTGGATTTACCTTTGACTGCAGAGGAATCCTGAATCCCGGCAGAATTGAGGAATATAAAAGCCAGACCGGAAATGACACCGGCGTTCAGGAATATCTTGAAACCCAGACGGAAATGCCTAAATTCCTTGAATTGGTAAAAAATATCATCTCGATCAATATAGACAATTACCTGGAAAGAGGATTTGAAAACCTCCAGATCAGCTTCGGATGTACGGGTGGACAGCACAGATCTGTATATTCCGCCATTAAAATTGCTGAGTTTATCCGCGAAAAATATCCTGAAGGCACCGAAATAAGCCTTCATCACGACGAACAGCATCACCTTAACATGGGTAATCCGTAATGGGCAATCAGTAATCTTACTTACACTTATTACCTTGCACGTTACTTAACACCCATTATCTATACTTTATGAAGGCTCTTATTTTTGCAGCAGGAAAAGGCACCCGCCTGAAACCTTTTACCGATCATCATCCAAAGGCTCTGGCCAAAGTAAACGGCGTACCGCTACTGGAAAGGAATATCCAATACCTGAAAAGTTTCGGGATCACCGATTTTGTCATCAACATCCATCATTTTGGGGATCAGATTGTTGACTTTTTAAATAAAAACAGTAATTTCGGATGCAGCATTGAAATCTCGGACGAGCGAGAGGAGCTGCTGGAAACCGGTGGCGGCTTGATTTTTGCTAGAAGATTCCTTGATCATGGGGAAGATTTTCTGATCATGAATGCTGATATTTTAACGGAAATCAACATCAGCGATCTGGTTGATTATCATAAAAAGATAAAAGATTTTGCTACTTTAGCGGTTTCGGACAGAGAAAGTTCGAGGAAACTTCTTTTCAACGATGAGATGGTTTTGAGAGGCTGGCTGAATGTGCAGACCGGAGAACAGAGGCTTGCGGAATTCAACAAAGGTTTTAAAGCACTTGCCTTCAGTGGCGTCCACTGCATCAACCCCGTTATCTTTGAAAAAATAAAGCGAACCGGCAAATTCTCTGTTATGGAAGAATACCTGGACCTGATGCAGACCGAGCATATTCACGGTTTTGTTCACGACAGTATTCTGATAGACGTCGGAAGACCCGAATCTGTAACAGAAGCCGAAAAACATTTTAAATAATTTTGCAATGGAACTTGATGGAACCAGGGATGAAAGTTTGGTAAATCCGGAACTTGATATTAACGAAACAAAACTGCATAACAGCCTCAGACAGAAAACTTGGGACGAAACCATTACGAAAGACAGCTGGATGGTATTTAAAATCATGGCAGAATTTGTAGATGGCTATGAGAAGCTGGCAAAGATAGGTCCGTGTGTATCCATATTCGGTTCGGCAAGACTTAAGCCGGAAAGTAAATATTACGAAATGGCTGTGGAGATCGCTGAAAAGATCACCAAACTGGGTTTCGGGATCATTACCGGAGGCGGACCGGGAATCATGGAAGCCGGAAACAAAGGGGCTTTCAATGCCCAGGGAAGATCCATCGGACTGAATATTGATCTGCCGTTTGAGCAGCATTTCAACCCGTACATCAATAAGTCTTATTCCATGAATTTTGATTACTTTTTTGTAAGAAAAGTAATGTTTGTAAAATACTCTCAAGGTTTTGTCGTAATGCCGGGCGGCTTCGGAACGCTGGATGAGCTTACGGAGGCAATGACCCTGATCCAGACCAATAAAATCGGCAAATTCCCTATCGTTCTTGTAGGAAGCAAGTTCTGGGGTGGGCTGCTCGATTGGCTCAAAGCGACTTTGCTGGAAGAAGGCATGATTGCGGCAGATGATCTTGATCTGTACAGAGTTGTGGATACTGCGGACGAGGCAGTAGCCCACATCAAAGCATTTTATGATAAATATTCTGTGAATGTTAATTTTTAATTGGCATATTATTTGTGAACTATAACAAGCAAGTATGATTGTAAATCTATTAATTAAGATGAAAAAACTTTTATATATATCAGGAATTTTAACATTTTTTGTGTTAATGAGTTTTATGTATGTAGACTTTTTCTCTTCAATGACCAAAGTGGATTATATCGAAGGCAGCAAAACATTGAAGTTTACCACAAAAATGAATACCAACCATATTTCTGATGCTATTAAAATAAATCCCAATACAGCAGGATTTGAAGCAGAGGTAAAAAAATATGTGAACAATAATTTTGATGTGTACGTCAATGGCGCTCCGAAAACCATTACCTTCACCGGAAGCCAGGTCAGCGGAGAAACAGTATGGGTATACTTTGAAACCGGAGGAGTTTCAGACATCAGTACCTTAAAGATTAAAAATACGATCCTTCTCAGTACTTTCCCTAAGCAGAGCAACATCGTCAGCGTTTCCTACAAAGGAAGCCAGAAAGCAATGAACTTCCAGAGAGGAAAGGAAATGAACGAGGTATCGTTTTAAACAGAATTAATTTTGAAAATATAACCACTGCGGATGCGGTGGTTTTTTTGTGCTTTTATCAGCCTGAAGTCAGGAGAATTGCAAGAAAATCAAAACCACTGTGGATTCACAATGGCTTTGATTTATTCAGCGCATAAAATAGGATACTTTTGCAATAGTAAAATGTTACACACTATCCCTATAAGAGTCCGCAACATCATATTAATTACCAATCAATAACGTAAGCTGAAATACCCCAAATTATAAAGATCACCACCACTATGGAACCCACTAAAACATCCTTCTTTTCTTCTTTTTCAAAATTATTTTCGGACGCTTCCGTTTGTTTTTTGTAATTTAATCTGTAAACAAAAAGTAATCTTATTAGACTGCCTATTAATCCTAAAAAATTGATGTCCATCTGTAGTGTTCTACTGTGTTATAGAAGATTCAATCTATAGGCTATATACATTAGTCCAATAGATACAATACAGAATACTAAAAGGCCTATAAAAAAATTATAAAACCCTTGCGAAAAACTTGCGCCTATATCTTCCTGATCATTTTTCAAATCTTCTTTCTTTAAATTTTTATTGAAAATTTTTAAAAAGTGATATCTTGCATTCACTCCTAGAAAATTTATGATAAATCCTCCTAGAATTGCCTCTAATAAACCCATAATAATAGTATCGCTTAATTAAATTGAGGTCTATAACCCACATTTCTCCTTAACCAAGTTCGAACGGAACTATCTGGCTTTGCTGCATTTGCTGTAGCCGTCACTACTGGTCGTGTTATCATTCCTTGTCCAACTACTCTATTTACATAGTCTATACCTTTGTTTAAAGTATTATTTATTATTCCTCTTGTACCTGGGGCAGATTCAAGTCTACTTAAAATAGCAGCCCCTTGTGGTAACATGGAATCTACAACTTTAAGTCCTCTAACTTGAGGGGCAACTGTTGCTATTGTATTTACTAAGCCATCTGCTTGCTGATAATTCGGCGTTCCATCCAAATTTCCATAGTTTCCACCTAAAGGATTTGCCCATTCTGATCTTTCCATAAGCCCTCCATCAAAAATCTGAGCCGTAACGTAAGCACTATTAGCAATGCCATATAAAAATTTTGGTGCAAAATTTTTATTATTTGCCCAGTTTTCCCAAAAATCCATTTTAGATTCGCTCATAAATGTACCACTTGGAGCGTTAATTGTAGTTCCAGCACCTGTTACAAAGGTATTGTTTATACTTGAACCATCTGAATTATTAGTTACTGAACCATCAGTATTTAAAGAATAACTATATGACCCAGCACCTAAAGTTCCTTCGCGTGAAATTGTGGCAGAAGAATAAACTCCTTCAACATTTTCATAGCCTGCAGTTGCTGCTTGTGATACAGATTGTACATTTGGATTATATGTCCATGTTGATACTCCATTAATAGATTGTTTAATCCAATCTGTTCCTTGTCTTCCATCTGGATCAATAATTCCTATCGGATTATTATAAGCATAATTATAAGTACTCCATCTTCTGGATGTTTCCGCCAACGGGTCCACCACTCCCCATCTTCCCAAATCCGGCATATAAAACCTTGCTCCATAATCATACATTCCTGTTTCTGTCTGGAGTTCTTTGCCATTATACTTGTATTGATAAGCCGGATTTCCTCCCAGATTATTATAACCCTCATGCTTTAATCCAAACGGATAATAATTATTCTCTTCTATCAATTCTATTCCTGATCCGGTTCCGGCATAGCTCAATCTTACATTTCCTAAGTGATCGGCATAATGGTAAATATACTTATTTTTCACATAATCAAAATAGCCTTCTGAGGTGGGAACAAATTGAAGATTGGGAACTGGTAGAGGACATCCTATACAGTTTATTCCTGTATTTTCTAAAGCATATTGAAAACCATCAAGATAATCTGTTATTATCCTTGCCGTAAC
>JAITMC010000006.1 GCA_031277615.1 Chryseobacterium sp. | reverse complement strand
CCCTATAAGATTTATGCACAACAAAGAAGAAATCTGCGTGATCTGCAAGATCCGCGAGACAAAAATATCCATAAAGATCTGTGTGATCTGAGGAATCTGTGGGAAACTATTTTACCACGGTCAATATTCAATAGAGGTGGACTTTAGTCCACCTAAATAATAAAATTATCCACCGGCTTTAGCCAAAACCTGCTTCAGCAGCACAATCTGCGCGCCAATAAACCTCAGATTGTTAAGGCACAATATTATTCCGGTTTATAAAACAGATACTGCCCGTTTTCGTAGTATGCATTAATATGTTGAAGACCGTTGGTAAGAATAATTTCCGGTGCGCCGATAATAGAATTATATCTTGCCGTTTGTTCAAAGGTTTTCTCTGTTAATTTAATTTGCGGGGCTTTACATTCGATCAGGACTACAGGTTCTGCTTTTTCAGTGATCAATAGGTCTATTCTTTTCGTGAGACCGTTCAGAACGATCTTTTTTTCGGTAATAAGTGCCGATGCAGAATAAGCTTTTACTGTCAGATAATAATGGACCCAATGCTGCCTTACCCATTCTTCGGGGGTAAGTAAAAGGTAAGTTTTGCGGACCAGATCATAAATAAAAAACTTATCTTTGTCTTTCTTGAATTTAAAATCAAAAGTTTCCTGAAAATTCAGTTTTGGAAGTTCCATTAATAAGATGAAAGAATTAGATTTAATCCTCAAAAATATTAAAAATAAAGAAGTTTTACCTATTTATTTTTTCCACGGAGAAGAACCTTACTTTATTGATGTTGCTGTAAAAGCCCTTGAGCACGACTTTCTGGAGGAAGATGAAAAAGCTTTCAACCAGACGGTGGTGTATGGAAAGGATACCTCTTATCAGGAGATTCTTTCTTTGGGAAGACAGTTTCCGATGATGGGGGATAAGCAGGTGATCATTGTAAAAGAAGCTCAGGATCTGAAATTCAATGAAGAGGAAAACCGGATTCTGGAAACGTATGTAGACAATCCGGTTCCTTCCACGGTGCTGGTTTTTGCCCATAAACATAAAAAACTGGACAGCAGGAAAAAAGCTACCAAAGCACTCGACAAAGCAAAGGCTCTTTTCTTAAGTGAATCGGTAAAAGACAGCGGTCTTGCCAAATGGATTGCCGATGAGTGCACCCGTCTTAACATCAAAACAGCCCCCAATATTTCCCATCTTCTTGCCGAATATCTGGGGAATGACCTTTCAAGGATTGCCAATGAGCTGAATAAGCTGAAGATCATCCTTAAAGAAGGTGAAGTTCTGGATGGAACAATCGTAGAAAACCACATCGGGATCAGTAAAGAGTATAATGTTTTTGAGCTTCAGAAGGCTTTGGGGACCAAAAATGTGGATGCAGCCTTTAAAATTGCTCATTTTATGGGTAAAAATCCTAAGAACAATCCCTTTGTTATGATGCTGGCAAGTCTGTACAGTTATTTTTCCAATGTGATTATTTATCACACGATGGCGGGACAGCCTCCTCAGGTTATTGCTTCCCAGATGGGCGTTAACCCTTACTTCGTTAAAGATTATGCGGAAAGTGCACGACTCTATCCGTTGAAGCATGCTACCAGGGTTATCTCTATCCTGAGAGAGTTTGATATGAAAGGAAAAGGTCTCGGAGCGGTCAATATGAGTGAAGCCGAACTCATCAAGGAGCTGGTCTACAAGATCATTAATGTGGACAAGATTAAAATGAAAGTATAGAAATTCTTTACCAATTGCAGTGGATGATGAATGAAGAGGCTATTGAATAAAATGATCCTTACCAATAACCATGATAAAACACATTTTCCTGATTGTTCTTACCGTTATCCTGTCCGGTTGCACTGTAAAAAATTCCACCGGTAAAGTCGTGAAGAACAGAACTTATGAACTGCATACAGCACAGAGCCTAAAAGCTGTTTTGGTATTGTTTCCGTGCTATCCGTGTGATATTGAACATACAAAAACAGAGGCCGCGTTTTTAAAAGATATTGAAAAAGAAGGCATCAGTGTTCTGCTGCTCAGTTACAATCAGAAGTTATTTCTGACTGAGACTGAAAAGAAAGAATATGCCGCAGCTTTAGAAACGATATTTGACCGCAATAAACTGTCAAAACAGAATATATTCATCGGAGGCTTTTCCAGTGGTGGGAATGTTGCCCTTCTGCTTTCCGCCTATCTCATTAAAAATAACAGTTCTGTACAGCCAAAAGGAACTTTTGTCGTTGATTCTCCCATTGATATCGAGAAACTATACCACAATGCGGAAAAAGATATTGCGGCCAATGCAGATCCGGAGGCCGTTGCAGAAGGAAAATTCCTGGTAGAACTTTTTGATCGGGAACTTGGAAAGCCAGACGAACATCCTGAAAATTATAAGCAGGCTTCCCCATATCTGATGTCTGTTAATTCCACGGAAAATATTCAGTATCTGAAAGGGATCAGAACCCGTTTTTACTGTGAACCGGATCTGCAGTGGCAGAACGAAAACAGAGGGCGGACTTTTGAAAATCTTAATGCTTTTATGCTTACCAGAGCTCATCAGTCGCTTATTGACCTGGGCAGCACAACCTCTGAATATATCGAAACCCAAAACCGGGGAATAAGAGGCAACGGGAAAAAACACCCTCATTCCTGGAATATCGTAGAACGGGAAAGTCTGGTAAAATGGATGCTGGAAAAGTAGGAGAGAAGGCTTTAAATTGAGCTGTGAAAAGTGAAATACAGAATCATACAAATGTTTTTTTAACTTTAAACAGTCTTCTTTTATTCTGAAAAATAATCCTTAAAATCAGGATTTGGCGGTCAGTAAACCGCTAAACAGCATACTTATCGACAATCCGCATAGTTGTTATTGACAAGTATCATTAAAATAACTTTAAAAAAACATTAAAAATTACGAAATTAGCGGACTTTAAACGAAATCTTTTGAACAAGTAAATTATGGAGCAAAATATTTTAGATTGTGTGATCGTTGGATCGGGACCTTCAGGTTTCACAGCGGCAATTTATGCAGCAAGAGCAGACTTAAAACCTGAATTATATACAGGTTTGGAGCCTGGCGGGCAGCTGACAACGACAACAGAGGTAGACAACTTTCCGGGATATCCGGCTGGAATTACCGGTCCTGAAATGATGATGGATCTTCAGAAGCAGGCCGAAAGATTTGATACCAAAGTTCATTATGAAATGATCACCAAAGCAGAATTCTCAAAAGAAGAAGGAGGTGTTCACAAATTATATGCAGGAAATAAAGAGATCCTTGCCCGGACAGTGATTATCTCTACCGGGGCTACTGCCAAATATTTAGGTCTTGATGATGAGAAAAAATATGCCGGAGGCGGAGTTTCTGCCTGTGCTACCTGTGACGGGTTCTTCTACAAAGGAAAAGATGTGGTTGTGGTAGGAGCAGGCGATACGGCAGCAGAAGAGGCAACTTACCTGGCCAAGCTTTGTAAAAAAGTAACGATGCTGGTAAGAAAAGATGTATTCAGAGCTTCAAAAGCAATGATTCACAGAGTGGAAAATACACCGAATATCGAAGTGAAATTCCACCATGAGCTGATCGGAATAGAAGGTGAAAACAGCCTTGTAGAAAGAGCTGTGGTGATCAACAATCAGACTCAGGAAACGTCTGCAATTGATGTGGACGGTATTTTCATTGCAATTGGTCACAAACCGAATACCGATATTTTCACAGGTCAGATCAATCTTGACGAAAACGGTTACATCCTTACTGAAAAAGGATCTACCAGAACCAATCTTCCGGGGGTATTTGCCGCAGGAGATGTTCAGGATCATATTTACAGACAGGCCATTACTGCTGCGGGAAGCGGATGTATGGCTGCTATGGATGCAGAGAAATATCTGGCTGAATTACACTAATATTCGGTTTTTTCAATACAATAAAAGCGTACCCGCCGGGGTACGCTTTTCATTTTTATTACGATAAAATTATAAGTATCTCATTTGAATTCGGGATAAGAACAATAGGTTTGATGAGGAAAGAAGGAAATGGATGCTTTTGAAAGTCATAGAAGTAACTTCCAGTCCCTTTTTTCGAGCTTCGGCCTTTTTCTTTTATTCTAAAATGTAAATTTTCTTTTCTTTAAGATTGAATCCCAGTTTTTTACCCAGCCAGTTGATGCTGGTCTTGCCTTCATAAATCAATCCTTCCACAAAAAATACATGCGGTTTCTCAACCCTGGCAAAAGAATTGGAAACTGAGGCTACACTTCCTTTGTAAAACTTATTGGTAATGGCTGGATTAAATTCGCTTTTCTTTTCAACAAGCTGAAGACTTTCCTTCTTGATTCCTAAAGTATTCATCAAACGTTCACTCAGCCAGAAAGAATCGTTCCCTGCCCCGGAATCCAGAAGAACGTTGATCTTAAGATTATTTACATGAATATAGGTTGTGATATCCAGGGACTGATCCGCATTGGTAGACAATTGAATATCCACAATCTTATTACCGCTTAATTTTTCCTTTGGAAAGATGAGTTCCTTATTGGTGTAATCTATAATGAATTCTGTGTCGTAAAGCATCGCCAGGGAAATAAGTCCGTCTATCCCTTTGATTTCCATGCTATGGGTAGCGTACCAGGTATCCTTAAATTTTTTACCATTAAAAACGATTTCCTTTGATTTGAACAGAGGAACCGTCATCTGCTCTCCGGTAGCACGGAATGCCGTCAGGAAATTATAGGACTCCTTCTGGCTGAGGTCTTTGGAAAAATTATTGAGAAAAAGATTGATACCACCACCGGTATCAAAAATAAAGTTGCCTTTTTTACCCTCCACTTCAGCCTGTACAATAAGGTGTCCGGAAGGTAATATGGTAAGCGGTGCTTTCTGGGCACTGGCCATATGTGAAAGCAGAAATACGGATCCCGTAAGGACCGATTTTTTAATAAATGAATAACTAAACATTTTTAATAGGTTATTGTTTGGGTTGGTCAGACGAATATCTGAATCCTGCAAATATAATATAATCTTATAACTGAAATTGTTTATAACATACGAAATACAGAAAGGCTCATTCATTGGAAATGGCTAACTTGAATTTTTTATTATTCATTTTATAGAGTATTTTGTTTTTATAAAATATCTTCACTTAAAAGTAAAATACCTAAATTTAGCTTCCCATTAAAAAAATAGTATGGAAAGAAAGATTATAAAAGTTAAACATGTTACAGGAACCTATATTATTGAAGTTCCCCATGGAGCACTCAATGAAATGAAAACACAACTGGACAAATGCCTGAACGATGAACAGGGAGCAATTGTTGTAAAAGGAGAGGATGGAGATCAGTTTGTATATCCGTCTGATCTCTTAAAAAATAGCTTCATCGCCATCGTAGACAGGGAATAAGCCAGTCTTTGGAAAAATAATTCCCTTGATTTTTAGTCTATTATTAAGTTCTGTTAAAATTTATCCCACAAAAGTTTTGCAGAAAACGAAAATCGTTCTATATTTGCACCACTGAAAACGACGATACCGTCGCACTTCAGGAGAGTTGGCAGAGTGGTCGATTGCGGCAGTCTTGAAAACTGTTGACTGTAACAGGTCCGGGGGTTCGAATCCCTCACTCTCCGCAAAAGCCCTTGTAAATCAAGCATTTACAAGGGTTTTGTTTTTTTCTGCCATTTTACTGTTTTTTACAGATAGAATGGATCAGGATCAAGCACAAAAGTTGTGGACTACGCAAAAAGTTTGATTAGTCTAAAGAGGAAAAATGTTCTATCGTTTACTCCTCTGAGCTGTAACCTGAAGTTTTTAATTTTAGCATTGAAGGGTTCTGATTTGATTAGTTTTCGTCAAACGGCTTAATTTTTGCAATTTTTTTAATCGGTTTGGAAATTAAAGTATTTCCTGAATCGATAAGAAATTTCAGCGGAGAAGTTTGCTGTCGCCGACGAAAATCGACATTAATAAATATTTAACCTTAAACTTTTTGTCATGAATGTAAAACGAATTTTTGGTACGGTTTTAACCATTCTGGGCATCGCCGGTTTAATATATGTGGGAAATGGGCTCATCAACAAAGGAGTTGGTAATATGACCCTTATCGTGGTGGGCGTCATTGGTTTACTGTTCTTCTTTTCAGGAATCAGTTTAGTTAAGAATACTAAAGATGAGAGCTGAATCGCAGCAATTCCCTGATGAATTACTAAACATTCAATGATGGATCAGCTCAGCTTATTCCCCAATGAAGGGTATGATTTTCCACAGGATCTCGTGGATTTTCATGAAGGGTATGTATCTCACGACGATGCCGACGCTCTTTTTAATCTGCTGTTGGAGAAAGCCCCATGGCAGCAGACCAGCCGGATGATGTATGACAGATCGGTTCTTACGCCAAGGCTGACTGCATGGTATGGTGACCATTCAGAGTACAAGCTCGGAAATAAACCTATCAAAGCTAATGTATGGCTGCCTGAACTGTTTGAACTTAAAAAACGCATTGAAAAACAGTTCAAATGCCGGTTCAATTCTGTGCTGCTCAATCTGTACAGGGACCATAATGACTCTGTTGCGTGGCACCGTGACCGGGAAAGCGAATTGGGTAACAGACCGGTAATTGCTTCTTTAAGTCTGGGGCAGCAAAGGAATTTTGACTTCAGAAATATCAATGATCATTCAAAAAAGTATTCTATTGCCCTGAGCCATGGTTCATTGTTGCTTATGAAAGGCAAATTACAGGAAGAATGGGAACATCGGATTGCAAAATCAACACGCGGAATGAAACCAAGAATTAATCTTACGTTCAGGCTGATTATTTAATGAAAGCTTCAGCATTAAATACTAAAAGATAAAATTCCATTTAAGACTATTCCATCGTCACCGCATCACTTAAGGTTCATATTGTGTTGAACCAGACTGCAAAAGTTTAGTTTTCGTCGGCAGAGGCTGTTGTTGATCCGAAAATATGTTTCCGGTGATTCTCACCCCAAAGTTGTAATGATTCCACCACATCGCTTAATGTGGAGGTGTAATCTGTAGGAAAATATTCAATAAGAACGGGATAATCTTCTGTGACTACACGTGTAAGCAAACCGTTTTGTTCAAGCTCCTTTAATTCTTTCGCAAGAACCTTCGGCGTCAGCTTCGGAATGCTTCTCTGTATTTCCGTAAAACGTCTATTTCCCGCATTCAGGGATATAATAATCTGTAATTTCCATTTACCACTGATAATATCCAGGGTGTCACGGATAGGCCTTAGAGCCTGCAGGCAATCTTTGTGGTCGTTTTGTTTTCCCATTTCACTTTCCTTTAGGTAACTGCTATACTTTGGAATGTGAATTTACAATAATTTTGTCTCTGTCAAAAATAAAACAAATAGAAATGGCCAATATTTTAAATATCAAAACAAGTATTAGCGGAGAAGGTTCCGTGAGCAGCAAACTGTCACAGATTGTCATTGATCGTTTATTGGAAAAAGATCCGTTGGGCAGGGTAGTTGTCCGGGATCTCGCTACAGAACCCATTCCCCACTTGGAACTTCAGCACTTCAATGCTTTTAATATTAAGGATGAAGACAAAAATACCAGAGAAAAAGAAGTATCAAGATTTTCAGACGAAGCTATCAAGGAAATCCAGGAAGCCGATATCATTGTCATCGGTGTGCCGTTTTACAATTTTAGTATACCTTCAACATTGAAGTCGTGGATTGACCATATTTCCATTGCCGGGAAAACATTTTCATACGCCGACGGTACCCTGAAAGGACTTCTGGAAGATAAAAAAGTATATCTGAATTTTGCAGTAGGAGGCATCTATGACAATGGTATCGTAGAAAGTATGGAACAATACCTGCGGACATTTTTTGGATTTATAGGAATAACGGATCTGAAAGTTTTCAGAACGGAAGGTACAATGATACCGGAATTCAGGGAAGATAATCTTCAGAAGACGGTGGCAGAAATTGAAACGGTTATTGTTTAAAAAACACTTTAAATACATTGGGATTTTGTAGCCAAAACACTATTGCAGTTGCATCAGATTCCTGGTAGTATTTTATACAAAATAATTCTTCTTTAGATAGCTAGATCTAAATCCTTTATTATCTCTAACACCCTTGTGAATTTTTATTTACAAGGGTGTGCTTTTTACTATTGTCTGTTCATTTGCAGATAAAATAAATCAAACTCCCTTGTTTAATCGTAAATTTAATTTTCTCCAACTTAATTCTGTTCCTGTTAGATTTATTTTTTTATCTTAGAAATAGAAACTAATCAGGTTCCTCATGAATACACAAAACAAATCTATACTTTTTATCTTTTCGGGCTTACCGGCAACGGGAAAATCAACACTCTCAAAATTTATTGCCCAAAAATATAATGCAGCCTACCTGCGAATAGATACTATTGAGCAAAGCCTGAAAGATTTATGCGGAATAGATGTTCAGGGTGAAGGATACGGTTTGGCGTATAAAATAGGTTCGGATAATCTGAAAATAGGCATAAACGTTGTTTCTGATTCCTGTAACTCTATAGAACTTACCCGTAGAGACTGGGAGAAAGTTGCTCAATCCAGTCATTGTGATTTTATCAATATTGAGACGATTTGTTCAGACAAAAAAGAGCATCAGCAACGAGCTGAATCACGGGTTGCTGAAGTTGAAAATTTAAAGATTCCCGATTGGGAGAGCATTCAGAACTGTGAATTTCATCAATGGAGAGAAGAACGAATCATTATAGATACAGCACATAAAACCATAAAAGAAAGTGAAGATGAATTATATCACAAAATTGAAGATTATTTATCAGATAAAAAATCCTAGCCGCTGATATTCTTTTTCTTCTCGATATATTCCGCATCATACAATTTATTCGGTTTCATATACACCACATTGTTTTTGAAATCAAGAAAGGTGTCAAATCTTTTCAGGACTTCATTTCCGAGAATGTGGATATTCTTATTTTTTAAAGGTTTGTGGGACGTTAATTGTTGAACCGGTACGTTTTTCAGGATGTAATTTCCGATTTTTAAGCCTTCCAGATTAGAGGTGATAACAGGGATCTCATTTCCCTGAGCACCTTTCATGATTACTTTTTTGATCACTTCCATTTTCTCGGAAGGGAATTTTGATTCCTTCATCAGATCATGATCAAGCATAGCGGTTCTCTGGTAGCCCGTATCAAACAGAAATGAATTTTTACTATGAACCCCGTTTTGGATCATCGTGCTTTCTACAGAAAATACATTGGCAAAATAGGTGATGTTGAGTTTTGTATACGCAGGGTCTTTCAAAACGTACTGAGGCGTTTGGGCATGAATCACCAGAATACTTTTATCATAGTTGATCTCCACGACCTGATCTTTAAAGAAATCCCAGCCAAACCTTCCGTCCGTACCGTGGCCCGATAATTCCGCATCAAACACTTTAGTTGTATAATTCCGGCTTCCTATTTTTAAATCGTAGGAGGTATGGTACAGTTCAGTTTCTGAGTGAAGCTTGTTTTTCAGAGTATTATTCGTCAGAACAAGGTCGGAGGTGCCGGTATCAAAGTTCAGATTGAGTGTATCTTTTTTATTGAAGACTGATTTTACATAAATCGTATTCTGTTCGTTGATTGTCAAAGGAATGGTGTCGTTGGCAGCATTGCTTTGGGCGAATGAGCTGATCGTGGAAACAATCGTTATAATGATCGAAAAAGTATGTTTTATCATGGTTATTGCTGGTGCTTCTTATTAAAAGAGGGGACACCGTTCAAAGATAAGCAATATTTTGGCAAATTACTGATGGGCTGTAATAATTCGTGATCAGTCTCAAAACTTGAAGAGAATATACATTTATAGTGAAAACAGACGGATTGTGATTAACGGAAAAATAGATTGAATAGGAAGGGCTGAACTGACCTAAGATGCAGGAGCGTTAAAAAATACTTTAAGGTTCGCCAAATCAAATAAAAATAAGAGTCCGTTTCAGTTTTTAGCGGATGATTCCTGTCTTGAATTTTGGATACTTTTGTTTGGCTCCGTCGAATCTTAGATTTCAGGAAAAGAATACCCAAGAAAAAAAATAAGTTACGTACACTATTTCTATCCCCAACTTTTGCACTTAGCGCGTTTACAAAGGATTGAGTTTCCCCAATAAAAAATGGCCGGAAAATTCCGGCCATTATGTGAAAAAAATTCACTTTCTATTTACTTTTTAATTCCCTTTATTGTTTGTTGTGTTCCGTCGGTCATTTCTACGTTCAGGAAGTAAACTCCTGCGCTCAGATCAGACAGATTCACCTGTGCTGAAGGCTTGTCAATGGTTTTTACCAGTCTTCCTGAAGCATCGGAAACAGACAGTCGCTTCACTTTTTCCACATGAGAGATCGTCACCATATCAGCGAACGGATTAGGAGAAATCTTCACTGGATTTTCTTTAGCTTTTACTTCGCTGGTCGCAAGATTTCCGGATACAAGACTCAGGTCATCTATCCCAAGATACCATGGAGCGCCTGTTGAAGAAACATCAATAGCGAAATAATAAACTCCTGTAGTCGGAGGGGTAAACACAGCAGAGTATGGTGTATAGCTGGTGGTTCCCTGGTCAGGAGTAATAAATGTTCCCAGATCGGAAGCACCGGTCAGAGCCTGTTCCGTATTTACCCTCACATTTCCTGTATATCCGATATAGCTGCTGCCTGTACCTCCTGTATTATAATTGAAGGCAAAAGTATAAGGAACACCAGCCGTAAGATTAAACCCAGGTGTCCACAGCTGGCTAGCTGTTGTATTGCCATAGGCTATTCTTGCGTAATTAGGAGCCGATTTTGGTGTATTGTATGACGTGGAGTTAGTGGTTGTCCATGCTTTTGTTCCAGTTACATTCAGCCAGCAGGTCGGTACTGGTCCAACACTCGTCATACTGTCGAAATTCTCGGCCCATGGCAGGTTGATGGCGCCGCAAAGCGTGGAAAATGTAAACGGCTTCCAGATTCCTTTAACGCTGCCGCAATTGGATCTTAACCAGAAATAATAAGTGGTAACGGCGTTCAGTCCCGGAATATCCACGGTTGTTACTCCGGCTCCCAGAGATCCTGTAGGATCTGTAAGGTCTGTTGGTGGAGTAGAGCTTGTAGAATAGTAAAATTCATAGCCGTTTGAAGGAGGTGTAGCCGGTTCGGTCCAGTTGATCTGTGCAGATCCCGCCGTAGGTACAGCAGTAATATTGGTAGGCGACTGGCAGGCCGGAACAAAATTCGCCGAAACGGCAAAAATATTGGCAATACCTGTTCCTCCGGTTTTAGTGATGGTTATGCTTTGTATGGTCTTACTCTGATTACCTGCATCCAGGATCAGTTCTTTCTGATAGAGCCTTGGATTGGTTCCGCCCGCAGCGTCAGTCACATTGTCGGTAAGGCTTACTCTTCCGATTCCCTGGATAGCATAGCCGCTTCCTCCATACCAGTCAGCTAAAGCGATTCCTGTAAAAGCCTGGCTGGAACCGTCCGAAAAATTAACGGTTGCTGATACGGTAGATGTTCCGCTTCCGCTTGTTACAAGAAGATATAGCTTCAAAGCAGCAGAAGGAGTGGCCAGACTAAGGGTTCCCGAATCATTGGTGGTAGCAAGACGTAATGAATTATTGGCATCCAGAGAAGCCAGTTGGTAGGATAATCCCGGAGTGGCGGCCACTACAGAATTGATCACTCCGTTTACGGGAATACCAAAATTAATAGGATTACTGGTCGCAGAAAGCTGAAAGTTTCTGGCTACAAAAGCATAGTTGACTCCGTCAACATCTAAAGTAGTCGTGGTGTTGGCAGCTCCTACACCATTAGCAATAACGTCAGCTGTAAAGCCTGACTGAATGGGCAGGGTCTGATAATCCTGGGCCGAAAGGGCATTGTACGAAAATGCCATTACCCCTACAGAAAGGGCAGTGAGTAGTTTTCTTCTCATATTTTATCGTTTTTAAAAGATTTTATAGGTTATTCAGTTCATGTTAAAATTTAGAAAAGAAAATTTTTCGTTGTTTTAATAAAAATTAACATGAATATGTGTCAAATATAGATTGTTTAATTATAATGTTATAATTGTATTTTGTCATTTTATTAATAAAAAAATAACAAAATGAAATAAATGTATGTAATGAAATATGAAATACAGTGCGGTGTTGGAAATTTCAAAATATGTAGCTGAAAGAATTAATATTATCTTTTTGTTATCAATGCTAAAAATAAAACTCCGGATTAGTCCGAAGTTCTATATACTTTGAGTAAGTTCCAGCCACATGATGTATTAAGAGGTCTGTCCTAAATACAGGCTTTTAAGTTTCTCCCGGTCTATACGGATGAGATCACCGTTTCTGACCTTGTATTTTTTCTGCAGAGTCTTATCATGAACGTGGATCGCATCCATTGCGATGAGCTGATTGAGCTGAGCCGATGAAAGTCCCAGGCATACCCTGATCACCGATGAAGTCCGGAGATTAAATTCAAAAGGATACTGAACCTTAAAAGTTAACTTTTCACAGTCACCGTTACTGATCTCTTCCGCTGAAGGATGGTCATGCCGGATATCGTAGGTTACACTGTCCGGATCAGCCTCTACATTGTTTTTCCGTCTTATATCATATGAAAAGGCATATTCCCAGGCGGTTGCCGGATCATTGGCCATAAACTTTCTGTAGAGATCCCCGCTTATAGATTCGGTTCTGACACGGGAAAAAATAGCCATATTATAAGTGTTGCTGCATTGTACACATCGGTAAATCAGCCATATGTCGATATTCTTTTTCTGGGCATTGGTTCTGAATTTTTCACTGCAGTAAAACCGGGTACCGTCACAGTGGCTGCATTTTTTTTTCAGAAGAGGCGTGTTGTGGGCATTGATCACCCACGTATAGATTGTACTCATTATATCGTGCTTAGTATTCTTTGTTGGTTTTTGTCTGTTATTCACGATACTTCCCGAGCTGTAATAGCCATGTATAAGGAAACAGTAAAGCTGCCGCCGTTACAGGTAGTTCAGTAAATAATAGATTGAAATGAAGATGAGCCCGGACAGAATTACCCGGACAAAAGAATGATCAGCTACAGAAAATGAAGCTGATACTAAGCTGCTATAATAAGTTTAAGAGTGGTCCTCAAAATAGACTGTTTTACTTTTATCAGACAAAATTAATTAATTTGATCAAAAAAATGAAGTTTTATTGAATATTTTATTGAAGAAGAGAATTACCGTAATCAGTTTTTTATTAGGTTTTTACTGCTGTGAGAAGACAAAAATTACTTTAACTTTGTCGGTTGAATGGTATATGTTAATTTCATAATTTTGAAAAATAATATGATACATTTAAAACTAATACAAAACGGACTTACAATTTAGCTGATAAACACATATGAAATATAAATTCTTAAATTTCAAATTGAGAAAAATTGTTCATTATTCCCTGATCCTGTGTATTTTACTGATACAGGTCATCATTGCCGTATTTTTCTATACTGAATTTGTGAACGCAAAAAAACTGAAATTTATTAAAGATCAGCTGGAAGACAGCAGGGCTCTGGGAGGTCTGACTGATAATTCAAGGAAAGATTTCATGGATGCGCAGATGTATTTCCAAAAATATATGGTTACTCAGGATGATAAAGATCTGAAATTGTATTTTGAATCTTTGAAAAAACTCAAAGGTAATTTCGATAAAATACACGAGTACGAAAGTAAAAATCCGCGACTTAAAAATAACCTGGCCCGGCAAAAGAAGGATACCATAGAAGTGATCAACCTTAAAACCCTGATTGATTCCGTGTATCAGACTTCCCGGAATCCACCTGCCAGAATTGAGGATCAGCCTTACGAGCCGAAAAAATATAAAAACAACTTCGAAAACCTGAAGATAGAAACCAAAACCTATTCCGATACCGTGAAAAAGAAAGGTTTTATGGGAAGGCTGAAAGATGCTATTACAGGGAAGGTCGAAGTGAAAAAAGACAGCACGGTGATCACACTCACCAATAACAGAACAGTAGATCTTCCCGGTCTGAAAACAGAGATGGACAGCACCATAAAATCTATGGACAGGCATTATGCAACTGAAGTGAAAAAAGTGCAGCGGTATGCCGTGAAAAGCCAGAAAGACAATATCCATTTTTACAGCACCTTCAGTAAGCTTCTGGTATACAGCAACGGTCTGATCAACGTTTATGAAAATGCCATCAGGGATTTTAAACTGGAGCTTGAAAAAGAATATAATGAGCAGAGTTCGGCCAACAATAAAGTCAGAACCAATCTTGTATTGGGACTCATGGTCTTAATGTTTATTGTATCGATCCTGATTATGTATTTTACGAGAGTCGCTTTTATTTATGAGAGAAAACTGAATGAGGCGAATGATGAAATTAAGAGAAACCTTAATTTCAAAAACAGAATTCTGGGAATGCTGAGCCATGATCTCAGATCTCCGCTGAAAATCATTAATATCTTTATTGATAAGATCCACAGAACAACCAAGGATGATACCATAAAAGATTATCTTAAATCAATTAAATTTACCAACAGTACCCTGTTGCTTCAATCCAACCAGATTCTGGAATATACGAAGAATCAGGATGCAGATAAACAGCTGATCAATACCGTTTTTAATCTTAAAGAAGAGATCAATTCCATCGTAAAGGTCATTACCCCTTATATAGAAACCCGGAATAATAAATTTGTAGTTACGGATAACATTCCTGAAGGAGTGGTGGTATTTTCGGATAATATCAAGATCAATCAGGTGTTTATGAATATCCTGGGAAACGCCAATAAGTTTACTGAAAACGGGCAGATCGACCTTATTCTGATGACTGAGCCGGCCGGTAACAATAAGATTTCCCTGATTACCACCGTAGCGGATACGGGAGTAGGGATATCGGAAGCCGACGTTAAGAAAATTTTCGAGCCTTACTATCAGGGAGTTATTTCTGATGAAATCGATAATCTGGGAGCAGGTCTGGGATTAAGTCTGTGCAAAGAAATTATAGAGCTTTTTGACGGCGAAATATCAGTAACGAGCAAGCTGTATAAAGGAACAACAATGACATTCAGGATGAATTTAAATATCAATAATAATGGAAACGCCAATTGAAAATAGAGAAATAACCATTCTTCTGGCTGACGATCACAGTATTGTAAGACAGGGAATGGAGATTGTGATCAGTGATATTGTTCCCAATGCTACCTTCTATCATACCTCATCGCTGAAGCAGGTCGTAGAGCTGATAGAAACCAAAGGGATTGAAATGGCCATTATTGATGCCCACTTTCCTGAAGGCAACAGTCTGCATATTCTGCCACAGATGAAAGCTGCCAATCCGGATATTAAAATCCTCATTTTTACAGGTCTTGAGGAAGATCTGCATGCATTGAAGTTCATTAAAGCAGGAGCCAACGGTTATCTGAGTAAATTAAGTGAAGAAGAGGAAATAAGAGAGGCACTGCTGAAGTTTATCGAGAAAGGCGAATATTTTTCTGATATATCCCGAAATCTCCTGGTACAGCTGGTCTACAATCCGAATCTGATCAATCCGCTCAGTTCCCTTACCAAAAGAGAGCTTCAGATTGCCGAATTATATGCCGAAGGCTATGGAAATCTGGAAATTTCAAACCAGCTGGACATCAAGCAGAATACCGTAAGCACGATCAAAAAGAATATTTTTGAAAAACTCAAAATAGAAAATCTGGTTGAGCTGATAGAGCTCATCAAAACCCATCATAAAATATAGATTCCTGTCTGCACTTTCTGTCATCACAATAGTTTTATCGATAAATATCGATGCCGTTATCGATGGGTATCGATGGATATTATAGTGGATCATATTTCGTAATGTCGTTACTTTGTAACAAGAAAATTTACTGATAAAAGCAAAGGTTAATCCCTCTAATTTTAATCTTTTTTTCAACAGTAAATGATGATGACTATCGAAATAATAAACACATAGTTATATATAATAAACACAAGTGATGAGAATGAATAGAGATGTGTATGCATGACCTATGGGCAGCTTCTTGAAGCTATTATTAAAAAAACACAAATTAATATAAAGAAGTTAATCGTCTTAGGTTATTACTACAGAAAAAAAGGAGGCAGCGGCCTCCTTTTTCTATTTCCGTACTTTTTCACAGACTGCAAATGAAGATACCCCGTTTTTAAAATTCAAGTACTCCCTTATCAATAAAAATCGTAGATTTTTAACTTTAGTGCACTTCTGTACGTCATACATTAAACTTATAGTTACTTACGTGTTCAATTTCTTTTGTGTCTATTGTGGTTAAATATAAAATTTAAATTCTCCCCAAATTTTGAGACTAATCCCGAGTTACCATTTAAATCATACTTTTCTTCCTTCAATCCGTTTTTTTAAGTAATTTTATTGATGAAGAAACGGGATATTTATCCGTTTCTATAAGAATCAGGCTTACTAAAAAAAATAAAGAATGCTCACCGAAATATCTTACCGACCAAAATATCCGCTCAGTATTTTTGTGGATCATATGTGGGTAGGAAAATCTCCTGATCTTAGCATGAACTTTGTTCACCATGCCGCTTTATTTACCGAACTTATTTTCAGTTATGGAGATGAGTATGACATAGAAGGCATCAATACCGAAAGGATAAACGGCCGTACAGGACTTCAGGTGATATCCGGACTGAAAAATAAACCTTTTCTGACCAGGACAAAAGGTGTTTACGGATGTATAGGATTAATTTTAAAACCTTTCTGCTACGGAATACTGCTCCGGAAATTAGGAACTTCAGCCATAGAAGACATTTCCGGTACTTTGTATGACTGTCTTTTTGTTCCCGTAAAACCTGATTTTGCTAAAGCCGAACAATGTCTGTTAAAAGTATTCGGTACTGTGCAAACCGACCCTGATCTCATGAAGTTTGAACAGTATCTGGCTTTTGATAGGGCTGGGAAAGGAATGTTCAAAGATTTCAGCAGGCTTTTGCCGGTTTCTCAGAAAAGTTTTATTCAGAAATTCAGGAAATATTATTTTTTGACTCCCGGTGAGTATGTGAATCTTTACCGGGTGAACAGAGCAGTACAGCTTCTTCAGACTCATGTACCGGGAAAATTAACCGATATTGGGCTCGACGCCGGATTTTATGACCAGTCTCATTTCATCAGGGTATTTAAAAAATTCAGCGGTTATACTCCAAAAGGATTTTTAAAATCCGGGATTAAGGTAAATTCTGTACAATTTTAAATGCCTTACAGGATTTAATTTTGCAGGATAACTTTTAAATATAAAATAATGCGTCAGAAAAATAAAGTCTTCATTGCAACAAGTCTGGATGGCTATATCGCCGACAGGAACGGGGAAATAGACTGGCTGCTTTCGATACCGAATCCCGAAAATGATGACATGGGTTATAAAGAATTTACTTCAGGGATCGATGCCCTGATCATGGGGCGGAATACCTTTGAAGTGGTGTGCGGATTTGATGAATGGTACTACGAAAAGCATGTTTTTGTACTGAGCAGCAGCATGACGGAGATTCCGGAACAGTTCAGGGATAAGGCTTCTCTCGTCAGAGGAAATCTGAAAGATGTTCTGGCTGAAATTCATGAAAAAGGATACCGGAATCTGTATATCGACGGCGGAAAAACCATTCAGAGCTTTTTAAAAGAAGATCTGATTGATGAGATGATCATCACTCTGATTCCTTATCTGTTGGGTGGAGGAGTTCCTTTATTCGGAGCTCTTTCCGAAACACTGGAATTTGAATGTACTGATACCAAAATCTTCCTGAATTCCATTGTTCAGAATCATTTTGTAAGAAAAAGATAGGATAGGTCCATAACGTTATTTCCAGAACTCATCCTCATACGTATCCTGCTCTGAATGGTGAATCCTGTCCAGTTCTTTTCCGATCTTTTCCAGATCAGCAGGATTCAGCTGTGCTTCCAGATGAGGAAACCATGTCCGTTCCTCAAAACGGATATGCTGTTCCAGAAGATCTGCAAAATAAGAAAGGAGATCCGCGGTTTCAGAACCTTTCATCCCGGAAATAGCTGCTTCCAGCTGTTGATGTTCAGACTGTATCCGCTGGGAAAACTCATCTTCGAGGTAAGGTATTAAGATCTGTTCCTCTTCCCTGAAATGCTCTTTAAGGTGGCTGTCCCAGAAATGCAGGACATATTTGGTGATTCTGGAAACTTTAATTCCTTTTTTCAGACCCTGACGTATTTTCCAGCTGCAGAGAAGCCCGAAATGATGATCTCTTGATAATAGAATAATATTTTCGTTCCGTTTCATAATGATTGAATTCTAATGAAATTTTTGTCAAAACCACAAAAGTTGCAAAAGCATTACTGCATGAATTTTAGTTCGCATCAATAAGCACCCTGAATCATTGATAATTTTGCTCCTGTTCCTTTTGTGGTTAGGTTTTATGGAAACTTTATTAAGCGGTTTGTAAAGTTTTTTACAATATCCTGTTTCATGTTCATCATTCTGCAGAGAATTCTTTTTCCAGTCGGATGGCTTTAGGGAAAAGAATATTGTTTTCCAGATGAATATGTCTGTGCAGGTCATTTTCAAAATCCTGAAGCATGGCAAAGGTTACTCGGTACGTATTGCAGGCATCAGCAGGCGGTGTGTATTCCCCGGTGATCTCAGCTATTTTTCTGAAACGGTCTCCTTCGGCAGTATGTTCATGCTTCATCATATGAACGGGATTTTCTACCGTTCCAAAAGCAGGGCGGGGAAGAGGAGCACCTGAAGACCTGGCCTTGATCATATTCCTTACAAAAGGAAACAGGATCAGTTCTTCTTTTTTCATATGGGCTCCCAGATCACGGGCAGATTCATGAAAGAGTTTATTGATCTCCAATAACTCAGGATGCCCGGCTCCGTGAACTTTGCACAGCTTATCAAGGAAAGCCAGCAGAACGGGAGTTTTTTCCTCCACATAGCGGTGATGGGTCTTTTCGATATAATCCGCCAGAAGGTCCAGTGGCCAGCTGTTAAAATCAATGGAATTTCCTTCACTTTTCGGGAGGTTTTCTATTTCCTGATAAACTTCTTCAGGATTTAGTTTCTTACTGTTGCACGCTTCTTCAATCGTTCTTCCGCCTTTACAGCAGAAATCAATTCCGTGTCTTTTGAAAACGGCTGCGGTTCTGAAGTCTTCCGCTACTATATCCCCGATAAAATCTGTTTTTGCATTCATAATATACTACCTTTTAGTCTTTTATTAGTTTAAATTTTTTTAATTATTTCTTTAAAGAAAGAATGTATTTCACCATAAGCTTGGCATTTTCCTTACTGAGTCCGGCATGAGGTGTCATGGGAATATCACCCCAGTTTCCTTTTCCACCGTCGATGATCTTCTGGGCCAGCATATCGGCATCCGCTTCGGAATATTTGGCGGCTACATCATGATAGGAAGGCCCTATCAGCTTCTGATCGGTCTGGTGGCAGGAAAGACAGTCGGTTCCTTTAATCAGTGCCAGTCCTTTGGCTTCCGGAGATGAAGCTTCCTCAGTGGCTGTGTTTTGTGCAGGGTCAGCAGGTTTCGGTTCTTCCAGCATCTGGTTGGTTTCAGGTTCCGGCTGGGTAGGCATTTCGTTATTTTTAGCGCATGACATCATAAGGAAAGATGTGGCTAATGCTGATAATACTAAACTTTTCATAATCCTATATTATTTTAATGTTTTTAAATTTTCTGGGCCAGAATAGTGACGGCACAGAGATAATTCTCATATTTCCTGAAGATCTTTCTCATCTGCATAACACGTTTCCGGATCTTTGGTTGTGTAATGATATGGGCTGCAATTTTCAGAAATCCGAAGAAGCTCTCATCACTGATGATCCTTCCAGGTTCCAAAAGGTGCATCGGGGCTGTTTCTATTTTGATAACTCTGAAGCCTTCCTGTTCCAAAAGACGGGTCCATTCGGCAACAGTTAGAGGACGGGCATTTACCCGGATAACCTGAGCCAGCTCCTTCTGGATATGAAGTTTGATCTGATCATCCAGCTGATCGGGCTTCAGGGCCAGCTCATGGATCGCATAATATCCTTCGGAAGTTAAAATTCTTCCTGCTTCACGGATAATTTCAGATTTCCGGTGGTCTGCATGCATACTCAGCATAGCCTCTCCATACAATTTATCAGCAGATGCTTCAGGAAGCGAACTCTGCGCTGCATTTCCCAGCCTGAATATCGCAGAAGTATGTCTGAAATTCCTGTTAAGACGGCTTACAGCCTCCTGATCTGCATCCACTCCTATATAAGAAACAGGGTTTTTCTTTAAACTAAGCTCAGCGGTAAAGCCAAGGCCGGGGGCAAATTCTACCACATGGTCAGAAGACTTAATATCCAGCATATTCAGCATTTTTTTAGTAAGTTCCAGTCCGCCCGGGCGGAGTACTTTCTTGCCGGTTTTGGCCAGAAGCCAGTGTCCGGACATTTTTTCAATATTTTCAGTGTTCATTAGGCTGGGTTTTAAATTGTAAGACAATAGCGAGAATCAGGATTGCTGCTTTTACGGTTTCAGCGTAGATAAAATAGTCATGAAGTTCTGTCGGCTCCACAGATTTTCCGGCTGAGAGAAGTGTTGCACGGGCATCCAGTACCGGAAGCATCCATAATTTTTCTAATGCAAGAATCAGCAGTAAAACAACAATGGCTGTAAAATCATATTTCGTATGGTTTTTACGGTACAGGATCATGATGCCCAATATAATCACCATGGCCACACATTGTATTTTTGTTGAGATCCCGAACATCAGCTTTCCTAAATCCAGTGCTACAGGAAGTGTGATTCCCTGCACCTGAAACTTCATAGGAGTCTCTATAAAACTGACGGTAATAAATACACCGGTCATCAGGCAGAGCAGCAGCAGGATTACAGAATTTTTAAGGTACAGTTTCATTTTTTTTTAATTTAATATATTAAGACCTTTTTATCTTTTATTGTTTCAAATTTTTTTAAAAGAATTTCATCTGTCTTTCATATTTATGCTTTCAGGTGGGTAAGCTTTAAGTCCAGATCATCAACAAACATCTGGATCTTTGAGGTCTCCAACATCTGGCGGAGATTATTTCTGATGCTTTTAAACTGATCGTGGAGAGGGCAGGGGTGAATTTCCGAACACTGATCAAGTCCAAGCCCGCAGCCGGAGAACAGTTTATCACCATCTATTTCCCTTACAATATCGGCGATGGTAAGGTCCAGATTGCTTGGGTCCATATAAAACCCTCCGTTGGGACCCTTTGCCGACTGCACAAATCCTTTTTTACTTAAATCCTGAAGTATTTTAGCAATAAAATATTCCGGAGAGTTGATGTTTTTTGAGATATCCTTAATCCCGACCCGACTGTCGTTTCTGGACTGCTGGGCAATGTAAATTAAAGCTCTTAATGCGTATTCGCAGGTTTTTGAAAACATCGTCTGAATTTTATAGGACAAAGATAGTATGTTATTTTGAATAAAAGATAAAAAACTCTTTTATTTTGAAAATGCTGACTGAAGTCATGCTGTCACTAAGTTGATGAAGATTCAACAGAACAGGAAAAAGCCTCAAAATCGCATTGAGATTGAGGCTGACGGATGATTTTACAGGATGATCTTTAATCCCATTTGTTCTTTACAGATACAGCATATTTTCCGGCCCCGGTAAAAAAGAAACTTAACCCGATGAGAAGGTAGATGACCAGTAATTCCAATGCCCATCCTCCAAAGTCATTAAGTTGGAATATACTTCCGGTCTGTGCCAGCATAATTGCTGTAAAACAATTGGCCGCAAAGATCAGACCTGCCAGCCTTATCCTGAATCCTGTAATAATCATTAGCGGAGCGATCAGTTCACCGGCAAATACTCCGTTGGCAAAGAAAGAGGGAAGACCGTGCTGAACCATCATGTTTTCTATAAATCCAATTCCGTGTATCAGTTTGCTGATTCCATAGACCAGCATAGGAAATCCAATGGCTATTCTGCTGATCAGAATGCCCAAATCAATGTTCTTGTTCATTTTTATGATTGTTTAAAAGTTATATTTTACAAATACCCCGATATTTTCCAGTGTTTTTTTAGCATTGCTGAACTGGTCGAAATTGGAAGCAGCACCGTACATGATTTTATCCTGCTTTACTCCCAGCCGGAAAAACTGAAGTCCTCTCGGATAGCCGCTGTTATCTAAGTTTCCAATAGCCAGGACACTGAAATAGCCCTGAAGGCCATCTTTCAGATAAGGTGAATATTCAAATGACAGTGATTGTTCCAGTGAAAACCCTTTCTGATACGTGGTTCCGATTGAATAAGAAAAAGAATAGGTAGGCTTCGTAATTCTGTACTGCGCAGAAACCGTAAAAAAAGCACCCGGATTTTTCACGCCGAAAGCGGTGTTGACACTGAGTTTTTTTGTGAAATTATACGAAAGGGTATTTCTTATAAAGAATATATTGTCTTTGTCTCCGGTATATTCTGTGTCAAACAGGGTGAGGTTGTTCAGCTTCAGTTTTTCATTCAGCTGATAATTGATATTATGCATATACGTGTAGGACCGGTGGCCCAAAACAAGGTTGGGAGTGTAGGAAAGTTTCTGTGCTCCCAGCCCGGATAAAGCGGTTGCCAGAAGCATAACAGCAGCATATATAGCCTTCATAATTGTACTCGTTAAAATTCTACGGGCAAAATTATTCAGGCCGGAACGGAATCAGCTTAAGAAATCTTAAGAAAGGTCGGAAAGGTGTTTTTTTCTTAAATAGCTCAGGTATTCAACGGTAATTCCTAGGTAGGAAGCAATCATATATTGGGGAAAACGCTGTTCTATATTGCGGTAGGTCCCGATAAAACTGCGGTATTTGGTATAGGCATCTACCCTTGAATGTTCAAATGTTCTTTCCTGAAGCATTACATAGGCACTCTGCATTTTCAGACGCCAGAATTCAGAAACAGCAGGAACTTCCTTATAAAGCTGCTCCAGGTTGTTTCTGCTGATCTGCACCACCGTGGTCTCTTCATTAGCCTGAATAAACATTCTGGAAGGCTGCTCACTCAGATAGCTGTACAGATCATTGACCCACCAGTTTTCAATACCCAGTTGAGTAGTGTTTTCTTTACCTTTTTCATCAATATAATAGGCATACAGGCTGCCTTTAGCAATAAAGCGCATATGTTTTGATACCTGTCCCTCACGAAGAAGATAATCTTTTTTACCAAGTTCTGTGATTTCTAATTTTGGAATGATGAAATCAATATCTGAATCTTCCAGAGGAACAATTTCCCTGAAATGCTGTATGAGCTGTGAAATAACGGTATCTGTATCCATTTTTAGAGGGGTGTGCCGGAGTTGGCAGAATATAATTCAAAGGTACGTAAATATTGTGTTGGCGGTACCATTAAGAAGAAATTCTTAGCCCTGCTGAGCCATCAATTCCTCATTTTTTTGTAGTTTAGTTTGTTAAAAAAACACCAATCGTTATATTGTATTTATTTTATGAAAAGAAACTTTATCAATCAGGAAGAACTTTCCGATAAATTCTGGAATATTGATTATGCCGGAACTACCCAGAAGATAAGCTTCGGAAAAACCGGAACCAAAGGGCGGGAAACCGTTAAAGAATTTGCTGATGAAAAAGAATGCATCCGGGAATCTGAAAAACTGATCAGTCAGAAAATAAAAAAAGGCTATACCGAAATTCAGGAGAATGATGAGATTCCTCAGAAAAAAGAGCTTTCTGATCAGGAAAAAGCAGATCTTTATTTCTGGGAAGCCATCGAAAAATCCAATAAATATAAGAAAGCGCACTGGAGTGAATATGATATCGATGAGCATCTGGAAAATCTTACCGCTTATCTCTCAAAATTTGGAAGGGAAAGACTGGTTCTTTTTGAAAAGACCCTTCAGGAAAAGCTGTCTGAACTCTATACTGCCGAAATTGCCGAGCTTTCTATTATCCTTGAGTGTGATTTCAAGAAGGAAAATGGAACCTATATATATGATGAGTATCTTTCCGATGACGGCTTTATCTACTTCCGTTGCTGGCTGCTGCTGAAAGGAAAAGCGTTTTTTGAAGATATTACAAAAGATATCCAGTCATTCGTAAACGGAAAATACAGCTTCAATATCGGCGACTGCTGGGCGGAAGGGCTTCTGTATGTGTCTGATGAAGCTTACTCCGAAAATCACGATAATAAAGACGAATCGGAAATAAGAGATACGGTGGATGAGCTTTATCCCGGAAATCATTACGACAGTATGGAGCGTACGATGAACCGCCAGCCGAAAGGAGGGGCTGAACTGCAGAAAATGTATCCGAAGCTGGTTAAAGAAATGGGGGAACTGAGAAGTTCTTAAGCCGGTCTGTTATATTTAGATGGTATTCATAATGGTATTTAAAATCCCAAAAGTTGACGAAGCTGAAGCCGAAATTCTGAAAGAAAAAAGGGGATCTCAGAATTTTCCCAAAACAACGGAATTTCCTTTTTCAGAATCCTATAAAAATCTGGTTACAGCCATCAAAACCACAGAAATTGCTTCAGACGCTATTCTATACAATGCTGTAGAAGCGGTGAATGAAAATAAAGAATCCGGATTTGCCGGTTATTGGTGCTTTGCGGGGACGGGACAGGGAGACCGTTGGCTGTTGGATCACGAAAATAAGGTTTTCTTCTATGATCACGATGCCCCCGGAGATTTTATGCCCATGGAGATCAATTTCGGACAATGGCTTCAGCTGGCCTTCCTTATTCAGCAGCTGGATCAGTATTTTGATGAATTTGAAACCATTCCGGAATCCGTGAAAAAAGATTTTGATGAAGCATTAAACAGAATCAGCCCCGGACTGTCCGAACTTTACCCGTTTGGCATCTGATTAAAAAAAATAACCTTGAAACGGTATTCATACCATAAAAAGATGAAGATCATTCCGTATAGCTGAAAAGTATTGGTACAGAATACTTATTTTTGCCAAAATCCTGTTCCATCATGAAGAATGCCATAAGCTGGATACTGATTGTATTTCTTACCATTTCCCTTCTGCATAACTGTTTAGGTAACCAGGTGCAGAAAGAGATCCGGCAAAAATCTTCATTTCTTGCAGAACTGAGGACATTATATTCTTCAGGAGATTCTTCAAAATGGCCCAAACCCATCCTTGATCCCGATGCCGTTCCTTTTTTCTCTGAAATAGGACCCCTGCCGGAAATCCGTTTTCCTGAAGATAATCCTTATTCTGAAGATAAAGCCCTGCTGGGGAAAACATTGTTTTTCGATCCCCGGCTTTCACGCTCCAACCAGATTGCCTGCGCCTCATGCCATGATCCCGAACTGGGCTGGGGCGACAACAGAACCTTTTCCTTCGGCCACAACAGGCAATTGGGAACCCGGAATGCCATGACGATTCTGAATTCTGCTTATGCAAAACCACTCTTCTGGGACGGAAGAGCATCATCATTGGAAGAACAGTCCCACATACCGATTCAGGACGAAAGAGAAATGGGGGAGCATATTGACATTGCCGCCGGAAAAATTGCAAAGATTAACGGCTACGGAATATTATTCGAAAAAGCTTTCGGCGATAAAAACGTTACAAAAGACCGCATCGCTAAGGCTATTGCCACTTTTGAAAGAACGGTGAAAAGCGGTACCGCAAAATTTGATCTTTTCATCAGTGGAAAAGCGGAGGTTTATTCTGATGATGAACTCATGGGGCTGCATCTTTTCCGTACTAAAGCCCAATGTATGAACTGCCACAGTTCAGGATATTTTTCCAATAACCGGTTTGAAAACGTGGGAACTGCACTCTTGGGAGAAACAGGAGAGGACCTTGGGCGGTATCTGGTGACCAAAAACCCTGAAGATGCCGGAAAGTTCAGGGTGCCGGGGCTGCGTGAAGTGACGAAAACCGGACCGTGGATGCATAACGGATCCATGAAAACCCTGGCGGAAGTTATTCAGTTCTACAGCAAAGGAAATCCTGAATACACCCAAAAACGCTCAACCATTCATAACGGAATAACCCTGAATTCGGAAAAATCAACCTTTATAAGGCTGCTGGATCTTACCGATGAAGAAATCTTCCAGCTGGAAGCCTTTCTAAAGACCCTGACCACAAAAACAGAAAGAGTACAACCGCCTGCCTTACCTCAGTAATTCAGCAATTTTTGATTAAAAAGATTAACGGGAAGTTGATTCTATCCTTAAATCAAAAAAATCAACGGCTGAAATAACTTCCATCTTTCATCACCCAACATCTGTCCCTAAAAAACTTTTCGTAACTTTATTCATTCATCCATAATCATCATTATGAACATCAGTCTTTCTTCAAAAAATGCCTTGGTAGGAGCAGCTACACAGGGAATCGGTGCCGGAATTGCAATGGAACTGGCCAGAGCCGGAGCCAATGTCACCGTGATGGCCCGGAACGAAATCAAGCTGAAAGAAATGATTTCTTCACTCCCTGTTATCAATTCTGATCAGAAACATCAGTATTTGGTTGCTGATTTTTCCGATTTTGAACAGTATAAGGAGATCATCAGCGGGTATTTCAAAAATCATGCGGTGGATATTCTGGTGAACAACACCAATGGTCCGGAGCCGGGCTTTGCCCTGGAAAAGGAAACGGAAGACTATCAGAAAGCCTTTGACCTGCTTTTTAAAACCGTTTGCGAAACCACATTGCTGGCATTACCTTATATGATCAATCAGAAAAGCGGGCGCATCATTAATGTTTCTTCCCTTTCGGTAAAAGGACCTATCGGGAATCTGGCACTATCCAATTCTATCCGTTCGGCGGTTATTGCCTGGGCAAAAACGCTGTCGAATGAAGTGGCACAGCATCATATTACGATCAATAATATTCTGACCGGCTATTTTGATACCGAACGTATTCAAAACCTGATCCGCCATGAGTCGCAGCAGACAGGACTTGCGGCTCAGGAAATTTTACATAACAGGGAAAATAAAATTCCTATGAAAAGACTGGGCAAACCGGAAGAATACGGTCATCTGGTAACTTTCCTCGCCTCAGATTATGCATCTTATCTTACCGGAACAAGCATTCCTCTGGATGGTGGATTGAACAATACCTATTAGAAAATCAGTTATTTTTTTAAAATCCTGTATTTTCGTAAAACGGAAGCATAACTATATCGATGAAAAACAGAGTTAAGGTTCTCAGGGAGCAGCAAAACATGACCCAAACCGAACTTGCTGAAAAATCAGGACTTTCTTTAAGAACAGTTCAGAGGATTGAAGCAGGCAGCAGCCTTAAAGGATATACTTTGAAGGCTATCGCCGGTTCTCTGGAAACCACTCCGGAAGAACTGTCGAAATCAGCCACTGAAAATCCGGTAACAGAAACAGCGGACAGGGCAAAGCTGATTAATCTCTCGGCATTAGCAGGACTGGTTCTTCCATTCGGAGGAGTTATTTTTCCTTTGATTTTAACTTACAGAACAAAGGGCCTGAACAATAAGGATCTCGGAAAAAGTATTGCGGAAGTACAGATCATTGTATCAGCTATTCTTTCTGCCTTCATGATCATCTCTCCGTTTGTTCAGAAAGTTTTGCCCATGAAATTTCCTCTTTTTATTCCCGTATTACTAAGTTTTATCGGCCTTAAATTATGGATTGTCTTTAAAAACGGAATCAGCCTTAATCAGACAGGTGAGCTTTGTATTAAGTTGAAAACCCGGTTTTTATGATTTTGTTTTTGTTTAAAATATAAATTTCATTCACCTCAGAATTTAAGCTTCAATAGTTTCATTCAAAAAAAAAATATTTTTTTTCAGAATTCATGTAATGATTTGCCCCGGTGGGTTGTCTTAATAAGAATTGGAGCTAAAATATTGATATGAAAAACTGGACTTTTAAAAAGTGGAACACCGTTTTAGGATGGGTGGTCTTCATTATTGCGTTGATTACGTATACCTCTACCATTGAACATTCTCTCAGTTTCTGGGATTGTGGCGAATATATTTCTTCTGCGGTAAAACTTGAAGTAACGCACGCTCCCGGAGCCGCCTTATTTCAGATTGTAGGGGCAGTGGCCAGTTCATTGGCATTGGGCAACGGACAGAATTATGCGATCGTGATCAATACCATGTCTGCCGTATTCAGTGCACTGACTATTTTGTTTCTGTTCTGGACGATTACTCATTTTGTAAGAAGACTGCTGAACAAAGATTTTGATGAAATCACAAAACATCAGGAAATTTCCATCCTATTTGCAGGAGCTGTAGGGGCTTTAAGTTTTACCTTTTCAGATACCTTCTGGTTTTCAGCGGTGGAGGGCGAAGTGTATTCAATGGCCTCCCTGTTTATTGCATTACTGGTATGGCTCATTACCAAATGGGAAAATGAATACCAGGCCGCGGATAGCGAAAGGTGGATCATCCTTATTTTCTTTATCATCGGACTTTCCGTTGGTGTGCACATGATGTGTATGCTGGCCATTCCTGCCGTATGTCTGGTGTACTATGCCAGAAACTATACATTTACGTGGAAAAACTTCATCTGGGCCAATCTGATCACGCTGGGAATTCTGGCTATTGTCTTCAAACTGATCTTCCCTCTGATCATGACAATGTTCGGGAAGCTGGAAATTTTCTTTGTTAATGGCTTGGGACTTCCTTTCCACTCAGGAACAATTGTTGCCTTTATTGTAATGACGGCAATCTGCTATTTCCTTATTCAATACGCCAGAAAATCCAAAAAACACATTGTTCAGACTGCTGCTTTATCGGTTGTATTTATGATCATCGGTTTTTCATGCTGGATGGTGATCCCGATCAGAGCCAACGCCAATCCGCCCATGAACCTTAATGATCCGGACACGGCTATCGGAATGCTGGATTACTATAACAGGGAGCAGTACGGGGACTGGCCTACGATTTACGGTCAGAATTATACCGCTTACCTCGATGCCAAAGGAATGGAAAAGAATGAAGATGGGAGCTACAAAACCATAAAAACCGGGGAAGTTTACGAAAAGGATGAGAAAACAGGAACATATCGTAAAACCAGCGACCGTTTCAATTATGTATTCAATAAGTCGCATATAAGCTTTATGCCCAGGATGTTCAGTCAGGATAAGGAGGTGATACCAAACTATATGGCTTTATATGGGGCTCCGGACTTTACCTTTAATTATGATAATGAAGATGCGGCAGACAACCCTCAGGCTAAAAAAATATTTGATGAACTGAGACAAAAGTATGAAGACAAGTCGATTACCATTTCCGACTATAAAAAGGTAATGCCGTATGACCTGATCAATGTTCAGAAACCTTCGCTCGCTCAGAATCTTGATTATTTCATTTCGTTCCAGAACGGATATTACTTTGTAAGATACCTGATGTGGAATTTCGTAGGAAGACAGAACGACCTTGAAGGGAATATGGAGAACACCAAAGGAAACTGGATTTCCGGAATCTCATTCATAGATGATGCTTTAGTGGGAAACCAGGATAAAATGCCGGCAAAATTCAAAAACAAAAGTACGGTTACTTTTTTCTTCCTTCCTCTGATCCTGGGATTAATCGGATTCTTTTTCCAGCTCAACAGAGACTTCGGAAGATTCTATGCGCTTCTTTCATTATTTATTCTGACCAGTGTAGGGATTGTTTTCTATACAGGGGTAAAACCGTTTGAAGTAAGAGAAAGAGATTATGCCATGGTAGGATCTTTCTATGCTTTTGCCATCTGGATCGGGCTGGGAGCCGGAGCTATTCTGTGGTTCCTTCAGTCGAAAATAAAATCCAATGGAGCTAATATTGCTTTAGGGGTTGTCCTTTTGGGCGTTCCTTTCATGATGGGCTTCCAGAATTATGTCCCTCATGACCGGAGTAAAAAAACGGCAGCTTATGATTATGCCTATTCCTTTCTTCGCTCTCTGCCAAAAGATGATATTATTTTTATTTATGGGGATAATGATACATTCCCGGTTTGGGCTATTCAGGAAACCGAAAGGTTCCGTGATGATGTGAAAACCGTTAATTTTACCCTTCTGGGCATGCCGTGGAGTATTGATCAGGCAAAACGTAAAACTTATAATGCGCCTGCCATCCCAAGTCAGCTGACCCATGATGATTACCGGGACGGCATCAATGATCAGATTTACCTGATGAAGAAGGAAGATTGGGAAGGTTTTTTCACGATGCTTAAAGAACAAGGGGCACCGGATACGGAATTTCAGGTCTTCAGAAAATACCTTACACAGGACTCCATGACGCTGAAAGAAGCCATTGATTTCCTTAAATTCAAGTCTCCGGAAAAAGACGAACTTCTGAAAATGTATTTCGGAGAAGAAAAGTACGAGCAGTTCAATATTCTTCCCACCCATAAGTTTATCCTTCCTGTAAACAAGGAAAATGCCGTGAAATCAGGAATCATTACCCAGGCAGATCTCCCGGATGCAGTGAATCAGATTATGATTACCTACAAAGAAAATACGCTGTACAAAAACAACCTGATGCTGCTGGATATTTTAGCCAGTTTCGACTGGAAACGCCCGATTAATTTTTCTACAGGAGGAATTTACGAGAGTGAAAATATTTTTTATCTGGATGAATACCTCCAGTTCGACGGGTTCAGTTACAGGCTGGTCCCTATCCACACTGTACAGAAACCGGATGGAGATCTCGGAAGAGTAGATGGTAACTCGCTTTACCAGGTGGTGAAAAACTACAGATGGGGGAATTTCAAAGACCTCAGCATTCATTATGATGAGACAGCGACATCCAATATTATAGGGTACAGAATGTCGGCCAGCAGAGCGGCTTCAGCATTAGCTTTGAACGGGCAGAAAGCCAAAGCTCTTGAGATCCTTGATCTGGCCTCCAGAGAAATTCCTGCTGAAAGGTACAATGATCCGCGTTCATTAAGTGCTATGGTAACAGGATATATCATTGCCGGACAGGAGCAGAAAGGACTTCAGCTGGCGGAGCTTCTTAAAAAAGGAATTTTTGAAGAATATGACTACTATCTGAGTCTTGATCCGGCTAATCAGATGTATGCAAAACGCCAGATGCGGGCAAAACCCTGGGAATATTCTCTTGTGGTGTCAGCAGTAACGGATGCCTACAAAAAACTCGGCCAGAACGAGAAAGCGTATGCTTATCTGGTAAAAGCGATTGAGCCTATTGATAAGAAGTTTGATGTCTTCATCCGGGGACTTCAGCAGATGGGCAAAGAAAAGGCAGCGAAGGAATCAGAAAAAATTCAGAGAATTGCTCCTTTCTATCAGTTTTTATTCGATGTTATGGAACCTTTTGATTCTACGTATTCCAAAGAAAAAGAAGAGCAGATCACAAAAGCCCTGATCAAAGTCACCCAATAAATCTTAGTAAAAATATTTTTTATAAAACAGAACCTCCGGATTATTCGACCGGAGGTTTTCTGTTTGTGGTATACCCTGGTATAAACCATCAAAAATCCGTATTATTGTAATGGTTTAAGCCACTATTCCGCTGAAGTATGATTATAAGAAAAAAAGAACACTGGTTCAGGATGCTGTTTATATGGCACGGTTCGGTACTACCCAAGCTGCTGTCCCGCCTGAGTCTTCTTTTTATGCTGTCTGTAGCAGTCGTTTATTTTCACGGAACCATTTTGGACTTTAAAGTACCGTTGAACCCGGCACCGCTCACTTTGTTCGGTTTCGTTCTGGCCCTGTTTCTCGGATTCCGGAATAATGCCAGCTATGAAAGGTTCTGGGAAGGCCGGAAATTATGGGGAGCCCTGCTGAATATCGCAAGAGCCCTCATGAGACAGGCTCTTACTCTGGGTAAAAAAGCAGATCCTGCGGCCATAGAAGATTTTTTGAATCTGCTCAGTGCCTCTTTGTATGCTTTAAAACATCAGCTCAGAGGTTCCGACCCTCATGAAGACCTTAGGAAAAGGTTAACATCTGACCAGCTGAAAACTGTGGCAGATGCCAGATACAAACCGGTTATCCTCATGAAGCTGATGGCAGAATGGGTTCAGCAGGCAAGAGATGAAAACAGAATCGACTCCATCCAGCAGGCGAGGTTTGATGAGAATTTTGACCGTTTGGCAGATGTTATCGGTGGTTGTGAAAGAATTCTCTCAACTCCTATTCCGTACAGTTATCGTGTATTGCTTCACCGTACCGTTTACATCTATTGTCTTCTGCTTCCTTTCGGTCTGGTAGACAGCCTGGAATGGTTTACCCCGCTTATCGTAGTGTTTGTAGCCTATACCTTTGTTGCTTTTGAAGCTATTGCTGATGAAATAGAAGAGCCTTTCGGAACCGAAGCCAACGATCTGGCCCTGAACAGTATGTGTGAGATGATTGAAAGTACGATCCATGAACTGACGGGTAAGCATCTGGATATGGTAGAAAAGCCGGTTCACAACATTATTCATTAATCTGGTGCAATTCTTGCCGCTTATCTGATATGGAACCCACAGATCATCATATTATTTATACCATTGGCCATTCTACCAGAAGCATAGAAGACTTTGTCAGTCTGCTGAAGGAATTTAATATTGAACTGCTGGTGGATATCAGAAGATTTCCGGGGTCCCGGAGATATCCCTGGTTCAGTAAAGAAAATTTAGAAAAAGAACTGCCGGAGAACGGTATTTCCTATCTTCATATGGAAGCGCTTGGAGGAAGGCGTAAAGTACAACCCGGTTCTCAGAACGACCGTTGGCGTAATGATTCCTTCAGAGGATATGCCGATTATATGGAAACGGATGAATTTAAACAGGCCGTTGGAAAATTAGAAGATATAGCATCCGGGAAAACAACGGTTTATATGTGTTCTGAAGCGGTGTGGTGGAGCTGTCATCGTTCCATGGTTTCTGATTACTTAAAAGCAGAAGGATGGAAGGTGCTTCATATTATGAATCATGGAAAAACAGAAGAGCATCCGTATACTTCGGCGGCCCGTATTGTAGACGGACACGTCTGTTATTCGGATGAAAATTTATTCAGTTAAAAAAGTCCCGTTAAAAAGTCAAACCGATGAAAGCAGCATTTAAAAAAGGTGATCATGTAAGCTGGAATTCCGAAGCAGGAAGATTTTCGGGAATCATCATTAAAGTCCATACCAAAGACTTCGATTACAAAGGGTATACCCATCATGCCAGTCCTGAAGACCCGCAGTACGAAATAAAAAGCGATAAATCCGATCATATCGCTGCTCATAAAGGAGCAGCTCTTACAAAAATTAAAAACTAATCATTTCCAGGGCATAAATCTGCTTTTTAAAATCAGACCTGAAAACTCAAATATTTAATAAAAAATGAGAAAAAACCTGCTTGTATTTTCGCTGACTGTTGTTCTTTTGCAGTCATGCTTCAAGAAAAAAGAAGAAAAAGTCACGATACAGACTAAAACCGAAACCAAAACTTTTGACAGTATTCAGGAAAGTAAAACCATTGTAAAAGACATTCAATATTCTGTTCAGGTAGAAACGATAGATTCGGTACAGTTTCATGCCGCGCAGCTGAAATCAGCGTATCCGCAGGAGAAATTTGAGAAGATCGAAGATTTCACTGAAGCCAAAAAACTCCTGAAAGGTGTTGTGGAATTTGCCGGTAAAGATGAAGATGGCGAAAGCCAGGCAGTGAAGAAAATCCGCTTCAGAAACGGAACTGTATTTCAGGATGAAAATGATTTTGACGGATCATTTTTTGTGGCTTATTTTCCCAAAGAAGATATTTTGCTGTGTGAAGGAGGGCATACTACGGATATGAGCTTTAACCTGAAGAACGGCCAAAAAACTGAAGATACCGGAAATCCGGATCTTATCGTGACATCACCCGGAAAAGAGTTCAGGCTCAACGGTTCTTTCGGCGGCCAGAAATGCTTTTTTTATTTCATTCAGAAAAAAATTGGCAATGAGTATGTAAAAGTCATACAGCTTGATAAAGAATTTGAAAGGCTTACCGGAATCTGGCTCTGCATTATCGGGAAGTCCTTCTGGGCAGACGAAAAAACTTTATACCTGACCGAAGAGAGTAACTACACCGATGCCGGGCTGAAAAAACGTTACTTTAGGATAAAGCTTACCGAACAGTAAACTGTTTACGGATCAGGAATCACTATTTATCATTTTCCATACTGTATTTCAGGGTAATACTGCCTGGAGTGCCTGTATCTGAATCAACTTCTTTAAAGTCCATTTTTTTGTATAGATAAAAGGCTTTATCATTCTTATAGGTTACTTCTAAAATCACCTCATTGATATTAAACTGCAGGACAGCCTCATTGATGACCGCCTTCATCAGATTTTGGGCAATGCCTTTGCCCCTGATAACTCTGTCTTACATATATCTGATAAATATGTCCGGTTTTGCTTCCGTTGGCCACAAAAAGACAGATTCCGATAAGTTCTTCATGATCAAAGGCTCCGAAAACCAATCTTCCCGGGGTCTGATTTTCTATATCATATTCTATTTTTAGCTTTTTTGTGTTCAATGCTTCATGATAATCTGTTTCAAAGGCTTCAGGAAAATTTTTCAAACTTTCCAGTCTTATTGTTCTGTATTTTTTGCTTTCATGAGATTTAATAAGTCTAAATTTAATATTCATTGTATGCTAATTTTATTAATTACGATGTAAAAGAATAATTTTTTAGAAATTATATTTATTAAATATTAATTTATTTTAAAAATTATTTTTCAACGAAAAATAATTATTACTATGTTGATTTCTATAAAAATTTTAAATATTTCCACTTTTTAATCGTTATTAATAAGCCTTTATTTGTAAAAAAAATATATAATTTAAAGCATTTTAATGCAGATTGGCACATAATTTATGTATATTTATAGCAATTAGTAAGTCGGAAAGTCAATTCGTATTAGTAATAATTTAACCAATTTTAACAAAAGCCTGTGCACAGGTAGGAATGAATATATTGTCATCTCAAAAAAAACAAAAATAATGTAAAAGAACTGACAAAACCAATTTGCCTGAAATAATCATACACTAGGAGTAAATGTAAAACCATGAAAAAGAGGATGACCCGAATATTTCGGGTGATAGCTACACTATTTATTGTCGGAGCGTGCCATCAGCATTCCCCAGATCATACTGAAGATTTTGATGCACCTTTAATCACCAAAAACCGGGAACTGGCTTTCTCCGGTCAGTATGATGCAGCCATTCATCTTAATCTGGAATACTTCAAAATGGCGAAAAAAGAAAATTATGAAGGCGGAGAAGGCCTTTGCTATATCAATATAGCCAACATCAATCTGTTTGCCGGAGACTATGAAAAAGCAAGGCTTTTTTTCAAAAAGGCAGCTCCTAAAATAGATTTGTCAAAAGATCCTTATCACAAAGCGAAATTCTATTATGATTATGGGCGTTACTATGCTCAACTCCGGCAGTATGACAATGCCTTGGTATACAGCAATAAAGCCCTGGGCTATATCAAAGAAGCTAAAGATTCTGAACTGAAAAAAAGGCTGTATGCCCAGATCTATGGCAGCAGCGGAACATATTATGCGTTCAAAGGATGGAAAGGAACCGCTGAAAAAAATTTGCTGAAATCTATTACAATCAATAACACTATATACAACAATAGTATGGTGGCGCAGTTTTATCTGTTGACCCACCAACTGAACGCTGCGGAAAAATATGTACTGAAGATAGAAGACAGGATGAGACATGAAAGAACCAGCAATGTGGAATCCGCCTGGATCTATTATACCATAGGCTATTATTATAATGAAAAAGGGCAATATGATCTTGCTGAAATGTATCTGAAAAAAGCATTGGAACTTAATATCAAAACCAGGCGTATCAATTCTCCTTATGTCAGAAACATTTATGAGGCATTAGCAACACTGTATCAGAAGAAAAATAACTATGACAAAGCTTATTATTATTTAAACAAATTTAACAGGGAAGAAGAAATCCTTGAATATGCCAGGATGCAGACCCTGAATAAGGCAACGGAAGATTTTGAGATGAAAATGAAGCAGGAATCAGACAAGCGAAGAAATAACTTCTGGATCACCGGAATTTTGTCTTTGATTACCCTTTCTGCTGCCGGAATCTATGTGAGAAACATTATTAAAAAACTTCAGTTAAGAAAAGAAATTCTAAAAAATGAAGCAGAAGAACTGAAAAGTACGGTAAAGACCAAAAAGCAGCAGGAAATTCTGGAACTGGCAAAGAACAATGACTCAACCTTTCTTTTAAAATTTAAAGAATTGTATCCGGACTTCATCAGAAAGCTTTTAGAAATCAATCCTGATCTTGAAAATTCCGAATTGGCTTTTTGTGCCATGCTGAAACTTCATTTCAGTTCCAAAGAAATTGCAGATTATACCTTTGTTCAACACAAATCAATCCAACAGAAAAAATACAGAATCAGAAAAAGGCTCAATATTCCGAAAGAGGATGATATTTATGAGTTTATTGATGATTTGGTATAGTCTGCTGTAAAAATTAAAATAGTACCAATGATGAAAAAAAATAACTATGATGCGCTGCTTTCCCTTTATTTTATTTTTTATTTTAATCTCATGCCAGCATCCCTCACAGAAAGAATATGAGGAAAGTTTTGATATTCCACTGATCACAAAAAATAAACAATATTTTCTCGCAGGGGAATATGATTCTCTTGTGAGTCTCAACAGAATATATTTAAAACAAGCAGATAAAACAGACTATAAAGGCGGTAAGGCACTTTGTTATATCAATTTAGCGAATCTGAATAAGGCAATGGAAAACTATTCTCAGGCACAATATTTTTTTGATCAAGCTGCAGATATTTTGAATAAGTCAGAAAACAATCTTCATAAGGCAAAACTGTACGAAAGCTTTAGTACTTTTAGCTGGAAACTTTCGCGCCTTAATAAAGCTATTGAATATAATAATCTGGCTCTACATTATATCCAAAATGCTGAAAATTCGCCATTAAAAAATGATATTCTTTTTAATATTTATGTAAACCAAGCATATAATCATATGGGTAGAAAACAGTTTAAGATGGCATCAAATGATTTATATAAAGCTAAGGTTTTTGATACAGATGGTAAAATAGACTGCTTAATGGGTGACTTTTATTTGTATGCTATTAGAAATAAAGACTCTGCCTATATCTATAGCTCAAGGATTTATGAAAAAGTGAATAAAGAGAAAAGAATGGATAAGGTTTCTCTTTATGCCAATACAATCATGGGAGAATATTATTTACAACAAAAAAATTATGATGAAGCGGAAAAAGTATTGTTAAAAGCTTTGAAAGTTGATATAAAGACCAGACGAATATTTATTTATTATACTAAATACTTATACAATAATCTAAGAGGGGTATATAATAGTAAAGGAAATAATAAAAAAGCCTATTTTTATTTAAAAGCTTATATAAAGGCCAAAAACGAGACAAATTCTTTAATGCTATCTGCTCTAAACCGGGACATGAAGAGATTTATGATGAAAACAGAAGAAGATGCTCAAAGAGATAAAAATAAAATATTTCTTCTGGTTTTAATTGGGGCTGTAATTTTTACTTTTTCGGGGATCTATTCATGGCAGGCTATCGACGGTCTGAGGCAGAAGAAAATAAAACTGAAGAACGAAACTGAAGAGTTAATAGGAGAGATGGACAATACAGTAAAAGAAAAAGCCATTGAACTGGCTAAAAACAATGATCCTTCTTTCTTACAGGTTTTCAGGGAAGCCTATCCCGGTTTTATTGAAAAACTTCTTACAATTGATCCCGATCCTGAAGACTCCGAACTGGTATTCTGTGCCATGTTGAAGCTGCATTTCAGTTCCAAAGAAATTGCCGGCTTTACTTCTATTCAGCACAGGACTGTACAGCAGAAAAAATACAGAACCCGGAAAAGGCTGAATATTCCCCAGGATATGGATATTTATTTATTTTTTGATCAATTATTGTAATAAAACCATGAGCATGTTGCGTGTTTTATTTTTTATTGTAGTCTACGGACTCCTTGCATTATGTCACTCATGTTCACAGAAAGAATATGAGGAAAGTTTTGATATTCCTTTGATAAAAAAGAATGAGGAATTCCAATCCTTGGGTGAGTATGATTCACTGGTACAGTTGAATAAAAAGTATTATCAACTTGCAGATGAGCTGAATTATGAGGATGGAAAAGCACTTTGCTATATCAATTTGGGATGCGCGAATTTTAGGATAGGAAATTACCCAAAATCACGGATTCTTTTTGAATATGCAGAGAAAATAATAAAGGATTCCAAAAATCCGGTTCATAAAGCCATATTTTATATAGAATTTGCCCAGCTTAACAGTGATTTTCGACGTTATGATCTTGCTACTGAATACAGTACTATTGCATTGGATTACGTAATAAAGAGTAAGGATTCATGGCTGAAAAACTATGTTCTTGCTAAAACTTATATGAATAAGGCTAATTTTTTTGTAAATAAAAAACAATATGATAAAGCCATTGAATATTATAATAAATCCAGAAAATTTAATAGACCGGAAGCTTTGTATAATAATATAGGAAACTTTTATTTATACTATGGGGGGGATCTGGATTCAGCTAAAATATACCTTTCAAAAGCGGTACAAGTGTGTAATGAGAGTGGAAAAAAAAGTCATAGTGCAGCTGTTGCCTATACTACCATGGGAGAATATTATACGAAAACCAAGCAATATGATAAAGCAGAGAAAATGTATTTTAAAGCCTTGGAAATTGATAAAAAAACAAGTCGAATCTTTAAATACCTGACATCTGACCTCTATTATGAACTGAAGACAATTTATAAGGAAAAGGGAGATGATGAAAAAGCTTATTTTTATTTAAAAGCTTATATTGATACTAAAAAAAGACCAAGAAATCTAAAACTAACTGCTGCAAATCAAGATATCAACGCATTTATTGTAAATGCAAAAAAAGATGCCCAGAAAGGCAGAAATAAAATATTGATTCTGATTATTATAGGATTTACTGTTTTTGCTTTTTCGGGAATATATTCATGGCAAATGATTGATTTGTTGAGACAGAAAAAAATAAAGCTTAAAAATGAAGCTAAACAGTTAAAAGGAAAAATGGATGACACGATAACAGAAAAATCAATTGAATTGGCCAGAAGAAACGATCCTTCTTTCTTAAAGGTTTTCAGGGAAGCTTATCCTGGTTTTATTGAAAAAATTCTTACAATTGACTCCAATCTTGAAGATTCTGAACTGGTGTTCTGTGCCATGCTCAAACTTCATTTCAGCTCTAAAGAAATTGCTGGCTTTACTTCCATCCAGCATAGGACCGTACAGCAGAAAAAATACAGAATTCGGAAAAAATTGAATATTCCACAGGAAACAGATACTTATTTGTTTTTTGATCAATTATTACAGTCTAATGATTAACCATAACTATTTATGTTCCGCGTTTTATTTTTTATTCTACTCTCCGGGCTCGTTTTTTTCTGTTACTCTTGCTCACAAAAGGATTATACAGAAAGCTTTGATATTCCTTTAATCAAGCAGAATGAAAAATTTCGTTTAACGGGAGAATATGATTCATTAATACAGTTAAATAAAAAGTACTATCAGCTGGCAGATGAAATGGGTTATGAAGATGGAAAAGCTCTCTGCTATATTAATTTAGCCTATACTAATTTGGTAATAGGAGATCTTTCAAGATCAATGGCTCTTTTTAAATATGCAGAAAAATTAAAAAATTCTAAAAGTACAATTCATAAAGCTTTATTTTACACTGAAAGCAGCCAGTTAGAGTCTGCCTTGAACCGCCTTGACAAATATGATGAAAATAACAGTATTGCATTGAAATGTGTAAAAAAAAGTAAAGAGTCATGGCTGAAAAAACATATTCTTGGAAGAATTTATTTTAGAAAAGGCAATTTTTTTCTAACTACTAAACAATATGATAAGACTTTGCAATATTATCGTGAATATAAAAAGATAGGAAAGAAAGAGGCCTATGATAATATGATAGGTTATTTTTATTTATACTATAGAGAAGATCTGGATTCTGCAAAAGTACATTTGTTAAAAGCTGTAAAAAGAGGTGATTTGCAGAATGAAAAGGATTATTATACATTATCTGCTTATGCCAATATGGGCGAATATTATAGAAAAATTCAAAAGTACAATGAGGCTGAGAAAATGTATTTAAAAGCTCTGGAGGTAGATAAAAGGACAAAGCGAACTTTTGAATATTATAGTAAACATCTTTATAATGCACTTCGTTCTACATACGAGGAGAAAGGAGATAAGAAAAAGGCTTATTTTTATTTAAAGAAATTTCTTGCGACCCAAAATAAATCTAATATATCGCTGTTGTCTGCTGCTAATCAGGATATGGATGAATTTATTCTTGAAGCAGATAAGAATGCTCAGAAAGACAGGAATAACGTATTTACTCTGATTCTAATCGGTCTTACCATTTCTGCTTTTCTGGGAATCTATTCATGGAGTGTGATTAATCTCCTGAGACAGAAAAAAATAAAGCTGAAAAACGAGGCTGAACAATTAAAAGAAAAAATGGACAATACAGGAGAAGAAAAATCCATTGAACTCGCCAAAATAAATGATTCTTCTTTCCTGCAGGTTTTCAGGGAAGCTTATCCCGGTTTTATCGAGAAGCTTCTTACAATTGATCCCAATCTTGAAGACTCCGAACTGGTTTTCTGTGCTATGCTGAAACTTCATTTCAGTTCCAAAGAAATTGCCGGCTACACTTCTATACAGCACAGAACCGTACAGCAGAAAAAATATAGAATCCGGAAAAAATTAAATATTCCACAGGATACGGATATTTATTTATTTTTTGATGATCTTTATTAGCGATAACACGCACTGAATATTTATGAGACCGGATATAGCCAATAAATAAAAGTACTTTTAAAGATAAAATAAAAAACTGTCTGAATACTCAGACAGCTTTTGAAAATACTCTTTTTTCACCAGGTAGGTTTATTTATGTTTGTAGATCAAATTTGAGAATTTTTATGGATTAATAAAAAAAATAAGGTTCTACTTAAGTACTTTTATGCCTGATCAAGAAAAATAATTATTTTTTCCAGTAAGATATATTGTTTTTAGTTCATGATTTCATATTTCTCTTGTAGCCTTATATGAAGCCGCTGTTTTTTTATTTGAACCTATTAAGGAACTTTAAAATTTAATGGATATTCCCTTTTGATAAAAAAACTGCCCGATCTGTCAGGATCAGGCAATAATTTAAAAATGCTTTTCATCATTTGTGAGAATGAATTTCACCATTTGTGTTCATTTGTGTTTCTGGTATCAAAATTGAGTTTTTTTAATTTAAAAAAGAAAAAAAAGACTACTACTCATGTACTACAAATGGCGTTTTTGCTTGATATTCAGTTTTTTATTTTATTTGTTGGGGTTTTGACTGATTTGAAAAAGAATTGTTTTGTTGGCTGTCATAAAATATCATAAGATGTAAGGAAATCTTTAATGAGTCAGTTTTAAAAGTTGCAGACTAAAATATGACCGTGCAAAGTTTGAAACTCTATATCCGGAAACAAACTCAGAAGTGAAAGCTTTAGAAAATTTGTTTATGCAGTTCAGAAAGAGCCTGTGAGTTGAAGAGATGATTTAGATTACAAAGAAATGTGGCATTGCTGTTATTACATATCCGCTTCATCCGAACCAACTGATTCCACACTTTATTAAATTACCATAGCTTATCAACTTACATTTACCAAAAATTTACCGATTTTTGCCTGATCACAAACTTTAACATTGTAGTTTTAAAATAAGAGACAGTAATAAAAAAAGACCGTTTTGTAAAACGGTCTTAGTAGCAATTTTTTTTCAAAATTTGTGATGGTGTTTTCACCATTTGTGTTGTTTTTTAAGATTATTATTCTGTTTTTTCAAATATCTTTCTGTTAAGTTCCAGAATTTCCAGATTAGAGAGTTCTTCTTTATTCAGAAGTTTCTCAAACTCCTGCATTCTGTGAGGAAATTTCAAAGCGATAATATCACTGAAAATACGCTTGTAATTGGGTCTTGTGTGTGTTTTTGATTTGTTCATTTGTATTTGGTTTTAAATATGATAATTTTTTTCCGTCTTGTTCAATATCAGCTGTTATGTCTATACGGCTTTGATATTTATTTTAATCAATAACAATCATTCTGTTAATATTTTTCTGTAAAATTCTAAGAAATAAATGAAAACTAAATAAATTTTACCTTCTACTTGAATACATATTGAGGGTTAATTGTTTGGATATCAAATGGTTAAATTTTTAAATAATTTATCACTAAATATTGATTAATTATAATGGAAAATAATCAAATATTGACAGACTCACCTAAAAAAAATGTTAAAGTATTACTTACGATGAAACAATACCTTAATTGAACAGGAATGAATACATTATCCGGTTTATTTTAATGTATACAAAAGTTAGTGTGGACCAACTACCTGAACGGACGTTAGAAAAAAGTTCATATTGTCATTGTTAATCTGTCTTATTTTTAAAATACAGGTTATTTTTTTTCGGAAAATCAGATTATTTCAATTGTGTTTTTCTTTATATGGTGAATAAGTTTAAATAATTTTTTATTTGATTTTCAGAGTGTTAGATGGGTTGTGTATGTATGTAGAAGGTCATTTTTCGTGCTTTTCCAATTCATTTTAGATATTTGCCTCAGTAAATGGTTTTCATGGTTATATTAATCATCCTAGAGTAGTTTGACTGCCTGACTTCTTTTCAGGCAGTTTTTTATTGATTAAAGAAAAGGTTTTTTCGTGTTCAGATGAAGATGCGAATGTTTTATAGGAAGATAAATTGGCTAGAATAAAATATCATGAAAATTATAAAATCAAAAAATATAAAACAGAAGGCTAAACCGGCCGGATGGTAATAATAAAAAATATTCACTATCAGTTTAGTGACTGTACTTTTGTTTAGGGAAGGAGCCTGGTACATTACCAGGCTTTTTTTATGCAGTAAGGTTTTTAAGAATTCTGTTATAAAAGTTTCGGCGGGCCTTTGGCCCGCCGAAACTTTTTATCAGTAAGAAATATTAGTCTATAGGTTCCCAAAGCTGGATTTTATTCCCTTCAAGATCCAGGATATGAATAAATTTTCCATAATCATAAGTGGCAATTTCATCAAGTATCGTTACATTTTCCTTTTTCAGCTCCTCTACTAAAGCTTCCAGGTTTTCCACCCTGTAGTTGATCATAAAATCTTTTTCAGAAGGTTCAAAATACTGAGTATTTTCAGCAAAAGGAGCCCATTGGGTAAGTCCTTTTTTACCGTCGGTCTGAAGCCATTCAAAGCTGGTACCGTAAGGGCTGGTTTCAAGCCCGAGGTGGGACTTATACCATTCATTCATGGCGTTAGGATCTTTAGATTTGAAGAGAATACCTCCAATTCCGGTTACTTTTTTCATGTCTTATTTTTTATCGTTAGAGATTCAGTAAAAACTGCGATCGTTTTTTCAAATATAAGTTAAAAACAGATTAGAATTATGGTTTTTTAATTTCAAAAAGCTTTTTCATATAGGCATCGGTATGATCCAGAAATTCCTGATCAGTCTGCCGGACCTGGAAATGGGGAATAATCCCTCTGCCGGTCTTTTGGTCGGGTAGTATCCGGGCGTCCTGTATAACATGTACGATAGAGAACCCCGTCTGTATTCTGGTATTAGGCAGTTCATAGACAACAGGGAGATGACCGTTGTGCTCATAATAGCCGCCGTTGGTTTCGTTACCGATTACAATGGCATTGGTGAAGGATTTAATCAGGGAGGCGAGATGGGAGCCTGCAGAAGCTACATTTTCATCAACAAACAGATAAAGCTGTCCACTGAAAGTTTTCTCACTCGGAAAAATCAGGGGATTTTTTTCATCAGTCCAGTAGAACTTTCCCTGTGAGGATTCAGGATAAAGCTGTTTAAGGTAAACATCAAGACCGGAGCCGTTCCGGATTCCGTTGGAAATAAACATAGGTGTAATCACGAGACTTTCTTTTACCGGAATTTCATTAAAAAGCGTATAGGCATACCGGCTGTCTCTGAACGGCTGTTGGGTAAGGTAAGTGAAAACCTTCTCATACAGGGCTCCGGTGCCACCTGAATTCCCTCTGAGATCAATGATCAGATGTTTTACGTTTTCTTTTTCCAGGGTCTGCATTATGCCGTCCAGGAAATCACCGAATTTTTTGTAAGCCGGATCTTCTTTTCCTGTCGCAAAATCAAAACTTCTTACCGATAAACGGTAAACCCCATCCTCTTCCTTGGTGAAAGAATACTTTTCAGCCATGAGCTTTTTGCGGAAAACCAGGGAATAGCGTGAATTCTGAAGCTTTTTTGCATCCTCATAAGATATTCCGGGAAGGGCAGTCTGATGGATCCGGTTCTTCCATTGGTAACGGATGCTATAATGGGGATGGGTTCCGAATTCAATATAAAATTTATCCAGCATTCCTTTTTCAAAGCCTGCCGTTTCTTTATAAGAGGTTGAAAAGCCGTCGGAAGAATAGTATTGTGAAAGTCTTCTGATGATTTCTGCTGCCGGAATATCATTAATAGAAACAATCTCAGCCCCGACAGGAATCTGAATATCTTCTGAATCCTGCAGAAGACGACCGTTTATATTTTTTAAAGTAACAGGCAGGTATTCTGCTTTTTGAGTCAGGTAATAAGAAGCATTATCAGGAAGGTCTGTAAAATTGTGACAGCTTCCTTCAAATTCAGTAAGCCGGGCTATGATTTTATAAAAATCAAGAATACTTTTACAGTTTTCAGCTTCCTTTTCTGCATGGCTGTAGAGGCTGTCTATCTGTTTTTTTGTTCTGTACAGGTATAGTCCGGCATTCGCCTGCTCGCGGATAGAACGGAATGCTTTCAGGTCTTCCAGGAATGCCGAAGGAGTAAAATGACTGTTTGAAACAGGAATACGGGCAGATTCCGTAATCTTCACCTCGGCCGGTTTACTTTGCTCTATATAAGATTTAGACCAAATTTTAAGCGTATATGTTTTATTTTTCTGCGGAATATGATAGAGTCTTTCAAGCGATCCGATTCCTTTGGAGTCGTCCTGATCCTTGATCTTTTTTCCCGCTTCAAAAAGGGTGAATGCGAGATTGGCATCATCTGAACGGATGGAGATCCAGGCCGGTTTTTTAGATGTTAATGAATAGTTCAGTGTATCTCCGGGAGGCAGTACTAAAGTTTTCTGTCCGAATGCAGACTGAAACAGTGCTAAAAAGCAGATCAGGGATGGTTGGGTCATATCAGGTTTTATAAAGCGAAGATACAAAAAGACGTGACCAGTTGATCTTCCCTGTCATAATGGATTATTCGTGCAGTCTTACACTCATGCTCTGAACTTCTTCAGCAGAAAAGCCATAAATCTGCGGCGTTTTTACATCCAGTAAATTAAGATAGATATACAATTCACCCCTGTGATGGATTTCATGCTCTACCATAGCCCGAAGCCATTTCCAGACAGAAATTTCATGACCGGCAGGAGTCAGACACCTGCGCTGAAGATCTTCATCCGAAAGTCCGGTGAGAATTCCGGTCATCTGCCGGTGCATTTCATTAAAATATTTTAAAGTTTCTTCATAACCGTCTGCCAGCTCCTTTCCACATCCCTGATAAGCACTTTTTCTTCCTGAAATGGTTTCTCCATACATATAACGTTCAATGGCAGCGATGTGTCTGATCTGGTCACCAATAGTGAATTTTCCAGGTTTATAGGTGAAATCCAGATGCTCCGGCGGAACTACTTCAATAAGCTTCAGGGTTCTGGCCCTTATCTTCTCATAATAATCAATGAAGGCGGTTACAGATTTTATTTCCATGGAGAATTTTTTTAAACCATTAAATTATTGAAAATACAGATACCGGCAAACCATTACGTTGATTTCTGCTAAGAATGGTGTTCGTTAAAGAATTCAAGCATGGTTTCCAATGCGTTTTCTGAATGCATTCTTTCGCCGTTTTCCAGAGATTCTTTTATGGCTTCGGAAGCTCTTTTCCGCATTTGGGTTTCATAATGAGAAATGGCATCAGAGAGTGAACTGTAACGCCCATCAGTCAGATACCTGCTCAGTTCCAGAGCATCCAGCATCGCCATGTTGGCTCCTTCTCCGGCAAAGGGAGGCATCACGTGTGCCGCATCACCTATCAGAGTAAGATCAGAACGTATTTCCCAGCTCTGCTCTAAAGGCATATAATAGATCGGGCGTGGAATAAAAGGCACTTCGGCATGCTCGAAAAGCTCGTACCAGCTGCTGTTCCAGTCCGGATATTCTTTTTGGAACCAGTTCAGGATCTGCGTCTGATCTGAAAAATCGAGGCCGGAAGAAGAAGCCCAGTTTTCCTCTGCCCTGAAACTGGCGTAAAATCCCAGGTTACCGTTTCCTTTCTGTCCGAGAAGTAAGTTTTGATGCTTTCCAAAAGCCATAATCTTCCCACCGTTAAGGAGGGCCGTAATGACAGGAGCTGTTTGTTTTGCCTGAGTAATATTTCCCTCAAGCATCAGGATCCCTGAATAAGCAGGTCTGACATCAGTAAGGTAAGGGCGAACTTTGGAATGAGCGCCATCCGCAGCAATCACAAGATCCGCATAAGCCGAAGAACCGTTTTTAAAATGGAGAAGCCATCCTTCGTCCTTTTTTTCCATGGAGGTAAAATGGCTGTCCCAAACAACAGTTTCCGGGTGTAAAGACTCCAGAAGCATATTTCTGAGCGGCCCACGGTCTATCTCCGGACGGAAGTGGGCATTGCCGAAATCTTCGTCAGGTTTACTTTCATGATCGCTGTAGAAAACTTCTGCCTGTTCATTCACAATAAGCATTTTATCTGCTCCCGGTCTGAAATTTTTCTTGAATTCCTCTAGTAAACCGGCCTCACGAAGAGCAGCCATTCCCGAATCATCATGCATATCGAGAGGGGAGCCCTGTACGCGAGCATTTTTGTTAAAATCTCTTTCATATACTTTTACCTCTGCATTATTAAGTTGTAAAAGTCTGGCCAAGGTAAGCCCGCCGGGACCACCACCTATGATGGCTACTGATTTATTTTTGATAAGCATCCTGAATTATTTTTTTACAGGACAAAATTAGGTCTGCTTTAAAACAGATAATAGTACAAATCGGTCGTTTTTATTTTTTGAAAGTTCTTTAGGAACAACCCCTGAGAATTTTTTAATTTCTTTGATGAAATGAGTCTGGTCGGTAAAATTAAGTTCCGGGAAAAGTTTTCCTTCGGCAATATGTTCCAGAGAAGCTCTGAAACGGAGGATGGTGGCATAGGATTTCAATGAAACCCCGAACTGCTTACTGAAATAACGGTTAATCTGACGGCTGTTCCAGGATGTCTTTTCCGAAAGTTCCGTAACGCTCATTTCGCCTTTTGAAGAATAAAGCAGATCAAAAAGCATCTGTTTGCGTTCGTCTATAGTTGGGGGAATATGTTCCTTTATTTTTTCTGAAGCTCTTTCATAAAATTTTTCAAAATCAGAGAGGTCTTCAGCATTAAAGTTCCAGAAATCAGGAGGAAGTTCTTTAGCTGTATTTAAAAGATCAGCTATAGAGGTATGCAGAATATATTCTGAGCCCAAAGGCCGGAAACTGACCACCAGTGCATAGGTATGGGGAGGAATATTCCGCTCTTTGGGAGCTGTTTCCAATCCCATCAGCAATACCTGAAAGGTGTGTCCGGATGTCAGAAAGAACAGATCGATTCTGCCGTCCGGAATGATGACAACTTCTTTTGCTTCACCGGAAGGATTATGAAACATTCCGATATTTTCCACAAAACAGTCAAGAGACGGATCCGGAACCAGAAACCGGCAATAAAATTCATTGTTCATGATCTCCCGGGATATAATATTTTCCGAAATTACAAAAAATACCTGAGTTCAACCGGAAACCTGTGTCACTAGTCAGTTCTGTTTTTAAATACCTAAAAATCTTCAGGTTGTGAATAATCTGTAGCTAAAATTTGGCAGATACACAAATAACTGATATTTTAGTTGAAAATGACACACCATGAAAATCTGGATTTCGATACTTCTGATCCTGCTAGGCCTCAGTGATATAAAGGCTCAGGCAGCGATTATAGATAAAGAAAAACTACTTGAATATTATGAGACCCAACGCTATGCCGATGCGGCCAGATACCTTGAAAGCCTTTATCCGGGTGACACACAGGACGTAAAAGCACTCTCTCAGATCGCATACTGTAATATGATGGCCGGAAAACTTTCGGAAGCTGAAAAAAGCTATCTGAAGATCAATACGGTACAGCCGGACAATCTTTCTATCCTGTTCAGCCTGGCGAATATCAGTTCCAGACGGGGGAATGCAGCAAAAGCCAAAACCTATTTAACCCAAATCATGAAGCTGGACAGTCTTAATTTCAGTGCCTGTAAACAGCTGGCTGTTTATACGGAAAATCCTGAAGAGAGGCTTGGTTATCTGAAGAAAGCCAACAGGCTGAACAACACGGATCCCGATGTAGCTTATGATCTGTCTCTGGCCTACAAGGAACTTCGACAATTTCAAACCGCTTATGATGTGTTAAAAACTGCCATCAATGCAGATCCTGAGAACTTTACCCTTCAGCAGGCTCAGTTACCGATATCCAACCTGTTGGGAAAATATCAGGAAGTAATTGATACCGGAAAGAAGCTCACAAAGAATAATACGGATGCCAATGTTATCAATGAAATGGGACAGGCATATTTTTATTTAAAAGATTATCAAACCTGTATCACACTTTTTAAAGCCCTGGAAGATATGGGAATTAAGAATGAGGGAACCCTGTATTTTATGGCTTTGAGCTACCGTGAACTGAAAAATTATGACCTGGCTGCCGAATATGCCACAAAAGCAATTGATGAAGGCATATCAAAGCATACAGCCATTTACTATACAGCGCTTGGTGGAATTTATGAGTCGAAAAATCAGTTTCCTGAAGCCGTTACAGCGTATAAAAGAGGTCTTACTTTTAACAACAGCAATACCATCAATTACCGTTTAGGGCTGCTTTATGACCTGAATCTGAAACAGGCTAAAAATGCCTTGTCTTACTATCATCTGTATCTTAAAAACAAACCGGATCAGGAAAAAGAAAAAGACCAGATTTCTTATGCAAAAGCAAGGATTGCCGTGTTGACCGGTCAAAAATAGAACCTGATTAAAAATTAATAAAGGATAATTCTATTTTTATATAATGGGAAAGAGTTAAATTATTTTCATTTTCTTGCAGTAAATACTAATAAAGAGTGGAATTATAGCAAGTTATTTAAAGATGGAATATTTGGAGATACAACATTGTATTTAATTACATCTCAACATAGAATTGGAGATGTTACGACTCATGGAATTCCAGAAAACTATGCAAAAAATGGTTATACATGGTTAGAAACAGGGCACAGCCATCCCTTTGGTTTTCTTATGAAAGAATCGGGGTATTTTAGTACTAACTGGCCTTCAGGATTTAATTCAAGTGGAACAATTAAACCAGGTGATGGTGATCGTAAAACATTTGAAAATAATAAGGCAATAATGCCAGAAAAAGCATGGATTTTCTTGCCTACCCAACAGAATCCTAATATTATTTATTATAATGATAAAAAATTTTGGTTCCCAAATCAAAATAAAGAAAATGTTCACCAATAAGTTTATCGATATGTATAAATTCTCAATTATAGCTATTCTATTACTACTTTTCTCTTGTAGGGAAAAAAAAACTTTTGAAGAAATATTCCTTAATGAAAATATTTTAAAAGAAATAAAATCAGATCAGGCTGTTTCAAGAAAGCCATCTGTTTATATTGTTAGTTTGTATACGGATAAAAAAGAAAATATTTGTGAAATAGTAAAATACCAAGAATCTCCTACATCTACAAATTTTGTAGGGTGCCAACTGTTGGCAAATGATACAATACTTTTATATACGGATAAAAAAAATAAATACTTGAATTGTTATACTCTATCTGGTAAAACAATAAATCTAAATAAAAAACACTTTGCAATAGAAAATAAACATGAAATAGGATATTACAAAATAGATACATTAAATTGTTCAATGACAAAGTTTATTCCTAACTTAATTAACAATACAACTCATTAAATGGCTTTGTTAATTAAGAAGCATATTATTTTTATGTGGTTTTTATATATTCAAGTGATAAATAAAAAAATCCTAAACATTGTAGAAGGAAACCTAATCTATTAATATAAATACAACGGCAAGGAACTTCAGACAGAAATAGGAATGTATGATTATGGAGCGAGGATGTATATGCCTGACTTAGGAAGATGGGGTGTTGTTGATCCTTTGGCAGAAATGTATAGAAGATATTCTCCATATAATTATACAGTAAATAACCCTATTAATTTTACAGATCCAGATGAAAGATGGGTAAGAGGGGCTGGATTTTGGAACAATCTTACGAAATCTGATGCAAGAATTCATGCGGAACAATGGGCAGATCAGCTAGGCTCTGGTAATTACAATGTAGTTGTTAATAAAGGTAACAATGGTACCTGGAACGTAACATCACATACCCTCAACTTAAGTATTAAAGATACTTTTAATTCAAAAGGATTAGTTAATACACTTTATACAGGTAGTACTGAAGGAGGTGGTTTAGGTACTCCACCGTCATCTGGTGATCCGTGGGGACCTACATTTAGTTCTATTCCTGATTCAAGAGGAAAAACTGATATTCAAATGCATGTTTCTGAATACCCTCTAGTACAAGCCCGCAATTGATTTGTTGCTCTCAGGGACTGGAAGCTTTTTAAGAAATTTATCCCAAGTAGATGATGTAGTTGAACAAGTGGGTCATACAGTACCTTGGGGCTAAAATGACGAATGCAGAGCGAAGGGCTTTTCAGCATAGTTATTCAAGGCATGCAAAAGAATTTGATCTTCCTAATTGGTCACAATTTCAAGCTGAAATTAATCAGGAGTTATTCAATAATGCTGTAACAAATGTTAAAGCTGCTGGTGTTAAAGGTTTTTTTAATTCACGAGAATTAATAAATGGGGTTAAAACTACAGTAAATAGAACAGAACCTGTAATTAACGGTCAAAAATATTATTACTATGAAACCTACAAGGTAAATTTATAAGCTCAGGAAAAATGCCATAACTATTAAAAATTAAATTATGCCACAATATATTGATTCATATTATCTTGTCTATAATAGAAAGTTAGACGTAGTGAATGATTTCTTCAAGAAATACTTTCCTGCCGGAGGAAAAGAATTAGCAGTAGATTATCCGTTTCCTGAATTTTCTGATTATCCTGATGTAACTTTTTATTCAGCAAAAGAATTGCTTTTGCATTTGGAAAAAAAAACTAATTCCGAATATACTATTTACTTTCAAAACAATAATCAACTATCAGAAATCAAGCAAATTACCTTACAGTACACAGATGATGGAAATATAATTTTTGGAATATCTATCATTGGAGATGATCCGTCTACGGCAAGCAGTATTCAAATTTTTAAACAGGTTAAAAAGTATTTGCATTCAGATATTGCTTGTATTACAATGGAAGAACCACCTCCAATAAATTCTGATGAATTTATAATATTTTGTAATGAAAGGTTCATACCTAAATTTGATGATTTTTAACTTTCGTTAATAAACAATTAACCCATCGGTAATGTTTGAAATTTAGGGATTCAATCGTTCTAATTTTTTAACTCATTGAATTTAATGATAATTTAATTTCAAATAATAAAACAAGAGCAGGAATTCCCCCCCGCTGGCGCGAGCGTCTCGCTCGTGGCCTCCAAATAATATAGAACCATTGCTTTTGTAGTGGTTCTATTCTTCCTTGGCCCAAAAATCTTGCTTATGTCTCAAAGCAGGCCCTATATCAAAAATAAACAGGTTGTTCTTCAAAGCAGCCTGTTTTTAGTACGTATGACTAATTTTCTCTGACAGAATGCCACTTCGTACACATAAAAGATAAGTATATTTACAACTATACGGATCGCTTCACTGGTGCAGGGATCATAAATGAAAAAAAACCGCCGTAAACAAAAATTACAGTAGTTTTTATAAGCATTTTCAAAATCAATTGAAGGTATTTCAGTGACTGGCTGGGACCTGTTCTGAAGCAACATTATTGTATCTCAGAAAACAAAATCATTTTAAAACAGCATTCTTAACTTTTCCGTTGGCATCCCATACTTTAATGGTGGGATTTCCGATGCTGTCTACCACGATAGAAATTCGGGGTTTTTCATCCGGACCATTGATGATTAAGCCGGCATTACCGTTTTCGGTCGTTAGCTTCATTCTTGAAATATTACTTCCCGGTTTTCCGGATAGATCTTTGTCATTAATGAGTATTCCAGCTTTGAAATTTTTACCGTTATCTTTATCATCTTGCGATAAAAGGCCGATCGCATCGGCATTGGAATAATCGAAAGCCAATGCATGTAAGCCCTGTCCGTTAATCTCAGACAATGCAAGCCCTCCAACTTCATCACCGTTTTTGTCATAGAATATTAAGCCGGCCGGTTTCATACGGCGTTGGTATTCCTTTCCTTTAATGATCGGATTGGGAATACGTTCCTGATTGGAAATAACAATCCGGTTTGTGCCTTTTTCATCAACAATATTGATTCTTTTTACCGTTATCTCATCAAAAGATTCTTTAAGATCATGGATGGAAACAAATGAATAACAGAGGGCAAGGGTTGAAATACCTGCATAAATAAACAGGGACTTTGTTATGAAATTATTTTTCATAATGTAAATATTTTGATAATTATATTTTTTAAAAGAGGAAAGATACATTATTTATTAATAACATTCAGCAGGTTGATAAGTTTTAGCTGTTTGAGGAGTTGATCTCATTATTATAAATTCTTTCTGCCGGAGCAATTATCTTACTTACAATCTTAATAAGACAAAACCACCGTGAAAGCACAGTGGTTTTTTATTGATCCGTTAAAAACTATCACATCCGTTGGCGCAAGCATCTTGCTTATGTCCTCAAAACATAGCCACTGCCAATATTAAATATTGCACAGGTTTATTATCCCAATTCCTGATCAAACTCCAGAAAATCCTCGTGAAGCCCACTAATGGCCTTTCCAAGTTCATCGGTTTCCCTGTTATGGGTGACCAGCTGCCAGCTGTCGGGACTGTCGTAATCGAAGTTGCCTTCATCAAAAATCCCGAGCATATTGTAGAGCATCCCTTTGGCATAGCCGGACAGGAATTGATGCAGCTTTTCTTTTCCCAGGGTATCGGAGAGTTGTTGGTAATGGTCGGTCATTTCCGGAGCAAACTCTTCGGCGGCATCAACATTGCCTTCTATATCATTAGCGGACTGATGCATTTCTTTAAGGATCATAAACCTGGCCCACTGCGGAATTCCTTCCCTGAATTCACTCCAGGCCCAGGAAAGCGGTTTTGCAGCCCCATTTTTTACCATGCGAACCACCAGCTCTTCCAATTGCTGTTTTTCACTCTCATTTAAGGTGGAAAATTCGTGCTGATAATATTGGCGGCTGTTGTCCGGGAGCAGAGCCAGTTGCCTGTTTATTTCTTCCATAGCTTTATTTTTAAATGAATATTGATCATGGTTTGATAATGATCGTCCCACTGATATTTTAATGAGAGTCAGCGATCATCACGCTAATTTACAAAAATAAGACGAGGCCGTAAGGGCAAAAAGCCTGATGAATAGCCTTTATAGCTTCCTTCATCCAATATCCGGAATCAAATCCTTTCTCTCAACCAACTTTTATCTTTTCAGGAAAATGATTATGTTTACCTGTTAAACAACGATACTCAAAGGAATGGATAAAAATCCCGGCTTTTTACCGGTATATGCTGTACCCCATACAACGGTCACATGGCTGGTGCGGATCATAACTTTATTATGGATATTGGCGGTATTTATATTGCTGCTTCTATTGCCGGTTGCCTTTGCTATTGATGACGGGTATCAGGTGTCTTACAGCAGAAATCCGGTAAATGCGGTAGTTTTTATCGGAGTCTATGAACTCTGTTTTCTCTTCTTTTGCGGATGGCTGATCAGCTCTGTGAAAAAACACAAGGGAAAAGCAGTTGTGGAAATGTGGGTGGATGATAAGGGACTGCACCGTAAACAGAAGGATGGCACACTGCTTTCCGTTTTGTATGATCAGTTACAGGCGCTTCCGAAAGAAGGAAATTACGATGTATACCCCCGGAACATTGGAACCGGAAAATACTCCCAGACCGTTCTGATGGTACATTATCGGAATGAAACAGGGAACATTGCACCCCGGGAACTAGAATTTGACATGAATGTCTGGTATGCCTTTTATCCGGCCAATACCATGGAATTAAGAGCCGCATTTTTTCAGAATATAGCCAATCATCATCAGAGAATAAGAATAAACCCTGAAGTATACAGCCATTATCATATAGATCCATTGACCTTTAGATTTAATAAGAGAAAATACTGGATGGAATGGACCTGCATTTTTCTTTTGATAATCGTGGTGTTGTCTGTCATCTATTGGCTGGTTTAAAATATCCGATTCATTCTAACAAAGTCTGAAACCCTATTTTCAGAAACAGGATATTTTACCGAAAATCAATACCTTTATTACAGAATAAAAAGAATGAAACTCAAACTGGGAATCCTCGATCAGTCTCCGGTAATATCCGGTGGAAGTGCTTTAACCGCCCTGAACAACAGCATTGATCTCGCTGTATTTGCTGATGAAGCAGGATTTCACAGTATAATGTACGCTGAACATCATGGAGTGGAAGCTTACGGAAGTTCAAGTCCTGAACTTTTAGCTGCCGTCGTTCTCGGAAAGACAAAACAGATTAAAGTAGGAACCGCCGGCATTATGCTCAGAAACTATTCAGCTTACAAAATTGCGGAATGGACGAAAATGCTGAGCTCTTTATATCCGGAACGTTTTATACTGGGCCTCGGAAAAGCTCCCGGAGGGCTGAAAGATGCCGTACAGGCTTTGAACAGCAATAAACCGCCTGTACTGTCCAACCCTGAAAATAAGCTGGCAGAAATCATCCGGTATATCAGAGATGAAGAGGGAACTTACGACGGACTGATCGCCCAGCCCAAAAACCTGCTTCACCTGCCCGAAATCATCTGGCTGGGATCCGGTACCACATCGGCTGAAGAAGCGGCAAAACACGGTGTCGGCTTTTCTTATGCTGATTTTATGCGGAACGGACAGGAAACCGAAAGTACAGAAACCTATCTGAACGAATTTAATGCCACCGGATACACAAACACAGCTTCATTACAGATCGCAGTGGCAGCATCGGTAGCTTCAGATCCTGAAGAAGCCCGCTATAATGCGTATGGAATGGCTTACCAGTTCTGGCAGGCCCGCCATTTACAGGCTCCTGATGCATTACTTCCTTCGGAAGAGGTTGAAAAAATGATCATGGGAACAGAAAATGAAGAAGAATTTCTGAATATTCTGGACAGGATCATTACAGACACTCCGGAAAATATCAACGGAAGATTACAGGAAATATCTGCTAAATACAACACCGGCAACATACTGGTTCTGTGTAATATGTATAGTGAAGAAACCCGTATGCATACCTACAAAAGTATAATCAATCATAGCAGATAAGAGAATTAAGAAGCTGAAAACCTGGACCATTAATGACCAGACCATTACTATCCAATTACCTCAAATCAAAACAGATCAGCAACTCCTTTTTAGGGCTTTCAAAACTCCCATCACCCATCTTCCATCATCCACCATCATCCATTTTTATAACGAATCCGAATAATTAACATCAGGCAACCCTTAAAAGTATTATATTGGTTCCCGGAAAAATAAATTAAAATATCCATCCAAATCATACCCATGAGCTATAATATCCAGCTATTCAGAACTGAAACAAAAGAAAAGGAACAGCATGCCAATGATGAAAGTTTCTTTGATCGTGAAGACAACCTTATTCCGTTTGAACAACAGCAGATCGAGGATCTGAAAGAACGCCTTATCCGGTATAAATATCAACTGGTACGGGAAGACGATTCAGGACTTCATTTCAATCATCCGGATGAAGATTTCGGATCCGTATTGTTGTCAGAAAGAGGATTGTATTTCAGGGCCGGACTGAGTGAAAGCTCCATTTTTGAAGTGGGAATGACCGCCTCTGAATTTACCGATACCGGGGAATTTGCCAAATATGACCCACAGCAGGAAGGCTGGGAAGAATTTTAAATTTAAAATTAATACACTTTTATCTGAATGATCTTAAGTCATTAAGGCTTTTCCCAAATATAAAACCTGTTTTTGGGATAGAGGACATCACCTTATCAAAAAACTTTGATTTTTTCTTAATTTATCTTACCACTTAAAGCCCCTTAATGTTTTAAAATAAAAACCAGGAGTCATTGTGAATTTTTAACGGATGATCCCGGTCTTGAATTTTTGGATCTTTTGTCTTAAAACTACACTACCAACAGCAAAAAGGAATTTAAAAAGTAACTTGTAGAGCAGGGCATCAATAGGGTTGTCCGCAGGAACGAAAGCGGACGGATTTACGGTATCACGTTCATCTACCACGAAAGCCGAAGCATTTGGAACGCTTCACAATTGGGATAGAAGCCTGTTAACAAGTGTATTTAACGAATGGCGGAACAACGGAAACAAACCCGAATTAAAGAAACAGGACAACCCTGTTGCTAAAACGAATACACTGGACGATTTACCAACAAAAGACCTTTATAAGTTTATATTATAGGAGCATTCGTCTAATTCCGATGTAAGACTATTCAGCTGTTACCCAATGCAGAGGACGAAGATGACGAAGAAGAGCAATTTACTAACTAAACAAAAAAGAAAAGTAGGAAACTATAAAAGATCATAACAAAACATTATTAGCTAGAAACACTATATAAATATCTCTAAAAATCATTATTTTTGCATATTGTATACAATAAACAAAGGAATGATAACACAAGAAACATTAAAAAGTCAAATAATAAAAGCTTTGTGGCAATTGATTATTGAAGGTAAAATAATGCCTAACGACCCTATGCGGGAAATTCACTTGGCAGAATTACTAAACATTAGTCGTACGCCACTTAGAGACGCACTTCAACAATTAGAATGGGAAGGCATAGTCGTATCGGAATCGAGAAAAGGCTATCGATTAGCACAATTTTCAGAAGATGATATTATTGAAATTTATCCGCTAAGAGCAAAGTTAGAGTCATTTGCATTGGAGTTATCGGGCATTCCAGATAAAAAAGTTTTGGAAGAACTCATTGAAATCAATTTAAATATATTACGGACCAAGTCTTCAAGAGAAATTGTTGAGTTAGATGAGCGTTGGCATATGCTGTTAATTTCTAATTGTCCCAATCAAAGATTACTAAAAATGATAAAGATATTACATCGCCAATCCCAGCGGTATGAATATGCTTATATGGCAATGAATAATACGGTTGAAAAATCAAGCAATCAGCACGAGCATATTATTCTTCAATTACAAAAAGGAGAACTTCAAAAAGCAGCAGAATTATTGGCAAAAAATAATTTAGTAGGTGTAGATACGCTCATTAACTGGCTAAAATCTAAAAATAAATAAAATGAAATACACTTTTTTTCTCATCTTAATAACGATATTATTTCCGCAGATAGGGTATTCATGTACCATGTATAAAGTTACTGAAAATGGTAAAACCATAGTCGGAAATAATGAAGATTATTTAAGTCCAAATAGCCAGTTTTGGTTTGAAGATTCTACGGTTGGAAAATATGGAGTTATGTACATGGGGCTACATAATAATTTTGCACAGGGTGCTGTTAATGAGAAAGGATTGGTGTTTGATGGGTTTTATGTACCTTATTTGGCTATTACAAATACTGAAGGAAAGGCAATCGTTCCAATTGGCAATGCAATAAGAAACATAATGCAATCCATGAGTAATGTAGGAGAAGTTAAATCATACCTCGAAAGAATAAACTTGTCTTCTCTTACCAATAGCATGCTTGTATTTGTAGATAAATCAGGAGAGTATTTAATTGTAGAAGGAGATGAAATGATTATTGGAAAAGAATCTGAAAAGTCTTTTTCAAATTTTTACTATTCTCAAACCAAGAACGTAAATGAAGTTAATAAATCTTATTTCCAAAATGGGTTGAAGTTTCTTACTACTTCCAATAAAAAAGCAACACTTGATTATTGTAGTCAGGCAATGGCTCATTTTGCCCAAAAAAATTCAATAAATGCAACACAGTATTCTACCATTTACGACCTGAATGCATTAAAGATTAGAGTTTACCTTTTTCATGATTATTCGCAATTTATAGAATTAGATTTAACCAAAGAATTAAAAAAAGGGAATCATAAGACAATGATTGCTGATTTGTTTCCAAAGGAATCAATAGGTTATACATATTATCTAACGTATAACAACGTGGATGATCCAACATTGGTTTTTAAAGAAAAAATGGGTAAAGAAAATCTCTCTGAAGAAGAACTTAATGAAATGGGGTTTGCTGATGATGTCAATACAATTGGTTATGAATGGTTAAAACAGAAGAAAAATCCAGAAGCTGCGATCAAACTTTTTGAATATGCTGTAAATCTACAGCCCAATCATGCAGATCTGTACGATAGTTTAGGCGAGGCTTACTTTGAAAATAAGGATTGGGAAAATGCAACGAAAAACTATGAAAAATCGTTATCTCTTGATCCTGAAAATAAGAATGCGAGGGAAATGGTATCTAAAATTAGAGCGAAAACAGAAAAAACCAACACAGAAAATTTTAGTAAGCTAACTGACTTAATAAATCAGTATGCCGAAAATGAAATAAAAAAAGGCAACATCAACTCAATAGCTTTAGCGATCTATAAAAATGGAGAGGTTTTTCATAATTATTACGGAGAAATAGATAGAAATGGAAAAAATAAACCCAATGATAATACTCTCTATGAGATTGCCTCTATTTCTAAAGTTTTTGTAGGTTCTTTAGCTGCTAAGGCTGTGCTGGAAAATCGGATAAAATTAGATGAGGATATTAGAAAACATCTAGTGGATGCCTATCCTAATTTAGAATATCAAGGCACCCCAATAACGATTAAAAATTTACTAACGCACACGCTTGGATTCAAAACCAAAGTACCCAAAAAGCTATTAGAAGTCAATAAAAAAACAGCAGAAGGTTACTATGAAAGCAGACCTTTTGATTACACGATGTCTACTTTTTTAGAGGAGCTCAAAACGGTAGAATTAGACAAAAAGCCGGGCACATTTTATGATTATAATTCCATAGGTTCAGAGCTAATGGCCTATATATTAGAACAAGTGTATCATACATCTTATAAAGATCTGCTTCAAGATTTTTTGAACGAATTGGATATGAAAAACACGTATTTGAGCGATTATCAAGAGCATAAACACTACTTAGCTAATAGTTATACAAACGTTGGCGAACTAGCTCCTATAGAGAAGAACCCTTTGCTGGGCGGCGGTTATGGCATTATTACTACGTTACCAGACCTTGTAAAACTGATGAAATTCCAGTTAGAGAGTGAAAATCCTCTTGTGAAGGAAGCAGTTAAAACCCTATTTGAGGATGATCAGAACAATGTAATGGGATACCTGTGGCAAGATATGGGAACGGGTAAAGAAGAAGGATTTTATTATTCAAAAACAGGGGATACCAATGGAGTAAGAAGTGGCATTTTAATTTGCCCTGACAGCAAATATGGTCAAATTGTAATTATTAATAACAAATCTGATTTAGCACTTAATGATTGGGAAATACTATTTAATAAAATAGAAACGGATCTAATTAAGTTTCCAAAATTAAACTTAAAATCAGTATTGAAATCTCAACTTTTAACGAATCCTCAATTGGCTAAAAAATCATTTGATGCATTAAGCAAACAAGAAGATATTTATTTTAACACCAATCTGCAATATACGCTCAATAGCCTCGGATATGATTTGTTGTATAAAGATAAAGAAGTAAAAAAAGCAATCGATCTGTTTGAATTTGCAACAAAAGAATATCCTAAAAATGCAGATTTATTGGATAGTCTTGGTGAAGCTTACTTTGTAAATAAAGATTACAAAAAGTCTATTCTAAATTATAAAAAATCGCTTAAACTGAATCCAGATAATGATAATGCCAAAAAGCATATTTCTGAAATAAATAAATTAAAATCTGATAAGTAAGAAGTTCTTAATATAATTAGATATGATTGATTTCTCATCTTTTCTAAATTAGGTATGAGATAAGGGTAGGAAACACAGGGCCTATCCTTTTATTTTGTATATTTGTTATAAGCTGAGGGAAACATGTTGAAAGGCAAAGCAAAGAGTACCGTTACCAAATCGTTACCTGACTTTTTTGATAATCTTTATAAAAGCTTAGTATTCAACCGATACAGCTTTTTCCCGAAATTTTAAAATAAAAATATGAAGGATCAGGAAGTTGATTTTTTAAAACATAATGAGTCCGCCTGGAACAGTCAGGCTCTGGCTCGGCACGAATGGTCCAGGGCCGTAAGTTCAGAGCTCATACAGGAGGCCAGGGAAGGGAAGTGGGACGTGCATCTGACGCCTCAGCCATTGAACAAAGATTGGCTGGGTGATGTTAAAGGAAAAAGAATATTGTGTCTGGCTTCTGCCGGTGGGCAGCAGGCTCCTGTACTGGCAGCTGCAGGTGCTTCGGTAGTGGTTTTCGATATTTCGGAGAACAGCTGAAGCAGGATGAAATGGTGGCTCAGCGCGACCGGCTGACTTTGGAAACTGTTCAGGGCGATATGAGAAACCTCGGTACATTTGAAGATGAGTCTTTTGATATCGTTTTCCATCCGATCTCCAATCACTATGTAGAAGATGTAAATCCCGTCTGGAGAGAAGCTTTCAGAGTATTGAAAAAAGGTGGTTTTCTTTTGTCCAGCTTTTTCAATCCCGTTGTTTTTGTAGGCGGCCGTAATCCGGAAGATCAGGAAAACGGCATGATCAGACCTACATACCAACTTCCTTACTCAGACCTCAAAGACCTGGATCAGGCACAGATTGAAAGAAAGCTGGCTAATAACGAAGCTTTTGTTTTCGGACATACACTTTCTGACCTTATCGGCGGACAGCTGAGGGCCGGTTTTATCATCAGTGATTATACCGAGGAAATGCAGCCGCATCCGAGATTTCTGCTCGATCAGTACGTGCCGGCTTTCATGGCAACCAAAGCAATAAAACTATTAATAAACAATGAGTAAAAAACATATTGTGGTCATCGGCCTGGGCGGAGTCGGAGGATATTTCGGCTTCAAGATCAGCCAGATGAACGAAACTTCCGGGAAAAATACCGTTACCTTTACCGCCAGAGGAGAAACCTATGAAAAAGTAAAAAAACAGGGCCTTGTTCTGATTTCTCCCGAACATCCTGTAGATCATACATTTCCTGATGCGGTAGAACAACATATCAGTGACATCAAAAACCCGGATCTCATCATGATCTGTGTAAAGGAATATGACCTGGAAAACGTTTGTCATCAGCTGCTGCCGGTCATTCATGAAAATACAGTGCTGTTGCCGATGATGAACGGAGCCGATATTGATGTAAGAATCAGAAACATCATTCCCAACAATATCATTCTGCCAACCTGTATCTATGTAGCTTCCCATATTAAGGAAAAAGGTGTGGTAGAGCATAAAGGGAAAGCCGGGAAAATGATCGTGGGAAGAGATCCTCAGCATTTCTCTGCCGATGTGGACTGGATCATTAATCTGATGAAGGAAAGTAGAATCGATATTGATTTTAAAGATAATTCATTAACGGATATCTGGACGAAATATATTTTTATTGCCAGCTTCGGATTGGTGACAGCCATTCACAATTCTTCCATTGGAGCGATAGGTAATGATAGCAGCCAGAAAGAAGAGGCTGCCGGAATTATGGAGGAGATTAAACAGATCGCACGCCGTAAAAATATAAATCTGGATGAAGAGATCATCGCAAAAACTTTTGAAAAGGCAGCTTCATTTCCTTATGAGACCCCTACTTCTCTGCAGCTTGACATCAATTCCGGAAAAGAAAACAATGAACTGGAGCTTTTAGGCGGAACCGTTCTGAGATTAGGAAAGGAATTGGGAATAGAAACCCCTTTTACCCAAAAAATATATGACGGAATAAAATCCCGGTAAATAATAGAAAGCCTGCCATAAAGTGCAGGCTTTTTTATGAACGCTCCGGTCATTAGGAATGAAGAAATCTCTGACGTTCCAAAAGCGTTTCTTCCGTCTCTCGATGATCAGGGTCATCCACACAGCAGTCTACCGGGCATACCGTTTTACATTGTGGTTCCTCATGAAAACCCTTACATTCCGTACATTTTCCGGGAACAATATAGTACACTTCATCGGAATAAGCCTGTTGGTACGCCTCCGCATCAGCTTCAGTTCCGTCAGGAAAAGCTACCTTTCCCGAAAGTTTTGTTTTATCTTTCCAGCGCCAGTCGATTGCCCCTTCATAAATGGCTGAATTGGGACATTCCGGTTCGCAGGCTCCACAGTTGATGCAGTCATCAGTTATTATAATTGCCATATCGTGTATTTCAGTTATATTCTTTAAAGATGCTTTTTTAAAAAAAGGGACTTCTTCAACAGTCATAGGCTGCAAGAAATCCCCCTTCTAAACTTAAGTAAATAAACTCCGGAATTTCACCGGAAGCGTTGGAAAAAATAGGCCGCAGGGGCATTTTCTTTTTATTATTCAGCAATTTCTATGGAAAGTCCGTCCATTGCTGCGGTAAGCTGAATCTGGCAGGCCAGTCTGCTGGCAGAGGTCGTCGTAAAAAGCTCCGAGAGAAGTGCTTCCTCAATATCACTTTTTTCAGGAAGCACCGAAGGATCACTTTGGATATAGCAGTGGCAGGTAGCACACATGGCCATACCGCCGCACATCGCTTCCATAGGGAGTTCATAAGCTTTGCAGAGATCTTTCAGGCTAAGACCCATTTCCAGAGGGCAGATCAGCTGATGGATATTTCCTTCCTGATCCTTTACCGTAATTGTAATTTCATCCATGATTATTCTGAACAGTCACTGGGTTATGGGACTCCGTTATATCATAGGAATGAACGGAAAATCCCTTTTCGATTCTCTTTGTAGTGGCCATATGGATCAGCTTTTCAAACTTATCCGAATACATCAGGGAGATCTTTGCCGGATCTTCCGCATCGTATAAGGCAGACCTGATGATCGGAATACTGAAAGGCAGCGGCCAGGCACGTAACGACTTGGCAATGACATCCATCGTATTAATACCCTGCATGGCCTGAAGCCCGTCTGCCCAGCAAACCAGTCCCACTGTTTTATCCGTGAGGTACGGCTGATAATGTCCGGAAGTAACTTCCAGCCAGTCCAGGCAGTTCTTCATCACACCCGGTATGCTTCCGTGGTATAAGGGTGCCAGCCAGAAGTGCGTATCCGCTTCCAGAAAAAGCTGTGTCATCCTTTCCACGGCTAAAGGCGTTTTGCTGAGGGTAAGATCAAACATGGGAATTCCTGCGTCAGCCAGATTGAAAACCTCCGCTTGTACTCCGCATTCATCCAGCTTTTCTTTGAAAAACTGTGAAATACGGCCCGGTGCAGACTCCGGTCTGTTGTCCATAGATCCGTTGAATATGATTGCTTTCATTCTGATTTTAATTTTTAAAAATTACTTTCGGCATTCCTATTTCACCATACATCAGGGTCTTTACCATTGGCTTCAGGAGTCCGGCTGCCAGCAAATAAAGGGCAGGATCATGATCGGCACGGGCTCTTACCACCACTTTCTGATTTTTATAATGCTTCAGATCGGCATAGGTGAGCCGGCGTTTCCAGAGATCCAGAAGGACCGTCTCAGCATTGTTAAGATCTGCATAAACCGCATAAGGTGCCAGTTTTTCCATGACCAGCATATAAACCCAGGGCGGGATAATGGCATCCGTGGAACAGATGATTCCTACGGCTTTCTCGTTGTATACAGAAAAATCCACGGCAGCAATCGATTCTTTAAATTCTTTCTCCTTCACAATCATTCCCATGAAAAGATGATCCCTGATATCAAACTCTACAATATCCACTGTAGGTTTATAATCCAGAAGATCAAGTGCAATAATGCCCGAAGCTTCTGCTTTATTGATGAAAATTTTCTGATCCATAACTGATTTTTTTAATCCTGAAGAATTATCTGATTTTTGAAAGGGCTTCTTCGTATTTTCTTTCCACGGCTGCCCAGTCTAAAACCGACCAGAATGAATCCAGATAATCGGCTCTCTTATTCTGATAAGCAAGATAATAGGCGTGTTCCCAGACATCTATTCCAAGAATAGGAAAACCTCTGTTCACCGATTGAATATCCATCATCGGATTATCCTGATTGGGTGTTGAAGCTATGGCCAGCGAACCGCTGAATTTTACAAACAGCCATACCCATCCGGATCCGAACTGTCCCAGGCCGGCCTTTTTCATTTCAGCTTTTAGGGCATCAACACTTCCGAAAGCTGAAGAAACAGCTTCTGCCAGTTTTCCTTCAGGATTTAGCTGAGGTTTTGGAGAAAGAATTTCCCAGAATAAAGAGTGGTTATAATGTCCGCCTCCGTTGTTCCTTACGGCCGGGGCATATTCACTTACCCTCTGAAGAATAGAATCAAGGTCGGCAGAAGTTTCTCCGGCCTGTTCCAGAGCCAGGTTTAAATTATCCACATAAGTCTGATGATGGCGCTGGTGATGAATGGTCATTGTTTCTTTATCTATAAAAGGTTCCAGAGCATCATAAGCATAAGGAAGCTGAGGCAGGGTGAATGCGTTCATAATATTATTTTTTTTGATTATTACAGGTCAAAGGTAATAATAAATTTCAATAAAACAACTTTTAGGTTGTTTTATTAGTTTTACCTTCAGGATTGATAATGATTTGAAAACTATTGATTTAGAACATAAAATCAAACGTTATAGAAAATGACTATATTTGTTGTTGAAAAATAAAACAACTAAAATATTGTCAAAATGAAGAAGCCGGCTGCCGATCGGATCCTGATGTTCCTTAAAATGAGAGGCGAGGCCACATCGCTGCTGATCTCAGAAGAACTGTCCATTACCAAAGAAGGAGCCCGAAAACATCTGTTGAATCTGGCCCGGGAAGAATTGGTTATTCCTTTTGCAAAGAGTGAAGGGGTAGGCCGCCCTTCAACATATTATAAGCTGACTGAAAAAGGGCTTGCTCAGTTTCCTGATACCCACGCAGATATTACGGTTCAGCTTCTTCGTTCCGTTAAAAATCTTTTGGGAGAAAATGCGCTGGAACTGCTCATTAATGACCGTGAGAAAAATACATATCAGCGTTATGAGAAGTCGCTTGAAGGGAGCCGTTCTCTGGAGCAGCGTCTCGATATTCTGGTGAAAATCAGAAGTGAAGAAGGCTATATGGCAGAATGGAAAAAAGAAGGGGATGACTATTTCCTGATCGAAAACCATTGCCCGATCTGTGCCGCCGCCGCTGAATGCCAGGGCTTCTGCCGTGCCGAATTATCCAATTTCCGGAACCTGATCGGGAAAGATTATCAGATAGAAAGGGTTAGTCATATTCTTTCCGGAGGTCAGAGGTGTATGTATAAAATCTCTCTATAGAACGTTGCTGCATTGAATGTAATTCTGGCAACCCATGCAAATTCTTTACAGACGCAAAGATTGATGAAGCGAACCGTTGATTTTAGTGACAAAGCTCAGAATCAACTTCGTAGATCCGATGAAGTATTCGTTTTAGCTGTATGTTTAGTCAGCGAAGAAGTGACAGCACTTTTTTTCTCAGAATAGATAATGCTAAAGTTTTCCTACACAAAGACTATTCCTCTCCATCCATCCATTTTTCAATAAGATGAAGCCATAATGCTTGGTCATCATTCACCAGAAATACAGCTGATGAACGGCGTTTCGTACTAATATCTCCTGTAATCTGGATTTCAATATAGGTTGCTAATCCGTGACTGTCTGAAGCCTGTACATCTATATTTTCAACAGTAATGCTTCGGTTGGGAAACTTTCCGAATACTCCCGGAAGCCATTCTGATAAAGCAGATAAGGAAACGGGATCTCCATTACCGTTGATCATTCTGAACTCCGGGGTAAAACCAGATAAAAGCTTTTGAAACAAAGCCTCCCGGTCCGTTGTATTTCCATGGAACCACTGCTCAATATCGTGATGGAAATCTATAATTTCGCGGGTGATTTTTTCTTTTGCATTCATAAACTCAGGGTCTGTATTTCTTTAAAAACAGGGTAAATATACCTTAAAATCCGGAATAACTGTGTTTTTAATTTTTCATAAAAAATATATAGTTAACTATATAGTTAACTGGATTTATGTATATTTGCTGACAATTACTTTCTTCATATGGATTTTGATTTTATTAAAGAGCTTGGTTATAAAGCTTTAGACAGCAGGCTGAAAAGGATCAGCGACCGGATGTCTCACGATGTACGCAAACTGTACAAAGAAATTGATATTGATGTAGAACCTAACTGGTATCTCGTCTTTATGTTGCTGCAAAAGAACGGAGCTATGGCCATTGTAGATATTGCCGAACCTTTGGGATATGCCCATCCATCGGTAGTGGTTATTGTAAAGAAAATGGAAGAAAAAGGCTACCTCCGGATGAAGAAAGACCGTGCTGATAAACGTAAACAAATCGTTTCCCTCACAGAGAAAGCTGTAAAAATGCTTCCGCAGCTGGAACACCTCTGGGACAGTTGTGAAAAAGCGATTCTGGAAGTACTCTCTGATGATCTGGGTATTCTGGCTTATCTGGACGGTATTGATGCCGCCCTGAAAAACAGATCTTTTCACGATCGTTTTAAAGAAAACTATTTAAAATCACCAATTTCATGAAAACACTTTTTATCCTCATTACCTTTCTCTTTTCCGGGCTGACACTTCATGCTGCGGAAACAAAAATTATGATCCGGGCAAAAGCGAGAGATGCCAAGTTTATAGGCAGCTCATTAGGAGGCGCACACATTATCGTCCGGAATAAAATAAACCGCGAAATCCTGGCAGAAGGCAATACAACCGGAAGTACAGGAAATACGGATCTGATCATGAAAACTCCCAAAACAAGAGGAAACCTGATTACAGATAACCAGACCGCTGGATTTCTGGCAAAAATTGATATTGATGAGCCGCTTCTGGTGACCATTGAACTGATTTCCCCACTGAATCAGAGACAGGCACAGATTGCCATAAGTACAGAGCTGTGGCTGATTCCGGGAAAACATATTTTAGGTGACGGAATTATTCTGGAAGTTCCCGGATTTATTATTGATATCCTGAAGCCCAGAACCCATCAGTACATTGCGCTGAATACCATTAAAGATAAACCTTTCTCATTCCAGGCCAATATTGTTATGATGTGCGGATGTGTCATAGAAAAAAACGGTGTCTGGAATTCGGAGGAAATGGAAGTTAGGGGAATTCTGAAAAAAGACGGAACCTATGTGAAAGACATAAAGCTTTCTTTGGTGAGCACCAACCTGTTTGAAGGAAATACCATCATCAGTACAGCCGGGAATTATGAACTTACCCTGTATGCTTATCATGAAAAATCAGGAAATACAGGCGTCGCCAAGATGAATTATGTCATTTTTGAATAAACCATCTGAAATCAGCACGGTTAGAGAGGATTTAACGGTAGGTTTTTTCTGTTGTTTTAAAAATTCATACTTTTACCCTGTGGAGACAGATTTCAGTTATGGATTTTAACGGGTTTGAATTTTCGGATTATATCAATACATTCCGGCAGTGGTCATGGCTGCAATGGATGGTATTCAGCCTGGTGACCAATATTTTTCTGTACCTGTTCTCTATTGGCCTTTATCGGTTTATTGATGCTACCTGCCGTAAAGAAAAGCTTCAGCAGAAAGATCATCCGTTGAGCCGGGCAGATCTTTATCTTAGTTTTGTTACAGTGGTCTGTAATACTTTTGTAATGCTTTTGGGCGTTTATTTGTGGAAGATCAATTGGATCAGCCTGAATCCGGATCATTCCGCCCTCTCTGTATCAGCAGAGGTCATTGCTTTACTGCTTCTCATGGATTTTTTGATGTACCTTTTTCATTATGTAGCCCATATTCCGCTGGTTTACAGGATTCTGCACGGTAAACACCATAAACATGTAAGCACCAACTATCTGAGTCTTTTCGTATTGCATCCGCTGGAAAGCATCGGATTCGGGGTGATGATGCTGATTCTGCTTATGGGCTATGATTTTTCAGTGATTTCCATTACCGTTTATCTGATGATCAACCTGATCTGGGGAACGATAGGACATCTGAACCGGGAGTTTTTTCCGCCCCAGCTGGATCGTTTTTTTATCGGAACCACGAGGTTTCACAACCAGCATCATTCGGATGAAACCCGGAATTTTGGCTTCTACACTTCCATCTGGGACCGGCTTTTCGGAACCTATAAACGGTGATAAGATTTAAAGCGCTGCTCCTTCATTTCTTCCTTTGGACTCATCCCAGCAGGAAACACAGACGATTTTAAAATCACAGCCGGTAAACCAGTTTTCACGGTCTTCTTCCGTTTCAGTAAGGTCCCAGGCATCCTCACATTCATTGCACCATGCATCGGGACGCCCCATATCACCTTCATCGTGTTCATAAAAACCTAAAGGAGCTGTATCAGTCCGGCTTTGAGCAAGATGGGTACATAACAATCCCATATCCTGTTTTCCGTGTGTTGCGCATTCTACATATTGCTGTTCCATCTGTTTTTTATTAGAATTAATAGGGTATAATGATGTTAAAATATACATCAGGTATATTCAAAGCAGATCACAGCTTTTCTGAGTTCGCGGTTGTAGAAAAGATAAATATGATCTGCGGCATTCTGCTGAAAATCATAGCCTTCAATACAGCCGATATAATCCAGCGCTTTTCCGTTATAGGTCGGGATATTCATCAGGTTATCACCGCCGAAGCTGCTGTCTTCAAGGGATAGTCCTTCTGTATTCAGCTCATCAAAAATTCCATGTATTTTGGCCGCATTCCGCTCAGCCATATAGTCAGAATCTTCGTCTTTTTCAAGATCTTCCACGGTAAGCTGGCGAAGTCTTTCAAGCCTTCTGATATCATTTACCGTGAGTCCGGCCCGGTATGCATATTTATCATAGAGTTTTCCGTGTTTTTGGAAATAGGCTTTTTTAAGCTGATACATGGCGTCATTCATATTGAATTCAATTTCAGCATCAGAAAATTTGCGGTCATACTGCTCAGGCGTGATCTCTGTAGCGACTTTGAAATAACTCCAGTCCGCATCAAATCTGTATTTACCATCAATCACGTCAAAACCAAGCATGTCAGCTTGGGTAAAAGGGGTATACAATGCGGTACTGTCTTCCCCTACGCAGCCATCATAGATTTCTTTTACAGAAACCACATGAATCCATTCATCCTGTGAAGGATCAATCAGTTGAAGGTTAAAGGAACAGACAGGCAGAAAATATTTACGGTGATTTTCAAGATCGTCATAAAATACGTCTTCATCATTCGGGAAAATCCTGACTAATTCATTCATAAAATAAGGGGATAAGGTGTTTTTTTACGGCCCGAAAATACAAATAAAAACCTTAGGGTACAACGGATTTCATCAGGAAAAATAAATGTTCAGATCAAATCTGAAGATCATAGATATGGATCGGGTACCTTCGTTTTGTGCATAGAAAAATAGTAACACTAAGCAAAGGTAATATTTTATTCACTTTCTTTACCAGGAGTTAAATTCCTACAAGATTAAACGATTATTTAGAAAATGACCTGAAATGAAAATTAATTGTTTTAAAAAATTGCAGACAGGGAAGGGGCTATCAGAGATTGGGTGACGTTTTTCTAAGTATGTTTTTATTTTGTTAGAATTGTTTGTATATGTTGGATTTTATTATAGTATGTTTACTTAAATAAGCTATTTGTATTTTTAAAAATTTTAAATTATGATAATCTGATGTAGATTTGATAAATTTTTATTTGTGTATTTAGGGAATTGTATTATATTGCAACAATAAAATCACCATCTGATGAAAAAAATGAATTTTCTACTCCTGATTACTTCAGTATTTTTGCTGTGGACGTGTAGGCAGGAGAGTTTATACCTGGATGAAGAGTCTTCCAATGCATCCGCCCTCCGTAAAAACTATGTGCTGAACGGTTCGGAAATAAAAAAAGATGTCCAGCTCTGGACAAAGCTTTCGGAAATACAGACCCGCCTTTTTGGAGCCAATCTGATGGCCAGGAACAATGATCCTCTTTTGGACGGCGCTGTAATCATGACGGATTATGCCGGCGTTATGGAGAAAAACGGAGTGTCCACCTATACATTTCAGGTCAGTAGGCTATACCCGACTTCCACTATCGAAAATCTTGTGGTAAGGAAGAATGAAAACGGGAAGTATTCAGGACTCCTTATCCAATATCTTCTTTCAAAACAGGAAATACAGAACTTTCAGGAGACGCAGAACCCTGAAATCATCAAAGGCAAGGTCCGGGTATACAAAATCAATGATATCGACATCGAAACGAGTAAAGGCGGTTATTCTTATTCTGAACAGGTAGGATGCATCACGGTAACGTATGAAGTGATTCCCTGTACCAGTAGCGATCAGCATACCGATCCTGGGCAGTGTTCTCTTTCAGGAGCTGCTGCCCCTCAGATTGTAGTCGTATCTATCGATGATACCCACTGTGTTCCGTCAGGAAATCCGGGAGGAACAAGCCCGAATGCCGGTTCTGTACTCGTTCCCATTCCGGGATCGGGAACCGGAGGATCATCCATGACCACTCCTGCGGAGCACCTGTACAATACATTCCTGTTTAATAATTTTGGAGATGCTTATAACATCTGTGGTGCAGGAGACAGCCAATGTGAGGCTAACAGGCAGTTTAACCTTCAGTTTCAGGCATATCTGATGACCTTACCGCCTCCTTCCGCAATGTTAACCAGCTATCTCTATACTTTTCTGACAGTAAAAAATTATTATAAAACCAACGGAGGAACTGACTTTCTGGAAGAACGCTTATTTAAATTATCCCAATGGTATTCTAACCGTTCCAATGCAAATATTCATTATGTAGAAAGGGACAAATTCGTAAGTTGGGGCCTCGAGTATCTTATCCAGCATCCTGATGTTTCGTGGGAACAGTTTGAGAATTCGTTTATAAAAACTCCTTGTGAAAAGACAAAATCAATACTTCAGAATCCAAAAGTAAAAACTAATATTGACTCCCTGGAACAAACATCTAAAACTACCGGAGAACAAGCATTTCTATACCAAAAAGATAATACTGTCTCCAACCTTATTCACGGAGACGAACATAGCGTAGACCTCTCTGCATTTACCAGTTACAAAGGTATCTACCATAACCATACCCCTTTGGGAGTTAAAATGTTTTCGGTAAGTGATATCATTAAGCTGTATAAAACTGTAATGAACCAGATGACTCCTCTAACAATGCATGATGCATTTATAGCATTTGTAGCCTATGAAAAGTGTAATTGTCCGCCCGATAATTATCTTTATCATAACTATATCCTGCGTTTCAATGGTGATATGTCGCAAGTCGGAAGTATTGCCAATCTTAGTGCAGAAGAAATACAGAAACTTATTGGGGATTATGATAAAGCTTATTTTACTTTAAGATCCACTACTCAATATCGAACTGGAAATGATTTCAGTGCTGATCTTAATGCAAAAGGAGTAGAAAAATTATTTTTTAGTACCTTGGAAAATATGAATATTAATCCTAATACAATTATTTTACAGAAAGTAGAAAAAGATGGAACTGTAAACAATGTAAATTTGAAAGTTGATGGCACAACTTTTTATGTAAAATGTCCCTAAATAAAAATAATTATGAAACATATTAAAATAATAGTAGGATTTAGTCTACTTATGAATTTTTTACAATGCAAAGCGCAACAAATTTATTCATTAAACACTAACTATGAAACCATACCCAATTATTCCTACCTAAAAGATATAGATAATGAATTACAAGCGTTTACAGGAACTTATAAATCAAACTACCAAGGAAATGAAATAACATTATTTATTACTAAAGTTGATCATGAATTAGAAGTTCGTGCTAAGAAAAGTTATTATACAGATATTTTAGTAGTAAAATACATAATTAAGAATCCATCAGGTACTGTTTTACAAGATACACAAAATTCTACTAGTATGAAAAATGTGATTCGAAGTATGGGAACAATGGCTGAGTTTAATGCTGTAGGTTTTCATTATACAGGAACAAACTGTAATGTTGGTAACGGAATAATATATTTAAGAAAAATAGATTCTAATCAAATTTATTGGGACTATAGACCCAATAGTATGATTCTTGATCAGCAAAACTGCCCAGGTAATCAGGACACAAAGGTTTATCTTCCTGCCACTAAAGATTTAATTTTCACGAAACAATAGTGAAGAGGTTGTTATTTTCAGGAGTTATATTGGCTGTGTTTTATTGTAAGGCGCAGCAGATATATCCATTAAATACTTTTATGGAGAATATACCTCAAGGCGGATATGTCAAAGATCTAAATAATGAA
>JAITMC010000020.1 GCA_031277615.1 Chryseobacterium sp. | reverse complement strand
TCTTTTAATGCGAAGATCAAAAACTTTAGATTACAGCTTAGGGGAGTAAAAGACAAAACTTTCTTTCTCTTCAGATTAACCAAACTTTTTGCCTAGCCCCCAACTTTTGAGACTGATCCGTAAAAGCTTGATAGAGAGATTTTTATGTGTAAAAAAAGAGAGACAACTATCAAATAGTTGTCTCCTTAAGTGACCTCGACAGGATTCAAACCTGTAACCTTCTGAGCCGTAATCAGATGCGCTATTCAGTTGCGCCACGAGGCCTTGTGTTACCTTAACGTTTAAAGGTTTGCAAATATAGCACTTTTTTCTTTTCTTTGAAAGATGAAACAGAGAATTTTACTTTTATTTACGGTTTTTTCGCTAATTGCCTGTAAAAGAGAATCAAAAATTTCGTCCTCAGAATGGACGCCAATCTCAGCGCGTACCCAATATAAAGAGGATAATGGAAATTTAGCCCTGAAATCAGGAAATTTCACGTATAACTTTACCAAAAATCAGACTCCTTTTAAGAAAATTATTTTGTTAAATGCGAGTATGGCCGGGTATATTTCAGAATTGGGAGCCGAAAATCTGATCATCGGAATATCCAGCCCGGAATACATTTATTCTGAGAAAATTCAGAATTTATTCAAAGAAGGGAAAATTCAGAATGTAGGAAGCGAGCAGAAATACGATGTGGAAAAGATCATTTCTATGAAACCGGATGCTATTTTTACCAATTACATCGCGAGTTTTGACAATACCTACCAGCTGCTGAAAAATAACGGAATACAGGTTGTTTTTCTGGATGAATATATGGAACAGCAGCCGCTTGAAAAAACAGCTTATATTAAGCTTTTCGGAGAGTTTTTAGGCAAAGAGAAAGAGGCGGAATCCCGATATCAGGAAATTGAAAAAAACTATAACGATCTGAAGAGCCTTGCCCTGAAAGCAAAAGAAAAACCCGTTGTTATGGCCAATGAAATGTATGGCAATGTTTGGTACCTTCCGGGAGGAAATACTTCTGTAGCCCATTATATTGCAGATGCCAATGCAGCATACATTATGAAAGATAACAAAGACGAAAAAGCTTTAACCATGAGCTTTGAAGAGGTATTCGCCAAATCAGGAGGCGTACAGTATTGGGTAAATGCCGGAAGCCACACATCTAAAAAAGAAATGTCAGGTGTGAATCCTCTGTATGGAAAGCTTGACGTATTCAATAAAGGAAAAATATATACAATGGCCGGAAAGGAAAATCAGAAAGCCAATGACTTTTTTGAAAGCGGGGTGGTAAGAGCCGATCTGGTTCTTAAAGACTATATTAAAATATTCCATCCTGAACTTCTTCCGGGTTATCAGCTGACTTACATGAAAGAACTTCAATAAATCCGGACATTTGCGTATTTTTGCATTTCATTTTACCAAAAAACTATGTGGAAAAAAATTAAACAGCTGATCTTCATCGTTCTTGTTCTGAATGTGGTTTTTATCATTTGGGGAAGATTCTTCAATCCCCCAATTACCATTACCCAGATCGGAGGATTATTTGAATACGGAAGACTGAAAAGAGATTATATTTCCTATGAAGAAATGGGAAATAATGTAAAAAAAGCCGTGATTGCTTCCGAAGACCAGAAATTCTTCAGTCATGACGGATTCGATTATACCGCTATCGAAAAGGCAATGAAATATAATGAGAAAGGCAAAAAGATAAGAGGAGGAAGCACCATTTCCCAGCAAACCGCAAAAAATGTTTTCCTCTGGCAGGGGAGAAGCTGGCTCAGAAAAGGGCTGGAAGCAGTGTATACCTTTATCATAGAAAAAGTATGGAGCAAAGACATCATTCTGGAAAGATACCTGAATTCCATTGAAATGGGGCAGGGAGTATTTGGTGTGGAAGCTGCGGCCCAATATTATTTTGGAAAATCATCCAAAGATCTCAGTGCTTCAGATGCTGCCTGGATCGCCGCCGTACTGCCTAATCCGAAGAAGTATGACCCGAAGAATCCATCCCCTTATCTGAGGAAGAAACACAATTGGATCATGAGACAGATGAGGAATGTAAGTTTGAAATAGTATCTTTGTACTAATGAAATTCTTTAGTTCCAGCACAAATTTTGAGTCTGTTCTTAAAAAATACTTCTCTTTTAAGAATGAAACCCTCTCTTTAGAACCTTTTGCCGAGTTTTTAGAGAGCATTAAAAAGACTGATTTTACGGATGTTCTTAATTTTTTAAGGAGCAATCCTGATTTTGCTGAAAACTTTAAGTACTATCTCCATAATATTTTCAGGGGAAGACCTTTCAATCTTTCGTTAACGGAAGCCAATATCCTTTCAGAGAACGCTTTCCTTCCCGAGCTTAAAAAAAGGATCCTGAATAAACTGCTGCCACCCGTAGAAAATGAAAAAACGGTGTGGTATATGATTGATAACGTCAGCCTGAGACCCAAAAAGGACTTAAAATACCTGCATAATCTTCCTGAAAACGAAATAGATGAATGCCTGACTCTTCTTGGTGCTTCGGATTTTATCATCAAACCCAACGTAAAAAAAGAACTCATCTTCTCTATGAATATCCTTTCCTGGAGAGTAACAGGAATGGCGATGGAAGTGGAAGTGGTAAGAATGGCCCCACAATACAGGAATCTGGATAACCCCTTTCTTGCCCTGCAAAACGAGCTGGAAACCCTTGCTGATGACCTCACAAAAGATCCTGAGCTTCAGCTGCATTCCAAAGACAGCCGTTACAAGCAGATCAAAATATATTCTGAACAGTGCCTGGAATTCGTTAATATCGCTTTTAAAAATTCCGATAAATACGGGATCTCAGGAAAGATCAACCAATCGTTGCTGAAAATCCGTCAGCAGACGGAAAGAATCTACGAAATTGTACAGCTTCTGGTCATCGACAGCGAGGAAGATGTAAGGATCAAATCCAAGCAACTGATCTTCAATATCCTGAATTATAAGTCTCATAAAAACAATATTGCAGACCTGATCAACGACAGTACCCGTCTGATCTCGCATCTTATCACCAACCATACCGCAGAAACAGGAACCCACTACATCACCTCAACCAGAAAAGAATATATGACCATGTTCTATAAAGCCAGCGGTGGAGGAATTATTGTAGGAGCGCTCTGCGTATTGAAAATGCTGTATGGCTATGTACCGGGAAGTGATTTTTCCCATGCCTTCCTGTATTCCATGAACTATGCCATGGGATTCATTATGATCTATCTCATGGGCTTTACACTCGCTACCAAACAGCCGGCAATGACCGCTGCTACCATGACGAAGGTTCTGTCCGAAGAAGGGAACAACAAGAGAAATAATACCGAATTTGCCCATCTGGTTTCCAAACTTTTCAGAAGTCAGTTCATTGCCTTTGTAGGAAATGTCCTGCTTTCGTTCCCGATTGCATTGGCCATTATTTACGGACTGGATGTATTTTTCTCTCAGAATCTCGCCGTAGACCGCTCCGATAAATTATTAAAAGACCTGGACCCCTTCAAGTCCAAAGCCATTTTACATGCTTCCATAGCAGGTTTCTACCTCTTTATTTCGGGGATTATTTCAGGAAATATCGGGAATAACTCTGTGTTTTATCAGATCCCGGAAAGAATTGCCAAGAACCTTTCCATCAGAAATCTTTTCGGTAAAAATTTTGCCAAAGGATTATCTAAATATTATGCTAAAAACTGGCCGGGAATTGTTTCCAATTTCTGGTTCGGGGTATTCCTGGGAGCTACAGCACCCATTGGTCTGTTTTTCGGTCTTGATCTTGATATCAGGCACATTACCTTCGCTGCCGGTAACTTTGCATTAGGACTTTACGGAAAGGATTTTTCAGTAGATTCCTATACTTTCTGGATATCCTTTTTCACGGTTTTCCTGATTGGATTCTTCAACTTTCTGGTCAGTTTTTCATTATCGATGTTCCTGGCTTTCAGATCCAGAAAAATGAATTTCGGGCAGGTAAGTGAGATCTATAAAGAAATCTTCAGATACTTCATCAAACATCCGTTTAAATTCTTCATTCCGCTTCGCTCAGGACTGGATAAAAAAGCAGATGACCTCATGAACAGCACGGTTTCCAATAAATCAGAAAATCAGCATTAAAGTGAATAACGTGTTTTGCTTATAAAAGCTTTATTTTTTCTTGATTAGCCTTAATCCTTAAAAATTTTAAAAATGTAAGAGCGCTATATAAAAAGCCAGATATTTTCTTTGGTGGTGTCAACATTTTTGAAAAATGCACTTGGCTTGATATGGGTGAGCTCTTTAAAATCTTTAATAAAATGAGACTGGTCAAAAAAGAGATTTCCGTAAGACAGATCTGTAAGGTTTTTGCTCTCTCTCTGGCTGATTAAAGTATTTCTGAAACGATGGATTCTTCGGTATTCAGATGAAGGTTTTCCTATATTTTTGATGAAAAGTTTGTTGATGTACTGTCTCGACAGGTCATATTTATCCGCAATTTCTTCGATTTTCATATCCTTTTCAACATCTGATAAAATCTGTTCCATTAAGGATAGATCTCTTGGCTGGAGCTTTGAAATCCAATAGTCTTCCAGTAATTCAATCTGCTCTTCCCGGTTCTTGTGATTCAAAATACGTTTCATCGTATCCTTAAAATCCGGAAAAGCATTATAGTCGGTAAGATTTTCACGTTTGGAAAATATTTTCTCTATATCATGCACAAAATGATTGAGTCCCAGAGGCTTAAAATAGAGGGTGATCTCATTGATGGGGCTTTCACAAAAAACTTCAATAGGATCATTATACCGGAAAACCAGGTCGGCCAGAACTTTTTTTTGGGTGGAAGGCGTAACGGTAATCCGGTTTTCTTCAAGAACCGTATCAGAATGGTAAGTGGCTGATAAAATGCAGAAGTTATTGGGAAAGGTGAGGTATTGTATGGGTGCTGAACTTTCATCGCCAACCATAAAATAATACCCTTCAATATAGTTTTTCAGGATACTGCTTTTAGGTTTATAAAAGTTGACTTTCATTCATCAGTTCATTTTTGATCATACCATTAATGGGAAACACATGGGGAATGTATTTTCATAAAGCTAACTTACAAAATTCTGGCCATATCGGGAGATAAAAAATTACATGATGATAGAAACAGAAATTTAATATGTTTTACTGTTTTTATCAATCTTCAGGAATGTTTCAGCAGTCTGATTAGGCTTAAAAGGTTAGGGGTTTGAATCCTGTCGAGTTCACAAGACGGTACTATTCATCCTGAGCTTCCGGGGTGAAAATAATCGCCAACCGCAGCGTTATCCGCTTAATCCGTGGGAAACCCAAAAGCATTTAGAGCATCAGAAAGACATTATAAAATCCTGAGATCATCAAACTTATCCTCCCCAAACTTATCCTGGAACTTTTTCAGATAAAAACTTTTCCTCATCTGAAAATCATGTTTAAGCAGGGGAGAATCTATGGTAATCACCACACATTTTTCCTCCAGATTAACACTTTTGATCTCACTGAAAAGACTTTTATCAAGATAATCCTCCAGAAAATCTTTAATTTCAAAAGCAACAAGCTTATCTTCAAAACCATAAATCCTTGCAAAAGATTTCACAAGTTCAGAGGACTGGTATTCACGTTTTTTCTTCTTCATAGCACAGAGACATATTCAGGAGTCAGGTCTTTAATTTTGATCATACCTCAAAAATAATGCTTTCCTCGTTAATTTTTTTCACAACACTTTCCGTTCGTTCCCTGTGCGTATCCGTAATAAAGATCTGTCCGAAACTTTCCTTATTCACCAGCTCAATCAGTTGGGAAACTCTGGTATCATCAAGCTTATCGAAGATATCGTCCAGCAAAAGAATAGGGGTTTTCCGGGTAAGTTCCTTCACCAGGCTCATCTGCGCAAGCTTCAGCGAAATAAGAAAAGACTTCTGCTGTCCCTGCGATCCGGTTTTTTTGATGAGAACCTGATCCATCTCAAAAAGAAGATCGTCTTTGTGAACGCCTTTTGAAGTATACGTGAGCATCCGGTCTTTCTCAAGACTTTCCTTTAAAAGCTCTTCAAACGAATGGTCAAGAAGGTGGGATTCATAAATAACCGATACCTGCTCTTTTCCGCCGGAAATAATATGGTAAAAGTTCTGAACAATAGGGTTCAGCTGCTCTACAAATTCTTTTCTTTTGTTGAAAATCTTAGTTCCGTAGCGGGTGATGGGGTCATCATAAATGTCCAGTGAATCTTTGTCCCAGATTCTGTTTTTGGCAAAATATTTAAGCAGGGCATTTCTTTGCTGTATCGTTTTCTGATATTGGATCAGGTCAAAAAGATACCCCGAATCTGTCTGAGAGATCATGGAATCCAGGAATTTTCTGCGGCTTTCCCCCGAATCTGAAATAAGATTGGAATCATAGGGTGAGATCATCACACTGGGCAGATATCCGATATGATCGGCGAGCCTGTCGTAGCTTTTATCATTCTTTTTAATGATTTTTTTAGCCTCTTTGGGTTGGGAAATTTTAATGACATCTTCACTGTCTTCATTCAGGATCTCAGCATCAATGGTGAAAAAATCTTCATCCTGTTTAATATTATTAGCATCGGTGTTGCCCAGAAAGCTTTTACCTACCGACAGATAATGCAGGGCATCCAGAATATTGGTTTTTCCGGCACCGTTGTTCCCTACAAAACAGTTGATCTGCGGGGAGAACTCAAATTTCTTCTCCGAATGGTTTTTGAAATTGTAAAGACTAAGCTTCTTGATAATCATTCGTCAAAAATACTCCATTATTAGTAAAAATAAAAAAGGAAGTGCTGAACAGGTTTCCACGCCGAAAGAAAAATAGAGGTCATCTCTTTTATTTTCAGCGAAATAAATAAAAATATAAGCAACAATACCGGAAAGAAAAAATGCCAGGGCATACAAAGGCTTGAGATAAAAAACAGAAATCACACAGCTGATAAAAATGAGCACATAGGCAATGTACTTTGTATTCTGAACGCCTATCATCTGGGGAAAGGTCTTTACCGTATCCACATTCATATCGCGGATATCAAAAGGCAGAACCAATGCTGTGATAAAAAAGAAGCTGATCAGGAAAATAGGCAGGCTGAACTCATGAAGGGTCAGCCAGCAGTTCACCAACGCCCATACCAGTCCCACATAAAAAACTTTAAGCAACGGGATCTTCCGGATATAAACATCAAGGAAAAAACTGTTGTAGAGCAGCCCAAGCACCACAATAATGAACCATTTCAGAAGCCTGATCTCATTATGGTTGTGAATGATCAGGAAAGCGCAGACGATTCCGGCTATGGCATTCAGGACTACGATTTTAAGAAAATGTTTCGTATACTGGTATTTTGTATACAGGTAACCGCTGAAATACGTAATAAAAATCAGCAGTACAGAAGGGAAACGGAAGGTATGTTGCTCCTTCATAAAAAATACTGCAAAAAGAGTTCCCATTAAAGACACATAGAGCTGGCTGTCTATAACATATTTTTTGAGTATTTTTAAAACATTCATTTATCAAAATTAATACCTATGAAAATCATCTCCAAATGTGTGCTCCTCTTTTTTGTTTTTTTGTGTCTGTTTTCTCAGGCACAGACGTTTTATGATGAACAGTGGAAGAAAATTGCGGAAAGCTACAAGGATGGAACTTTCAAATCCAACCTGCCTCTTATCCTTGAGATTCAGGACCAAGCGGTAAAAGAAAACAATACTACGGAGATCATCAGATCGCTCAAAGCCGAATTTGGGGTCTATAAAGCGACTCAGGATGATCCGAAAAACGACTATGCCTCTGTTTTCTTTTCCAAGATCACGAATATGGAGAAAAGGTTGAAAAATGAGGATCTGCTCTTCTTCAAAGTTCTGGAGATTGAATTTTTTGAGAATTATTATGAGCTTAAAAAATGGGACATCCGGAAGCGGACAAATGTAGATAACGGAAATATTTCAGAAATAGAGTCGTGGACGAATCTCGACTTCAAAAACTTTTACCTGAAGCAATTCGCAGAACTGACTGCCGTTGACGATATGCTAAGAAAAATAAAGATGGAGAAATATAAAAATGCTTTTGAAGAGGAACGGGATTTTCAGTTTTTTCCTTCACTTTATGATTGGAAAGTTAAAAAGAATATTGATTTTCTCAACAACAGCAATATTTTCACTAAAGAGGAATTAAAGGAAAACCAGCCCGTCATTCTGGCCTTATATCAGAACCTGATTGATTTTAACGCAGGCAATTCCAAACTCTATTTCCAGCACCAGAAACTGATTTTTGAAAATACGATCAAAAAAGATGAGAAATTTCCGGACAAGCAGATCGCATTGGTAAATTCCCCGGTAAAAGGAGATTACAAGATTTTGATCGTAAAAAATATAGTGGGTGAATTAAATACCAAATCAAAATTTACACAGGCTGTAGATCTGATAGACAGGATGAAGAAAGAATATCCTGATTCAAAATTCCTGAGCAATATTATCCAGCAGGAAAATCAAATAAAAGCAGCAACTCTTTCACTTTTCCTTGAAACGCATAACGAGCCCGGGAAGCCCGTTCAGATCGTGGCTACCCATAAAAATACAGACCGTTTTACCCTTAAGATATACCAGGTAAATGATGTTAAAAATCAACTGCAATATCTAGGGAGCCTATCGTATGAGGCAAGATACCTTAATGATGACGAAGAATATAAAAAAGTGAATAAGACTCTGGTAAGGACAGACACTTTTACCCTTCCCATCAAAAAAGATTACCAGCGATACAGTACAGCCCTTGAAATGAAAGGACTTCCTAAAGGAGTATACATTGGAGAGTGTATCAATGGTAAGGAAATTTCACAGTTTATATTCATCATGACCTCTTCAAGAGTTGTTTACGATGAAAAAAAGGATCATATGCTGGTTGACCGGCAAAATGGAAAACTGAAAGCTAATACCAGACTTTATAAATGGCATTTTCGGGATTACTCCGGAATCGATGAAACCCAGCTCATGATTGAAACGGATAACCTGGCCAGATTTCCTTCTGAAAAAAATGATTATCGTGACTATCGGTACATGATTTATGATCCGGCAGAAAATAATTACAATATTGTAAAGGCCGCCTATTTTGCATATTCTTATGAAAATGATTATCCGCATACCCAGCTTTTCCTGGACCGCCAGATTTTCAGACCGGGACAGACCGTGTATTTTAAAGCTATTTCCACTTTTCCGGATATTGAGAAAAAAACAGAAAAGCTTCTGGTGAATCACGAGCAGACGGTAAGTCTGTATGATGCCAATAGCCAGGTCGTCAGTACTCAAAAGTTCACTACCAATGCATTCGGGTCTTACAGCGGAAGTTTTGTTTTACCAAAAGACAGGCTGAATGGTCAGTTCAGGCTGGTCGTTTCCGGTAATTATGCAAGTAGACACATCAGTGATTCTAAATATTTTTCTGTAGAAGAATATAAGCGTCCCAAATTTGAGATCACTTTTGATACCATCAAAAAAGATTATCAGTACGGAGAAATTATTGAGCTGAAAGGGAAAGCCGTTACTTTCTCCGGAATTCCCCTGAGCAAAACTTCTGTTGACTATGAAATAAAAAAAGAGAATATCCGTCAAAGGTATTTCTGGTGGTATCCGTACGAAAGTTACAGCAATGAAAACTCCATCGTGGGAAAAACCGAAACCGATGAAAAAGGAGAATTTGTCATTAAGATTGATCTTAAAAAAGATGATAACACCCAGGGGATTCAGGTTCATAATTATAAAATAAAAACATCTCTTACAGACATCAATGGGGAAACCCAGTCCGCAGAAACCGATGTGAAAGTGGCTTCAGTTTCCCATTATCTGAAAGCCGATGAAATAAAGGAGACACTCGCAGAAAATGACCTGAAAATCAAAGTGACTGCCTACAACTACAATGATGTTCCCGTTACCAAAAATTACAAAGTAAAACTTGTTCAGCTGAAGCAGCCGGAGCGGGTTCTGAGGAGTAATTTTGAATACATGGTGCAGACCCTTCCGAAAATGTCAAAAAAAGAATTCCTGAAAAAGTTTCCGCATGACCGCTATGATCAGTCTGAAAATCGTAAAAACTGGGAAATCCTGAGAACGGTGATTGATGGAACCAAAGAAGGTAAAGAACTGAATCTGGGTATGCTTGAACCGGGAGATTACAGGCTTCAGGTATATAATATTGAAGGCAAAGACACCATAAAATCAGAGCAGGACTTTGAAGTATGGAGTCAAAAGAAACTCGGAAAAAATCAGTTTCCTTTTCTGAAGGTTGTAGGTCCGAAAGATGAGGTCGTGAGGGGCTCTCAGGCTGTTATTTATGCTTATTCAGCGGTTCCCGACGCTTCTGTGAATATTTATTTTCAGGATGGGCAGGGGAAAAAAACAATGGAAAGACGGAAAATGACCAACGGAATGCTTACCTATACTTTCCCGGTTTCCCATGAAAAAAATATCACAAAATACAATGTTCAGTTTGTTCTGGCTTATTATAACGATATGCAGAATCAATTTGTGCGGATCAATGTTAAAGAAGAAAAAGATCCTTTGAAAATTGAACTGACAACCTTCAGGGATAAAGTAGAACCTGGCACTAAAGAAAAATGGAGCGTTAAGATCTCAGGCAGGAACAATGAAAAAGTGATTGCCGAAGTACTGGCCAATATGTATGATAAATCTCTGGATAAATTCGTTCCGAATACCTATGAGTTTATAAAATATTACAGGCCGGCAACTCCTATAGAAGACTACAATATCTATAATCTGACCCAAACCCTGGAATGGTACCAGAAAGTTAATTATCTGGAAACTAAAGGAATCTACCTTCCAAGATTCAACTGGTTTGATGAAGATGTATTTTACAAGCTTCTGGTGAAATACGGGCTGACGACAGATATGGACGGTGATGGGGTTGACGATATGAAAGATCAGTGTCCTACCGTTCCGGGAATCGCTTCTCTCAATGGCTGTCCTGCATACAATACTCAGATGGCAGTCGCTGAAAGCGTAAGTAGTTCTGCCCGTGAAAAAGGGCGATTTGAAGGGGAAGATAAAATGGGGCTTTCCAATAAAAAGGATAAAGCACCGGAAGAAAAGCAGAAAGAAGATCTTAACGAAGTGCAGGCCCGTAAGAACCTTAATGAAACCGCATTTTTCTATCCGGATCTGAAAACCGATGCCCAGGGAAATATAAGCTTTGAATTTACAACCCCGGAAGCCCTCACCAAATGGAAACTGATGTTCCTTGCCCACACCGTAGATCTGAGGACGGCAGTGCTGGAAAAAGACATCATTACCCAAAAGAAACTCTCTGTGAATCCGAATTACCCGAGATTCCTGAGAGAAGGGGACGAGCTGAATTTCCAGACTAAAATATCCAACCTTACGGATAAAGCCATGTCCGGAGCTGCTTCTCTGCAGATCCTCAATGCCGAAACCAACGAAGATATTTCAAAGCAATTCGGAATAGAATCGGCAGTACAGAATTTTGAAGTAAAAAATAGCGGAAATGCTGTGATCAGCTGGAAGATCAGAACCCCGTTCAATAAAGCTTCATCCATCATCATCAAAGTGGTGGCAAAAGCCGGTGAGTATTCTGACGGAGAACAGATTCCTGTTGCCGTGCTTTCCAACAGAATGATGGTAACAGATGCCGTTCCGATTTTTGTGAAAGAAGGACAGACCAAAACATTTACCCTTCAGAACCTTAAAAATAACAACTCTTCAACCATTGAAAATATCAGAAATACCCTGGAAGTAAAGACCAACCCAATCTGGGAGATCCTTTTTGCCCTTCCGGATCTGAGCCAGGGCCTCAATATCACTTCCGATGCCATATTCAATACATGGTTTGCAGATGTTGTAGGAACCGAAGTCTTTAGGGCCAATCCAAGAATGAAAGCCGTTTTTGATGAGTACAAAAGTGCAGACCTCCTGAAAAGCAATCTGGAGAAAAACCAGGAACTTAAACAGGTGCTGATGGAAGAAACGCCCTGGGTGCTGAATGCCCAGTCTGAAACAGAAACCATGAACAACATCTCAAGACTTTTTGATGTCAATACAATGATAAAATCCATCAACAGTGACTGGAAGTTCCTTTTACGGTATCAGAACGGAGACGGAGGCTTTCCGTGGCTGCCGGGATACCGAAGCTCCTATGTTTCCTCATTATACATTCTCCGGAATCTCGGGAAAATGAATGAGTGGCTGAAAGGACGAATATCGCAGTACCAATCCGGGCAGCAGGAGATGGTCTTTTCCCTGATTTATTATATCGACAGGGAGCTGGCTACCCACTGGAAAGAAAATGAAAACACCCCATGGAGTAACTTTGCACTGGATTATCTGGATGCAAGACGCTATTGGGAAAAAGAATATCCGCTGCGGGGAACCGGAGCAAGTCTTAAACAGAATATTATCACAAGGGCAGAGCAATTTAAGATCACAGATTTTACCTTCTTCGGTCTTCACAGGGCAGCCCTTATCTATGATAGTTACGGACTGAAAAACACCTCCGGAAAGCTGATTAAGTATCTTAAAGAAACCTCTGTTGCTTCAGAAACGCAGGGCGCTTACTGGAAGCAGAACCTCAATGACTGGGGCTGGTATGAATCTAAGGCGGTTAACCATGCCGGAGCTATAGAAGCCATCAGTAAAGTGACGCCGGAAGATGTTAACTTTATTGAAGAATCCAAAGTATGGCTTGCCACACAGAAAGAAACCAATTCATGGGGAAATTCCAGAACGACAGCCGAAGTTATTTACACCCTGATGAATTCCGGAAAATCATGGACCACTCCGGAAGCAGATAAGGCCACCGTAACCTGGGGCGGAAAAGAAGTCGTTCCACAAACCAAAACAACAGGTTATCTGAAGCAGACCATCAGCTCTGATAAGGTCGATAAAAAGCTCGCTGAAGTTACCGTAACAAAATACGGCCCGGGAATTGCACAAGGTGGATTGTTCTGGCAGTATTACGAGAACCTTGAAAATGTGAAATCTACAGAAACCTACCTTTCCATGACAAGAGAATATTATAAGAAGATAAAAACAACAAACGGTGAAGAACTCGTGAAGATTACAGACAACAGTCCGCTCACCGTAGGAGACCGCCTTACCGTAAGGATGATCCTGAATACGGACCGTCCGATGCAGTATGTTCACCTGAAAGACATGAGGGCAGCCGGACTGGAGCCTGTGGATGTGCTTTCCGGGTATCAGTATAAGAATAATCTGGGGTATTATCAGACCACCAAAGATGCTTCCACCAACTTCTATATTTATTATATGCCGAAAGGGAAATATGTATTTGAATATGATCTGGTATGCAACGCTTCAGGAAGTTTCTCAAACGGTTTTGCCACTTTACAGAATTATTATGCCCCTCAGATGAACGCAAGAACGAAAGGAGATAAATTAGAAATAAAAAAATAAACAGATAACAGATGAGAAATGTCAAGCTATTAATGATGTTGCTGTGTTTTAGCTTTTACCCTAAAATACAGGCACAACAGTATTACGACGGACAATGGAAGAAGATCACGGAAAATAGTACCAAAGGCACTTACAAATCCAATCTTCCCATTATTTTAGACATACAAAACCACGCCATGAAAGAAAATAACGTACTTCAGCTGATCCGTTCCCTGAAAGCGGAATTCAGCATCGTCAACCAAACCGTAGACGATGATAAAAATGATGCGGCCTCCAAGTTCTTCAAAAAAATTCAGTCCACCGAAGCCGGCTTGAAGGGAGAGCAACAGCTGGTATTCAGGGTGATGACGAATGAGTTTTTTCTGGACTATTACAGAAGAAATTCATGGCAGATCGACGGCAGAACCAATATCAATTCACAGGACCTGTCGCAGATCGAAACGTGGAGCAGGCTCGATTTTAAAAATTATCTTTCCAAAAGCTATCAGGAACTGGATGGCAGAAAACAGGAAATGAAAAATATTTCCCTGGAGAAATACAAAGATATATTTACAGGAGCAACGGATATTGCCTATTTCCCGACTCTTTTTGACTGGTATGGGCTCAAAGAAATAGCTTTTCTTTCAGAAAAAGGTCCCTTTACCAAAAATGAGCTGGCAGAAAACAGGAAAAAGATCAATACGGTTTTTGATGAGCTGATTGCCCTGAATACCGGGAATCCAAAACTCTATTTCATGAAGGAAAAGCTGTCCGAAAACTGTAACTACACCCGTTGTAAAGACAGACTTGAACAGCTTCAGAACCTTTTGAAATCAGATACGGAAGGTGATTATAAAGTCGTGATTATGGACGAAATCATGAGTGAGCTTATCACCAAAAAGAAAGTGAAAGAGGCTTTGGCGGTTGCAGATCAGGCCAAAAAGCAATATCCGAAATCCCTTTTCCTTGAAAATATTAAAAACAAAGAAAATCAGATTACCAATCCGTTACTGACGATCAGATATGAGCAGCAGACGCAGAGCAATCTTCCCATTCATATCGTTGCGGAACATAAAAACGTATCAGAATTCTCGCTGAATATTTATGAGGTGAAAGAAGATTTTACTCCGTTCATGCAATATGTACAGAGCAGCTACAACAATACCTTCAGCAAAATCAAAAAAAATCAGGTAAGAAAGGAAACCTTCCAGCTTACCGATGCCGGCGATTATCAGAGTCATAAAACATCCCTGGAGATCAAGCCGCTTCCGTCAGGAATTTATGTGGCTGAATATGCTGTAGCCGGATCAGATACCAACAGCAGTGATCAGGCCAGACAGAATTTCTATTTTCTGGTTTCCGGAAACAGGATCATCTATCAGAACAAAACAGACCGTAACCAGCTTTCCAACGAAATGAAGCTGGTGAGCAGTGAAAACGGTAAACCTGCAGCCAATGAAGGTCTTGCTTTCTATGAATTTGTTTCCAATAAAACACTCAATAAAATAGATGGTAAAACCGGTGAGAACGGCGTTTTCAAATTCCCTTCCACAGCCAGTAAAGAATATTACAGAACCTTCCTGATCCGCCAGCCGAAGACCAACGATTTCCAGATGATGCAGGTTTACGGAAACAGTGGTAATGCAGAAGAATATAACCCGAATAAGCAGACCCGCACCAAAGCTCAGATCTTTACCGACAGAGCCATTTACCGGCCGGGACAAACGGTATATTTCAAAGTGATCAACACCGGGATAGATAAGGAAATAGAATCCGTAACTGCCGGTGTAAAGCAGAAAATTACCCTGCAGGATGCCAATGGACAGGATGTTTCTTTCCAGAATTTCACAACCAATGAATTCGGATCCTATCATGGAAGCTTTATCCTTCCGAAAGGAAAGCTGAACGGTGTTTTTTACCTTAGAACAGACGGGAATTCGCAGGGATACAGAGATATCAGGGTGGAAGAATATAAAAGGCCGAAATTTGAAGTGACCTTTGATCCCGTAAAAGATGAATACAAATACGGACAGACCATCGAGCTGAAAGGAAAGGCCATGATGTTCTCCGGGGTAGCTCTGAGCAATTCCGTCGTGAACTATGAAATTAAAAAACACAACATCAGATGGAGATATTTCTGGTGGTATCCGCAAAGCGACGATAACGAAAATTCCATCCTGGGCGAAGCAAAAACCAATGAAAAAGGAGAATTTGTGATTCGTCTGGAACTTAAAAAAGATGAAACCTTAGACGGAATTCAGATTGATAATTATGAAATTAATGCTTCGGTAACCGATATCAACGGAGAAACCCAATCAGCCGATACCCAGCTGAAAGTAGCTTCCGTTTCCCATTATATCCAGGCAGATGAGGTTAAAAATACCTTTAGCGATGAAAATGTAAAGCTGAAAGTGGAAACCCGAAACTATAACGGGCAGGACCTGAAAAAATCCTATCAGGTGAAGCTTTCCAGACTGGCAGCTCCGGACCGGATCTTCAGAGAGAACTTTGAATCCACGGTTCAGGATCTTCCGAAATACTCAAAACAGGAATTCATCAGCAAATTCCCTCACGATCGTTTTGATAAAGATGATGAAATGAAAAACTGGAAAACAGAGAAAGTGATGATGGAGAAACAGCAGCCACCATCGGCAGAACTGGATCTGGGAAAACTGGAAGCAGGCGATTACCGGCTTGAACTTTACAATATAGAAGGAAAAGATACCATAAAATCTTCCCAGAATTTCAGTATCTGGGATAAAGGAGCTTTAAAACCTTCACAAAAAACTTTCCTGAATGTTATTGATCCTAAAAATGAATTCTCAAGAGGCGAGAAGGCGAAGATCTATGTATATTCTGCAGTACCGGATGCCCTGGTGAATGTATTTGTACAGGACGGTACCGGAAAAACCGTTTCAGAAACCCATAAATTTAAAAAGGGATTGCTGGAATATACAGCAGATATCCCTAAAGATAAAAGCATTAATGCTCTGAATATCCAGTTTCAGCTTGTGGCTTTCAATGATGTTCAGACCCAGTCTGTTATTCTGAAAATCAAAGCTGCGGAACAGCCTCTGAAAATAGAAACCGTAACGTTCAGAGATAAGCTGGAACCTAATTCCAAAGAAAAATGGAGTGTAAAAGTTTCCGGAAGTGATAAAGAAAAAGTGAATGCTGAAGTGCTGGCCAATATGTACGATATGTCGCTGGATCAGTTTGCCGTAAATACCTTCAGCTGGCAGAATCTTTATAGCCCTTATTCTGTAGTAACTTCCTATGATATCAGAGAATATCTGCAGCAGGTCTACTATCAGAAAAGATTAAAATATTTTAACGGAAAATCTATTCAGATTCCGGAGTTTAACTGGTTTGATAATGATTTATATGGAAATACACGGCTGATCCGTGGAAGAGCACTTCCTGCTCCAAGCGCTGCCATTGCGAAAGAAGCAAGTATTGAAGAAGTAGTGACGGTAGGATACGGGCAGAAAAGATCGATGAAAGTAACTGCTCAGGCTGTAGCCGCAAACGCCGATGGAATAGTGGAAGAACAGTCTGCCAATTCAGGAGGAGTGGAAGAGCTGGAAAAAGTTCCTGTTCGCCAGAATCTGAACGAAACCGCTTTCTTCTATCCTGATCTGAAAACCGATGCTGATGGAAACGTTCATTTTGAATTCACTTCTCCCGAAGCCCTTACGAAATGGAAGCTGATGTTCCTGGCCCATACCAAAGATGCAAGAGCGGCTACTATGGAAAGACAGGTCGTGACCCAGAAAGAATTCTCTGTAACGCCAAATTATCCGAGATTCCTGAGAGAAGGGGATGAGCTGAACCTTCAGTCTAAACTCTCCAATCTTACCGATAAAAAATTAAGCGGTTCTGCGGAACTTCAGATCCTGGATGCTTTCACAAACGAAAACATCACTTCAAAATTCGGAATCAGTGCAGGAACCCAGAATTTCAGCTTAAATGAAAACGGAAATTCTGCCCTGACATGGAAGCTGAAAGTGCCCGATAACGTTTCCTCCATCATCATGAAAGTGGTGGCTAAAGCCGGAGCTTATTCAGATGGCGAACAGCAGGCGGTGGCCGTGCTTCCGAACAGAATGCTGGTAACAGATGCCGTTCCTGTTTTTGTAAAAGAAGGGGAAACTAAAACATTTGTTCTCGATAACCTTAAAAATACAAACTCAACAACCGTTTCCAATGTATCCAATACATTAGAGTTAACGACCAATCCGATCTGGGAAATTATGTTTGCATTGCCGAGCCTGAAAAATGATCAGAATAATTCAGCTGACGTGGTTTTCAATAAATGGTTTGCAGATGTGCTGGCATCGGAAATTTTCAGAGCCAATCCGAAAATGAAAACTGTATTTGAAGAATACCAGAACAAAGGCCTTCTGAATTCAAACCTGGAAAAAAATCAGGAACTGAAGCAGCTGCTTTTAGAAGAAACCCCTTGGGTGCTCGAAAGTAAAAATGAAGGCGAGCAGATGCAGAAGCTGGCCCTGTTATTTGATGTGAATACCATGAGAAATTCAATCAGTCAGAGCTGGGATGATTTCCGTAAACTACAGAATCCTGACGGAGGGTTCTCATGGTATGCCGGATATCCAAGCTCATACGGAACCTCTTTATATATCCTTAAAAACCTGGGTAAAATCAATTCATGGTTAAAAGACAATGTAAAAGATTACCAGGGAACAGAACAGAAAGAACTGGTTGCAAAACTGGTTCAATACGTTGATAATGAAGTAAGCAAATACTGGGATGTGAAAAAAGAAAACGTATGGAACAACTGGACCATGGATTATCTGGATACCCGGAATTATTGGGAACAGCAGTATCCTTTAAAAGGAAAAGGAGCCACACTGAAATCATTGGTAAAGCAAAAAGCAAAAACAGCAAAGATCACCGACTTCACTTTCTTCGGTCTTCACCGCGCCGCATTGCTGATGAACGATTACGGCTTGAAAGACGTATCAGACAAACTGATGAACTATCTGAAAGAAACTTCTACCGATACCAAAACACAGGGCGTTTACTGGAAGCAGAACCTGAATGACTGGGGATGGTTCGGATCAAAAGTGGTAAACCATGCCGGAGCTCTGGAAGCGTTCAATACACTTAAAGCCAATGATCAGAAATTCATTGAAGACATGAAAATATGGCTGGTAACCCAGAAAGAAGTCAACTCATGGGGAAGCTCAAGAGGAACTTCAGAAGTGATCTTCACGATCCTGAATTCAGGGAAATCATGGACCGGCGCAGAAAGCGATAAAGCCACCATTATCTGGGGCGGAAAAGAAATAACCCCTCAAACCCAGGCAACCGGTTATGTGAAATCTACTGTGAAAACAGATGCCGTAGACAAAAACCTGAGTACGGTTACCATCACCAAACCGGGACCCGGAATTGTTCAGGGAGGCCTGTTCTGGCAGTATTACGAAGATCTGGATAAAATAAAATCCTCGGAAAGCTACATCGCAGTTACCAAAGAGCTGTACAAAAAAATAAAAACGGTAAATGGGGAGGAACTGCAGAAAATTTCCCCTGAAACCCCTTTGAAAGTTGGAGATAAAGTAACCGTAAGAATGATCCTGAATACAGACCGTGCTATGGAATTTATTCATATTAAAGACATGCGTGCTGCCGGATTTGAACCCGTAGATGCATTGTCAGGCTACCAGTGGAAAAATAATTTAGGATATTATCAGTCCACCAAAGACGCCTCTACCAACTTCTATATTCAGTATATGCCGAAAGGGAAGTATGTGTTTGAATACGATGTGATTGCAAATGCCTCAGGAAAGTTCTCCAATGGCATTACCACGATGCAGAATTACTACGCTCCACAGATGAATGCGCACACAAAAGGAACCGGGATTTCTATTTTGGAATGATTTTTGGCTATAGGGAACTAGTAAAATTTTAAAATAAAACAAAATGAGATTTTCAAAAACTTTAATTACAGGATTGGTAATGCTTGCAGGAGTAAACGCTTTCGCACAAAAGAAAGCTGAAAAGTTTGAAAAGCTGGAAATTGAAATGTTCCCAAAAGCTAAGGAAGGTTACAAACAGGTATACATTCAACTGCCTGTTGCAAAAAATGAAAGCGACTTAAAAGTGGAATTTTTTGTGGGAGCCGAAAAAATGCTTGATTGCAACAAACACTTTTTAATGGGAGAACTGAAAACCCAGGACCTTCAGGGATGGGGATACAACTATTACGAAGTGGAATCCAAAGGAGAAACAGGCGGTACCTTAATGGCGTGTCCTGATCAGAAGCTGACGAAAAAATTTGTAACCCTTAAACCGGAAACCGTAGGCTACAACAGTAAACTGCCAATGGTATTCTACGTACCAAAAGATCTGGAGGTTCGTTACAGAGTTTTACGTCCTGATACCAAAATGAAAAAAGCAGTTCAGAGATAATCTGAAACCCGCTTACCCTATAAACTCCCCGCTGATGTGGGGAGTTTTTTTATGATAAGTTATAAAGTTTCCCACAGATCGCGCAGATCCCACAGATTTTTATGTTTTTATTCTCGCAGATCGGGCAGCTTTCGTAGATGTTGATGGCCTCACATTTAACTTTTAATTAAACCCGGATTATATAACGCCTGCTTCATAGGATCAACGGAGTTGATTCTTTTCTTAGCTCCCTTAAAAGTCACTATTGCCTATGCATCATCTTTGCGTTTCAGAAAGCATAAACAGTATCGATAAAGTTTCCCACAGATCCCGCAGATAACACAGATTTTTATGTTTTTATTCTCGCAGATCGGGCAGCTTCCATAGATGTTGATGGCCTCACATTTAACGTCTAATTAAACCCGGATTATATAACGCCTGCTTCATCGGATCAACGGAGTTGATTCTGATCTTCGCTCCCTAAAAAGTCACCATTGCCTAAGCATCATCTTTGCGTTTCAAAAAAGCATAAACAGTATCAATAAAGTTTCCCACAGATCGCGCACATCCCACAGATTTTTATTTTTTTATTCTCGCAGATCAGGCAGCTTGCGTAGATGTTGATGTCCTCACATTTAACTTTTAATTAAACCCGGATTATATAACGCCCGCTTCATCGGATCAACGGAGTTGATTGTGTTCTTCGCTCCCTTAAAAGTCACCATTGCCTAAACATTATCTTTGCGTTTCAGAAAACACAACAACACTAATCATTTCTTACTTAATAATTACCCTGAAAAACAACAGAATTACCATACAAAATTTATAAATTTATTCAACACCGGGCTCCTTTATTCTCGATATTGATCTCTTTAAATAATTTTTTTTTCATTTAAAATATCCTTCAAATTAAAATTAAACAGATTGGCTATACTTATGTTAAATAGCTGCTTAAAACTAAACGTATTTTAAACTTATTTTAAATTCACTTGTTTTTGATGTATATCTTTAATGTATTAACATTTTTTTGCATTATATTTGTTATAAACATAAACCATGAAAAACAATTTATTGATTTTTACGTTTAGTTTTTTGGCTTTCCCTGCTTTTGGCTGGGCACAATCGGCACCCGATTTCAAAGAGTTGCTGGATAGTGCCATGGTTCGCGATTCTGATCTCAAAATGCAGATCACCCAGAATAAACTCACCGACCTTGATGAACACAAACTGAAAGATATCTTTCTTCCTACTCTGGAAGTAAGCGGACAGGCGGGTTATCTGAATGCAACCACAAGACTCACATCGCCGGAAATTAATCTCAGACCTTTCATCAATATCCCGGAAGGAAGCTTCAATAACAACCTTAATGTATCCGGTTTTTCAGGAATCGCCAAAGCAGAGGCTAAAATGCTTCTCTATTCCGGCGGTAAAGTGAAATATATGAAAAAGGCCGTTGAAGAAAAGAAAATATCCGAAGACATTCTGCTGGAGAAAACAAAAGATGATGTGGTCGCTAACATTTCTAAAGCATACGACCAGCTTGCGCTAATTCACCAGTCTAAAAAAGTGCTGGATGAAAGTAAGAAAAGACTGGACATCAACAGGAAAACAGCTGACAAAGCTTTAGGCTATGGCCTCATTACTCCTTATGATCATAAAAAAATAGAGCTGGCCCAGGCAACCCTGAATGCTAAAATGGTAGAATATGAAGGGAAAAAGGAACTTCTTCTCACCCAGCTTTATATTCTTACGGGAATCAGCAGGGAACGGTTGAGAATGATCGATCCGGTGTTGTCTCCTGTCAATCTGCTTTCTCCCGAAAAAGGAATTGAAGAGAGAGCGGAAATCCGTGCTTTGAATCATGGTATTACCGCAGCAGATTATAAGATCAAAGCAGAAAGAACCTGGATGATCCCTAAAGTACAGCTGATGGCATCGGCCTATTATATCGGCCTCTACGGAAGCCGCATCAAAACTTCGGAAAATATTATCCCCGCAGTTCCGCAGCTCGGATATGAAGGAGCCAAACTGGACTGGAGGCCTAATAACGTCAATGTTCTCCCTCTCCTTACGGCCGGCGTTGGTTTTAAATGGGAAATATTCGACGGAAAAGAAGGAAAACATGCCGAAGAAAGCGCCCGAATAGGGAAAGAGGTGCTGCAGAATAAAAAAGAAGACGCCGTAAAAAAGCTGACCCTGAATCTGGCCAATAACCAGACCAACTACGATATCGCAACGGCACAGATCGAATTAAAGGCAAAACAAAAAGAACTGGCCAAAAATGCACTCGTACAGGCTGAAAAAGAATTCCGGTACGGAATGAGTAAATCTTCACAGCTCATTGATGCCGAAAACGATCTTGAAGCCGCTGAGCTTGAATATCAGAATGCCCTTTTCAACCAGAGAAGAGCAGGGATTGAACTGATGAGATCCACTCAGGAACTGGATATTGCTAAACTTTATTAACTCCTTACCATTAAAATGATGCATAAAAATATACCCATAGTCTTTGCGGCTCTTTTACTATTAGGAAGCTGTGGCGAAAAAAAAGAAAACCTCAACGACTCCGAAGGGAAAACCAGGAAGGATGTAATTTCCTTTGCACCGAAGGTCACCGGAAGAATTGTGAAAATATATGTCACAGAAGGGCAGACCGTAAAAAAAGGAGATACCCTGGCCCAGCTTGATGTTCCCGAAGTATCTGCAAAAATAGCACAGGCACAGGGAGCCGTAAATGCGGCTGCCGCCCAGGAACAGATGGCAAAAAACGGAGCAACGGCAGATCAGATGAGACAGCTTCAGGCCAAATATAAAGGCTTGAAGGAGCAGTATGAATTTGCCCAGAAATCATACCGTAGAGCCAACAATATGTTCCGGGACAGTTTGATGTCACCCCAGGCCCATGACGAAGTATATGCGAAACTTCAGGGAGCCAAAGCTCAGTACGATGCGGTGGTCGCTGAACTGGACGATGTAAAAAGAGGAACCCGTTTCGAAAAAGTGGAAATGGCGGCAGGACAGGCATCCCAGGCAAGAGGAGCACTTCAGGAAGCTAATGTTGCCTATTCCGAAAGATATGTTATTGCAACCAATGATATGGAAGTTGAAACCATCAGCCTCAATACGGGAGAGCTGGCTACCGCAGGCTTTGCTTTATTCAACGGATACATCCCGGAAAGTACCTATTTCAGGTTTACCGTTCCCGAAAGTGCGATTGCTAAATATAAAAAAGGTCAGGAAGTCAATATGCAGGTGGTATACAACAAAGAAAACCTGACCGGCAATATCGTATACATCAAGCAGCTCACAAGATATGCGGATATTACCACCGCTTATCCTGATTACCAACTTCAGGATGCCGTTTATGAGATTAAAGTAAAACCTAAAGACATGAATAAGGCTAAAAATATTTTAGTCAATGCTAATGTTATTCTGAAATAATATGAAAGAATTTTTCCGGCTTTTAAAACGTGAGTTCAGACTTTTTATAGGTAATTCTACCTTAAGGACCGTATTTTTTCTGGCCCCGGTATTCTATGCCACCCTGTTAGGATTCGTTTATAAAAGCGGAAAAGTTGAAAATACCCCAGTTCTGGTAATAGACAGGGACAATACCCCTTTGTCCAGCCAGTTCACCGATATGCTGGATGATAACAAAAGCATCAGAGTGATAAAATATATTCAGGAACCGTTGAGCATGAAAGATGAGGTGATCCGGCACGAAGCCGCAGCCGTGGTCGTGATTCCTTCCCGGTTTGAAGCCGATATGCTCCAGAAAAAATACCCTGAGCTCAACGTCTATATCAATACCGGAAATGTGCTTACCGCGAATTTTGCTTCCAAAGCCCTTCAGCTTACGATAGGGACTTTCTCAGCCGGAGCATCCATAAAAGCGTTACAGAAAGCGGGAATGCCTGCCACCAAAGCAGCAACCCAGTACGAACCTTTCAAGACCAATTACATCACCCTTTTCAATACCACCAGCAACTATCTTATTTTTATGTGGCCGGCGATGCTGGCGGTTGTTCTGCAACAGGTAATCCTGCTGGCTATGGCCGTAAGTTTTGCCTCAGAATTTCAAAGAGGCTCCTTTGTAAGCGAATACCTTAGAATGAAAAAATGGGCCTTCCCAACCATGCTGATTAAAGTAATCCCGATCTGGGTGTTTTCCATCCTTATTGTAGGCATCTATTACTTTATGCATATGATATTCCGGGTTCCGATGCCGGAAGGAATACTCAATTTTATCCTTCTGACTGCTGTTTTTGTAGCCTCAGTATCCTTTTTAGGAGTATTCATCAGTATTCTGATTCCTGATGCCCTGAAAGCAACACAGATTCTGATGGTCATTGCTTCACCGGCCTTTATCATCAGTGGATTTACATGGCCATTGAGCGCAATGCCGGCTTTCGTACAGTTTATTGCGAATATTATTCCGCTCACCCCATTCCTTCAGGCTTTCAAAATACTGCTTATCCAGAAAGGTTCCGTAGAACTTACGTACCCTTACTTACAGCATTTGAGTATTCTCCTTGTGATATATGCCATTATTGGGTGGATTGCTTTGAAAATCAAGCTTTGGCTGATCTTTAGAAAAGCCGTACCCCAGATAGCAGAAGATCATGAAGAGATAGATGCTCACGATTAATCACTTTTCCTCCCACCAGGATTCTCATCATCAAAATTAAAAAACAGCTTACAACTTTTTCATCACTCTGTCCAATCAAAAGAAAAAACTGATATATTTGCTTTCAGATAATTAGACAGAATATGGAAAATGTATTTGATGCAAAAGATGCTCAAAATTATATAGATAGAATCAACAGGCTTGTTGAAGATACACACGGTTTATGGGGAAAAATGACGGTAGACCAGATGCTGGCCCACTGTAGTATTTCCTATGAAATGGTATATGAACCGGAAAAACATAAAAAACCGGGTGCCATTGCCAAATTCATTCTGAAAACTTTTGTGAAGCCCAAAGTAGTGGGAGAGAAAGCATATCCCAGAGATTCTCCTACCGCTCCGCAGTTTCTGATCAGCGGAAGAAAAAACTTCGATGAAGAAAAGAAAAGACTGATCGGGTTTATCCAGAAAACACAACAGCTGGGACCGGATGCTTTTGACGGTAAGGAATCTTTTTCTTTCGGAAAGCTTACGTCCCAGGAATGGAATAATATGTTTGCCAAACACCTGAACCATCATCTGGCTCAGTTTGGAGTCTAAACCTCACACTATGAAAAAACTTTTATACCTCCTCATTCTTGCCTGCAATTTTGCATGGGCACAAATGCCGGATATTTCAAATGTCTGGCTGAACAACAGTAAGCCTTATACCGGAACCATTGGTGACAAAGGGCAAGAGCTGAAAATGAAGATCAGTATTGCTGAGCAGAATAAGAAAAATGACCAGGAATACTTTGTTTCGGGTTATTCACTTGTTGATGAGAACTACGCCAAGCTGGAAGGGAAGTTCACCATTACCCAATACAAAGATGCCAAAAGAAAAGGCACCGTTTTCGGGGAATATGAGTTGGCGGAAGAAAATAAAGGCAAACATTCCGGAATATTTAAAGGTAGATTCATCTATACCTTCAAATGGAATAAAAACACGGAGAAAATTGAAGACCAGCACATAGAACTTACGGGAGACTGGAAAAGCTATGACGGAAGCCTGGACTTTAAAACCCGGCTAAAAAATCAATAACCACCACACGATGCTGAGAAGAATATTGGCAGTTCCGGTTGGACTAATCGCAGGTATTATCTGCATAACGATTGTTGAAAAAATAGGCCATCAGCTCTATCCGCCGCCGGCAGCAGCTGGAAGCGGTGATATGGAAGCCATGAAAGCCTATGTGGCAACAGCTCCTTTTATGGCGTTGTTCTTTGTGATTTTGGGGTATGCACTTGCAGCCTTTGTATCCGGGTTTACCGCTTCCAAGATCTCCAATAACGGAAAACATATGTCAGCGGTGATCTGTGGAATTATTTTCCTGCTGATTACCCTCTATATGATGATGTCCCTGCCTACTCCCATCTGGTTCTGGGTACTGGGAATAGCAGTATGGGGACTTGTGCTGGCAGGAAGTTCAGTAGCTTTAAAAACAAGAAAAATATGAAATTAGGAGTATTTTCACTCAGTCTAAGCGTAAAAGACCTTCAGAAGTCTAAAGATTTTTATGAAAAGCTGGGTTTCTCGGCTATGGGAGGAAGCATGGATCAGAATTATCTGATCATGAAAAATGAACACACCCTGATCGGACTGTTTCAGGCGATGTTCGACGGAAATATGCTGACGTTCAATCCGGGATGGGATGAGAATGCCCAAAACCTGGAATCTTTTGACGATGTACGGGAAATTCAGAAACACTTAAAAGAAAATGGAGTGGAACTCGATAAATCAGCTGATGAAACCACATCAGGCCCTGAGCACATCTTCCTGAAAGATCCGGACGGAAACATAATCCTGATTGACCAGCACCGGTAAGCCGGTTTAAACTTTAAAAAAACTTAACTCATAAAAAACAATCATGGCAACAGTAAACGTTTATCTTACATTCAACGGAAACTGCAGAGAAGCATTTGACTTCTACAAATCAGTATTCGGAGGCGAGTATCCTTACATCGGTACTTTCGGTGAAATGCCTCCTATGGAAGGCAAGGAAACCCCGGAAGAGGACAAGGACAAAATCATGCACGTATCTCTCCCTATTTCCAAAGAAACGATATTAATGGGAAGTGACACCGGTGGTGAATGGGCCTCCCACTTCAAAGCAGGGAATAACATGTCTGTTTCTATTAATGCAGAGTCCAAAGAAGAAGCTGATAAGCTGTTCAACGGACTTTCTGCGGGCGGACAGGTTACCATGCCCATGGCAGATACATTCTGGGGAGCCTATTTCGGAATGTTTACCGATCAGTTCGGAATCGGATGGATGGTTAATTATGACGATCCTGCAAAAATGCAACAACATCCGTAATATGGATATTTTATATACGGAATATAGTTAAAACAAACCGGCAGGACATCTGTCGGTTTTCTATTTTATTATACATTTGCATCCCGAAAATTTTTAAATTTGATAAAAGCTTTTGGTTAAAAAAGAAAGCGTAGGACTGAAAAAACAAAAAACCACACAATGAAATTTACAATTGATGATATTAAAGCAGAGCATGCCAAAGTAAAAAGCGGCGCCGATTTCCCGCAGTACATCCGTGCTTTGAAAGAGCTTGGCGTTTCCCGTTACATTACTTACGTTTCCGATCAGAATACAGACTACTTTGATGAAGATAATCAGCTGGCTGCCACAAGAGGAGAAAACGATCCCGTAAGAAGCATTTCCGGAATAGTCAATCTTGAAGAATTTACAAAAAAACTGAAACTTCATCAGCAGGGCGGAACAGATTACCCCACGTTTTGTACGGACTGTGCACAGAACGGTATTGAAGGCTGGAAAATGGATCTGAATGCGATGACATGCACCTATTTTGATAAAGAAGGAAACGATGTTTTAACAGAAAATATTCCCGGATAAAAGCAATTCGGAAGACCGATTCAAGACACCAGAATCATAAAAATGAGCTACGGATCATCCTGATCATTATGATTTGTGATTATTGATTAAAATTATTAAATTTGTTGAACACGATAGATAATAGTAATTGATATTTATGAGAAAGGTTTTTACGAAGCTGGCATTAACGGTGTTGAGCCTGGGAGCAATAAGTGCTTCGGCACAGAAAAATGATCTGGGAGCATGGTATATGTATTTCGGGAATAACAAGATCAGCAAAAAGCTGAACTGGCACAACGAGATCCAGTACCGTAACTTTGATGCAATAGGGGATCTGGAGCAGCTCCTGATCCGTACCGGAGTAGGATATGACCTTACGGAAAACAATAATAATGTTTTATTGGGGTACGGTTTTATTTTGAGCCAGCCTTACGTAAACGGGGAGAAAAGAGAAAATATTGAACACAGAATCTTCCAGCAGTTTATTACCAAGCAGAAGTTCGGGCGTTTCAATCTGCAGCACCGCTATCGTCTTGAAGAACGTTTCCTTGAAAACGATTTCAGAATGAGATTCCGTTATCTGCTGGGGTTCAATATTCCGATTACGCAGAAAGAAATGCTGCCGAAATCTCTGTACGCATCTGTCTATAATGAGATTTTCCTGCACTTCGACAGACCGGTTTTCGACAGAAATAGGGTTTATGGAGCACTGGGATATGTCATCAATAAAAATATGCGGATAGAAGCCGGATACATGAATCAGATCCAGGAAAACCGAAACAGAGGACAGATCCAGATCGGATTTTATAATAATATTCCTTTTAACAGAAATTAGCCAACAGAGATTCCTGCCGGTGCCCTGATTGATGAAGATAAAAACTGTTCGCTGATAAAGCAATAATCAACATAACTAAAATAAACACATATGCACTCAGGGAAAAGATTTGGCGCACGCGAATTTGCCAACTGGACGAAACGCAGTATCTATGTTTTAACTTTACTGTCGGCGATTCCTACCATCCTGTATTTTTCAGGCTGGAAATTTCTGTCGCTTCCGTGGCAGCCCATTGCTATTATGGGAACAGCAGTCGCTTTTATTGTCGGTTTCAAAAATAATGCAAGCTACAGCAGGCTTTGGGAAGCCCGGCAGATTTACGGAGCGATCATTAATGACAGCCGTAGTTTTGGATATATCCTGAGAGACGCTCTTAAGGAAAAAGATCCACAAAAAGTAAAAGAAATGTTTCTGCGCCATTATGCATGGCTCACAGCGCTCCGTTTTCAGCTCCGAGAACCCCGGGCCTGGGAAAATATGGGAACTTCCCAGTTTGTTGAATATGCCAGGAAATATGAAGTGCCTGAACGGATCTCCAAACTGGAAGATGAGCTGAAACAATACCTATCCGAATCTGAACTTCAGTATATTTTAAGCAAGAAAAACAGGGCAACCCAGCTGATGGCAGCCCAGAGTAAAGAACTTTCCGAAGCTTATGCCAAAGGGGATATCAATGATTTCCAATGGTCACAGATCAATCAGCAGCTCGTGAAATTTACCGATGATCAGGGGAAAGCAGAACGGATCAAAAACTTTCCGTATCCGAGAAATTTTTCCTCTATCACGACCTATCTTTTACTGCTGTTTATCTTTTTTGTACCCTTCGGATTGCTAAAAGAACTGGATAAGCTGGGGGATGGAACCGTTATGGAAGGCTGGACTTTATGGTTCAATATTCCGTTCTCATTATTGGTAACATGGTGTTTCCATACCTTAGACAGCGTGGGAGAAGCCTCGGTAAATCCTTTTGAAGGCAGTCCGAATGATGTGCCGATCACTCAGATCAGCCGTACCATAGAGATTGATATGAGAGATATGCTGGATGAGTCTGAACTTCCACCACCAATCACTCCGAAGAATAATATTGTCATGTAATTTTTTTAACATGAGATTAAAATCAATATAACACGCACAACCTTAACGCAAAAAACAACTCAAAAAACTAACTCAAGATGATTCACAGTTATGTTATCATATCCATTGCAGTACTTCTGTCTGTAATGATATTAGTGATGATTGGGCAGAAACTGAAAGTGGCTTATCCTATTTTTCTTGTGATCGCAGGATTGCTGATAAGCTTTATTCCGGGAATGCCCCATATAGAAATAGAGCCTGACCTTGTATTCCTGATCTTTTTACCACCCATCCTTTTTGAAGCGGCATGGTTTACCTCATGGCAGGATTTTCACAAATGGAGAAAGCAGATCTTTTCCATGGCCTTCGGACTGGTGTTTTTAACGTCAGTTGTTGTGGCTTATCTTTCCTCATCCATTATTCCAGGGCTTACTGTAGCGATGGGATTCCTGTTGGGAGGGGTGAACTCGCCGCCGGATGCCGTTGCAGCCACTTCAGTGCTGAAACACATGAAAATTCCTAAAAAGATCACCAATATCCTTGAAGGGGAAAGCCTCATTAATGATGCTTCCAGTTTAATTGTATTTAAATTCGCTCTTGCAGCAGTTATTTCCGGGCAGTTTATCTGGAGAGATGCCGTTCAGGACTTCTTTACAATGGCCATTGGAGGAGTAGCAGTGGGGGTAGGTACAGGCTTGCTGTTTGGTGCCCTGCTGAAAATTATTCCTTCCAATTCCAATATAGATACGGTGATTACGTTGATCGTTCCGTACATTATGTATGTGGGAGCAGAACATTTTCACTTTTCCGGGGTACTTTCCGTCGTGGCAGGAGGATTGCTGATGTCATACAACTCCCACTGCTATTTGAGCCATACCTCAAGAATACAGTCGGGAAACGTATGGAGTGTACTCATATTCCTGATGAATACCATTATTTTTATCCTCATTGGGCTTGAACTTCCTATAGTGGTTGCCGGAATGAAAGAATATACCATTTCAGAAGGAATTTTCTACAGCATTGTCATTGGGGGAGCTATTATTCTGACCAGGATTCTTTACAGCTATGCCCTGATGTACTTCCCGAGACTCTGTTCAAAAGAAATACGGCTAAAAATGCCTAAACCCGACTGGAGGGAGCCTTTCATCATCAGCTTTGCCGCAATGAGGGGCGTGGTATCGCTGGCTGCCGCACTGTCTATTCCTGCCTTTTTACCCAATGGTGAGGCTTTTCCGCACCGTAATATTATCTTGTTTGTAACGTTCGTGATTATACTGATCACCCTGGTAGGACAGGGCTTACTTCTGACCCCGATTTTAAAATTGCTGGATATCAAGGATGCCGGAAGTGAATTACCGGAAGAAAAACAGGAAGTGATCCTGATGCGAAAACTTAAAGAAACGGCCATGCATAAATTAGAGAATGATTTCTCTGAACTGGCAGAACGCAACAGCCTGGTACGCCACCAGAAACACAAACTGGAGAATGAAATGATGCTGATGGCCGATAAAGCCCAGTGTATGGCTTCCACAGGAGATTATGTAACCGCCGTTAATGAAAATAAAGACGTTCTCCGTCAGATCATTCAGGCGCAGAGAAATGAACTGCACCGGATGAAAAAAGAAAAGATCTTTGATGATCATGTAATGAGAGCCATTGAGATGCAGCTGGATTTTGATGAAGCCAAGATAACCGGATTTGCCCATTAATTCTGAACATAGAGCAGACAGATACAGATAAAGGCCGCAAAAGAATATTTAAGATAATCTTTTGCGGCTTTTGCCGTTTTTAATATGTAATTTTATGGAAATCTTTTGAATTTTATGAATACACCTATCACCGTTCAGTACAGAATAAATGCTCCCGTAAACAAGGTATGGAAAGCATTGACCGATCAGAATGAAATGAAGTCCTGGTATTTTGATATTCAGGATTTTGAATTGGAAACCGGAAAAGAATTTAATTTCTTTGAACCCGGCGAAGAAAAGAAATACCACCATCAAGGGCGGATTTTAGAGGTTATTCCCGAACAGTGGCTGAAACATACCTGGTCTTATCCCGATTTTTCAAACGCTGAAACCACCGTCATCTGGGAACTTCAATCCGAAAATGAGGGAACCGTAGTGACACTCACCCATGAAGGTATCGAAAATTTTAAAGATCTTGGAGATGGTTTTTCCAGGGAAAACTTTACCCAGGGATGGAATACCATTATTGGTCAAAGCCTGAAGTCATATTTAGAAAATAATTAATAGATGATAGAACTGCTTCCTTTTACAATAGACAATGCTTCGGAACTGATCCCACAAATAAAAGATCAAAGGATGCTCCTTCAGTTTGCAGGGCCTGCTTATGACTTTCCCCTTACGGAAGAACAGCTGAAAACAGACCTGGATAACGAAAATAGGCTGATGTTCAGAATAATGGATCAGGAACAAGGAAACGGAATAGGCCATGCACAGATTTTTTTGAAAGAAAATTCCTTCCTTCTCGGAAGAATTCTGATCTGGGACGAAAATAACCGGGGAAAAGGCTATGGCAAAAAAATCGTGCAGGAACTTTTAAAGTATGGATTCAGCAGACTGAACCGCGAAACCGCAGAACTGAATGTCTATGACTGGAATACGGGAGCCATCGAATGCTATAAAAAAGTAGGCTTTGAAAGAGATCCTGAAGTGATGAGTGAAGTAAGCATAGAAGGTGAAACCTGGATTTCAATCCATATGAAAATCAGCAGAAACACATTTGAAACCCTTAATCTATGATAAAATTTACAGCAGTCCGTCCGCTTTTATGGACTGAAAATTTAGACGATACCATCGGGTTCTATACCCGGGTACTTGGATTTGAGCTGATGGGAAGGAATGACGGCTGGCAATGGGCTTCACTCCGTAAAGATGAAGTATACATCATGCTCTCCCAGCCGAATGCCCATGAAAAATTCGACAAAATCGGCTTTACAGGCTCTTTTTATTTCAATGTAGACGATGTGGACGAACTTTGGGAAGATCTTAAAACAAAAACGAAAATCTGCTATGAAATCGAAACCTTTGACTGGGAAATGAGAGAATTTGCAATATACGACAACAACGGTTATATATTACAATTTGGGCAGCCTGTTGATTCTATTGGGAATACGGAATAAAATTTGCTATTTTTGGAGAAATATTTAGAAATTCAATGAAAAAGAATATTATAGCAGGTTTTGCAGCGGTTCTCCTGCTGGCATCTTGTAACAAGGATGAAAAAATCCTGAATACTTTAAATGAATATAACAATTCTATGGAAGCAAAAGGATATCAGTTTGGCGATAAACTTGAACTTCCTAAAGAAGTGACGGAAAATGCAGAAAGTATTACCATCAGCTTTGGAGATAAAGAAACTTCAGACTTAGCAGTAGATCCGAAATTTTTCACATTGGGAGACAATGCCGTTACTTTTAATGTAAAAACCAAAAACGGAAAGGTCCTGAATCAGGATGCTACCATCAATGTATTTGCTAAAAATCCTGAAAAAAATATAACCTATCAGATCATCGGAGAATATCCCCATGATCCAAAGAATTTTGTACAGGGATTCCAGGTAGAAGGGAATACGGTGTATGAAAGTGACGGCCAGAATGGATCTTCACAGATCCTGAAATATACGCTGGGAACCACAACACCGCTTGCTTCTACAAAACAGGCTCAGGAGGACTTCTCAGAAGGAAGTACCATTGTTGGGGATAAAGTATATCAATTGACCTGGCAGAGCAAAAAGGGCTATATCTATGATAAAAGTTCTCTAAAGCTTCTTTCGGAATTTGCCTATCCGAATGTGTTGGGTGAAGGCTGGGGACTTACCTATGATGGGAAAAACCTGATCGCTTCAGATGGAAGTAAACTTTTATATTTCCTGGATGTAAACGACCCTTCCAAACTGATCAAATATATTGCGGTAGCAGGAAGTGCCCAGGCTTATGATCAGCTGAACGAACTGGAATATCATAACGGATTTATTTATGCCAATGTCTGGCAGAAACCGGTGGTGCTGAAAATCAATCCGGCTAACGGAGAAGTAGTAGGAACGTTTGATTTTACCGAAATCGCCAAACAGAATACCAAAGGAACCGATGACGTCCTGAACGGAATCGCTTTCAAAGGCGAAAATATGCTGGTGACCGGCAAAAACTGGCCAAAAATCTACGAAGTTCAGATCAAATAATCAGAATAAAACAGATCAATCATACAACAGCGTTCCTTCATGAACGCTGTTTTTTTATGTATTGAAGAATTAAGGTTTATTAAGAAAATCAGATCGATTTTAATAAGGTCTTTATAAAGCCCGCTTCATCGAATCAACGGAGTTGATTTCCCTCTTAGCCTCCTAAAAATCACCATTGCCGCGCCATCAGCTTTGCGTTTTAAAAAAACGAACCTTAAAGGTTATCCAAGGATTAGGTTTTTCGAAGAAACCCGGTCGGTTTTAAAATACGGTCTTTATAAATCCCGCTTCATCAAATCAACGGAGTTGATTCCATTCTTAGCTTCCTAAAAATCACCATTGCCCCACCATCAGCTTTGCGTTTGAAAAATGAACCATTAAGGATAATGAAGGATTAAGGTTTATTAAGGAAATCAGATCGATTTTAAAATATGGTCTTTATAAAGCCCGCTTCATCGAATCAACGGAGTTGATTTCCCTCTTAGCCTCCTAAAAATCACCATTGCCCCACCATCAGCTTTGCGTTTGAAAAAAATGAACCATTAAAGGAAATACAGGATTATCTAAAGAAAAAACAGATCTCACTCCACGACTTTTACAGGAATTTATGATAAAGGATTAAAAAATGACTACTTTTGAAAAATGATTATAAACCATTCCCTGAAAAGAAATATAATAACCGGTTTAGGAGCTGTTTTTCTGCTGGTATCATGCAACAATAATGAAAAAATGCTCGACACCCTGGCCGATTATAATACCTCTAAAGAAACAGAAGGCTACCATTTCGGTGATCAGATTAAACTTCCTAAAGAGGTTACTGATAATGCCGAAACCATTACCATCAGTTTTGGCGATAAAGAAAGCCAGGGATTAACGATCGATCCTAAGTTTTTTACATTGGGCGACAATAACGTGACTTTTATTATTAAATCTAAAAACGGCGAAACCCTGAATCAGGATGCAACCATCATTGTATATGCTAAAAATCCGGAACAGAATATTTCCTATGAGATGATAAAGGATTATCCTCATGATCCGGCGCTGTTCGTAGAAGGATTTCTGATGGAAGGGAATATGGTATATGAAAGTGACGGACTGGAAGGTGCTTCACAGCTTATTAAATATACATTAGGTTCAGCGGTTCCGGGGCTTACGGCTAAACAGCCGGCTCATATATTCTCTGAAGGATGTACTATTGTTGGCGACAGAATTTATCAGCTGACCTACCGCAACAAAATAGGGTTTGTTTACGATAAAAACAGTTTAAAAAAACTCTCTGAGTTTCCTATGCCGAATGTTATGGCAGAAGGATGGGGATTAACTTATGACGGAAAAAACCTTATTGCGACCGACGGATCAAAAAATCTGTTTTTTCTGGATGTCAATGATCCTTCAAAAGTGGTGAAAACACTTGCTGTTGCTGGGAATTCAGCCGTTTATGAGAACCTTAACGAACTGGAATACCATAGCGGTTTCATTTATGCGAATGTCTGGCATCAGCCTTTTATTCTGAAGATCAATCCGGCTACCGGAGAAGTGGTGGGTAAATTTGATTTTACGAAAATTACCGGTGAAAACAGCCAGGGAGATTCTGAAAAAGTTCTCAACGGAATTGCTTTCAGAGGAAATAATATGGTGGTAACAGGTAAAAACTGGCCGAAGATTTATGAAGTGGGTATTCAGTAAATCCGGCTATATAATCCGAAACCGTATTAATTTTCCGGTGTTTCTTTTAAAAATGATCTGTGGAGCTGTTTTTCTTGCCTTCTGTACCGTATCAGGACAGAAAAACATCAATTTTTCTGTTCTTGAAAAAAAGAATGATAAACTGATTGAAAAATTCAGAAAGAAATATGATATTCCGGGGCTTTCAATCTCTGTTTCCTACAGAAATCAACTGATTTATTCCAAAGGATCGGGATATGCCGATGTGGAGAGCAAAAAAGAAATCATTCCGTCCAAAACCAAATTCAGGATAGGAAGTATCTCCAAAACCATGACTTCTGTTGCCCTGGCCAAGCTTCAGGAGCAGGGCAAACTGAATCTCCATGAAAGTGTTTACAAATACCTCGACAGTCTTCCGGTTAAAGAATATGATATTACCGTTGAACAGCTGCTGAGTCACAGGGCCGGATTGGTGAGAGAACAGCAGAAAGGATTTCTGTGTGGCAAAAACGACCTTCACAGAAGTAATTTCTATCCGTCTTTTCAGGAAACAGTCCTGGAATCTAAACCGGGTACCGCTTACCGTTACAGCAATTATGGCTATATCCTTCTGGGAGTTCTGATAGAAAAGCTTGCCGGGAAATCCCTTGTAGCGGCGAAAAAGGAACTGGTTCTGGATAAGGCAGGTCTGGAGCATACGGTTCCCGATACCGGAAATTTCGACGGAGATACCTCAACATTTTATTACAGGAATGATGCAGGATTGAAGAAGGTTCCGTGTACGGATTGCAGCTTTAATTATGGTCCCGGCTGTTATCTTTCCACTTCCGAAGATCTTGTGAAACTGGGAAACTCATATCTGTATGCAGACCGTATCCTGGCCAAAGAGACCTTCAAAGATCTGCTGATTCCCCGAAATGAAGAGAAAACCTATGCGCTGGGCTTTATGACCGGGCGGGATTTTTACAGGAATTATTTTTTCGGGCATGGAGGGGCATATCCGGGAGGCATGGCAGACCTGAGGATATATCCGAAAGAACGTCTGGTGATCTCAGCACTCATTAATATTAAAGAAGATGATATCCGTATGAATCATCTTTTGGATGAAATAATTTTTCAGTATCTTGAACTCATTAAAAAAGAAGGGTGAAATTTTTAAACATACTATTTTTTTTCCTGTTCTGTACAGCTTTTGCGCAGAAAACACTTCCTTTGGATACCTTGAAACTCAAGGAAGCAAAAGACATGCTGGCAGATGATTACGGGAATCTGTATATCTATAGGAATAAGGATTTCAGTTTTACCAAATACGATTCTCTGGGAAAACAGCTCGGAAAAATGATGCTTACCGTTCCCTATAAAGTTCAGACCGTTCAGAATCCTCTCAGCGTTCCTCTTTTTTCTGAAAATGCACAGGAAATGAAATTTATGGATCAGAATATGAACGAAATTCAGAAAATCGACTTCAAGCAGAAATTCGGATTTATCAGAATGGCATATGCTGAGGACTTACAGCAGTTATGGCTTCTGGACGACAGTATGAAACGCCTGATCCAGTATAATTTCAGAAACGAAACAACCATCAACTCATATCCCTTTGATGTAAGCTTTGACGATCTTACCGATCTTCTGGTATTTGAAACCAAAGTCTATATTCTTACCCGAAAGCATATCCGGGTCTATACCCTTAAATTTGAAAAGATTTTTGAAGCTCCTTTGGAAAACGGAAAACGCTTCAGAAGGGAAAATGATACCATTCTGGTGGTGGCAGGAAACTCTATTTCAAGATATGATCCGGAAAAAGGAATGATAAAGGTTTTTGAAGATCCTGAGGCGCAGATTGTGGATAAAAACATCCGCTCATATTTTGCAATCAAGGCCAACAAACTCTATCTTTACAGCCTTGAAAAAATAAAGGAAACCAAACAGCAGACAGAACCTGATTCTGTGCAGAAAGCTCCCGTTCCGGCTACAGAAAATACCTCAGGAACTCCGGAACAGAAAACAGAAGCAGATCAGAAGACCTCTGAGGAAAAAGAACCTGACAATGTCCTTCAGAAATTGATGGAAGAGGCTGCAGAAGTTCAGGCTGTTGGAATATAATCAGTTTTTAACCATAATAAATACTAAGAGAAAAAGAATATGCATATTGCAGTTACAGGAAATATTGGGGCAGGAAAAACTACTTTAACCACCATGCTTTCCAAGCATTACGGATGGGATGCACAGTTTGAGGATGTAGATCACAATCCTTATCTTGAAGATTTTTATGCGGATATGAGCAAGTGGAGTTTTGCGCTTCAGATTTATTTCCTGGGAAGCCGGTTCCGTCAGGTAAAAGAAATCAGAGAAAGTGGTAAAAACATTGTTCAGGACCGTACAATCTATGAAGATGCACACATTTTTGCGGAAAACCTCAATGATATGAATCTTCTTTCGGACAGGGATTTCAACAATTATGCATCGGTTTTTAATCTGATGAAATCTTTCGTTTCGGCACCGGACTTATTGATTTATCTGAAATCTGATGTTCCGAATCTCGTTAAAAAAATCTACAAGAGAGGGAGAGAATATGAAGCATCCATCAGTATAGAATACCTTTCCAAACTGAATCAGAAATATGAAAAATGGATCTCCAATTATACCGAAGGAAAACTTCTGGTGATTGAAGTGGACGACCTTGATTTCGTAGAAAAACCTGAAGATTTCGGATTTATTCTTGAAAAAATAGAAGCAGAACTGAACGGTTTGTTTTAACAGTATTTTATCAGATTTTAAGATGCCCGTCATCCGGTTTCTTGCTAAATTTGTATAGAAGGTTTAATCTAAAATAATGCATTATGCTGGTAAAAGTTTTACATAACGGAGACTGCTCAAAGTCAAATGCAGTACTGGAATACCTGGATGAAAACGGAGTGCCGTTCGAGATCATCAATATCATTGAAGATCCGTTGAGTATCATGGAGCTCAGAACCGTATTGAAAAAGCTGAATCAGACGGTATTTCATCTGATCCGGAAAACCGATAAGCTCTATCTGGAGAACTTTGCGGGTAAAGATTACTCGGAGGAGGAATGGCTGAAAATCCTGGTTGAAAATCCTTCCCTGATCCAGAGGCCGATTCTGGTGAAAGGTTCAGTAGCCATGCTGGGTAGACCCATTGAAAATGTGAAATTTTTTATTGAAAAGTAATAACAATAAACAACAAAACGGCTGTTTCGTATCAGAAGCAGCCGTTTTGTTGTTTTTGAAGTTCGGAAATTGATCTTTTTTCAATCTTTTTTTTATAACAGAATAACGCCTTCTATTTTGGCGACCTCTTTATAAATATTCACCACCTGATTGGCATCCAGAACGAAAGCATTGATGTTACAGGCTGTATATTTTCCGTTTTTACTTTCGCGGTTTCCCAGTGTAAATTTTATTCCGTCAAAAACTTTATAAATTTCAGTAAGTTTTGCCTGGTCGGTAGGAATGATAAATTTAAATAAATAATCTTCCGGAAAATCATGATGACCTTCCAGTTTCTCCTTTAAAGAATTATAAAAATCCTCCGGAGTGGCGTGTTGATTTCCTTGTAATATGTCCATCTGCAGTTGTTAAATTATAGATAAATATAACGATTTTTTTTCTATTTTCCAAGTGGTCCCAGCAGCGCTTTGGAGTTTTGGTGTTCATAATCTTCGATGATATTGAAGAGACCATTCACCAGCTGTTCGGAAGCAAGCTGGCTTAATCCTCCTGCATTTACCGTATTGTTTCCTCCACCCAGAAGGCTTCCTAAAAGGCTGTTTCCGGAAAGGGCCGTATTCAGGGTTTTGATGATTCCGTATTCATTCAGTTTTTGATCAACCATTGGGGCAATGGCCGAAACAAGCTGTTGTGAACTCTTCTCTTTCAGAATCTGTGTGGCGGTAGTTCCCTGAATAATTCTTGTCACATCCTGAGCATTCAGACTGTTAACTGCCTGCTGAAGGATAGGTTTGGAAATATTCACGGTGTAAGACGCAGCCTGTGCAATATAATCTCTTTCTTTGGCGACCAGGGAAGGCGCAATCTTTTCAAGCGTGGTATTGATGTCTCTCAATTGCTTGGGAAGAGCCTTGTCTACCATATTATTCTGAAGAAATGCTTCTTTGTTGCTGTAGATTCCCATCCCTTTATCAATCCCGTTCAGAAGAATTCTTTTGATGATCGAGAGACCAAGGTCGGAAGTCGCCACAGAAGTGCATGACTGTGTGGTAGTAAGAATAGCTGCTCCGGTTCCTATGAAAACCGCCGCGGCGATGATGTATTTTTTCATTGATCTTTTTATTGGTTTTTCAAATACTGCGCCAAAGGTAAACACTATTCTCTAGTTTAACAAAATATTAATTTTATCATAAGGATTTAGTGAAATTTTTACCGTAAAATAGATTTTTATGATTTTATTTTTCATTTTAAATTCATGTTTATTTTGCATTTTATTTGATTGTTGATTCAGTTTTATGAGTTTCTGTTGTATAATGGATTTATTTTTTTAAATTTTTAACATATATTAACATTGTTCGTTTTTTTTTCTATTTTTGACTAATGTCTTTTTTTGAGAATTTAGAATAACTCCACTAAAAGACATTGCGAAATTGATTTGTACGAAATAAAATTGAACTATATGAAACAACGTGAATTAAAGTATTCATGCCTCATTGCCGTTTTATACTTCGGTATGAACGTCAATGCGCAGACTGCTCCAAAGGATACCACTGCCAAAGAGCAGAAGATCGAGGAAGTAGTTCTGATCGGGTATGGATCTCAGAAAAAAGAAAACGTGACCGGTAGTATCGGCATGGTTTCTGCAAAAGACCTGGCAGATAAACCTAATGCCAATCCGGTGAGCTCTATTCAAGGTAAATTATCCGGTGTTCAGGTGCTAAACTCAGGAACTCCGGGAACCTCTCCAAGAGTAGATATCAGAGGGGTAGGTTCCCTGACAGGAAAAACCGTTTTTGTAGTAGACGGGATGATTACGGATGATATTTCATTCCTGAATCCTCAGGATATTGAATCCATGAGTGTTCTTAAAGATCCTTCCAGTTTGGCGATTTTCGGTGCAAGAGCATCCAATGGTGCGGTGATCATCAAAACAAAATCAGGAAAAGGAAAGCCTGTCTATAACTTTAGTTCATATTTAGGAATCAAAACAGTAACCAATATTCCTAAAATGGCTAATACCGATCAGTATATTGAGCTTTATAATGAAAAGCTTATGAACGATAACGGTAATATTAAAGGAGCAATTTCCAGATCCCAGTTTCCAGCGGATACAGATTGGTTCAAAGAAATTTTCAGAACAAGCATCATCAACTCCAATGATTTTTCAGCATCCGGAAGCTTAGGAAAGCTTAATTATTACGGAAGTGTGGGGTATCTGCAGGACGAAGGAAACCTTGCAGCCGGAAAAGGAATTAATTCGGGAACAGGATTCAACAGGTTTAATACAAAAGTAAATCTAAGTTATAAGATCACGGATAATTTAACGATCGGAGATAATTTTTCATTCTCTAAAATGCATACTGACCTGGCAAAAAATCCATTGCTGAATGCATACAATGCTCCTCCTATTTTCCCGGTAATGAATCCGGAAACCGGAAGCTATCAGTTTTTTAACGGATACTCAATTCCCAACCCGAGAGCCGTATTGGATCTGTATCGTTCACAGACCAGACAGGAAAGAATGCTGAATAATATCTGGGCAGAATATAAATTCCTGAAAGACTTTACTTTTAAAGTAAGTTATACCACAGATAATTACAATACAAGCCAATACGAATTTACTCCTACTTTTGGATATGTTCCTGTTTCTGACCAAAAACCGAATAAGCTGATTACAAGAGATTCAAAAAACAGAAACTATATCTGGGATAATACTTTAAGCTGGAAAAAATCGTTAGGCAGCCATAATCTTGAGGTACTTGCCGGATATTCAAGAACAAGAAATTCCTACTCGCAGACTTACCTACAGGCACTGAATGTTAAATATGACGGAACGAACGGTTCCTTAAATATTTTTAATGGTACCGATATTCTGAAAGTTACGGATAATGTAGAAGGATATGATGTTGTTCCTTATCAGGACAGAATTGAATCTTTCTTCGGGAGGATTAATTATAATTATAAAGGGAAATATTTGGTCAACGGGTCTTTACGTAGAGATGGAACTTCCAAATATTCTTCAGGAGACCGTTATAAAGTTTTCCCGGCAGTAAGTGCAGGTTGGGTAATTTCCAAGGAGGACTTTATGAGTAATCAGAATGTTTTCAATTTATTAAAGTTAAGAGCTAGCTGGGGAAAACTGGGTAATCCGGACGTAACAAGAGCTTACACATTGGTTACTACGATTTTTAAAGACGGTGCATACTATGGTGATTCTGGTGCTCCAGCACAGACTATTGACCGTGTTATCGATCCGAATATCGGTTGGGAAACCACGACCGGTAGAGATATTGGATTGGAAATGGCATTATTCAACAATAAACTTAAAATTGATGCAACCTACTTTGATAAAGATACCAAAGACGTAGTATATGGTATTGTACAGGGAACTGTATCAGGAGCTAGCAACTGGAATAATTACGTAACCAATGCTTATTCATTCAATAACAGAGGTTTCGAGGTATCTGTAAATTATGACACGCGAATAAACGATAAAATAAAACTGGGAGTTTACGGAAATCTTACCACGCTTAAGAATGAGATCACTTCTGTATATGAAGGTTCCTACCTTAACACCGGAGTAAGCTTGTTCGGAAACTCTATTGTAAGATTACAGAAAGGCCAGGCGGTAGGTTCATACTATGGTTTCCAGGTCGCAGGTATTTTCCAGTCGGATGAAGAAGTTAATAATTGGGCACAACAGAACGGAGCACAGAAAGGAGGATTTAAATTTGCAGATCTTGATGGAAACGGAGTTATTGATTCCAGAGATAAAACATTTCTGGGAAGCCCTATTCCAAAAGGAACTTATGGATTCGGAGTGAACCTGAACATATATGATTTTGATTTTGCCATAGATTTCCAGGGAGTATTTGGAAACAAAATCTATAACTACAACCGTGAACAGCGTTTTGGAAACGAAAACTGGGATCTGGACTTCTATAACAACAGATGGACAGGACCGGGTACATCAAATTCCTATTCTATGACGACTAATAATCAGGAAATCATTAAACCTAACAGCTTTTTCGTAGAAAGCGGAAGTTATCTGAGAATCAGAAATATCACATTGGGGTATAATCTTCCTAAAGATTTTGCAAAATCATTATTGCTCACCAAACTGAGATTATATGTAAGTGCACAAAACCCTTGGACAAGTTTTAAATACAACGGATTTTCACCGGAGATTATGAATACGGATAGAGTACAGATGGGTGTTGATAACAATATTTATCCGATTTCTGCTATCTATACATTCGGTATGAATTTAACATTTTAATTAGAGAAAATCATGAGAAAAATATTTTTATCAGTCGCTTTATTTTCGCTTGTCGTGAGCTGTAAAGACGATTATTTGGATATCAAGCAGGAAGGTTCAACAGAAGCTTCCAATTTCTTCAAAACAGCAGATGATGCCATGCAGGCTACCAATGCCATTTATCTTTTCCTGAGAAGCTATGATAACTCTGCATTCCCTTATCAGTTTATTTTTGGGGTTCCTGCAGATGATGTTGTAAAAGGCTCTAATCCTGGAGATGCTTCTTTCATTAATGCATATGATAATTTTACGTATACAGTTGGAACTGATGGAGTAAAAGGATATTGGATAGGACAGTGGCAGGCAGTAAACAGATGCAACCAGGTGCTTAGTAATGTTCCGAATATACAGATGGACAGTACCTTAAAGGAAAGACTGCTTGCTGAAGCAAAAATGCTGAGAGCCTATTTCTACTTTAATCTTTTGAGAATTTATGGAGGCGTTCCTATTTTTGATGGAATTCCTTCAACCTATAAAGTGCCTAGAAACTCCGCGGAAGAAGTATATGATTTTATCATTTCCGATCTTACGAGTGCGGCGGCTGTTTTACCACAGGCTTACGGGGCTGCTGATCTTGGAAGGGTAACTAAAGGTGCTGCTTTGGGACTTTTGTCGAAAGTCTATCTATATAAAAAAGACTGGCAGAAAGCTTTTGATACTTCAAATCAGGTAATCAGTATGGGGTATAATCTTGATCCTGATTTTAATCACCTGTTCAGAATAGCAGGAGAGTTCGGACCGGAATCTGTATTTGAAGTAAATTGTGAATGTTCATCTCAATTCGGAGGAAGTCAGTATGCTGAGGTTCAGGGGGTAAGGAATCAGTTTGGATGGGGATTCTTTACTCCGTCCCAGGCATTGGAAAATGCATTTGAACCGGGAGATATCAGAAAAGAATTAACAATTCTGAGAGAAGGTGAAATCACTCCTGAAGGGGATCTTATTAAAAAAGGAGACCCGGAATCCGTAGATACATACAATCAGAAAGTATATGTTCCGAAGGCAGATAACAACAGTGCCTGTGCTTATGGTTCAAGACAGAATATCAGAATTCTTAGATTTGCGGAAATACTTCTGATTAATGCTGAAGCCGCCAATGAATTAGGAAATACGGCAACAGCGACTGCCAACCTTAACAGAGTCAGAACAAGAGCTCAATTGCCGGGAACTACAGCTACTACTCAGGCTGGGCTTAGAACAGCGATCTGGCATGAGCGCAGGGTAGAACTTGCGATGGAAGGAGATCGTTTTGTAGACCTGGTAAGAACAGGACAGGCTGCAACCGTACTGGCTCCTTATGGATTCAAGGCAGGGAAGAATGAGCTTTTCCCGATTCCACTGGATGCCATCAATGAAAGTCTTGGTATGTTTACCCAAAACCCGGGCTATTAATAATTAACTTTAGAGGAGAATGAAAGTTCTCCTCTTCTTTTAGAATCAGGTAAAAAATAAAACATGAAAAGGACTGTACGATCAATAGCGATAACTTCTTTGCTGCTGGCATCTGCGTGCAAAAACTCACCTGCCTCTCAACAGGCTGGAGCGGCATTCAAAAATACTGCTGTAAAAAGTGATATAACAGATGAACAGCTGATGGACAGGGTTCAGAAGGATGCCCTGAAATATTTCTGGGAGTATGCAGAACCCCAATCCATGCTGGGAAGAGAACGCTATCATGAAGATGATATTTACCCTGATCATGACAAACATGTAATCACCACCGGAGGTTCCGGATTTGGACTGGCAACCATTCTGGTAGGCGTTGAAAGAGGATTTGTACCCAGAAAAGAAGCCGTAAAAAGACTTTCCCATATGATGGATTTCCTTGCTAAAGCAGACCGTCATAAAGGAGCCTGGTCTCACTGGATCAATGGAGAGACGGGAAAAACCGTTCCTTTCGGGAAAAAAGACAATGGAGGCGATCTGGTAGAAACAGCTTTTCTTACCTCGGGAATTCTGATGGTCCGGGAGTATTTTAAAAACGGAAATGCCGAAGAAAAAGCCCTTGCCGCAAAATGTGATGACCTCTGGAAAGGAATTCAGTGGAACTGGTATACCAAAGGAGGCGAAAAAGTCCTTTACTGGCACTGGTCACCGGAGTATCAGTGGGAAATGAACTTTCCGCTGGAAGGGTATAATGAATGCCTGATTACGTACATTCTGGCTGCATCATCACCCACTTATTCCATCGATGCCGAAACCTATTACAAAGGCTGGACAAGAAACGGAAGTTACCTTACGGATAAAACTCAGTACGGACTTCCCTTATATGTAAAACACAACTATGCAGAAGAATACGGCGGACCGCTGTTCTGGTCGCAGTATTCATATATCGGACTCGATCCTTCAGGTTTGTCTGATAAAATGGTGAAAAATTATTTTGAACTTAACAGAAATCAAGTCTTGATTGACTATAAATACTGTGTTGAAAATCCAAAAAAATGGAAAGGTTATGGCCCAAATTATTGGGGGCTGACCGCAGGATACACAAGAAATGAAGACGGAAGCACAGGCTACACAGCACATATGCCTTCCAATGACAACGGAGTGATTACCCCGACGGCAGCTTTGAGCAGTTTTCCGTATACTCCAAAAGAATCCATGGATTTCCTGCGGTTTATCTATACCCAAAAACCGGAATTTATAGGATCTGCAGGACCTTATGATGCAACCTCTGTTCAGTACAACAACTGGTTTACTCCAAGATATCTGGCCATTGACCAGGGAACAATTGCCCCGATGATTGAAAACTACAGAACCGGATTTCTCTGGAAACTCTTTATGAATGCCCCTGAAATCCAGCAGGGACTTAAAAAACTAAGCTTCCAATCAGAAAAATACGGAATCAGATAATATAAAACCTTCAAATATTAATCAGACTCCAATCATAAAACCCTAAATTGAATCACCGGAAATTAAATAATCAATATGAAATTAAAATATATTCCGCTTTTACTTCTCCCGTTTTCAGCTCTGAAGGCCCAGGAGATCAAAGCAGAGCTCAACAAAGAATTTAAAAGAACAGAAAAAATATCCTATATCCTGGATTACCCTCAGAAAGTGAAAGGGAATGTTCCGCTGATCGTATTTCTTCACGGGTCCGGAGAGCGTGGAAACAATCTTGATCTGGTCAAAGCGCACAGTCCGTTTACCTATAAAGAGCTGATTAAGGAACCTGTTGCAATTCTTGCCCCTCAATGTCCGGCAGATACCTGGTGGGATACCGTAACAATTTATAATTTAATAAAAGAAATTCAGAAAAAATATAAAATTGATGCCTCCAGAATCTATCTCACAGGATTATCTTTGGGAGGATGGGGAACTTTAAAACTGGCTATGGAACATCCCGAAATGTTTGCAGCAGTAGCTTCAGTCTGTGCTCCTACAGATCAGATAATGACGGCCAATATTAATCAATTTAAAGATCTGAATATAAAAATATTCCATGGTGGAATGGATGATATCGTACTGCCGGAAAATGCCTTTAAATTTTACCAGAAACTTCATCCTGTAAATCCGACGGCAGAACTGGTGATTTTCCCGAATGATAATCATAACTCATGGGATTCTGCCTATTCAGATCCACAGCTATATGAATGGATGCTGTCTAAAAAGAAAAGTAAGTAACATTGCAATGTTTTTAATCAAAAGGCTATGGAAATTTTAGAACTTGAAAGAATCTCAATGCATGAGTTTAGCGGAAATAAAAAAAATATCCGGGAAGTTCACCGTTATAAAAACGGAAAGCCTGTAGCATCAGCCTTTTTTAATAATCTAAAGAAGATCAGAGACCTGAACTTTAATGATGCTGAAAACTTTGAAACCATTTATGAGTACCACCGGAATTATGAGGCCGAAATTGTATATAACCGTTCTCATCATAATGTGGAGTGTATGATCTTGGTTAAAAATCCATTTGATGGATATGATAATTCAGATATCTATTCTGTAGGATCAAAGGATGCTTTAGAGAAAAAAATAAAAGAAGAGGGTGACCAACAACAGATTTTTATTGTAAAAACAGAAGAAGATGAAGTGAGCTATACCTTCAAAGGGACAATGCTTACAGAAGTAATTTTTAAGGTTAAAGGATACGAAGATTCTTATCATATCACTACCGTTTACAGTGAAGATGGAAGAACCTGTGAGGTTCAGAAAAAATACATTCATGCTGATTATCCTACGGTCTCTAAAATATACGAATTTGCCGGTAATATGGTTGTTGAAAGAGAGAATGACCAGATCAAATACACCGTTTCTGATGAAAAAAACAGGGTGATAAGAATTGGAAAATTCCTGTATAATGAAGAAAAGCTGGAGCTATTTAGACATTATATGCAAACCGAAGATCAGGAGGCATTCGGCAAAATAATGAAGGATATCCGCCTTGAAGTTTTCAGTTATGATGAATTTGATAATCTGACATTACAGCAAACCTCATCCTACCGTCCGGACTTTTCCAAAGATCGTCTTACTCCCCATTTGGAAGAAATTGAATACTTTGATCAGTACAATATCCATTACGGAAGCGAGTATTGCAAAACAAAAGACGATTATGATGACTATTTCGGAGGAGCAGGCAGACTGGAATACCTTGAAGGGAAAGTTAATCAGTATAATGAAAATGATGAGCTGATTGGAATATATTATATCGAAAATGGAAAAAAGACCCATGCAGAATTTTTCTCATCTACCTATTTTTCTACCGAAAAATTCGATGAATATGGAAATTCGACAGAATGGTATACCGAGAATAAAATCACCAATACCATAGAAACAATAAGACAGGAAATAGTATATCATTAAAAGCTTAATAAGTTTAAAATAATATCTGTTTAAAGTGAAAATATAAAACAATAATAATAAGAAGATAGATTTATGAAAAAGTTCATTGTACTTGCAGCCCTGGCCCTTTCGCCGGTGTTTTCCGCTCAGGAAATGATAGATAAGCCCGTACAGTCTTATCAGACTGCACAATATCAGGCCAAAAAGAAAGCCTTTGTAGACAATCTTTTGTCTAAAATGACGCTTGATGAAAAAATCGGCCAGCTGAATCTTCCTACTTCAGGAGATTTCACCACAGGGCAGGCCCAAAGTTCGGATATCGGGAAAAAAGTAGAGCAGGGGCTTGTAGGAGGACTGTTCAATATAAAAGGAGCAGATAAAATAAAAGCTGTTCAGAAGGTGGCTATTGAGAAAAGCCGCCTTAAAATCCCATTGATCTTCGGAATGGATGTGATCCACGGCTATGAAACCACTTTCCCTATTCCGTTAGGCCTTGCCGCTTCCTGGGATATGAACCTGATACAGCAGTCTGCAAGAGTGGCGGCAAAAGAAGCTTCTTCAGACGGAATCAACTGGACCTTCTCGCCAATGGTAGATATTTCCCGCGAACCAAGATGGGGAAGAGTTTCCGAGGGCTCCGGAGAAGATCCCTACCTCGGAAGCGAAATTTCCAAGAATATGGTATACGGCTACCAGGGCAAAGATTTGGCCAACGGCACCAATATATTGGCCTGTGTGAAACACTTTGCGCTATACGGAGCAGGAGAAGCAGGGCGCGACTATAATACGGTGGATATGAGCCATGTAAGAATGTTCAACGAATATTTCCCACCCTATAAAGCAGCTGTAGACGCTGGAGTAGCTTCTGTAATGGCTTCTTTCAATGAAGTGGATGGTGTTCCGGCTACAGGCAGCAGATGGCTGCAGACTGAAGTATTGAGAAATCAATGGAAATTCAAAGGTTTCGTAGTGACCGATTATACCGGGATCAACGAAATGGTAGAACATGGAATGGGAGATTTACAGCAGGTTTCTGCTTTAGCATTGAAGGCCGGCGTGGACATGGATATGGTAGGAGAAGGATTTTTAACAACCCTTAAAAAATCTCTTTCCGAAGGTAAAGTAACCCAGGCTGAGATTGATGCGGCAGCGAAAAGAATTCTTGAAGCAAAATATGATTTGGGGTTATTTGACAATCCTTACAAACATGGAGATGCCAAACTCGCTGCAAAAGAAGTATACAACATGGAAAACCGCAATATTGCGAGAAATGTTGCAGCCCAGTCTATGGTTTTATTGAAAAATGAGAATCAGGTGCTCCCTTTGAAAAAATCAGGAACCGTAGCGGTAATAGGGCCATTGGTCAACAACTCTCTGAATATGGCCGGAACCTGGAGTGTTGCAACCAAACATGCTATCTCAGTGAATTTAATGCAGGGATTACAGGCAAACTATGGTAAAGAAGTAAAATTCCTTTCCGCTAAAGGGGCCAACATTGATTATGACGCCAAGCTGGAAGATATCTATGCAGCCCACGGAAAGAAAACAGACAGAGATAACCGCTCAAAAGAAGAATTATTAAAAGAAGCGGTTGACGTAGCCAATAAAGCGGATGTGATTGTTCTTGCAATTGGGGAATCTGCTGAGATGAGCGGCGAATCCTCTTCAAGATCAGAAATTACGATCCCTCAGTCGCAGGTAGACCTTTTAAATGAACTGAAAAAGACCGGAAAACCTATCGCCGTAGTGCTTTTCACAGGAAGACCATTGGCCTTAACCAATATTAAAGATACTCCTGATGCTATTCTGAATGCATGGTTTGCAGGATCAGAAGCCGGGAATGCTATTGCTGATGTCCTGTTTGGGAAAGTAAACCCTTCAGGAAAGCTTCCGATGACATTCCCGAGAAGCCTGGGCCAGGTTCCTATTTATTACAATGCTAAAAATACAGGCCGTCCGCTGAGCCAGGAAAAAACAGATAAATGTGAATATGAAAGATTCCGTTCCAATTATATGGATGAATGTAATAAACCACTGTATCCGTTTGGCTATGGGTTAAGCTACTCTTCATTCAGCTATTCGGAGATGTCCGTTTCCAGTGCTAACCCAAAAGGAAACCAGGCTGTGCAGGCTTCCGTTACCGTAACCAATACCGGTAATTATGATGGTGCAGAGGTCGTTCAGCTGTATATCAGAGATATGGTAGGAAGCATTACAAGACCCGTAAAAGAGCTGAAAGGCTTCCAGAAAGTTATGCTGAAAAAAGGCGAATCCAAAAAAGTTACTTTCAACATTACCCCGGAAGATCTTAAATTCTACAACGGAGAACTGAAATACGACTGGGAACCCGGAGAATTTGATATCATGATCGGTACCAGCTCCCAGGACGTAAAACATTCAAAAATCAACTGGACAAAATAACTTCCGGAAAGATTTATAATCAAAGCCTTGTCAGAATATCCGCTGGCAAGGCTTTTTAGTACATCCTATACAGCATGAAATTGTATGTGCAGAAATGAAATTGAGAAAAAAAATCCTTTTAATAATGATAACAACCATCAACCGCTATAACCAATATTCACTTCCATCATCCATCACCCATCTTCCAGCCTATAAATAATATCTCCCTTTACTACAGTAGTTTACATCTCCAAATCCCTTCCTGTTAAATTTTTGGCATGATTTTTATTGATACCCTCCGCAATTAACATAATAAGACAAACCACATGAAAAAAACAATTTTATTGAGCGCAATGTTCCTTGGTACTTTAGTATTCGCACAGGAAACACCGGTATTGGGTGGCGACAGAGATGCTCACGGATGCATCGGATCAGCAGGATATACATATTCACAGATCAAAAAAGACTGTGTAAGAACTTTTGAAGAAAAAATCCAATTGAAAGAAGTGTCTTCAAACGGAGACTATATTGCTGCTGTTATTTTCAGCAAGGACAAAAAGAAAGCTGAGGTTTTTGTGAAAGATGCAGAAGGAGGAAGCGTAATCCTTACCAGACCTGGAAAAGCAAAAGCCTGGAAAAAAGACGGGTATGTATTAACACCTTTCAAAAAAACCGGCTATCAGCTTAAAAAAGATAATGTCGTAATTTATCAGTAAAATCAGATTTTCACAGAAAGATAAAATCTCATAAGGGTGATTTTTTTGTGAGTATATGAAGGAATGTTTTTGTAAGTAGGAATGAAATTAATATCTTTATTCCTAAAACGACTTACTACCGAAAACATTAATAATTTAAATATGAAAAAATCAATTTTACTAAGTACGATGTTCCTGGGCTCTTTAGTTTTTGCCCAACAAAAAACTCCTGTTCTGGGAGGCGACAGAGATGTTCATGGCTGTATAGGCTCTGCGGGCTATACCTATTCACAAATCAGAAATAAATGTGTCCGGGTTTTTGAACAGAAAATCAAATTAAAGGAAGTAGGCGGAGATAAAAGCTATACAACAATGACGGCCGTTATCTTTAGTAAAGACATGAAGCGGGCAGAGATTTTTATTCCCAATGCCAACGCAAAAAGCATTATCCTTGATAAGGAAGGAAAAAACAAGATATGGAAAAGCGGAAGCTATATTAAAGAATCTTATGTTTTAGTTCCATACAAGAAAACAGGTTATCAGATTAAGAAAGATGATGTGGTCATCTATCAGTAAGTTATGGTTTCAAAAAAAAGCAAGTCACTCGAAAGGGTGACTTTTTCTATATCAACAGAAAGCATTACAGCATTCTTTCGATTTTTATCTTTAAAAATCAACATATAAAAAGATAAATGGCGATCTCTGCTAAGTGAAACGCCTTTGCGAACAAAAAATATCCATAACATGATAAAAAAAATAGCGGCCATAGCGTTAAAATCTTACTCAATCTCAGCTGATGAACTCACCTCAATAAAGTATCATTTTTCGTCCGCAAAGTCCAGAATTCAAAACACAGCCCGGAATTTTCATCTCTCGCCGAAAAACCGTATTTTTGTATCTCTAAAAAGTAAAAGAAAAGAATGAATTCCTACAAAAATCCATTGGAAGAGCGCTATTCCAGTGAAGAAATGTTGTTTAATTTCTCACATAATAACAAATTCCGTACCTGGAGAAAGCTTTGGATCGCTCTGGCTGAGATTGAAAAAGACTTAGGTCTTGATATTACAGACGAGCAGATTGCCGAGCTGAAAGCCAATGCTGAAAACATCGATTACGATAAAGCGGCAGAATACGAAAAAAAATTCCGTCATGATGTAATGGCTCACGTTCATACCTATGGAGATGTGGCGCCTTCAGCAAAAGGAATTATCCACCTGGGAGCTACTTCAGCTTTTGTAGGAGACAATACAGACCTTATCCAGATCCGTGACGGACTTTTAATCCTGAAGAAAAAGTTGATAAACGTCATGAAAAACCTGTCGGATTTTGCTATTCAGTATAAAGATCTTCCGACTTTAGGATTTACACACTTCCAGCCTGCACAGCTCACGACAGTTGGGAAAAGAGCAACCCTTTGGTTACAGAGTTTGGTGCTTGATATCGAAGAGCTTGATTTCTTCCTTGAAACCCTTCGTTTCAGAGGAGTTAAAGGAACTACAGGAACGGCTGCAAGTTTCCTTGAATTGTTCAACGGAGATTATTCCAAAGTAAAACATTTGGATAAAGAACTTTCAAAAAGATTCGGATTCGAAAAAGTGTTCGGAGTTTCAGGACAGACTTACGATAGAAAAATTGATGCTAAAGTAGTAGCATTATTAGGAAATATCGCTCAGTCCGCGCATAAATTCACCAACGATTTACGTTTACTTCAGAACCTTAAGGAAATTGAAGAACCATTCGAGAAAAACCAGATCGGTTCATCGGCGATGGCTTACAAACGTAATCCGATGAGAAGCGAAAGAATCGGGGCATTGGCAAAATACGTAATGTCTTTAACGACCAGTTCTGCAATGGTAGCTTCTACACAATGGTTTGAAAGAACCCTGGATGATTCTGCCAACAAAAGATTAACGATTCCTCAGGCATTCCTTGCCGTGGATGCCATCCTGTTGATCTGGAACAATATCATGAACGGAATTGTAGTGTATCCGAACAGAATCAACAAACATATTATGGAGGAACTTCCTTTCATGGCGACAGAATACATCATCATGGAAGAAGTAAAAGCAGGAGGAGACCGTCAGGAAATTCACGAAGTGATCAGAGTTCACTCCATGGAAGCCTCCAAGCAGGTGAAAGTGGAAGGAAAAGAAAATGACCTTATCGAAAGAATCCTGAATGATGATTCCCTGAAATTAGATAAATCAAAATTAAAAGAAGTTTTAGATCCTAAAAACTTTATCGGGTTTGCCCCGATTCAGACCGAGGAGTTCATTAAAAATGAAGTCCAGCCGATTCTGGATGAAAATAAAGATCTGATAGGATTGGAAGCTGATCTTAAAGTATAAACAGTATGCAGTCCTTTTGGGCTGCATTTTTTATTTCAAACCGACCATGAAGAAAGTCCTTTTACTCATTTCAGTAATCCCTGTACTTGCTTTCTCTCAGGAGAAGGAAGTTTTAAGATATTTTAAAACCAAAGAATCCTTAGTAGGGGTAAAAAATGCCAAAGGAGAAATTATCATTCCTGCACAATTTAAAATTTACTCAGACGTTGAAGACGGGGATCCGGTAGAGGGAGAAACCGTTCTCTTTGACGGTGAGAAAAAAGGAGAGAAGCCTCAGAAACATACCTGGGGATATGTCTATGACAGAAAAGGGAACTTTCTTTATACCCCATTCTTATATGATAATGGCCCTGATTACTTTGTAGAAGGATTGAGACGTTTCGTTAAAAACGGGAAGATCGGTTTTGTAGATAGAAACGGAAAAACAGTGATTGAACCCAAACATGATTTTGTTGAGCATTTTACGTATGGATATGCCTCATTTTGTGACGGATGCAAAAGGAACGATGATGACGGATATATAAAAGTACCAGGCGAAAAATGGGGAATGATGAACGCAAAAGGAGAAACGGTGAAGCCGCTTACCCAATATTCTGATAAGGACGTGAAAATTGTCGGAAAATATTACCCGTATCCTTTCCAATACAACGAAAAAGAGAAAAGTATTCTTCAGTTTTTTGATCAGCAAAATAAACTGCTGTCAGATCTTTATTATGTAAATGTTTACAATAAAATCCCGGAAAAAGAAAAGAAACTGTATTTTGAAATGGTAGAAAGACCCAAAGAAAACTTTCCTTATTATCAGGTAAACACCTACGATTACACAAAGCATGATTTGGGAATGCTCTATCGCTTTAAATTCCTTGTTTCAGAAGATGCTAAGAGCGTTTATACAATAAAATCATATAATGAGCAAAAAGTCCCTTTCGAAAAATGGCTGGAAAATGAAATAAAAGAAGCTGAAAAATACCAGAAAGAACATCCTGATAACCCGAATAAATTCAAAAATACTCCGAAGTAAACTTAATGAGAAAAAATATATTCGTATTTATTGTTGTTTTAGCTTTTGTAAAGAACTATGCACAAAGCGATAAAGCAGTTTATTCAATAATGAATACCAATGCTGAAAATATTGCTGAAAAAACAGGAGCCTATTCTGTTTCCGTTGGGATTGTAAAAGATGGAAAAATCTACACCACCCATTTTGGAGAAATAGACAAAGGAAAAGGGAATAAAGCCAATGACAATACATATTTTGAAATTGCCTCAGTAACCAAGCTTTTTACAGGGCAATTGCTTGCGAAAGCAGTTTTGGAAGGAAAAATGAACCTTGATGATGATATCCGGAAATACCTGAAGAAAGATTATCCCAACCTGGAATATAACGGTACCCCAATAAAGGTAAGAAATCTTCTTTCCTATACCACGGCACTGCCAAGGGGGCTGCCTGATGAGGAAGATTTACGGGCTAAGATGAATGAAAGAACTCCTTTCCTAATGAAAGAACGTGAGGCTGGATATACAAAAGATCAGTTTTATAAAGATTTGGAAAAGGTAAAATTGGATACCGTTCCGGGAATAAAATATAACTACAGCAACCTGAGCCTTGAATTGGCAGGAATGATGTTGGAAAATATCTATGGAAAGGATGTGGAAACCCTTTTCAATCAGAATATCTTTTCAAAATTAGGGATGAAGCATACCAAATTCACCCTGAATAAAAATGAAACTTTAGCCAACGGATATGGTGAAAACCATCTGTTGATGCCGCATTTTGCATCTAATTTATGGGGTTCTACAGGAATAAAGACGAAATCGACTCTCAGCGATTTGATGAAATTCCTGAAAGATGAATTATATTCAAAGAATAGTGTTGTCCGTGAAACCCATAAGAATATTGAAGGAAGCAAAGAAAACTGGCGTGGCTATCTTTGGGATGATTATTATGTGAGTGAATTTGGAAAAGTAGGATTTAAACATGGAGGAGCCTTTGGTACACAGACCTGGTTTACCATATATCCGGAACTCAATATAGGAATATGTGTGATTGTAAACGTAAGTGTACCCGGAGGAGGTTTTATCCTTCAGGATTGCGTTTCAAAGATGATGGAGGATTTTACTTCGCCCTCAGCAAATAAAAAAGAAACCTATGGGTATACCATAAGGGGAAATAATGTCGTTTTTGCTTATGATCATCCAAAGACAGCAGATTCCGGACTGATCAATACGATTTCAGTGGCAGGCTCATTCAACGATTGGAATCCGAATAATAAGGACTATCAAATGACAAATAAAGGAAATAATCATTACGAATTGGAAATTCCAGTGTCTAAATTTGAAAAAGATAAGACTTATTCCTTTAAATTTGTACTCAATAACATTGGGTGGATGATAACGCCCAAAAGAGCGTCCAATATTGATGGAACAGAAGATAACAATCTGGTATTGACGCTTTGAAAAAGTAAAAGAAAAAATAATCTAATATTAAATAAAATCTGACATTTAATTTTTAGCAATGTTACAGAATCAGAATCATCAGCAATTAATTACCGATCTGAAAGAACTGGTCGACAAAACGAGAAGTCAGGTTGCGGTTCAGGTAAACTCGGCAATGGTGGTTTTGTACTGGAAAATCGGACAGAGAATAAATGAATGTTCTGGGGAATAAAAGGGCAGAGTATGGTAAAGAAGTAATTTTACAAATCTCTCAGCAACCTACCGTAGAATTCGGAAATTCTTTTTCTGAAAAAAATATTTGGAAAATGATGCAGTTTGCTTCAGTTTTTAATAATTTCGAAATTGTCGCATCAGCGATGCGACAATTATCATGGAAACGGTTTTTACTATTGACCTCTTATTTCCGGATATGGTAAAAGTTTTAATCTTGCCATTCAGTAGAAATAGTAAGAAATAAATTTAAAAAGAAAAATAAATCTAATATTAAATAAAATCTGACATCTAATGTCTAATAACAAAAGAATTTTCGTAGAAAAAAGAGGAATTTTCGATGTTGAAAGTCCAAAAATTTTTGATGAAGTAAAAGCAGTTGTTCCGGCAATTCAAAGTGTGAAAGTCTACAATGTGTATGATATTTTCAACTTGAATGACGGGGAATTCGAAAAAGTAGTAAACAATACCTTCGTAGACCCTGTTACTGATATTTTACATACAGAAAACCCTGCAAAAGGCACCCACTTCGGAATGGAATTCCTGCCTGGTCAGTATGATCAGAGAGCAGACTCTGCCCAACAGTGTATTGCTTTACTGACAGAAAATGAAAAATCAAAAGTAAGAAGTGGAAAGCTGATCGAATTTGAAGGCGTTTCAGAAGCTGATCTGGTGAAAATCAAAGACCTTCTGATCAATAAAGTGGAATCTCAGGAAAAAGACCTTTCTGTATTGGATATTCCTGCGGATGAAACACCGTCAAAAGTATTAATTCACGAAAACTTCATCAATTTCAATGATGCTGAACTAGAAAATTTCTATAATAATCATGGTTTTGCATTAGGATTAGATGACCTGAAATTTATTCAGGAATACTTTAAAACTGAAGAAAGAAACCCTACGGAAACAGAACTTAAAGTATTAGACACCTACTGGAGCGATCACTGTCGTCATACCACTTTCGAAACAGAATTGTCAGACATTCAGTTTGAAGGGAAATTCAAACAGACACTGGATACTATTTTCAATGACTATATCGAAAAAAGAAAATTCTTAGGCCGTGAGCTGAAGCCTATTTCCTTAATGGATTTAGCAACAGTTTGTGGTAAATATTTCCATAAAACAGGCAACCTTGACAACCTTGTGATCTCGGATGAGATCAATGCCTGTACCATCCAGATCGAAGCCGAATACGATGGTAAAAAAGAACCCTGGTATTTACTATTCAAAAACGAAACACACAATCACCCAACGGAAATTGAACCTTTCGGAGGGGCATCTACTTGTTTAGGAGGAGCCATCAGAGACCCTTTATCAGGAAGATCTTTTGTATTCCAGGCGATGAGATTAACGGGTGCTGCTGACGTTTTAGAATCAGTAGACAAAACATTACCAGGAAAATTACCTCAGAAAACCATTACAAAACAAGCTGCTAACGGATATTCATCTTACGGGAACCAGATTGGCCTTGCAACGACGATGGTTTCTGAAATCTATGATGAAGGCTACAAAGCCAAAAGAATGGAAGTTGGTTTCGTTACCGGAGCTGTTCCTGTAGACTGGGTGAGACGTGAAAAGCCTGCAAATGGAGATTCTATCATTATTTTAGGAGGTGCAACAGGCCGTGATGGAGTAGGAGGAGCAAGCGGAAGTTCAAAAGAACAGGATGAAACCTCTATCCACACCATGAGTTCTGAAGTACAGAAAGGAAACGCGGTGGAAGAACGTAAGATCCAGAGACTGTTCAGAAACCCTGAACTAACGAGATTAATCAAAAAATCCAATGACTTTGGTGCAGGAGGAGTTTCTGTAGCGATTGGTGAAATTGCAGACTCTTTAGAAGTAAACCTTGATGTATTACCATTAAAATACGAAGGATTAAACGGAACAGAATTAGCCATTTCTGAATCTCAGGAAAGAATGGCCGTTGTGGTAGATCCGAAAGACAAAGAAAAGTTCATCAAATTCTGTGAAGCTGAAAATATTGTGGCTGTAGAAGTGGCAAAAGTAACGGATTCAGGAAGAATGCAGATGTTCTGGAAAGGAGATAAAATTGTAGACCTTTCAAGAGCATTCCTTGATACCAACGGATGTTCAAAATCTCAGGAGGTTAAAATCAATCACCTTGAAGAAGTAAAAACAGAGAATAAAGCATTCAACGAAGAAAACTTCCTAAATACCTTAAAAGATAAAAACGTAGCTTCCCAAAAAGGATTATTGGAAATGTTTGACTCTTCCGTAGGAGGAACAACAGTAGCCATGCCTTTAGGAGGAAAATACCAACAAACCCTAATGGAAGGAAGTGTTCAGACACTGCCAATCTTAGGAGCAAAAGATATCAAAACAGTATCTTTAGCAAGCTGGGGATTCGATGCTGAAATTTCAAAACAAAACTCATTATTGGGCGCGTCTTATGCTGTAGTAGAAAGTGTAGCGAAGATTGTTGCGATGGGAGGTGACTATAAAAACATCAGATTAAGCTTCCAGGAATATTTTGAAAAGCTTGGTCAGGCTCCTGAAAAATGGGGTAAACCTTTAGCTTCTCTTCTGGGAGCTTATGATGCGCAAATCAACCTTGGTTTAGCTGCAATCGGTGGTAAAGATTCCATGAGCGGAACGTATCAGGATCTGAATGTACCACCAACATTGATTTCTTTTGCATGTGCCAACGGTGAAAAACAAAATATTATTTCTCCTGAATTTAAAACAGCAGAAAATAAAGTATATTTCTTCAACCATGCTGCCCAGGAAAACGGCCTTCCGAATTATGATGCCTTAAAAGCAATCTATGAATTCATCTTTGAAAACATCAAATCAGGAAAAATTGTTTCTGTAAAAACAGTGAAAGACGGAGGTGTAGCTGTAGCATTAGCAAAAATGAGTTTCGGTAACAGATTAGGTGCTGAAATCAACGCTGATGAAAATACTTTATTAGCTAAAAACATCGGTAGCTTAATCATCGAAGCAAAAGAAGAGCTAAGTAGTGCATCTCTTCAATTCATTGGAAAAGTAGTGGCGGATGAGGTTTTAACCATCAACAATTTCAAATTTCAAATTTCAAATCTCGAATCCAGCTTTACCGGTACCTTCGAAAACCTTTTCCCAACAGTAGAAAAAGAAAAGATGACGGTTGAAATTGATGAAAAATCAAACTCAATCCATCCAAGAAATATCATCATCAAAAAACACGGAATTGCTCAGCCTAAAATATTTGCTCCGGTGTTCCCAGGAACCAACTGTGAGTATGATACCTTAAACGCATTCCAGAAAGAAGGAGCTGTGGTAAGCAGCTTGCCTTTAATCAATATCAGCCACCAATTATTGGATGAAAGTATTGATGCATGGGTAGAAGAGATCAGAACTTCTCAGATCCTTGCTTTCTCAGGAGGTTTCTCAGCAGGGGACGAGCCGGATGGGTCTGCAAAATTCATTGTCAACGTTTTAAAGAACGAAAAGATGAGAAATGCAGTTCATGAATTACTAGACAGAGACGGGATGATTATCGGGATTTGTAACGGGTTCCAGGCTTTGGTTAAATCAGGATTATTACCTTACGGAAGAATTAAAGATCTGGATGAAAACTCTCCGACATTGGCTCACAATGCGATCAGAAGACACATTTCTCAGATGGTAACGGTGAAAGTAGTGAATGATGAAAGCCCATGGTTAAAAGGAATGAAAGGTCAGACTTACACCATTCCGATTTCTCACGGCGAAGGGCGTTTCATGGCTTCCGAAGAAGAGATTAAGAAGCTATATGAAAACGGACAGATTGCAACACAGTACATCGATTTCGATGGAAACATTGCCCACGGAATGCCGTTCAACCCCAACAATTCATTATTCGGAATTGAAGGTGTTACCAGCCCATGTGGAAAGATCTACGGAAGAATGGGACACCCGGAAAGATTTACGGAGGGGCTCATGAGAAATATACCAACCGCGAATTACCACAATATATTCAAAAACGGTGTTGAATACTTCAAATAACAATACAAGAAAAATGATCGTCATTCATGGCGGTCATTTTTCGTCTTTAGCAGGCTTCTACGATGAAATTTCCTCTGTGCTGATGAAAAATACGGATTGGAAAGTAGGAACACTGGATGGCTTTGATGATATCCTGTACGGCGGCTTCGGTGTTTTTGAGAATAACGAAGAAATAACCATCATATGTAAAGATTCCGGAAAATCAGAAGCAGATCTGGGACTGAAAGCCACACAGGAGTTTTATGACCTTAAGATCAGGCAGGGAAAGCCCTTCAATATTGAACTGATTCAAGAGAAACGGAATGATTTATCCAACGGAAAAGGTCAGACCCTGTTTGAAATATTGGTGGAAATTATACAGTCTCATCGAAATATAACGCTGGTTCTGGCGTGAAATGAACAAACAACTTCCTTTTTATGCCGTAAATACAGGTCTAAATATTTAATTTTGTAGTCTATCTTATACTAGTGAACTGATCATGGCAAGACTGATGAATCTTTTGTTGAAATATAAAGTTTTTATGATCTTTAACTTTGCCGTTCTCTTGCTGAAGATTTTTTACTCTTACACAAAAGGCTTTGACGGGCTTACTTTTGAAGATTGGGATATTGCCAATAATCTCGTGAAGTACGGAGTGTATTCCGAATTTATGACTGTAGGGCCTACTGCTTATAAACTACCGGTATATCCGCTTTTTTTATCCCTGTTCATTTATATTTTTGGCGAGCATGCCAAAGCCGCTGTTATTATTTCACAGCATGTTATTTTTTTTCTGGTTCCCTTGCTTTTTATTCTCACTGCAAGGCTCTTTAATAAAGAAAAAACAGGAATCCTTACTGGATATTTATTCATATTATCCCCGGTCTACTTTATCTATTCCGGTACGTTGGAAATTACGAACATTTTCATTTTTATTTTCCTGATCTTCCTTTATTATTTTTTAGCGATATGGCAGGGAAAACACTCTGGTGTACACATCATCATGCTGGGGATCAGCGCATCGGTATTGTTTTTGAGTCAGGTAATTGCGGTGCCTCTTTCTATGGTTCTTTTGATCTCCCTTCTTGTGTATAAAAAAATAAAGTTGAAGGAACTTATTGCTGTATTGGGAATTATAGGTTGCTTATACAGTCCGTGGGTGATCCGTAATTACATCACTTTCGATAGAATGATCATATCCAAAACACCGGTGTGGCAAAATATACATTTCGGATATTTTTATGATCTTCAGATTTTTCCGTCCTTACAGAAAATATCTCCCCAGAAAAGCTCGGAAATAAGAAGAAAAAGAATGCATACCGATGAATTCACCATGGAGAAAATCTATGAAAAGGAAGTAAAGGAAATTGAACAGAATAACCCCTGTATTTCTATGAAAAAAGCAGCGGCCAATGCACTCATGCTATGGTATGTACCTTCAAGATATTTTTATGATTCATCACCGGCAATCATTGGACGGAAAATTTACGTTATTGTTCTGAACATCATTACCCTGCTAAGCCTGATCCAATTATACAGAAAGAAAAACTGGCAGCTCCTTCTTTTTTCAGTTTTATTGTTCGGGAATTTTACGGCACCATACATGATAGGGCAGGCTGGAATGACAAGGTTCAAACTGGATTTTGAGTGGTACCAGCTGTTTTTGGCGGCCTGTCTGATATACAGCAGTGTTTTTAATAACAATAAAAAAGAAACTGAATGGCCGGAAAGGTAAAAAAATCACAACATTTTTTAATTTCATGCTTTATATGAAAAAAATAAGATACGGACTGTTCTTTGGAGACAGCATTACTTATGGAGAATATGACGGAGTCTTTGGCGGATGGGTAGACCTCCTGAAAAGATACGCATTGCAGAAATTTCATGAGGGAAACGGAGACGAACTGATTCTTTTCAACCTCGGAATCGGTGGCGAAACCACAGAAGAACTGCTTAAAAGAATGCCTCACGAATTAAAGGCCCGAAATTCAGCAGACGGAAACATCATTTTCATCGGCTATGGAGCCAATGACCTGGCTGTAAAAGACAGCCAACAGATTGTCAGCCGTGAAGATTTCAGAAGAAATATTCAAACTGCGGTGCAGCATGCCAGGGAATTCTCATCCGAAATTTACCTTGTAAGCATTCTTCCTTTTGCCGAAAAAGTAAATGGAATAGTCGTTCCCTCCGGAAAGATGAGAACCAATGAAGACGTTATCATCTATAACCGTATTCTTCAGGATATTGCCGGTAAAGAAGCACTTAAATACATTGATTTTTATGCTGCATTTGTTGACGATAAAGAAATTTTACTTTCTGCTGACGGGGTTCATCCCAATGAGAAAGGATACGGAATCATGGCCGAAACAGCACGTCCCATCATTGAAAAATATTTATAATGCCTCATTTATTCTCTTACGGAACTCTGCAGAAAGAGCAGGTGCAGCTCGAAACCTTCGGACGGCTTTTAACCGGTGAAAAGGAGACTCTAACCGGATACCGGCTGAAAATGCTGGAAATTACCGATCCTGAAGTGCTGCGGAAAAGCCATCAGAAATACCATCCCATCCTGGAATTTTCCGGAAACAGTAAAGACGAGGTGGAAGGCATACTCTTTGAAATCACAGAAAAGGAAATCCTTCAGGCCGATGAATACGAAGTTGACGATTATCAGAGGATCGAGGTTGTTTTTAAGTCCGGTAAAAAAGGATTTATTTATGCAGGAAAGTGAAGAATCTAGCCTCAAAATCTGACAGAATAAAGTTCTTAAGATTAATTATAAATGAATAAAATGGTCTTATTTAATATAAGGAATTGGCTTTATTCGCATCTTTTTAGAGTTCAAAGGTTTATTATGATTGTACCTTAAGACAAAATGGACAGGAGGGGAAAATCAATTGACCTAGGAAGCAGGAGCGTTAAAAAAATTGAGATTGAATCCGTTAAAAAATTTCCACTGTCTGAGCATGGCTGGGATTTTGAGCCGAAGAAGAACCGTTTGAATCCATGCGAGTTTGGAAATTTTAGGAGTCAGTCTCAATTTTTAGCGGATGATTCCAGTCTTGAATTTTGTATACTTTTTTTCAAGAAAAAGTATATAAAAAAACAATACTTTTCTATAAAAACAGGTATTTTCTATACACCATAACTCCTGTTACCACAGCCGCAAAAGCCATCAGCAATACCGCTCCCGCCGAAATATCCTTAATAAAACCGATTCTTTTATCAAAATCAGGCTGAATGATATCACAGATCTTTTCTACAGCCGTATTGAAGATTTCAGCGCTCAGAACAGCAAATGAAACCAGGATAATCAGTGCTGTATCCGTTACGGAAAGCTGCCAGTAAAAGATCAGAAACAGATTAATCAGGAAAGCAGCCATCTCGATCTGGAAATTTCTTTCCGTTTTTATCATTAAAAAAACACCGCGGAAAGCGTTTAAAAAACTTTTATGGACGGGTGGTTTTCGCATGAGAAAAATATTCTTGACAAATATAATTAAATGATCAAAAATAATTCATAAATTTATCATCGAAGGATCATCTCCTTCCACAGAAAAGTGAAATAGAAATAGTTGGAAAATTCTTTTGATGGTTGTTAATAACTCTCCGGATTATTTTTTTTAATCTATTTTCTATTTATTATATTTGTAAAAATTATTTTTAAATCTATGAAATTTATTATTTCAAGTGGTGAACTGCAGAAGGCTCTGCAAACTGTAAGTGGCGTAATATCAAGTTCTCAGTCGAGACCGATTTTAGAAAACTATCTTTTTGAATTAGACGGAAATAATGTTACCATTACAGCATCTGATGGCGAAACAACGCTTGTGACGTCTTTAGAGGTGAAGTCTGACGATTCAGGGAAATTTGCCGTTCCTGCTAAGATTTTTCAGGATTTTATCAAGACTTATGGAGAACAGCCTTTAACGCTTGCCGTAAAGGACAATGCAGAAGGTACCGGAAGCCAGCTTGAGATTCTGGATGAAAAAGATAATTTCGCTGTAGCACTGGATAATGCTGATGATTATCCTGAACTGCCGGAATTTGATGCTTCTCAAAGCGTAACTATGCCTGCCGGCGTATTATCGGAAGCCCTTACCAACACCCTTTTTGCAACAAGTAATGACTCTCTTCGTCCCGTAATGACAGGAGTGCTTTTCCAGTTCGGAGAAAACGAAACCAATTTCGTATCCACAGACTCCCACAGACTGGTTGTATACAAAAGATCAGACCTGATGAATCCTGAACCGATGGAATTCATCATGCCTAAAAAACCTTTGAACATTTTCAAAAATATTTTAGCCAGCTCCAATGAAGACGTTACCATCGATTTCAACGAGAATATGGCTAAATTTACTTTTGGCAAGCATATCTGGATCTGTAGACTGATCGACGGAAAATACCCTAATTACACAGCGGTTATTCCTAAGGAAAACCCAAATGTATTAACGATCAACAGAAACCTTTTATTAGGGGCGATCAAAAGAGCATCCATCATGTCCAACAAATCAACCAACCAGGTTAGATTTAAGCTGTCTGCCAACATCCTTCACCTTCATGCAGAAGATACGGAATATGCCAACAAAGCAGATATGCAGATCCCTTGCGACTATAACGGAGAAGATATCAATATCGGTTTCAGTTCCAAGTTCTTAACGGAAATGCTTACCATTTTAGCTTCAGATGATATCACGATGAAAATGTCCCAGCCTAACAGACCGGGAATTATAGAGCCTCTTGACGGTCTTGAAGAAAGTGAAAATATTTTAATGTTATCAATGCCGGTCATCGGATTATAATATTTAAATCCATAAAAACTCAAAAGAGACTGAATTTTCAGTCTCTTTTTTCGATGATAAAAACCATGAAAAAAATACTCGTTCTTATTTTAGGAATACAGTTTGCGTATGGGTTCTCCCAGAAAAATATTAAAGTTTATCAGGAAAGAAAAGGAGATACACTGGTTTATTATGCCGACAATCAGGAAGTTTACCCAATGTCTTTCGTGTTTTCGGGCACTCCGGAACTGGAAAATGCAAAGGCTCCTGAAGCATTTAAAAAAGTTCAGATTATACCCGCCCAATCATTAAAAAATCAAATTGCCTACTTTGTGGTTCTCGATAAGAAAAAAAAGTGGGGCGCAAGAAAAATGCCAGGCTATACGATGTATATCGGTGATGTAAGTCAGACCAGTTATGATGCAGACTACCAGTACGATCTGCCTTTTAAGAAAGGCAATACTTTCACGGTACATCAGGGGTACAACGGAGCTTTTTCGCACCGTAACGAAAACTCCCTGGATTTTAAAATGCCGGAAGGAACAGAAATTACAGCCGCAAGAGAAGGTATTGTGACAGATTTTGTAAAACATCATAACACCGGCTGTCCGTCAAAAAGCTGTGTGGAACAGGGAAATTACGTTACCATTATGCATTCAGACGGAACATTTGCACAGTATTACCACTTAAAGGAAAACGGAGTTAAGGTAAATCTCGGCGATCAGGTGAAAAAAGGAGACGTGATTGCATTGAGCGGAAACACAGGATGGAGTAACGGTCCCCACCTTCATTTTGCCTGCTATATCCCCAATCTGGCAGAAGAAAAGCTGATGAAAACGGTTAAAACCTTATTTAGAACGGGTAATGGGGATAAAGCCGAATATCTTGCAGAGAAAAAGAAATATTCCAGACAATATTAAGTGTCAGATTTTGTAGGGGACTATTAAAGAACCTGAATTCCATACAGTGAAATAAGAATGTTCTGCCACAAGCCATTTCACAACAGGGAGCGGAATTTATCCTATTAAAGTGGCTTCTAAATTTCGCTGTTTCTCAAAAAAACACGACATTTGTAGCGCGAAAAACTCAACAGATTTTAGAACTGAAAAAGATTTTTTCGCCGTTGGAAAGAGTAAAAAAAAGATCAGGTAAACGGTCAGTCCGCATCTGGTCAATTAAAATAGATGTAGCAAATGAAAATATCAAACAACTGGCTGAAAGACTTTGTAAAAACCGAACTTAAAACAGAAAGGATCGGAGAATTCCTTACGGATATAGGTCTTGAAGTGGAAGGGATAGAAAAATTTGAAAGTGTAAAAGGCAGTCTGGAAGGCATTGTTGTAGGAAAAGTATTGACCTGCGAGAAACATCCGAATGCAGATAAACTGAAGAAAACAACAGTAGATGTAGGCAACGGAAAAATACTGAACATTGTGTGTGGTGCTCCGAATGTGGAAGCCGGACAAACTGTTCCGGTAGCCGTTGTAGGAACTAAGATCTATGATAAAACCGGAAACTTTTTCGAAATCAAAGAAGCGAAGATCAGAGGGGAAGTTTCCCAAGGAATGATCTGTGCCGAAGATGAGCTGGGATTAAGTGATGACCACGGAGGTATCATGGTTTTAGACGAAACCAGATACGAAGTAGGGAAGAATTTTGCCGATTATTTTGAGCTGACCAGCGATGAAGTTTTTGAGATCGGACTTACGCCCAACAGAACGGATGCCATGTCGCATTACGGTGTCGCACGAGATCTGCATGCCTTTCTTTCCACCAACCAGCAGAAATCAAAGTTTGAAAAAGTAGCTTCTGAAGCTTTAAATAGTGAAGGATCTCATGAGTTTACTTTAGAAGTGGAAGATGCAGCACTTTGCCCAAGATACATCGGAGCGGTTATTGAAGACGTAAAGGTGGCCGATTCTCCGTCATGGTTAAAAGACAGACTGAAAGCTATCGGATTAAGCCCGATCAATAATATTGTAGACATCACCAACTATATTCTTCACGGATACGGGCAGCCGCTCCACGCTTTTGATGCGGATAAAATTGCCGGTAAAAAAGTGAAGGTAGGCGTGGTGAAAGAAGGAACAAAATTTACAACGCTTGACGGAACAGAGAGAACCCTGAACGGTTCCGAAATCATGATCAAAGACGGAAAAGATACCCCGATGTGTATTGCCGGCGTTTTCGGAGGTGCAGAATCAGGGGTTTCCGAAGCTACAAAAACCATATTCCTTGAAAGTGCTTACTTTAATCCGGTAGCGGTAAGAAAAGGAGCCAAATTTCACGGACTGAATACAGATGCTTCTTTCAGATTTGAAAGAGGAGTTGATCCCAATCTTACCAGAACAGCAATTACCCACGCCATTAAAATGATTCAGGAAATTGCAGGAGGTAAATTAGCCGGTGAATTGCTGGAAGAATATCCAAAGAAAATAGAAGACAGCTATGTGATCATCAGATTCTCCAAGATCGAACAGATCCTGGGAACTAAAATTCACAGAGAGAAAGTAAAAGAAATTCTGAAAGCCCTTGAAATTCAGGTACTTAACGAAATTCAGAATGGCCTTGAAATTTCCGTACCGGCTTACAGAGCAGATGTAACAAGGGAAATCGACGTTATTGAAGAGATTTTAAGAATCTACGGCTACAACAAGATTGATGCACCACAGAAAATATCTTTTACCCCAGTTAAGCTTAATGCCAACGATCAGGACGAGCTGGAAAACAGCTGGGCAAGAACGTTACAGAGCTTAGGCTTCAATGAAGTGATGAATAACTCACTTACTTCTGTAAAAGATGAAACCGATGCGGTAAAACTTCTGAATCCGTTAAGCGGTGATCTTGCTTTTATGAGAAAATCCCTTCTGGAAGGACTTCTTCAGAATGCAGTTTACAATATCAACAGAAAAAATCAGGATATTAAGTTCTTTGAATTTGGGAAGATTTATCATAAACGTGATCAGTACGAAGAAAGAAAGCAGCTGGCTATTCTTGTTTCAGGAAGAGATGCCGCAGAAAACTGGCTGCTGCCAAAATCAGCGGTAAGCTTCTACAACCTGAAGGCATACGTAAAAGTTTTATTAGAGAAGCTGGCGATCGATTATAAGGAAACTGCCTTATCTGATGAAAGGTTCTCTGATGCCCTGGCATATGAAGCTAATGGAAAAACTTTGGTGAGAATCGGTAAAGTAGCTCCGGTATTGCTGAAAGACGCTGATATCGATCAGGAATGTTTCTATGCCGAAATTGAACTGGAACTGGCTCAGGAACTTCGCTCAAAGAATACACTGAAGTTTATGGATATTCCTAAATTCAATAAGATCAGAAGAGACCTTGCTTTACTGATCGATAAGAATGTCAATTATCAGGATCTGTACCAGACTGCGAAGAAAAATAAATCCCCGTTCATCAGGAGCATCAATTTGTTTGATGTATATGAAGGGAAAAATCTTCCGGAAGGTAAAAAGTCTTACGCGATGAGTTTCGAGCTTCTGAATGAAGAAAAAACATTGGAAGAAAAAGAAATCTCAGAAGTAATGGATTCTCTGATCAAAGCATTCCAGAAAGAATACAACGCTGAATTAAGATCTTAATTCAATAGCACATAAAATATAAAACGGACTTTCTTGAGTCCGTTTTTTTATTTTAGATCTGAAGAAGCTGCATAATTTCTTTAGCCTGTAAAACTTTAGCGTATCAAAATAAAAGAGGCACAATCACTTCTAACAATGCCATTACTGAGTGTTAACGCCTTTGTGCTCTAAATAAAAACATAAAGTATTAAAATCTGCTCAATCCGCACAATCCGCGCGAGAAAAAATATCCACAAACATCTGTGAAATTCGTGAAATCTGTAGGAAATTCTTTTAACCACAAAAGGCACAAAGATTTTTACCCCTTGAGTAATTTTCTAAGTTATATGCATTGCGTATAGAAGTTCACTAAAGTTCTTAAAAATCAAAGATTTTTTTTGGGGTATTAAAAGCTGCGTCATCTGCACAATCTGCGTCAGAAAAAATATCCACAAATATCAGTGTCATTCGTGCAACCTGTGGGAAATAAATAAAAGCCTTCAATAAAACCTTCAGAAAATTGTTCAGAATTCATCCGGAAATGAGGGCCGAAAGGTCTTAATAAAACCTCTTAAAAAAATAATAAAATTTCTCTCAGCCCGTTTAGATAATATAAAATCCGTAAATTTGGGTTAATTCTAAAAGTAAAAAATGAAAAATCTTTTTTTAAGTATATGTGCGGCAGCGGTTTTAGCGTCGTGTGGAGCAGCAACAAGTGCTTCGGCTTCTAAAGTAGGAAAGGCACAGCCTTCATTAGCGAATACAAAATGGACTCTTGCAGATAATGTAAAGGGAAAAGTTCCAACCCTGAATATTGAAGGAGAAAAGATTAATGGGAATGCCGGATGTAATAACTATTTCGGAACTGCTAAAATAGAAACGGCTACAGGTAATTTCTCGGCAGGCCAGATGGGATCTACAAAAATGATGTGCAACAACATGAGTGTGGAGCAGAATTTTATGGATATGGTAGGAAAAGCCAACAAGTATGTCGTTTCCGGGAATACCCTTGAACTTTACAAAGACAATCTTTTACTGTTGAAATTCAACAAAGCTGAATAAAAAAATAAAAGGAACTCAACTGAGTTCCTTTTTTATGTTTTAGACTGTTATTAATCTTCCTCTTCTTCGTCGTACTTAGCCAACTCTTCATCGCACCATTTGAAGGCAGCTTCTACCACTTTAGTAGCTTCATCCGCCATTGTTTCTTCATCATCACCCTCAAGATCATCTAACCACTCAACCTCTTCTTCCTCAACGTTTAAGATAAATCTTGGATATTCTGTGTGTACTACGAATAGATCTTCAGGAAACTCCGAATTATCTGCTAATAAAAACTTTGGTAATTTCATTTTTTTAATGTTTTAACTTTAACCAAAGATAATAAAATTATTGATATTTATTCTTGTCGATTTTAATTTTTTGTAAAACTTTATACCATGTAAGCGTGGTTTTCTGAAGTGTATCCTTGGGCTTGTAAGTAAATGTAACGTCAGCATTTACGGTGCTCACCAGCTCTGCCGTTTTCATTTTGTTCAGGTCTTCCTCTTTTTTGGTGACGTAGAATTTTAAAGGAACTTTATCCAGTTTTTCACTTTTCAGAAATCCTGATACTGCTTTTCTGTTTTCCAGGTAATTTCCTTTGGACAGCCAGGTGAAAGTCATTCCGGTTAGAATGCTCAGTATACTGATAACATAGGTTTTGATCCCGAAGATTTTAAATAATCTGTGAAAATAAATCAGCCACAACGGAACAAGAAAAGGACCAATGATTCGATAATCCATTGGATTTACAGAATAAAAATACTGGATGAAATAAGAGCATAAGATTCCTGTACTTCCTGCAACAACAAAAAAAAGTTCCGTTTCCGTAAGCCTCTCTTTTACCAGGAGGTAGATGAGCAGAAGGATATTCAAGACTCCGATTCCATAAATGGCAAAATTTATTTGGCCTCCGCCCGGATCTGCAATATGAATAAACGGATTAAAGGAAGTGGTAAGCCCCTGGAAAAATTCCCTCAATAATTGAGAAGTAGGGTGAAGGCCCACTTCCAGGAAGGTTTTGACATAATCCTGATTAAAATAATCAATAAACAGGAATTTATAAGCTGCAATAAATACTAAGCCAATAACTCCGGACAGGATGAATACCGGTCCATATTTCTTTCTCAGCGACAGCAGTCCGTACAGTCCGGTTCCTGCCATAAAAAACAAAGCGCTGTACCTGATGTTATAAAGAGTAATTAATGAAACAGAAAGGTAAAAAACAGCTTTTCTTCCCCCAAGTTTCCCGGTAATGATCTGTGAAGCCGTGTACAGAAATAAAAAGACAAACGGAAGAAAAAGAGCTTCACTCATGGTATAGGCATACAGTGAAACAAAGCTGAAAAGCGCACTGAGCATAATCGCTCCCCTTCTGTAAAAATTCTTGATCCAACAGAAACAGACAATATATAGCAGGGCTGCGATGCCAAGTGCTTTGCTCCCCCAGAATTCATCAAATCCCAGAAAAGTAAACAGCTTAACCGCTACAGGATATCCCAGCGGAGTTGTGGTATTGTCAATGGTCGGAAACACATGGGCGAACCTCATAAAGCGGATAGAATCGGGATTCACTCTTCCTTTTTCATTCAGCAGAAAACGTAAAATGGTCATCATTACCGTGATGATGACCATTGCTATCTGGATATTTTTCTCTTTTATTTTCATGAAGCCCAAAAATGATCCCTGAAGAAATTATTTCAAAAACATTTTTGAAACTTTCTCCGCTTTTTTACTTTCAGAATAATCATAGAAACCTTCTCCTGATTTTACGCCTAGCTTACCAGCCATTACCATGTTGACAAGAAGCGGATTCGGAGCATATTTAGGGTTTTTGAAGCCGTCATACATCACATTCAGGATGGCAAGGCATACATCAAGTCCGATGAAATCGGCCAGTTGAAGAGGTCCCATAGGATGTGCCATTCCCAGCTTCATTACCGTATCGATTTCCTCTACACCGGCTACACCATTGTAAAGAGTTTCGATAGACTCGTTGATCATCGGCATCAGGATTCTGTTGGCAACAAATCCCGGATAGTCATTCACTTCTACCGGTACTTTGCCAAGCGTTTTGCTCATTTCATAGATCGAATCAAAGGTTTCTCTTGACGTAGAATACCCTTTGATGATTTCTACCAGCTTCATAATAGGAACCGGATTCATAAAGTGCATTCCAATCACTTTATCGGCTCTTTTGGTAGCCGCTGCAATTTTAGTAATGGAAATGGAAGAGGTATTGGTTGCCAGAATACAGTTTTCAGGAGCAAACTCATCCATCTGTCCGAAGATCTTCAGCTTCAGATCCTGGTTTTCAGTAGCTGCTTCTACAATAAGATCAGCAGATTCTACAGCGTCTTTAAGCGCAGTGAAAGTACTGATATTTCCTAAAGTTTCAGCTTTCTGCTCCTCGGTAAGATTTCCTTTGGCTATAATTCTGTCAAGATTGGTAGTAATGGTTTTCAGGCCTCTGTCCAGCGCATCCTGAGAAACATCTACCAGGTTTACCTTGAATCCGCTTTGTGCAAAAGTATGCGCAATACCATTCCCCATGGTTCCTGCTCCGATAACTACAATGTTTTTAATCATTTTTTCTTTTATTTTTTATAGATAATTAAATTTTTTCTGTTGATGAGATCGTCTTTGTTAACCGTAATGGCTTTATCGAAATTAACAAACCCGTCACGGCCTTCGTCCCTTTTATTGTTTTGTGCAGTGATAATAGAAGAAAGTCCTTTCATTAAAAGTCTTTTCTGCTTTTTACCAAGTCCGTCGATGCCAACGTATAAGTTGAATTCCCCTTCTCTGCCAAGTCCGCGCTGAGTGAGCACTTCAAAAGATTTAGATTGGTTTTTCCTGGCAAATTCTTTCAGGTAATTCAATACCGGGTCTGTAGAGGGAGGACCACAGCAGATGCTGGAATAGCCTATTTCGATATAGGACAGATTCTTCTGCGCTGAAAAAAACGCAAAGAACAAAAGGCTGCTAATGATAAGTAATTTTTTCATTTTTCTCTGTGTTAAAATTAAGCTTAATATTTTTATTAAAATCTTTTGACCTGCCCGGGAGAAGAATGATTCAGGAAATCAGTTTTACAATTTCCAAAGCTACTTTCAGTGCTTCTGTTCCGTCTTCCAGGGAAACTTCTACGTTTTTGTCTCCTGTAATGGCATCGGCAAAAGAATTCAGCTCATCCAGAATGGCATTGTTGGCCTGAATATTCGGATATTCAAATAAGATCTGGTTCTTTTCACCGTCAGCATTTTCAATGATCATATCAAAAGGAGTAGGGTTTTCGGGAGCATCCTTCATTCGGATCACTTCTGCCTTCTTTTCAAGGAAATCCACGGAAATATAAGCATCTTTCTGGAAGAACCGGCTTTTTCTCATGGCTTTCATCGAGATTCTGGACGTTGTAAGATTAGCTACACAACCGTTTTCAAATTCTATTCTCGCATTGGAAATATCCGGCGTTTTGCTTACCACACATACACCGCTTGCATGGATATGTTTTACTTTTGATTTTACCATGCTCAGCAAAATATCAAGGTCGTGAATCATAAGATCCAGCACTACGGAAACATCGGTTCCGCGCGGGTTGAACTCTGCCAGCCTGTGGATCTCAATAAACATCGGATCTTTGATATATTCTTTCGTGGCAATGAAAGCCGGGTTATACCGCTCCACATGCCCAACCTGAGCTTTAATGCCGTTTTCCTGACACAGACGCAGGATTTCCTCTGCCTGCTCAAGAGTTTGGGTAACCGGTTTTTCAATGAAGAAATGCAGCCCTTTTTCAATGGCTTTTAAAGCATAATCATAATGATAAACCGTTGGCGTTACAATATCCAGCATGTCGATCTGGGCCAGAAGTTCATCAAAATTTTCAAAATAAGGATATCCGAATTCAGCTTCTAATTTTTTTCCGTTTTCCACATCTTTATCATGAAAACCTACCAGTTCATACTTATCAGACTGATTCAGAAGTCTTAAATGGATCTTACCCAGATGTCCGGCACCTACCAAACCTGCTTTTAACATAGCTTTTTTTATTTTTGTAAAGATAATAATTTTCGGTATTCAGAAGCATATCGGAGGTTTTAGGTTGATCAATAGGGATAGTTTTTTTACTTTTGCAGAAACGATTACCAAAACCTAATATCTATATCCCACCCCATGATGCATGATACGTTTGTACATAAAGGAAAAAGAAAGATTCTTGTAGACTACCTCCGTCACAGGATCGGAATTTCGGATGAAAATGTACTTTCGGCGATGAATGAAGTTCCGAGACACCTTTTTATTGAAAGCATTTTTGAAGATTTCGCCTATGAAGACCGTGCATTTCCTATTCTTGCACAGCAGACGATTTCGCATCCTTCCACAGTAGCGGAACAGTCTGAACTGCTTCAGGTACAGCCTGGAGAAAAAATTCTAGAGATCGGAACGGGATGCGGATATCAGACAGCCGTTCTTCTGGCAATGAAAGGCTTGGTATATACTATTGAAAGACAGAAAGACCTTTTCGATTTCTCCAAGAAAAAACTCAGGGAAATGCATCTGAATCCTAAATTTCAGAGCTTCGGAGACGGTTTTGCCGGCCTGCCTACATTTGCCCCTTTTGATAAGATTATCGTAACCTGCGGAGCCGCCACTTTACCCACCGAACTGCTGAAACAGCTGAAAGTAGGAGGCAAAATGGTTATTCCATTAGGTCCCACAGACGAACAGGTATTATACCGGTTTACAAAAGTAGCCCCAACGCAGTTTGAAAAAGAAGAATTCGGAGCCTATAAATTTGTTCCGATGCTGGGGAATACCAATCATTAAGCTCTAAAACTCAGAATTGGATTAGAGGGGTAATATAATTTCCTACAGATTCCATGAATTTCACTGATATTTGTAGGTGTTTTTTCTCGCGCAGATTTTGCAGATGACGCAGATTTTTGACAGGTCTTTGAGACCTGCTAGGTTTTCACTCTTCTTTACCAATAAAAATCGTAGATTTTTAAAAACTTTAGTGTACTTCTACACCATGCATTAAACTTAAGGTTAATTACGTGTTAAAACTCTTTGTTCCTGTTGTGATTAAAATATAAAATTTAAATTCTCACCAACTTTTGGAGCTGATTGTGTTCTTATCCTCCTGAAAGTAACATTCAGGTTCATAAAGCTTTGCGTGACAAAAAATGCTGTTCTGGTTTTTACCATCATAACACCTCTTTTTATGTTCAGATTAACTCAACTTTATTCTTTTAAGATGTTTTAAGACCGTTTCGGAATGAAAATTGGATTCAAAATGAAACCTAATCACTTAAAATCTTATTATTATGGACACGAATAGATTTAAGTCTTCACATGACTTCAGCAATATTCAGAAAAACCTGCATAATAATCCCGGATACAGTGTAGAAAGTTATTCTCAGCAGGTAAAAGATTACATCAGCGATATGAAAAGCAGGAATCAGGAAGCGACCAAACAGGGTTTTATGGCTCATGCCCAGAAATCTGCCAAGGAAGTTTGGGAAGAAATTCAGGAAATGGCTTCAGAGGCCTGGGAAAAGAACAAGAATCATTAAGATGAAAGAAGATCATTTTTAATATTAAAGTTAAAACCTTACTTTGCTACAGAAGTGAGGTTTTTTATTTCAACATCAACTCAAAACAGAATGAAAGTTTTTATCAATAAAAGAATTCCGGAAATAGGAATTAATATGCTGAAAAATGAAGGATTAGATATTGTATTTCCCGAAAATGAAGACCTGTCCTATGATGAATGGCTGCAGTACTGTAGAAATACAGATGTTATTTTAAACGTAGGCAGTACATTCAGATATGATAAAGCATTCTTTGATGAATGTCCGGATATTAAAGCTATTGCGTTATATTCGGTAGGATTTGACCATGTGGATATTCAGGAAGCGGTTCACAGAAAAATTCCGATCGGAAACACCCCGGATGTTCTGAGTAAAGCAACTTCAGATACGGCTTTTCTGCTGATGCAGTCGGTCGCGAGAAGAGCAGCGTATAACTTCAGAAAAGTAAAAGAGGGAAATTGGGGGCCATTTGATCCGATGAAGGCCTTAGGGCAGGAACTCTACGGAAAAACAATTGGTATTTTCGGATTGGGAAGAATCGGCTTTGAAATGGCTAAAAAATCACTGAGCGCTTTTGATATGAAAGTAATCTACCACAACCGCCACCGGAACGAAGAAGCGGAACAGGTACTCAATGCAGAATATGTTTCTTTTGAAGAACTGGTCAGAAAATCAGATGTGCTAAGCGTTCATGCCAGCTTTACCCCGGAACAGCAACATCTTTTTAACCGTTCCGTCTTTAAGCGGATGAAGCCTGATGCTATCTTTATCAATACGGCCAGAGGAGGTTTTCACAATCAGAAAGACCTTTATGATGCCATTGTTTCCGGAGAAATCTGGGGCGCCGGGCTGGATGTCACCAATCCTGAACCCATCCCGGAAGATGACCCTATTCTGGAGCTTTCCACGGTTTGTGTATTTCCCCATATCGGATCGGCAACCATTGAAGCCCGAAACGGAATGGCAAGGCTGGCAGCCGAAAATATCATTGCTTTTTCAAAAGGACAGAAAATGCCGCACTGTGCAAATCCTGAAATCTATTCATAAAAAATCCAGACTTGGAATTGTTTTTGTTCTGTTTAAAGAAACCTTAAACACTCAATATCATGGCACCGGAAAAGAATATCAATGAACAGAACCGAAAATTGGAACAGATGGATTATAATCCCAATGAAGATATTTTCAACAAAGAAAAGCATATTCCGCTGGACGGAGACGGAAATCCAATCCTGAATGAGGAAGACGAAGATAAAATAGATAAAGGGCTGGACATTCCCGGCACTGAAGAGGATGATGAAATGGAGGAAATAGGATCCGAAGATGAAGAAAATAATTATTGGAGCCTCAGCGATAATGAGGATGATCATGAAGAAGAAAATGATGATGTATTAACTTAAACGTTATTTATGTCAGGATAAAATAACCTTGCTGAATTTCAGTGAGGTTTTTATTTTTAATCTGAAAAACTCAGTCGTCAGTACCGTATTTCGTAAAAATAATGAAGGTTTTGTTTCTGGAATACTCTGGAATATAGAAGTTTTAACTGAAGTTTATAAAGCTTAATTTGAAAAAATGTTAAAAATAAAAAGTTAAAATCTGCGGAAAATACAAGATAACGGTATTTTTAAATTTTGATTTGTTTTTTTAAGGTTTTGATTTTCACGATCTATAATTTAGTGAAAACCTAAAATATAGAATATGAATAAAAAAGTATTTTTAGTTCCTGTTTCAGTAGCCTTTCTTTTGGCTTTTGGTACAATAAGTGCCCAAAATTCTACCCGGCTTATTCAGGATTATTACCAGAAAAAAGGAGAGTTTACCCAAAAGAACAATGGAAATAAAAAGGCGGATGTCAGGATCCTTAATGAGGATGTTTCTAAAAGCCTGGGGGTAACCATTGTTAATGTACAGCAGACGTATGACGGACGCAGAGTCTACAATGCATTAGGGAAAGTGATCATTAAAGATGAAAAGATCATTTTTGAAAAAAATGAGTTCAGCAGAAATATAGTGACTGCCGTACAGAAAAAAGCTCAGGAAAAATTTTCAGAAGACTTTCTGAAGCAGAAGCTGGAACTTAAAGCCATCCGCAAAATAAATTATCTGCCTGATGTATATTTTGAAAAAAACGGAATCTATATCCTTTCAAAAGAAATATTTGTATCCGATAGAAATTCTTCCGCAGTCTGGCATGTGATTGCAGCAGCAGATAGTGGGGAAATCCTCAGTAAAAACAATACAACCCTCAGCTGCAACTTTGACCATCCGTCTGATGATGATAAATTCTCCATAGAAGAATTAACGTCATATTCTGAAATAACAGAACATTGCGAAGCGAAAACGAATACTGTCAATAAAAAAGCACACCTGCTACAACCTGATAATGCTTCTTATAATGTTTTTGCCTTACCATTGGAAGCACCCACATTCGGATCACGCTCACTTGTTACTAACCCTTGGGATCTGACCACTTCTCCGGAAGGATGGCATTCTGATGGTACCAATCATTATACCAATACCAGAGGGAATAATGTATATGCTTATTCTGATCAGGATGGAAGAAATACACCAGGATATTCACCGGATGGGGGGAATTCCCGGAATTTCGATTTCCCTTTTGCCGATGGAAGTAATGACAGTCCCTTTACTTATAGAGATGCAGGTATTACCAATCTGTTCTATATGAACAACAAAATGCATGATATATTTTACAGGTTCGGATTTACAGAGTCAGCCAGAAACTTTCAAACCAATAACTTTGATCGTGGAGGAATAGGTGGGGATGCCGTGAATGCCGAAGCATTTGACGGTTCCGATTTAGGTAATGCAAATTTTAGTCCGGGACATGAATATATACAGAATGGAGTTCCTAATGTTGAAGCGCCAAGGATGCAGATGTATCTTTTTCCAAGAAAAGCAACAGCTACAGATCCTAATCCGGTTTCGAAATATCATTATAATGCTCCGCCCGATGTGGTAAATCGCCCTAAAGTTTCTACATTTTCAACATCTTCACCATACAATATCAGTACCGGAGACCTGGCTATTCCTACATCAGATAATTCCTGTACAGCTATGGCAGCTGGCAGCTTGTCAGGAAGAATAGCACTTATAAAAGATGAAGGTTGTGAATATGGTCTTAAAATTCTTAATGCACAGAATGCCGGTGCCACGGGAGCAATAATATATTCTCCGACATATACTAGCCCCATATCTATTGATTGGGGGAATTTTGGTAATTATACCAATCAAATCACGATTCCTTCTTTAGATATGGGAAAAACGGAAGGAGAGTTTCTGGTGGGGCAGATTAATTCCGGAACCGTAATAAATGCTACACTGGGTCTTGATAATACTACCGGATTTAAACACTCGAGTTTAGATAATGGGGTTGTTGCGCATGAATACGGACATGGAATTTCAAACCGTTTAACAGCCAAGGGGTATGAGTGTCTTAACCCTAATATTTCTAATGAACAAATGGGTGAGGGGTGGTCAGATTATTTTGCCTTAATGCTTACGGCAAGGCCTGGAGATAATGCTGCTCTGGCAAGAGGAATGGGGACATATGTCATGATTGAATCCACTAATGGTCCAGGTATCAGACTTGCCAGATATTCTCCTGATTTTTCGGTCAATAATTATACGTATGGAAGAACGAACTCAAACAATGTTTCTATTCCTCATGGTATGGGATTTGTCTGGGCTACCATGCTGTGGGATCTTACCTGGCAGTATATAGAAAGATACGGTTACAACAGTGATGTATTGGCCAGTACGACCTCCGGAAATGCCAGAGCTTTGCAGATTGTAATGGATGCACTTAAGCTTCAGGACTGTAATCCTACATTTATTGACGGAAGGGATGCTATTATCCGGGCTGATTCATTAGGAAATGCCGGAGCTGACAGATGCATGATCTGGAATACATTTGCCAGAAGAGGTCTTGGGCTGAATGCTTCTGCCGGAAATAAAGCCGTGAGAAATGACCAGGTTGAAGACTTTACCGTTCCCGCTGATTGTGCTCTGGCAACCCATGAAACCAATACGGCTAATACTAAATATATTGTATTCCCGAATCCTACCTATGATGAGTTTTTCGTAGGGAATATCGATAAATCTTCTCAGGAAGTAAAGATCAAAATGTTTGATATGTCAGGAAAGCTGGTGTTTTCAGATACCAGAGAATCCACATCCAGAAAAGCAATTTCTACCAAAGGTTTACAGAAAGGAGTGTATATGGTAAATATTCAGCAGGGAGATAAAATGCAGACGGAAAAACTTATTGTAAGATAAAATAAAATTAAAAAATTGGTATAAAACAAAGGCCGTTCATTTTTTTGAACGGCCTTTGTTGTTTAAGGTTATATTTTAAGTTTTCCTTTGTAATATTTCATAGAGCAAGGTCTTGTGCAATAACCATTTCTCTTTTTCACTTTATTAGTTGCCTGTTTTTCTTAATTTGAATATCTTTAAACTTTAAAAACGTTGAATTCAAAACATAGAACTTTAAACTGCACTATGACATTTCAAGAACAGATTCAGCAGGGCATTCCAGGCCAACTGCCACAACCAAAACCTTACGAAACCAATATAAACCACGCACCAAAGCGTAAAGAAATTTTAGGCGAAGAAGAAAAGAAACTGGCCTTAAAAAATGCATTGCGTTATTTTGAACCTCAGTTTCATGCAGAATTACTTCCGGAATTTAAAGAAGAACTGGAAAAATACGGAAGAATTTATATGTATCGTTTCCGTCCGGATTACGAAATGAAAGCAAGGGCTATCAACGATTATCCGGGAAAATCCGAACAGGCCAAAGCCATCATGCTGATGATTCAGAATAATCTGGACTATGCAGTTGCCCAGCATCCTCATGAACTGATTACTTACGGTGGAAATGGTGCCGTATTCTCCAACTGGGCACAGTACCTTCTCACCATGAAATATCTGTCGGAAATGTCTGATGAGCAGACTTTGGTTATGTATTCCGGGCATCCGATGGGACTGTTCCCTTCCCATAAAGACGCACCAAGAGTGGTGGTGACGAACGGAATGATGATTCCAAACTATTCAAAGCCGGACGACTGGGAGAAATTCAATGCCTTAGGAGTAACACAATACGGGCAGATGACGGCTGGAAGTTATATGTATATCGGGCCGCAGGGAATTGTTCACGGAACAACAATCACTGTTCTGAACGCCTTCAGAAAGATTGGAAAAGAGCCGAAAGGAGGGCTTTTTGTCACTTCCGGATTAGGAGGAATGAGCGGAGCTCAGCCAAAGGCCGGAAATATCGCGGGTTGCGTTACAGTATGTGCGGAAGTAAATCCAAAGATTACAAAAATCCGACACGATCAGAAATGGGTAAACGAAATCCATGAAAATCTGGACGAGCTGGTAGAAAGAGTGAAAAAAGCTCAGGAAAACAAAGAAACGGTTTCCCTCGCTTACCTTGGAAATATTGTTGAGGTATGGGAAAAATTTGATGAAGCTAACTTAAGAATTGATATCGGATCAGATCAGACCTCACTTCATAATCCATGGGCCGGCGGCTATTATCCGGTAGGACAGACTTTTGAGGAATCCAACAAAATGATGGCGGAAGAACCGGAATTGTTCAGGGAAAAAGTCCAGGAAACTTTAAGAAGACATGCGGCAGCCATCAATAAACATACTCAGAAAGGGACATATTTCTTCGATTACGGAAATGCATTTTTACTGGAAGCATCCAGAGCCGGAGCAGATGTAATGGCAGAAAACCCGACATTGGGAAGAGAATTCAGATATCCGAGCTATGTTCAGGATATTATGGGGCCTATGTGTTTCGATTATGGTTTCGGACCGTTCCGATGGGTATGTACAAGCGGAAAACCTGAAGATCTGCAGAAAACGGATGATATTGCCTGTGCTGTTTTGGAAGAAATGGTTAAAAACTCTCCTGAAGAAATCCAACAGCAGATGAAAGATAACATCCAGTGGATTAAAGGAGCTCAGGAAAATAAGCTGGTGGTAGGCTCTCAGGCCAGAATCCTGTATGCCGATGCAGAAGGGAGAATGAAGATTGCTGAAGCCTTCAATAATACCATCAGTAAAGGTGAAATCGGACCTGTGGTATTGGGAAGAGATCACCACGATGTTTCCGGAACAGATTCACCGTACAGGGAAACTTCCAATATTTATGACGGTTCAAGGTTTACCGCAGATATGGCCATTCACAATGTAATCGGAGACAGTTTCCGCGGAGCGACCTGGGTATCCATTCACAATGGTGGTGGAGTAGGCTGGGGGGAAGTAATCAACGGTGGTTTCGGAATGCTGCTGGATGGTAGCGAAGATGCCGGCCGAAGACTGAAGTCTATGCTGTTCTGGGATGTCAATAACGGAATTTCAAGAAGAAGCTGGGCCAGAAACGAAGGTGCTGTTTTCGCGATTAAAAGAGCAATGGAAGCAGAACCGAATCTGAAGGTAACACTTCCGAATTTTGTAGATGAAAATTTACTGTAAACGATAATAAAATTAACCTTGGCCAATATTAATAAAAAACTGTTCTCACACCTGAACGTTGATGATGGTGATCCTGTTTGGGAAAAATTTGCTGAGGTTGAATTTTCAAAGAAAAATATATTTCCGGACGATAAAGCCTATCTTGTTGAAGATGGGCTTGTCCGTAAATATTATATTAACAGTACCTCGGATATTGATACTGAAATCTGTGCAGAATTCTATTTTCCCGGTGATATTTTTACCGTAGGAAATAAAGGCTCTGAAGGCATTTATGAATCCATCACCGGCGGTCTTGCCTGGGAAATTACTTTAGATGAAGTAAAAGAAATGTTTAAAATCAATCCCGAATGCCGTTTTGTACAAAACTATTACCTGAGCAGGAAACTGAACGCTGCCATGAAGCGTGAAATGCTTTTGCTGAAAAATACCCCACAGGACCTTTACGAATATCTGCTGAAAAACAAACCCCATTACATCCGGCATATTCCCCTGAAATATCTGGCCTCCTATATCGGAATTACACCCATCTCATTAAGCAGGATCAGAAAACGGATCAGCTGATCCTTTAAAAACAACAACTGATTTCTAATAAAACATTAGAGGCTAAAAAAACGTTCTCCCTAAATAATCCATGAGTTGAAGCCATTATTATAATGAAAGACCTGCAGTAACTTCCATCACCCTTCACCTATCATCCATCCATCTCCCAACCCTCATTAATTAACTTTTGTTTATTGCTTCCCCCTCCATAAGTCTCTTTCTTTGTAGAAAAAAGAAATATGGAAATACAGAAATTAAACTGGGCCGGGATACAATTAAACTCCAACCATAAAACCATCTTAATCGATGCCGCAGAAGATTTTTCCTATTACAAACCTGTTTTGGGTGATGCCGTTGAACAGCTGATGCAGTTTTCAGATTATGTGCAGGCAGATTATATCCTGTTTACCCATTTGCATTTAGACCATTTTGATAAAGGGGTGATTCAGAAATGCCTGAAAGAGGATGGAAAACTGATCGTTTATTCAGAGCTTGAACCTTTTGTAAGAAAGCTTGTCGGAAATGTAGAGATGGTTGTTTTAAATCTGAACGAAACTTTTACAGAGCACGGCATTACATTTAAACCCGTCTTCGCGATGGATGGCGTAGGGGAAATTCAGTCTTCATGGATTGTGGAAGATGCAGATACCAAAATCTTTCATGGCGGCGATACCATCTGGCATAACCAGTTCTGGAAACTGGGCAAAGAGAATCAAAACATAGACTATGCTTTCCTTCCGGTAAACGGAGTGGTCGTGGATTTTGAAATCATCGGACTGGAATACAGCCCGGTTCCGGCATCCCTTAATTTAAAAGAAGCCTTTGCGGCGGCTCATCTTTTGCATGCTAAAAAGCTCGTTCCCATTCATTACGGATTGTTTGCCCACGATAAATGCTATATTCCTCAGGAATTTGATGAGAATGATTTGTTAAGAGTTTCAGAAAAAGTGGGACAGGGATATTTGATTTTGAAAGATGGAGAAGTGTTGAGAGAAGCTTAGTTTTTGTTGGAAAAAAGCAGAGACACAGATTTTATTACTATGAATTAGTCAATACTTAATTAAACAGTTATGATCCAATTGAATAACTTTAAAACAAATTAAATATTGACTAATTCAGTTAACTCGAACAAAAAAACTCAGCAATTTTGCTGGGTTTTTATATTAGTTTCTATAAAACTTAAAAAATGTAAGTGGCTTATAAGTTTTATTTTTTATATTTTTTCAATTCTTCCTCTAGCCTTTGATTTTCCTTTTTCAAAAGATCTATCAGATCTTTCTGTGTTTCTAAAAGGTATTCTGGAGCATTAAAATTTAAAATACCATTATTTACACCAAAACTATTGCTTGAGGTGATATTATCAAAATTATTAATTTGTTTAATTTCTTCTTCTTCATAAATATCCTCTAAAGGAACCTCCAGAAAACCAGCGATTTTTTTCCATTCATCCTGAAAAATCCTTACTTCTCCGCATTCTTTTCTGCTATAGTTGGAAACATCTGTTGCAATGATATCTGCGATTTGCTGTTGCGTAATGCCTTTTCTTTTTCTTAGGCTGCATTGTTTTTCTTTTTGCATAATCATATTTTGTACAAATATGCAAAATATTAGTTGAAAAAATATAAGCCGGCTTCCTATTATTTTCATAATTCCTTCACAAAATCACAAGTAATGTCTTTTAAAAATTATATCCTTTCCAACCTTTTCCGACTTCACAGCATCTTTATAATAAAAGATACCCAATGAAAATTACCATTCCAAAACCCTGTCATGAAAACTGGGACCGTATGAGTCCTGATGAGAAAGGAAGATTCTGTTCCGTCTGCTCCAAAACAGTTTTAGATTTTACCGTTTCTTCCGATGAGGAAATTATCAACACCTTTTCTGAATCTGCCGACGATATCTGCGGAAATTTTTCTGCATCCCAACTGAACAGAAACCTGGAATATACTTCTATAAACTCCGTTTTGCTGAAACTGGCGGCAGGATTTATTCTCACAACCGGAGGTTTGGTTTCTGTACAGGCACAGCAGGATCTGCCAAAGGATACTTTAAATACAGAAATAAATGAAATCGTACCGCTTGCATTCGGTATGCTAAAAGATAAGAAGATGTTAGGCTCGGTTACTGTAGTGCCTGCCTCTGCTTTTAATGTTAAAGAAACTAAGCCGGAAGAAAAGCTTCATGGTGTTGTGGGTCATCCGTTAACCCATGACAGTTCGTTTACGAAAAGAATGCTCGGAGGGGCTTCTATGAGTCTGCAAAATTATGAAGAGCCTTTATGCATCCTTAACGGAAAGGTGAGCAGTCTTCAGGAGCTCAGGGCCATAGACCCCCAAATGGTAAAAACAGTGAATGTTCTTGATAAAGCAGCCGGAAATGCCAGGTTTTCAAATCCGAAAGCTAAAAATGGCGTTATAGTAGTAACCACCAAAAAGAAAAGAAAACTCAAATCATAAAAATCTTGCTGCTGCGAGTTTCCAGGCTCATTGCTGGTGCGAGTTTCCAAACTCGTACCTTAGAGTCTGTTTAAATTTTATTCAGGAATTTTTGATTAAAAAGACTAACGCAAAGCTGATGAATCATTCCGTTTTATTTTAAGTGGCAAAGTGATGCGATTTTGTCGCTGATGAAGCGGTAGCTTATCCCTACGCTTCGATGAATCAACGGAGTTGATTCTGTCCTTTGCCTCCTGAAATAAGCAGCATAGTTCATAAAACTTTGCGTGTAAAAATATCATCAGTACAGCATCTTTTTAATAAAAAAGCTACAATGAAAATTACAATACCCAAACCCTGTCATGAGAACTGGGATCATATGATAACTGATGAAAAAGGAAAACTCTGTTCCGTTTGTTCTAAAATGGTTTATGATTTTACTGATTTCTCAGATGAAGAACTGCTAAACCGTTTTGAGTCCACAGAAAATGGATGTGGCAGATTCAGAGAAGATCAGTTGGATCGAAACCTGAGTTTTTCCGTCACCAAAAAGTTGGCTTTAGGATTATTGACTGTTGGCGGAATGTTAACCTCATTACCTGCTCAGGAAGCAAAATCTGCAGAAATTAAGCCGTCAGAAAAAATAGGAGGAGTTACAATGGCTCATTCACTGGATGATTCTGGAAAACCCATACCTTTAAGGATGGGGGCACCGCTTTCAAAACAGGCAGAAAAGCCTTTGATTCTGCTTAATAATAAAATGATTTCTGTGGAAGAACTGCAAACATTAAAACCGGAAACGGTTGAAAGTGTTAATAGTCTGAAACTGGCAGAGGCTATGAAGCAATATGGTGAAAAAGCAAAAAACGGGGTGATTTTAATAACAACCAAAAAGAAAAGAAAACTCAGACCATAAAAACTCTTGCTGGCCTGAAGTTCCAAGCTTCCAATTCTTGATTCCTTATGGTTTTTTGAATTAATCCCAGTGATCCTGCCATTCATTATTGTTCTGATCACAAAGTTTCTTTACTTTTAACCTTTTAAAAATTGTTTTTATTTTCAGAAGAAAAATAGGCTTAATATTAAAGTGAAATATCAAAAGTGAATAAATTTTTTAAAATAGTACTTTTCTTCTTAGCAATTGTATTGCTCATCATATTCGTTGGGGTTATGAGAAGCTCGAACATTAGAATTCCTTTTCTACCTGTTTTTGGGCCCGGGATACAGGATTTTACCAAAGATCTGACAGGTAGTTATAAACTTTACAGAAATTCTTCAAGTGATGTTTTTATAGCTCCTGATGGAGGGTGGGATGATAAAACGGCTATAATTCCATCTAAGGTTCTCAGAGTAAATACTTATGAGAATTTTATTATTGCTGAAAGGGAGGTCATAAAAAGCCGGTTATCTGATGATAATTTAAGTTATCAGAAAACTTCAGATAAAGACTTCTGGATTCTGGATACAGATAAAAATTATGTGTTGAAGAACTTAAACTTTCATGAATATACAAGAAAACGGGATTCTCTTAAAATTCCACAAAATATTGAATTCATTGACGTGTATATCTATTAATTAAAAAGAGATAAAAAACTTAATTATCTAAAAAATACGCCTCTGGTGCGAGCTTCCAGGCTCATTGCCGGTGCGAGTTTCTAAGCTCGTACCTTAGTCCATAGACTGTTCATAACTTCCATCCTCCCTCATCCAGCTTCCATCCTTTACCCTTTCACCGCCTGAATAGCAGCTTCATAATTAGGTTCCTGCGAAATATCCGGTACCTGCTCTTCATAAATAATGGTTCCTGAAGGATCAATAACCACCACAGCTCTGCTGAGAAGCCCTTTCATCGGAGAATCTATCATTTCTACCCCATAATTCCATCCGAAATCGGAACGGAAATCCGAAAGCATCACTACATTTTTAATACCTTCCGCTCCACAGAATCTCTTTTGGGCAAATGGTAAATCTTTGGAGATACAGAGAACCACCGTGTTGGGAAGATTTCCCGCCTCTTCATTGAAATGATGTACAGAAGCGGAGCAAACACCTGTATCTACACTTGGGAAAATATTAAGAATCACATATTTCCCTTTATAGGAGTCTAAAGTCTGATCTTTCATATCAACATCCGTAAGGGTGAACTTGGGAGCCGGTTTATTAACGGCCGGTAATTTGGAGTATGTACGTACAGTTTCTCCCCGCATCAGAACAGTATTAGCCGCTTTGGTGTTTTGAGCGAAGCCAACAGCTGATAAAAGGAATAGGGCACTGAATATTACTTTTGAAAACATTGAAATTTATTTTTGCTGCAAAATTATCCTTTTTTTCAGTAGCAGGCATTAATTTTCATTCAAACAGTTCGTCAATAGAGGAAATCTATTAAACCGCTGTTCCTGAAATCAAATTTTCCCTCTACCTTTATTCTGCAAAAAATTGCATCAATGATTAATCACAAACCTATGGATTCAGAAAACAAAGCGATATTTCAGAATATTTTTAAAAGTGAAAACGAGATTCCGGAAGAATTTAAAGTTCCCGAAATCCATCAGAAGGTTTACCTTCTCAACGGAGAACTGGTGGAATGGCAGGGAGAGGTTCAGAATATTTATTCGCCGGTATGTATTCCTACAGAAAACGGTCCCGAAAGAAAGCTGCTTGGCAGTATTCCCAATATTGGCCCGGCAGAAGCCATGGAAGTTCTTGAAGCTTGTGTAAAAGCTTATGACAACGGTCTTGGAGAATGGCCAACCATGTCTGTGGAAGGCCGTATAAAATGTATGCAGAAGTTTGTTTATCTGATGATTCAGCAGCGGGATCTCATCATCATGCTGCTGATGTGGGAGATCGGCAAAACCCTGGCGGATTCTGCAAAAGAATTTGACAGGACCATTGATTATATTAATCAGACCATTGATGCGCTGAAAGATCTGGACCGGGAATCCTCACGGTTTCAGCAGGCAGAAGGAACCATTGCCCAGATCAGGAGAGCTCCGCTGGGAGTCGTTCTGAGTATGGGGCCTTTCAATTATCCATTAAATGAAATTTTTACCACCCTTATTCCTGCCCTGATCATGGGCAATACGATTCTGTTCAAGCTTCCCAAACATGGAGTTCTTGCCCATTATCCGCTGCTGAGTGCATTTAAAGAAGCTTTCCCGAAAGGCACAGTAAATACATTGTACGGAAAAGGCTCAGAGATCATTACCCCGATTATGGAAAGCGGAAAAGTAAATGTTCTGGCCTTCATCGGTTCCAGTAAAGTGGCCAACAGCCTGAAAAAACTACATCCTAAAGTAAACCGCCTGCGTGCTATTCTGAGCCTGGATGCCAAAAATGCAGCAATTGTTACGAAAAATGCGAATCTGGATGTAGCGGTGAGCGAATGTATTTTAGGAGCTCTTTCATTTAACGGGCAACGTTGCACGGCATTGAAATTACTATTTGTACAGAAAGAAATTGCTGCGGAGTTTACCCAAAGATTAAGTGCTGCTGTTTCTGCATTAAAGCCCGGTCTGCCGTGGGAAAACGGAGTAAAAGTTACTCCTCTCCCGGAAGTTAATAAGCCACCGTATCTTCAGGAATGTATTGAAGATGCCCTGTCTAAGGGAGCTGCTGTTTTAAATGAGAACGGCGGGCATACGGAAGCTTCTTTTGTATTTCCTGCTGTGGTTTATCCGGTAGACAGCAGTATGAAACTTTATCATGAAGAACAGTTTGGCCCTGTAATTCCTGTTGTTCCTTTTGATAAAATTGAAGAGCCTATAGAGTATCAGGTGAATGCTTCGCACGGGATGCAGGTCAGTATTTTCAGTGAAGATCCAGAGGAAGTAGCCCGGTTGATCGATCCTTTTGTGAATCTGGTAAGCCGTGTTAATATCAATTGCCAGGCACAGCGAGGTCCGGATGTTTTTCCTTTTACCGGAAGAAAAGACAGTGCGGAAGGAACACTTTCTGTTTTTGATGCGCTCCGTTCTTTTTCAATCCGGTCTCTGGTAGCTGCAAAACTCACCGATTCCAACAAAGAACTGCTCAATACGATCGTCAGGGATCATGATTCAAATTTTCTGAGTACAGATTATATTTTCTGATGCACTTTTAAACTGTTAATTTAACATAAAATAAAAATCCTCAATAAATTTCTCAGTTTTTTGAGGATTTTGTACATTAATCCGTGAGTTTTATAGTTATTTTTAATAAAAAACGCGACGTTTTGAAAGAAACGTTGTTATAGGTGCAGATTTTTGCCAATGTCTTCAATGGAAAATGAATTTTTGGAAAAAATTGAGAAACATAAAGGTGTTATCTTCAAGATTTCCAAGATGTACATGGATAATCAGGATGATCAAAATGATCTTTATCAGGAGATCATTTACCAGGCCTGGAAGTCGTATAATGATTTCCAGGGAAAAAGCGACTTTTCTACCTGGCTGTACAGAACTGCACTAAATACAGCCATCGTATTTCTCCGAAGCGAAAAAAAACGTAGTTTTATACAAAATCAACAAATAGAAAACCTTGCCGTTCAACAGGAGTCTTACAATGATACGGATGACCGCAATATGAAACTGATGTATGAAGCCATTCACCAGCTCAGCCCAATCGATAAAGCCCTTATTTTTTACTTTCTGGAAGATTTTCCGGGGAAGGAAATTGCCAGGCAGCTGGGAATAACGGAAGTGAATGCAAGAGTAAAGATGAACAGGGCCAAAACAAAACTTAAAGACATTATAGACAAAAAAAGAACACAAATTTAAACACATATAAATGGAGTTAGAGAATTTTAAAGAACTTTGGAACAAAGATACCGGAGATGATCTGCCTGAGGTTTCCCTTGAAAAACAGAAGGAAATCCACTCTCCGTTACAGATGCTCAAACTCAATATGGAAACAGAGTTTTGGCTGATGATCATCACCCTGCCCATGTTGATGTCGGGTTTTCCGTTTGCTGCCAAAGATGCCAATATCAAAATCATATCAGCTTTTGTTGTTGTTCTGACATTAGCTTTGATTGTGTATTTCTATTCCCGCTTTCTGAAGCTTTATAAAATGCTCTGTAAACAAAGCATCAATACCAACTATGACTTATTTAACCTTAAAACACAGCTTTTAATATCGAAAGAAATCTACATTGCTTACTATATTTCCTATATTCCGCTTGCATTCCTTTTGTCATTGATTACCATCAACTTTCATTTTGAAATGAAGTACAACCTTGCCATTTTCGGGATCAGTTTTATGATTACACTGCTTTTGGTATGGTTTATTGTCAAATACTGGATTTACTATATGTACGGAAGATATATAAAGGATGTGGTGCGCCTGGTTGATGAACTGAATGGGATTGAAGTGGAAGCAGTACCGGAACGGAAGAAAATTTCGTGGTTTGAGCGTTCCCAGAAGTTTTTCATGAACAAATTCGGAATCAGAGGAAATATCCTGAATACGGTTATTTGGTTTGTATCCGTATATCTGTTCATCATATTATTTTTGACGGTAGTTCTTTTTATTTTCATCATTGCAGGAGCCCTGCTTGATTTTATTGATCTGAATGAACTTCAGAAAGCCTTAGATAGAATGAATTAAAGTAAAAAATGATTTATTCGTAACAATTTTTAATTTTTCCTACTAACTGTGGAAAATTATAAGGTATTATGAAAAAAATTACTATTCTTGTTAAGGTTTTAACGGTAAGTATGACAATGGGAACCGTTTCGTGTGTGCTTACCCACGCACAGAACAAAGAAAAGCCGGAACTTTCTGTCCGCGACTTTCCGAAGTTTTCCGTAACCTCTCCAATGGGAACGTTTAATGCTTTTTTTAACGGGCAGAATATTCCTTCAGACTTTCTGATCAGTCATTTAGGAGAATGGCTTGGGGGAGACAGCAGCCATACCTTTCAGCTGTTAAAATCCGAAACCGATGAATTAGGAATAAAACACTCTGTTTATCAGCATTATTTTAAAGGAACTAAGGTAATGGATGATATCGTCTCTATTCATGAAAAAAACGGAATGATTACGTATATTAATGGTGAATTTATCCGTGATATTACAGCCAATGTATCTTCCGCATTATCCGTTCAGGATGCCAAAAGCATTATTTCAGCAACAGTAGACCTGCCTGTTGAAGAGATCATCTTCGGAGAAGCTGAAAATGTAATGGCTAAAGTGTATGATGGAAGAGGGATCAGATTGTACAGTACCATTATGATAGGCGCCTCTTCTCTGAAATCTCTATTTTCCAAAGTCTATTATATCGATCATTCAACCCAAAAAATTGTAAAAGAGCTGTCACAGCTTCATCATGTGGATACACCGTCTACAAGTGCTACTTATTACAAAGGAAATCAATCTGTAACAGTAGATTCTTATAATGGTGGGTACAGGCTGATGGATAATGCCCGAAAGATCCGTACAATGAATGCTACGGGTATAACGGGATCAATAGGAGTGGATCCTAACGGGTATATTATTTTAGCCGGAGCTACAGAGTATACCAACACTACAGCCAACTTTACTGCAGCTGAAACAAAAGCTCCCGTAGAAGTGCACTGGGCAATTAAATCATCCTATGATTATTATTTGAATAAGTTCAACAGAAACAGTTTTGATGGAAATGGTGCCGCAATATCCAGTTATTATAATATGGACTTTTCAAAATTAAATCCTTCGCTTCCTGCCGGCTATGGCTTTAATGCAACAGCTGTAAAGCTAAGTAACGGGATGCAGTTTATGGCATTCGGAAACGGAAATCTTCCCAGCTCTCCCGGAGCCACTAATACTATGGCCGCAATTGATGTAGGAGGACATGAATACTCTCATATGATTATTGACAGAAATGGTACAGGAGGTCTTAATTATCAATCGGAGTCAGGTGCACTGAATGAGTCTTTTGCCGATATATTGGGTACATCCATCGAATTTTATGGTGCTCCGTCTTCCGCCAACTGGACGATGGGGGAAGGGATTTTAAATGTTGCTCCAGGCTACCTGAGAAGTATGTCTAACCCAAACAGTGCAAACTCCGCCATTGGAAAACAACCGGATACCTATAGCGGAACCTATTGGGCCAGTACGGCAAATCCTACAGCTGATAATGACCATGGAGGAGTTCATACCAACAGTGGAGTAGGAAACTACTGGTTCTATTTACTTTCACAGGGAGGTTCCGGGACCAATGATATTGGAAATCTTTACGACGTAACCGGAATTACACTAGCTAAAGCAGAAAAAATTGCTTATAAAACACTGACTACTTATTTAACGCCAAACAGCACCTACATGGATGCCTATAATGCAACCAAACAAGCCGTAACAGATTTATATGGAGCTTCAGGAAATGAACAGCTTCAGAATGTAAAAGCCTGGTATGGAGTAGGAATCGGTACCGGAGTGCTGGCAACCCACGAGTCGGCTCGTCCGGAAGAGCAATTCAACATCTACCCGAATCCTGTTAAAAATGGTGTGTTTACTATTGAAAATCCGAAAAATGAAGTAACCATTGAGGTTTATGATACTGCAGGAAGAAAAATCAATGAAACCGAAAAACTGAAGAAAGGATCCCATAAAATCAATATGAATACTTCTCAGAAAGGTGTTTATCTGCTGAAGATTATTTCAAACGGAGAACAAATTTCTTCAAAGAAACTCATTGTAGAATAAACAGACCTACTGGTTAATTGAGAAAGTCCCCCGACAGAAAATTCTGCCAGGGGATTTTTCAGTAGAAACAGATCTTATCTGCTGATTTCGATAACTACATAAGGAACGTCAAAATATCATGAATCCTGGTTTTATTAAAAAAAATGATTTTTTATGAAAAAAAAGTGTAACATTTTTATCTTTTTTCTACTAACTGTGAAAACGGGAAGTACCTGGTACATCTGTTCCGTTTAAAAGGCATTGGTTCAGAATAGAATTTACTTATTAAAAAATTATTTCGTACAAACGCCCTAATAGGGATTGCTGCAAGGCAAAAACTTAAAAAAAACACAGTATGAGATCCGGCAGAATACGTTCTGTCGGGTTTTTTTATTTCAAAAACAATTCATCTCAATAAACATTAAAACAGAATCATATGTAAACACAGCATAAAAATTAAGGCTTGAAGACTCCAGCTTAAAAGTCCTGCTTTTTTATTCATATTTTTTCATTTATAAACTCAATTAATATTAGTTAAAATGAGTGTTTAAGTTATTTATTCAAGTTAATAAGTGTTAAATATTAGAAATAATGTAACATTTTTATATTTTATCTACTAACTGTGAAATACCATTAATATAGAATCTATGAAAAAAATGACTACTCTTGCCAAGGCTTTGACGTTTGTCCTGGCTACAGGTTTCACTTCTTTTACTTTAGTACAGGCCCAAAGCAGACCAGGCTCTGAAACATCCGTAAAAGATTTTCCAAAGGTCTCCGCTACATCGGCGATGGGGAATTTCAGTGCCAGTTTCAGCGGAAGGGATATCACTTCGGATTTCCTGGCCAATCATTTAGGAGAATTGCTGGGAACGGGAAGCGATCATTCCTACCGTTTTCTGAAAAAGAACAAAGATGAACTGGGAATCATTCATTCCGTATATGAACATTACTACAAGGGAGTAAAAGTCATGGATGACATGATCCTGCTTCACGAAAAAGACGGAAGACTGATCTATGTAAACGGTGAGATTATTACCGACATTAATCTTGCTCCGAAACAGCAGCCTACTTTACAGAAAATAAGAACCGTTATCCTTTCTGATCTTCAGCCTAAAGGAAAAGTTACCATTTCCAATATTGAAGAAGTCATTACAAAAGTAAATAACGGGCGTAAGGCATCACTTTATCATACTTCAAAAGTAGAAGCCCTGTCTGTGAAACCCCTGAAAGCATATACTTATTATATAGATAATGTTTCCGGAAAAGTGGTCAAGAAAATTTCCAGAGTGCATGATGCTGACACGCCATCCCAGAGTGCAACATACTATAAAGGGACCCAGTCGATTACTGTAGATTCTTACAACAGCCAATACAGGCTGAAAGACAATGCCCGAAATATCCATACGAGAAATGGGACCAACCTGGATATCGATACGGTAAACGGAGGAATCATCAGTGTGGAGGAATATATCAGCCCTGAAGCAAACTATACTGCAGACGATACAAAACCAGCTGTAGAAGTTCATTGGGGAATGAAAAATGCATATGATTATTATATGACCCGGCATAACAGAAACAGCTTTGACGGTAACGGCGCCCAGATAGACAATTATTATAACTTCGATTTCGGCGGATTTACAGGAGGAGCAAATGCTGCGGCACTGGATACTCCCTTATATGGCGGAATTGTTTGCATGCTTTACGGAAACGGAACTCTGTTTGGCGGAATCTTTACCATTACCAATCCTGTAGTGGGAATAGATGTAGCCGGACATGAATATTCCCACCTGATCATCGGAAGAAACGGTCTTGGAGGTTTAAATTATGAAGGCGAGTCAGGGGCCATTAATGAATCAATTGCCGATATGTTGGGAACAGCTATTGAGTTTTATTCAGGAAGCAACCCGAACTGGACCATCGGGGAAGGAATCCCGACCTCTTCTATCCTGAATCCGTCTCCAAGTCCTTACATGAGAAGTATGTCTGATCCCAATAACGTAGATCCCGGGCCTCAGCCGGATACTTATAACGGAACCCACTGGGCCAGCACAGACAATCCAAGTGAAGATAACGACCGCGGAGGGGTGCATACCAACAGCGGCGTAGGGAACTACTGGTTCTACCTTCTTTCACAGGGAGGCTCCGGAACCAACGATATCGGTAACGCCTATAATGTAACCGGAATTACCATTGAAAAAGCAGAAAAAATTATTTACAGAGCTTTACACCAGTACATGACTCCGAATACCACTTATCTGGATGCCTATAATGCTACAAAACAAGCGGTAACCGATCTTTACGGAGCTTCTAGTAATGAACAGCAGCAAAACGTAAAAGCATGGTACGGTGTGGGAATAGGCGACGGAGTATTGGCGGTAAAAGAAACCATAAGAGCTGAAGATTCATTCAGGATTTATCCAAACCCTGTTAAAAATGGAGTATTTACCATAGAAAACAATAAAAATAATACTTCTTTTGAAATGTATGATATGTCTGGAAGGCTCATCAAAACCGCTCAGAAATTAGGTAAAGGTACAAATAAAGTGAATATCGGAAACACTCATAAAGGAATTTACCTGGTAAAAATTACTTCTGAAGGAAGTGCTGCTATCACCAAAAAAATCATTGTAGAATAAAAATCAGTATTCTTAAAAGAGGATCCGGCAGAAAATTTTCTGCCGGATTTTTGTATTAATATCGGATTATGCTGGAAGTTTTCGGTATCGGCGGGCTGAAAGCCCGCCGATACCGAAAACTATTGATGCTTCTTATCCTTTGCGATTTCATTTTTCACCCACTCCAGCTGCGGATCTTTTTTATCAATAACATCCTGCATGCTGTCCGGAATCGTAACGTCAGGAATAACCCCTCTTCGGGTATTCATGAAATCAATATTCGGCTGTACTAGAAGAAGGCCGATCGGAAGATTAATTTTGGAATTGGGCAGCTTCTGATAGGAGTAAAATCCTGCAACCGTTCCGTCATTGGCTCCTCCGGTTTCTTCCCCTACAAGAATTGCTCTTTTATCATATTGAAGCTTGGCAGTAATGATGGAAGAGGCTGAAAAGCTTCCTCCGTTGATCAGTACAAAAACTTTTCCGTGGAAAGCGTCCTTATTGGGTTGTGTAGGTTTGTCGGCTTTCATTTTATAATATACCTTTCCATCCTTTTTATAAGTACTGAAGGTCTGGGAAAAGACATAAGTAGGGTAGGCGAGACTTTTAAATGCATACTGAAAGGCACTGCTTTTCCTGAAATAGTTGGTTCTTAGCGGCGAAAGTCTGGAGGTAAGCTGTGACGGCTTGATCAGAACAAAGGGTTCCGGAGCAAGATAGGAATACAGATTATTGATTTCCTGAAGGGAACCTCCGTAATTATTGCGGACATCAATAATGAGATACTTTGTTTTTGCATTTTTTATTTTGGCAAATGCCTCCTTGTAAAACTGTTCTGAATGATCGCGTGAAAAACTTTTGATCTTCATATACGCGGTTGTGCTGTCCTGGTCCAGAAATTTAAAATTCCGGTTATAGGAATTGCTGAAGGCAACATAATCGTTAACCTTTCTTTCGGGAGTGCGTTTTTCCTGTTCTTTATCCTTTTCCAGATCAGTCTCGGTTTTGTTTTCCCGGTGTAAGATATAAGTATGCTTCTTTCCTTTATAAAGTGTTTCTATGGAAGCACGGTCTGCAAATCCGTTTTCTGCGGTATAAAAATTAAAAAATACATCCTTTAAAAAATAAGACTGAAAAGTCATATTGTAGCCGTCACTGCTGATCAGCTCCCTGTATTTTTTCATGTACTCGGCTACAGGAATCCCATTGATGGATAAAACTTCGGTTCCGGGCTGTATCCCTTCTATGGAATCTTTATTCTCAACAATGAACAGGTGGTTTCCCTGTACATAATATTCAAAACGGCTGAACATTCCTTTTTTGTGTTCCAGCTTTTTGATTTCCCTTTTGGTAAATTTCTTTCTGGGAACTCTTAAAGCAAGATGTCCTTCGCGGATATCGGCAATTACAGGCTGCAGCTTAAAATAAAACTGAAGAGGTGTTAAAGGCTCATCGAAAGTCTGTTTAAGACTGTCAAATTTATGATCAAGTTCCTTTTTGGAAATATACCAATAAAGCTGCGGATGCATTTTTTGCAGTTTGGAGTAGGCATAATCCACATCCTCTTTCAGTTTTTCAGGAGGAATGCATGTAGCCCTTTGCTCATTATGTCTTCTGGTAGAAGCGCATGATGACATTACCAAAGCTGCAAGAATGATCGAATAATTTTTCAATGTGTTTTGAATTTTTTTCAATCTGCTAAGTTAGAAAGTTTGAAGGTATTATGCTTTAAAATAATAATAAATTATTCAGAATACATTATAAATTAAGTTAAAAAGATACTGATAAAAGAGACTTTATGATGTTTCAACAGCTTTTATGGAATCATAATTTTGGTTTGTTCCTTTGCTGAAGATATGAAAGCTTTATGCCTGTAAAAATTTTCTTTTGGTCATTACGATTGTCTGATCTTATAATTTAAGCGTAGTGAGTAACCATATTTTCATGTAAAAGCAAAAGTCAATACCTTTGAATATTATTTTACTACAGATGATTTATTGGATTATTGCCGGACTCATGCTGATCACCATTTATTTTCTGGTGATGAATATGCCTGCATTTGGAGCTACGCCGAAGGGCAAAAGGCTTGAGCGTATTAAGCAGTCAAAAAGATATAAAAACGGAAAATTTCAAAACATTAACCATACTCCGGCCGTAGCGGAAGGCTATGGAATGATGCAGGTAACCTACGATTTTTTTCTGGGTAAAAAAGATCCGTTGTTGAAGCCTTTAAAAGCAATCCCTTCCGTTCATACTGATCTTAAAAGCATACCGAAAGAAAAGGATGTACTGATCTGGTTGGGGCATTCATCCTATTACCTTCAGACAGACGGCGTTTCCTTTTTGGTAGATCCTGTGTTGAGTCTGTATGGTTCACCGTTTAAATATTTTAACAAAGCATTTGAAGGATCAGATATTTTCAGCCCTGAGGATATGCCTGCTTTGGATTATCTGGTGATTACCCATGACCATTTTGATCATCTGGATTATCCTACGGTAAAATCAATCAGAAACCGCACTGGTAGGGCTATTGTACCATTAGGAGCCGGAGCGCATCTGGAACGTTGGGGGTATAGTGAAAATCAATTGATTGAAGAGGAATGGGGGACAGAAGTTATCCTTAAAAACAACATCAGGATCACCTTTACACCGGCAAGACACTTTTCCGGCAGAAAAATTAAACAGAACAATACCCTATGGACTTCCTATGTATTGGAAACCCCTTCAAAGAAAATATTTTTAGGAGGCGACAGCGGTTATGATACCCATTTTAAAGAAATCGGGGATCAGTTCGGTCCTTTTGATTTTGCAGTTCTCGAAAACGGACAATACGACAAAGCCTGGAAATACATTCATGCGCTCCCTGAAGATGTTATTCAGGCGGCTACAGACCTGCAGGCTCAACAGATAATCCCCGTTCATTCCTCAAAATTTGCACTGGCATTGCATCCGTGGAATGAGCCGCTTGAGATGGTGACCGGTTTAGGAAAAGAAAAAGGACTTAGCATCCTTACCCCAATGATCGGGGAAGTGGTAGATTTAAACAGTAATGAAAACCTGTTCAGGACCTGGTGGAAAGACTGAATCAGGCATGCCAGATCCCTTTATATCTTCTGGGATGATTTTCAAACTGCTGGCGGACGAAATCACATTCAGGGTCTACCAGAAGATCTTTTTCTTCCGCATAGCGAACCAGTTCGTCTAAAAGCATTTTGGCATATCCCTGACCTTCCCGTTCCTCGTCAAGTTTGGTGTAATATACGATCATCAGCCTTCCGTCAATTTCAATCGACATATATCCCGCTTTATTTCCATCAATCAATAGCTGCAGTTCATCCTGATACGGAGATATTTCAAACCTTATATTTTCCATAATGATTAAAGATTTATTGAGTTAATAAATGACTTCAGAGTGCTTTTTGAATATTCTCTCCTTTAAAATTACAAATTTATCTTATATAAAAGTGGTATTTTAGAAAACTTAACAAAAATTAGGAGACTATACTGTGTATTTCAATGTTGTATTGGAGATTTGTTGTTAAATCATATTTTGATTCTGGTGGCCAGGATTTTATCAATTCTGTTTCCATCTTTGTCTACAATCTCCAGTATAAGATTTCCGATCTGTACCTTGTCTCCGGTTTTCGGAACCTTGTCTCTGCCAAAAATGAACAGCCCTGAAACACTGATGAAATGTTTTTCAATCTCTTCATCAAGTTCAATTTTGAAATACTTCTTAAAATCATACAACGGGCATTTTCCATCAATCAGCCATGAATTTTCATCCCGTCTGCTGATTTCTCTTTCATCATCAGACCCGTCAGGAATATTTCCGATAAGATCATCCAGGATATCGTTCAGGGTGATGATCCCTTTTGTGGTTCCGTATTCATCGATGATAACGGCCATATGAGATTTGCGGTTCTGAAAGCTTTCCATCATAGGATAAATAAAAGAATTTTCACTTACAAAAACAGCTTTTCTTATATGTTCCCGAAGGTTGAAATGAAGCGGATCCATATCAAAAAGGTCCCGCATTCTGACAATGCCTATAATGTGATCAAGGTTATTTTTATCGGTAACCGGATACGTGGAAAACGAGCTGTTCCTGATCTTTTCTTTTACCGTTTCATAATCATCATCGGCATCTACAGCAATTATCTTCGAGCGGTGGGTGGCAACAGAACTTACCTTACGGTCACCGAGCTCAAAAGCATTCCTCAGCACATCATGCTCTTTTTCTTCAATGATTCCACCTTCTTTTCCTTCCCGGATGATTGATTTTATTTCCTCTTCCGTTACCAGCTCTTTTTCGTCACTCCTGATGCCGAAAAGTTTCAGAATACTTTCATTGGTAATGGTTAACAGCCATACGAAAGGTGATGCAATCATAGACAACCAGTACATAGGTCTGGCAATAATAAGGGCGGTCTTCTCCGGAAATTTCAGTCCCAGCCTTTTGGGAATCAGCTCTCCGAAAACAATCGAAAGAAAAGTAATAACTGCCACAATAATAAAAGAGGCCATTCCTCTTGAATAATCTGAGAAACTGTCAAACTGAGCAATATAGGCTGCCAGATCGGAAGTGAGGCGGTCGCCCGAAAAAATCCCAAGGAGAATCCCGATCAGCGTAATGCCAATCTGAACCGTAGATAGAAAACGGTTCGGATTTTCGGAAAGCTGGAGGGCTTTTTTAGCATTCCTGTTTCCTTTTTTCTTTTCGTTTTTAAGCTTAAACCCTTTTGAAGAAACCAACGCCATCTCCGACATGGAAAAAATTCCATTCAGAAGAATGAGTACTATGATAACAATAATCTCCATAAAAGGAATCTTAATGATTTGATATAAATATAAAAAATATATGAAAGATTATCAGAGGTTTAGCGTATTTTTAACAAAGATTGTGAGTCGGTCTCAATTATTTGGCATTTTAATTGAAAAAATTAAAACACTAATTTAAAAATGAAGTGAAATGAAAAAAATATTAATTGCAGTATTGCTTACAGGTACATTCAGCCTGAGCTTTGCACAGTCAGATTATTACAACGATTACCGGAGAAGCATCAGCGATATCAACTGGCAGACGGTAGCCACAGAGCTTTTACTTTCTGTTGCACAGGTCAATCAGCTGAATTCTTTGAACAACAGATATGATAACTACGATTCCTGGAACAGGGTTTACGTAAGCCATCCTGACCGGTGGAGAGAGGACCGCTACTACGAAATAGAAAGGATCATGGGCCGTGAAAAGTACATGAAGTTTAAAAATAAATATTACAAAGGTCAGAATCCTGTAGCAGTATACAACCGTAACAAAAACAATGACAAAAAGTATAAGAATAAAAAGTACAAAGCATACAAAGCAGATAAAAAGCATGGTCACCACGATCATCATTAAACAGCAATCAACTTATCAACTATATATTCAAATTTTTTTGGCCGGCGTCAGTCGGTCATTTTTATGTTGAACGCTGGCTGCTTTGGTAATGATAACTAAATAACACCCAGCCCCCAGCTTCCATCTTCCAGCCCAATTATTACTTCCTTTCGTTTTTTTAACAAAGCAGACACTCATTTATCTGTTTGAATTTTATAATTTTGATCTATGGAATCTAAAGAAACTTTAAAAGGATTTTATGAACGGAATGAAATTTCCAAAGAATCACGGTGCATCATAGCTCCGGGAATTGGTCATTTTAATGTGTTTTCACGGGATAGCTGCTCATTGGTAAGCCCTTACAGCCGCAGGGATTATTATAAAATTTCACTTATCATAGGAAAAGGGAAACTGCATTATGCAGACAAATGGATTTATATAGATCAGCCGGCGATTTTATTTTCAAACCCAATGGTTCCTTATTCCTGGGAGGCAGATGATGAATATCAGACAGGCTGGTTCTGTCTGTTTACAGAAGAGTTTCTCCAGAACGGAAGCCGAATCGGGAACCTTCAGGATTCTCAGCTGTTCAGGATTGGCGGAACACCGGTTTTCTTTATCAGTGAAGATCAGCAGAAAACCGTCTCTGAGCTGTATATCAAAATGATGAATGAAATTCAGACAGACTATATCCATAAGTACGATATGCTGCGCGCCTATCTTCACCTTCTCATCCATGAAACCATGAAAATGCATCCTGCAGAAAGTTTTCAGCCCTACCAGAATGCTTCACAGCGGGTTGCTTCTTTATTCATGGAACTGCTGGAAAGACAGTTTCCTATTGACAGTCCGGATGCTTCTCTGAAACTGAAAACGCCCAATGATTATGCACAGAATCTTTCCATCCATGTAAATTCCCTGAACCGGTCCGTTAAAGAAATGACCGGAAGAACAACCAGCCAGCAGATCACTTCAAGGATCATCCAGGAAGCCAATGCTCTGCTGAAGCATACCGACTGGAATATTTCGGAGATTGCTTACGGGCTGGGATTTGAAGAACCCGCTTATTTTACCAATTATTTTAAAAGACAAACCGGAATGACTCCCAATGCGGTGCGAACTGAGGTTGTTTGAATTTTATAAGTCTTCGTTTGAATTCTATATTCCTGCCGTTGGATTCTTATTCTAACTTTGTCCTGTAAATTTAAAATCACAGCAATCATGAAATTTAGAAAATTAGGAAACACAGGTGAGCAGCTTTCTGCAGTTGGATTAGGATGTATGGGAATGAGTTTTGCTTACGGACCTGCTGATGAGCAGGAAAGCATCAGTACTCTTCATAAGGCTCTTGATCTGGGCGTTAACTTCTGGGATACAGCCGATATGTATGCCAATGGAGAAAATGAAAAGCTGATCTCAAAAGTTTTGGTTCCGAACCGGGATAAGATCTTTATCGCTACCAAATTCGGATTCAGGTTCAAAGACGGAAAAGCCAGCCACAGCGGTGCACCGGGCACATATTTCGATGGTTCCCCGGAATGGATCAGACAGGCTGTGGATCAGAGCTTGCAGAGACTGAAAATAGATACGATTGATTTATATTATGCCCACCGGATTGATCCCAATGTTCCGGTCGAAGAAACCGTAGGAGCTATGGCAGAACTGGTGAAAGAAGGTAAAGTGAAATACCTGGGATTATCAGAAGCTTCTGCCGAGTCTATCCGCAGAGCCCACAAAGTTCACCCAATTACAGCTTTGCAGTCAGAATACTCTATCCTTAGCAGAGATGTGGAAAAAGAAATACTTTCTACGATCAGAGAGCTTGGAATAACGCTTGTTCCGTATTCTCCACTGGCAAGAGGTCTTTTTGCCAATATCAGTGAGGTTCAGAATTTCGGCGATGAAGATTTCAGAAAGTCACTGCCCCGTTATCAGGAAGAATATCTGGAAAATAACAGAAATCTGGCCAGGGAATTCAATGAATTTGCTGAGTCTAAAGGCGTAAAAGGAACTCAGCTGGCATTGGCCTGGGTACTGAATCAGGGAGAAGATATCATTCCGATTCCCGGAACCAAACGGATTAAATATCTTGAAGAAAATATTCAGGCCGTGAATATTGATCTCAGTCCGTCTGATCTGGAAACCGTTGATGCTCTTCTTAAAAAATATCCGAATGTAGGGGAACGATACAACGAAGGTTCAATGAAACTGGTAAACAATTAAAAAAATGATAAGATCCGGATTCCTGAGACAATACAGGATTCCGGATTTTTTGATCAATCAAACAGCGGCCATATGAACAGAAGAACACTTTTAAAAACCGGATTGCTGGCAGGTACATTCAGTCTGATCCCTTTTTCCGGAGCTTTTGCCAGTCCGGAAATTTTTCAGGAACCTCGGGAGAAGATCTCTCCGGTTATAAAAAAATACAGCTTGGTGAACTCGATATTTATATTCTTACCGACGGTTACATTCATGAAACCAATATGAATACATTTGCCCCGAGAGGTAATGTTTCAGAAATGAAAGCCATTCTCAAAGATCATTTCCGTTCCGATGAATATATTGATATGGCGATGAATCTGATGCTCGTTAAAACGAAAAACAGACTGGTTCTGCTGGATGCCGGAATGGGGATCTTTGCTGATGAAAGGACGGGGTTTCTTCTGAAAAGCCTCCGGAAAGCCGGATTTTCACCGGAGGATATTACCGATGTTTTCATTTCCCACGCTCATCCGGACCATATTGGCGGAGTGGTAGATAAGCAGAATAACCTGGTGTTTCCCAAAGCAGATATTTACATCTCCAAAACAGAACATGATTTCTGGCTCCAGGCCTCTTTAAAAGATTTTAAAAACAGTTTTCTTAAAAATGAGCCGGAATTCCTGAATCAGATCATTCCGCCTATTCAGAATATTCTGAAAACCATCCGCCCGAAGCTTAAATTTTATGATATGAACCAGGTTCTGTTTGAGCATTTCAGTTTTCAGCCAGCGCCGGGACACACTCCCGGGCTTACCGTTACAACCATTTCTTCAGGCGCTGAAAAATTAATGTATATCGCAGATCTGATTCATTCCGATATTATTCTTTTTCCACATCCGGAATGGGGATTCTCCGGCGATACTGATCTGGACATCGCTACAGCCTCCCGTAAAAAGCTTCTGCAACAGCTTGCTGAAACCAAAACCAGAGCTTTTGCCTATCATCTTCCATGGCCGGGATTAGGATTTACAAAGAAAAAAGCTCCGGCATTTGAATGGATTCCCGAAACTTTTATGAACTAAACCTGCTTCAAAATAACAGTAAATAAACAATAAAATTATGGCTAAGCAGTTTAGAGCCTGGTTAAATTTAATTTTTGTAGAACATTCAAATCTTTATCTCAATCATATTCTTCAGGAACAAAGATGATGTACTGATGATGTTTTTTTACACGCAGAGTTTTATGAATGATATTGTTGACTTCAGGGAGCAAAGGATAGAATCAACTTTGTTGATTCGTCTAAGCGTATGGATAAGTATACTGTATCATCAGCGTCATCTGTGAAATCTGCGCGAGAAAATATACACCAACATCTGTGAAATTTGTGGAATCTGTGGGAAATTTTTTAATCCCAAAAGGTTCGACAAATCTAAAAGAAACCAAAGGATTGATAATCATCTATACATTTTTTTCAAATAAAACTTAAACAGGCTCTTAATTAAAAATAAAAAGGAACTTTCTGATCATCCGGAAAATTCCTTTTTTAATTTAAATTTTTGATCTCTACGCTTCGCCAAATATCAGTTCCGTGGTATATAACCTTCTGAATAGAATATAGGTCATGGAAAGTATGCTGAAGGCGATAACCGCATCAAAGGTTGCATGAAGGCCAAGTACGGCAGTTTTAGAGAAAAAGGCAAAGATGACATCAAAGAACATTCCTGCGAAAACCCATTCTTTCAGCCTCAATAAACGGTTGGGAACAAGAAGCACCAGCACGCCGCACAGTTTAAGAACCCCGAGGATATAAATAAAATGAGCCGGATAACCCAGTTGTTTTGTAATATCCCATACCACGGGATTTTTAGTAAGTTCAAAAAAGCCGCTTGCTCCGAACCATAATGACATGAATAAAGTTCCTGCCCAATACAGGATTTTTGTTGTTTTTGTTTTCATTGTTGTAGTATTTGATTATTGAATAATAGCTTTGCTGGCTCCTGTAATCTTCCCTGTGCCAGGATGTTGTACAAATCCGATGACTTCCCATTGGTCAGAGGTGTAATGATCAGGAACTGTAAAATGTAAAGTACCTTCCGGATGATTCTTTAGGGAAATCTGGCGCTGTTGACGGACGATCTGCCAATGCTGTAAATAACGGCCTTCATTTTCACCTTTTGACACCTGTGTGAATGATTTTTTCTCGATCAGGGCGATTTGCAGAACAGATGAAGGATCTGTTTCTTCCGTTTTGTACTGTACTGTGAGATCTTTTTGAGAAACGGAAGCCGATAAAGCGATGGTAGTGCTTCCGGATCCCGATAAAGACTTCCGGATTTCAGGAATAATAGTGTTGGCGTCTGATCCTACCAATTCAGTTTTTCCATTGATAATAAGCTGCGGGGTATAGGTCTGTGACTTCAGCAGGCGGTTGTACTGCTGTTGCCTTTGGGTGTTTTCGGCACTGCTGAATCTGTCTTTCCATCCCATGCGGTTCCAGTAGTCAACGTGGTAGGAGAGGATGTAGACGGGCTGGCCTCTGTATTCCCTTTCGATCTTTCCCATCAGTTCATCAGCCGGAGGACAGCTTGAGCAGCCTTCGGAAGTAAAAAGTTCAAGAACGGCAAAACCTTTGTTTTCTGCTGCAGCTTTCATTTCCTTTTGGGGGTTTCTGTCTTTCTGTACAAAAGCCGAGGCTGCGAACATCAATGCTGTAAAAACAACGGTACTGATCAGATTTTTGGATATCATATCATTTAATTTTAATCCAAAAATAGACAGTGATGTAACGCAGAAAAATGAAAAAAGGACTCAGCCGGGCAAAATCTGCGGTAAGTCCGGAAAATTAAGGGCTGTAAATTTTGACAGGGCTAACGGTCTTCGAGCCAGGTGAAAAAACTATGGGTTTTCTCTTTGTTGATCAGTAAATTTTCAGGGGTTTCAATAGTAAGTCTGACAAGGATTTTACGCTGAAAATAATGCTCCATTTCCTTAATTGCTTTAAAATTGATCAGATATTGCCTGTTGATCCTGAAAAACTGCTTGTCTGAGACCTGCCCGGCAATCTGTCCCAACGGCTGCGAAAGCTGGAACTGCTCTTTATCAAAAGTAACCAGATGGGTAATCTCGTTATGGATATAGAAGTAAGCAATATTCTCCGTAGGAATCGTAGTGTATTTCTGGTTTTTAAATACCAGAAAGCTGCTTTTCCCTGCAGGCTGGCTGATCCTCTGTAAAATAGACTCAATCTCCGGAAGACCGGTCTTTGTAAAGAACTTTTTCAGCTCATCCACTTTTCTTAAAGCCTCCGCTATATCTTCCCTGGAAAAAGGTTTAAGAACATAATCCACTCCGTTGCTTTTAAAAGCATCCAGCATATACTGATCAAAGGCGGTACAGAAGATAACCGGACAGGTAATGGTTACATTTTTAAAAATTTCAAAAGAGAGTCCGTCTGAAAGCTGGATATCCATGAAGATCAGATCGGGTTTTACGTTTTGGGATAATGCCTCCGTACTGCTTTCAATACTGTCATATATCCCCAGAATTTTGGCATCGGGTTTTAAATCAGAAAGAAGCTTCTGAAGAGACTGGGCAGCCCGGAATTCGTCTTCAATGATGATGATATTCATAGATCAATGGTAGTTTTATCTGAAAAATTTTTTCGTCTGAGCCAATCTCTATTTCCTGTGCCAGCAGATGTTGGTAGCGCATTTTAATATTGTCCAGACCTACTCCTAAAGAATCTTCAACGGTCTTTTTACGCTGAACAGGATTTTCAATAATAATCCGGTCCTCTGAACTGTATATTTTAATATGAAGCGGTTTGCTCTGTGATACAATATTATGCTTGATACAGTTTTCGGCAAGAAGCTGCAAGGTAAAAGGAGGAATAAGCGTATTGAGATCCTCCTCTCTTATTCCGTTGGTGAAAACAATGCCTTCTCCAAAGCGGGCTTTCTGAAGAAAAAGATAAGCTTCTATTGTGTTCATTTCTTCCCGGAGGCTAATCAGGTCAAGTTTTCTGCTTTCCAGGGTAAATCTGTAAAAATCCGAAAGCTTCATGATGAAATCAACTGTTTCCGGATCATTGGTTTCTGCCATAGACTTCAAAGTATTCAGGCTGTTGAATAGAAAATGGGGATTGATCTGCTGTTTCAAAAGTTCATACTGTGCACCCAGATTGTCACTTTTCACCTTTTCCAGTTCAAGCTGAACCTGCTGTCCTGCATAATTGTTCTGAAGAAGGGTGAGAAACATATAGCAGACCAGATTGATCAGAATTCCCCTGACTTCTACCATCAGCATTACCGGTCCGAAATTGATATGAGACAGAATAAGCTGCTGGATCCAGGCCAGCCCGAACATAACCACCATCCCGAATGCCAGAACAGCCATCAGTCTTGAATAAGAAATATTTTGCTGTCTTTTCCCTGCATTCCGGTTCAGCATATAAAGGTTGAGGTACCACATCATAACGGAAAATGCTGCTGTAAGGGCAGAATTAACGATGGCTTCCTTCCAGTTGAATGCATGGGAAGCCAGCTGAGGAACCGACGATAAGATTCCCAGAAAGAGAGAACTTATCCAGATAACGGCCGGGGAAATTTGTATTTTTTGCTGTTGCATGAAACTGCGGATTTCAGAGGAGAAAGTTAATGTTTTTTAATGATAATCTGATCAGTCAGCGGATATGCTGTCGGGGATAAAGTAAAAAGTAACCCGGAAACAGGTCCGGATTACCGATGGATTTAAGGTCTTGATACAGGCCTGTAGCTCATGAGATATCGTATTCTTGATTCCTTATCAGGGGGATCGTTCTTTGTTTCCGACTGATCTTTAAACTGATATGATATTTTCCCGTCCTGATCAGCCTGAAGGGTTTCCACACTCAGCAGTTCACCGGTAATGGTTCCTCCTGTATACTGTGGATTTTCATGGTATTTCCAGGTGACGAATTTCAGTACTGAACCTTTCTCCGGAATGCTGCTTTCCTGAGTCAGAGATTTCAGCGCTTCCTGATTTCCGTAAAGGGCGGAAGCGGTTTCTTTTTTCGTGTTCAGTGAAGTGGAAATGAATTTCAGATTTCCCTGATCGAATACGGTGCGTTGCAGGTCTTTATCCGGTTCATCAATTTTACAGGCTGTGAATAAAGCAGATACAGCAGTAAGGACGAGAAGTATTTTTTTCATTATTTCTGAAGGTTTTTGATTAATCTTTCGGTATTTACTTTCATCGGGACATCAAACAGGTATCCTGTTTTTTCGGCAAGCTGACGATGGCAGGCGATACAGGATTCTCTGGCAAAAGAAGCTGTTTTTCCGGTTGGATGGAGGTTGTTTCCTGAAAATTTGGCAAATCCCCAGCCTTCCGTATCTTTATATTTCTTCGCATCTTTCACCATAAACTGGGCATTCACAAATTCTCCGGCTCTGATCTCCCCGTCCGGCATTTCCTGTTGTTTCCAAACCGATTTTACAACGATACTTCCATTCGGCCAGGGGTGAAAATCTTCTGTTTCTACAGCTTTTACGGCGATGTCATTTCCATAAATCACCCGGATAGAATGGTCGAAAAGGGTACTCATACTGATGACTTTCCAGTTTTTAAAATCATCAGTGTACTGTACGCCATTGGGCGAAACCGGAAATTTTGTGGTGGAAGGAACTGGAACAGCCGTTGAATTTGAGGATATTTCAGCCTTTTTTTGTACTGATGGGGTTACTGAGGATAATGAAAGCGTGTATTTTTTAATGGTTGCAATATCTTTTGCTGTAATCTTAGCTGAAGGATGCAGGAGGGTATACTCATGAAGCGGCATTTTCCCGCTTTGCATCATATTCAGGATAGCGTACATTTTTCCCTGATGTTCATCTGCGGAATAATTCCATTCTGAAAAGTTCAGAACCTCTCTGGCCCTGTTCACATCTTTGTTCACAGCCCATGCAACAGGTGCAATTTTATCATACCAGTTTAAATGCTGTTCGTTGGAATGGCAGCTGAAGCACGAATTTTCCAGAATGGAAATAACTTCCCGGGGCGCTTCAATACGTTTGGTAACAGGTTTTCCTTCCAAAGGCTGATTCAGAAACTGTAATCCTCCGAAAATACCTAAAATCAGCAGAAAGGCGATGGCAAAAGGATTTTTTCTCTTTTTAACGGGATCCATAATACTTGGTTTTTAAATTTTTATAGTCCAAAAATAGCCTGTGATTGCCGATGGTGAAACGGAATAATTGCCGAACCGGACAAATTGAGAGGTCAGTCAGTATTTTTCTGATCTGAATATCCGGAAGAAAATATCCTGGCGATGAACTAAGGGTTGATTGTATAAAAAAATGCCGGCAAGATAATCACCGGCATGAATAGACTGAACAGACAGATGCAAACGGAAAAGGCTGTCATCAAAGTCCTGAAAGGCAATATTATTTTCAGGTTTCTATAGAACCATTCCTCCGTCTGCAATGATTTCTGTTCCGGTAATAAAGCTTGAAACAGTATGATCCGAAAGATAAACGACGAGTCTGGCTATATCTTCAGCGGCTCCCATTTTCTTTAAAGGGATTTCACTGATCAGATGATCCGTAAGTCCTTTAAGGGTTTCCTCATCAAGACCGGCTTTATTCATGATCTCTGTTTGCGTAGGACCGGGACTTATCATATTCACCCTTATTTTTCTGGGAGCGAGTTCGGCGGCGGCAGTTTTGGCGATAGAATTTAAAGCTGCTTTACTGGCCTGATAAACGGAGCTGTTCGGTTTATAGGTAGAAGCCACAATAGAAGACAGAATCACCACGGAAGCTCCGTCATGAAGGATCGGAATAAGTTTGCTTAAAGTAAAATAAGCTCCTCTGAAGTTGATGTTCATCACCTGGTCAAAATTTTCGGTACTCATGCCTTCAATGCTGCCCAGGCTTCCTGTGATTCCGGCATTGATAAAGAGAATATCAATTTTTCCATGTTGATTTTCAATTTCCTGCTTCAGGGCATCGATATCATCAAGACTTGACTGATCTGCAATAAACGGAAAAGCACCAAGTTCCTGAGCTGCTTTTTCCACGGCTTCTTTTCTTCTTCCTGTAATGATTACTTTTGCCCCTTCTGAGATCAGTTCTTTTGCTGCGGCATAACCAATTCCGCTATTACCGCCGGTCACAACAGCCAGCTTGCTATTAAATTTTTTCATTTTCTAAATTTTTTTGACAAAGTTATTTCAAATTGGTATACTTTTGTAATCAGTATAACAGAGTATATCAATATAACAGAGTATATCAGCTATGGAAAGAGATCAGACCGAAGAACTCAGAGCCCTTCAGGACACGCTTTATTTTATTGGAGGAAAATGGAGGATTCCCGTTATTAATTCACTTTGTAACGGGAACAGACGTTTCCGGGAAATTGAAAGGAGTATCCCGGGAATTACCACAAGAATGCTTTCAAAGGAACTGAAGGATATGGAACTGAATAAACTGGTGAAAAGAACGGTATATCCTGAAACTCCTGTTTTAATAGAATATGAGCCTACAGCATACTGCCGCACATTCGGGAATATCATTCAGGAAATGATCAATTGGGGACGGGAGCATAGAAAAGTGATTGTTGAAGATCTCGCTAAATAATGGAGTTTGAGATCATGGATTTTAATTTTCCCCGGCAGTTTTACACCCCGGTATAAATGGATTTTAGCCCATTCAATCAGGTAAAATATATTTAAAAGATGGATGAAAATATTTATCAATCGGACTTGATATTCAAGAGAATCGGGCTTTAGCCGGATTAAAATTTAAGAAAAAGAACTTTTTATATCTTATTCTGATTTTTCAAATTCAAAAGGAATTTTCATTTTTTCATTGGAAATAACGGCTTTTAATTTTTTTCCTTCTGACTGATATTGAATTCGTTTCGGGAAATCCAGTGAATCATTGATACATACGAATTCATTGTTTTTCATTTCCGTCATTCTGAATTCAGTAGGTTGTTTTTCCTCCGGTGTTTTAACCAGTAAACTCCATTCTCCGTTATGATTAACAAGTTTCATGGTTTCCTGGTTGATGGTATCTCCTTTCTGTAGCGTAAATCCGATTCCCGAATATTCTGTTGGACTTATTTTGTTCCAGTTTTCAAAAGTTTCTTTTCCGGCTTGTTCGTTTGATCTTTTCCATTTTCCGGCTAACCAGTCAAAATTAGCAGTATTTACTTTTTCCGGTTGGGCTTCTGGGCTGTTTTGATTTGTTTTTGCACTTTGATTACAGGATAGAACCAATAGGGCAGCTGATACAATGAGTAATGAGTTTTTCATAATAATAAGTTTGATCTCTGTGAATATATTAAAAAATCACAAAAGAATCATACTGTTTATTAATGTGTCCTCAAAATCAAAAAACCCGCAATTTGCGGGTTTTTGTATCATTAATAGTGGCTCTAACAATTAGATTCCGTCAATAATTTCATTTAAAACAGTGCTTGGTCTCATGGCTGCATACGTTTTGTACGTATCTGTTTTGTAGTACCCGTCAATGTTCTGAGGTTTACCCTGAGCGCCAATTAATTCTGCATTGATTACAGCTTCATTTTCCTGCATGGCAGCAGCTACCGGAGCAAAATGAGCGGCTAATTCAGCATCAGCAGTCTGGCTGGCCAGAGCTTCAGCCCAGTACATTGCTAAATAGAAGTGAGAACCTCTGTTATCGATTTGTCCTACTTTTCTTGCAGGAGATTTATCGGTAGCTAAGAATTTAGCGTTAGCTTCATCCAATGCATCAGCTAAAACCTGAGATTTGGTATTTCCCTGAGTTTGTGCCAGATGCTCTAAAGAAGCCTGTAATGCTAAGAATTCACCTAAAGAATCCCATCTTAAATACCCTTCTTCAAGGAACTGCTCAACGTGTTTAGGTGCAGAACCTCCGGCTCCTGTTTCAAATAAACCACCACCGTTCATCAATGGAACAATAGAAAGCATTTTTGCAGAAGTACCAAGCTCAAGGATAGGGAAAAGGTCGGTAAGGTAATCTCTCAGTACGTTTCCGGAAACAGAGATCGTATCTTTACCTTCTCTTGCTCTCTTCAATGTTTCAGTCATGGCATCTTTTACATCAAGGATTCTGATGTCAAGACCTGTTGTATCGTGATCTGCAAGATATTTCTCTACTTTTTTGATGATCTCTCTGTCGTGGGCTCTTCCTTTGTCTAGCCAGAAGATGGCCGGAGTATCGGATAATCTTGATCTGTTTACAGCCAGTTTTACCCAGTCCTGGATCGGAGCATCTTTAGTCTGGCACATTCTGAAGATATCATCTTTTTCTACTTTCTGAGAAAGAAGAACATTTCCGGCTTCATCCTGAACTTCTACGGTTCCGTCAGCAGATAACTGGAATGTTTTATCGTGAGATCCGTATTCCTCAGCTTTCTGAGCCATTAGTCCCACGTTCGGAACAGATCCCATTGTGGTTGGATCTAATTTTCCGTGTGCTTTCATATCGTCAATGACAGATTGATAGAATCCGGCGTAAGAACGGTCCGGAATGATACAAACCGTATCTTCTTCGTTTCCGTCTTTGTTCCACATTTTACCTCCGCCTCTTACCAGCGCAGCCATAGAAGCATCTACGATAATATCGGAAGGAACGTGGAAATTGGTGATTCCTTTGTCAGAATTTACCATAGCCACTCTTGGTCCGTCAGCCAATGCTTTTTCAATATCAGCTTTGATATCAGCTTCCTGAGCATTTCCTTTGATTTTTTCGAAAAGATCAGCAAGACCGTTGTTTGGATTAATGTCTAAAGATTTAAAAGTCTCAGCATATTTAGCAAATACATCCTTAAAGAAAGTTTCTACGATAGCCCCGAAAATAATAGGGTCAGAGATTTTCATCATCGTAGCTTTAAGGTGAGCGGAAAGAAGTACATTTCTTTTCTTAGCTTCTTCGATTGCTTCCTGAACAAATACTTTTAAGGCGTTTAAGTTCATTACAGAAGAATCGATCACCTCACCGGCCTGAAGACCTGCGAAGTCTTTCAATACATTTTCAGACCCGTCATTTCCTTTGAATACGATTCTGTATTTTGTAGCATTTTCTAAGGTGGTAGAAGTTTCTGTACCGTAGAAATCACCGTTATTCATGTGAGCTACATCAGTTTTGCTGTCAGAGGCCCAGTCACCCATTCTGTGAGGGTTGGCCTTAGCGTAGTTTTTCACAGCTTTCGGAGCACGTCTGTCAGAGTTTCCTTCTCTTAATACAGGGTTTACAGCACTTCCTAAAACTTTTGCATATTTAGCTTTAATAGCTTTTTCATCATCATTTTTAGGTTCTGCAGGATAATTCGGAACCGCAAAACCTTTGGACTGAAGTTCAGCAATTGCCGCATCCAGCTGCGGTACGGAAGCCGAGATATTCGGTAACTTGATAATATTGGCTTCAGGTTTTGTCGCCAGTTCCCCTAATTCTGCCAAAGCATCACCAATCTTCTGATCGTCTTTTAAGAATTCAGGAAAGTTCGCTAAAATTCTTCCTGCTAAAGAAATATCCGGAACGGCGATCTCAATACCTGCTGATTTCGTAAACGCTTTCACAATCGGTAAAAAAGAATGTGTAGCCAGCATTGGAGCCTCATCCGTTAATGTGTAATAGATTTTTGATTTGTCTGACATTATACTGTTATTTATTATTTGATTTTTTAAGACTCACAAATTTACTAAATATGATTGTTTTATAAAGTATTTTACATAAAAAAAGAGGCTTGTGCCTCTTTAAATTTATATTTGTGTAATGGTATAACTTCCGGTCCCGTCAAAATTGATGCTGAATTCAACTTTATAGTTTTGAGGAGTGGTAGATGAAAGATTGGGAAAGGTAATCGGATCTCCGAAAACATCAAAAGAACCATCCCCCAGGTTATCTCCCAGATCTTCCAGTTCAAAGCTTTCTGAAGCCAGTCTGATATAAAATGAGCCTCCTGTACCGGTGGTCACTCCATTGATGAGAGCTGTAAATTTTCCTGTAGCACTATTATAGGAAACAGAAGTTACCGGCAGAGTTCCCGAAATGGCAGTAAACTGGATTTTAGGGACAAAGTTGGTGAATATTGCTCTCATCTGTGGGCCGTTGGGAAGGACCAGGGTCTGGTAAAATCCGTTAGACGTAACATTATAGTTACTTCCGTTAGCTGTAATGAATCCGTTGGAGTCTGAACCGTACGTCTGTGCACCATTCCCCGGTGAAGCGATGAATTTAATCTGTGTATTGGCCTGAAAATATTTATAGCCTATTTTCGTATTGCCATTTCCTCTCAGCAACTCAGCCGTGGAAGGAGTAAAAGAGTTATACGATCCGTACATATATAAGTTGGAAGGTAAAGTATTTCCTGCCGAACCTGTATTCGTAGGTAAGCTCAGGGTTCCGGAATCATTTACATTCAACGTATAACTGGTTCCGTTCGGAGAAGTAAGGGTAATTCCCTGTCCAGGACCTGTAACCACTGTTTTACTTACCTGTGCATACGGAACACTCATTAGTTGGTTTACGCCAACGTTCGTATAGTTGGTTCCTCCCGCAGGATCCATTTCTACCTTTACAAATTTGGTATTGCTTCCCCAGTTGATATTTCCAAAATTCCCTGTTGATGGAGTACCTTCTCCGATATTTAAATTAACCAGACCTTTGGCATTGGTTGTTTTGTTATGGGTTTCCGTATACAGAACACTGCCTGTAGCTGAATTTTCAAGGATGCTTACCCTTAAAGATATATTCCCGTTGGCAATGGGTGATCCGGAAGTATTGAAGGCAATTGTCTGGTAGCTGAAAGCCTGTGGAACCTGCGCGCTCAACAATGTCGCCGCAAATAATCCTATAATAGCATAAAGTTTTTTCATGAAAGTAGTTTTTAAGGTTTTTTAATGATTTTAATAGGTTGGATGTCAGGATTTTTGAAAGAGATCATGTACATCCCGGGATGAAGACTGCGGAGATCAAGTTTTCCCCCGTCAAGTTTGGCTTTTAAGACCAGTCTGCCCGCTGTATCATATACTTCGGCGTTTTCAATTCTGGAATTGGAACTTAAGGTAATATGGACAAAATCAGCCGTTGGGTTGGGATAGACTTTAACGCTTTCTTTTTCAATCTCACTCACTCCCAGAACGTGTAATACCGTTTGGTAAAGCATGCCCATAGTACCGGAACTGCTCTGGTCCGGATCATCCGGAATCACATAGATTTCTCCTACAGAATGAGAGAATCCGGCTTCAGAGACCGCACCGGAATTGATGTTGCCGATGGCGGACTGGGCGAAACCAAAGACCGGGACTCCAAAAAGCAGGAACATAATTTTTTTTCGCATGGTTATTATTTTTTCAGGATGCGAATATAATCAAAATTTACATCCGAAAATATACCTGAGGAGGGAAGTCATTTTAATTTCACTTTAAGAATTATTTAACCTTTATTTGAGGTGGAAAATTTTCTATTTTAAGTAAATTTGAAGAAACTAAAAAATAAAATTATGTCAACGATTACATTAAAAGGAAACGAAGTACATACATTAGGCGCACTTCCTTCAGTAGGAACAACCGTAAGAGATTTTGCTCTGGTAGATTCCAACCTGAATGTGAAGCTGCTTTCGGATTTTGACGGTAAAAAGAAAGTATTCAATATTTTTCCGAGCATTGATACGGGGATCTGCGCTGCTTCGGCAAGAAAATTCAATGAAGAAGCTTCCGGCCTTGATAATACTGTCGTAATCAATGTTTCCAAAGACCTTCCGTTTGCATTGGGAAGATTCTGCGCTGCTGAAGGACTGAATAATGTGGAAACCTTATCCGATTTCAGAAGCAGTTTTGGAGACGATTATGAAGTAACCATTACCGATTCTCCGATGAAAGGGCTTTTAAGCCGTGCCGTAATCGTTACAGATGAAGATAACAAAGTAGTATATACCGAACAGGTTTCTGAAATTGCCAACGAACCTGATTACAATGCTGCAATTGCTGCACTGAATAAATAAAATATCAGAATAATTTTTGTAAAAGCCTTGCCGAAGCTAGATTCAGCAGGGCTTTTTTTGACTCATTAATTTTTTTAAAACAGATCAGATGGTAAAAAGAATCGTAGCCAATATAAAAGCCGAAGACCTGTGGGATGCAGAACGGTTTTATCATGATATTTTAGGACTTGAAGTATTGATGGATCATGGCTGGATCAAAACCTTCGGTAACAGGGAAGAGTCAAAAGTTCAGATCAGTTTTGCCGTTCAGGGCGGGAATAATACGGAAGTTCCTGACCTTTCCATTGAAGTGGATAATGTCAATGAAATGTATGATAACATGAAGAATGCGGGCTTTGAAGTGATGTATGACATTACTGATGAAGACTGGGGAGTACGCCGTTTCTTTGTGAAAGATCCGTTTGGAAAACTCATTAATATTCTTGAACATCAGTAAAGCACTCTGCCAAAGAAGAGATTGCATTAAAATGCTATTGAACAGAAGTATCTGAAAGTAATTTAAAAAATAGTATTCCTGCGTGCTGGGTTTGCCGTAGAAATTTAATGCAAAGAAAAAGTGATTCGAATGTTTCATTAAAGTGAGCAAAGTATTGCGGCTTCGTGGCTGACTAAGAGTAGGGCTAAAACTTCCGCTTCATACAAATCAACGGAGTTGATTCCTTCTTTGCCTCCTGAAATCAGCAGCATGATTCATAAAACTTTGCGTGATAAAAAATCCCGGAAAGTTTTTATAAATTAGTTTTAGTGGCAGTCCCGCAAAGGATACTATTGATGATTTTTTTCGATCGCAAAGCCACTCCGTTCAGCAACGGCAGTTTGCAATCTGAGAAGGGTAAATATAAATTGCGATCTCTGCTGAGTGAAACGCCCCTGCGAACAAAAAATAGGCACAATACGATAAAAAAATAGCGACCATAGCGTTAAAACCTTCAACACCCACTAACATCACCTTATAATTAATCAACATATGAAAGCAACACAAATCATCCCCATTCTCAGAATTTTCGATTATAAAAAAGCAGTGGAATTTTACGTCGACTGGCTTGGATTCGAAATCGTCTGGGAACATTATTTCGATGAAAATACACCGGTTTATATGGAAGTAAAAAGAGAAAACATTATTTTCCATTTAAGCGAACATCATGGAGACGGCTCTCCCGGAATCAGGGTTGCCGTATGGGGAGAAGGAGTTCCTGACTACCACAGGGAATTAACCTACAAAAAATATAAATACAACCGCCCCGGACTTGAAAAAACATTCTATAATGCCGTTTCTTTTACCGTTATCGACCCTTCCGGAAATAAAATTACTTTCGAGGAAGAATATAATGAAGAAAAGCATAAGGATCTGGAATTTTACTCCATTCATTAATTGATATAGAGATGTTTAAATGATTATAATCGTTTTGTACCCAATATTGATAAAAATTGCCTGATATTTTATTCATATGATTCAAACCAATAAAAGTTTTAAATTTTAAGATTAATTTTACAGAATGAAACGTTCAGGCACTGCAGATTTACCTTTACACTATGGCAAAGTACCGCCCTGGCTGTATGAGCGTATGTCTGTTCTGGGACTTTCCATTATTGAAGTGATTCTGATGGATTATGGTAAGGATGAGGTTTTACGCCGCCTGGCAGACCCGTTCTGGTTCCAGAGTTTTGGAGCGGTCATGGGAATGGACTGGCATTCTTCAGGAATAACCACCTCAGTAATGGGAGCATTGAAACGCTCTGTTAATCCCAATTCGCAGTCACTCGGACTGTATATCTGTGGCGGAAAAGGAAAGTTTTCAAGAGAAACGCCATCTGAACTGATTCAGATTGCAGAAAAAACAGGGCTGAACGGTCACGAACTTGTAAAAGCGAGCAAGCTTTCCGCAAAGGTTGATAATACAGCTGTTCAGGATGGCTACCAGCTGTATTTGCATAATTTTATCCTGGCGGATAACGGAAGCTGGAGCGTTGTTCAGCAGGGAATGCATGAATCCGACGGAACGGCGAGGCGTTACCACTGGCATTCGGAAAATATAAAATCATTTATAGAAGAACCGCATACCGGAATCAACGGCGTTTCAAGAGGAAAAATTCTTAACCTTACCGATGCCGATGCTTCGGAAAACAGAAAAGGAATTCTGGATATTTCCCACACCGATTCCATCAACGTGATGAAAGACTTTTCAAGGCTTATTCTGCCGGCACATCACGATGTTCAGGCTTCAGATGTCGATTTGAAACGTCTCGGCGCACTTTTATATGTTACCCGCGAGCAGCAGCCTCAGAACTTTGAAGATCTGCTGATGCTGGAAGGAGTGGGGCCAAGAACCATGCAGTCTCTGGCTTTGGTAAGCGAAGTAATCCACGGTGCCCCATCGAGGTTTGCAGATCCTGCCAGATTTTCATTTGCCCACGGGGGAAAAGACGGCCATCCGTTTCCCGTTCCCACAAAAACCTATGATGAAAGCATCAGCATTCTCAGAAGGGGAATTGAAAAATCAAAACTTGGAAACTCCGATAAGCTAAATACCTTAAACAAGCTTCACCAGATCGTTGCCCAAACAGAACAGGACTTCACTCCCGGTTTCGACATCCAACAGGTGATTGAAGAAGAAAGACAGAACTCCTGGAGATTTGGCGGTAAAACCGTTTTCGGGGATGCACAGAAACCTCAGAAGCCCAAACCCATCCAGCTATCACTGTTTTAATAGAAAAACTGTTGCAAAAAAACTGAAGTGTACTTATTCTGCATAAAGCTTATTATTTAAAATCATCTTAAGTGTTTGTTTTTTACCGTATTTTTTCATTAAAAAGTTGAAGCAGCTTTAATATGATCCGGGCTTTATTCTAAACATTCGGCTTACTAAAAATCTTTGATTTCGTCCTTGGTATACCTTGCCTCTTCATACTTATTAATGGTTCAAATGAAATTTAAATACAGTCTAAAAAAGATTCATTGTGTGATGTAGAATTGTTTAATTGTTTATTGAAAAATAAACGATGTATATCTTTGTTTTTAAAGTGATTAAATTTTATTTTATTAAATTTTAGTTAAATTGTTTAATTTTTTACATCCCGGATTCAATTAAAAATCCTATTTTTAAAAACTTAAAAAACAACCACACCAATGACGAGCAAAGCCCTAGAGATCTGCTACGATTTTCCCTTTTTCATGCAGGAAGAACTTGACGAAATATTTCAGGCTCATGAAAAAGTTTCCTTCCAGAAAGGAGATATCATTCTTGAAGAAGGAAAAACAGCCAATGAATATTATATTCTGGAAAAAGGCTTGGCTCGCTCATTTGTCAATGATTTTAACGGAAATGAAGTAACCACCCATTTCTTTGCAGATAACGAGATCATCATTGAAGTTCTTTCATTGTTTCAAAGAATTCCATCCCAGGAAAATATCGTCTGCATCACCGATTGCGAGTGCTGGAAATTCGATTTTGATACCTTTCAGGAACTTTTCCATAAAATACCCAACCTCCGGGAATGGGGCAGGGCATGGATGTCAAAAGAGCTGTTCACCTACAAGCAGCGTTCCGTGGAAATGTTTACCCTTTCGGCAACCAGACGCTACCTTAACCTTTTAGAACAAAAGCCAAAAGTGGTACAATTCGCTCCTTTGAAGCAGATTGCTTCTTATCTTGGGGTTACAGACACTTCCTTAAGCCGGATCCGTAAAGAATTGGTTTCCCATCTGAAGAAAAATTAAATCTTGTCTTATGGCAAGTTGACTTTCATGGAAGCTTGGTAATTTTGGTTAAAAGTTAAACACTGAAAATTACAAAAAATGAAAGTCAATCAAACCTATGTCAACCTTCCCGTAAAAGACGTACAGAGAACCAGAGCATTCTGGAGTAAACTGGGATTCACCATCAATGAGCAGTTTTCTGATGACAAGGCAGTATGTGTCATTATCAAAGAAGAACACATTTATGCGATGTTCTTGGACCAGGATTATTTCCAGACCTTTTCAGGGAAGCCTGTGCCTAAAGGGGATACTTCCGAGGTTTTACTGGCCATGGGACTGGACAGCCGCGAAGAAGTAGACCGTATTGTAAATACAGCCCTGGAAAACGGAGCTACCCAGCACGAAGAACCACAGGATTACGGATGGATGTATCAGAATTCCTTCTGGGATCCGGATGGTCACGGATGGAATATGACCTTTGCTGACCTGCCTCAGATGCCTTCAGAATAAACTGGGCAGTTCACAATTCAAATCACTACTAAAAATTACCTTATGAAAATCAGTCAGATTTACGTCAATTTACCAATAAAAGACGTGCAGAAAACCAGAGCATTCTGGACAAAGCTTGGTTTTACCATTAACGAACAGTTCTCAGACGATAAGGCGATATGTGTCGTCATGAAAGAAGATCACATATACACTATGTTTCTGAAGGAAGACTTTTTTCAAACCTTTACCAACAGGCCTTTTGCAAAAGGAGATACCACACAGGTGCTTCTTGCTATTGGTGTAGGAAGCCGTGAAGAAGTAGATCAGATGGTGAAAACAGCCATTGAAAACGGAGGTTCAACATACAGCGAACCTATGGATCACGGATGGATGTATCAAAGTGCCTTTGCTGATATAGACGGCCATCAGTGGGAGGTGATGTATGGAGACATATCCCAGATACCTGCCGAATAATTCATCAATCTTAAATACTTGTAAAGGCGATGGAAACAAAATCAAACGAGATCGGATTGGTGAAAAACCAGGTCTTCAGTACGGCTAAAATTGTTGCTCTGAACACGGAAGGCATTACTCATGAAGAATCAATGATTTTTCCTGAAAATAAAGCCAACTGTATGAACTGGATTCTGGGGCATTTAATTTACATCCGGAATGGGCTGTTAAATGTTCTGGGGGAAGAATCAGTATGGGACGGTGAACAATTCTCATGCTACAACCGGGGTCAAATTGCCTGGGACAGAAAAGATGAGTTCATCAGTTTTGAAGATCTGAAATCATATCTACAGCAATCACAGGACCGATTGGAAGCCAAACTGAATATTGTGGAGCATTTCAATCCTGAACACATTCAGGATATTTCCACGCTTTGTCTCCACGAGATCTACCACAGCGGCCAGCTGGGATACCTCAGAAGAATCCTGGGAAAACCTGGTGCCATTAAATAAAAAATCAGCACTATCTACAGGTCAGCAGTTAAAAACCTGTGAGATCCGTGGGAAACAAAAACCTATTTAATAGTTAATCAAATAGGTCTGCCCGATCAGCAAAATCAGCAAGATTAGAAAAAATCTGTGCAATCTGTGAGATCCGTGGGAAACAAAAACCTATGTAATAGTTAATCAAAAAGATCTGCTTAATCAGCAAAATCAGCAAGATTAGAAAAATCTGTGCAATCCGTGAGATCTGCGGGAAACAAAAACCTATTTAATAGTTAATCAAAAAGATCTGCTTAATCAGCAAAATCAGCGAGATTAAAAAAAATCCGTGGAATCTTTCGGAAACAAAAACCACTCAATCATCGACCTCTTTTATCTGCCAGAAACAGGCAGATGATAGAACAAACTATTATTAAAACTAAAAAAAATACAGAAAATGGACACCCCAAAATCAAAAAAAATGGAGCTCATTATTCCGGCTTACAGAATGCATTCGCAAGGTTTTATGAATGTTCTGGAAGGGATTTCGGAAGAAGATGCTTTGAAAAGAATTGACGGAAAAACCAATCATATTGTCTGGATGACAGGTAACTTTGTGAACATGCGTTACGGTCTGGGCGCAGTTTTAGGACTTTCTGTTGAAGATCCCTACAACGAACTTTTCTTCCAGGGAAAAACACTGGATGAGAGCTTTAAGTATCCCAGCCTGGAAGACCTGAAGAAAAGCTTTCATGAAATTTCACCGAAAGTCTACCAGAGATTATGGGAAGTGACGGATGAAGAGCTGGATGAAATCTTTGAAATGGGGATGAATATTCCTTTTATCCGCGAAACCAAGCTCAACTTTGCAGGAATGTGCCTCGGGCGTGAAGATTATATGTCCGGACAGATCGGATTAATGAGAAGAATCCTGGGCTATCCGGGAATGAAGTATGATGTGGATGAAAATCTAAAATACTGACGGATGGAACCCGTAGAAAAAGGATATAAAAATGTCAACGGAATCCGGATTTATTATGAGATCTACGGTTCCGGAAAACCTTTGGTTCTGATTCACGGAGGCGGTTCTTCCATCCTGTTTGATTATAAAGAAGTGATCTCGAGGCTGGCAGGAAAGTTTCAGCTGATCGGCATTGATCTTCAGAATCATGGGATGAGTGATCACCGTGATGTCCCTGAAACCTTTGAACAGGATGCCCGGGATGTGGCTGCCGTATTGAAAGAACTTCAGATCGGAAAAGCTTCATTCTGGGGGTTCAGTAACGGAGGAAACACCGTGATGCAGATTGCCCGTCTTTATCCGGAAATCACTGAAAAGCTCATTGTAGCCTCAGCTTTTTTCAAAAGAAGCGGTATGATGGATGGTTTCTTTGAAAGTATGGCAAAAGCAACTCTGGAATCCATGCCCGAACCTTTGAAGATTAATTTTCTCAGTCTGAATCCCGACTTTTCAAAGCTGGAAAACATGTTTGAAAAAGACAGCAAAAGGATGCAGACCTTTGAAGACTGGGATGAAAAAATCCTTACAGAAATAGAAGTTCCCGTATTATTCATCAGTGGTGATCAGGATGTGATGAAGCCTGAACACGTCGTAGAAATGTGGCGGCTGGTAAAAGGTTCCCGGCTGATGATCCTTCCGGCAGTACACGGCTCTTATATGATGGCCGATTTTGAGGGAAATACAGATTCCGGTCTCATCAATTTTACAGTGGAGGAAGCAGAAAAATTTTTAAACCAATAAAATAATCAATAACAATTTTAAAATTAGAAATCATGGCTAAATTAAATCCGTACCTGAATTTTGACGGGAAAGCAGAAGAAGCTTTCAACTTTTACAAATCTGTTTTCGGTGGAGAATTCGCAGGAGGAGTACACAAGATGGGCAATGCTCCGGGAACAGAAAATCTTTCTGATGAAGAAAAAAACAGAGTGATGCATATTGCACTGCCCATCGGTAATGACCTTCTGATGGCTTCGGATATCGTTCCGGGCTTCGGGCAGACCCTTACCGTAGGAAACAATAATTATGTCTCTATTTTCCCTGATTCCAGAGAAGAGGCAGACAGGCTGTTTAAAGGACTTTCTGAAGGCGGAAATATCGAAATGCCTATTGAAGACCAGTTTTGGGGTGACTACTTCGGAAGCTTCCAGGATAAATATGGTGTTCATTGGATGGTGAACTATAATGAAGAATATTCAAAATAATCTTATATTTAACTAAAATTACCAAAGGGCGGTTCCTCAACCGGGCCGTCCTTATTTAACCACTAAAAAAATAGAACTATGGACCCGATTAAAATCGATATTACAATTTTAGCCCCGGTAGATAAAGTTTGGGATTATTTTAACGACCCTAAACACATCACAAAATGGAATTTTGCCCATGAAAGCTGGCAGTGTCCAAGTTCTGAAAACGATCTGAGAGTAGGAGGGAAATTTAAAAACAGAATGGAGGCGAAAGATAAAAGTTTCGGATTTGATTTTGAAGGAATCTATGATGAGGTAATTCCCAATCAGAATATCAGATATCATATGGAGGACGGAAGAAAGGTGGAAGTTATTTTTGAGAAAATAGACGCCGGTACCACCAAAGTCACAGAAATTTTTGATCCGGAAAAACAAAACTCCGTGGAAATGCAGCGGGAAGGCTGGTATGCCATCCTCAACAACTTCCACAAATATGTTGAAAACCACTAAAATACCCGTTTGCAATCATGATAAACCTCGTTATAATGGCCAAATGTTTAAGCTCTGTTTGCGCCGTTAATCATGTTGTTAGAAATGATCAGTTCCTGCTGGGAATCCTTGCTGCTCCCGCAAGAAGAGCTTTGGAAAGAGAAGAAATAGACACTCTGGAAAAACTTTCGGATTATTCTGAAGAAGACATCCTGAAACTCCATGGTTTCGGTAAAAATGCGATGGATAAGCTGAAAAATCATATGAAAGAGCACCAGGTTTCTTTTAGAGAAAGATATACCTGAAAACCTTATACCTCTGAATACAATACTCATGTCAACCATTACCCGTAAAGAACTCAATGGTGATGACATGACAAGCTATAACGTTACCTAAATATAAAACTTATGAATAACGATATTTTCCCATGTCTCTGGTACGACGGAGATGCCAAAGAATCTGCTGAATTTTACTGCGACGTATTCAACGGAAAAATCACAGCCGATACTCCTGTTGTAATGAATATTGACCTTTTCGGACAGAAGCTGATGTTGCTGAACGGCGGTCCGCATTTCAAAAAAAATCCTTCTATTTCCTTTATGGTCATCTGCAGTACCGAAGATGAAGTGCAGCAATACTGGGATAAACTGATGAATGGGGGAATTGCCCTGATGCCTCTTGACTCCTATTCCTGGAGCAGCAAATACGGCTGGGTTCAGGATCAGTATGGAGTGACCTGGCAGATTTTTCTGGGCGATAAACCAACAGAGCAGAAAATCATTCCTACATTGATGTTCATCCATCAGAATAACGGAAAAGCAATGGAAGCGATGGAGCTTTATACCCGGACATTCCCGAATTCAACGATTGGAAACATTCTGAGGTATAGCAACGGTGGAGAAGGGCATCCGATTCCCGAACCGGCTGAACATATACAGCATGCCCATTTTACGATCGATGGGTACAGTTTTTTCTGTATGGATAACTCCTACGATCATCAGTTCGATTTCAATGAAGGAATCTCTATGGTCGTAATGACCGATGACCAGGAACAGACTGATCATTTTTGGAATACCCTTACCTCAGACGGAGGAAGAGAAAGTATGTGCGGCTGGCTGAAAGACCGTTACGGAATGAGCTGGCAGATCGTTCCCAAAAAGCTCATTCAGCTGATGAATGATCCTGATCAGGAAAAAGCCCGGAAAGTGGTGCAGGCCATGATGAAAATGCAGAAGATCATCATAAAGGATTTGGAAGACGCCTATCAATCTTAAGAAAAACATAAATTTTTCCTTTTATGCTGGCAATTCCTTTCAGGATTTTCTTTCGGCTTGCTGTTTGATGCAGTTTAGATAAAGATTTGCCTATGAAAACACAGAACAAGTCCCAATCGAAGTCGAAAGTCCCTAAAGAAGGGCTGTTTCCGGAAATCATCAGAAACGGTTATCTGGGAAGCAAAAAACTCGCTGATAAAAAAGCCGTTATTTCCGGTGGCGACAGCGGAATAGGACAGGCTGTAGCCGTTCACTTTGCCCGCGAAGGCGCAGAGGTAGCCATCATTTACAAGGAAAGTGATGATGATGCGAAAGAAACGAAAAGGCTGGTAGAAAATGAAGGCCGGACCTGTATCCTGATTAAAGGTGATCTCACGAAAAAAGCATTCAGAAGCAAATGTGCAGAGAAAGTAAAAAGCTTATGGGGAAATCTGGATATCCTGGTTAATAATGCCGGAATTCACACCTCAAAAGACCATCTTGAAAAGATCACAGATGAGCAGATTGAGAAAACCTTTGAAACCAATATTATCTCTATGATCTCTTTTACAAGACTTTTTCTGCCGATGATGGGTGAAGGAGGAAGGATCATCTGTACAACATCCGTTACAGCGTACCGCGGAAGTGATCATCTGATTGATTATGCAGCTACAAAAGGAGCGATCCTGTCTTTTATCCGTTCATTATCCACCAACCTGGCAGAAAAGAAAATCCTGGTGAACGGAATTGCTCCCGGCCCGATCTGGACTCCATTGGTAAAGGAAACTTTTGATGACCTTTCCACATTCGGAAAAGATACTCCGCTGAAAAGGGCAGGACAGCCTTCGGAAGTTGCTCCCGCTTATGTTTTTCTCGCTTCACGCGATGCAGATTATATTACAGGAGAAGTCATTCATATCAACGGTGGAGATTTTGTGGGAGAATAGAATTCCGCAGAACCCCTTTGTGGCATCTTTGGGAAAATATTTAAAATTTAAAAAAATCTATGGAAAAATTAGCATTTAAAATACATATTGAAGCACCGCCTGAAAAAGTATGGAACGTGCTCTGGGGTGAAATTACCTACCGACAGTGGACAACGGCTTTTACAGAAGGCTCTTTTTATGAAGGAACACTGGAAAAAGGAAGCATTGTTAAATTTTTTGACCCTCATAATAATGGGATGTACAGCCGGGTAGAAGAAAATATACCTCATAAAGAAATGAAATTTCTGCACCTCGGTGAAATTTATAACGGAATAGAAGTTCCTCAGGAATGGGGAGACGCTACAGAAGCTTATCTGCTGGAAGAAACGGAGGATGGAACCGAGCTGAAAACCGAAATTCAGACTCCCGAAGAATTTAAAAGTTTTTTTGAAGAAAAATTTCCGGATGCAATACAGATCGTTAAACATCTTTCGGAAAATCAGCTTTAAAATCAATCATTTATTTTCATCTTATTCAAATCACAAAAATTTAAAATATGGAAACTTTATCGTACGAAACAGTAATCAATGCCCCTTTACAGAAAGTCTGGGATATTCTCTGGGGACCTGAAACCTACACTGAATGGACCCAGTATTTCAGCCCGGGATCCAAAATAACCTCAGACTGGAAAGTGGGTGGCAAAACTTATTTTACTAATCAGGAAGGAGAAGGAATGGTTTCAACCATCGACAGTATCGACGAACCCCATCAGGTGATCTTCAAACACCTGGGAATGGTTGATAAAGAAGGAAATGAAGATACCCAAAGTAAAGAAGTGATGGAGTGGAGCGGATCTTTTGAAAAATATATCCTGATCGATTTTGATGGCAAAACGAAATTACATACCGAAGTACAGACCGAAAAAGACTGGAAAGATCATCTGGACGAAGGATTTAAAAAAGGTCTGGAAGTGGTAAAAAGACTTGCAGAACAATAATACAGAGTATTTTAAATCAATATCAGCCTTGCAGGTTTCTGAATCTGTGAGGTTTTTTATATCTGTTAAGAGCTTGTTTAAATTTTATTTAAAGAAAATGTATATATGATTGTCAGTCCTTGGGTTTCTTTTAGATTTGTCGAACCTTGAATCTGGGATTAAAAAAAATCCCACAGATACCGGATGACACAGATTTTTTGGTGTTGTTTTGTACTAAGGTTTTAACGCTATGGACGCTATTAATTTATATTGGGATATTTTTGTTCACAAAGGCGTTTCACTCAGCGAAGATCGCTATTAATGATCGCTGAATGAGATAACATTCAGCCTTTGCTGAACAGAGTGCCTTTGCGGCCGGAAAAATGATGTTCAAAAAATAAACTCTTTGCGGACACTGCGTGAATAAAAGAATATCCGGTTTATAAAGCTGCTGCTGTTATTATTGTTTCCCAGAGATCGAATTTTATTGATGTTTGTGTATATTTTCTCTCGCATATTTTACAGATGATGCTGATGAAGCTTTATGCTTATCCACACGCTTCGACGAATCAACGAAGTTGATTCGCCTTTGCTTCCTGAAAATAGGCATCATGAAGCTAAATCCTTTGCGTGTTAAAAAACATCATCAGTACATTATCTTTATTCCTGAAGAATATGATTGAGATAAAAATTTGAATGTTCTACAAAAAATTAAATTTAGAAACTTAAATAGGCTCTAAAAAAAAATTAATGTCAGGCATTACTTTATCCGTAAAAGAAGAATAAAAAATTAAATTTTAGCGGTATCTTCACTTCCGGATAGATAAAAGAAACGGTATGAAACTATTAGTCATTCTTTTCGGAACTTTTATAGTGACTCTTCTCATAACATGGGTATTTCAGGGGCAAATGAACCCGGTATTTTCAGGAAACCTCGGAATGGCCGTATTCATTATTTTTACGGGGTTTTCGCACTTTAAATTCCAGAAGGGCATGGCCATGATGATTCCGGATTTTATTCCATTTAAATTATTCTGGGTCTACTTTACGGGTATTCTTGAAATCGCAGCCGGAATCGGGCTGATGATTCCTGCGATGCGTGAGTTCACGGCAGTGCTTCTTATCTGCTTTTATATTCTGGTTTTTATGGCGAACATCCAGTCGTCCAGAAAACGCATTAATATTTTTAAGGCGGATCATACAGGTCCGGGAATGAAATACCTTTACACTCAAAGGATTCCGATGCAGATCATTCTGATTGTCTGGACATGGTATTTCGGGATTTATCTTTCTTAATAAATGATCATCATTCCAACGGTATTAATGGTTTATCTTGTATTCTTATACTGCCGGAAGCTGGAAGAAGTGGGAGTTGGATGTGCTTCTGGTTATCTTAAAGAAATTTACGACTCCGTAATAAAATAGCTTGAAACCATAAACTCTTACGTTTTATGGCTGTGAAAAACTTCCGGCATCCATCATCCATCATCTCATCTAACAGATTTCCATTATTTTTTTTTCATAAATATGGGATAAATGATGTAACATTTTGACGGTGTGAGGAGTCTAATTAATAAGAACCGTTTATTCTTTTATAAGGTAAAAGTGTAAATACCGATTATTGTTTAACTTTAAAACATGAATTCATGAATTTCAACGCTAAAATTTTCGGTGCGGCACAAATCGTACTATCGGCTATTATGATCAATGCACAAACTTCAACGGCCAAGCTGCCGGGCGATCCTACGCTTCCGTCTTCCAAAGCCAGTCTTGAGAAGCTGGTTTCCTATGATAAAGGAAATTTCAAATACAAAGTAGAAGATTATTTCGCAAGGCCGAAAGCTTCACAGTTCAAGCTGTCTCCCGACGGACAGTATCTTTCCTATAAAGAAAAGGATAAGGACAGCAAAAATCATGTGTATGTTAAAGACCTGAAAACAGGAAAGATTACCAAAGCTATTGTAGAAAGAGATGACCTGATCAAAAGCTACGGCTGGCTGGATAAAAAAAGACTTTTCTATACGCAGGATAAAGGAGGAAACGAGAATATCCATCTTTACGCAGCAGATATTGACGGAAAAAATCTTAAAGATCTTACTCCTTTTGAAGGCATTACCTTAAATTCGGTAAGATTGATAAAAGATACCGATTATGTGGTGGTATCGATGAATAAAAACAATAAGCAGATTTTTGAACCCTACAGAATTAACTTTAATACCGGTGAAATGACGCAGCTTTACGAAAATAAAGATGTAAACAACCCGATTGACGACTATCTTTTTGATAAAGACGGAAACCTGCGCGGATATTCGGTTCTTGAAGGAGGATTGACCACAAAAACTTACTACAAAGATCTTCAGACCGGGAAATTTAACCTTATCAAATCTACAGACTGGAAAGACAATTTCAATGTGCTCCGTTTCAATGACAACTCTAAAAATAAAGATGAAGCCTACGTTTACACGAATTTAGACAGTGATAAAGGAAGAATTGTACTATATGATCTCAAGAAAAATGCAGTGATCAAAGAAGTATATTCCAACCCTGTATATGATGTAGGCTCTATCAGTGTAGCCGGAAAAAACAGAAATTATGAGCTGGATTATATCAGCTACAGCGGTGTGAAAGGTGAAACGGTTCCTGTAAGTAAATTTTATAAGGAAATCGATGATCAGCTGAAAAAAGAATTCGGGGATAAAGAATTCGGGATTGTTTCTTCCGATGACAATGATGATAAGCTTTTAGTGATCGTAAGCAGTGATAAACTCTATGGAACGTATTACGAATACGATACAAAGACGAAAAAAACAAAATTGTTATACGATCTGATGCCCATGCTGAAAGAGGCTGATATGGCAGAAATGAGACCCATTGAGTTCAAAAGCAGGGACGGACTTACCATCCGTGGATATATCACCCTTCCGAAAGCTGCTCTTGAAGGAAAAAAAGTTCCTATGATCGTTAACCCTCATGGCGGACCTCAGGGAATCCGGGATGAATGGGGATTCAATCCTGAAACACAGCTTTTTGCCAGCAGGGGATATGCTACTCTTCAGGTGAATTTCAGAATTTCCGGCGGGTATGGAAAAGAATTCCAGAAAGCGGGGTATAAACAGATCGGAAGAAAAGCTATGGATGATGTGGAAGACGGAGTGAAATATGCTATTGCCCAGGGCTGGGCAGACCAGAATAAAATTGCCATCTACGGAGGAAGCCACGGCGGTTATGCAACGTTGATGGGACTGATCAAAACCCCGGATCTTTACGCCTGTGGGGTAGATTATGTGGGCGTTTCCAATATTTTTACCTTCTTTGATTCTTTCCCGGAATACTGGAAGCCTTACAAAGAAATGGTAAAGCAGATCTGGTATGACCTGGATAATCCTGAAGAAGCTAAAATTGCTAAGGAAGTATCTCCGGTATTCCAGATCGATAAGATCAAGAAACCTCTCTTTGTGGTCCAGGGAGCTAATGATCCAAGAGTAAACATCAATGAATCTGACCAGATCGTAAAAGGAATGCGGGCCAAAGGCTACGAGGTTCCGTATATGGTAAAATATGATGAGGGACACGGATTCGGAAAAGAACCGAACAGAATTGAACTGTATAAATATATGCTGGGCTTCTTTGCCGAAAACTTCAATAAAAAATAAGCAGAAATTTTTATAATGTTGAAAACGGAGGGTGTAATGCTTTCCGTTTTCTTTTTTTGAGCCTGTAAGAATCTTGATCAATCCGGATATTTTTAATAATAGGATTAGAAAAAGTAATTTTTTTTTAAATTTATTAAAGTAAAACAAAAGGGCAGTCCGTCATATCAGTATGGAGGTTGTCGAAGAAATAACAATGCCACAGAAGGATAAAGAAAGTATCATTTCACAGACCGTTTCAAAGTACGGAGGAAAACTGATGTCTTATATTCGTCCTAAAGTGAAAAACACGGAAGATGCGGAAGATATTCTGCAGGAAGTGTGGTATCAGTTCAGCAGTCTGACCAATCTTTCGGAGATTGTGAATGTCGGAGGCTGGCTGTACAGAGTGACGGCGAATAAAATCACAGACCGTTACCGGAAAAAGAAAACAGAAAACCTGGAAGACTTCGTTTATGAAGATGACGACGGAGAGTTTTCTATTAAAGATATTCTGCTGATGGATGACAGTGCCGGTCCCGAGATCAAAATGTTTCAGGATGAAATCTGGAAAAAACTGTTTGAGGCCCTTGACGAACTCCCTGAAAAACAAAGACTGGTCTACGTAGAAAATGAGCTGAACGACAAAACCCTCCAGCAGATCGCCGATGAACAGGGTGAAAACATCAAAACCATTATCAGCCGTAAAAATTATGCTGTAAAGCACTTAAGAAACAGGTTGAGAAAATTATACGAAGATTTAAAAAGTTAGTAAAAAAGAAATTATGAATCATAAACACAAAAAAGGCTGGATTTTTTTATTGTTATGCCCGCCATTGATCCTTTTAGCTGTTACCTGGATCGTGATGCAGCTTTGGAACTGTCTGCTTCCTGAAATTCTGGGCGTGAAAGCCATTACATTCTGGCAGGCAATGGGAATTCTGATATTAAGTAAGATTCTTTTCGGAGGATTTCATTTCGGAAAAGGAATGCGGGACTTTAAGGAAAGAAAAATGCGGGAAAAAATGGAAGGTCTTTCCCCTGAAGAAAGAGAAAAATTTAAAGAAGTATGGAGAAACAGATGTTCAGGCGGATTCTTCAACAGAAACAACGAATAATTGAAAAACTTTAAAGAAGTAGTAAGGTAAAATTAAAATTCATTCGTCTATATAAAAAACAAGAAGTAGTAAAATTTAAAATTTAAAAAAAATGAAAAATTCAGCATTAAAAGGAGCTCTTGGAGCATTAGCTGTTGTGGGCGTAGCCTTAATCGCTAAAAAAGCAGTACAAAGAAAAAGATTTATCAAAGGTATTTTTGACGAGTACGGAATCAAAGAAAAGTCACCTTTCGGACTGGCAGATAAGATCAGAGAAATGAATGATGAGCAATATCAGGAACTGAAAGGGAAATTCAAAAAAGAATTTGCATCCAAATGCTGCAGAAAAGACCATCACTGCGAAGCATAAAAAAGTGAAATACTAAATTGAAATTGTTTAATTCCGGGGCGGGGAAGCGAAGCTTCCCGCCCCGGAATTTTTTATATTTAAATTATACAATTTGTATAATTTTTGCTATATTTGATAAAACGCATCTGATGAAAGTAAAAATTTTAAGAACTGAAGATGGTGAATTGATAGATGGTGAAATATCAGAAGCAAAAAACAAATCCATTAACTTACCATCTATATCAGATCATTGGCGATTTAATTTTAAAAAGCATTCTCAAAATAAGAATACCAAAACTTATATATTGACATTAGATCATGAAGAGATCATTGAAGGATGTCTGATTTTTGAAATGAGAGATAAAGTTGAACCTTATATGGCTTATATCGAAGTGGCACCTCATAATAAGGGGAAGTGGAAAAAGCTTGACAGGGTTGCCGGATGTCTTATTGCTTTTGCGAGCAGGCTGAGTTTTATTTATGGTAAAAAAGATTACACCGGTTGGTTAACTTTTGATGTAAAGGAAGAGACAGGTGAGGAAAGAGACAAATTAATGGCTGTGTATTCTGAAAAGTATAAAGCGGTAAGAATTAATGATACAACCATTATGTTTATCTCCCCTGAAAACGGAGAATGGCTTATTAATGAATATTTAAATGTAAGATGATGAAGACAAAACAATCAAATTTTGATATACAAAAAAACGGCATCAAAGATTTTATTAAAGCAGAGTCTTTGAAACAGGATAAAGAGAGAATACTTCGGAATAAGCTTCTTTCCATACAATATCAGATTGAAGATTATATAGAATCTGATACTTTCGAGCTTGAAAAATCCTTGAAAGCCCTTGATTTTATAAAGATGTATCTTAAAGTATTGAAGATTACTAAAAAAGATTTGGCCCGGTATCTGGATATGCAGGATTCAAATTTGCATAAGTATCTTTCGGGAGAAAGAAAACTGAATGCTCAGGTTGTATTAAAGCTCAGTAATTTTACCCATACAGAACCTGAACTTTGGTTTAGGATTCAAATCAAGAATGAATTGCTGGAACTGAAAAAGGAATCGGAGAAAGTAGCAGATTATAGCAAGTACGATTACCGGCACCTTGTTGAAAACGAGTAATCTACAAGCCTGGAAGATCTCAAAGACCCGTTAGATACTATGATAAAAAGCAAATAAAAAATTAATAAATTTGCCATACAAAAAAGAAGACCTCTGATCTTGAATTAGTCAATACTTAATCTGACAGTTAGGGTTTAAAAATAATTGTCAGTTATCCAATATTTTCCTTACTTCCAAAAGTAAGGATTTTTTGTTCCTCTGCAAGAGTTTCCAATAAT
>JAITMC010000012.1 GCA_031277615.1 Chryseobacterium sp. | reverse complement strand
CCTGGTCCCAAACCAGGCGCGATGACCGGACTACGCTACGCCCCGCGACATTTTAAGAATAAAAAAAGCCCCTGAAAAGAGGCTTTGTAAGAAGTGAGCGCGAAAGGATTCGAACCTTTGACCGTCTGCTTAGAAGGCAGATGCTCTATCCAGCTGAGCTACGCACCCTTAATGTTTTTGAAAAGTCGGGGCGGCAGGATTCGAACCTGCGACCTCCTGGTCCCAAACCAGGCGCGATGACCGGACTACGCTACGCCCCGATTGGCAGTCATCTTCAACGAATTTTACTTCGTTTTTGCGGTTGCAAAGATAGAAACTTTTTTTGGATAATAAAAATAATTTGTGGAAAAATGTTTTTTGCCACAAAAAGACGGAAAAATTAGTCTGCTGTTTTTCTGTATGTTGAGAAATGGAGTGGAATTGCTGTTTTTAATATTTTGAAAATAATGATACTGAATTACAGTGTAGTAAGCTAAAATATTTGTTTTTTTTATTTTTTTCTCATTTTTATAAGTGAATAGAGTAGGTGACGTGATGAAAAAGCCCTTAAAAAAAATCTAAGGGCTTTGAATAGTAGATGGGAAAATTCAATTTACTTTTTGATGAATTTTATATTGTTCTGTTGTTTTTCATTTTTGAAGGTAATGAAATAAACACCTTTGGTCAGCTCAGCTACATGAACTTTCTGGTCTTCAACAGAACCTGTTTTAATAAGTTGTCCTGCTGTATTGTGAATTTCATATTTTGTTTTATCTGCTAAATTGGTTACGTTCAGAACATCTCCTACCGGATTCGGATAGATGCCTGCTGTATTTTTAGTTTTTGTTGTCTCATGGGTAGCCAAAGTACCAACGACTCTGAATTGTCTGCTTTGTGTACTTGCAAACGTTGCATCACCGAGAGTAATGATATTACCAGTAGCGTTTTTAATTCTATAGAAACCTCCATATCGATAAATCCCATCTCCTTCACTGTCGTTGATGGTGAAAGTATAACAGTCATTTACAGGAAGTGTCCAGTTTATAGAGAGTGGAGCAGGAATAGGATTAGGACCAGGATTGACAACATTCGGGTAAGGCCCTCCGCTGTATACTGTTGTTCCTGCACTGTTGATTAAAGTCCATGTCGTTTCAGACCCGAAATAATCCAACTGTAGTTCCAGGATAAAGCCAGGATTGGATGCAGATGCAGGTACTGAATTTTCTAAAGCAACAGAAGCTGAATTATTGGTGTTTCTCTGGTCTGCGGTTCCATTTACCGAAGTAATTTGGGCATTAATAATACCTGATCCTGATCCGGTAGGAATATCAATAACGGCATATTTATCCTGGTCAAGATTTCCGCTCCAGTTGGTAGTCTGCTGGGCTCCTCCGTTTACAGAATAAGTAATCACAGCGGAAGTTAATGGACTTGTCCCTCTGTTATATAACGAGAATCTAGCGGTAATAGCTGGCGAAGAGCAGGTTTGTTGATTACAATTTCTTTCACCCTTAAGTTCTGCATCATTGGCAAATAAGGGAACAGGAAGATCTGCTGTTGAAGTTCTTAATTCCATTCTTCTCGGAGAATTGTTCATCACGGCTGTTATTCTCTCCGACTGGTTGATCGTGAAAATGTTCATGCATGAATCATACGTATAATCCATGTAATTTTCAAACATTTCATCAGAAGTACCACAGGTATTAGATTTTGGGTGGGTCGGGCAACCTCCGTTTGATGTTTCGTGAACAGGTGTATCAGCGCAGAAATCATCTCCACAACTTCTATCTCCCCAAATATGTCTTAACCCCAAAAAATGACCTACCTCATGGGTCATTGTTCTTCCTCTGTTATAAGGAGCGTTTAGCATAAATGTACCGTCATTATAATCAATACTTCCAAAGGTTGCATAATTGGCTACAACACCGTCAGTATCTGCATAACCACCTACAGCCGCGAGGCCTGGTAAATTGGATGCAGATGGAAACTGTGCATATCCAAGAAGATCAGTGTCAGTGAAGTTTACGCTCCACATATTCATATACCTTGTAGGGTCCCAGATAGTTGTTGGCTTTACATAGCGGTCAGTATCAATATCAGACCATGATGGACTACAAAGATTGACACGGTCTATTCCGTTGGTAGGATTTCCGTTAGGATCAACTTTTGCCAAGGCAAACTGAATCATCGTATCTGTACCAACCGGGCTTGTGTTATGTCCCGGAGTTCCACTCAGCCTCCTGAAATCGTTGTTCATTACAGTTATCTGAGACTCTACCTGTGCATCTGTGATATTAGGAGCAGTACCTAATGCTTCTCCTCCGTGGATAACGTGTACGACAACCGGAATGGTAATAATACCTCCGTTCTGGGATCTGTTGAACTGTGCATTGGCTATTAAAGGAGCAATCCAGTTTTCAAATTTTTTGTCAGTCATTCTGCGCGGATCCTGTTTCTGCAGCATGGCTTCATATTCCGAAGAGGCACATCTTATAAAGCCTGATGTTTTTTTTAATTCCTCCAACGTATAAGTTCGTCCGAAAACAATTTTGTCCTGTGGATCAGGTTTTGTTTTTTGTCCAAATGCCAGGCAGGCAAGAGTTAAAAACAGTAAAATTGGTAATTTACAAATAGATTTACTTTTCATTTGGTTGTTTTTAATTAATTTAGCAAATATATATCTTTTTTATATTTGTTTAATTTAAAAATTGATAAAATGAAATTTCACCAATTGATTATATTGATTCCGCTTCTTGTAAGTAATGTAAACTGTACTTCCCAGCAAAAAACGGCGGGTACTGAAAAAACAGACACTCTGCAGAGAAAATCTGAAATCAGTAAAATAGAAGTCACGGAACAGACCAGAGGAACCAACCGGATTATTACGTTTGTATCCGGTACCCAAACAACCTCTTTAAACGGGAATGTTACCACTTCTGTGCTGAAGGATGAAGACTGGAAAAATATGGTGAAGCAGGCAGGAATGATAGATCTTTCCGCGATAGAGTCATTTCAGGCTCCTACTGACGGAAGAGCGACGGACAGAGCATTGGCTTCTGCAATCATCATTACTACCAAAGACGGAACTTACAGATCATCAAGTTTTGATGCCGGAAGACCTCCCAAAGAGCTTGAAGGATTATACAGGCTGTTGGTTGACCGGAAAATATCTAAGTCTGTACCCCGGGAGCGGGAATTCCGTTGATTTTCTTAACAATATAAAACTGCAAATAAAATTCTCCGAAGTTGAAAGCTTCGGAGAATTTGTTTTTAAGCCCCTTTCTTTTTGATAAACAGATAGAAGCTTATTGCGATAAACAGAACAGTTGCCGCTATATTACAGTAATCCAGGCGCTCAAATGAGATATTCTCAGTCATAAAGTTGCCGTAGGATTTATAACCTCCTGTGTAAACCAGAAAATCGGAAAATTTCTTTTCATTAACAAGCCCTGAGAAAATAAGCATGAACATACTGATTCCGACAGGATAGATGAAATTTTTAAAAACCAGGCTTAATGCAAGCTGAATCATGGCTATGGCAGAAAGAGTGATCGAAAATTTAAGAAAAGTATAAAAGATAACTTCCCTGAAATCATAATTCTGAAAGCCGAGTTCCGGAAAAGCAGTTCCCAGAAGAAAGCCACTCAGCAGAAAGGTAAAATAGGAAAGCAAAACAGAAAAGAGAACCGTTATGAGGATGAACAGTGCTTTAGAGATGAAAATCTTAGATTTTGAAACAGGGATGGTAAACAGAATCTTATAATTATTATTTCTGTACTCCACATCGCAGCAGGCATGAACAAAAAGAGTGACCAGAATAGGGTAGAGCATATAAAAAAACATCAATACAATTCTGCCCAGAGACATCTTCCACGGATTTTCAGTAGAACCGCCTGATCCGCCTCCCGAACTGATAAAATCATACGCAATATAGAGGGCAATGGCTAAAATGATCAGTACCGGAACCACAAGAACTCCGAAAATTTCCCTGTTTTTAGACAATTTGTATTGCTCGGAAGAAAAAGCTTTATAGAAGGTATTAGTCATGGTTTTTAGAAATTAAATTAATGAAAATCCGTTCAAGGTTGGCACTTTGAGAATCGATTTCATAGATTTCGATCCCGTTTTCAATCAGTGTTTTCAAAAGAATGTGAAAAGCCTGGTCATCATTGATTTTTACAGCGATTTTTCCGGGGCCGCTCTCAGAAACAGGAAAAGAAGATTCGTTCAGAACCGATATGGCTTTGTCGGGAAGGTTCGTTTTGATGATGATTTCTCTTTCCACCTGGCTCAATAATTCGTTTTTGGTTCCTTCAAAAATCATTTTCCCGCCTTCGAGGATTCCAATGTGGGTGGCTGTTTTTTCCAGCTCACTCAGGATGTGGCTGGATAGAAAGATTGTTTTTCCTTGTTCATTCAGGTACTGGAAAAGCTTTCTCATTTCAAAAATTCCCTGCGGATCAAGTCCGTTAAGGGGTTCATCCAGAATCAACAGTTTCGGATCGTGAAATATAGCCATCGCAATTCCCAGACGCTGCTTCATTCCCATGGAAAGGGCGCTGGCTTTTTTCTTTTTCTCACGGTGAAGATCTACCATTTCCAGGACTTCTTCAATCCTTTTTGAACCTTTTCCGTAAATAATATCCAGGTATTTCAGATTTTCAGAAACCGTAAGTTTCGTGTAAAAGCATGGGGATTCAATCAGATTTCCTGTTTCGGAAAGAATCTCCGTACGGTTGTGTTTCAGGCTTTTACCCTGAATAAGAATATGATCGCCCGATTCTTCCAGAAGCCCCAGAAGAAGCTTGATGGTGGTTGATTTTCCGGCTCCGTTTCTGCCCAGATAGCCATAAATGCTGCCTTCAGGAACATGAAGACTGATGTCGTTCAGGATTGTTTTATGGCCTATTGTATAGCTCAGGCCTTTGGTCGTAATACTTTCCATTATTTATTGAGAGGGGTCATAGTTTTGTTGATGTCTATATAAAAAATTCCGTCACAAAAACGGCTCCATATCTTTTTTTCATCCATTCCCTGATTGATGGTGGATACAAACTCCTTTCTTAAAAATGACCGTTGCGGAATATTTCTCAGGTTGATAAAGAAATAAGGAATTTGAGTTTCATGAAATAGGTTTTCAACGGCATACTTTCCCGGTTTATCAGTAATATGGCCGGATTTGCTTAATTGACCGTAAGATGAAAAATCAATCATATAGGAAGCTTCTTTATATTTGTTTTTGATATAGGCTCCCAAAGGAAGGTAATCTTTGCTGTATCGGGATGCAAAAGTATGGATATTGGCGCACCATACAATCACCTTCTGATCCTTATAAACGGAATCGATCTGATAAATAAGATTTTTAGCCATCAGGGAATCTCTGAAATGCATACTCGGTAATGAGCCGGATTTATATTTCCAGATCTTCGTCAGGTTGTTTTTCATATCATTGAAATACCGTGCATACATGATATTTTCTGGGATTTTATCGAGTTTTAAAACAGCCTGTTCCAGTTGATTGATTTCTTTCACCAGTTCATTTTTTTCATTGCCCTTAAGTACTTTTTCGGTGTAGCCGTCATAGATGAAATAAGCAAGTTCATGAGCATGTTTGCCGAAAAGGGGAAAGTTTTTAGCATCGATCCTGTTTTTACTTAAAAATTCCCGGACCAGTCGGGCACGCCTGTTCATCAGAACTCCTCCGGAAGGCTGAATATCAAAACCACCGAGCTCGATAGGCGTTTCCGTTGATTTTGTTTTTTGATAATAGCGGATAAGCGGTTGTGTTTCCCTATTCATCCACCAGAATCCGAAAAGACCAATACCACCGATGGAATCAGAAGGAACTTTCAATGTATGCTTTTTCATTTCTTCGTTCATCAGCCAGGTATCATATTGTCCGGCTTCATACAGGACCACATTATAGCCGAGTTTTTCATGGAGGTATCTGATCAGCCTTCCTTTGGCCTGAAAAGTTGCCCCGTCATAATGGGTATTTTCGCCCAGCATCAATACCTTATTGTCTTTAAGAATAGAATCAAATACATACAGATCGCTGTTGTCCGGATATTCCATAGATATACTTTTAACAGGATGTATATAACGCTGTGTTTCAGTCAGAAGTTCCTTTTTTTCTTTTTCCGGGACTTCTTTAAAAACAAGTTGGTTCAGCACTACAATAGCAGCAATGGAGATGATAAAAGCATACAGTATTTTCCTCATCAATTAAAAAATTAAGGTTGATAAATATACACAGGTTCCTGTTTGATATTTCGTTTTTATTAATAAATAATTTATTTTAATATAAACTATTGAGGTTTTACCCGAAAATAATGCCACTCTATCTAATATGACGAATTGTCATAACCAGGTGAAATACTGAGCGTATTGGCAAAAAAAATTCCCAAACTATAATGGTCCGGGAGAAAATAATGTCCACGACAAGAACGGATTGTTCTAAACTGAAACTTTCAGCTGTTCCAGGAAATAGGAAGGGGTGAAACCTGTTTCTTTTTTAAAAGCCGTTACAAAAACCTGAGGGGTGACATAACCACATTCTTCAGCAAGATAATTGATCTTATACTCGCGGTAAATAGGATTTTCGTAAAGCTTTTTCGTGATATAACCAATCCGGAGTCCGTTAATATACGTGGTGAAATTTTTATCCCTATAGGTTTTTATCAATTCCGAAAGGTACTTCGTATTGGTATTAAACTGGCTGGCCATCCAGGTAAGGCTGATGTCTTTTCTGAGGTATTTTTCAGACTGTTCAAATTTTTCAAGCTTGGCAAGGAGTGCTTTGGCGGTTTCGTCGGTAATGTTGACGGAAGTTTTAGACTCTGTATTGTCTCTGGTTTTTCCAGATTCTTCCTGAATGTCATTCTGTTCATTACTTATTTTAGAGATAAGGGCTTCATATTTCCAGTGAAGTGTTTTATTCTTTCTTTTCCAATACAGCCATATGGACAGGGCTAAAAGAATAATAAAACCTCCTGCAATGAACAGGAAGATTCTGAAATTGGAGGTATACTCTTTATCTTTTTTGGCTTCTGCCGCGGTGACGAGCCGGTCAACCTGTTGACCGACTTCTTTTTTAGCAGCATTGTTCAGACTGTCTTTCAGCTTAGCATATAACAGAGTATATCTGGCCTGCTCGGATGGATTTTTTAACTCTTCATTAGAATCCGCAAGCAGCATGTAGGCATAGAGCCTGTAAGTTGGGTTTTTCTTATACTTTTCCCGCCTTACAACTTCATTGGCGAGTTCAATAGACTTTTTATAATCATGTTTTTCTAAATAAAATCTACCGGTACCACATAATATGGGCATATCTAATTTTTCAAATATTTCAGGCTGCGTCGTTTTATAGTTATATGCCTCTAAATAATGGGGCTCTGCAAGATCCAGACGTTGAGGCTGTATGACTCCTAAATAAAAATTACCAATATTGAGGTTATTAAGGGCTATTTTTTCGTGTTTTTTAGCTCTGTACTCCTGATCTCCGTCATTTATCTGCTGAAGTTCTTCCAGTTCTTTTTTTAAATAATAGATTAGTGAATCCGGCTTTTTATAGTCATAGAAAATTGAAAATCTATTGTAAAGAGCGGATGTTAATATATGTCTTTCGCTCGGTTCTTCTATTTTCTTTGCATATTTTAAACCATCTTTAATATTCTGAAGTTCTTCCTTCTCTATACCCATCGCCTTATTTACAAATGATTTATGGAAATACATGGTTGCGAGTATCCGGTTATTATCTAAATCCAATGCTTCAGTTTCTTTAATCAACTCCATTGCCTTTTTATAGTCAGAACGATGATAATAAATATACATCAGTTTGACGTTTCCTATTCCGACTCCTTCTTTATAATCAATCTTTTTTGAGAGATTAATAATTTTCTCAATTTTTCCGATCTGTTGGTCAGTAGTTGAGTCATCCATTGCATCATAAAGCTTTTTAATTTCTTGTTTTGTAGGCAGATTGTTCTGGGCCGGGATAAAAACAGGATGTAAAAAAAGTAGGAAGAAAATGAAACAGTAGAATTTTGCCATGGTTTTATTGTTTAAGCAAATTTAAGAAAGAGTTTTTTTAAAAAATCACACATACCTATTTGTGCATCATAAATTTTACTGTAAATATTCATGGCGTCATGTGTATTTTACTGATTATCAGTATTTGTTTTTTGTAAAACTGTTTCAGGTGGGTCCCCTGTTTTCTGAAATTTTTCTTAGTTGATGTTGTCCGGTATCCGGCATCGGTTTAATATTGTCCTACAACTGCTGATCAAAAAATGTTTCAAACCGATTCTGAAAATACGATGATGCACAAAATCTTCTCTCTAAGCAGGGAGGGAAGATTTCTCTGCTTAAAAAAAGAAAAGCAAACAGATTGTTAAATAATTAAAAAATCCAATAGTATGAAAACACATAATGTAAACGGAAAAGTAGTATTAATTGCCGGAGGAGCTAAAAATCTTGGTGGTTTATTAAGCCGGAACCTTGCTGCAAAAGGAGCGAAACTGGTGATTCACTACAACAGTGAAAGTACAAGACCTGATGCCGAAAAAACGCTTGCAGCAGTACACGCTTCAGGTGCAGAAGCCATTCTGGTACAGGGAGATCTTACGAAAACAGAGAAAATTACTGAACTTTTTGATGCCGGTATGGCAAAATTCGGAGGAATTGATATTGCCATTAATACCGTAGGAAAAGTCCTGAAAAAGCCTTTTGCAGAGACTACCGAAGCAGAATACGACAGTATGAGCGAAATCAACTCCAAAGTGGCCTATTTCTTCCTTCAGGAAGCCGGGAAAAAACTGAATAATGACGGGAAAATATGTACCATTGTCACTTCGCTGCTGGCTGCCTATACAGGATTATATTCTACGTATGCAGGAATGAAAGCTCCTGTGGAACATTTCACCCGGGCAGCTTCTAAAGAATTGGGTGAAAGAGGTATTTCGGTAACAGCAGTGGCTCCGGGACCAATGGATACTCCTTTTTTCTACGGCCAGGAAAGCGATGATGCCGTAGCCTATCACAAATCTGCATCCGCACTCGGAGGGTTAACGAATATTAAGGATATCGCCCCTTTGGTAGAGTTCCTGATTTCAGACGGTTGGTGGATTACCGGGCAGACCATTTTTGCCAACGGTGGTTATACGACGAGATAAGGATTGATTATCGCCCGGACTCAGGGGTGAAGATGAACGTTTCGAAGTCATAAAAAGTAATTGTTGATCTGTTTTTGGCCTTTTGTTAATTGAATGACCTTACTTATCAATAATGACCGAAATTACTTCGAGCATCCATTCTTCCAGCTTCCGGCCTTTGATCTCAAATTTCCTTAACCCCAACTCAGATTAAATAATTTTTCTTGGTATCCTGCATTTCCGGAATACTTTTTTATGAAATAACCGATCATAAAATGCCGGAAACAGAGCAGCAATTGGAGTACAGCTTTTCAGATGTGCTCCAATTTTATGAATTATTTTCAACGGCTGTTAAGTATATGGATAACTACTGAGCATTTTTTAAATCTGTTAGGTTTTAGGAAATCAGTCTCAAAAGTTGTGGATTAAACAAACCTGATGAAAGATGGATGCTAGAGTTTGAATGACTTCTGTATTGCTGTTAGCTGTAAAGTCATGCTGTCATGAAATGAACAAACTTCACCGTTTTTGTAACGGATGGAATGGAGCTTTTGATCAGATAAGAACTTAAAATTGCAAAATGAAGCTCAGGGTTATTAACTTTTACGGCCTTCCGGGCGTGGTTTTCTTACTCAGAATTTTGAATTAATATTTTTTTGGTTAAAAGGCTTTTATCGGATATTTTATTTTAATTGATTGATTATCAATTAGGTTTATTTGTAAAACAAAAATCAATATCCAAAATTTTCCGAATTCTTAGTGTGTTATGCTTGTGCAACTTTCCGTGTAATAATAATATTGCATGGGATGTTAATTAAATTAATCAATATTAAATATTTATTGAATTTTTTAAATAAAAACATTCTAATTCAAGAAAATATAAATCAAAAACATAATGAAAAAAACACTACTCATTTTAACTGTGCTTACAGTGTGCTCTCTTAAAGCACAGGTAGCAATAGGGAAAGAAAATGTGACCAATACTTCGGTTTCCCTCGAATTCTCCACCTCGGAAAACAGAGGATTTATTCTCCCTTATGTTGAAAATAAAACAGCTTTATCTGCTGAAGGAACTCTGATCTATGATACCACAGATTATAAGGTAAAGTATCTGAAAAACGGCGGACAATGGGTGAATCTGAGTGAAGATGATGGCACCACTGCGACCATAGGAAGTGCCGATGTAAGCATACAGGGATCGGACAAAACAGAAAAAATCACCGCCAAAACAAGCATCGGAGCTCCATCCTCTACAGAAGGAATCCTTGTTCTGGAAGCAGCAGATAAAGCGATGGTTCTGCCAAAAGTGGCCAGTCCGCATCTTGCCATCATCAACCCTGCACCGGGAATGATGGTATATGATACCGTTAAAAAGCATCTTGCCGTATACAACGGTAAAGTCTGGACCTTCTGGAAACCATAACACAGTACTCAAATGAAAAACTTTTAAGTTTCTCATCCTGAGAAAATACAACTCTGTATTCAATTATCTTTCCGTATAACTACAATGGGAAAGCAGGTACTAAAGTTATCTGCTTTGGTTTCTCACATTCTTAAAAGACAAAAAAACACATCGTGTCTGAAAACCTATTAAAAATTTATTAACAATGAAAACAAAGACTATCTTTTTAGTCCTATTACTCTTTTGGGGTAATATGATTATTCGCGCGCAGTGCAGCGTGAATGCAGGAGGAAATTCCACGATATGTGGTACGTCCTACACCCTGCAGGGAAGTTCATCAGGCAGTACTGGCGGCACTCCCGCCTGGAGCCTGGTATCCAAGCCCCCCGGAGCACCTGATCCGGTGATTAGCAATCCTAATTCCCTGACCCCGAATGTTACGGGAATGACCTATCCGGGTAATTATGTATTTCAGATTGCACAGAACTGCAGTCCGTCCGGCACAGCCGCTTCACAGGTAACCATTACCGCACCGGGAGATGTATCCACATTCAGTGCCGGGACCGATATTACCAATGTGCCGGCTACAACGGGTACGGTAACTCTAAATGGAGTTGTACCTGACGGATATACAGCATCATGGAGCGCCTATAACATATTCAAATGGCAGAGAAGCAGTATAAAAACTGCCCAGAATTCTCAGTTCAGTTCCACCACATCTGCGGTTACCACTTTTAGCCTCATCAAAAAAGCAGATCATGATGTTGATCCGGCTTATGTGGTAACCCTGAGAATAACATCCATCAACAATCCCAACTGCTGGTATGAAAAATCAATCACGGTAAGGTTTATCCCGAATCCGCAAATACAGTTTAAGTCATCCTCGGCTTGTAAAAGAGCGGGAGATGATAATTTCATCACTTTCCAGACTGGTTCGCCTGTGTTTTCACATGGGTATTCCCTCTCACCTGGAGCTTCGGGGAACTTTGGTACAACAGTGGCCATTAATGTAATTGATAAGCCGGTTGGCTCTACAATCATCTATAAATATATTTATGATGACAGAATGGTTTTTAATGCAGACCTTCCAGGGGTATATACCTTTACTTTAAGCATCAGCAATGCTGGAGGAAGCTATACTACACCTACTATTACCTATACTTTTAACGGAATACAGCCTAATCAGGTAAGTTTCCTTGATCCGGCACATCCTGAACAGATGGCCGTTTTCTCTTATGGTGGAACGGGCGGTGCTGTCTATTGTAACAGGACAGGAACCACCACACCTATTGAATTTTATTTTAAGATAGATCCGGCCGACCCGCCAACTACTACGACAACCATTAGTAACGCCACGATTGCTCCTCCGGGAGGAAGCCCGGGAATAGTGCTCAACGGAGCCGGAACGATGAACAGGAGTGTAACCTTGGCAGCACCTGCCGGAGGATGGCAGGTAGGAACGTATAAGATCAATGTGAGGGTAGGAAACGGTACCTGTTCAACTTCTCAGGATTACTTCGTCCATATATCGGATGGCAACCGCCAGAATGTGACGGTACCTGCCACTACAATATGTTATCCTGGATCTGGTGTGGTATCGGCAACTGTTCCATTACCTGCGGTGTATAAGGGAGTTGTAAACAGCAGTTATTTTCAGACCTTCGAAGGAAGATATGATATTACATTGGTTTCAAAGCCTGCCGGCGCTTCCAATCCAACCTATGATCCTAATAGTTCAAGAACGCTTACCAATACTTCTACCACCATAGGTAATCTCGATAAGCAGGGCGAATATGTTTTTAAAATAAAAGCGGTAATTAATGCAGGAGGAGTAGATCCAAGATTCTTAGAAAAAGAATATGCCTGCTCCGGAGCCTCTATGGAAGGTACATTCTCTGTATTTGTATCTGCGCAGGTTGGCGCTAATGCCGGATCTGCCCAAATGGTGATCGGAGCAACACAGACTACCCTCAATGGAAACAATCCGGGGGCAACCTCTACCGGCTTATGGACTTTAGTTTCAAAACCTGCCGGTGCACCAGATCCGGTGATTGTAACACCATCATCCTACAATACTAATGTTACTGGACTTATTCCGGGGCCTTATGCTTTCAGATGGACCGTTACTACAGGAACCTGTACCAGCTCCAGTGATTTGGCCGTCAATGTAATGACAGCTGTCGCCGGAGGTGTCCCCGGAGCTGATTTCTGGATAAAATCAGATGATGCCGGAACGATTGCTACCGCATGGAAAGATCATTCAGCCAATGCAGACAATATTCCGAATGTAGGAGGAATGACCCTGTCACCGGCAGATAGAAAACATAACTTCCATCCTTATACAACGGGATATTCAACTTCGAAAAATTTTCACAACCCTAATACGGCACTCAATCCGGGAGGTGGGGATAATCTTACCTCATATGCTATCTTTTCTGCAGTAAGACCTGTTACGTATGCCAATGGCCGTATTACAGGTATAGGCACCGGAACCGGCACTTACGGATCTAATCCTTCGATAGCAATGCGAAGCAACGGCTTACCTAATTTCTATGAGTACGAGGGAATAACTACATCGGTGAATTTCAGTACACCGTTTAATCTAAATACAACAAACCTGTTTTCCGCCATCTCTTCCAATTCAGTAACCAATGGAGGGGGATCAAGCTATTCAGGCGGAGAAATTACACTGGGACTAAATGGATTATATGAAAACACGACCTTCAGTAATTCCAACCAGTTTCAGTTTAGCGGGCCGAACCTGAGGGTAGGTTATAGTACATTTGGAGATGCTGCGGGAGTATTTTCCGGAGATATTATGGAAGTTTTATGGTTTAAACGTGCCTTAACTGCAAACGAACAGTCAAGAGTAAATTCTTATCTGGCGGTGAAAAACGGAGTGACTTTAAGTGAAAATTATCTTTCCACAGCCAGTAATGTGGTATGGGACAGAACGGTTAATACCGGCTACAACAATAATATTTTCGGTATTGCGAAGGATAATATTACGTTATTACACCAGAAGCAATCCGGAAGTACCAATAACGGACAGCAGCTTGTGATTTCTACAACAGGATTTGCGGAGAATAATATGGCCAACGGGACCGGTTTAGCGAATGACCTTCAGTACCTGATGGTTGGAGATAACGGTTTGGTTCAAAATCTTAAAACACCGTTGTCTTATACAGCCGGCTCCAATGGTAAGGTTAATTACCGTTTTGAGTCTATCTGGAAGGCACAGAACTCAGGAAATGTAAACACCGTAACAGTTGCATGGCCTAAAGGGGTGAAAAACCTTTACCTGGTTCAGTCTCCCGATGCCACTTTTGACGGAACGGATACCTTTACGCCGATGACTTCGGAGGTCACCGTAAGCGGAGTGGTATATAATACGGCTAATGTAACACTGTCCAACGGTCAGTTTTTCACCTTTGCCGGTTTTGCACAGGCTCCTGGAGGAGTTATGGGCCCAGATTTCTGGGTGAAATCCGACGATGCCGGAGCGATTACGACCGCTTGGAAAGACAATTCTGCCAACGCAGATCATATCCCGAATGTAGGAGGAATGACTTTGTCACCGGCAGACAGAAATCACAATTTCTATCCATATACAACAGGATATACAACTTCTAAATTCTTCTATAATAGTGCTTCTGTCATGAATCCATTGGGTAATGTGGAACTTCCCAATACAAATACTTCCATTTTCTCAGCAGTGCGACCTACAGAAGTTAACGGAACCGGGCGTATTACAGGGATTGATGATGATGTAACGTATGCGTCCGAACCCGGAGTTTCCATTGCCAATGGAAAACCAAGACAATATGAATATTATGCAGGAGTTACTTCAACAGATTTTTCAGTAGCATTTAATAACGGAATTTCCAATATATTTTCAGCAATAGCGAATAATTCTGTAGCCAACGGAGGAACATCTGCTTCATCCGGAGGAGAAAAAGTATTAGGTTTGAATGGGAGTTATGAAACAACCCCTTATACTTCCAACAGATTCCAGATTTATGGCCGTAATTTAAGAATAGGGCATGCAGGCTGGGACGCTTCAGGTGCTTTCCCTGGTGATATTATGGAGGTAGCCTGGTACAAACGTACATTAACCGCCAATGAACAATCGAGAGTGAATTCCTATCTTGCTGTAAAGAACGGAGTAACCCTGAATGAGAACTACCTCTCTACCGACAGCAATATAATATGGGACCGAACTAATAATACCGGATATAATAACAATATTTTCGGTATTGCCAAAGATGATTTCACGGCATTGCATCAAAAGCAGGCAGGAAGCGTAAACACAGGGCAAAAGCTTGTGATTTCCACAACCGGCTTTGCAGAGAACAATGCTGTTAACAGTATAGGTTTGGCTAATGATCTGCAGTCCCTTCTTACAGGAGATAATGGTTTGAAGCAGGGACTAAGCGTTCCGTTGTCTTACACAGCAGGTTCCAATGGCGAGGTAAATTACCGTTTTGAATCCGTATGGAAAGTACAGAATACAAAAAACGTAGGAACAGTTACCGTAGCATGGCCGAAAAGTGTGAGAAACCTTTATCTCGTACAGTCTGCAGATGCAGTTTTTGACGGAACAGATACCTTTACGCCAATGGCTGCTGAAGTTACGGTAAACGGTGTAGTATATAACACGGCCAATGTAACACTAGGAAACGGGCAGTTCTTCACCTTTGCCGGTTTCGGGAATGCTCCGGGAGGCGTTGCCAATGGCCTGTCTTATTGGTATAGAGCGGATAAAAATGCAGCTAATACCGGTGTCGGAACAGACGTGACCGGATGGACCGATCTATGGAGTGGAACTACAGTTTCACAAAGAGTAACCAATGCACTTCCTAAGTATGCTGTAGGTACGTCAAGCTATTTCAATTTTAATCCGGGAATTAACTTTACGGCTATTAATCAGACATTGGGTAATATAACCACGCAAACTGTTACCAATACCAGCAATGACATATTTACCGTAACCAAAGAAGGAATGACTGCACCGGGCAGCCCGAATCCGCACTTCCTGAGCATAGGTATGGATAATATAAACACGACTATTTCAAATTGGGATTATATGGGAATGTATCCTACAACCAATGTAATAGAAAGAAGAGTTGTCGGTGGTGGAACTCAAATGGTTAATTCCGGATTGCTTTACTCCGGTACAATTCCGAGTATTATGTACAATACCTTTACCAATACTACATTGGCAAGAGGAATTAATGGTGCTGCCAACGCCGCTACAGTAAGCTATACCGGCGTAGGACTTGGCTTGGGAGGACATGTATTTGGAGATACCCGATGGACCGGAAGTGGAAGTGATAACGGAGGTTTTATCGGTAATCTCGGAGAAACGATTATTTACGGTTCAGGTAATCTTACGGCTACAGAACGTAGAAAAGTAGATTCTTATCTGGCGATTAAATATGGCGTTACCCTGGGGCAGGTGAATACAGACCATTATCTTGCTGCAGATGGAGGAATTGTATGGAACGGAGCTGCCAATACGGTGTACAACAATAATATTTTCGGGGTATCCCGTGATGATATAGAAGTGTTTGAGCAAAAGGTATCAAAAAGTGTTAATGCCGGAACCATTCTTACAGTGGCTACGATCAATGATTTCATTAATCCGAACCAAAATGCGTCACGTACAGGATTTAGCAGCGATAAAACTTATTTCCTTCTGGGAGATAATGCGAATGTAACAACAGCTCCTGCTGATCTTACAGTAGGTACTCAGATTTATAAAAGAATCCCGAGAACCTGGCTGGCCCAGGAGAAAAAAGCTGATGCCGGAGCCTTATTCTTTGAAGCAGACCTTGCAGCTTATAACAGCGGTACGTTCAATACCGGATCCGGTTTGATAGCCATGCTGACAGCGGACGATGAGGCTTTCACGACCAATGTAACGGTAGTAAATCCTACGCTCAATACAGGAACAAAATGGGTATATCAGCAGAATATAGCCGATGGGAAGTTCATTACCTTTGCAAAAATTCCTTGTTATGGCCCGGATACGGATGGAGACGGTATCGCAGACATGTGCGATCTGGATAATGATAATGACGGAATAACAGACCTTAATGAGAATTGTGGTGGCTACTACGCTCAGAACGAAAGCGGAACCTGGAAAGGGGATACAGCTTCCAGCCTTACGGTTACTGCACCAAACACTTCTCTGCAGACAGCAGACAGCTTTAATGATAATCTGAATCATTTTTATGTAGACAGCAATGGGGCTACCAGAAGGGTTTTCAGATCTCATACCAATAATTCCGTAAGCTTAACATATACTTTTTCACCGGGAATTCCTGCCAAAGAACTGGCACTTTACATTGAGGATGTGGACGGTCTTTCTAATGGCTCTGCATCAGCCGCTTATTCTTTAAAGATCAATGGTGGAAACGTCAACGGATGGCTGGTAAAAGATATGACCACCAACTATATGGCGAGCCTTCCTGCTGCCGTAATGAACTATGACGCGGTAACAGGAAATATCTCTTCAGTAGGTTCGGTGAACGATCAGTGGATTCTTCTGAGAGGGGAAGGAAATAATCTGGTGACTTCCGTTACCCTTACCAGCAATAATTTCGGAGCAGGTGATGCCGTGGGCTACAGCCTGTTTGCGCACAAATCCTGTGACACGGATGGAGACGGAATTCCAAATCATTTGGACCTGGATTCTGATGGCGACGGTTGCCCGGATGCAATTGAAGGAACAGGAGGCTTTACTGTTGCCAATCTTGTAGATTCTTCCCTGCCGGGCGGTAATACAGGAAGTGGCTATAACGGAACAGCAGGTCCTGTAATTAAGAATCTCGGTAATACCGTAAATGCAAGTGGAATTCCAACTATTGCCAATACGGGACAAGCTATCGGAAGTTCTCAGAATCTTTCAGTATCAGCCTGTATCCTGCCATTCTGCTACAAACCGGGTATGCTGGCCGGAACAGCATTAGACACGAAAGTAGGAATTACTGCATTGGGCAGAGCCGGAGCCACTTCCGATAACTGGCCGATGGTAAGAAAAGGAGGCTGGATGGCGTTGGAAGCCAAAACCAAAGGCTTCGTACCCAACAGGGTAGCCTTTGATGCATCAGGAAATCCAATAGGCATTCCGGCAACCAATTTCGTAGAAGGTATGATGGTATATGATACCACCAACAAATGCATGAAAATGTACACCCTGAAAGAGGGCGATGCTTCTATGGCGTGGCATTGTATCTCTACGCAGACCTGTCCGGACTAAAGAAAGGAAAACTTTCGACCGAAATTTTTAAAATCAACAGCCTTGTTGAAGTTTTTAACAAGGCTGTTTCTTAAACAATTTAAAAACATGATCACAAATTTTAGAAATATTCACATCGGAAAAATGATTCACTTGCGGGTTACGGAAAACAGAACCGATGTGTCCCGCATCTGCAGCTTTATGAACTGCACAGAAAAAGAGATTAACGAAATGTATCTGAAGGAGGACCTTTCCACCAGTATCCTTTTGAGATGGAGTAAGCTGCTTGAATATGATTTCTTCAGGCTTTATTCCCAGCATTTAATATTGTATGCACCGCCCTCAGCACTGGTGAGCGGAACAGAAGTTTCAAAACTGCCAAAATTCAGAAAAAATATCTATACCCAGGAGATTATTGCATTTATACTTGAAGTGATAAAAACAGGAGAGAAAACCAAACGGCAGGTGATGGATGAATATGGAATACCCAGCAGTACTTTAAATAAATGGATCAATAAATATAATGCAGCATAGAACAAAATAAAAAGGCTCCATTGAAATTTTAATTTAATAAAATATACACTAAAGATGAATACATATAATCAACCGAATTATCAGCGGATCTATTCTGATATCATTAACAGGAATTTTCCTCATAAGAAACAGGAATGTGAAAAACTGCTGGGCAAAAAAGAACTGTCGGCAATTGATATTTTAGAGCTCAATAAAAGAATTTTCGGAACAAAGGATAAAGAAACCGGAAAACAGAATCAGAAGCACCGTTCTTATGGTAAATCTGATATTTTAAGGATTCTGGACTATCAGAAGCTTCATAGAATGAACAATTCGCAGGTAGCCAAACATTTCGGACTCAGCAGAAACTCAATAACCAAATGGAAAAAAATATTTCTGTAACAGGAAATAAAGATCAGAAAATAGATTGATGCCGGGCTGAAATTTTCCATAAGCACTGAATGGTTGCGCATCTGGTATCATTGATTCAAAAAAAGTGACTGTCTCGAAGGAGAGCAGTCTCTTTTTAATCGGTTAATTTCAGAAGCCTTATGAAACGCTCTGAACCGAAACTTTAATTTGTTCCAAAAAGTAAGACGGAGTGAAACCTGTTTCTTTTTTAAAAGCCGTTACAAACACCTGAGGAGTGGCATAGCCGCATTCCTCAGCAAGATAATTGATCTTATATTCACGGTAAACAGGATTCTCATAGAGCTTTTTAGTGATATAGCCGATTCGTAGGCTATTAATGTATGTTGTGAAATTTTTATCCCTGTAGGTTTTGATAATTTCCGAAAGATACTTCGTATTGGTATTAAAATGATTAGCCATCCATGTCAGGCTGATATCTTTTCTGAGGTATTTTTCAGAGAGCTCAAATTTTTCAAGCCTGGCAAGCAGTATTTTGACAGTCTCATCGGTAATGCTGACAGAGGTCTTGGCTTCCGGGTCGGTTTTTACAGATTTTTCCGGAATCTCGGTCTGCTCACTGCTTATTTTGGTGATCAGTTCTTCATATTTTTTATGGCTGATTCTATTTTTTCTTTTCCAGTATATCCAGCCTGCCGGCATTAACGTAAGGAGTATCACTGCAGAAATGGCTAATGTACCTCTTACTGTATTTTTGCTTTCCTTATCCTTATCTGCAATAATCTGTCGGACAGGGGTCATGATGTTTTGTTTTTCTGCTTTTACGAGACTGTCATTCAGAGCCGAATACAGATTCAGATAGTATTTTGATGAATCCTGCTTATTGGTTTCCACATATGAACTAAACAAAGTATGATAAATATCTTTTCTGATGTAAGGAAGTGACGTCTGTTTTTCGAGAGCCTCGGCTCTTTTGGCGAATGCAACAGCTTTGCTGTGTTTTCCGTTGTTACTGTAAAATACAGCCATATCACTCAATAGGGTTGCCTTCCCATTGATATAGATGTCATAGTTCTTGTTTTCATAAATTGCCAGAGCCTTGTCGAAATAATAATCTGCAGAATCATTTACTTTTAAATTGCTGTAGACTAAACCGATACTGGCATATTGATAGGCGAGATTCTGATATTTTGCATTGATGGCAAGTTGGTGGTAATTATCTATTTTATTGCTTTCTGTTATGCTTTTTTGTCTGTAATAAAGTTGCTTTTCTGTATTTCCTTCCTTATCATAGGTGTTGGCATAAGCTTCATAGATCAATGCTTTCTTGTAAAAACGGAAGGGAGCAACTTTAATCTGCTCAGCATAAGGCAAAGATTTTTCAAGTTCGGCAAAGCATTCTTTGAGCAGCCCCATTTCGCCGTAAGTAATTCCTCTCATCCTGTAAGTGTCGGAGAGATATTCTGTATGCTGCAATTCTCTTGCATATTTTTCAATAAACCGGCTTTCTTCTATTGTTTTTTTATAATTGCCTTCGTTGTAATACATCAGCATTAATCCCATGGCAGAATTGATGGCTGAACTTTTATTGCCTGTTTTCATAGATTGTTCTTTGATCTGAAGCAGTTTTTTTTGAGCTTCAGCAGGATTTTTGTGCGCTAAAATCTTTGCCTGATCGATTTCATGGTTAATTAATTTGATTTTTGAGACTTGCTCATCAGATAATTTTGGATTTTGGCCCAGGGTAAAAACAGGATGAATAAAAAGTAAAATGATGATCAAATAGTTGAATTTTGCCATATTCTTTATTGTTTAGAACAAATATAAAAAAGAATTTTCGCTCAAAATTATCTATACCAACATGGGCGGCGCAGATCTTCCGGTGGAAATGTGTTATTTAATATACATATAATTGATTATCAGTGTTTATTTTTTGTAAAACAGCTTTTGGAAGATACCATATTTTCCGAATTTTTTCCTGATAAATGTTGTAAAGCAGCCTGCATGGGTTTAATATTGCTATACAACTGCTGTCAAAAAAACTTCGAGCCGATTCTGAAAACTAAGATGATGCACAAAAATCTTCTCTCTGTGTAAAGAGGGAAGATTTCTATTCCTGAAAAAGAAAGTAATGAACCGCGGATATGCAATGATATAAACAAAAACAAGGTTATTAAAAGATGATGTGAATAGCAAATCCGTATTAATTACCGAAGGATTTAAAATCTTCAGCTTAGCTTGGGCATAGCCTTATTATAAAAAAGGAGGAGCTGAAGGTTTCAAAGCTGCTTTTTTGCGGCATTCATACAAACCATGTATTATAGAAGGTACTGCAATATATACCAAAATGAAGATTACCACTCTAAGCAGAGCCGGAACAATTTACCCGGAAAGAAGGTGATAGCACTGTGGCGTGGCATTGTATCTCCACCCAGGCCTGTCCGGATTAAATTAACGGGAGCTTACTGAAAATTTTAAAAAGAACAGCCTTGTTAAGAAATTCAACAAGGCTGTTTTTTAAATAATCCAAAGCATGATCACTAATTTTAAAAATATTCATATCGGTAAACTGATCCGTGCCAGAGTTTCTGAAAATAAAACAGATCTGTCCCGTATTTGCCGTTTCATGAATTGTACCGAATCGGAAATCAACGAAATGTATTTACAGGAAGGTCTTCCTACCTATATTCTGATGAGATGGTGCAAGCTGCTGGAATATGATTTCTTCAGGATCTATTCCCAGCATCTCATATTATATGGCCCGCCCGTAGCAATAACAGATACAACGTATGAGTCTAAATTGCCAAAATTCAGAAAAAACCTTTATACCCGGGAAATGACAGAATTGATACTTAAACTCATAAGGACAGGAAAGAAAACCAAACGAAAGGTTGTTGATGAATATGGAATTCCTAAGACAACTTTAAATAAATGGATCAGTAAATACGATGGGGGATAAGAGCTGAGAGGTTCATATAAAAGTTGTAAAAATTTTGGTGTGGGGATTAATGAATTGATTTAGGAGTCAACCTTAATTTTTAGCGGATGATTCCGGTCTTGAATTTCTGTGTACTTTTATTGAGGGGGGCTATTCGGAAACAAACCCGAAAAGATTTTACAAATATACGTCCGCTTCATAAGGATCAACAGAGATGATTCATAATCTTTGCGTCTACAAAGATTTTGCGTTCAGCATTATACTTGATAAGAATATAAACAAAAAAGCCTCTACATTGCTGTAAAGGCTTTTTCATAGTGTGTGAGCTTGGAAGGATTATCTTCGAACCGTCTGATACAAGATTTGAATTGGATTTTGAAATTAAATTTTTGATTATGAGCTGTTTATAAAATTGATTGGGCGGTTCGAATCCTTTTGAGATATGTTGATGGGATCGATTTTTCGAACTTTTATTCGAGAATTTTAGAAAATCTATTTTTTAATAGATTGGTTTTAAGTGTTTTAGGATAATTTATCCGAGTTCGAATCCTCTTATGATATTGATTTCACTAAGTTTTCGGACTTTTTATTATAGTCAAAATACACATTTTTTTAGATTGGAGTTGAATTATTATCAACTCCAATTAATTTATAAAAGGAATAAGATTATATTAGCTTGGATTTGCTTCAGAATAAAGATAAATATTTAGTATCATTTTTTTAGTAGTATGAATGTTATTTAGTTTTTAAGACTTTTAATTTTATTAACAATTATAAGATCCTAGAAAAATATTGATTTAATATGTCAATTGAGATTTGTGGAACTCTTCCATCTAAATACCCAAGTAGCAATAACTGGTTTCTTAAAATAATTGATCTAAGAGTTTCTTGGTCATTATAAGGTATTTCATTTTCTATAAACCAATTGGCTATTTGTTGAACTAGTATTCTATCGGGAATATTAATTTCCATTAAATCCAATTTCAATCTATTATTCACCCCATATACTACGTAATTAGACCAATTCAATATAATATCAGATGTTTCTTCTTCGCTTTCTCTACGTTTGGAGTCAATATACTTAATTATTGAACTAGCAGAGTTTTGTAATCCATATTCTAAGAATCTTATGAAGATTAGAGCATCATCAACCGTTGAATTCAAACCTTGTGCGACATCATGATACCATCCTCCCTTAATCCATATAGCTAATGCTTCAATGAATTTTTCCCTTGATATATCTGAAGGGAAATCTTCAATTTCATAAAGAATGTCAAATAGAAAATCTATCCAACGACTATCCAATGGGCTTTCTATTTCAGATAGAAAATTTTGTTTATAATCAACTAATTCTTCGATCCTATTAAATGATCTTAGAGGAATACCAGTGTATCTTATTAAATCAAGGTTTCCATATTCAACTATAGGACGTACTCTTTCTGCCCTTAAAGAAAAGAGTTCTCTTAATCTTGTTTTTAAAGCATCATCGCTTTGATAAAAAGTCAGAGTATTTTCAATTAATTTATTGATCTCCTGTTCAAGATTTTCTACAGGTAAATCTTCTGCTAATAACTGTATGATCGAATTGTCTATATAATCTGCCTCCTTTAATTGATCTAGAAGTTCATTACTTAAAGTGGTCGCGTTTTTTGTTATGTAGCCTTCAATAACCTCAACAACATGGTATAAAAAACCTTTAACATCTTCCAAGTTTCTATCAGCAATCACATCGGATAGTATAGATTGATCTTTCGGGTTTACAACAATTATAGTTCCTTTTGTTTCTTTTCCGGCTCGACCTGCCCTTCCAATTAAGTTCTTTAAATCCCTTTTTTCTAGAGGCATTAAATATCCCTTGTTTCCATCGAATCTTCTCGCAGTATTGATTACAAGTGTTTTTATCGGAAGATTAACACCTTCAGCTAAAGTACTAGTACAAATAAGAAGTTTAACTTTTTCGTCTCTTATTGAATTTTCTATTAACTCTCTTATAAATTGTGGTAAATCGCCATGATGAAATAAAAAACCTTCTTTAGCGCACTTAGCCAATAAATAATTGTTGCTGAAAATATAATTAAGATAATCTTCAATTTTTGCAATTTCATCGGTATCACAAAACTGTATAGGTTTAGGAAGAGAAGTAGATAGTTGATTTAATAATTCTGATGCGATACCAGCAACACCTTGATTATAGTCTTTTGTTGGAGAAAATATGGCAACTGCCCCTGAGTTTAATGACTTAAGGGCAGCTGCTACCGTTTTTGATTTAAATGTACTGACATTATAAACACCATTTAGTGTACTAAAATCATTAGTAGATAAAAAACGATTAAGAATATATTTAGTTGGGAATTCATCATTAGGATTAACTTCTAAATTAAAGTGACTTGCACTAACCTGAGTCAGAAATGCCAATTCTATCTCAGTCGGTCTATAATTTGATCGCGCAATGTCATTATCCGATCCACCAAGCCAAGAGTTTATTATCTCTATATTGGGTATAATTGCAGATAGAAAAACAAATCTTCTTTCAACTGACTCAGTATTTTTTAATCTTGAAAGTAATAATTCATAACTAATCCCTCTTGTTGTGTTATCTATTAAATGTCCCTCATCACAAATTACTGTTTGAAAATCATCAAGCATTCCAGACAATCCCAACTCTATTGCCATAAACTTTTCGGGTGTTGATATTAAAACATTGGATTGTTCAATGCTTAATCGATCGGAATCTGTTACGATATTGCCTCCATAAATAGTTTTGACCTTTATTCCTAGCTTAGAAGTAAGATTTCTGCCCAAATTATTCTTTAACTCAGATGCGAGAGCTCTAAATGGAGCTAAATAAAGTATTTTGCTTTCTGGGTTTCTTGATAACTCATTAAAAATTACTAATTCAGCGATAGATGTTTTTCCTGAACTAGTGGGTGTCTGTAAGCTAAATGCCTTATCAAATGTTAATAAACCACTCCTAATTGCTGTTTGCTGGGAAGGAAAGAAACTCCATATTTGAGGGCTTTTTCCTATATTGAATCTGACATAAGTTTTCCAATCTATCTCTGCTCCATACTCCGTTAGATCATACCATAGATTGTTGGTTGAAAATTTTTTTAAGATAGACTTTGCTATATAAGTCAAAACGAATAAGTGACTTTCTATTTGATTATCTGGTGAAAGTATGTTATCAAAAATACCTCGAAGGATATCGATTGATTCATTGTTTCCTTGCCGTAAATATTCTATTATATATCGGAAATAAGGATTTTCGTAACCTTGTTTTCTTGTATAATTCTTTGATAGGAAATAATAAATAAATTTTTCAATATTGGTTTGGAATTCTTCATGAGGAAATTGTTTAAGCAATAAAAATGAAGTGGCGGGAAAATCTGCTAAATAATACAATGAAGCGACATACAACATATTGCGGCTGTAGTTTACACCAGAAAAATTTTCTCTTTTTCCTCGTAATGAATATATTTCTAGACCTTTAGCTATAGAAAGTAAATTTTTTTTCACATCATCTGATTCCTCTTCCCTAAACTGATCAAGAATATCCTGCAATTTGGTTAAAAGGGAAATGTAAAAATCTTGAGGTCGATTATAGAAAGTATAATTCGCCTGTTCTTCATTAGCAATGTTATAATCTATAAATGCTTGCCATGACTCAGATTGAGCAATCCATCTTTTAAGTTCCTGATAAATCATGTTGCTAAAATTTGAGTAAAAGTATGTTCGTAAGCTCCTTTTAAGTCTTCAATTCTTATAAGAATCACTTCAAACGTATCCCTGATATCATCAGGAATTTCAGTAACATTATTTAAATGAGTTTCAGCAAATGAATTGTCAACCGTTGCAATTGCTTTGAAGTGTTTTAGGAAAGTAGGATAATTAGCTACATCCATGAAACGACTTAATCTATTTACAGCTTCTGCGTTTCTATCGTCTTTATAACGCGTTTTTAAATGGAACAAACTTTCCCCTAAACGACTTACATAATCTTTATAAGCATCATCAATTGCTTTTTGTAAAGAACTTTCTGTACTTGTTGGTTTAGTAGCTCTTGCTTTTGATTCAATTGATATTAGGCTATCATCAGTACTGGGGCTATCAAGGTCATTCTGACAGAAAAGAATAACATCTGTAAAATGTGCTGGATTATTTTTGCTTTCTTTCCATTTCCATTTAGGTGGTCTTAAATGCGAGGAAGGTAAATATTTCTCAGGTATAATATAATAACACAGAATTTCCGAAAACTCTCCAGACATAATAATAGGATTATCAGGGATCTTGTCAACTATTTCATCCGCTCTTGATGTTCCAAATTCATTAGTACGCCAGTCTAAATCTTCATCTGTTAAATATAAACACCTAAAAGGCTGGGGCAATTTATTAAAGAAATCATCTCTTTCAGCTTCCTTTAAAGTGAAAAGGGTTACTCCATTTTCACTTATTGATTGTTCAAAATGAGTTAGTATATCAATGTTTACCATATTATATAAGTTGAGCTATTCTTGATTTTGATCTTTGCTATACATGAATTTATCAATCCTCTTTTTTCCACCTTTTTATAATTTTTTCAAAGCCAATATCTTTCCAGTCTTTATGCCATTCATCTTTAAATTTTACGGATTGTGATTTAGGTTGTGGATCAGGTAAATCTAATTTTACAACAGAAGGAATTAAAGTAGCATCTCCAACTATAAGGCATTCACCAGAACCTAAGTTGGGTAAAATATCTGCAATAGCATTGGAATTTTCCGGCATTAGAGCTTTAACATAACTTTGGTCATTTACATTGGTGAGCCTCAAGGATATGAAATTATTGCATTGTGAAAAAATAGTTTCTGACACTTCTGAAGGTCGCTGACTGACAACCATAAGGCTTAATCCATACTTTCTGCCTTCTTTGGCTATCCTCTCAATTGATTTTTTTGATGCTTTGTATTCTGCTCCTCCAGTTTTTGGAATATAATTGTGAGCTTCCTCACAAACAATCATGAATGGAATATCATTTTGCTCATCTTTGGCATGCTTGATTTTAGAATAATGAAACGCAAAATCAAACACCAATCTTGCAATTAAACTGACTGCAATACTCAATACTTCAAACGGAATTCCACTAAGGTCAATTATTGTAACATTCGATTTATCTAGATATCCAAGAAATTGTCTGATTACTTCTTCGAAGTCTTTTGTTTTATAAATATCTTTCTTAGAGTTTGTAGGTTTTATAATGAAATCTAATCTTTTGTCATTAAGTTTGGTTTCTAATCTCGAAATAAATCGGTCAAACTCACCATTAAATCCACCACTTTTCGAAACTTTCACACCAAATTTCTCATGTTTACTGTTAGCAGTAGACTCTTCAAATTCGATTAAATTCCATAGTTTATCAGTATTGTATTCAATTTTATCCGTAAGCGTAGCAAAATAAGTCTTTCCAGATTCCTGATATATAGTTAGATTGTTAATATTATGAATATAGTTAAAGACTTCATTAATGTCAAAGAAAACAGGAGTATCATAATTAACTTTGTCTTTTAAAGTTGGATTGTGTTTTTCTTTATTAAGAATAACTGCCCTTTTGAATTGTGAAACTTGATTATGATGGTTGTTTTCATTTCCTTCGATAAATAATGATTCCAATTCTTCAGAGTTCATTAACCAATAGGGTAATTTCAAGCTTTCTGCATCAAGGTTATTCAGATTGAATTTTTCTTCGTCATGAAGAGCAAAAGCAGATTTGTATTCTGAATGAACATCAAATATAATTATATGCGCATTTTTCTGTTGAGCAACATTCTGATTCTTCTTTTTATTTATACCAACAACATCCTGAAGTATTTTTGCTACCGTACATGATTTTCCGGAGCCAGTTGATCCTACTAAGGCTATGTGTTTACCGAAAAATTTGTTTGCATCAATTTTAAGATCAATGTTTTTATTTTGAATTAGCTTTCCGAATGGAAAATTAAAATCTTTATTAGAATCATAGATAAGTTTAATAGTAGAATCCTCAACAACAGAAACAGGTTCAGTAGGACTGGGAATAATAGCACTACCTCTGTAAAATTCTTCATTTTCAATATAGCCTATTGGTTGTGTTTGTATAAAAAACCTCAAACCTGCTTCAGAAGCATTTGACTTTATATTCTGAATAACTGCTATTACTTTATTTAAATTACCTTCGTCAATTTCCAGATACTTTCCAATCTGGAAATCTTTCTTATGCACTTCAAATACCTTTTCGTCATTAATTTCTATTAATATTGCACTTGGAGAACTCTCCAATACCTTACCTATTTTAACTGTACTCATAACGTGGATGTTAATGATAATAAATATTTTATTTCGTTGATTTCTTGTGTTTTCAATTTTTCGATATTACAACTTGTTGTATCTTCAAAAGGAAAGTTTCTATTTGATATAATAATTGCATCATCAAAACCTGCTTCATTTACTATGGAATCAAACTCATTTTCATGATTACATAATTTCAATTTGAATTCAATAATCCCATCTTTAATAACTTTAAGTGGATCCCTAAGAAAACGAGTAGTATTAAATGTGTTTGCAATCATTCCTCTTTCTATATTTAGTTTTTTCTGGTCGAGAGATTTCCATATATTGTTTAGCATGTCTTCATCACAAACGAGGCTAAAAACAGGAGTTTGATTTAACCGTATTTTACTATTATATTTTGCTACATAATCTTGTATGAGTATTGGAATATTACGTTCAAAATCTACTATATAATTAGCATCTAGTATTATAGCTCTTTTCCGAGAATTGCCGTTTAAGATTTCACCGATTTGCTTTCGTCGTTGCTTTAAAAACTTAGTATAATCTTGTAATTCTTTTGTCCATCTGCTAATTGCAGTTTTCTTTTTCTTTTTAAGTTCGTTTAAAAAATCAGCTTTCTTAATTTTTCGCTTTTGTTCATCATGCTGAATGCTTAATTCGGCTATAGCATGTATTGCATTAGGATAAAATATTTCAGTGGCATCCTCTGTGGTAAATCCTTCGCTGGCGAGACAAACAATGACCGCTTTTTCGGTATCTGATAAAGTAGCCCCAAATTTTACTTTGAACCGTTTTAGAAATTCATCTCCTTGGGTAAAACTAGAGAGTTGAGCTATATATTTTTGTAAATCTGTTGCCTTTGAATCTAGTATAGTCTCCAGTTCAGTTTTAGTTAATATTTTTTCTGAGCCTACAGTTTCATTAGGAAAGTGTGCATGAAGCCAATAATTTATGTTTTTAGTTGGATTATTTTTGTAGTGACAAAGCATCTGTAATACGGGTTTATAAATATTTGAGAGTGTGAATTTCTGCTTACTCTCATGATATTTACATTGTATTACTATTTGTTCTGTAGGAGTATTAACATCAATATCTTCTACTATTCCTTCTATAGTGATTTCAGTATTTTCTGATGAAAGCAATAATTCATGGAACGTTATTATGAATTGATATATAAACCCTTGTATTGTATAATCTGCCGATCTGCTCATAAGATAATGTATTTAAATTCTATCATCATCTTTATATAAAGTGATATTATATATAGTAGAAACTCAAGAAACCCAAAATCACTATCAATAAAGTAAGGATTATAATTTCTTGCGGTTATGTTGATAGAGAGGTGTATTACTATAGGCTTTTTGTGTTCAGCCCTGTCTGTAATAATCTTTTATTTAACCTTTAGATATGTTAAATATTTTATTCATCTTAACTTAAATAGATTGATGATACTTAAGTATATTAAGTGTTATTCATTTGATGATTCATTGGTACCATTAGTTTTAAGCAAGTTAAGAATTAAGTCAATATAAAAAAGAAAAATCTTCATGTAATTTCATTTCTGCTAACATGAATAAATAGCCTGCACTATATTATTTTAACAAAATTATTTAAATTTTATTGACTTTATTTACGGGAAACCGTACCTTAAATTATTTCTGTAGAATATGCTACATTTCTTTTTTTTTGAATATTTGAGAGCTATTCTGACTGTAAATTTAAATTTTGGATTTCTCAAATAAATTGTTCTGTTTTTCGTTTAAATATATAGAGTTCTAACTAAAGTGCTTTAATTTAACATCCACGCCATGCAAGCCGTTTATCTGTACATACGAGTCAGTACTGATGAACAGGCTGTAAAAGGATATTCCCAACGCAGCCAGTTGGATCGGCTTGTGCATTATTGTAAAGATCACAATCTTATCGTTACCAAAACTATTTTCGAAGACTATTCTGCAAAAACATTTAACCGACCGGAGTGGAACAAGCTGTTCGCTGAACTTAAGCTCACTAAAAACCGATCTTCACTTATTCTCTTTACTTATTGGGATCGATTCAGCCGCAATATTATGGACGCTTACAAGATGTTAGAAAGATTGCAGAATATGAAAGTCTCTATTCAGGCAATTGAACAGCAGATAGACTTCTCAATCCCGGAAAGCAAAATTATGTTGGCAATGTATTGGGCTACTTCTGAAGTAGAAAACGATAAAAGAAGCCGTAATGTACGTTTGGGAATGCAAAAAGCAAGATTGGAAGGAAGATGGATCAATAAAGCTCCTCTAGGATATAGAAATAAAATCACATCTGATGGGAAAAAATATATAGCCATCTACAAACCGGAAGCATATATTATCCGTGAGGCTTTTACAGCTATAGTGAGACAAAATAAATATTGTTTAACTGAAATATACAATGATGCGGTATCAAATGGGCTTAATTGTAGTAGAAGTGCTTTTTATCGGTTGGTAAGAAATCCTATTTATTGTGGTAAAATAAAAATTCCGGCATTTGAAGATAAACCTGAAAAAATTGTTGAGGGTACTCATGAGCGTCTTATACCTGTCGTTTTATTTGATCATGTTCAAAGAATAATAAAAGACGCAGATTTAAGCCATCCTATGAAATTAACTTCAAAAAGGATAGCTAATGAAAATTTAATTTTTAGAGGTGTCCTACAATGTCCTAATTGTGGAAATACACTTACAGGAAGTGGATCGCAGGGACATACTAAAAAATATTATTATTATCACTGTATGGGGCGTTGTTCGTATCGGGTAAGATCTGACCTTATCAATTTGAGTTTTCTTTCATTCCTTAAGAAGAATAGAGTGGTAGAACCATTTTTAGAACTTGCCAATAGTATCTCAAAGGAAATTTACGGTGAAGAACATCATGATTATATTCAGAAAAAAGAGGAGATAAAGAAAGAAATGGAAAAATTGATTGATAGGGGATTCAATGCACAAAAGCTATTTTCAAATGGGAATATTGACTATGATGATTATATACTAATAAGAAGTCGTTGTCAGGAATCTTTAAAAGATAATACTGATAAATTGAGACAGCAGGCTTTAAAAATAGTGGCTGAAAAACATACAGAAAAGGGAACTGATTACATAATTAACCATTTAGGGGAGTTTTATGAAAATTCAGATACTATAACCAAACAGAGAATTATCAGGTTGTTTTTTCCGGAGAAAGTAAAAGTAATAGAGGGGAATATTGATAAGATGCTATCAGAAAGTGTTAAGACCATATTTGGATTAACTGTTTCAGCTTCGAAAATAAAAGAAATCCATGGTCAACAGACAGAGCAAGAAATAGTTGAGTTTTTTAAAGAATTATACTTTTTAGGATATGAGCAAAACTTGAAAAATATCTAAAAATTAATTGATTAGTTTTTGATTTTTCAGAGTAAAGCTGATATTTTAAATTGTATTTATATAAAGTACTGAAAAACAGTATTTTGTGTATCGTTTGAAGTGTTCGAGATCCTGTATAGATAACTTGATGGGCTTGACTTTTCGAACTTTTTGTTCTACATAAAAAAAACATTTTTAGTATTTGATTGATTTTCAGTTGTTTATTTTTCTTGAAGGGGTTCGAATCCTGTCAGGTTCGTAGCAATAATATGGAGCTTTAATCGAAAAATCGTCTAAAAAAGATAAAATATTGGTTTTTTAAGAAAAAATTTTTGCTTTAGAAAATAAGGTAAAAGGCTGAAAAATACTCTAAATAAACTGAATAACAAGCATTTATAAATAAAATGACACCATTTGGCCTAAATTGTCCTAATGGTGTCATTAAGTGAGCGCGAAAGGATTCGAACCTTTGACCGTCTGCTTAGAAGGCAGATGCTCTATCCAGCTGAGCTACGCACCCTAAAAAGAGTTTCCGCTTAATGTAATATAAGCTTTTAAAAAAGTCGGGGCGGCAGGATTCGAACCTGCGACCTCCTGGTCCCAAACCAGGCGCGATGACCGGACTACGCTACGCCCCGAAGTATATTTTAAGCGGAGGGTAAGGGATTCGAACCCTTGCGACACTTTCGCGTCGACAGTTTAGCAAACTGCTCCGTTAACCACTCCGGCAACCCTCCTTTTTTGTTTATTTTTTAATGATCGTTGTTCTGTTATTGCGAGTGCAAATATAGAACAGATTTCTTTATTTACCAAATAATTTTCAAGAAAAATTTACGTATTTTTGAGCTAATAAATCATTAAAAAACTAAACTGATGCGTAAAACATTATATATCATCGGATTAAGCACTTTTGTTTTTTCATGTACTTCTCAGCAAAATGTGAAAAAAAGTTCTTACAAGCCGAAAACCCCGGTAACACAAGCGAAATCGGCTGTTCAGACCAAGGCTCCCGAAACTCCGAAACCTAAAATTACCAACGAACATGGTGTGGAGTTTTTTACAACCAATTTAGCAGATCCTACAAAAAATGACAACACTGCCAGCTACGGTTCTATTGTTTCGGCAAAGCCACCGGGATATAAAGTGGTGAAGACCTATTTCCCTGCTATTGCTCAAAACTTCAGACAGCGTTACCTGATCCTGCATTATACGGCTCTTGCGGATGATAAATCTATTACCGTATTGACCCAGCAGGGGGTAAGTGCACATTATCTGGTGAACAATACCGGAGATAATGAAATCTATCAGCTGGTAGACGAAAACAAACGTTCATACCACGCAGGAGTAAGCGCATGGAGAAATGATAAAAACCTTAACGATACCTCAATAGGCATTGAGATTGTCAATACCGGCTATACTGCCGACGCTGCGGGAAAAAGAATATTTGCACCGTTCAGCGATGAGCAGGTGAAAAAAGTAGCTGCCCTGGCAAAAGATATTATTACAAGATACCAGATTCCGGCCACGAATGTTTTGGCCCATGCCGATATTGCTCCTACAAGAAAACAGGATCCGGGACCTCAGTTTCCGTGGAAGAGACTTTATGATCAATACCAGATAGGAATGTGGTATGATGAAGCAACAAAACAGAACTTCCTGACCCAGGCTCAGGTGGATCTGGCAGCAAAATACAATGATGCGTCCTTTATCTTCAATATTCAGACAGCCCTTCAGAAATTCGGGTATGCGCTGGAATTCAGTGGTAAATGGGATGACGCCACCAAAAAAACAATAGAAGCTTTCCAGTACCATTTCCGTCCGCAGAATTATGACGGAATTATGGATGCCGAAACATGGGCAATACTTCAGGCTTTAATGCAAAAATATCCGACAAAATAATTGATATAAAGCGCATCGGTTAGATGCGTTTTTGTTATATTTAAAAACTAAACAAAAGTTAAAACATCTGTAATGGAAAATTTCAGAAAAGAAAGTGACCTGCTGGGAGAACTGAACGTGCCGGCGGACGCTTATTATGGAGTTCAGACTCAAAGAGCAATTGATAACTTTAAGATTTCAGGACAGCTGCTGTCTTCCTATCCCGATTTTATCAAAGGATTGGCCTTCGTGAAGAAAGCTGCCGCAAAAACCAACTATGAACTGGGATTGCTGGACGAAAATCTGTACTTCAAAATCGCAGAAGCCTGTGATGAAATCGTAGCCGGAAAATACCACGAGCAGTTTCCTGTAGATATGATTCAGGGAGGGGCAGGAACTTCGGTCAACATGAATGCCAATGAAGTAATCGCCAATATCGTCCTGGAAAAAATGGGCAAAAATAAAGGGGAATATGAATTCTGTTCTCCAAACGACCATATCAACCTTTCCCAGTCTACCAATGATGCCTATCCTACAGGAATCAAAATGGGACTTCTTCATATGAATGCCGGCCTGGTGGAAAGACTTGAAAAAATCGTAGAAGCTTTCCGTGCCAAAGGAAAAGAATTTCAGGATGTGATCAAAATGGGTCGTACGCAGCTTCAGGATGCGGTACCAATGACTTTGGGGCAGGAGTTTGAAGCTTTTGCAGCCACTCTGGAAGAAGATATTTCCAAACTCAATAATAATGCTGAACTTTTCGTAGAAGTCAATATGGGAGCTACAGCGATCGGAACCGGACTTAATGCGCCGGTAGGTTATGCAACGCTTTGTGCTAAAAACCTGGCCAGGATTACAGGCTTTCCTGTAGTTTCAGCTCCGGATCTTGTTGAAGCAACACCCGATACAGGTTCTTACGTTATTTATTCATCAGCAATGAAGCGTCTGGCTGTAAAACTTTCAAAGATCTGTAATGATCTGAGATTATTGTCTTCCGGACCAAGAGCAGGATTATTTGAAATTAATCTTCCGCCTATGCAGCCGGGATCATCCATTATGCCTGGAAAAGTAAACCCTGTTATTCCGGAAGTAGTTAACCAGGTGTGCTTCAAAGTAATCGGAAACGATCTTACGGTAACTTTTGCCGCAGAAGCAGGTCAGTTGCAGCTTAATGTAATGGAGCCAGTGCTTTCCCATGCTATTATGGAAAACATCAACTTCCTTTGCAATGCACTGGATACCCTTCGTGACAAATGTGTTGTGGGGATTACTGCCAACAAAGAGGTTTGTCTGAATATGGTGAAGCACAGTATCGGTATTGTAACTGCTTTAAATCCTTACATCGGATACAAACAGTCTACAGCCATTGCAAAAGAAGCTTTGGAAACCGGAAAAAGTGTTTATAACCTGGTTTTGGAAAAAGGAGTTCTCTCCCAGGAAAAACTGGATGAGATCCTTGATCCGAAAAATATGCTGAAACCGCATAACAAATAAAAACAGTCAATAAGTGACAAATGATAACCTATATTTATTGTTTGTCACTTATTATTTATTCATTTATCCCATCATCTTGAAGATTTTAATTATCATTCCCGCCCATAACGAAGAAGAAAACCTTCCGTTTACGCTGGATTCTCTGCAACAGCAAAGTTTTCAAAACTTTACCACAGTGATCGTTAATGACGGATCTGTGGACCGTACTGCTGACGTGATCAGAAAATACACGACCACTGATACCCGGTTTCAGACCATCGATCTTCAGAAATCTGCCCATCAGCCAGGATCCAAGGTGGTTAATGCTTTTAACAATGGCCTGAAAACTCAGAATGTAAATGATTTTGACATCATCTGTAAATTTGATGCAGACATCATCCTTCCTGAACATTATCTGGAGACCATAGAAAACACTTTCAGAGACAACCCGGATTATGGACTTGCCGGAGGTTTGTTATATGTTGAAAAAGATGGAAACTGGGTGTATGAAGGAAATTCCAACAAACACCATGTAAGAGGACCGATGAAAGCCTATCGGAAAGAATGCTTTCTTCAGATGGGAGGCTTAAGGGAAACATTGGGCTGGGATAATATAGATTCTGTTTTGCTTGCAAATCTGGGCTGGAAAGAAATAGTCCTGCCCGAACTTCATGTAAAGCTGATCAAAGTGAAAGGAGCGGATTACACCATCAGACCCGCAGATTACTACGGCAGGTACTTTTATTTTTTAGGACTGAACAGATTTCTTGCCTATATTGCCGCCTCAAAAGAAGCCGCAAAAAGTAGGTCAGTTTCTTTTTTCATCAAGATTGCGGGAGCTTATGAAAATTGCAGATCCGAAAAGCTTGAACTCAGACTTTCTAAAGAGGAACAAAAAGCAGTCAATGATCAACGCTGGAAAATGCTGAAGAAAAAATGGCTTAAAATGTAGGAGATAAAGTTTGAAATTACACATAATTCATTCAATAGAAATGGGCTTTAGCCCGTTTAAAATAGAATAAAATTCCACGGCTTTAGCCAAAACCTATAATAAACCAACCTATTAAATCCTCCGTTTCATCAGTGAAAAAAATAGCTTACATCGAAATAGATACCCATGCAGAGATCGCACAGGCTTTCATGAACCTTATGAAAGAATCATCGGAATTTGCGGTAGATTATTATTTTTCAAAAAGGATCAGGGACAGGGTGGATGAAGACGGGGATAATATATTTCTGTCCGACAGTTCAATGATTACGGAGCAGCTGAAGACCAAAGAATATGATCTTGTGATCATCGGAACTGTTCACCGTTATTTCAATACATTCCAGGCGGTTATTCAAAAATACAATACCGCTGTTATTGTCCATAATATCAACTTTTCACGGTCTTCTAAATGGACTTTGCTGAAGAGTATTTTTAAGGCAGATATTATTTACAGATTAAAACTCTGGTGGAAGGAAGGATTGTTTTATTCCCCGAAAACATACCAGCAGGCGAAGAGGCTTCTGGTTCTGGATAAGGAACTTTCTTCAGAGAAATACGTGTTTTTGCCGCTTTTTTATACCGGTTTGTTTGAAAAAACAGAAAATGATCACCTGGTGGTGGTTATACCGGGAGGCGTATCTCAGAAAAGGAGAGATTACAATCAGATTTTTAAAACCGTTCAGGAATTGAAAACCCAGGAAAAATGCGAATTTGTTTTTCTCGGAAAAGCTCAGGATCATGAATTGAAAAAGCTTGAAAAATTAGCTGAAAATCTTCCTGAAAATGTAACCATCCGGTATTTTTCCAACAGGGTTTCCAATGAAAATTTTGACAGAGAAATGCAGAAAGCAGATGTCTTATGGTGCCCCATCCGGCAGAAAGCAGAGTTCTTCAGTAACGGAGAAACCTACGGGGTGACGAAAATGACCGGAAATCTGGGCGATGCTGTCAGGTACGGAAAAATGGCTGTATTTCCTGAAAATTATCCCTCAAAACTTGCGTTTATCATTCCCGAACAGAAAGACATCATCCGTCAGTTCTCAGAACTTAAAAAGACCGGCTTTGATTTCCAGAAAAAATACAACAGGAATTCCGTTCTTGAAAGTTTAGAAAATGTCCTGAAAAGCCTTATTAAACAATAACTGTTGAGATTCAATATTTCTTCAGGCTTCAGAAGTTTTCATTACTTAAACTTAAAAATACTTTTAATAAATTTCATATTCAGGTAATCCTCAACCGGGAAAATCTTTGTGAAATAATTTCCGATATAGATCAGAATCAGCACGACAGCCGGCTTATAGATCAGATTGATGAAATTGCTGTTGAAATTCGGGAGAACGATGGCAACAGTAATGGCCAGCGTACAGATGATCGATACAAAAATCATTTCAATAGTGAGCGGCGAAACCTTGAATACAATATAATTGAATATGATCTTCACCACATTATACGTCGTTAGGGAAATCGCTGTAGAAAGGGCAATTCCGATCAGCTTCAGCTCGGTATATTTAATGAAATAATAATTCAGTCCAATCGTTAATCCTGCCAGTAAAAGCATCACCAGAATATTGAATCTGTAGTATTTGGAAAGGGAAATAATATTCCCGTTAAACCCTGTGGCCAGATCCAGCAAAACCGCAGAACCCCAGATCCAGACTACCGGCTCATATTCTCTGAGCATGGTTCCGTTTTTCGGCATAAACTGGGTCAGATAAGGAAATCCTACCATGATACATGAGAAGAGAACCGCCCCTAAAAAGTACAGGGTAAGCGATGTTTTCTTGTGAAACCGGTCAAGGCCTTCCATATCTCCATCAGCCAGATTTTTACTGATAATGGGAGCAGAAATATTAAACAGTCCCAGTTGTGGAATAGAAATCAGGGATATTAAAGCATACAGAACAGAATAAATTCCGTTTTCCTCCATTCCCATAAACTCCCCGATCATAAAACTGTTGATAGCGAGATAATTTCCGAAAGTTCCCAGAAACCCAAAGAAGCTGTAGTTCATGAACTCTTTCCAGAAATTATTCTTTTTAAAATAGCTGGTATCAAGGTCAAAGTTGATCTTTTCAAGTTTATTGGTGTAATAAACGTATCCGATAAGCATTAAAGCAAACATCCCGAAAAAGAATACAAAGGCTATCCGCTGTGAAGCGATCTGGCCATAGCTTAAATACATGAAATAGGAAAACAGGAGAAAGGCTCCCAGATTGGCTATTTTCGGGAAAAGATTATCGAAGATATTGGAGACGACAATTCTTTTATAGTTCGATACATATTTATTGAAAATCGCACAGAGCGACAGCACCAGAATCAACGGCAGAATAATTTCTTTGATCTTCCAGGCTTCCGAATGCAGAAACTTCGGATAGAAATAGGGAATCACAAAAAATACCGCAGAAAATATAATAAAATTGATGGTAATGGTAACCAATGACAGCGACATCATATTCTGATTCTTACCGTCTTTCTGTAAAACATTAAAAAACTTCACATTCGCATAAGAAATCCCGAAAACAACAAACGGAACAAGCATCTCTGCGGTCTGCATACTATAACGGAGTTTCCCGTAAAACTCAAAATCGCTCGGGAAAATAAAAATTGCAGATACTGTGCCCAGCAGAAAACCAATATAACCTATGATGGAATATTTGAACCCCTGTCTCGCTACTACGCTCATAATGTTGTATTAATGGTTTTTAGGAATGAAAATAATATTATTGATATAACGGGTTTTGTTTTTTTCATCATGAGTGTTGTGCAGCAGGATCTCCTCTGTAAGAATTTCCAGTTGAAAGCTGTCCCGGTTAAGATAACGGGCTTCATAGCCCCAGTTTTGTACCTCTGTAATATCTTTCCATACAGGACTTTCGTGGTGTCGCTGTTCCATTTCTACCATCAGGGTAGGATAGAACTGCTGAATAATCTCTTTGGCTCCGGAAAGAGTTTTCATCTCGTTGCCTTCCACGTCAATTTTAATGAAATCCAGCCTGTGGAAGTGCTCTATAGCAGCCCAGTCGTCTAATTTAAGGACCTTTACCTTCTCCGTGTAGCTTTTTTCTTCCCCTTTTTCCCTGTAAGACGTATTCAGGGTTCCGCGGGAGGCAATCATTTTACCGTTGATCACCGGAACCTTAAATTCCGCCGTGGTATTCTCATCAGAAAGAGCTAAAGGAAGCACTCTCATAGAAGGAAAAAGCCTTTTCAGACGTCGCCATAATTTTCTGTTGGGCTCAAACGCATAAATATTCTCATGGTTCAGCTTGTCTTCCAGCTGATAGAGAAAAGTTCCCACATTGGCACCGATATCCAGAATCACCGCATTTTTAGGAAGGTATTCCTTGATCCATACCAATTCCGGTTCTACATTCCGCTCCGAAAAATTATCTTTACTGAGATTGTTTAAGGTCTTAAAATATCTTTTCTTGTAAAAATTCGGACTTATATATTGTAGTTTTTCTGCGATTTTCTGGTATAGAGACATCCTTAGTTATTTGACGAAAAGCAAAGATAAACAAAAATGTTAAACTAATGTTAAAAAATAATAAATATAACAGATTGATTACCAATTTGTAAATTAAAAACAGGATTTTATAAAAAATTGAATTTTAGAAAGTTGAATATTCCGGTAAAAACAGCATTTTTTCAGGTACTTAAATACCTATTATTGTCATATTATATTCCGGAAATCTGTGGCATCTGTAAGATCTGTGAGCAAAAAAGACAGCTAAAATAAAATTCCCGCAACGGTATCGTCATACACGCTGCGGGAATTTTTTGCCTGAAAAATAAATCTCTTAATTCTGGGAATATTTGGCATAAGCTTTGGCCAGTTTCTCATCATATTTATTTTCTTTATAGCCTGGGCCGTTATAGATTCTTGCAAAATCGGCCCAGTTTTTATTTCTGAGCGGAACAAGACATCCGTTTTTCTCCAGAAACCGTCCGAATGCTTTCAGATGCTCCCCTTCATTGATCTCCATTTTAGAAACAAAATCATTCACGTCTGCGTATCCTAAATTTTTAGCATGAAATCCCATGATCTGAAAACTTCCCCATGAAGCAGATGACAGCGCCGCCTCTTTGAATTTTGACCCGCTTCCCAGTCCGATGGCTTCCCGGAGCCGGTCATACTCTTTTACACCGCCCTGATAATAAGCTTTGGTCCATTTCGGATAAAGAACGTCCTGACTGGATGAGTTGTAATAAGAATTGGGATCAATGCCTCTTTTTTTTAGCTCATTCCAGAAAACATGGCCTTCAAATAATATTTTGGGTCTGTTGTTGATCAGGAATCCTTTTCCGCTGCTTTCAACTTCATTGACCGCTTTTACCGTGGCAAGTTCAATTCCGTATTGACTGGCAAATGCAGTAAGGTCGCTTTCTTTCAGGGATTTATTAGTCTGGCTGATGGGCTGGGTATTTTTTTCGATCAGGACAGACCAGGTTTTCAACCCGACAATTCCGTCTACAACCAGAGCGTTTTTCCGCTGGAAATCCTTTACGGCAAGATCTACCTCAAGGGTAAAAGAATCCGATATTTTGATATTATAGCCTAATTGATGAAGAATCTCGCACAGGGTGAGAACTTCCGGGGCCTTTGTGTAGTATTTTAAAAGTTTCATGTTGTTTAGATTAAAAAGGTTAATCAGTTTTTTAATAATAATTAAGGTTCCACGGGAATTTTCGGCATTCTTTCACAGATCATCCCGATCAGAAAAAAGGATCTGAATTTTACTTCTTCCCTTTGAAGTTTATAGTCTAAATTGAGAGGCATAGCATTCGTTACACTGAAATTTTGATTCAGTACGGCATAATCATCAATTCTCAGCTCAATACTGTATTCACCAAAAGGAATCGGCTGGCTGATCATTCCGGCCTCATTGCTTTCGATCTCAAAAATCCGGTTGTTATTGGTTCCTTTGATTGAAATCGCGCATTTATAAATGGGCGCATTGTTGATTTTATCCGAAACCCTGAACTGTACCACAGCCTCTGCAGGCGGAGGTGGAGGGGGTGGCGGAACAGGCTGTGGAGCCGGGGTTGGAGTTGGATTGGGAATGGTCGGGAATTTTGGGACCCATGATCCCCAGGGTCTCGGTGAGTTTGCAGACTGGCCTGGTGGAGGACTTTGTATCGGGCTGGCTCCGTGAGGAACAGGATTAAGAGGTCTCAGGTTTTTAATAGTATCAATAATGTTTCCCGGATTTATTTTGTTGGTAAAGCCGGTTTCCGCAAAAGATTTTATGTTCTCCACGGGAGTCGTATCCATACTGACCCGGGCGGTGAAATCATTCATGATTTCGGTTTTCTGAACAGATGCCGCCGCTGTTTTTTTAGCTAAATAACTAAGCTGGTCAGATTTAATGGTATTCACATTGGTGATGGCTTTCAGGAACTTCTGGTTGTTGTTCTTGTTCACGAAAACCTGCTGTTTCATGACCATAGGCCCGAAATAAACAAGCTGATCCGGATTGTTGACGCTCGCGCTGTTCACGGAAGGATCAAGAATAACCTTCAGGTTTTTAATCAGCATCATCGTTTTCGGAAACGCAGGAAGCTTAAAATCATTGGAAACGGTTTGTCCGTCGGATATTTTCCTGGATTCCTTCCACTCAAAATGCTTGGAAAGCATGAAGTTTCTGTTAAACCAGTTCCTTTTTAAATGAACGAAAGAATAATCCAGTTCCACTGCCTGAATCATACTTTCATCGTAATCAATAGACAGAATTTCGGTCGGTAGGTTTTCGTGAGTATTTCTGGCTTCAGAATGAAGACCGTCCAGTTCAGATCTTTCAAGCCTCATGCTGTTCCATCCCGATTCATTTTCCATAAAATCATAAGGAATAAAATGAATATCATGAATAGAAGAATTGCTGATTACATCCGTCTTTTCGGCAGCCTCAAAGCTATGTTTGGCATTCTGTGCCATGGCCAGATAAAGATCGGCTTCCGATGACCGGTTGATTCTCGCCAGTTCTTTTTCGATGAGGTCTTTGCTTCCCTTCACTTTCCATTCGGAAAAAGCGAGTTCTTTGATAGTGTTCAGGCTGATAAGCTGATCATTCCAGTTGCTCTTTTCCTCATCGGTTTCAAGACTGTCGAATAGGCTGAGGTGAGAGGTCACTTTGTTAACGGCATCTTCATGAAGGATTCTGTACTTTTTGTAAGCTTTAAATTCTTTGGTGTCATTGTTTTTAGCATCAAAAAGGATTGAGCTTTTATTGTCAAGAATCCGGTCAAGATTTTCTTCCAGATCTCCCAGGTCATTTTTATCCAGAATATCCCTGTAAATATCAAACAGTGAATTATTGGGATTCATATCCCAGAAATTCGGTGAAATGGGAACCGAGTTCAGCTCATAAGCCACATTCTGTTTTTTAATGATGGAAAGTGCCTTTTTCTGTTCATCGTTCGATAGGCTCTGAGGTTTCAGAAGTTCCAATTCCTCATTGTCATAAAGCCGGAGGGAAGGGCAGATCATAGGAAGATCGTTTTCCATGGAACTTTGAGACATATATACATTCTTCAGCTTCTGGTAGACGGCTATAAAATATTTCATGAGTATTATTTTGGTTTAGATTGAGTAACCGGCAGAAATAGTCTCTGCCGGCTACTCTTATTGAGAAGGATATATAAGATTAAGATTTTCCGTCTGCCCATTTTTTGATTTCCGGATTAGGATTAGGGGATTTTGGTACAATGTGGCATTTATAGCCGATGATATAGATGCCCTGGGAAACCAGTTTCTTATCCAGCCAGTTATAATTGGACTTTACATTCTGATTATCGTAGCTGTAATTTCCTCCCACCATGAAAGGGCCGATGCCTACTGCGCCGCCACCGGAAATTGATTTTTTCGCTTCCGTATACGCTGAGCTGTTTTCCATGAAATTGATGGATACATCTTTGGCGATGATCAGTTCCGTAATAATAGCCGGCATCAGACCTTTTCCGTTTCCGTCGCTGATCATGTCGCCGTTCAGGGATTGAGGCGACTGCTCGTGAAGCTTCCAGTATTTGGATTCTACAAACTGCTGGTTGAACCATCCTCTTTCAACCCTTACTTTTCCCACCTTGAAAGAAATTTCCATTTTGGTGTAATCGGAATTGATCTGTGTTTTTTCATCTTTACCTCCCGCTTTGGCTCCTACGGAGAATAGCCCCATGCTGAACGCACCCGCTGCACTCCAGTTGTGAATAGACTTGGAATAGTCATAATTTGCGCTACCCTGGGAAATTTTAACCTCCGGCCAGTTTTTAGACTCTTTTAAAGCATTGGCGGCTACAGGAATAGATGGAGAATAGTTGGTGTAGTCCAGTATCCTGGTTCTTTGGCTGTTTCTGAACTCAGACTGAATTCTTTTTTTGATGACCAGCATATGCTTTTCCTCAATTTCGCTCAGGTAATTCTGAATTCTTTCCACGGCTTCCTTATATCCTAAGGACTGCCATGCTTTCAGAGCGGCGTCTTCACGCTTTTTCATGTTCTTTCCGTCAATAGAAAGCTTGGCCATTGCTTCGGTATCACCATTATCAGCCGCTGTACGGATTTCGTTGTTGGCGTCCACTACATCGTAATATTTCATCTGGTATTCAATATACTTGGCGTAAGTAGGAGAGACGAAAGTGTGGATCAGTTCAGGCTTGTTAAGGTCGTCAACAGGAGCATTTTCGTCAAAATCAGGATTTTTTACCTTTTTGATCTTGAATAATTTATCTCTCAGAGAATCCAGTTTTTTCTCCGTTTTCTCATCAAAATCAGTATCCACCACTACAGACCACTGCAAAAGATCCTCGTACACCTTGGAAACCATATTGTTTGAGCCGCTCATGATAGATATAGCCCTTCCTTTACCGTCTTCAGTAAGAGGAGGCAGGTGTGAAGGGATCGCATCTACCATCGCAGCAAACTGTTCCATCTGAAGGTATTTTTTGAATTTGCTGTTGGATAAGGCGTTCTGATAGGCTTCCATGTCTATTTTCGGATTTCCGTTAGCGTCTAAGATAGGTTTCCCGGTTCCGTCAAGCATAGGCTTGGGTGATGGAGCATCCCCGAAAAGACCGTTCAGTGCGTAATCAAAAGTATCTTCGGAAAGCGTTATTCCCACCGGATCAAAAGCAATGAAGTCGTTGGTTCCTAAAGATTCCGGTCCGTTGGTTACCGTGTCATAAACTTGTTTTAAAAGGATGCTCATTAAAGGATTCGTCTTGGCATCTTGAGTTAAAGTTGGCATAATGATATGTTTTTAAAATTCTTTGCTTACTCTGTATGGTTTTCAGCGTCCCCGATTTTGTAGGATACAAATGTATTTCGGGTTTGAAATAAATTCGTCAGTAAATTCCCTGTTTTGAAGTGGGGTTTTTACTGTTTTTAGTTTTATGATGAAAATTCATTAATTATAAGAATGAATTTTGAGAATAATAAAACAAATGAAAATGAAGTTTTGAATTTTCATTCCATTTAATTATGTTAAATTTTGAAAACTCTTATAATTATTTTTAAAACAATAGCTTTTTGATAAATTTTTGGCAGATATTTTGATATTGATTCATTGCTTATCGATAAGGCTAACAGATTTAACAAATCAATTAATTGATTGTACTAACAGTTTAAATATTTAAAAGTGATGAAACACATACATCAAAATGAAGAATTTCGTTTTAACGAAGTTCTCTTCGAGCATCGTAACAAAGATTACGGAGCCTACGTTCTAAGAAATGAATCAGACAGGATATTAACCAAAGCACTTTTTATCGGAGTAAGCTTACTGGCAGCGATTTCAGTAACTCCTTTTGCGATCTCAGCTTTTAAGGCTGATGCGCCTGCAACAGGGCCGGGAGGAATAGAAATCGAACTTGTAGATCCTGTTGTTCCGGATGTTCCTGTAACCCCTCCGGCACAGGTGAAACCTGAGAAGGCAACGCCTCCGCCAAGGGTTAAGCAGTTTGACAGCACAGTTCCGACGCCTTCAAAGGACGCTCCGGATGATCAGACCAAAAAAGAGCCGGTTCCTGACGATGCTGTTGCCGGTTTCAAAAACGATTTTACAGCAGAACCTGTTAAAAGAGGACCGGAACCGATTAATCTTGAAGGTACCGGAAAAGGCCCTGTAGTACCTTACGTTCCACAGGGACCGCCAGCTCCGAAAGTTCCGGATAATCATATTGCGGATACGGATGAATTAGGATCCGAAGCCGTTTTTAAAGGGGGAATCGATTCATTCAGAAATAAAGTAATGAATAAGTTCGACGGGTCAGACTTCGACGGAAGCGGAGAAACCATGAGAACAGTCATTACCTTTATTGTAGAAAAGGACGGCACCATTTCCGGAGTCAAAGCCAATGGTAAAGATGTGAGCTTTAACAATGAAGCCATCAGAACCATTAAAAGCGTTGGGGGAACATGGAGTCCTGCTAAAAACAAACAGGGCGAAACCGTAAGAAGTTATTTTAAATTCCCGATCTCCATGAGATTTGAGTAAAATGATAAAATAAACCCTTATTAAAAAGTTATCCACAAAGAATTTTTTTTGTGGATAATTTTTTTTATTGTTAAATTGCTTATTAACAATATTTTAACTCAATTTTGGATTTCACCGTTTATCGGGAGCAAAGAAAAAAGTGTATTTTTGAAACCTAAAGTTCGAATAATGGCAAAAATCATAGGTATCGCTAATCAGAAAGGAGGAGTTGGAAAAACAACAACAGCTGTCAATTTAGCCGCAGCATTAGGGGTATTGGAAAAAAGAATATTAATCATTGATGCAGACCCGCAGGCTAATGCAACTTCAGGACTCGGTGTGGAAGACGTTCAGTATTCTACCTATAACCTGCTGGAGCACAGCGCAGATACAAGAGTGTGCATCAAAAGGACAGCAACGCCGAATCTGGATATCATTCCGTCTCATATAGACCTGGTAGCAGCAGAAATAGAACTGGTAGACAAGGAAGACCGCGAATATATGCTGAAAAAAGCCCTGGCAGAAGTAAGAGATGATTACGATTATATCATCATAGACTGTGCACCGAGTTTAGGGTTGATCACCGTGAATGCCCTTACTGCAGCAGATTCAGTAATCATTCCGATCCAGTGTGAATATTTTGCATTGGAAGGATTGGGTAAACTTCTGAACACAGTAAAAAATGTACAGAAAATCCATAACAAAGATCTTGGAATTGAAGGTCTTCTTTTAACCATGTACGACAGCCGTTTAAGACTGTCTAATCAGGTGGTGGAAGAAGTGAATGCCCACTTCCCGGAAATGGTTTTTGAAACCATTATCAGCAGAAATGTGAGGTTGAGCGAAGCTCCGAGTTTCGGGGAAAGCATCCTGAACTATGATGCCGAAAGTAAAGGAGCCGTACAGTATATTCAGCTGGCTGAAGAAGTACTGTTGAAAAACGAGAATTTAGTAAAAAATTAAATTTAATAAAATAAATGAACGGTAAGTGAGCGGATGGTCGCTTATCAACATCATTGATCATATACTATCTATGAAGGACAAAAAAAGAGCTATGGGACGTGGTTTGGGCGCTATTTTAAGTGCTGAATCCAAAGCGACGGTCAATTCTGCTACCGACGAAGGAGCAGATAAGTTTGTTGGGAATATTGTAGAGGTTGCCCTTGAAGATATTTACCCGAACCCGACCCAGCCGAGAACTTATTTTGACGAAAAAGCATTAAACGAACTTGCTCAGTCTATTAAAAACTTAGGCGTAATTCAACCGGTTACCTTAAGAAAAGACGGTGAGAAATTCGAGATCATATCAGGGGAAAGACGTTACCGTGCCAGTAAAATTGCCGGTCTTCCGACCATTCCTGCCTATATCAGGCTGGTGAATGATCAGGAGCTTCTGGAAATGGCCCTTGTTGAAAATATCCAGCGAGAGGATCTGGATGCCATTGAGATTGCCCTTACCTATCAGAGGCTTCTTGATGAGATTGGTCTTACCCAGGAAAACCTGAGCCAGAGAGTGGGGAAGGACAGAAGTACCATTACCAATTCCATCAGGCTTTTACGACTGAATCCGGATATTCAGAACGCAATCAGAAGCGGTGAAATCTCTGCCGGACACGGGAGAGCCATCATCAGCCTTGAAAGCGAAGAACATCAGCAGGTTTTGTTTGATCTGATCATCAAGGAAAAGCTGAATGTCCGCCAGGCTGAACAGGCGGCAACCGCATTAAAGAATCCCAAATCACCGGCAGCGAAAAAAGCCAGTACCGAGCTTTCCAACAATTATAAAAGAGCCCAGAAAACCATCGCTGATATTTTGGATGTAAAAGTGGAGATCAAAACCACCGGAAACGGTAAAAAAGGTAAAATAGTCCTGGACTTCAAGAATGAAGAAGAACTGGAATATATTTTATCCCATATTAAATAATGAATAAAATACTTTTCACATTTTTTCTGTGCATCACAGCACTGTCTTATGCACAGGTCGCTCCCATAGATACGGCCCGGATACAGGAACCTCCGAAAGACAGTATTGTATCGGTAAAACCTGCAAGGTCCGCTGCCAAGCCATCAAAAACCGAAGCTAAAATCATCGCGGATCTGGAACAGGCCAATGGACCGACCAGAAAAACCATCAAGCTGAATCCTACAAGAGCCGGACTTTATTCTGCCGTGCTTCCGGGACTGGGACAGTATTACAATAAAAAATACTGGAAAATTCCTGTGGTTTGGGGGGCTGTAGGAGCCGGAGTGGGAATTGCCATCTGGAATGATAACCAGTACAAAAAATACAGAGGATATTATATTGCCAAACTCAACGGAACCCCGAATGAATTTGTAGACAGCAATCCCGGATTGGATAAAAGGGCCCTGGCCAATGCCCAGGACAGATCAAAAAGACAGCGGGATTATGCCATTGCCATCACTGGTCTCATCTATATTCTGAATATTATGGATGCTGTAGTGGATGCCCATCTTTATGAAAGCCGCCATGACCCGGATCTTACATTCAGTCCTACCGTGATCCAGGATCAGTACGGTTTTTTACCGCCGAAATCAGGGCTTAGTTTAAGCTACAGATTTTAAAAAAAACAAGAATTTAATACAGCCTGCATGAGCAAAAAACTTCAAAAGGCATAAAAATAAGAACATCAATATGAGAATAGCATTAGTTGGATATGGTAAAATGGGTAAGATCATTGATGAGATCGCACAGAAAAGAGGTCATGAAGTAGTAGCCCGCCTGAAAGAAACTCCAACGGCTGAAAACCTTAACAATCCTGATGTGGTTATTGAGTTTTCCCTGCCAGAAGCCGCCTACAGCAATATTAAAGCCTGTCTTGAAAATAGAATTCCCGTGATCTGCGGAACCACCGGATGGCTGGAGAAAAAAGCCGAGGTTGAACAGATCGCGCTGGATCATGATACGGCATTTTTATATGGATCTAATTTCAGCTTAGGCGTTAATTTATTTTTTGCTTTAAACGAAAAGCTTGCTGGGCTGATGAAAAATGTAGACGAATATTCATGCCAGCTGGAAGAAATTCATCATATTCACAAAAAAGATGCACCAAGCGGAACTGCAATTTCTATTGCTGAAGGCATTATTCAGAATAATCCGAAATTCGATGCGTGGAAGCTTGAAGAAACCCAGGGGATGGAACTGGGGATTTTTGCCGTACGGGAAGACGAAGTTCCGGGAACTCACAGCGTATTTTACAGAAGTGAGGTAGATGAAATTGAAATAAAACATACCGCCTTCAACAGAAATGGTTTTGCGCTGGGAGCGGTAGTCGCTGCAGAATGGATCAAAGGTAAAAAAGGAAATTTTGCCATGAAAGACGTTTTGGGGCTTTAATTTGTAACAAAATCTTTAAATTGCAGACCAATCAAAGGAAATGATGAATAATGAACTGTCAGCGGCTGAAAAGCTGCGGCCATTTATTACTCATCATTAATTATATATTATCAGAATAGGCACAAAAACTTATGAATTATTTTCTGACTTATACAGTATATGTTCTCATTTTATCCGTATTAATGGGGATTTCCACCTGGAAGCTGTTCAAAAAAATGGGCTACAGTCCTTTATTTGCATTTATCCCTTTTTATAATTATTTCATTATTTTAAAAGAAACCAAGCATCCTAAATGGTGGGCCGTTTTATCCTATCTTCCGATAGTGGGACCTATCATGATGTCGGTTTTCCATATTTATTTAATGAAGAAATTCGGAAAACACCTTTTACAAAATCAGCTTCTTACAGTGATCCTGCCGTTTATTTATATGGCTGTGGTAAACTATTCCAAAGATGTTGAGCTTGAAGATGAAAATGAGCTGTTCCTTACTGAAGAAGAGAAAAATGCTAAAAAGAAAGATACCTTCCTTGGATCAATCACTTTTGCAGTTGTATTTGCAACCATCATCCACGTTTTTGTAACACAGCCGTTCGGAATCCCTACAGGATCCATGGAAAGAACCCTTTTGGTAGGAGACTTCCTGTTTGTAAACAAATGGAGCTACGGATACAGAATGCCGATGCGTCCTGTTGCTATTCCTTTCCTTCAGGGAACCATAATGGATACGGGACAACCTGGTAATCCTAAAGATGATCCCAAATCTTACGTAGATGCCGTAAAGCTTCCTTATACGAGAATTTTACAGTTCAGTAAGCCTCAGAAAAATGATGTGGTGGTATTCAACTACCCTCAGGATTCTGTACATACTGCCATCGACAGAAAAGACCCTTACGTAAAAAGATGTGTTGCCACAGCTGGAGATACTTTTGAAATGAGAGCCGGAAGACTGTTTGTGAACGGAAAACCGGAAACAGTTCTCGGTGACCAGGAAGTACAGCACGGTTATCTGGTCACTACCGGAAGTCAGTTGGATATTCCTGCACTATACAATACCTATGGTTTCCTTCCTGTACAGGAGCAGCAAACCCAGACCGGATTTGTGTATGGTTTCCAGGGGCTCACCGACAAGATTGCCAAAGAAATTAAAGAGCTTCCTCAGGTGATCGATATGAAGGAGAATGTAATGCCGAAAGGAGAAGCTTCCATTGCTTACAGAGATGAAGCCAAAACAAAAATAGATACCACACAGTCTATTTTCCCGGTTAATAAACCGTGGAACCAGGATTGGTACGGACCGGTAAGAATTCCTAAAAAAGGAGATGTTGTTACCATCAACAAAGAAACTCTTCCGATGTACCGATGGATTATTTCAGAATATGAGCACAACAGTGTAGCCGTAAACGGAGAGCAGATCTTAATCAACGGAAAACCGGAAACCAGCTATACCATCAAACAGGATTACTATATGATGGTAGGGGATAACAGAGATGCTTCCCTTGATGCCAGATTCTTCGGATTTGTGCCGGAAGAAAATATCGTAGGAAAACCGATGTTTACCTGGATGAGCCTTCAGGGAGCTTTCAAGGACAGTGGTTCCTCTTATCAGGCTCCTTTCAAGATCCGTTGGGAAAGAATGTTTAAAGCAACCAATACCGGAGAAGCCAACAAAACTTCTTACTGGTGGATTGCCGCCATGATCCTGATCCTGTTCTTCGGATGGGAGTATTTTGTAAAGCTGTTCAGAAAGAAAAAAACAGAAGACGAATTATAATTAATTTAAACCCAAAATAGAATGAAGTATTTGAAAAAATACTTCATTTTTGTATAATGAATATGACGAATGTATTATTGCCGGTATTTTATATGCCTCCAGTCTCATGGTTCTCAGTGTTTTTAAACCCTGAAAACGAGATTGTATTGGAACAGTTCGAGAATTTCCCAAAGCAAACTTACAGAAACAGAGCCAATATTTATGGTGCCAACGGAAAGCTCTCACTGATCGTTCCCATCAACCATAACGGGAAAAGAGAATTCAGGGATATTGAGATTTCCTACAGGGAAGACTGGAGAAATCTGCATTGGAAGTCCATTAAAACAGCGTATCAGAGTTCCCCTTATTTTGAATATTATGAAGATAAATTCAGAAAGATCTTTGATATGAAAGAAAAATTCCTTTTGGATTTTAACCTTAAAGGCCTGGAAGTCATCCAACAGATACTTAAGACAGAAAAGGCACACTCTTTGAATAAAGAATATATCAAAAATCCGGAGAGCGTCAATTTCAGAGAAAAATTTTCGGCGAAACTTCCTTCAGAATATGGAATGGAAGAATACTACCAGACTTTCTCGGAAAAATATGGATTTTTGGAGGATCTTTCGGTTCTGGACCTTATCTGCAACAAAGGCCCTGAATCACTGATGTATATTAAAAATAGTAAATAATTATATTGCTGTACACTTGAAGAGAGAACAATTGTACAGGACTTAAAAGTAAATATTAACATATGAAAAAGGTATTATTAGCGGCTGTTTTTTTAGCAGGATGGAGCTACAATTATGCCCAGGAAGCCAAAGCGGCAAAAATGGATCCCAATGAAGATAAAGATCTGATGACCTGGTATCATAAAGATTTTTCTTCTACGAAAGTATACGGAGTAAATACTGAAAACGCATACAAATATTTAGAATCCAAAGGTCTGAAACCGAAGACTGTTGTGGTAGGGGTTTTAGACAGTGGTGTTCAGGTAGATCACCCGGGTCTGGTTAAAAATCTCTGGTCAAATCCTAATGAAATTCCCGGAAACGGAAAAGATGATGACGGAAACGGCTATATCGATGACGTTCACGGATGGAACTTTATCGGCGGAAAGAATGGCGATATCGGGATCGATAATATGGAAGTGACCCGAGTGGTTGCTAAATACAAGCCTGTTTTTGAAGGCAGTGATTCTACTAAAAACAAGGCCAATCAGGCGAAGATGCCGGAAGAATTTGCACTGTATATGAAATCCAAGGAGCTTTTCAATAAGAACAGCATCGAAGCCAGACAAAACTTCCAGACCTTCACCATGATCAATGATTTAATTCCTAATATGGTAAAATTATTGGGTGGTAAGTCGGTAACCGCAGAAACAGTGAACGCTATTAAGCCTGTTGATCAGAAAGATGCCATTGCGCTTCAGATCTTAGGCCAGGTATCTCAAAGCCCGGACTTCAAAGGGAAAACGTCTGCTGAATTCGAGAAGCTGATGAAAGAGCAGATGAAGGAAGCGCTTGCTGAATATACTCCGAAAGCCCAGCAATATGATCTGAGCTATGATCCGAGAAAAGAAATTGTAGGCGATAACTACGATGATTATTCTGAAAAAAATTACGGAAACAATCATTATGAAGGACCCGATGCAGAGCACGGAACCCACGTGGCAGGAATCATTGCAGGACTGCCGCAGGGAAATGTGGTGCAGCATGGAATTGCTTCCAAAGTAGCAAAGATCATGACTGTAAGAACAGTTCCCAATGGAGATGAAAGAGATAAAGATGTGGCCAATGCCATCAGATATGCTGTTGATAATGGCGCAAAAGTTCTGAATATGAGCTTTGGAAAGCCGGTTTCACCAGGAAAAAATGTGGTTTGGGACGCTTTTAAATATGCAGAAGATAAAGGTGTGCTTCTGGTGAAAGCCGCAGGGAATGAAAATGAAGACGTACAGGAACATCTTGCCTATCCTACGAACTTTAAAGATGCAGCAGACGAAAAACCGTTTGTAAGCAATGTAATGGTAGTGGGAGCAAGTACCAATAAAAATGATGCTTTGAGAGCAAGTTTCTCCAACTATAACAAAAAAATGGTGAACGTTTTTGCTCCGGGTGAAGAAATCTATTCTACCGTCCCTAAAAACGAATATAAATACCTTCAGGGAACGTCTATGGCATCACCCGTGGCAGCCGGAGCCGCAGCCATATTGCTTGCCTATATGCCTGACCTGAAACCTAACCAGGTCATCGAAGCACTGGTAAAAAGCAGCAACCCGAGTGCCGGACAGTTTGCAGACTATTCCCAGGCCGGAGGCGTTATTGATGTGAAGAAAGCGGCAGAGTATGCTTACAACAACTTTTACAACGGAAAAACAACCACCAGCAGCAAGCCTGCGAAATCCGTAAAAAAGGCTGTTAAAAAATAATATATCTGCCTGTATATAAGCGTAAAACGTAAAGAGTCCGAAATTTTCGGACTTTTTTATTTTTATTTTTCAATTTTGGCACGGTTTTTTGTAACTTTATAATAACAAAATAATAAACAACAAAATGAAAAAGTTACTACTTGCAGGGATGTTGGGAACATCACTTTTTGCAGTGTCTTGTTCCTCAGTGAAAAAAGCAGAAACATCTCAGAATCAAAGATCTGAATACCTTAAACTGAAAGGTGACTGGCAGATTGTGAGTGTAGATTACGAAAAAGGATATAAAATAAAGCCTTTCGATGAAGGAGCAGATGCTCAGTGTTTCGTAGGAAGTCATTGGAGACTGATCCCTAATAACTACAGCGGTGCTTACACCCTGAACGGAGGTGGTGCATGTCCGGCAGTGACACAGCCTATCAAATTCGAAGTGAAGAACGGTGATACTTTCATGTTTAAAAAAATCGCTGCAGGAACAAAAGCTAAGCAAAATACTGCAGGATATTCTTTAATGATCACCAATCAGTCTACAGACCAGTTCTCATTGGTACAGGATGTTCCGTTTGACGGAAATACCGTAAAAGTTGTCTACAACTTCCAGAGAACCGGGATAAAATAATTTAAGAAACATAAAAGATCAAAAAATGAAATTTACTAAAACATATGTAGGAGCATTATTCCTATCATCAGCATTATTATTGACGAGCTGTGAAGCCGTTCAGAATTCTAACCACCAACAGAGAGGTACTGCCGTAGGAGCTGCTTCAGGAGCTGTAATCGGAGGTATCCTTGGGAATAACGTAGGAAAAGGTAAAAACGGTGCTTTAGGTGCTGTATTGGGAGGTATTATCGGTGGTGTTGCAGGTAACGTGATCGGTAATAAAATGGATAAGCAGGCTAAAGATATCAAAGAAACTTTACCGGGCGCTGAAGTAGAAAGAGTAGGAGACGGTATTAAAGTAACGATGAACGAAAGTATCGTAAACTTTGCATTCGACTCTTCAAACCTTACTTCTATTGCTCAGACCAACCTTGACAAGCTGGCTAAGGTTCTTGCAGATAACCCGGATACCAACATCAATATCTACGGACATACAGACAGCAAAGGTTCAGATTCTTACAACCTGGGACTTTCTCAGAGAAGAGCTGATGCTGTAAGAACATACTTATCAGGAAAAGGTATTGCATCAAGCAGAATGTTTACCAAAGGTGAAGGAGAAGGAATGCCAGTAGCAACCAACGATACAGAAGAAGGAAGAGCTAAGAACAGAAGAGTGGAGTTTGCTATTACTGCCAATGAAAAAATGATTAATGATGCCAAGCAAGGGCAATAATTAATTTAATATATAAATATTTTCGTGAGAAACCGCTTCGGCGGTTTTTTTTGTATTTTTATGCGATGAATTTTGAATTTATTATTTTTGTATCTGAAATAGCATAAATGAAGAAATACCTTAAGCTGCTCCGTTTGGAGCAATGGGTGAAAAACCTGTTTGTTTTTGTCCCTCTGTTCTTTTCAGGAAACATTACCAATGTTGATCTGCTTACCAAAAGCATTTTTGCATTCGTTATTTTTTCGTTCACAGCAAGTGTCGTATACATCCTGAACGATTATAATGATATTGAGGCAGACCGGAAACATCCGGAAAAAAGAAGAAGACCTCTGGCAAGCGGTGCCATTTCAAAATCAAAAGCATTGGGAATTCTGACGGCACTTATCATTGCAGATATTGCTCTGGTATGCATCGCGCAGCTTTATTTCCACGAACCTTTATGGAAGTTCAGTGCTATTATTGCAGCTTATTTTGTCATGAATCTGGCTTATACCTTCAAACTGAAACATATTCCCATCATTGATATTTTCATCATTGCCCTGGGCTTTGTATTCAGAGTACTGGCTGGCGGCTATATTACAGGAATCAAAATTTCGGAATGGGCAATTCTGCTGACTTTCCTGCTGGCACTGGTACTGGCCATCGGAAAAAGAAGAGGAGAGCTCATTAATGCTCAGGTTTCAGGAAAAACAAGACGGGCACTGGACGGTTATAATGTACAGTTTGCCGATATTACCCTTTCCATATCCGTTACTCTGGCTATCGTATGTTATCTGATGTTTACCCTTTCACCGGAAGTTCAGGAGCGGTTTCATGAAAGAGTTTTTTATACGGTGATATTTGTAGTGTTTGCTTTTTTAAGATATTTACAGCAGACCTTGGTATACAACAGAACAGAATCACCCACCAAAATTGTTTACAGGGACCGTTATATACAGATTACCTTAGTGCTTTGGGTCGCCGCATTTCTAATTCAAATCTACTTTAAAAAATGAAGCCGAATTTCACACAGAAAGTTACCAACTGGGGCAATTTCCCGGTAGTAGAAAAAGAAATGAGATCTGAAGACAGCTTCAGGAAGATCAGGGAATTTGTCCTCGGACACAATGAAGTGATTGCAAGAGGAAACGGAAGATGTTATGGAGACGCCTCTCTTGGAGAAACGATATTTTCGACCAAAAAATTAAATAAATTCATCAGTTTCGACCGCCTTAACGGGGTGATCGAATGTGAGTCCGGAGTTCTGCTTTCAGAGGTGCTGGAAATTGCTGTTCCGCAGGGATATTTTCTGTATGTCACTCCGGGAACCAAATTTGTTTCTGTAGGCGGGGCAATCGCTTCCGATGTACACGGTAAAAACCATCATGCGGAGGGCTGCTTCTCTGAATACGTCATCGAGTTTAAGCTCATGACAGAAAACGGGACCATCATGACCTGCTCCCGGGAGGAAAACTCAGATAAATTCTGGGCAACCATTGGAGGAATGGGGCTTACAGGGATTATCCTGACAGCAAAATTCAAACTTAAAAATATAGAATCCGCTTATATCCGTCAGGAAAGCATCAAAGCAGAAAACCTGGATGAGATCTTCAGGCTTTTTGATGAAAGTGAAAACTGGACGTATACCGTAGCATGGATTGATTGTCTGCAGAAAGGAAAAAACCTCGGAAGAAGTATCCTGATGAGAGGAGAACATGCTTTTCAGCACGAGTTACCTCAGAATCTGGCGAATAAACCTTTGAGACTTAAAGATAAATTACAGCCCACAGTGCCTTTTTATTTTCCGGGATTTGTTCTGAATGCACTCACCGTAAAGATTTTTAACTGGCTGTATTATAAAAAACAGACCAAAAAAGAAGTAAAGAATTTTATTGATTATGAAACTTTTTTCTATCCGCTGGATGCTATTAACGACTGGAACAAGATCTACGGGAAATCCGGATTTATCCAGTACCAGATGGTAATTCCGAAAGAGACCGGGAAAGAGGGAATGAAAAAAATTCTTGAAGCCATTGCTGCCAGTGGAAACGGTTCTTTTCTGGCTGTATTAAAGCTGTTCGGAAAGAATAATCCGCAGGCTTACAATTCATTTCCTGTTGAGGGATATACCCTTGCTCTGGATTTTAAAGTGAATTCCAAACTGAAAAAGCTGGTAGAAAAGCTGGATGATATTGTCCAGGAGTTCGGAGGAAGGATTTACCTTACCAAAGACAGTATGAGCCGTTCGTCTCTGACGAATTACCTGAAAAATATTCAAAATCCTAAATTTGTGTCTTTACAGCACAAAAGAATCATAAATAACCATTCATAAATGATAGTTCTGGGAAGTACGTCTGAAGTAGCACAGGCGTTTGTGGAAAAAGCACTCCAGGAAGGAGAAAAATTTGAAAAGATCTATCTTTTCACTTCAAATAAAGAAACCACGGAAAGGTTTGCAAGACATATCGATGTGAAATTTCTCCAGCAGTCTGAAGTAGTGGAACTGGATCTGATGAAAGATATTGATTACAACACATTTGATCATATCCGTTCCAATGTATTATTTTGCGCTGTGGGATATTTGGGTGAAGGAACAGAAGAAGGGCTCTATGACAACAAAAATACGGAACGGATTATTGATATCAATTATGCAAAACTGGTTCCGGTAATGAATCATTTTGCGCATCAGTTTGAAAGCCGGAGGTCAGGAACCATTATCGGACTTTCATCCGTGGCCGGAGACCGTGGAAGACAGAGTAATTTTATCTATGGAAGCGCCAAAGCTGCCTTTACCGCTTATCTGAGCGGCCTTAGAAATTATCTTTTTGATAAAAAAGTACATGTGCTGACCATCAAGCCTGGATTTATGGCAACCAAAATGACAGAAGGTCTGCCTTTAAACCCTAAGCTGACTGCGACTCCCAAACAGGCTGCAGCCGGTATTTATAAAGCATTCAAAAAACAGAAGAATGTGGCATATGTTTTGCCCGTTTGGAGTATTATCATGATGATTATCAGGAATATCCCTGAGTTTATATTTAAAAAATTAAAGCTTTAGCGACATGAGAAAATTGTATTGTTTTGATTTTGACGGAACCCTTACGTATAAGGATACGATGTTTATGTATCTTAAATTCTACGATTCTGCGAAATTCCGCATACAGTTTTTAAGACATGTTCCGCTCTTTATTCTGCTGAAACTGAAACTCGCGGAAACTGAAAAAGTAAAGAAAAGTTTTATCGGTTCTATCCTTAAAGGACAGACCCAGGAGAAGATCGAAATGAAGTCTAAACAGTTCTTTGAACAGCATTATCCTAAAATTGTAAGGGAGAATGCCCTGGACTTTATTAAAAATATCGATAGAAATAATACACAGAGTTTATTGGTTACGGCTTCACTGGATATCTGGGTAAAACCTTTTGCCGAAGAGCTCAAAATGGAGCTGGTATCTACGCGTGCCGAGTTTAAAAACGGCGTTTTTACAGGAAACTTCATTGGAAAAAACTGCAACGGAAATGAGAAGCTTGTTAGAATAAAAGCTGAAATAAACGATTCTAAATACGACAAAATTATCGCTTTCGGGGATACTTCCGGCGATCGTCAGATGCTAAAATGGGCAAATGAGGGTCATTACCAATTTTTTCATTAATTTTGGATGATAAAATTGTAAAAATGAAAAGACTGCTTGTTGTATGTACTGCAATCCTGATGAGCTGTGCAGGGACACCGTCTCAAAAATCTTCAGAAATGCAGAAAAATACAGAATTACTTGTTTCCGAATCGCAGGGCGGTACGGATCAGTCGGGATTCAGGATCGTTACAAACGAACAGGAATTCCATAAAGCAATGAAAGGAAATTCTAATCTTATTGTAGAAGCGGGGAAAGAACCGTCGGTGAATTACCCTGAGTTTCCAAAGGATAAAAAGGTAGTTCTCTATAATCAGGGCAGTTTCAGATCGGGAGATCATAAAATCACTCAGATCAAAAGCATTTCTGTAAAAGATCAGGTACTGACGGTGGAAGTTCCGGCCAGAGAATCCGGAGGGATGGAAATCCAGATGCTTTCAAATCCGTGGTTTATGTTCGCAGTTCCTTCAGATTATCAGTTTACTTCCGTAAAATTAAAATACTCAAAATAAAAATGAATAAAATATACCTGGATAACGCTGCAACGACGCCTCTTTCAGAAGAAGTGATCGATGCAATGGTAGGTACCATGAAAATGAATTTCGGAAATCCTTCCTCTACTCACAGCTTCGGACAGGAAGCTAAGATTCTTATTGAAAATGTGAGAAGACAGGTCGCCGATTATCTTCATGTGACACCTGCAGAGATCATCTTTACCTCATGCGGAACAGAATCGAACAATATGATCATCAAATCAAGTGTGGAACATCTTGGAGTGGAAAGGATCATCAGTTCTCCGTTAGAGCATAAATGTGTTTCGGAGAGTATTCTGGATATGAAAAGCCGGAAAGGAGTGGAGGTCAACTACATCCGCCCTAATGAAAAAGGAGATATTGATCTTCATAAGCTGGAAGAATTACTGAAAGCATCTGATAAGAAAACGCTGGTAAGTTTAATGCATGCCAATAATGAGATCGGAAATATTGCTGATATCAAAAAGATTGCTGAACTGTGCAAGGCCAACAATGCGCTGTTCCATTCGGATACGGTACAGACGATGGCCCACATGAACCTGGATTTTTCTGATATAATGGTAGATTTTGCTTCATGCAGTGCCCATAAATTCCATGGTCCGAAAGGCGTTGGGTTCGCATTCATCAGAAAATCAACAGGACTGAAGGGGATTATTACCGGAGGTCCTCAGGAAAGAAGCTTAAGAGCGGGAACAGAAAATGTATGCGGAATTGTAGGGCTTGGAAAAGCACTGGAACTTTCGCTTAACCATATGGATGAATATACCGGACACATGCAGGAGATCAAGGATTATGCGATAGAAAGTCTTTCTGCCGCAGTTCCGGGAATTAAATTCAACGGTAGAAGTGCTGAGAAGGAAAACAGTCTTTATACGGTTTTAAGTGCTTTATTGCCTTACAAAAACCCATTGATCGGCCTTCAGCTGGATATGAAAGGGATTGCGATTTCCCAGGGAAGCGCATGTTCTTCAGGAGCATCCAAGCCTTCGATGGTAATGATGATGGTGCTTTCTGAGGATGAAATGGAGAGCTGTACGCCGCTTCGTATCTCTTTCAGCCATATGACGACCAAAGCCGAAATTGATGCGCTTACAGAGGCTTTAAAAGAGATCTCAAAAGATTATGCTATAGAAAAAACAAATGTTGAGCATAGATAGTCTTATGGCTTAAAAAGCGTAATTTTGAATATCCGGAAAGGATAAAAAAAGAAATAATATTAATTTAAATAAAAGAAACAAAAATGGCTTTAGAAATTACAGACAGCTCATTTCAGGAAACGGTTTTAAAATCAGATAAACCGGTATTGGTAGACTTCTGGGCAGTATGGTGCGGACCATGCAGAACTTTGGGACCAATCATCGAAGAAGTAGCATCAGATTTTGAAGGAAAAGCAGTGGTAGGAAAAGTAGATGTAGACAACAACCAGGAAATTTCTATGCAGTATGGCATCAGAAATATCCCTACAGTTCTTATTTTTAAGAACGGAGAAGTAGTGGATAAATTAGTTGGTGTAGCTCCAAAAGAGGTGATCGCTGAAAAACTAAGCGCTCACTTATAAAAAAAATAAGTTTGATAATGAATACCTTCCGTTTCCGGGAGGTATTTTTTTGCAAAATAATTTGCAGGTAATGAAAAAAGGTGTAATTTTGCAATCACAAAAAAGAAACAACGTTCTTTACAACAACAGAAAATGATCCGGTAGTTCAGCTGGTTAGAATGCCGCCCTGTCACGGCGGAGGTCGCGGGTTCGAGTCCCGTC
>JAITMC010000005.1 GCA_031277615.1 Chryseobacterium sp. | reverse complement strand
GGCTAAAGCCCACCTCTATTGAATAACCTGGTTACGTATTTATAGGTTGTCATTTATCAAATAGCTCCAAGCTTATAGATCAATCTATAATATCTTTTTTGACCAATAAAATGGATATTGATATTTGGAAACTCATTTTTATATTATCCATTACCGGTTACTTATTGCTCATCGACCATAATTATTACTGATGACCCATTCCCTAGCCCCGATAGTAACGGTTACCCCGGAACAAGCTTTGGCCATTTGGATATGCACGATGTAAAGCGGTGGAGTGAGGAGTATGAGTGGATAGCGGGATTAAGCTCCCAAGAATAAAGAATCATATGAGGTTAATTTCTTACTCATAACTGATCTTTTATTAGAAGATTTTTTGTAAAACAGATTCAATTACTATAATAACAATGTTTGGATTAATTTTTTATAAATTTTTTGGGAATGACTTATTTTTTTTGTGATTTCAATGTGTAAATTATGTAACTTAGTCATAGTAAAATGATTACGAATCTAAATCCTACTTATTATGAAAAAACATTTATTCCCTTTATTCCTACTGCTGTCAGGTGTGTGTGTGCAGGCACAGCAGGATATATTTGCCATTGCTGGAAAAGAGACTCCCAGTATTATTTTTAATGACTTCAGAACGATTGATGCTTCCAGTGGTATATCAGGTGAGAGAGTCTTTACTGCTGAAACTCCTGCCAAAATCTTTTCTCATGCGAGAAAAGGAGTGATCACAGAAGACCGGAATACCTATTCTAATGCACAGGCTGCTACGATGGCTGCGCTGGCTTATGATGCCTCGAACAACAATCTGGTGTATATGCCGATGTTTTCATCTAATATTTATGTTCTGAACCCCAATACCAGGGAAATCACTTTGGTGGAAAATACAGTAGTCAGAGCTACTTCATGTGATGTTAATTCCCATATCACCAGAATGTCTAATGGATATGATGGGAATATCTACGCAATGAATAATGCAGGAACTCAATTTCTGCAGATCAGTAAAAATGGCGGCCAGTATACAGTAAGAGACCTGGGGATCGTTAAAGATGATGCTTCCAACGGGAAGAATTCCTTTACAACAATGGAAACCGGTTTTGGAGGGGACATGATCGCGGATACGGATAACAATTTCTATGTATTCTCTGTTGCCGGAAATGTATTTAAGATCATCACTAAAGAACTCAAAGCAAAATTTATCGGTAAAATTACAGGACTTCCTGAAAACTATTCCGTGAATGGTTCGGCTGTAAATGCCCAGGGAAAAGTAATTGTTGCAAGTGCCAAAGGGGCGGCTTTGTATGAAGTAGACCTTAAATCCCTTCAGGCAAAACCTCTGCCTGGTGAAGAAAAACCTCATATTTATGATCTTGCCAGTAAGTATTTTGCGAATGACAGGGTAGCAGCCACAAATACTTTAGCAGGAATTGACATTTATCCTACCAAAGTTGATGATCATTTTATCAACATTGCTGTTAATAACAAAGCTGTAAAAGGAACCCTTAAGCTGACGGTGTTTGATTTTTCCGGGAAAAATATAATGAGCCAGGATCTGGCTGTGAAAGACGGCTCACTTAATCAGCAAGTGTATCTGAAAGGACTGATAAGTGGTGCCTACCTGGTAAGCATTACAGACGGCTCAGGAAAAGCAGTACTGAATAAAAAAATTCTTATAACAGAATAAGTCACTTTTGTAAAAGCTATAATTCTGACTAACTTTGCATAAAATTAAAACCCTTTTCAGTTAATTTTTGAAAAGGGTTTTTAATGATTATTTGATATTCAATAAATTTTATTTTTCGATATTAAAATGTATTTTTATAAAAAAATATAGGATGAAGCTATACTTTAATGTAGGATATAATGCCAAAGCAGGAGAAAGCCTTCAGCTGGTAACCGTAGATGAAGCAGGCTCTGCAATGCAGTCTTATGCAATGTTTTGTGCAGAAAACGGACTGTGGAAAACAGAGGTAGACTATTTCTCAAAATCTGTCTCTTACAAATACAGGCTTACGGATGGAAAAGGCAATATGCTGAGAGAAGAATTTGTATTGCATCACCTTAATTTCCCCCATAACTATAAAGAGTTTGTAATCTTTGATGAGTGGAATAATAAAAACTTCCCCGAAAATTATTTAAATAATAAAATCCTCTATAATAAGCTCAATCAGTTTGTTCCCGGGAAGGTAACGGTTCTGAAGAAGCATACCCATCTTTTCAGAATAGAAGCACCTGTTTATCATCCCGACTGGAAGATTGTTCTTTTCGGCAGCACAGCATCATTGGGGAGCTGGAGCTATGATCAGGCTCTTCATCTTGCTCAGACTGATTTTGGAATCTGGGAAATCTCAGTAGAAATTCCGGAAAACGAATTGATTCAGTTTAAATACTGTATTTACGATACGAAAGCAGGAAAGGTCATCGATGTGGAGACCGGTGAAAACAGGTTTACCTCTCCAAATCCTTCACAGGATGTTTTACAGATTGTATCCAATCATTATTTTAGGTTCAAAGCTTATCAGATGTACCACGATGCCGGAGTGGCGGTTCCTGTATTTTCTCTGAGAAGTGAAAACGGTTTTGGAGTAGGAGAATTCCCTGATATTAAAAAGCTGGCTGACTGGACGAAAGAAACGGGTCTTGGAATTATTCAGATTCTGCCGATCAACGATACGACAGCCAATTATTCGTGGACCGATTCTTATCCTTATGCAGCGGTTTCGGTTTATGCCCTGCATCCGCAGTATATTTCTCTTGAAAACCTTGATTTTTCTTTACCGGAAGATTTAGTTGTAGCCTATCAGGCTGAAAAAGAGACATTAAATAACCTGGATCTGATTGATTATGAGAATATGATCGCAGGGAAATGGAAGTATTTAAAAGCAGTTTTCAACACAGAAAAGGAGAAAATATACAAAGACCGGAACTTTAAAAAGTTTATCAGGGACAACGATCATTGGCTGGTACCTTATGCCGCCTTCTGTGTCCTTCGGGATAAATACAAAACTCCGAATTTTAACGAATGGAAAACCCATAAAAAATATATTGCAGGGAAGATTGCACCCTTCTTTACCTCTAAAAGTAAGGATTATGATGCTTCTATGCTGCATGCATGGGTACAGTATCAGCTTCATCTGCAGCTTAAAGACGCCGTTGATTATGCCCACGGATTAGGAATTTCATTAAAAGGAGATCTTCCGATCGGTATTTACAGATATTCTGTAGAAGCATGGACGGAGCCTGAATTGTTTGGAATGGATTTCCAGGCGGGAGCACCTCCTGATCAGTTTACAGAACTCGGTCAGAACTGGGAATTTCCAACCTATAACTGGGAAGCAATGAAAGAAGATGATTACCGATGGTGGAAAAACCGTTTCAAAGCATTGGAACAGTATTTTGATGCCATGAGAATTGATCATATTCTTGGGTTCTTCAGAATCTGGAGAATGCCGGTTTCCGCAGTGCAGGGTATTCTTGGCTATTTCTATCCGGCAGTTCCTGTTGTGGCAGAGGAATTCAAAGCATGGCATATACCATTTGATTATGACAGGTATTGTAAGCCTTTTATTAATGAAAGGATTCTGTGGGATTATTTCGGAGAAAACAGTACGGAAGCTTTACAATACATTAACCATAACCATGATGGGACGTATTCATTTAAGGAGGAATTCGATACCCAGAGAAAATTATCTGATTTCTTTAAAAAGAATCCGGGATGCCCGATAGAAGAGCAGCTGATTTCACTCTGTGCCAATGTATTGTTTCTGACTGAAGAAAGAAATGGTGAAACGGTTTATCATCCGAGATTCAATGTCTACCGTACAGAGTCTTATCAATATCTTCCGGAATGGGATCAGAAGGCGATCTACGACCTTTACCATGATTATTTCTTCAGAAGGCAGGATCATCTGTGGTATGAAAAAGCAATGGAAAAACTTCCGGTTATTCTGAATGCTACCAAAATGCTGATCTGTGGTGAAGATCTGGGAATGGTTCCGGCCTGTGTACCCGTGGTCATGGATGAACTTGCTATTATTGCCCTGAAAGTGCAGCGTATGCCTTCCGAGAATATTCCTTTTTATAATCCTAAAAATGCCGGCTATATGAATGTGGTTACGGCTTCATCACATGACAGTTCTACACTGAGACAATGGTGGAAGGAAGATCCGGCGCTGACTCAGAAATACTTTAATCAACAGCTGGTTCAGTATGGAAGAGCCCCTGAAGAAATGGATTCCCATCTTGCTGAAATCATCATGAAACAGCACCTGTATAACGATTCTATGCTGGCTATTTTCCCGATTCAGGAGTTTATGGCTACTGATCCGGAACTGACGAATAAAAATATGGATCAGGAAAGAATCAATGATCCTGCTGTTTTCCCGCATTACTGGCGCTACAGAATGCATGTGAAGCTGGAAGATCTGAAAGAAAAGACCCGCTTTAATGAAAAAATAAAAACCTGGATCAAAGATAGTGGAAGGATGTAAATTTAACACCTGATTATCAATTGATTAATAATAAATTAAAAGAAGTTTCATCTCAGGATTTAACTTCTTTTTTCTATTTACATCAAAAAGATAGAATAGAGATATTCTACTATATACTAACCAATTAACGACTATAGAGATGAAAAAAATACTTTTGGGATTGGCTTTGGGAATGGCAGCTTTGTCTTCCGCCCAGCAATATCCAAACAACGGTTGGGGAGACGACGGATATTATCAGAATGGAAATGGCTACTACAGTGATGAGGACGACAGAAATTATTTCCCTGATGATTATTATTATAACTATCCTCAGGATTATTATCCCGGTGACTATTACCAGAATTACTACAATGATTACCGTAACAGCATCGTGAATGTAAACTGGAATGTATTTTTCCGACAAAACGGATTATCCCGATGGCAGATAGACCAGGTTCTGAGACTGAATAATTTATATACCAGTTTTTCAGCATGGGACAACTTCTACCGATATAATCCGGACAGATGGTATTATGACAGGTTTTATGCCCTGGAAAGAATTTTAGGACCAAGAGTGTTCGTGGTTTTCCAGAATAATTATTATCACGGAGCAAGCCCGGTAGTGTATTTCCAGAATTACAGAAGAACGTATTATGTTCCGAGATATGCAGTAATGCCGAGATACAGAAATATAAACATCAATATCTACCGTGTGGACAGATCAAGATTCCGAAGAATGGATAATCCGAGCTTCCATGTTTTAAGAACCAGTGACAGACCGAACAATGGCTTCAGAGGATCAGTAAGAGACGGAAGCAACAACGGAGGTTTCCGTGCAGATAACCGTGGAAGATCCAATAATTCCGGTTTCAGAAATGAAAACAGCGGATCAAGAAACAATGGCGGATTCCGAAGAGAAACTGATAACGGAACCAGAGGCGGATTCGGAAATAACGGTGGTTTCAGAGGAAACAGCGAAGTAAAAAGAGAAACCCCAAGAAGGGAAAACAACAACGGAGGCTTCAGAGGAAACAATAGTGGCGGAGGCTTCAGATCCGAAGGCTCATCAAGATCACAGAATACCAACAGCAATAGCGGTGGTTTCCGAAACAGATTAGCGAATAATTAATTTTCATATATTATATTTAAGTGGTGTGAAGGGCAGGTTCTAGGATCTGTCCTTTTTTTTTATTTAATTATTATTTTAATAATATATTTTAACAATTTTTATGAATTTTTTCATTTAACTTCCTTTTTAACTTATAATCAAAAAGATGTATAACAATTAATTAAAAATTATTTAAGATGAAAAAATTAGTTTTAGCAATAGCGTTTATAGGTATGGGAAGTTTTGCAATGGCACAACAGACAACTCCTCAGGACAAGCAGGCAAGAGCCGCTGAAATGAAACAGAAGATGCAGCACAGAGAGCAGGAGCGTCTTGAAAAAATGCAGAAAGACCTTAATCTGAATCAGTCTCAGGTCGCTCAGATAAAAGCACTTCACGAGCAGAGAAAAGCCGAAATGAAAGCCGATTTTGAGAAAAACAAAGAGGTAAGAATGGCTAAGATGGAGGAGATGAAAGCTAAAAGAGCGCAAATGGATGCCGATATGAAGAAGATTCTAACGCCCGAACAATATGATAAATGGCAGGCGGACAGAAAAGCAAAAATGGAGGCAAGAAAAGTGGCAATGAAGGATAAGAAAATGATGAGAAAGCCCATGAATACAGCAGCTCCCGAAGCAAAATAAACGTTCATAATTTTGGTAGTGTCTCACTAACTGTGTAAGTTAAAAAGTTATTCTGGAAAATTTTGAGCCTTTATAGCTCAAAAAATTTTACGGAAATAACTTTTTATTATTTTTAACCATTACATAGTTAT
>JAITMC010000041.1 GCA_031277615.1 Chryseobacterium sp. | reverse complement strand
ATTATTGGAAACTCTTGCAGAGGAACAAAAAATCCTTACTTTTGGAAGTAAGGAAAATATTGGATAACTGACAATTATTTTTAAACCCTAACTGTCAGATTAAGTATTGACTAATTCATTTATATTGTTGTAAGCAATTTATCAGCAGCTAAATCACCCATCATGAACACTGCTGTAGGTTCCTTACATTTTTAATTTCAACGTCTGTCCTTCAACCATCAGTCCTTTTGAAAGTTCAATATTAATTTTCTGATCGGCTGTATAGCCCAGTGTTTCACCGCTTTTTAAAGTTACATCTTTTCCGATCACATAGGCGGAAATATTTGAAATAAAGGTGTATAACTCTTCCAGGCCGAGCTGCGAATGAATGACTTCCATTTCATGCTTTCCAAACTCATTTAAACCATACGTATAAATGGAGTTGCCTTCCGTAGCCTGTCGCAGACCAAGGTAAATCCAAAGCGGTACAGGAGTTTTTCCTGCTTTTAATTCTTCCGCGGTGCCGATGTATTGATCTTTGGGAATAAGAAGGGTCTGGCTGCCCTGATAAATTCCGATAGAGTCGGAGGTCGACAGTATGGAATGTAAAACTTTAGTCAGAAGCTTATATTTTTCCAATGCCGGTTTTGTTGCTGACATTACGGAAACAATAGCGTGTCCGGTAAAATTCTTAAGATCATCCAGTACTGTTGGCCAGTTATAGGCATACGGAGCCGCTCCTTCAATGTCACCCCTCGGAATCGGTACAGACATAAAAGCGATAATCACCACATCGCTGTCTATGGTCAGAACAGCGCTTTTATCATCCCCGGTAACGCTTGCTATATCAAGGTTCCAGTAATGCTTCAAATGGTCAGTAATTTTATTGAGTTCGTATTTGCCATCGTTGATGAATAGAGGCATGGCAAGTAATGTCTTGGTATCCTTATTTTCTTTCGGCTGTTCTTTCTTTTTGAAAATATCAAATAATCCCATGGTTCTTGTTTTTTATACAGGTTTTAATTCGTTTATACATCGGTAATAAGCAGAAAAGCCCTTATTTCAATGTAAATTAATCTTTTAATTAAATATTTACCGCTAAAGATATCGTTTAAATCCGAATTCTGAAAAATTAAATGAAAATTCGGCAGAAGCTGTAAGACATTTACAGATTACTGGTAAACATTCGTTAATTTGCTCCACTTGACAGATGTTAAGAGGTCTTTAATATTACAGATTATAATTTTTTATGATTTTCAAAACTTTCATTTCTCAATTTATCTATTTCCCGAATATCAGTCTTACCTGAACGAATATCTTCCATAGGATAACGAATATTTATTTATATAAAAATTTATTTCCGGACCTGATTTTAATTTATATATTGTGCTTCCTTTTTGCCTGATCAAATCGGATTTTTATAATAAAGAAAAAATGCATCTGTTTATTAAAAAAAACAAAACGAATCCTTTATTGAAGAAGATTTATTAAAGGTGGAGGATTAACCAGATAAAACCATGAAAATCAAATTCTATCTATGCCTGCTAATGGCTGTAATAAGCTGTATTCCGGTATCTGCCCAGGAAAATCCGGCAGATAATTTTCTAAAGTATTTCAACAACTATCAGAAAAAAGAATTGGCACTGATGACAACGTCTGATTTTAAATTCAGCAATGAATCTTCAGATGGAATCTTAGACCGGCATGATTTTTTTACCTTTTATTTTGATGACTGTGAAACGCTGCTCACTAAATATAAGGTCATAAAAAAAACAACCCAAAAGAATAAAAGCGAGTATCTGGTAGAGGAGCAGTCTCAGTTTTTTAAATTGCTTGACGTTAAGTTTCCGAAATGGAATATGACCATAACTACAGTAAAAGGAGAGGTAGATCAGGTTACGCTTACACCGGCAGAGGGCTATAATGTTCATACTGCGCAACTTAAGTCCGGGACGGAGAAATTTGATGCCTGGATGAATGAACATTATCCGGAAGTTGATCTGGAAAAACTAACCGATCCGTTTCCGATTCTGGACTATTTAAACAAATACGTCCAATCCAAAGGAATTCTTTTATCTGATCTGCAGCAGTATGATGCGTCTACCGGAATACCGGAACTGTTATCAGATAAAGATTCAGAGTCGGATAACATGGCCTGCGTACATCTTCACAAATTTACGGAAGCGGAAAGAACCTCTTTTTATCCTTTCAATAAAGCTAAAAAAATATTTTTAATCTCTTTTACGGATAAAGACCAGGAATTGGATTATTATGCTAAAACTCCCAGAATAACCGATATGGCAATCGCTAAATCATCCAGACAGCTTAATAAAGTTGATATTAACAGGTTAACTGATATCTTCTATAATTACGGATATAAAAAACTGGAAATGGTGGTTCGTCAAAAAGAAGATTGTTCTGAATTCAAAAATGCAATAGTTTTTGTTGATGAAAGTGACAAACCTTTTGAGTATATAGCGCTGTCTTTTGATTGTGATCAGATTGAGTTCAGTTCCCGGAAAGTCAGTTATGGCCAGGAATGCAATACGAAACGGGAATTCCTGCAAGTATTTTTTGTTTCCAAAGGAATTGATATTTTCCCACAAACTCCTGCAAAACCATGAAAATAAAATTATACCTGTGCCTGTTGATGGTCACCATAAGCAGCATCACAGCATCCGCCCAGGAAAATACGGCGGATCAGTTTCTAAAGTATCTGAACAGCTATCAGAAGGAAGAGCTGGCAAGAATGATCACCCCTGATTTTAAGTTCAAAAGAAAATTTGCAACAAAAACTACGGACAGGAAAGAATTTTTATACAAGTATTTAGAAGATTCCAAAGCATTACGGGCTAAATTTAAAGTGATTGAAAAGCCGGATGGTAAAACTCAGAATTATTATGTGGTAGAAGATCAGTCACAATATCTGAAACTGCTTGACGTGAAATTTCCGAAATGGAATATGACCATAACCACAGTGGGAGGAAAGGTGAGTGAAGTGATTCTTGCTCCTACGGAAGATTATGATACCTATGTTGCGGAATTGAATTCAAAAGGTGAAAAATTTAATGCATGGATGCAGGAACGTCATCCGAAAGTCCGTTTGGAAAAACTAACAGATCTGGCTCAGGTTGTCGACTATTTAAATGAGTATGTTCAATCTGAAGGAATTTTTTTATCTGATCTGCAACAGTATGATGAATCTGCCGGGGCACCGGAAATGGTACCGGAAATAGATTTTGCCGATAATATGACCTGTGTACACCGTAAGCAATTAACGGAGGCTCAACGGGCTTCTTTCTATCCTTTTAACAAAGCTAAAAAAGTAGTGCTGATTTCTTTTAATGATAAAGACTGGGAATTGCATTACCGTACGGAGACTCCTAAAATAATCGATCTCTCAAAAGCGGCCTCTTCTCAACAGCTTAGCAAAGCCGACATCAATAGATTAACCGATTTATTCTATAATTACGGTTTTAAAAAAATGGAATTGGTCAAAACGATGAAAGAAAAACTAGAATGCTCTGAATTGAAAAATGTCATCGTTTTTCTTGATGCCAACGACAAGCCTTTTGAATATGCAGCATTCGCTTTTGACTGTGATGAAGTAGAGTTCAGTTCCCCAAAAGTAGGTTATGGTGATGATTGCAGCACGAAAAGGGAATTAGTGAAACAGTTTTTTGTGTCCAAAGGGATTGAAACCGGGAAATAAACCATGAAAAAATATATCATTCTTGCCACACTTCTGTCTGGATTGGCAGTATCAGGCCAACGAAAACCAAGTTCAAAAGCTATTTCCCCGCAGAGCAATACGGGAGCAGCCAACCTCAGGGTTCTGGACAGGGCCATTAAAGAATATCCTTTTTATTTTAAAGGATTTGAAATTGAAATACATGATGATGCGAAAACCAAAAGGATTTCAGATTCCTGAGCGGAATAATTTATCATAATCCTGACCAGGTAATGTTAAAAGATTTTTATACTGATTCTTTAGGCGGATATATTTTTTACCCACACCATGATGAGTGAAGAAATACATCTGACAAAAGTAGGGTAGAGTCTTTTTTTTATGATATCAAGAAAATACAGAATAATTCTGTGGTACAGCAGGTGACCGTAAACTAATCTCCGGAAAATCATTATAGAACAGGAATTTAAAAACCTTTACAGAATTCAACCTAAAAAATATAAAACATGGAAAAAGCAGCCAAACTATCAATTGATCAGCTTAAGGAAGCAAAAGAAATCCTTGCCAACACAGCCGTCGCAGAATTGGAAAAAGGAGAGGACTTTACAGACCTGGCCTATACAAAAGTAGAATTCGGATATATTTATCTGAGGGAAGATCATTATGAATCCTTATTCAAAATCATTACAGACCGGAAAACCATCTTTTTTGCAGCTCAGCAGGGAAGCCTTATGCGTTTACAGGATACATTTACGGAAGATCAGTTTCTGGGAACTACTGAACAGATGAAAACCTTTCACGGTGACTGGCTGTAAAACAGGAATAGAATAATTCACGGAATGAATTACGACAGGGCTTTTTAAAGAAAACTTCCATTTTTTTATCTAAAAAAAACAATTAATTATAACAATATTTATTTAAAAAAATAACCACGAGATGACACAGGAAACAATCCTTGAGCAGCTTAAAAGCTCAAAATTCAGCGATTTTGCAAAAGGGATAGAAAACACCCGGATCTACTTTAAAGAAACCGGATATAACGAGCCATTGTTTGAAAATGCCCTTTCGGTTTTTACTTATCATTTGGATCATCAACATGAGGAAATTGAAACGGCTTACGAAAAGATCGATAAAAATTTTTCATCTTTTATGAATGCCTTGAAAACACATGAAGATATTTCTTCCAATTGGTTTTCCCAGGGTCAGATAGAAGGACTTTCTACTTTTCTTACCGGTTACAAAGAAGGCAAGCTGGACCTTTCCGGCTATTTTATGGTGACAGGATTTATTCACCAGATTGCTGCCCAATCGTGTAAAAACGCTTTGGAAGTGGCAGACAGAAATGAATTTCCGGAAGAATGTGAGGCCCTGGAAACGTTTTATTCAGTATTTGATGAGCTGTGGAAAATACAGATGACCACACAGGGAATCATCAGCGAAACAAAGGTATGGAACGATTATACCTATGACGCAGTTTCCATATTCAACAGGGTTCTCCATAGAGCTGACCTGGAAAGTCAGTCACGGATGATGGCAGGACTTTCAGAACATGAGAATAATGATTTTGTTAAGTATGATATTGTGGAGAAATACATGGAATCCCTTGATTCGCAAATAAAAAAAACAGAAGCTCAAAAACAGCAGCTGGAAAATTTAAAGGAGAGAATTGCAGATTGGTTTCCGGTAAATTAAATAATCATTTCCTGTATCCGGAAGCATCATGGGTTACAGGATTTTAATACAACTAAAAACTATGAAAAACAACTATTTAAACTCAGAAGAAGCCCGGGAAATAATGAAAGAGATTTCCGAAAAACTGCAGCCGTTATTAATGGAAGGCCGGGAATATTACTCAGAAATTACAAAAACGGATTTTGGGAGTACGGGAGGAAGTGTCAGCTTTTACGAAAATGGTATTTTATATGGCTACAGCAGTGATAATCCTGATGAAATAAGCAAACACCTGGATGAAGTTGAAGAAATAAGGCTGAGTTCATTGGTTTCCTTTTTTCCTGTTTATTCTAAAGTGAAGTTTACGTTCAAAAAAGGAGAACCGGTTGTGGCAGAACAGTATACTGTTGCGATGTATCTGGAAGGCTTCAAAAATAAAATTGAGAATAATTCTTCCCGATCTGAAAAAACGATCAAAAAAGAATTGCTGGTCCGCTTTAAGCAGGAAGCTGATGAACTGGGAATGTTTATCGATTCAACTGAATATTATGATGATGCAACGATGCGTTCTTTTGATTTTATGAGGAACAGCGACGATTTGAAATCCATTTATCATCTTGTTGGAGGGCTGGAATCCTTTTATTTCAAATATGAAAATGGAAAAATAGAGGCACAGTCAGTTCCTGCATTGGAGGAATACGGCCTGAGCCTTCTTACCATTGAGAATATCGAAGTAGAACAGGAATACAAAAAACGACAGGAAGCCTTTGAGGAAGGTGTGAAATTACGTCACGATTTTTTCCGTTCACTGGGAACTTTGGACGACCGTGTGATCTACCTTCGTGTTGGTGGTTTCAGGGATCATTCGTGGCCTGAAGGCAGTACTTCTCACAATTCCTGCAAAATGCGCGTCATCCATACTCCGGAGACTACCATTTTGGTAACCGATGGTCTCACGGATATTTACACAAGCCCCCGATTTGATCAGAATTTGGAATACAACGGAATCGGAGCTGAGTTTTATATGGAATTTTACGGAGCTATTCCTTTCGGAGTGATGCATGAGCATTTTGCGATGGCCCTGATCAATACTACCTCTCAGATTGCCTTAGGTCATGGAGATATCAAGAAACTGATGCTTTCCCAGCAATATGTTTCCGTTGAATTCACAGAAGAAGACGTTGAGCTGTGGGTGAATCGTGAAAATAAAGCCAACCATAACCTCAATAGTTTTCTGACCCCTGAAAAATTCTTAAAAGATGACAGCTTTGGGGTAATACTGGGCATGGAATCCAAGCTGGTTCCGCAAAAAGTACCGTTCAACCTGGAAGAAATCTTAATGATTTCAATCAAACCTGTAGAAGGGAAGTGGTTAAAAAGAACAAAGCTCAGAAGTAAAGACAACGATATGGTAAAAGCGGCAAAAGAAGAGATCATCGAAAGCTGGCAGACCAGCGGGGAAATGAATCTGGTACCTTTAACTTATCAAAAAGAATACATCCAGACATCACCGGAATCCGGCGGAACACAACTTGCCTGCCTGTTTCCCTTTTAAAAACTGTAAATGAATAAAGTCCATTCCTAAAGACAGGAATGGACTTCATATATATTCAGTAAGAACCTGTTTAAGTTTCTAAATCGCCGAAGCGTATAGATAAGCATAAATTTCAGCAGAATAGTAATACTGTATGTTTATTGAATGCAAAGTACAGTATGAAAATATGTGAAAAAATAATTATTATTGTAAAAACAAAATAACATGAAATTACCAGCCAAACGTCGGCAGGTTAAAGTCCTAAGACCTGTTCAGCCTTATCCTACAGAAGAAAAAGAGCAGCCCAAACCGCTTTACCTGGTGATGCAGAAGGTTTGGTTTGATGCCATTGAAAACGGATCAAAAACTGAGGAATTCAGAGACGGTACACCATTTTATACAACAAGATTCTGTAATATCAATAAAAAAACCGGGCAAATATTGAGTTTTAAGAATTATAAAACGGTCATCCTTCAGGAAGGGTATCATGCCGGAGCGCGCCGTATGGTGGTAGAAGTAAAGGGCATCAGCTTAAGACGTGATTTTAGTGTTCAACTGGGGCAGATCCTGGAAAGAGTAAATTTCTAAGCTTCTCACTCCGGAGATTCTTCATTGTACAATTTTACCCTGTAATAAAAAATTATATTATGTTTGAAATTAGTATTAGTCAGCTTATAGGAAGTGTTTTTATTGGGATTGTTGCCGGTCTAGGAGTAAAATATTTCTTACTTAACCGGTCGAAAAACCGGAACAAGTAAAATTCTATTGTTAAAATAGGATGTAAAATATTTTCATGAAATCAGTTCATGTACCATAATTTTTATAATTAGGATGTCTTTTCTTTAAGGATTTTAACCTTACTTAAGAAAAGTCAATCGGTTCAGGATTCGAGAGAAATATTTGTGTAATTTTAAATAAATCTCATCATTGGATTTCTTAAAAACACAAATACGATGATCTATTATTTTATTAAAAATTCTCAATCCCTATCTGACGTATGCCACGAGCTGCATATCGAAAATGTGGAATATTTAAAAGAATACCACAATCAGCATTGTGCTGTGTCAGAAAGGATTCAGGACGATATTCATCAGGGACTGAAACTTTATATCCCATCCTCAGAAGAAATCAGGGAAATTAACAGGAAAATCAGAGCGGATAACAGGAGTTTCTATGATTTTCCGCATGATGGGAAATTCCCTTTTGACTTCAGGCTTTGGGAAGGGACGTATCAGATTACCCACACCGTCTATTCCCAGGGGCAGGTCCTTACGAAATATCACCATAAGATCCGTTTACATTTTGAAGGAATGAGCAATAATGATTATGAGTTTCTCTTCTCTGTGTTTGATTTCAGCAAGAACGGCACATCTTCAGATACCAAAACAGATACGCTTGCGCAAATGTGCATGGACGTTATCTATCCTGTAAAATATAAAGTAAGTGCTGATGGAACAGTAAATGAGATAAGCCTTACCAGGAAACAGGAAGAAATGATCCATGAATTGGATGCCATAAAGAGCTTTTTTCCGGATGTCTCTTCTTCCGGTTATATAGAGCACATGAAAAGCCTTATAAAAAGCCCTGAGACCATTTCTCAGAAATTTAAAAATACATTGCTGAATGCTTTTATGTTTGGCCCGGTATACAGAGCCGGATTGGTCAAATGGAACGCTTCGGAAACGTATAATGTTTTTTATCCGTGGATTTTTGATGCCCATCCGATACGGTTTGAGCTTCAGAATATCCTCCTTCCTAAAAATTCGCTGGAAGATCAATGGCTGAGAATTCATGAAAAAGGAGTTGCTTCCGACCACCGCAGCCTGGAAGATCTGTATTTTCCTGATCCCGGGTATGACAGCCATGCCGAAATAAACGATTCTTCTATAGACTGTGAGCATTCCGCAGAATATACCTTTAAGCGGGACAATTATTCCTTATACAGCATAGAAGCTGTTTTTCAGTATTTTGGGAACGAAATTTCCGAAAGAGAAGATTTTTTATTACAGAGAATTCAGGAGAATGATTATATTTGAATACCACAAAAATCACAATACAATGAAAAAAGATTCTTCAGCACACGATGGACTGTATTTCGTCATTCAAAAAGGAAAAGCACAATGCAGCCAGGGAAACCTGTTTCCTCAGTTTCACGTCACTTCACACCAGAAACATTACTGGAATAATGAGAAGGGAGAAGCAGATTACCTGGCCGTTACCGAAGATGATGTTCTTTTTAATCCGCCAGGTCCCAGCTTTGGACAGTGTAAACTGAAACCTGCTTCAGGAGGATATCTTCCATGCATGTTTGCCCCGGTAGGGAAATGGAAAAACACCTATGAAAAAGTAAAGGTAATGAATAAGAGCTGTCTCACGGAGATCTCCGAGCTGAAGTGTACAACGGGCGGTGTAATTACCGTTAAAGAGCATGGCCAGACCGCTGAGATTACCCGGCAGCACATCATAAATACAGATCCGAAGGCCCAGTATCACATCAATCCGCTCCTCAATTATAAAGAATTTCAGGAAGAACAGGAAGATGACTTAAACATCTGCTATTAAAAACACAATTATGGGAAAGCTAACAATCATCGGAAACGATAAACCTGTAATAGGAAAACAGGAAATGTATTCTGTTTCTTCAGTAAATGACTGGCTGAATCCTCTACATTCTGTAAAGAACCCTTTACCATTATCTCAAACCCATTGGGAAGTGATGGTACAGACCAAAACAGGTTGGAGAAAAGGAGGTAGCCATAAAGAAGGGCAGGTGGTTCCTTATATTTTCGGGCAGAAAAGTTTACTGCATAAAGGGATAAAAATTGTTGTACAGCAAGGAAACGACAAAGGAGAACTTGTCATACATCCGCAACGGGCCAAAGAACCCAAAATAACCAGAGTAGAGCTTTTAGATGCCAATTATAAACCAATTCCAAAAGGTAAAAAGCTGAGCTATAAAGATACTATTATTGCAAGGGCATATGGTGTGGAGATGTTCGGAATGCAGATAGCTTTTACCCTTTGGGAAGATGACGCACAGGGAGAAGGCCACAATCCTACAGTCAATGCATTGAACAAAATAAATCCTGTTCCTGTTCTTAGCAGAGTTAATGAAAAAGGAATGGCAGAAGCTGTTTTCAGATTACCCTTTTACACGATGGCTGTACTGATTGCCAATACACGTACTGCACAAGGTGAAAAAAGCGAGGGACCCACTCATGAATATTATGTAACAGCTGATGTTGTCAGTAAACATATACAAAAAGCAAGTCCTAATGTTAATGTAGTTAACCCTACTTACAACCCAGAACCTCCAAGACAAAGAGAGCTTCCTAAAAAACAGACACCCTCACCAACAAAGCCTAAAACAACTCCAGCCCCAGAGAAACCCAAACCTAAACCAGATTCTCCAAAGTTTCCCGTAACCACAGGTGGTAAAAAGAATGATGATCCACAAGGCAGGATCCTGAGTGCTGAATTTGTGGATAATAATGGTAACAGGCTCCACTTTTCGAAAGTAGGAACTACTGTAAGAATAAAGATTGTTGCCAAAAAGATGAAAAACAAAAAAGTGAAAGTGAAAATATGGGAGGAAGATAATTTTACCTGGACCAATGATAAGATTTTTGAAAAAGATTATATTTTAATTGGTGACAACAATTACATCAATAATGTACAGCTTACCAAAAAGATGTTTGATAAAGCCAAAGATGGTGGCAGTGATAGCAGCAGACAGGATTATTTTATAGAAGTGATCGACAACAATACATCAGTGACTTCTGGGGTGATGCCTGTGAGTATAGATGCTGCGCCTACGAAAGTAGAGAGCGGGGAAAGTGCTACGGCAGTAGAAAAAACAAAATTAGAAACTAAGAATTGTGGAGGTAAATATTGTATTGATAAAAATTCCCCTCCAAGCGAGTTGATAAGAGAAATAAATATACGTTTAGCAGGTTTTGGTGGAAATGTACCAACAGATAAATTCACAGACAGAACCGAAAGAATGATTAAACAGTTCCAGAGAGATTATATAAAAGTTCCTGAAACAGGGAAAGTTTGTGGAAATGTTCTAAAGGCTATTGATGACTTTTCAAATAAATATCCAGTTAACATTAACGAAGGAAAATGTCCATGTAAAAAATGTACAGGATTTGGAAAAGGTCTATATTCAGAAGAGAGAAATAATGCTAAAATTCTTGAAAAAAGTCGGAAATATGAATACCCAGGTATTCATAGATCGTTATTATGGGTAGAGAAAGCAATAAAATTTTATTTAGCTAATCAGGAAAAGCAAATAGGATTGAGAGTAGGTAAAATAAATTCAGGCTATCGTTGTAATGCTAATAATAAGATAAATAAACGACATAGTACTAACCACATGGGAAAGGCTTTAGATATTCATATTTATAAACTTTCTGATTCAATTAATACTGAGAAAAATGCAGATAAAGTAAGAGATCTTCTGATTAAATATACTAATGCAAAATATAGATGGAAAGAGCATAATGTTTTTGCTTTAGAACCAAGTTCCAGAAATAGAATAGATGAGGAGTATATTGCTACAACTTGGGTACATTATGATGTTAGAACTTTTGACTTAGAATATCTCAAAGATGAATATTTTGTAAAAGATAATAATAGTGTAAATGGCGAAAATATTATAGCTTTAGCCAACAAACTAGGATATCAAAATACTTGTAATTGTAGTGTCGGAAGTGCAAAAGAAAATAAGACTGAAGAAAGTAAAAAAACAGATAAATATAAATGGGCTCATAGTAAATTTGGAAATTTAATAGCGAAAGTTGAATCATCAGATGATTATAATAAATGCAATAAAACCGAAAAAGTAGCATATAAAGTCAATGGTAAGATAAAATACAAACGGGTTGTTAAAGTAGTAAATACTGTAAAAGTTGTTGAAACTACTATCAAAGAAATTCAAAAAAAACAGGCAGATAAAGATCTTTTTGCCATAGGCAGGTATCAACTTATTCCAGAGACATTAAAGAGTGCAGTTTTAAGTTTGAGTCTTGATATAAATAAAAAATTAGATCAGGAAACACAAGATAAAATTTTTGATGATTATCTTATCAAAGTTAAAAGGCCAAAGATTATTGGATATTTGGAAGCGAGCGGTGCTGTTGAAGATGCCATGTATTCTGCCGCTCAGGAGTGGGCTAGTATTGGTGTTGAAAAAGGGAAACGTATAAGTGATAAATTAACAAAAAGTGGAGAAAAAATAATAAGGTATGCCAAAAATGGTGAATCTTATTATGCAGATGATGGTCTAAATAGGGCACACGTTACTCCAGAAGAAATAAAAGAAGCATTAATAAATTCTAAAAATGATAATAAATAAATATTTAGTGGTTAGTATGTTCTTATTTGCAGTAAGTTGTAAAAAAGAAACTCCTAAAACGATAACGGATAACGTTAAATCTGATATATTAAGAGTCCCCCAAAAAGAAAATACTTCTTCATTTGATAAGATTAATGGTTTTGTTAAAGAGTCTTTTGTTATAAGTTGTGGCTCAGGCTGTGCAATTAGCTATTCACCTGAGAGTATAAAGCAAATTAATAATACAATAGATGTAACATTTAATGTTAAAATGTATGAAGATGAAAAAATAACCGATACTTACGATGAAGCATACATTTTTTCATATAATGACTTAGGCAAATTAGATAAAATTATAAAAAAGGGTGAAAATGAAGATTTTTTAGGGACCATTATGCCAGATGCTCAACGATCGTTTTTAGATTTTGGTAATAATTTAACGACTAATAAAGGTATTATATTCTCGAAAGGTAAAAAACAAAATAATTCATCTGATGAAAAGGAATATAGTATATGTAAATTACCTTTTAATTTTGATGATTTTTACAATATTTGTTATGATAATTCAGAAAAATGTTCAGAAAGATATCCTTCATATACTTTTCCAAAAAATAAAGATATTCTTGCCAATTATAGTATTGACAGATCTCCAACAAATTTTTTTTTATTACCTAAGCTCAATAATATTCAGCCAATAATTTGTGCATATACAGATTCTGATATTGAAGGATATGAATTGATAACTGCAGAAAAAGACAAGTTAATTTCTTCTTTAAAAATAGCAAAAATGGATGGCGAAAGTATTCAAGATTTTAATATAACAAAAGAATATCTTATCATATTATATAAAGCAAAGAATGCAGATGATCCTAAAAAAGAGATAGGAAGATATAAAATATCAGATAATGGAAGTATTATAAAACTATAATATCGAAGCGTATAGGAAAGCAAATGAAACCCATTAAAAATCACTAAGTGATTGATTGGTCAGAAAAACAGAAAAGTCTTCACTAATATTCAATAAATATTTAAAAAATTATGAAAAAAATATTTTTAGTAATATTAAGTATTATACTACTAAGCTGTTCTAATAAGGAGCAAAAAAAGGAAATTCTTGTAAACAAGACAAAAACGCAACCTGTTAATAATAATTTTGAAGAAATAAGTAGCAAAAGTAGCGTAAAAAATAATAAAATCCTTTCCATTGCTGACTTTACGGAAACTGAGTTTGCCTTGTCCTTAATATTTTTTAAAGAATCCGAAAGAACCTTTTTAAATGTTAATGATAATTATCTTAATGTAAATTGGCAGTACAGTATCGAAAACGAATCTGTTAATAGTGATAATGTACTACTGTTCAAAAACAATTCAGAATATATCATTCTTGTTCCTACATTTTCGGAAGAATTTCCAACCTTCCAAATGGTAGGTATTAACAAAAACAAAGAGTTTATAAACCTTGGCCAACATACATATAGCTTCACTGATTATAAAAAATTAGGAAACACATCATTTGATAAGATAAAGTATCAAATTGTAAAGCAAAAAGACGGTTTAAAAATTAAGGCGGTTGATGGGCAAAAAGAAGTTTTACTTTCAGAATACTCAAAAAATGAAAATGATGAAGCACAATTAAGCTTAAGCGAAAAGAATGAAATTACGCTTTTAAGAAATGAAAAAAAAATGGCTACACAAAATATTTCACTAGACCTTAACTTGGATGGCGCAAAGGAAAATTTTGAAATTAATTTTGATCTAAATACAATAAATTCAATTAAAAATTTGAATAATGAAATTTACTTTGAAAATAACAGATTAATTATTCAAAAAGAAATAGATGAGAACAACCCACACGATTTTATCAATTACAAATACTATTTTCATAACACTAACAATTCCGTCATTTTAGATAAAGTAGAATTTAAGCGAGAAACCTATGTAGAGAATGTTGACATGTGCAAATTTGGTTATACTTATTTTTCAAATGAAACCATACCCTTTTCTAAAGTGGATTTTTTTAACCGAAAATTTTTACAATCATTAATTAGAGATATTAGTTTGAATCAAGCAATTGAAATAGCCACAAAAGTAAATCAAAGTTACAATTGTACTTCAAGCCTTAGTATCAATGAACTTGATTTTCTGCTTAAAAAAACAATCTTAGACAATAAATCTGTAAATAGCTACAATAACTTGGCTTATCATCTAGAACAAAAGAAACAGTACGAAACATCAAATTACTTACTCAAAAAAATTACAGAAACATTTCCTGATCGTGTAGTCGCTTGGTTAAATTATGGTGATGTTTTATGGGGGTTAAATGAAAATATGGAAGCAAAAGGTGTATATAAAAAATATATTTCTTTAATGAAAAGCCAAAACAAAGATTTAAATAAAATTCCGCAAAGGGTGTATGAAAGAAGCAGGTAATAGTAAAACCTCAACGAAAACAGCAGCAGACAGGATTATTTTATGGAAGTGCGAATTATTGAAACAGAAAATCCTTTTGATAGTAAGAAAAAGACTGCTGATCTTATAAAATGCTCTAGTGAATAGTGACAAAAATTTAAAAACTAAAATGAAAAAAGCATTATTTATATTAACCATATTTACATGCTACAATTCTCAGAAAAAGAATTATAGGGACAAATCAATGGATGTAGTTATTAAAACTAAAACAATACTGAAATTTTTGTTTATCCTTACTATTTTTTGCTGCAAAGGAGAACCTGTAAAAAAGGATAATATAAAAAAAAATAAAATTAATGAAAGAGTAAATATTGAAAGAAATAATATACCTAATCCAATTTCAGAAAGTTGTTATGATTATTTGACAGAACTTGTAAGAAGCAGTGATTTTCCATTTTCTGAATGGAAAATAAATAAGGATAAAGTGAATTTATTGATTGATGAAAATAGTGGAAATACTATCTCCTGTAAATTGTTTTTTGAGACAGAGGGTACAGGCACCATTGGATGGGTTGAATATAATAAAAATGATGGTAAATTATTTAATACTTCAGCAAATTTAGAAAATCCTGTTGAGTTGAAATATGAACAAAAATGGAAAGTTCTTTTTGATGAATGTTTATCAGGAAATGTAAGAGATATTAATAAGAATAAAGCTTTAGAAAAAATATATAATAAATGTAATGAATTACCATTACCCAATAGATATGATTATGATGCTATTGCTGAAGAGAATGGATTCATAGAATTGGATAAAGAATATTATAACTTATTTCCACTTGAACATCAGGATAATTATAAAATAGCCAAACTCCCTCCAATTAATGAAAATATTAAACCTGTCATTTTAATAACTTATAATGATTCCGGACAGTCTTCATGGCATTTGTTTATTTTCAATAATGACTTTCTCATAACTTCAAATATCATTTTATATACCAGTCAGGAATCCAATAATGGGAATGGCGATACAACTATTTACAGTATTTCTAGAGATTATAAGATAAAGATAACTAAAACTTCAAATTCTAAAATAATTAGCAATAAATTATATACTATATCAAAGGATGGATTAATAAAATAAAAATAATAGCGTTTACCGTTAGTTAAAAACTCAATTGGTATATTTCTCTGTTTTTGAAGTTTCCCATTTATCAAACACAAAAATGCGAACAAATAAAATCATTTTCTTAAACATATTCATGGTGCTATTGATAGGATGTAAAAAAGCATCAAATGCACAAAATAGGGATCTCCTGGATACAGTCAAAACTAAAAAAATTGAGATGCCTGAAACGAATTATTTAGAGAGTCTTCAATACAAATCGTTTGTCGTGAGTTGTGGTGGAGGTTGTGCAATGACTTATATAGCAAATAATGTCGAAAAAGAAAATTCTGTTTTTAAAGTGAAATTTACGGTTGAAATGTACACCAATGAACAGTTATCAGACACTTATAATGAAACTTACTTATTTTTCTATGATCAGTCGCCTAAAATCAATAAGATTATATTAAAAGGCACAAAAAATAATGCTTTAGAAACTCTACCTAATGGAGCTCGGAGGTCGTTTATAGAATTCAGTGAAAATTTAATTAAAGCTTCTTCATCAGATAATAAAAATAAATCAGAAGAAAATAAATTTATTGTGGCGAAGATTCCTAAAAAAGTAAATTTACCATTTAGTTTTTATGAATACTTTAATGATGATTATTCTGAAAGTAAATATCCAAATTATGAACTCAAACCCCTTTTAATAGAATTTCTGAAGAACAATAGTTATGACGCTGAAACATACAAAGGTTTTGTAATACGTTCCGATGAAAACTTTTTATATCTGGTTATTTCAATACTCCGGGGTGATTCAGAATATTTTGTTTTAGTAACAACCAAAAACAATGTAATTATTGATTACAAAGAGATAGGTTTAATAGGTGACGAAAATCCCGTTACTTTCAAAATATTACCTAGTTTTATTATTGAAGAATATCATGGTAATGGTCCTAATCTCAAAGCTTTTGAAAAATTCAAAATTAATGAAGAAGGTAAAATAGTCAAAGAGTAAACTGTTCATTTGAATTGGTAAATAAAAAGGTTGTGTTGTATTCAGGAGTAAATGAATATTGTAAGAAATTAAAAAGAGCAGGGAATGGTGGTACGCTACATAATTCGCACTTGCATTCTGGAAACTTTAATAATAGTTCAATCAAAATAATAAAAGAAAAATAATGAAATATTTTGTAATGCTAGTTTGCTTTTCTGCCCTATTATCTTGTAAAAAAGTAACTGATAAATCAACTAAAATAGTTTCTGATCAGGTTTATATAAACAATCAATGGAGTGGTGATAAGCTTATATCTGATTTAGGTTTTGTAGACCAAATAAATATTTCTTGCCTATTAACATCTCCTTATTTCGATCGTTCAGAAGAAGAAGTTAAACAAGATGATTTAAAATGCATATTATCTAAAATTAATTTTGACTATTCAAAATTAGATTCACTCAGAGAAAAAAAAATTATTGGGCATCTTAATGACAATTTGGAATTGTATATTAAAAAAACAATTCCAGAAAATCTTGAGAATGCAGATATTTATAATCAAGTTTCCTTATTCATAAAAAAAGATGAAGTAATAACAGATTCAATTGCTATTTATGAATCAATAAATTATATTGAGGCCCTTACTGTAAAACAGCTTTATTACTATATCAACAATAATAAAATTTTTCTACTTAGTTTGTTAGATGATGAATCTGGTTCAAGCGTGAAAAGTTGGGCTGAATATTATGTGGATGACTCTGGAAAAATTAAATTAGTAAAAAACAAAAAGATTGACCATACAAAAATTGAAGAAAAAAAGTCATCTCAAATAAAACAAGTAGAGAAAACAACAGAAACGCAAACTTAATTGGGATGAAGACTTCCCCTTTTTCAAACAGTTAATCAATATAAACAGACTTTAACTGCTTTATATTCTATAGCATCAATAAGAAAGTTAAAATAAACCCATGACAAAAAAACTAATACTATCTTCCTTGCTATTACTGCTGGTCAACTGCAAAAAACAAGTTCCCGAAACAACAAATCATAGTATTGAACCGGACACACAGACAGTCCCGAAAAAAGGGATTCCGGGATCTTCAGCAGATAATGTGGCCGGTTCTACCGGAAAATCATTGGTCCTAAGCTGCGGATCCGGTTGTGCAATGACCTATAATGCAACAGAAATTATGAGGGAAGGATTAAATATAAAAGTCACATTTACAGTAAATATGTACATAGATGAGGTGATAACAGAGACCTATGATGAAACCTATATTTTTTACTATGATAACACCTACAGACTGAAGAAAATAGTAAAAGCAGGAGCTGAAAATGAAGACTTCCTGAATACACAGTCTGTCTCTAATCAGAAATCTTTTACAGATTTTGCTGAAGAGCTGGTTTCAGAAGATAAAAAAGCGGCGCGATCTTCTCCGGATAAAGAAGTTCCGTCCCAATATCTGGGTGATTTTTCAGTGTCTGTAGAAACTGAAGAAACAACTACCGGAATGGCCTCTATATCCTATTATTTTACCATTAAAAAAGAAGAAGCTGTTTTGGAAACCAACACTTATCATGAACCCATTCGCTGTAACGGAAAATATACCATCACCAGCAAAGGAAGTCTTATAGAATTATATTATGCCGGAAATGAACCCAACTGCAGTTCAGATGGTCCTGCTTTTGAAATAAAAAAAGAAGGACAAAAATACTTGATAAAAGGAGTGGGAAACGAAGCCGATTCAATAGAATGGATTGAGCTGAAGAAAAAATAAAATGATCATTTTGCGGTGAGAGGCCCATAATTTAGCAGCTGTGATCAGTTGCCTCAGAAAGCTGAAACGTTAAGAAATTATTTAAGGTTCGGCGATTCAAGTGAAAAGAATAAAATTAAGAAGTAAAATTAAACAAAAACCTCCCGGAACCGGGAGGCGAAAGTATAAATTTTCAGAATGAAATATCGTATAGAAGTGATGTTGGTTTTTTATATTCAAACCCTATGCCGTGAATAGTAATTTTTTAGAGAATGTACCATTTTGTGGTATCTGAAATTCGCAGATAAACTCAAAATATGAAAGACCCTTCCTAAAGAATAATTTACTTCTCAGAACCGGTTCCAGCTTGTCAAAGAATTCTTTTTTAATACAGAATTTTACGGCCGTCTATTTTAATAATGCCCTCGCCGACCATTTTTTTGACGGTCCTGATCACAGTCTCCACCCGCAGCCCTGTAAGATCAGCGATTTGCTGACGGGTAAGTTCCACAGGGAAGCAATGCTCGCAGTCTCCATCGTAATAGCTTTTCAGGTAATCCATTAGCCCTTTTAAACGGTGAATTGGGTTATGGGAAGCCATATTACGCACCATCATACTGTTGTAGTATAACCTTTGTGAGAGACAGGCATTCATTTCCAGGGAAAGGTCAGGGTGTTTCTGAAGCATTTCTATAAAATTATTTTTAGGCATCCTGATAATTTCTGCCGCCTCTAAACAAACCGCATTCGTTGGATACAGCCTTTCAATGAATAATAAAGGATCGCCGAAACTCTGGTTCTTGCCCAGAATATTCTGAATGAACTCTTTCCCTTCTTCATTATAGGTGCTCAGTTTTACCTTGCCACTCATAATCTGAAAATAATACAGCGAACGGTCGCCCTCTTTGTAGATAAACTCCTTGGATATATACCTGATCTTTTCACCGCCAAATGAATGAAGCATGTTTTCATCAATGTTCATGCAGCTGATTGTTTTTTTCATGATTTTATTTTATAGTTCACAATATATAATACTTCTTCCGTATCGGCAAAACTTCTTTCAAATAGCCGGCCATTTATACATTTCATCATAAAGCCGTCATCTTTTCTTTAAATCCTCAATAACGTCGGGCGCTTGCGGTGAAAATATTTTTCCGGTTTTCAGGCAGCTTAACCTCCCGCATGCTCAGTCTTTTAGTATAAAATGTGGTATTAATTCTATATTCATATTCTTTAAAAATAGCTATTTTGTGAAATTTTGTAAGTATTTTTGATCCTTGAGTAAATATAATTAATTATTAATTTAATTTTTATGATTTTAATTGTTGATGATAACCAGAGTAATCTCTATTCACTCCAGAAGTTACTGGAATCTAAGAATTTTCTTGTAGATACGGCTGGTTCGGGGGAAGAAGCTTTGGTGAAGGCGCTAAAAAATGATTATGCTTTAATTATTCTGGATGTTCAGATGCCGGATATGGACGGGTTTGAAGTCGCTGAAACATTGGCCGATTACAGCAAAACCAAAGAAGTTCCCATTATATTCTTATCAGCAGTTAATACCGATAAAAAATTCATTACCCGCGGATATGCTTCCGGAGCCAAAGATTATGTAACCAAACCGGTAGACCCTGAAATCCTTTTGCTGAAGGTGAAAACATTTTATAACCTTCAGGAACAGAACCTGGCGATGAAAAAAACACAGCAGAATCTGGAACAGGAAGTAAAAGGCAGAAGAGCATCGCAGGTTACCATGAAGTCACAGATTGATCATTTCCATCTGATGCTGGAATCCCTGCCTCAGATTGCATTTACACTCAATGAAGAAGGAATTGTAGATTTTGTGAACGGGAAATGGTATGAATATTCCCCGTCAGAACACCGCTTTCCGGAAACCCATCCGGATGATGCCGATATCCTGGAAGAATTCGGAAGATGCAAAAGAAAAGGAAAAGCTCTGGAACTGGAAATCAGAATAAAAAATATAATTTCAGAAGACTACCGGTACCACTTATTGCGGGTAACCCCTGTATATGATGACCACCGGATCAAAAACTGGGTCGGCACTTTTACAGACATAGATGCCCAGAAAAAAGTTGAGAAAGAAAAAGATGAGTTTTTAAGTATTGCAAGCCATGAATTAAAAACCCCGTTAACCAGTATTAAAGCATATATCCAGTTGCTGGACAGGAAGCTGAAACTGGATAAAGAATCTTCTGAAGCCGGGTTCCTTACCAAAGTTCAGGATCAGATTGAAAAGCTTAATTCATTAATCACAGACCTTCTGGATGTCTCCAAAATAGAAAACGGAAAACTGAAGATCAATAAAAAGCCGGCAAACCTTGAAAATGTAATTGCCAATGCCATCGATACCATACTTCAGACCCATGATGAAAATAACGTAAGAATCGACCGTCACGGGATCAAACCGGATCTTCTTATCCCTATTGATGAAATCCGTATTGAGCAGGTGCTCATTAACTTTCTTACCAATGCCATTAAATATTCTCCGCACAATCATCAGGTGATCGTTACCACTTTCGTTGATGAGGAAGCCCACGAAGTACGGGTAAGTGTAACCGATTTCGGAATTGGTATTCCCGATTTCAAACAGGAGGCTGTATTCCGTAAATTTTATAGGGTGGAGGAATCTTCACTACAGTTTCAGGGAATGGGAATAGGACTGTTCATCTGCTCCGAAATTATCAAACAGCACCACGGAAGTGTGGGAGTTTCGAGCATTGTGGATGAAGGATCTACCTTTTATTTCACCTTACCTCTAAATTAATTTTTATGCCGAAAAAAATTATTCGAAATCTTCAGTTTGGAGTAGGACTTTCACTCCTGATTCTGATGGCCAGCTCTGTAGCTTCCTATTGGAGTATCCAGAACCAGATGAATCATCGGGAAAACCTTTCCAAAAGCAGACGTTCCGTTACCGCCGTAAAAGATGTATTGGTGGCCTTGCTGGATGCCGAAACCGGAAACAGAGGCTATCAGCTCACCGGAAGAGAAGATTTTCTGGAACCTTATAAACGTGGTCTGAAAGAATATCCTGAAGCACTTCAGCGTGCCCAGTCTTTAGGTTTGAAGGAACCGGTTCAGAAGGAAAGGCTTAATAAACTGGAGCAGACGATCAACAAAACAATGGCCTATCTGAAAGAGCTGGTTGATAAGAGACGCCGGGGAATCGTGATGACCCAGCAGGAAATCATCACCGGAAAATCTTATATGGATCAGTGCCGGAAACTTGTGGGCGATTTCGTGCAGTATGAAGAAAGCCAGCTTGAGTTTAAAAATAAGGATCTTAACCAATCTTCCCGGACAACCGTTCTGTTTATCATATTTTCAGCAGTGGCCGCCCTGGTGGTGACTATATTTTTCTATATTAAAATGCGGGCAGACCTGATCCGGAGAGATAAGCTGGAAAGAATGCTGAAGGAAAAAGATCAGGAAATGACCAGAAGGGTAAGTGCTATTCAGAAGATTGCCAACAGAGTAGCCAACGGCGACTACAGCGAAAAAGTAATTGATACCGCAGAGGATGATCTCGGAGACCTGGTAGAATCCCTTAACCACATGACAGAGTCCTTAAAAATATCATTCGACAAAATCCAGAAAAGTGACTGGAGACAGAAAGGGTTAGCCCTTCTGAATGAATCTCTTGTGGGCAATAAATCGGTAAAAGAAGTTTCGGAAAAGGCATTAAATCAGTTAATAGAATACGGAGGCTGCATCAATGGTTCGTTATATCTTTATGAAGAAGGAATTTTAAAGCTTAATAAAGCCTATGGCCTTGAAGCCAATATGAAAGCCATTTTTGAGCCTGGTGAAGGAATGGTGGGACAGGCTTTCTTAAATGCCAGAGTACAGGTGTATAATAATCTCCATGAAGAAGACTTTGTGGTCACTTTTGCCAGCAGCACCATCAAAATTTACGGCATATTACTGATCCCGGTTTTTGCAGACGGCCATGTGGCAGGAGTATTGGAACTGGGGTCCACCTCTAATTTTGATGAAGACAGGATCAGCTATTTTGTAGAATGCTGCGTTAATATAGGCATTGCCCTGAATGCCGCAAAAGGCAGGGAAAAAGAACAGCAGCTGCTGGAAGAAACCCAGGCCCAGTCCGAAGAATTACAGGTACAGCATTCAGAACTGGAAAACCTGAATACCGAATTGGAAGCCCAAACCCAGAAGCTTCAGGCTTCGGAAGAAGAACTGAAAGTACAGCAGGAAGAGCTGATGCAGGCCAATGCTGAACTCGAAGAACGTTCGAGGCTGCTGGAAGAGAAAAATCATCTGATCGCCGAACGGAATAATGAAATCCAGAAAAAAGTTGAAGAGCTTGCATTAAGCACCAAATACAAATCCGAGTTCTTAGCCAATATGTCGCATGAACTGCGGACACCGCTTAACTCTATTCTGCTGCTGTCCAGACTGATGGCAGAGAACCCCGATGAAAACCTCAATGAAGATCAGATAGAATCTGCCCAGGTAATTCAGAGCTCAGGAACCAGCCTGCTAACACTGATTGATGAAATTCTGGATCTGGCAAAAATAGAATCCGGAAAAATGACCCTGGAATATCAGGAGGTAACGATTGACGAAGTGGTTACGGATCTGAAAAACCTGTTTAAGCCCGTATTCCATGAGAAGGCACTTCAGTTTGATATTCAGATAACAGATGATACTCCTCAGATGATTGAAACCGACAGACTGAGGATCGATCAGGTATTGAGAAACCTGCTGTCTAACGCCTTGAAATTTACAACCGAAGGAAGTATTGGCCTCCATATCAAAAAACATCCTGAAAAACAGGATTTCATTATTTTCTCGGTAAAAGATACCGGAGTCGGCATCGCGGAGGATAAGCAGAAAATTATTTTTGAAGCATTCCAGCAGGCAGACGGATCCACCAAGAGAAAATTTGGCGGTACAGGACTGGGATTGTCCATAAGCCGGGAAATTGCCCGACTGCTGGGAGGAGAACTTCTTCTGACCAGTGAACTTGGAAAAGGTAGTGAATTCAGTTTTATCATTCCCGTATATGAAGCGGCAGAAATTGTTCACAACGGGTCCGATCAGAACATCGTAGACATCATCCGGGAAGACGTAGAAGAAATCCAGAATATTCTGGATGAAGACAGTACAGACCCTATGCCGCTGCCTGCCATTCTGGAAATACCGGAAGATGTAGCGGATGACAGAGAGCATATCACAAAAAATGATAAAGTGATCCTGATTATTGAGGATGATGTCAATTTTGCAAAAGCCCTTCTGAAATATGCTCATCTCCAGAATTATAAGGGAATTGTAGCTGTTAGGGGCGACCACGGGCTCTCCGCAGCTCAGAAGTTCAGGCCTCACGCCATATTACTGGACGTTCAGCTTCCGGTGAAAGACGGCTGGCAGGTCATGGATGAGCTGAAATCCAATCCGGATACAAAGCATATTCCCGTTCATATGATGTCTGTTCTGCATCTTAAAAAAGAAAGCCTGATGAAAGGTGCTATTGATTTTATCAATAAACCGGTAGCCCTGGATCAGATGACAGATGTATTCAGAAAAATTGAAGAAGCCCTGAAAAAAGGACCCCAGAAAGTCCTGATCGTCGAGGAAAATGCAAAGCATGCCAGTGCGCTGGCGTATTTCCTGAGCAACTTTAATATTGCCCTGTCCGTAGAACATAATGTGGAAGACAGCGTGAAGGCCCTTACCTCAGATGTTGTCGACTGTGTGATTCTGGATATCGGAAAATCAAAAGGCGATGAATATCACGTGATAGAATCTATCAAAAGTTATGAAGGCCTGGAAAACCTGCCAATCATTATTTTCACGGAACAGAATCTGTCCCGGGAAGATGAACGCAAAATAAAGCAGTATGCAGATTCTATTGTGGTAAAAACGGCCCATTCCTATCAGAGGATCTTAGATGAAGTAGGCCTGTTCCTGCATCTGGTGGAAGAAAAAAACAATGCTCCGGAAAGCAGTTCGGGTAAAGTACTGGGCTCTTTAACAGAAGTGCTGAGCGGGAAAAAAGTACTCATTACCGATGATGATGTACGCAATATTTTTTCCTTAACAAAAGCGCTGGAGAAATATAAAGTGGAAGTTATCGTAGCCATGGATGGCAAACATGCGCTTCAGCAGATCAGCCAGCATCCCGATATCGATGTGATCCTCATGGATATGATGATGCCGGAAATGGATGGCTATGAAACCATCCGGCAAATCCGGCAAATGCCTTCACTGGCCAGGCTGCCGATTATTGCCATTACGGCCAAATCAATGATAGGGGAACGTGAGAAATGCATTACCGCAGGAGCTTCGGATTATATTTCAAAACCTGTGGATATCGACCAGCTGCTGTCCCTGCTCCGCGTTTGGCTGTATGAAAATTAAACCGTTGAATGTTGAATACTGATGAATAAGAAAATTCTGATTGTGGACGATGATCCACGGAATATATTTGCCCTGAAACTTACCTTAAAGTCCCGAGGCTATAAAGTGGAAAGCTGTACAATGGCACAGGAAGCTATTGAAATACTGAAGGCTGACCCGGCATTTTCAGTCGTCCTGATGGATATGATGATGCCCGGAATGGATGGTTATGAAGCGATCGGGATTATAAAAGATACTCCGGAGATTGCAGGAATCCCTGTAATTGCGGTTACCGCACAGGCAATGCCGGAGGACCGCCAGAAATGCCTGGAAGCAGGTGCGCTAGACTATGTATCAAAGCCCATTGATGTGGACCTTTTAATGACAGCGATCGAAAAACTGACCTAAATGCTTGAACCCAGTATTGTAAAAGACGAAGAAATAGAATATCTTATCAATGATGTTCACGAATTGTACGGCTATGATTTTTCAGGGTACAGCAGAGCGTCTTTTAAAAGAAGAGTCAACCGTATCTGCCTGCTGGACCGGTTTACCAGCTTCGCCGAACTCAGATATACCGTCATCAATGAGCCGGAATATTTTAAACGTTTCATAGAAGAAATTACGGTAAATGTTACAGAAATGTTCCGGGACCCTTCATTTTTTAAAACCTTAAGAGAAAAAATTCTGCCCCAGCTGGGAACTTATCCGTTAATCCGTATCTGGATAGCGGGCTGTTCGACAGGAGAAGAGGCCTATTCTGTGGCTATTCTGCTTAAGGAGGCCGGCCTTTATCATAAATCACTGATCTACGGGACAGATCTTAATCCTTCAGTTCTAGAAACCGCCAGGGCCGGGATTTTCCCTTTGCAGCAGATGAAATTATATTCCGAAAACTACATTCAGTCAGGAGGAATAAAGGATTTTTCAGATTATTATACAGCCAATTATGACAGTGTGAAGTTTGATAAGAGCCTGCAGGAAAAACTTATTTTATCGACACACAATCTGGTATCGGACAGTTCGTTTAACAGTTTTCAGCTGATCATCTGCCGAAATGTACTGATCTATTTTGACCGGGAACTCCAGGAAAGGGTATTCCGGCTTTTTGACAACAGCCTTGAAAATCTGGGCTTCCTTGCATTAGGGGCGAAAGAAACACTGAAGTTTTCTACCATAGATAAAAATTACCACCAGATGGAGGAACAGAAAATCTGGAAAAAAATAGACCATCATTAGACATCCGGCTATGAAAGAAAAACAAAATACAGAACTGATCGTTATCGGGGGCTCGGCAGGAAGTTTACAGGTCATCATAGAGATGATTAAAAATCTGGACAGCCGGCTCAGCATTCCTGTTGTGCTGGTCGTTCACCGCAAAGCCCATTCCGGAAATATTTTGCAGACCCTGTTGCAGCAGTTTACCGATCTTCCCGTGGTTGAAATTGAAGATAAAGCTGAAATTCAGAATCATACCCTGTATATTGCTCCTGCCGACTATCATCTGCTTTTTGAAGATAAAAAAAATGTATCGCTCGACAGTTCTGAGAAAATGAATTATTCCAGGCCGTCTATAGATGTTACTTTCAGGTCTGCAGCGGAAATTTATGGCGAAAATTTAGTCGGAGTATTGCTTTCCGGAGCCAATGCAGATGGAGTGGAAGGTCTGCAATATATCAAGGGAAATAACGGAAAAGTCTGGATTCAGGATCCAGAAACAGCAGAAGTAGACTATATGCCGAAACATGCTGTAGAGGAAATTGAATACGATTTGATTATTGAGCCTGGCAACCTGGCCTATTACATAAACCAATTATAATTTTATCAATACTATAATCTACCCACATGAGTAAAAAGAGAATTTTGATTTTTGATGATGATACTGCTATTTTAGAAGTTGTCACGATCATTTTTGAAGAGAATGGCTATGAAGTCAAAATTTCAGAAACATCACACGATATTCTGGAAAAAGTAGCACAATATCAGCCTGATGTAATCCTGATGGATAACTGGATTCCTAAAATCGGAGGCGTGGAAGCAACGAAGCTTCTTAAAAGCAATGCAGATTTTAAGCATATCCCGGTGATCTATGTAACGGCCAATAATGATATTGTAGCTCTGGCAGAAGAAGCTCAGGCCGATAACTATATCTCAAAACCTTTTAATCTGGACGATCTGGAAGATATGGTCGCAAAATATATGAAAGAACAGGTGTAAATTCTGATTTTTATAGCTGTTGTGAAAACTAAAAATCCTTCAATTCTTTTGAGGGATTTTTCTATGTACCTGTATTTGAACTGGAAACTGCTCTTAAAGATTCGATTCCTTTTACCAACTGATCTTTATTCAGGGCTCCGGAATTAATCTTATGGATCAGAGCCTGTATAAATAAGCGTAATGCAGGACGGGTAAGGATATCGTCTGAAAATGTTTTGACAAGAATTCCTTTTTTGGATACAATGTTTTGGGTTGCTATATATTCATTGCTGAAGTTGATGTCCATATGAAATTCCTTTTTTATCAATAAGTTAAAGTACTCATCGATCAGGTTTTGGTCTCTTACCGGATCAATCCGGTTGGAATCTGTTTCACCCATAGTATATTTAGATCTATAAATATTTTTACAAAAATTATACCGTCCTGAAATTATTTTTAGGTTTATTTATATTCTTTATTGTTGTTTAATTGGTATATTTGTATTCTTTAAATGATACAATTAAAACAGTTTATCAGACTGTAGCGTTAATATAAATGGAGAAAATCAATATTTTTTGGTTCAGAAGAGATTTAAGGTGGGAAGATAATGTTGGCCTGCATCAGGCTCTTGTTTCCGGTCTTAAAGTAATGCCGGTTTTTATTTTTGATACCGCAATTCTTAGCCGGCTTCAGGATCCGTACGATAAGAGAGTGGATTACATTCATCAGGCATTGCAGTCAGTTCATGATGAGCTGAGAAAATACGGAAGCGGTCTGCATATCAATCATGGAGAACCGAAGGAGGTTTTCAGGAAATTAATACAGGAGTATCCTGTTGATACTGTTTTCTGTAACAGGGATTATGAGCCACAGGCTATACAGAGGGATCATGAAATTAGTGAACTGCTCAGGGAATCTGGAGTTCAGTTCAGAGATTTTAAAGATCAGGTGATATTTGAAGGAAATGATATTCTGAAAAATGATCATTCTCCATACACCGTATTCACGCCGTACTCCAGAAAATGGAAAGAAAACTTAAAAAAAATCAGCATACTTCCCTCAGATCTGTCCGGCTGTATTGAATTTGAAGGATCACCGGATATCATTCCTCTGGAAGAAACAGGATTCAAAAAAACCGGAATTCAATTTAAAAAACCGGAACTGAACAGAAAGGTGATAGAATCTTATCATCAGTACCGCGATTTTCCCGCTATGGATGGTACGACGCACCTTGGTACTGCACTCGGGTTTGGAACCATTTCAATACGGAAATGTGTGCAATATGCCGTTGAGCACAGTGAAGTCTGGCTGAATGAGCTGATATGGAGGGAATTCTTTATGCAGATTATGTTTCATTTTCCTCACGTTGTGAACCATTGCTTCAAAAAGAAATATGAACATATAATCTGGCGGAATAATGAAGCGGAATTTATGGCCTGGTGTGAGGGCAGAACAGGATATCCGCTGGTGGACGCAGGAATGAGAGAACTTAACCAGACGGGCTTTATGCACAACAGGGTAAGGATGATTACCGCAAGCTTTCTTACCAAACATCTGCTGATTGACTGGCGTTGGGGTGAAGCCTATTTTGCGGAAAAACTCATAGATTATGACCTTGCAGCCAATAACGGAAACTGGCAGTGGGTGGCAGGCTGCGGATGTGATGCGGCTCCGTATTTCAGAATATTCAATCCATATGGGCAGGCTGCGAAATTTGATCAGGATTCTGTCTATATAAAAAAATGGCTCCCTCAGAATTACAGGGAAGAGCCTGTCGTAGAGCATACAGCGGCAAGACAGCGCGCTCTGGAAGCCTATCGGAAAGCCCTTGCAGAATAATGATCTTCTTTAAATATACTATAATAATAAAATAAAACGACATTGGGAAAAAAAGGAATTTTACTGATCAATCTTGGATCTCCGGGATCTGCTGATGTAAAGGATGTAAAGAAATATCTGGATGAATTTCTTATGGATGAAAACGTTATTGACTACCGCTGGATTTTCCGGGCCCTTCTGGTACAGGGAATTATTCTGAAAACCAGACCTCCGAAATCGGCAGAAGCTTATAAAACAGTCTGGACAGCTGAAGGGTCACCGTTGATTGTTTTTACTCAGAAGGTTCAGCAAAAACTTCAAAAGATGGTAGAAGTTCCTGTGGAAATAGGAATGAGATATGCAGAGCCAGGTATTGAAACAGGAATCAGGAAGCTTGTCGAAAAAAACGTTAATGAAATCGTTCTTTTTCCGCTGTATCCACAATATGCAATGAGTACCACGCGGACTGTCATTGAAAAAGCCGAAGAGATAAGAAGGAAAAAATTCCCTGATGTGAAAATTAATTATATCCAGCCCTTCTATAACAGGGATATCTATGCAGACTGCCTGGCAGAAAGCATCCGGGAAAAGCTTCCGGAGCACTTTGATGCTCTGATGTTTTCTTACCACGGAGTTCCGGAGCGCCATATTTTCAAAACAGATCCTACGGGAACATGTAATCTGAATGATTGCTGCTCCAGGGAAGTTAATCCCAGCCATCCGTTTTGTTACCGTCACCAGTGCTACAATACGACCGGACGGGTTATTGAAAAGCTTGGATTGCCCAAAGACAAAGTAATCGTTTCTTTCCAGTCCCGGTTGGGCAAAGACAAATGGCTCGAACCTTATACCGACCACACACTGGAAAGCCTTCCTTCCAGAGGAATCAAAAACCTGGCTGTCGTCTGTCCTGCATTTGTCTCAGATTGTCTTGAAACCCTCGAAGAAATCTCTGTAGAAGGTAAAGAGCAGTTTATGAAAGCCGGTGGTGAAACCTTCAGCTACATTCCCTGCCTGAATGATGAAGACCGCTGGATTGAAGTGATCCGTACCTTATGCGAAGAAAAGCTGCATCAGTTTTACAGGGTATAAGAAGTTTATAACCAGTCGTACTATGTTTTTGGATGAGCTGCTTAATAAAATATTTTCCGGTTTTGAAGTTTTACCAGATTAATACTGTGCATTTTTTTGATGGTTCTGATGACGGTTTCAACCCGTAAGCCTGTGAGATTGGCCAGCTGCTGCCTGGTTAACGGAATCTGAAATGAATATTTGCTGCTGTCATCACTGCCTTTCAGATAATCCATTACGGTTTTTATCTTAAAAACAGGATCAGGGGATGATACATTAAACAGCATGACATATTTGTAATACAAACGGTCTGCAAGGCATTTAATAATTCCTGCAAGAACGTCAGGATTCTGATTCAGGAGGCTGAAAAAATCCGTTTTAGGAAGTTTTAAGACCGTACAGGCCGTTTTAGCAGTAGCGTTGGTGGGATAAAACTTATCATCAAATAAAAAAGACTCTCCTAAACTTTGGCCGTCAGATAAAATATTCTGGGTAAACTCCTTGCCGTCATCATGATAATTGTTGAGCTCAACAATACCATGGATAATCTGAAAATAAAACTTAGGGGAATTGCCTTCATTAAAAATTGTTTGGTTCATTTCAAAAGTTTCATAATTGGCACCAAAGGCTAACAATAAATCTTCATTGATCATGGCTCAAAAATTTTTATAGTTTAATATTGAATATTTTGTTTGATTTTAAGTGGTAGAATTGCAAATAATAAACCATTATAGGATTATTTTTCACTAAAATATACCACATTTAATGTAAAATGTAAATTTTATTTTTTAAAATGGATAATGATAGTCTGTTTTTTCGGAAAAAGTCCGTTGTCCGGATACTCAATAAGATTATTCGTGATGAAATTGGTATATTTGTAGACTATTTATTGAAATGAATTACACTCTTTTTAAAGATTTTCTCCAGATGCTGGAACAGTTTGAAACAGAAACCCAATTTTCAAAATCCTATCCGGGTACGGTTCAGGGATTTAAAAACTGGATCTGTGACCATCAGACTGATGATCGGGCATCAGAGGAACCTTACTGGGAAGGAAAAGAAAATGGCAGAACAGCGGAAAGTGCAATCAATACATTGCTTGTTCACCTTAACCGCTATGCAAAAAGCTATTCCAAATCAGCGATTTCAGACTCTGAATTTTCTACCCAGGAAGATTTTATTTATCTCATCAATCTCAAAGCTTTTGGAGAGATGACGAAAATGGAGCTCATCAAAAAAAATATACATGACAAACCTGCGGGAATGCTTATCATTGCCCGGCTGCTTCGTCATGGCTGGATTGAGCAGCATGATTCGGAAGCAGATAAACGGAGTAAAATCATCAGGATTTCAGAAGCCGGACGGATTGCTCTGGAACAGCAAATGAAAAAAATACGCCAGGCTACTCATATTGTTGCCGGAAATCTGACCCATAAAGAAAAAATGGAGCTTATCCGTATCCTTAATAAGCTGGACCGGTTTCATTATCCTATTTTCTCAAGAAATATTCATCCTGAAAACCTTATTGAAACGGTATACAGTGAGCATTTATAAATGGTAAGGCAGCCACCAATACAGCTGGCCATCAAAACAAACTCCCCACGATCATGGGGAGATATTGTTTAGTTAATTCATTTAAACGGAATTAATTATAGGTAACAGAAGCTTAATGCTTCAATACAGGTTAGTTAAGCTCATAATTGGCAATTACCAGCCCTAAAATAAAGTGAACATAATCCTGCTCAGTGTCTTTTCTGTTGATCAGTTTGTTTTTGTATTCGTAGGAAGACAGCCTTTTTGTTAATCTCTCGTACACTTCAAAGTCATCACCTTTGATTTTCACCCTCATATTACCGTCTCTTCTCGGAACAAGCTGATCATCCAGAGTTCTTACCTTAAATAAAGCTTCGCATAAAGTCAGACGGGATTTTACCGATCCGATATATCTTTCAACTATATTAACCTTGAACGAATCAAATAGGATGTTGTTAAAAACAATTTTTGAGTTGGGCTCCTGAGTATTGAGCTCAAGTTTATAGTTCATGAATTTAAATTTTTATAAATATGGATTTTTAAATATACTATATACTGTCCTGTTGATCATTAAGCAATCTTTCCGAAATTATTGGAAAACAGAATAAAGGAAGCTCCGTCTCCATTTTCCGCAATCGGTTCAGCCTGCATCAAATATTCAATCCGTTTCTGGATACAAAACAGTTAACAAATATAACACTTAAAACTTGAATTTAATAATATTTATGTTCACACTATCGGGAAAATTTACTAATGGTTAATATTTAAATAATCAATAGAAATAAAAATATATCGTTTTACAAAAAAAACAGGTTATATGCTTTTGATTTTGAATCGGATGCGGGATAATAAGATCGGAGGAACATTCCCTCAGAACAACAGATTGTACTCTGGGAAAGTTTTTAACAGGTCGAAAAAGGTTTGCCCCACCATTTAACCCTTGAGTTTGATGTATTGCCTATAGAAAGTACACTAAAGTTCTTAAAATCTATGATTTTTATTGGGGTATTAAAATCTGCGTCATCTGCACAATCTGCGCGAGAAAAAATATCCCCAAACATCAGTGTTATCTGCGAATCTGTGGGAAACTATTTTAACCACAAAAGGTTTGAACACGTAAGTAACCTTTAAGTTTAATGCATTACGCATAGAAGTTCACTATAGTTCTTAAAAATCAAAGATTTTTATTGGCGAATTAAAATCAGCGCAATCCGCAAAATCAGCGCGAGAAAAAATATCTACAAGCATCTGTGAAATCAACGAGATCTGTGGGAAATTATTTTAACCACAAAAGGGTTGAACACGTAAGTAACCTTGAGTTTAATGCATGATGCATAGAAGTTCACTAAAGTTCTTAAAAATCTATGATTTTTATTGATGAATTAAAATCAGCTCAATCTGCAAAATCAGCGTGAGAAAAAACATTCACAAGGATCCGTGAGATCCGAGGGATCTGTGGGAAACCTTCAACCATCAAAATCTTAATCTTCTTATTCAATAGAGGTGGACTTTAGTCCACCTAAACAAAAAAAATCAATATGGCTTTAGCCAAAATCTACAAACGTATATCTTATTTCTGTCCGTTTCGGAATTTCCATTGCTTATAAGCATCCTTCATACAGTGTCCGCATGGCCGGAATCCGTGCTGTACGGCTTCCTGTTCAGAAACAAAAAATACCCTGTTTTCTTTATTCAGCCGTTTGCCTGAACGACAGCTCAGCAGTCCGTATATTTTCAGTTTTCTATTGCCTCCGAAACCAATTTTTCCTTTGCGGATCAAACTTCTTAAGGCTTCCGGTTCAAGGTCGGCATGCTTAATGATCATGGGGTATAATTTTATTTTCATTAACTTTTATATTTTATACAAATCTCTGCCCTTGCGATGATTCATACAATCCGAAAACAGAGATTTTGACTATGGTCATTATTAAAATAATTTTAAAATCAATAGATTTAGAAAAATTAGCCTTATTTTCTCATTGTGTTTTCTTAAATTTATTCTATGAATTTTGAGAAAGTAGGACTTGTCTTGTCAGGAGGCGGAACCAAAGGAATAGCCCATGCCGGAGTGTTAAAGTTCCTGAGCGAAAAAAACATTGGTGTAGACGTCCTGTCATGTTGCAGTGCAGGATCTATTGTAGGTTGTCTTCACGCCGTAGGAAAGTCCCCTGAAGAGATTCTGGAGTTTTTCAATTCGGTTTACTTTTTCAACTGGAAGCACTTTGCTTTTAATCAGCCGGGACTTGTGTCTTCCGTTATTTTCAGGAATTATCTTAAACCGATCTTTCATGATATGAAATTGGGTGATCTGGATATTAAGGTGAAAATCGTAGCGACTGAGCTGGTATCCGGTACCCAAAAAATCTTTGACGAAAATTTTGAAGTCGTGGATGCGATTATTGCTTCCTGCTCCATTCCGGGAATTACAACGCCGTATATCATTGATGAAGAAATGTACTGCGATGGAGGAGTTCTCAATAACTTTCCTGCCGATATCATCAGAGACGAATGTGATAAACTGATCGGGGTTTTCGTATCTCCTCCCAATGATATAGATATCAAAGACCTGAAATCGATCAAAGCGATCGTTTCCCGATCCTATGACCTTCTTTCATACAGAATAGAGAAAATTAAATTCGATTACTGTGACTGGTTTATTTCATCCCAGGAACTGTCTACCTACGGAACTTTTGAACGGAAAAAAGACCGCCTGGACCAGATATTCAGCATCGGGTACAAAGCAGCGAAAGAAAGTTTCGAAACCAGTCGCTTTCATACAGAACTCAGGCAGTCCGGAACATAGCGTAAAGTTTCAGTTTTGAATCAGTATTTACAGAGTCCCATGATCATATAAGAGATCAGTGTGAGAATGATGATCGTTGCAGCAATACCTCCTGAAACTTTCCACAGCATCTGCTTCAGAGAAGCTCTGGGCAATACAAAATAAACAATGATAAGAAATACCATATTTACCGCAGCAAGAACGGTAAGCTCAATCAATGCTGTAGGAATATGGGAATGGCTGTTCTGCCAGGTATCATAAAGATGTCCTATCGCTATGAGCTGAAGCCCCGTAATCAGAATGGGCAATCCCTGTAATCTGTTCATTATGGATGTGAAAATAAAAAGAATCCTGCTCATGAGGCAGGATTCTATGCATTTATTTTTTCACTACAATTCCGTCTTCACGAACGATTTCGCGGTCATTATCATCCGTTACAGTCAGGGTATAAGGAGCTTTTTTAGAAGAATTAGTAAGATAATTTCTCCATACCTGATAGATGTATCCTTCATTATTGAAAACCAGGGAATAGTTCCCTCCGCTGCCGTCCGGAACAAGTTCTCCGTCGCTGATGATCATATGCGGCTTGGACGTAATGCTGGAATTCGCACCCCAAGACTGATACAGATATCTGCCGTTGGGCTGTTTATCGATTCTGATCTTAAATTTTTTGGTTTTAATAATAACGGTTTTGGGAACCTGTTGAAAAGAGCCGTGTAAAGCGGTATGATTAGCCGTTAAAGTTTCGTCCGGAAAATTTTTGGCATTCATAAAGGAAAACTGCGCAAGGCAGAAAATTCCTAATACAATTTTTTTAGTCATTTTGTATTGGTTATTGTTAAAGTAAATATCCAATCAAAAATAAAGCCAGTTTTTAGATCAGAATAGTTTCGCTGATCCAGCTCTCCAATTCCTCATGGTGGGTGATGGTTTTGGAAAACCAGGCATGGGTCCTGTGCTGTTCAACATACTGACGGGAAAAGATTAAAAGACTTTTACCGGAACGGAACAGGTTTACATTGATGTTCGATCTTAAAGCGATAAGACGTTTATTCAGCCATATTTTATCGTCCGGAGAATCCGACTGATGATGCCTTATCAGAATATGAATCACTCCGGGATCTATTCTTGCCGTAGTCCGGAGAATCCTGTCCAGTTCGGCAGTCATCATCTCATCATGTGTAAAGATTATTTCAGAAATATTTTCATCATTATTCTGAAACAGATGCTCAAACGCGCTGTCCCTAAGAATAAGGCGGGCAGAATGCATAAGTTCACGGGAGGAATCGTAATGAGCATTCTGCTTATAAATAAAAATGGCAGGAATATCCATTTTCAGGCGGATATAAGCCTGTATCTTGTGGTGCCCATCCAGAATAAAAGAAGTACTCATCCCCGGATATACGTGATAACAATGGTAAAAAGCAATAACTTTAGGACGGGTACCTTTGCGGATAAGATCCATATAATAATTTACCCTTTCTTCATTTATGCTGCTGTGTTCAAGAGTGAGAATAGGGTTGGAATCTTTGAGCGGGTAAAACCATGCAGAAAACACATCATCTTCAGAGGAAGGCTCAGCATCAGCAGGAAAGGAGCTGTAGCTGTGAAAATCTGTATTGTCAAATATCATATTTTCCGGATATACAGTATAGATTCCGGTTTCAAAAAGCTGGAGGAAATCCTGAATACCAGCCATAATCTCATCTTCTGTTCCGTAGATAAGTGCCTGATTCAGATGATTGGTCATGCTGATCTGCTCGTCCTTCGACAGTTCGGATACTGCATAATATTCACCAATGCTCCCATCACAATCCGGCCAGTTAACTGCAACGGGACGCCGGATGACCAGACAGCTGGCAAATCCATCAAATATAAGCCTTATAATTCCCTGTCCGTGGGCAACAGAAAATTCCATGATGATTATGAAATTGCGGTATAGCTGGCAAAAGCTTCCTCAAGGCTGTCGAATCTTCCTTTGAACTCATCAATAGGGCAGTCCTGGAGGATGTTTCCTTTATGAATCAGGATCACGCGGGAACATAGAGCTTCCACTTCCTGCATAATATGGGTGGAAAGAAGAACCGTTTTCTGCTGTCCGATCTCTTTTACCACATTCCTGATCTCGATGATCTGGTTAGGATCAAGACCATTAGTCGGTTCATCCAGGATCAGCAGGTCCGGTTGGTGGATGATGGCCTGGGCAAGTCCCACTCTCTGCTTGTATCCTTTGGACAGCTGACCGATCTTTTTAGATTTCTCAGGGGTAATACCTACCAGTTCGATTACTTCATCTACTCTGGAACTCGGAATTTTGTGAATGTTGGCTACAAACTGAAGATATTCTTTAACATACATTTCCAGGTACAGTGGATTGTTTTCAGGAAGAAAGCCTATTTTTCTTTTGCTGGCAATCTCGTTTTCTGTAATATTCATCCCGTTAAAGATAATTTCACCCTGATCAATTTTCAGTGCCCCCACGATAGATTTCATCAGCGTGGATTTTCCGGCACCATTAGGACCAAGGAGGCCGATGATTTCATTTTTATCAATAGAAATATTGATCTGGTTAAGGGCAGTCTGTTCACCAAATTTCTTGGTCAAATTGAGAATCTGAAGCGGCATATTAGGTATTGTCTTTTTGCAAAAATAAAAATAAAAAAACTCATTCGGATGAATGAGCTCAGTAATATTGTAAAAATACGTTTATTTTTTTGATTTTTTGTTCTTATTGTTGGTATTAGAGGTTGGTGAGGCAGTGGAGGCCTGGTTGGTAGCAGATTTTGCAGTACCGGCCTGATGAGCAGGAGCAGAAGGCTTATCATACATGGTGTATTTGCCGTTCGTTCTTCCAAAAACCTTTTCTACCTGTTTTTTAGTCAGGAATTGTGACTTTCCGACATATTTACGGTTTTTGTTGATGTACTGAATAAACTGCATGGTAGGCTGCCCATAGTTTTTCTCGTAGTGAAGCTCAATAATATCATTAGGAAGCTCCAGTACTACATTTTCTTCCGGAATTGAAATGAATCCGTCCATAATAAGGCTGTAAAGGCCCGAAACATCGCTGTTCAGATTCTGGAATGAAAAGGACCTGATCGTGTTCAGGTTACTGGTATTCAGATCCTGATAGTTGATGGTAAATTTGTCCTCTTTTTTATATAAACCTACGGAATTATCTTTGCCAATTTCCACCAAGCTTTCATTTTTCAGCACTTTGATCTGTGCGAAAACTGAAATGCCGAACATACATGTAATGAGTAGAAGTATTTTTCTCATGTGGATGAATTTTAATGTTTTATAAATTGGTGTACTAAAATTACTAATAAAAATGCGGTTAAGCAACTTTAATCCTCCAAGCAAAAATAATACTTTTTTTTAATATCCATTGGTGCCGACCGGTATATATTATGCATCCCGTTGGATATGCAGTGATTTGATTGTCATTGTTTTATGTGAAATAATGTATTTTTTTCTTAAAAACATCGGAATTTCAGAATATGGTAGAAATCCTTTTTTGGAAAGTGTAACCGCTTCATAAACAACAGGTAAAGGATTTTGATGTTCACTAGATTAAAATCTATAAAATTAATCTGCTGATGTTTTTCTAAACAGGAAAGAACATTATTTTACAGTAAACGTTTCTTCGAAAATAAACTTATAAAAGAATCGAACTCATTTTTATAGCTTCTGCCTACCGGAACAGAATGAGATCCCAGCATTACCTCATTGTTGCTAAAAGCAGTTACATGGCTGGAGTTGATCATAAATGATCTGTGAATCCGTATAAAACTGCTTTGTTATCGAAAAGCCTTCTGTAAAGCTCAGGAATAGGTTTTTGTTGCAGAACAAGCAATAAGAGATCGGTTTTGTATTGTATTAAGAGGATTTATTTGATTTTAATGAATCCTGAAGCTCTTCAGCCGGTCTTACAGGATCTCTTCCTCTTTCAAATCCCTGAATCAGCAGATAAGCAATGATTAAGAAGATAGCCAGAACAGTACCAACCGACCAGATTATTTTCTGTGTTTTTGAAATCTTCAGTCTGGAAATCATGATGATGATCACCACGACCAGCAGAAGAATAATGACCGTAAGTCCCATAAAGTAAAGTTTTTGAAAAAGATACGAAAAATGTGATCTCTTGAAGGGGAGGGTGAAACAGCTGTAACAAAAAAAAGCTGCAGACTACTCATTCTGTAAAACTATAATTTTTATGAAATCAAAGCTAACCCTGTTATTGCTGTTCTTTACCACATTCATACTGGCTCAGAAAACCTGTAATGAGTTTTATCATCAGAAATTCACCAGGCAGCAGCTTGAGCAGGATATTGATTTCTTCAGGGAAAAAATCGTGAATGCTCATGTAAACCCTTATACGGAGATTTCAAAGGAGGAATTTGAGAAGAAATACACGGCTATCCGCAATTCTTTAAAAGAGGGAATGACACAGAAAGATTTTTATTTTGCCGCCAAACCGCTTATCGTTACCCTGAATGACGAGCATAGCGGATTAGGCGATTATTGTGTGACCGACAGTATTAAAAACAGTATGAAAGTATTACCGTTGAAGTTTAAATACGATGAAGGAAAAATGATCCTGACAGAAAATTATTCCGACTCTAAGCTGAATATCGGTGACGAACTGATTTCACTGAACAATATCCCGATTGCTGAGGTCCTGAAAAACTGTGCCACCACGATTCCCGGAGCCAGAGAAGAAAGGATTTCCATAGCTGTTGACAAATTCTGGATCATGATCAATAAATTCTGCTATTTTATCAAAGATGATTATAATCTGAAATTTAACAGCGGGCTGCAGACGGTGGTGAAAAGCATTTCACTGGAACAGCTAAGAGCCAATGCTTCAAAAAATCCACAAGCCCAACAGAAAATGTCGGGACCGGTTGCTTATAAGAAAATTAAAGATTTCGGCTATCTGACCGTTAATACTTTTAACGAGAAAAGATCTTTCTCTATGGAAGGCTGGAAAACAAAATTCGACAGTATTTTTACACAGATCAAAAAAGACGGGGTGAAAAAACTGGTGATTGATGTTCATGACAATTCAGGAGGAAATTCCGGAATTGGAAATCTGCTGATTGCTTATTTTTCAGATAAAACCTATCAAACCTACCAGGGAAGATGGAAGAAAAGTCAGGAATACGCTGATTATTTAAGATCCAGTAATGACCGGGATAAAGATTATGAAAAAATAAAGAACGGAGATTATTATCCGATGCGTTCACATACCGTAAAACCTTCTAAAAATCTTTTGAGATTCAATGGTAAAACCTATGTGGTCGTGGGTAAAAATACGTTTTCAAGTGCCATGATGTTTGGAGCTACGGTTTTGGATAATAAACTGGCGGAAGTAGTTGGCGAAATCCCGGAAAAAGGCCATCCGAATCACTTCGGGGAACTGATCAGCTTTCAAACTCCCAATACAAAGCTCGATTTCCTTTTTGGAGTGAAGGAATGGATCAGGCCGGCAGGAAATATTCAGCCTAATAAGCTTATTCCGGAAAGGATTATTGAGCTGAAGGATAAGACGGAGGAGCAGATTGTGGAGGAGCTGTAGGAGAGAAGGGTGATGGATGATGGGTGATGGGTGCGTTGGGAAAGTTTTTTTCTTATTTAAAGTTGATCATTTATTTATAAATTGAGCTTCAATATATTAATCTTCGGGACTGTAGTTACTGAAGATGCTGCTACTGATAAAAACAAATTATGAAAACACAAATAACAATTTTCAACGAAAAGATAGATTTAGAATCAGGGAATGTATATGTTACCTTTAGTGACTTATCAGAAGAATGTCTGTTAGCAGATGAAAAAAATACTTTTTATATCAATTTACCTTCCAAAAAATCGTTTAAAATATCACAATACATCCGCAAAAAGGATTTATCTATTGAAGCATATAAAAAACTGATAGAGAAATATAATTTAAAGTTTATTCAGCCACGGGAAATTATAGATATGTTTAATGAACTTGTCTATATCATAATAAATGAGATTGAAAATCACGATGTTTTAGTAATAGGAACACCAGGATTAGCGTTTGACAGCATAAAAATAATTTTTCAGGAACTGATACGTATTGCAGAAAATTATAATAAGATTTTTATTCTTGTAGGACATACAACAGTGAGCGCTGAAATTGAATTAGAAATTGTTAATGATTTAAAACTAAAAGACTTTCAGTACTGGTTTATAGATAAGACAATAGATCAAAATAAAAACCTATTCGTTTTTAAACATTAGCCTGTGATCCGGAAAAAATAAACAAAGCAGCCCCGAATGAAGCTGCTTTGTGATGATGATGTGCAGAAGTTTTTTTAGTGAATGATGAGGCTTCTGCTTTCTACAACGGCATTGTCGCAAACCAGAACCAATCGGTAGGTTCCGGCCGGATAATGGCTGATATTGATGTTCATGGTATCGGCTTTCATATCGATGATATAATTGGAAACCACTTTTGAATCAGGGCCCATAAGCATAAAATAAGCATGGCTGCAGTTCATTTTACGGTAACTGACATTCACGGTGTTTCTGGCTGGGTTCGGATAGACTGTACTGATATACTGAGGAGTATCAGAATTTACAGAAACCGTTTTGTAATCTTTGAATCCGTCCCGTTTTGATGTTACTTCCAGAATGACTTTTGAGTTTTTCTGGCCATACTCAAAACGCTCACCGGTGTGAAGCAGGTTTCCTTTGGAATCATACCATTTGTAAGTCGCAGGTTCGTTGATCAGGACAGCTTCAAAGGCATTTCCTTTTTGTGAGGCATCAGCCCGGAATAATTCCCTTTTCTGCTTGGTAACCTGATACAGCTCTCCTCCCAGCAGTTTCTTTTCTTCCACATCCCAATGCTCTACATGGAATCCGAATTCCTCATTTTCTGAAGGATTGGCGGTCAGGAAATTAACCCTTACATCCAGAAGACCATAATCATGGGGTGGGAAATTATCGAGGATAATCTCCGTATTTTCATTTACGATAATGGCATGCTCTCCGGCCATCTGGAAACTGCTTCCCTGGAATCCGTTAGAAGCCCAGATATTCCATAATTTAGGATCGAATTTAAAACTTACTTCAGCTTCATTAAAGATATTGGTATTGAACTCGCTTAATTCATTCTTTAATTTAAGTTTGAACTTTTTAGGGGTGTCCCTGAAATTCCCGATATGGATTTTTCCGGAGTTGGACGTTCCTGTTTTCAATACGCTTACATTTTTTAAAGCAATATTATTCGTATTCAGAAGAAGGTAGGAGTATCCGTCACTTTCCGGTAAAGGAGAAATATCGGTAGGAGACTCAATTTTGGCCAGCAGGCAGAAATGCCAGGGCTCATTCAGTGAGCTGTAGCGGTCGGGGTCGGGAATGTTATTCCATGGAATGGTAACAATATGTTCCTGGTAAGAATTTAATACCGGAAGATCAGCTTCTCCGATCAGGCCACCCAATGGATAACCGTTGTGGAACAGGTTTCCTTCAAAACCGGCAATCGGAAGAGAAGTTCCGGCTTTGATCCAGTATAGCTTTACTTTGCCGTTACCGTCGGTTGGGGAACAGCCTTTATTTACAATACGTATTTTGGCATAGTTGGGGCCGATGCCGTATAACGGATTATCATGGTATGGGCTGTTGTCATTCACATTTCTTATCCAGATATCCGGACTTGACCAGAAATTGGTAGAAATATGATCAGGCTCAACGCCCAGATCCACATCGGAATTTCTTACCATCATATCAAAATCCTTGTCATTGTTAGGAGTCACCAAAGCTCTTTTTACAGGATGGATGGCCGGATTGGCATTATCAATCGACTGATGCATTCTCTCAGCCTGCCCCTGAGTGAAAAGCCGCAGACAGCGCGGTCCGTAAGACATAATATTATCCAAAACCGAAGAATCAAGACTGTAAGGCGTTCCCTGACAGTCTGTCTGATGTTTGATATGCTGGCAACTTGAATTCACATTGTAATAAGGGCTGGAACTTCCGTATAATCCCGGATCGGCGGCAGTATCATGTACCAGATCTCCGGCAGTAAGCGCATTGTAATTGGGGTCGTTGGGGTCTCTCGTTACATGCTCGCAGTTGGGATCATTGGCCATAGAGCCGTTGGGAGGACCGTTGTTGTCACCATGGGTATGGATTAAGTTCAGCGTATGGCCAACCTCATGCACCAGTGTGGTGTCCATCCACCATAAGTTCTCTTCTTTTATCGCAATGACATTGTACAGGTAATTGGTAACTCCATCGGCAGAGACTCCATTCACCATCATGATGGTCCTGGCTACATAAATATTAATGGCATCGTCCGCATAGGCGTTCCTCGTTTTACCCGCTGAAACAAGCTGGTCGTGGCTTTGTCCATGCATATGGGCAGTAGATTTCAGAACTCCGTTTCCGTTTAAAACAAAGCAGATCTGGTGGTCTTTAAAAGCTTCGTTCAGCTGCTTTACGTATTTCAGAGCCATATCATAATAGATCCGCACTCCATCTGTGCCGTCATCGTTCATCACCGCCCAGAAATTAACCCTGAATTTTTTAGGGGTAATCGTCATTTTGGCGGAATTAAGTTTGGGGAGAATCAATGGTTTGGATCTGTTGTTCTGGAATTCCGTTTCGGAGATTCCTGCTTTTCTCCTGTCTTCGGAAGTCATGTCGTCATACACGATGCATTGTGAATAAACCGTTAAAGCGTAAAACAATCCCATCAGGATCATCAGCTTTTGAAGATAAATTTGTTTCATAAAAAAATATTTTTTGGATTCGATTAAATATAGAAAAATATTCATTAATAATTGAATTTATTTATTTAATTTTTATGATTAATTGTTTATTTATAATTATTTTTAGTTAAAATAATTGTTTTTAACTAAAATAAATCAAATATTTATATTCCTGTACAAGTTCTGGAAAACCCTCTGACGAAAATGAAAACCGAATGGCTTGTCACATTTTTCAGTGAATGAATCTTAAAATAAAAAGGATCGGACCGATGAATTAAAAATAAAGGAAATCTGAGTGAAAAATCTGATCGGTAAACATTCCTGAAACTGAAATAATGTTCTTTCATACGAAAATGTACCAACAGATAACAATCAGATGATGATTTCAGTCCGTGTTTTGTAAATTAGCAGAAGTTTTTAATTTCAAATCAGATACAACCTGAAAGTCTGATATTATGGATGCTGAAAAAATAAATCTTCTTAGAAAGAGAATCTCAATTCCGTTAACTGTTGCCATTAAGCTTTTAAAGAAGCATAAAGGTGATATCTCAGCCTGTGAAAAGGAATTCCATCATGATAATGTGATGGAAATCTCCGCTGTGGCTGATTGTGATCAGGAAACGGCCTTAAAATATTACAGCCTTTGTGCTCATGATCAACTGAAAGCCATAAAAAAGATCAATGGGCTGCCGGTGATTATTACGACCCGGGAGAACCCAACTCCCCGGAATGAAGTTGGTTTTATCCTGTGGCCTGAAAAAGCCGACGGAGAATGCTATACCACCGTAAAAAGAAATGATGCATTTGTTCCCACAGCAGATTTTGAGTGGGTGATCAATGAATTCAAAGCTGTTTTTCCGGTGGAATATCCTGAAATCCACTATACGGAAGAGCGTTTTGATCCCTGCGGACATAACTATTTTGACAATGCGGCCAGCCGGCTGATCGTTGAAAGAATTTCTCATTCAGATCCCGGAGACGCTGCAGTAGAAAAGTTTAAGAAAGAACTGACAGACTGGATGGATGCCCGTCTGGAATATGCAGATTACTTGGTTGTCTATGGGAATCTTTAATATGAAGTTAATGAAGCATATTGGGATATTGATGTTTATTAATTTCCTTAATTTATTGTAGTTTTGAGAAAATTAATCGTTTTTCCTGCTTTTTTAATCCGTTTTTCATATGAATAAAACAACGAAGGCTACGCTGATCGGATTTTGTGCCATTATTTTATGGAGTTCTATTGTAGGGCTTATCAAAGAGGTCAGCCATTCGTTCGGGCCTGTGGGAGGCTCAGCGCTGATGTATTCCGTGGCATCTGTTTTCCTGATCTTTACCGTGGGCTGGGTGCCTTTAAAGAAGTTTCCTAAACAATACCTGATCTGGGGAGGAATCCTGATGGTGGCCTATGAAGTATGTCTGGCCCTGTCTATCGGATATTCCCAAAGCAGCAGGCAGGCGATTGAGATCGGGATGGTCAATTACCTGTGGCCTACTTTCACGATGGTTTCCACGGTTATTTTTCATACCAAAAAAGCCAACTGGCTGATTTTCCCCGGAGTTGTTCTGTCGATGCTGGGAATTGTCTGGGTTTTGGGTGGGGAAGAAGGGTTGAGTATCTCTCAGATGCTGCTGAATATCCAAAGCAATCCTTTAAGCTATGGTCTGGCCTTTTTAGGAGCCTGTTTATGGTCTGCCTATTGTGTGGTGACCATGAAGATTGCTAAAGGAACTAACGGAATTACCCTGTTTTTTATGATGGTTGCCCTGGTTCTGTGGATCAAATATCTTGTTTTCGGAGAAGTACACCAGATGGATTTCAATGTTTCATCGATCATTTATCTTATTCTGGCATCAGTAGCCATGGGATTTGGCTACGCAGCATGGAATGTCGGTATTATCGGCGGAAATGTTACCCTTCTTACCGGAGCATCTTACTTTATTCCGGTATTGTCTTCCGCACTGTCATCGGTTTTACTGTCCACCGCACTTGGACTTTCTTTCTGGCAGGGAGCGCTGATGGTCTGTATAGGATCCGTTCTATGCTGGCTTTCCGCAAAGAATTTAAAAAAGAAAAAACAGGAAGCTGTACTTTAAGGAATTACGATTTGTATTGTAAGTGTTCCGCTACTTCACTATGCAAGGTCTCCCCGCTACGCAAAGCCCGCTACGCAAAGGCTCCCGACTTTGAGTCTTTAGATAATTCCTTTAGGAATACTCCGAAGTCTCCCGACTTCGGAGAGCAGATATGATTTCATTAATTTTAAACAATAATTTGAATATTTCTATTAAAAACATAAATTAATTTATTTTAATTTATGAATATTTCCATTTAAATGATTGAAAATGTAAATTAATTATTATTTCAATAGAGAATTTGAATTAATTTGCAGGAAAAATTTAAGGCTTATGTCCGGACAGAGCAACTCAGATTTTCATAAGAAAATCACCCTTGCAGGATCGTTGATTGCAATAGGGATTGTGTTTGGTGATATCGGTACTTCACCGTTATATACACTGAATGCTGTTTTTCACAACAAGATCATTACAGAAGTGATTGCACTCGGCAGTTTAAGCTGTATTTTCTGGACACTGGTTTTCCAGACTACCATCAAATATGTGATCATTACCTTGCAGGCGGACAATAACGGGGAGGGCGGAATATTTTCCCTTTATGCTCTGGTACGGCGGTTTAGCGGCAAATGGCTGGTGTTTATTGCAATGGCTGGCGGAGCCTTTCTGATCGCGGATGGAATCATTACACCACCTATTTCCGTTTCCTCAGCTGTAGAAGGGGTTAAGGTAGTCGTTCCCGGCCTGGATACCGTTCCCGTTATTGTCGGAATTCTGGTATTGCTGTTTTTGTTTCAGCAATTCGGGACTGATAAGATAGGAAAGATCTTTGGTCCGGCAATGATCATCTGGTTCGGATTCATAGGGATCATCGGGGTGATGGCAATAGGGGATAACTGGACGGTTTTTAAAGCGCTGAATCCCTATTATGCCTATCAGATGCTGGTGAATGAACCTAAAGGATTCTGGTTCCTGGGAAGTATCTTTTTATGTACGACCGGGGCAGAGGCTTTATACAGCGATATGGGGCACTGTGGAAGGAATAATATCCGGTTTACCTGGATCTTCATCAAAATAGCTCTTATCCTTTGCTACGCAGGTCAGACGACCTGGCTTCTGAATCATGTGGGAGAAGAAGTGGGAAGTTTAAGTCCTTTTTATCATATTGTTCCGAAATCGATTTTCTGGCTTGCACTATGTATTGCCACCATGGCAACGATTATTGCTTCCCAGGCACTCATCAGCGGCTGCTTTACGCTGATTAATGAGGCGATACGCTTAAATATATGGCCCAAGCACATGGTTCTTTTTCCAAGCAATGTGAAAGGTCAGCTTTATATTCCGGCCATTAACTGGTTTCTGATGTGCGGATGTGTAGGAATGGTTCTCTATTTTAAGGAAAGCACCAAAATGGAAGCGGCGTTTGGCCTCAGTGTTACACTCACTATGCTGATGAGTACTATTCTGATCAACGCTTACCTTCGTATAAAAAGGATTCCGTTTATGCTGAATATCATCATTACAGGGATCTTTTTAGCCATCGAATTAAGTTTCTTAGCTGCCAACCTGCAAAAAGTGGAAGAAGGCGGCTGGATCACCCTTTTACTCGGTTTATCATTGTTTACGGTGATGTATATGTGGTGGAGAGGGAGAAAGATCAAATCAGACATACAGTCTTTTGTAAAGCTTTCAGATTACCTTCCGCTGCTTGCAAAACTGAGTACAGACGAAAAGCTCCCGAAATATGCCACCAACCTGGTTTATCTCACAACTTCTGATTCTAAAAAAAGAATTGAAAAAACAGTGATGGATTCGATCCTGAAATTCAGTCTTCCGAAACGGGCGGACATCTATTGGTTTGTGCATGTCAATATCCTGGATGAGCCTTATGCACAAAAATATTCTGTAGAAACGATTATCAGAAATGATGTCTACTATATTCAGTTTGATCTGGGCTTTCGCGAAGATCCGAGAATTGGGTACTATTTTAAGCAGGTCGTTAAAGACATGATCGAAAATCATGAAGTAGATGTTGAAGACTCTCTGGAACAGGCTTATCAACAGAATCAGATCGGTGATTTTAAATTTATGATTATGGATAGTTTCCTTTCGTACGACAACAGAATGCCGTTCTGGAAGAATTTTGTAATGAAAGGCTACTACAACCTGCGCTATCTCTCTGTGAAAGACTATATCAACTTCGGCCTGGATAAAAGCCATATTGAAACGGAGCAATATCCGCTAGTGGTAGTTCCGTTTGCTGAAAATAAGCTTGAAAGGAGTTTTAGGGAGTGAGGGTTGGGGGCTGGAAGCTGGATGAGGGATGCTGGAAGTTACGACCGGTTACCATTCATTACAGTTGTTATCAGTCAGAATTACCTTAAAAAGGTAAAAAGTGATAGGGGTGGCTTTCATAGCACCCCTCTTCCATCACCCAGCATCAAGCCTCACTTATTTTTTAGGCTGCAGGGAAAAATTATCCACATAAACTGCCTGGTGTACCCCGTTCAGTAAGACTTTCAGTCCCAGATGGGTGTCTTTTTTTATATTGATCGTCAATGTTTTTTTATCGCCGGTAATCTTGGATGGCTTAGCTATGGAAACATATGATTTGACATTGGAGGTATTGTCTGTTGAGAAAATTTCCAGTGTGGTTTCGCCTCCGTTATCAGAAACATCCAGGGTAAGGGTATAGCTTCCGGCTTTAATTTTTGGGGTAAACAGGTACATATTTTCTCCGGGATTGTTCATCGAATAAAATATGACTTTCTTATCACCGGCATAAAGCATTGCTTTTCCTGCCTGGGCTGTCCAGCATTTGTTGATGTCTTTCCATGCATCAAAATTTTCTGTGAGTGAAGATACGGTTTTACACTGTGCTTTTACCGTCAGAAGCCCGCCCATAATTATCAGCCCCGCTAATACAATTCTTTTCATACGTTATTTTTATTTATTTTATGTAAAAATAAGCAAAAAAGATCATCTCAGGAAGATCCCGACAGTGTTTTAGAGTATAAAAAATATGATTAAATACAGGTTTTCGTGGGGAAGCGGTTTTACGGTGGAGCATGGGATTTTGAGTTGGAATAAAAGGTCTAATTACGCAAAAGGATCATTTTGGATCCGCTACGCAAAGTCTCCTGACCAAAGCTGTAAGGAACTTTAAAAGCCTTATCTTTATAAAAAAGTTTGGCAGGCAAGGTAAAAGTTTTTGACATCATTAATTATATCAGCGATGATGATTTAGAGTTTCTGACAAAAGAAACAGCGGTAGATTGGAACGTAAAAAAGCTTCATGGTAAAGAGCTTTTTAAGCTTCTTATTTTTGGAGTTTTAAACGAAAACCGATCCAGTTCACGTGTTTTTGAAAGTTTCTATGAGAATATAATTTTTCAAAAACTCGGAAATATAGAGAAAGGCAAAAAAGTTTCTCATAGTAGTATAGCAGAGAGAATTGGGAAAGTTGATGTTCGCTTTTTTGAACAGATTTATGAAAAATGTGTAGAAAAGTTCAGTCCGCTATTCAGTGAAAAAGAAGCGGTAAAATTCAGTATCTATGACTCCACAATAACGAGTTTGTCATCAGAATTATTAAAATTCGGTATGCAAAACGGAGCTAAGACAAAGGATAATACTCAAGGAAAAATGAGTTTGAAATTTACTGTTGGTTTTTCGGGTTTGCCTTTTAGGATTAACTTTCACCAGGAGCAAAAAATGATCAGCGAAGATTTAGCTCTGGGTGATATTTTAGAGCAGCATGCCTGCAGTAAAAATGATGTTGCTGTTTTTGACAGAGGAATGAAGAACAGAAATGTGATGATGAAACTTTCAGAAAATCAGCAATATTTTGTAACCAGAATTTATAAGAACTCAAAATTTGTTGCAGCAAAGGATACTAAAGAAATAATTTTGAATTATGAAGATGATGGTATTCAATTATTAAATGCTAAAAAAGTACATCTTTTCAGCCACACCCGAAAAATTCCTGTGACATTCAGATTGGTAGAAGGTATATTAAAAGATAATAATGAAAAGATTTTATTTTTGAGTAATTTACCTGACGAATTCAGTGAACAAAGTATTGCATCAATATATAAGAATCGCTGGAAAATCGAACAGTTTTTTCGTTTTATAAAGCAGGAAATAAATTTTAAACATTTCTTTTCAAGACAATGGAATGGAGTTAAGGTGATGACCTATGCTATTTTAATCGCCTCAATTTTATTATTGGTTTACATTAAGCTTAATAAACTCAAAGGTTACAAAATACCAAAAATCTCATTTTGTCAGGAGTTACAAAACGAGATATTAGAGAGAATTGTCATCCATTGTGGAGGAGACCCTTCAAAAATAATTGATTTTTCAGGAGGATAAAAAAGTTCCTTACAGTCTTGGTCTCCTGACTTTGAGTAAGACATAAAAACTCTTAAATCGACTCCGAAGTCGGGAGGCTTCGGAGAGCAGGGACTTCGGAGAGCAGTAAATCATGACTCAATGGCGTCCATGATCATGATGTATTTATCAATTCCTGTGCTGAAACCATCCGGTACAATCTCTACCGTTCTGAAGCCGTTCTTTTGATAAAACCCGGCGGTATGCTGTGAAGTTTCAATAGTGTAGGGCAGGGCAGGGTAGATCTTTTTTAATAAATCAATCCGGTATTGGGTAAAGATTTTTCCTATTCCTTTTCCATGATAGGCAGCGTGAACCATTCCCCAGGATAATCCCGCCCTGTTGCTCTTTTCATCTAAAAAAACTCCGCCACAGCCTATGACCTTGCCCTCTGTTTTAACTACGAAATAGTTCTCTTCAGTATACTGATCTAAAAAGCTTTCAAAAAGCGGCAATTCTTCCGGAGCAAAAAACTTAGGCATATTACTCCTGAAGATTTCGATGCAGTCTTCCCTGAAAATTCTTGTGTATTGGATGATTTCCATATTTGTTTGTTGGGGAGTACAAAGATACGGGAAATTTTAATGATGATGATTTTATGACAGTAAAGATTAGGAGGCTGGAATAAGTTTTTTCAAATTTTTTTTGTTGGTAGTAAAATTTACGAAGTTGAGAAATTTTAGAGAATAAAATCTGATCTCAAAGTCCGATTCCGAAAATACCTGTACTGTATTTCACAGACTACCGCTTTCCGGAATATTTCCTGTCCAGGACATTATAATTTTGAATGAAGGTAATGGTCTTTACAGACAGGTAGCCTTTCATCCCTTTCGTAAACTGATTTTCTGTGATAGCAGACAGCTCAATTTCAAAAGAATCACCGGTATATTTATATACTGTGGAAATGGCTGATCGGTCCACTATTTTCAGATTATATTTCTCGTGCAGGAAAGATCGGATTTCTTCCTGATTTTTATAATCCAGGATCCTGAATGCAAACCCGCTGTATATTCCCCGGTAAGACAGAAATTCAATATGCTCCGGCAGATAATGAGTGAAGACGAACTGTTTATTTTCATCAACGCCGTAAGAAACCATATCAGGCTCATCAAACATCAATCCCTTATGCACTTTTTCGGTGTTTCCGATAAAAGAATCAATAGGTTCGTTGAATAATAACGGACTTAAGTCTTTTTTGGACTGCCCCAAAACCGTGAAAGACAGGCAGAGCATGATGATGTATAAAAAAAATTTCATTATTGTAAAATCAGAGTCAGTGTGATGAGCATAAAATTAAGCATAAATTTTTGTATATTAGACTGTTGTATTGTTTAAATCTTTCAGGCAGTGGCCAAAAGAGTACCGGAGGTGTTCCAGGCAGCTGTATCTGATCAATGACACAAAATGCATATGAAATCAGCAGCACTTTTTTCAATAATTCTGGTCGTATTCAGCTATCTTAATCCTCAGAATAACGGATCCCAAAGTAAAAAATGGCGTATGATGAAGCAGGTGATAACCACTGAAGATAAAAAAGGCACAGCCAAGCAGGAGCGCAATAAAGACTTTACACTTTTTGATGATCTGAATTTTGACTCCGGTACCAAGATGACCATTAGCAGCTATGGCGAATCCACCGTATGTACCTATACTTTAAAAGATGGAATCCTGACTTTCCGGTCTGAAAAAGAACCGAACAGGCAAATGGAGCTGAAGGTACAAAAATCAACCAAAGACAGCCTGATCCTGAAACGTACTGAAATATGGGGTAATGATAATGCACTGAAAATTACTCTGGTTATGCATATGGTTCCGTATTGAAAGGATGGAGGATCAAAGTAAAGGTATTTCTATATTAAAGTTGTTTATTAATGCTGTGGAATAACAAAAGAACTGATTCCATTATTTTTATAAAACTCTTCAAGAAACTTTGTATATGCTTTTAATTGGTCAGGATTCAAAACATTTGTTGTTTCTTTATTTTCTGCGATCGACAAGGCCCAATAAGGTTGTTTATTGATAAACTGGCGGATGTTTTTATACTGGCCACTGGCAGGTAAAGCATTTAAACGGGTAATAAGTGTATTGTTAATCCAATTATTTTCAAGAGGTTTTCCTAAAAAATCGGTAACCGTACTGCAGACAAATTCATAATATTTTCCTCTTAAAAACAGACTTTTACCTCCTTCACTGTCGTTGAAAATATAGGTTTCTTCATTTATTCCTTCTATAATAAACGTAACAAGATCATTGGCTGTACGGTATTTAGCATGCCACTTACCATAATCTTCATTGGTTTTATCCTTTATCAAATGATGATTAGTCCGTCTGTTTTCAATGATGCAGATGGCCCAATAAAAAGGCATTTCGGTTGTTATATGATAAACGTCATCGTAATTTTCAAGGGTATTTAATGCATTCAGAAAATGAGTATGAAAATCATTATCGGGTAATGGTTCCTCAAAAAAATCTGTAATTAAAGCAGATACATATTCATAATACTTTCTCCTGAGAAATTGGCAGTCATTGTTATATTCATCTTTGTATAGGTATATATCTTCCATTGTTGTATATGATTAAATTTTTTTTAATTCTAGCGGGAAATATCTTTTAATAGGGGGTAGCTTTATGATAATTTCATATTTCATTTTGCCATATCATAGCGATTACTCTGCAATAAACATCGATTGACCTTTCAATATAACAGTATCATGATTGATGATAATAGCCTCTATATTCTTAAGTAAATATATTTCTTTATTGTTGGTGCTGTAGTCCTCTATAAATTCGTTTAGTATTTCAAATATGAAATAACCGCTTATAATCTGGATTTTTTTTCACTTTCCAGATTCATAAACAGATCAAAATCCGGGTAATTGTCTGCTCCTTCATACATTGGGGTGAAATCGTTATCTCTCTCATCATCTTCACGGTATTCTTCCAGAAAAGAATGATACTTCGGTTTTATCTTAGTGATGAAATCATCAAGACTGATCAAAATGTTATAAGTCTTATAATCAATATTCGGATTTAGTTTGCCAAAATCAATTTGCATATAATTGACCTTTTGTATACTTATTTCATGATTGTTAATATATACTTGATGCATTATATCGGGGATTATATTGTACAAATAATCTGACGCTTGTATGGTTCTGTTCTGAAAGGTCTCCTGACTTTGATAATTTTACCTCTATCGTAGTCCACCTAACTGCCGTACCGAATCATTCATGTGGTTTGATGCTCATTCTTCTACTCAAAAACTATTTTCCCTTCAGAGGAAACCCACTGGTTATTTTTGTTCCATGATCCGTCGCAGTCCTGCTGCATGTGATGGATTATTTTTGTCTTTTTCAGATCAATAATGGCGCATGTATAATTTTCATGCAGGGTACTGTCCCGGTCACTTTCATGCACGTATCCTTTGATGATGGCGTCCACAACTACATAATCTGCATTGGGAGACAAGGAAGCAAAGAGTTCACTTCCGGTACCTTTATATTCATTCCCCTGATCTATTTTTACAGGTTTCTTATTCTTAATAACAGAGAGATTGTACCATAATTTCATATCGCTGTTATAGGAAGCGTAATGCAGTGCTAACGTATCATTTAAAGGAATGAGGGTATCTTTCCTGGCCGTTTTATGCTGCACATGATTCCGCTGGGAAACAGGGGTTCCGCATCTCATAAAAATAATTGAAATCAACAGTAAGAAGATCATTTTTTTCATGGCAGTAAGTTTGTATTTTTTATGTTTAACCGGGGTGATCAGTAAAAATCACTGGAGTCATGATATTGGGTTTCCAGATCTTTCATAACCTTCGATTTTAGCAGTGAAGGCAGATCTTTCAAGGTAATGTCCAGATTTTCATTGACTTTGCATTTGCCGTCCTCACCGCAATAATAGCTGATATGATAGAGATACTTTTTATGGTTATACAGAATTATGCAGGAAACTTTTGTGTCATTATCCCAGTTCCCGCAATACGTAAAAGGGATGAAAACGGCCTGATGTTTCCGGATAGAGTAAACCGCAATATGATCCGGCTTTAAATTAATAAGACCCGATTGGGCATCAGGGTAATTGTAAACGATATGATCACTGTAATTTTTATTTTTAATAACAGCACTGATCATGGTTACAGGACCGTCAAATCTCTCTTTTTCAGAATTACAGGGATTGATTACTTTCACGGTAAGCGTATTGAAGACTGTTCCTTCTTTAAAATTTTTACTGATGATCAATGAATCCTGATAATACATTCTCAGACTGTCCTGAAGCTTTTGTCCGCAAACAGGAATAAAGAAAAACAATATCAAACCAGTCAACGGCTTTTTCATTTTTTGTATCATCGTTAGGGAGTTCATCATCTTCAGATTTTTTTATTTATTTTTTCATCATAAACTGGATACGAAACGATTGCCTGTTGATAAAAATGGATCAGGTGCAAAATTGAAACCGGAAAATACTTAATTATTTTTTTGATTAATTTAAAAAATTGGAGTCTATAAACCTAACGGGTTTTCAAGTCCCGTTAAGTTCTAATAGAAACCCGGTTATTATTTATTTTCGTCGTACTGTTTATCTTGAAATCCTTCCCTAAAGTTATGAATTCTATCTGCTTATTAAGAGGGTAATGCTATGAATTTCCGTTTCAGCTAAGGATATTTAAAGACCTGGAAGTTAAAAAAGGATGACAAAGTACTTAAATTATCATTCTTTTCTAATAAATACCATGAATGGAAACAGGTCATCAATTACCCGTTACGGCTTCCAAAACATCCATGATCCATCGCCCAATCACCCATCATCATCTATCCATCATCCAATCTTCCTCCAAATACTACCCTTATTTTTTTGGCGCATCAAATATTGAATAGTATAAAAAAACAGGAAACTTCTGAAATGTTTCTGTCTTACCCATTGTATATGAATCCGGTTCAAATGCTTGGGAGAAATCCAGAATCGTAGAAGTTTTGGCAGGAGAATGAGCAATCATTTTGATGAGGCTGGTGGCAGATGCCTCACTTTCGTAGGTGAATAAAAGGGTTTTACGGTCAAGACTATATACTTTATAGTGGTTGATACGTGCCTTTAATTGGGTATCAACACCGGTATCATCCACTTTGGCTTTGTACATCAGTTTCTGGGTTCCGTCTTCAGTAATGTAGATATCGGCATTTTTGTAGTTGGCGTCATATTTAAAGGTAATGCGGTCGTTGATCTTATAAAAATCGCTCACGGCTTTATCCCCACCGCCCATTATCTGAACTTCAGCATCTTTGGGCATTTCCATCGGTCCTTTTTTTGACGGAGCCGTCGGTTTCTTTTTTTGGGCCGTTACAGTAGCTGCTGAAAACAGCATTAAAGCTGCTGCTAAAATTAATCTTGAGTTGTTCATGGTTTCTTTTTTGCAATGTTAAACAAATTATCATTACAAAAAAACAGGAATTTTTATCTTTTTAACCAGAGTTAGGTTAATGAAATTAAAATGATAAGGCTGAAAACTGAAAGAAGAGAAATTGTACGTTATTTTTAGTGTGATTCATTAATCATCGGATTCAGTGATCCTGATTGCAGCGGTTCCGGATTTGGGTCATTTTCTGTTCCTAATCCATTTAATAACATATTCAACCGGTTCTTTAGTGTCTGAAGATGAAGTGTTGTGTCCCAAAGCCGGATACAGTTTATATTCATACTGTTTACGTTTAGACTTTAAGACATTCAGATGTTCAATGGACAGGTTAACAGGGACCTGTATATCTTTGCCTCCAAAAATCCACAGTCCCGGAACGGACAGCCGGGTAAGCATATCGCAGGGGTCGGTATCTGTAAATTCATATCGGTCGGGGTCGGTCATGATATGTTTTCGGGCATCTTCTTCGGTATGGGTATCCCAAAAGTCAGAATTTCCATTGGTGTAAAACTGAAAGCGAAGCTGCTGTTTCACAGTAATAAGGGCTCCGCTGAATAGCGTCATAAATTTTATTTTCTTATTTTTTTCAGCGGCTAAAGGAATGATCCATCCGGCCTGGCTATAGCCCACCAGCCCGATGGGAATCTGAGTATTTTGTAAATCTTTGGATAATGCATTTACAGCAGCACTGGCATCTGAAGCCAGCAGATCAAGATTTGAAAAATCAACATTATTGGTTCCCACTTCCGGTCCCGCATATACGCCGCCCGATTCTCCAACACCCCGTTTGTCATACGTTAAAACAGCAATCCCATTTTTAGCCAGAAGTGCTGCGAATTCGGTCATCCTTTTTTCCTGCCCGGAACCATGTACCAGTACAACCGCTGCCGAAGCATGATCGGGCTTAAAAATTGTTCCTGAAAGCGATATTCCCGAACTGCTGAACTTCACATTCCGGGTCGTAAAATCCGGTGGAATTGCGGATAGCATACTCCCCGTAAAAAAGCATAAGATCAGAATGAAATTCGTAAAAGAAAATGATAGGTTTATGGATTTTTTAACTGTATTCAAAGTAGTGGTGCAGAGTGATTGTAAGAGGATAGGAGTGTGGTTTACTCCGGTAAATAATGGGTTGTGGTAAGGGATTTCTTCAATGTTCAGAGGTTCAGTGCTTCTCACTTGGTTTATAGGTTATAGTTTGAGGATAAAAATAATCAAAATCTATTAAAACAATGGCCGCGAAGATGTAAATCTGCGGTCATACAATATTGGATGTTATATTTTTTCCTTTTAATGAACTTGATAGGGTTGATTTTCTGTAGTTCAGTACAATATATCGGAGGTTCAAAAACCTTCCTTTCTGCAAACTTTAATAAAGTTCGAATCCTTTCAGGCTCAGAAAAAAAATGATGATCATTTTGAAATACAGTCTCCGCTACACAAAAGTCTTAGGACTTTGCGCCAGTCCATAACAACATCTCCTTTTAAATATACTCCAAAACGAAAGACTCCAAAGAACGGGAAATTAAAGAAATTTGCCTGTTTTCTGATGGTACAGACTTCTTTTTATGTCCTATGAATAATCGAATATGAGTAACGCAAGTGTAAAAATTAACGGATCAGAACCCAGATTAAAGCTGCAATTCCGGCATAGGCCGTCACTGTAATAATATCAGCAATGGGTTGTGAAAAGCGTTTTTCTGCAATTTTCTCACTGTTGATCTGGTTCTTATGGAATTTCAGTGTCTTTTTAGGGTTACTCACCGGATGGGCCACCAGGCTGTCGCTTTCCCATCGGTCAACAATGATTTTATAGCTCCTGCCCTCAACATCAATTTTAAATTTTTTATTGGGAACAAGGGCCTCCTGAACATTGATGGGAACAGGTGCAGGCGGTAAATTAGAATTTTTGGTTTCAGTGATAGTACTTTTCATTGCCGGAGAAGCCGTATTAGCCAGACCAAGGCTCTTTTTAAGATCCTGCTTATTGTCAGCCGGAGGAGTTCCCGGTTTTTTTACCTGGTAAGTATAGCAGCTGACCAGAGAGAATAATATAATGATGAGATAAAGGTTCTTTCGCATTAGCCAAATTTAAGAATTAAACGGAATATTTGGTAATTTCTTTTGAAGGATGCTGTTTTTTTAGACCTTTTTTCCTCTGTTACCGCACAAATCCCAACTCTCGTCAGGATTTTCTCTTATTTTGATTTTTAAATTGTTTTTGTAGATAACCAATCTCGCTTTCGATATCTTTTAATTCTTTGTCAGATATTTTAGTAAATAAAAGTAGCATATCGATTTCAAAAAAATTACAGAACTTCACCAGACTTTCTATTGTTGGATTAGTTTCAGCTCTTTCAATTCTACCCACATGATTGCTTGAGATATTAAGTTCATTTCCAAGTTGTAATTGTGAAAGTTCTCTCTTTAGCCTATGTAATTGAATAAGTTTACCAATTTGAAATTTTAATTCTACTATTTCCCATTTATACATTTAGTAAATTTTGGACTTTCTAAAATTTTTCATCAACACATATATGTTGTTTTAATGTTTTTTCCTATATTTGCCCAGTAAGCTACTCCCGCTGCCGCACGAATCCTTTCGTGTGGCTTTACCCAACAACATTCTCAAAAAGTTTTTATCTTTATAAAAACATATTTGATGAGTCGTAATTACAAATTCCACAATCCTGAAGGATTATACTTTGTTAGTTTTGCTGTCGTAGGCTGGCTGAATGTTTTCATTAGAAATGAATACAAAGAAATTTTTTTGGAAAGTTTAAGATTCTGCCAAAAGACGAAGGGAATGGAAATACATGCGTGGTGCATTATGTCAAATCATGTACACTTAGTTTTCAGAAGCATCAACGGACAGAAACCGGAAGCTTTGATTGGTGATTTAAAAAGATTTACGAGCAAAGCAATTGTGAAAGCCATCAAAGAAGATCCTACAGAAAGCAGAAAAGAATTTTTATTAGATTTTTTCCTCAAGGAAGGCTCAAAAACGTCAAATGTAACCCAATATCAATTTTGGAGACATGATAATAAACCCATTGAGTTGTGGAGTAATAAGGTGATTTACCAGAAGATTAATTATGTACATCAAAATCCTGTAAAAGCAGGTTTAGTTCTACGTGCGGAAGATTATGAATACAGCAGCGCTATAGATTATTCTGATGGAAAAGGACTATTGGATCACATTGTTGTTTTTAGAATGTTTGATTTATAATGCTCTCCGGCTACCACGAAAGGATTCGTGCGGTAGCCGGGTTTTATAATTAATTTTCTTTCTTCTTTTTAGGAATAGCTTTTAGAATATTATTTTCTCTCATATACGTTTCAAAATCAAATTTGATTGAAAAAAGTTTTGAAGGCTCTAATCCGGCTGCTAGCAATATTCTCACTAATGTAGAAAGTTTAGGTACATTTTCCTTATTTATTAATCGATAAATTTGTTTTCTATCAACATTAGCAGCTGCTGCTAAATCCGCGATATCAATCTCTTTTTCATCAATGAATGCTTTTATATGATCAGCTATTGTAATAAAATATTTATCTTCAATATATTCCATTAAATAAAAGTGACATATTTGTCAAAATTTTCATTGACAAATATGTCACAGTTTTGAAAAAAAACGTTATATTTGCCCAATAAGCTACAATAAAGTAGCTTTGCGATACTTCAAAGAAATATAGAAGCTATTGCTTAGAATCTCGCCCGAAAACTGGTAATTTTTAACACACGAGACGATAAGCAGGAAGCTCACGACCTAGGCGTGGGCTCTCTTATCTGTGTGTTGGGTATACCAGTACCTCAGGGCGGATATTGTAGAGTACCATGCCGTTTTTATTTCATGCTGTTCTGCTTTTCTACAATCATTTTTTTCTAAGCTGCTTCACCAAATGAAGTATCATGATAGGGTACAATGGAGTGTACAATCCATTGCGGCTTCAGGGCCTTCACGGGAACACAGATTTTATTCTTATTGATCTTTTATCATAGATTCGGTATACATTGCTATGCCGGAAGCTTCATGGTATCTAAACATACAAACTCATGAAAAAAAATACAACAGATTTTGAAGCCCGGTGTTGGGCAGATCATAAAAAACGTTTGGCATTCCGGCAAATGGAGCGGTTCTTCCAGTTCAATGATCTGATAGTTTCTAAAGAAAGATTGCACAGCATTATGAGCTGTGCTGTACAAAGGAACAGAAGGCTTGACGAAGATCCGTTGATGGTTTTTCAGTTTCACCAGGCTGTGCGGTCGTTTGTAAGGGCAGGATATCATATGATGCTGAAGGAAAAGAAACATGCGGTTGGCGTTCCGCCGGGAAAAGTTTCTGCATGGGTTCTCGGTTTACTTTCGGAGGAAGAATACAGGAACCCTTTGCTGGTCTTTAAAAAAGCCTTCAGGGAATACAATATCCGGGAGTTTGATTATTTTATGTCCGGGATCGTTTATTTCTCATTAGGTGTTTATGAACATCTGCCGGAAAGAAATATCATCAATCCGTACATCCATCTGATTAAAATGCTGGATGCAGCTCATCTTATCCTGGAAAGGAGAGGAAAGAGTATAAAGAAAACTCACAAAAAAATAAGCGGAAAACAGAAAACATCTTAAGAGGTTCTGTTATAAAACCTTTGATTTTTCCTCAATCATCTCACCCTTAAAAACCTTCACCTCTCAGATACAATAAAATCTAAGACCGATGCAGGTTGTTTTCCGCTTCTTCGGTATTGTAGGCAACCCTGCTATCCAGACTGATCAACGGTCTGAAAACATCGATGTACTGACTGAAGGTATTGTGATCATAATGAACAAGAACCGGAAATAACTGGCTGGCCTGGTAATACCTTTTATGATTCAGGGCGCTTTGCAGGGCGTGTTCAGTTTTGTGTAAAAGTTGGAGGCAGTTTTTTTTCAGCAGAAAGTCTTTCAGGTGGGATTCAAAAAAATTTTCACCATATCTGTTCAGAAACTGGCTGATATAAGGATATAATTCCTGCTCGCTTTTTCCGTTGAAGGTGGAAATAGATAAAGCGTTGGTGATAACGTCATATACATTATCTTCGTTATACAGCCTATGGGGCTCAAAGCTTTCTTTTTCATCCCATTGTTCAGCAATGAACCGGTCGAGCAGTGCAAACCCTTCCGGTACGGCCCACGCGAGTAAAATAAGCATGGCCTGGTAAGCAATATACCGGTTTTCATGATGAAGGAGCTGCTTTAGCTGTTCAATCCTGTCAGAGTCTTTTTTTTCAAGCAGCTGGACTTCACTCAGATCGTAACCTTCGTGTCCTTCTTCACTGTAATGATAGAGGAGTTCATGGAGTTCATTATTCATGGGATAATCGTTTAGGGATGAATTTTCAGGTTAAATAAAGGGTTTCAAAAAATCAAAGGTAATATAAAACATGATCCGGAAATAAAATTTCTCATATTCATCGTCAGAATTTGTTAAAAAAATGCTGTACTTTGGTATTGATATAATACCCGTCAAAAAATAAAACGATGAAAAAAACAGGAATTATCTTTGCCCTTCTGTTCGGCCTTTCCGCTGTAAGTGCGCAAACCATAGAATCAGGAAGCAGAAGCACCATCGGCTATATCAAAAGCGACGGTACCATTGAAAGCAGCAGCCGTTCGACACTGGGCTACATTAAAAACGACGGCACTATCGAAAACAAAAGCCGCAGCACCATCGGCTATATCAAAAGTGACGGCACCATAGAAAACAGCAGCCGTTCTACGGTAGGATACGTTAAAAAAGACGGTACAGTAGAAAACAGCAGCCGTTCAACTTTGGGCTACATCAAAAATGACGGGACGGTAGAGAACAGCCACCGCAGTACGATTGGCTATGCCAGAGGAATCAAAAAAGAATGGGCAGCAGTCTTCTATTTCTTCTTTAAATTTGATTAAAGGTTGATGGTTGATGGTTTGGCAGGATGTGATTTGTTTAACCTCCGAAGTCAGGAGACTTCGGAGAGCAGAGAGCAGGACTTTGGAGAGCGGCAGGGTCCTTATCTGTTTTCAGTCGGATTGTTTACCATTAATAATACTCAAATTCCCGTTCTGTTTTTTGCTGCAGGGTTCCGCTTTCATCAAATAATTCTTCATAAACAGGATTGGCCTGACGGTCCGTTTTTACATTCCTGTAGGTGAGTTTAGACTTTCTTTGCTGGATGATATCTTCAAAAAGCAATTCACTTTTTACGGTATTCTTATATCTATAGGAAATTGCATTATTGATGGGGCTTCCGTTAAAGTTTCCTGTTTCTTCTGTTTGGACAAGGCGGTTATTTTTATCAAAATGGAATAACTTGCCGAGCGACATAGGCGGTGTTTCAGAATTTGAAACCCTTTTATACAGCGAATCAGAAATTCTTTCAAAATAACCGTTAGCTATTACCTTCTTATTTTCAGCTTTTATCGTTTCAAAATAGCGTTTGGCCTTATCTTTTGAATCATAGATGATCATTTCACTGATCAGTCTTTTACCGGGATTTTCGCTATGGATAAGGTTATAAGATTCTGTTTTGGTAAGAAAACCATCTTTGTCAAAATAAAAAATACGCTTATCCGTATTCTGATTAGAAAAAGTGGTGACCTCGGTCACTTTTTTCGGATGACCGGAATAATTGGAAAACTGAAGATCATTAATGATCGGCTGCTTCTGACAACTTACCAGTGAATATAATAGAATCAACAGGCAGCTAAGTAGTATTCTCATATTTTTAAACGTTATTACTGAAATCTCAGCTGGTTCTTGATTGCTGATCATTTCTATTGATAAAAACAGACTTGCCAGCTGCATTTCTGTAACCAGGTAGTCCAAATATACTAAACATTCTTTTCTTATTGATATTTATGAGGCATCAATCTGTTTCAGTCTGTATTTGTTGAGAATTTCGTGGAATATTGGCTCCGAAGTCGGGAGACTTCGGAGAGCGGTAGTTCTTGCTTTCTGACCATTTCTAATGATAAAAACAGAC
>JAITMC010000034.1 GCA_031277615.1 Chryseobacterium sp. | reverse complement strand
TCCTTCTCCGTAATTTACGCGTTCTCCGTTTACGGAAGTAAAGACCTTAAACTTAGAAGGTGGAGCTTCTTCACTGTTGCTCAGAAGATCTTCCGAGCGGCAGGAGTACAGAGAAACAGTCAGGGCTGCACCAAGAAGCAGGCCGATCGATAATTTTTTTCTCATTCGATTGGGTGTTTTTTAATGTTATAAATATAGAAATTATTATCACACTATCGTGATTATTTTTCAACGAAAATAAAATATTCTGAGTTGCCTGCCAACAACCTCCTGTTATAAATCAATAACCAACAGTTATCATTTCAAATTATTTTATATTTGTAAAAAATACCTCCATGAGTTTAGGAACCAAACTGAAGCAGCTAAGGCAGAGCAAAAACTGGTCACAGGCCGATACCGCCTATCGGTTGGATATTTCACAACCCGCTTATAATAAATGGGAAACAGATCAGACCAAACCCAGTATCGATAAACTGGGAAAAATCGCCGAGGTTTTTGACACTGATATTTATGATTTACTAGAAAATGTAACCACTGTTAATTTTCCTAATGCAAAGTTTGAAGGAAATTCATATGTTGTATCAACAGATTCAACAATTAATATGCAGTCTCCGGAACTTATTGAGAGCATCTTAAAAAATCAGGAGCAGATTTCAAAACTAATAGAATCCCAAAATAAACTCATAGAAAGCTTACTGAAAAAATAACAGCCTTGCCGGCCATGAAGAAAACCCACCACTGCACTATAGAACATTCAAAAATAACCGTTGACGGAGTTCTTGTTTTTGAAAGTCCCGACACGGCATTTCATGAATTTGCCAAAGAAGCCTATAAAAGTTTAGAACTCAGCTATCCGAAATTCCATAAAATGGATAACCTGAGCAAGCTGGCTTTTCTGGCTGCTGAAATGCTTTTAAAAGATGAGGATCACAGCCGTACCGCTTTGGTTTTTGCCAACCGGTCCTCCAGTCTGGATACCGATCACAAATACCAGGAAAGCATCAACTCGCAGGAAAATTATTTTCCGAGCCCTGCTGTATTTGTCTATACCCTGCCCAATATCTGTGTCGGGGAAATCAGTATCCGCCACAAAATGCAGACCGAAAATGCTTTCTTTGTTCTGGAAGAGTTTGATGGGCCCTTCTTAAACGATTATGCCGAACAGCTTCTTTTATCCGGGAAAGCAGAAAAAGTTCTTTGCGGCTGGACAGAACTTTATCAGGAAAATTATAAAGCTTTTGTATATTTGCTGACCTTATAAAAAGTTAAACACGATAAATGCAATGTAGCCATCAGGAATTTTAAAGATCGATTCACGCGAACATTGTGATATTCATACATTATTAAACTATCTTATGGAAAACTTAAAAACTGAATTAAAGCACAAAATTATTGAAGTTCTAAACCTTGAAGACGTTTCTGTAGAGGAAATCAAAGATACAGATCCTTTATTCGGAGGCGGATTGGGCCTTGACTCTATCGACGCTCTTGAGCTGATCGTTCTTCTGGATAAAGACTATGGTATTAAATTATCTGACCCTAAAAAAGGAAAAGAAATTTTCCAGTCGATCGATACGATGGCCAAATTCATTGAGGAGAACAGAACAAAATAAATATAAGATGTAACAGGATATCAACTCACCCTTCATTATTGGTAAACTGTTACATTCATACACTGTTACATTATTTAAAATGAGTCAGAAAATTGCCATAACAGGAATGGGCATCATTTCTTCCATTGGAAACAATGTGGAGGAAAATTTTGTTTCACTGAAAACCGGGAAACATGGTATTTCGGACATTCAGATGTTTGAAACCCGCCATGCCGGAGTATTGAAAACCGGTGAAATAAAAAAATCCAACGAAGAACTTGTACAGCAGCTTCAGCTCCCTGAAGACAACAACGTTACAAGAACCACTTTATTGGGAATGATTGCCGCCAGGGAAGCGGTAGAAAGTGCAGGAATCTCAGAGATCAACGGTTACAGAACCGGCCTGATCTCTTCCACCAGTGTAGGCGGAATGGATGTTACCGAAAAATATTTCTATTCTTACGAAGACTTTCCTGAAAAGCAAAAATACATCGATGCTCATGACGCAGGTAATTCCTCTCTGGCTATTGCCGGTTACTTAGGGTTGAAAGGAATGGTTTCTACCATCAGTACAGCCTGCTCATCGGCAGCCAATGCCATTATGATGGGGGCAAAGCTGATCAGAAACGGCGTTCTGGACCGCGTTATCGTGGGGGGAACAGATTCTCTTTCAAAATTTACCCTGAACGGGTTCAATACCCTGATGATCCTCACCGATTCATATAACACACCTTTCGATAACGACAGAAAAGGCCTGAACCTTGGAGAGGCAGCCGCATATATCGTTCTTGAATCTGATGAATTGGTAAAAAAGGAAAATAAAAAGGTACTGGCTTATCTTTCTGGGTATGGCAACGCCAATGACGCCCATCATCAGACGGCTTCTTCGGAAAACGGACAGGGAGCTTTTCTTGCCATGCAGCAGGCTCTTAAAGTATCGGGACTGAAGAAGGAAGATATTGACTATATCAACGTTCACGGAACTGCAACCCCCAACAATGACCTTTCGGAGGGAATTTCCATGATCAGGATATTTGGGGAAGGACAGGTTCCTGAATTCAGTTCTACCAAAGCATTTACGGGACATACACTGGCCGCTGCGGCAGGTATTGAAGCCGTATATTCTATCCTCGCAATGCAGCATGGAGTAATTTTCCCGAACCTGAATTTCAAAACCAGAATGGAAGAGTTCGATCTGACTCCGGTGACTGAACTGAAAGAGAAAAACATCAGCCATGTCCTTTCCAATTCATTCGGATTCGGCGGGAACTGTTCTACCTTAATTTTTTCAAGATCATGAGTGCCGTTTACATCAACAGTGCATCCTGCATCTCGGTTCAGGACACTTTAAAAGATCATTTTTTTCAGGATCTTAAGCCTGAAAACTCGGTTCAGACTTTAAAAGCTATTGATCCGAATTATAAAGAATTTATACCTCCTGCCATGATCAGGAGAATGTCTAAAACGGTAAAAATGAGCTCCGTAGCTTCTCATTATGCTTTAAAGGAAGCAGGAATTGAGCAGCCGGATGCCATTATCGTAGGAACAGGAATGGGATGTTCTCAGGATTCTGAAAAGTTTCTGAAAAACGTTATCGATAACCACGAGGAATTCCTTACCCCAACCTTCTTTATCCAGTCTACACACAACACTGTTGCAGGGCAGATCGCATTAGGACTGCAGTGCCATGCTTATAATTTTACGTATGTCAATACATCTTCTTCCCTTGAGTTTTCATTTCTGGATGCAAAGCTTCAGATCAGTGACGGGGAAGCGGAAAATGTACTTGTGGGCTCCACTGATGAGCAGACCGGAAGAACGATGGAATTATACTGCTTAAACAATACCATAAAAAAAGAGGAACATTTTCCTGTGGATTATCTGCATTCGGAAACCAACGGAGTAATCTGGGGCGAAGGTGCCGCTTTTTTTGTTCTGGGAAAAGATAAAACGGAACATTCATATGCCAGGCTCAAAGATATTAAGATCAGCAGCCAGGTAGATTTACAGGAAACTTCAGCGTTTGTTGAGGAATTTCTGGATAAGAACGGCCTGAACCATGATGATATTGATGCGGTGATCCTGGGGTTCAGTGGAGATGCGAGATCAGATGTATATTATGCCAAAGCGGCAGAACTGTTTCCGGCTTCGTCGCAGCTGTACTACAAACATCTGAGTGGGGAATTCAATACGGCAAGCGGTTTTTCCACTTTTATGGCCTGTCATATTCTGAAGGAACAGCAAATTCCTGAAGTAATGATGATCAATAAAGTAAAAAAAGGAGAGATCAGAAATATCCTTCTTTACAATCACCTGGCCGGAGAAGATCACAGTCTGATGCTTTTGGAAAGGGCTTAAATTTTGATTTTAAATCAGTACGGTTTACATCAGTTGATGATAAAGCTTAACTACATCTTCAGAAATTCCACTGTCAATAAATAATTAATGATTGCAGCTATGAAGCACTATCCGTTCATCCTGTTTTACCTTTTCTGTAATGCGATGATCTATGCGTTCCAGGGAAGCCTGTGGGTGTATGGGGCAGGATTTCTGGCTTTTTCTGCCGTTGTTGTCTGGGGCTCTTTTGATATTGAATTGGGATATTTCGTCAACAGCATCACGCATAAAAGGACAAAGACAAAAGAGACCGCACTGACGTTTGATGACGGACCTACCGAATTCACCCCGAAATTCCTTGACCTTTTAAAGGAATACAATGTAAAAGCTACTTTTTTCTGTATCGGAAAACAGATCGAAAAATATCCTGAAACCTTTCAGAGGATTATTGCTGAAGGACATACCGTTGGAAATCATACCTTATCCCATGCCAACTCAACCGGATTTTTATCCACCTCAAAGATGATTGATGAAATTCAGAACTGTGATGAGGTCATGATGAAATTCGGAAATCTTAAAACGGATCTCTACAGGCCTCCTTTCGGGGTTACCAATCCGAATATTGCCAAAGCCATCAGAAAAACCCATAAAACAAGCATCGGCTGGAATGTCCGTTCACTGGATACGGTTATTGATGACGAGAAGAAAATTTACAGAAGGGTGACCAAAGATCTGAAAAAAGGAAGCATTATCCTTCTTCATGATACCTCAGAAAAAACGTATCGGGTGTTGACTGATTTATTATTATTTTTGAAGGATAAAAATTATTCAACCTTTACCGTTGATACCCTCATAAAATCAAAGAAAAATGATTAAAAATATTGCTTTTGGAGCCTTTTTATTAATTTCTGCCTTATTTTCTGCACAGAACACATCGATGTCTGCTGCGGAAGCCAAAGCCTTTGTCTCCAAAGTTTCCGCGGAAGCCCAGGAAATCAAAACCCTGCAGAGCGATTTCACCCAGACCAAGAAAATGGATTTTCTGGACAAGAGCATTGTAACGTACGGAAAAATGTCTCTGAAAACCCCTAATATGCTAAGCTGGAAATACACAAAACCTTATCAGTACAGCATTGTATTTAAAGATAATAAGATCTACATCAACGATCAGGGTAAAAAATCTTCTGTGGATGCCAAAAGCAAAACATTTGAGAAGATCAATAAGCTCATCGTGGGAAGCTCGAACGGGAAAATGTTCAATGATCCGGAATTTACAGTGGCTTATTTTAAAAACGGAAGTTTCAATATTGCCAGGTTTACCCCAAAATCTGCACAATTGCTGAAGTATATCAAACAGATTGAACTGCATTTCCCAAAGAATCAGTCTACGGTTTCACAGGTGAATATGACAGAAGCTTCAGGCGATACCACCAATATTCTTTTTAAAAACACCAAGATCAATGCTGCGATCCCTGCTTCGGAATTCAGTTTATAGCCTTATTTTGCTGATCCCGGTTTCCTGTAAGACTTATATCCTTACTGACGCAAAACCGGTTTCGGATCCTCAAAAGACTGTTGAAAATCTGTATTTTTCTTCAGGCGAAGATTATGTTTACAAATGCCAGATGGATATTTACAAGAATCATGTAAGCGGTATCCTGATCATCAAAAAGCTGAATGCAGCCACACACCGTGTTGCCATGACCTCCGATTTCGGAAATAAACTGATTGATTTTGAAATCTCTGAAAATGATTTTAAGCTGAACTACGTTCTTCCTGACCTGGATAAAAAAATCGTCATCAATTTCTTAAAAAATGATTTCCGGGAACTGCTCCGGCAAAACTATCCTGTGAATGAGGCTTTTGAAAATGACCATGCCAGAATTTTCCTTTCAAAAACGGATAAGAAGGCCTATTATCTGTTTTACAGTAAAGAGAACAACCTTCTGAAACAGATTGTGTATACCCGAAACCGCAAAGAGAAGATCGATTTTACTTTTGAAGCAAAAAAACATATCTTCGCAGACAGCCTTAACCTTCAGCATAAGGATTTCAAAATCAACATAAAACTACACCAAATAACTGAAACAGAATCACAAACAGAACAAAACTGACCATGAAAAAACTTAGCCTCCTATTATTAACACTGATCTCAGGACTGTCTTTTGCCCAGGTTACTTTTAATCCGGGAATCAGGGCCGGTGCCAATTTCTCTCATTTCTCCAACACCGAACAGTATAATTATTATTATGCTGAAGAATTTCCGAACGTGCCCAAACCTTATCTGGATTTTAAAACGAAAACAGATTTTTATATCGGTTTTTTAGGAAATATCCGCTTCACCAAATTTTATGCTCTTCAGCCTGAAATCAATTATTCCAGACAGGGCGCTAAAATAGATACCAACGTCAACAACTGGAACGGAACGAAACTTTCCGTATCTTATCTGGGACTTCAGCTGGTGAATAAGTTTTATTTCAAACAGTTTAATGTACACGCAGGCCCTACCCTGGAATTTGTACTGGACAATAAGAATTTTGAACCTCAAAATAAAGTCGACCTTGGGATAACCGCCGGTGCCGGATATGATATTACCCCTAATTTCGGTGTTGAAGCCCGCGTAAAAAAAGGATTTATTCCTGTAGAAGGATATAATACCGACCATTATAATGTAGTTTTCCAGGCGGGAGTCTACTATACCTTTAATCTGAAAAAATAACATCATGCAAAGCCTACTTACAGACTTTTATACTTTAACATCCCATGAAAAGGGAGAAAACGGAAACTTCACCGCTCATATCAGCCTGCATAAGGATCATGATATTTTCAAAGGACATTTTCCGGGAAATCCCGTAACGCCGGGAGTCTGTATGATGCAGATCGTAAAGGAACTTACTGAAGAATTCACCGGTTCCCAACTGTTTTTGAAAACGGCTTCGAATGTAAAATTCATGGCGATTATCAATCCTTATGAAACTCCTGACCTGAAGCTTCAACTGGATATTGCCGAAGATGATACGGATGTTAAAGTAAAAAATATCACCTCTTTTGGCGAGACTATTGCATTAAAAATGACGGTAAGCTATAAAAAATCAATGTCATGAAACTTATTCTATCTTTAGTAACGGCTTTTATATTCTTTTTTCAGACGGACCTTGATGCTCTGAGAAACAGCTATGCAAAAGCGAATTCCTCCAACGCCAATACGGAAGCCTTCATCAACCTGGCAGAAAAGCAGTCGGGTTCTGATGCGGTAACCTCCGGTTATAAAGCGGCGGCCCAGATCATGGAAGCTAAAATTGCCACCAAGAACAGGAAAGCACTTGTGAAAACCGGTGCTACCAGCCTTGAAAGCATCATCAGGAACAACCCGAATAATATCGAGCTTCGCCTGATCCGGTTAAGTGTTCAGGAAAACATCCCGAAAATCGTCGGATACCGTGGCAGCATCAAAGATGATAAGACTTTCCTTATCAATAACTACGGCAAACAGAATGCAGCGCTTAAAAACTATGTCAAAAGGTTTGCAATGCAGTCTAAATCTTTCTCAGACACGGAAAAAGCTTCTTTAAAATAAAACAATGACCCTTCCTGAAGTACAGAACGCAATCTCCGAAAAGAAGATCTGTGTTTTAATACCGACCTACAACAACGAAAAAACGCTGAAAAGAGTAATAGACGGCGTGCTGGAATATACTGACCGGATTATTGCAGTAAATGACGGTTCTACCGATTCTACGGCTCAGATTCTGGCTCAGTACCCAACAATCACCGTTATTACACTGGCTGAGAACAAAGGGAAGGGAAACGGGCTGAAAACAGGCTTCAGGAAGGCTCAGGAATTGGGTTATCATTATGCCATTACCATTGATTCTGACGGGCAGCATTATCCGGATGACATTCCCGTTTTTGTTGAGGCTCTGCTTCGGGAGAATGAAGACGTTCTTCTGATCGGGAACCGTAATATGAGTCAGGACGGAATCCCCAAAAAAAGCAGCTTCGGAAACCGTTTTTCCAACTTCTGGTTCTGGTTTGAAACCGGAATAAAGCTGGAAGATACCCAATCCGGCTACCGATTATATCCTTTACTTAAAATTCCAAAAAAATATTTCACGCCCAAATTCGAATTTGAGATTGAGATTATTGTACGGACAGCATGGCGACATGTCGCGGTAAAAAATGTTCCGGTAAAAGTACTCTACGATCCTGCGGAAAGGGTTTCCCATTTCAGACCTTTTAAGGATTTCACAAGGATCAGTATTCTGAATACCATTTTAGTTACCATTACTCTGTTTTATATTATTCCGAGAAATTTCGTGAATAACTTCAAAAAAAAAAGCTTTAAAAAATTCATCACAGAAGATGTGCTGGAAAGTGACGGAAGCAATCGTACCAAAGCATTTTCCATAGCACTGGGAGTATTCATCGGTCTTTCTCCTTTTTGGGGATTTCAGACCCTGCTGGTCATCAGCCTTTCGGTTCTTTTTAAGCTGAATAAGGTGTTGGCTTTTGTTGCCTCCAATGTAAGTCTTCCGCCTTTTATTCCTTTTATCATTGCGGCGTCCCTGTTTCTTGGATCACCGTTTGTACAGGGAGACAGCAATATCTTGAGCCATGATCTTAATTTCGATCTGATAAAAAATAATCTTCTTCAGTATGTGATCGGTAGTTTTATTCTGAGCTCCACCCTGTCTGCTGCTGCGGGATTAGGTACTTTTCTTTTCCTGAATAAGCTGAATCCGGAGAATCGGTAGAGAATGGGTGTTGGATGATGGATGATGGGTGATTATTTGCCCGTTGATGAAATGCACTCTAAAACCGGAATAGTTTTTTACCATGCAAAGCTTCATTCCAATACTGCTGACTTTAGCGGACAAAGAACAGCACCAGCTCCTACGCTTAATCAGTGGTGAAGTCACAATGCTTTGCTCACTTTAATAGAACAGTTGAATCACTTTTTCTTTGTGTGATTTTTTTCAAAATATCTAATTCTAAAGTTTTTTGCCAAAAACATTAATTCTGTTAAAAAAAATAACCTGATTAAGTTCATATTAAACTTAATCAGGTTATTGAGATATAAGTATTCATACTCTAATCCGCATTTGTGGATAACTTGTTAGTAACCTGTCAGTAAGCCATTAATAACTTCATAACAGTGTGATATTCAATTTATTTCAAAATAAACTGAATAAGATCATTCAAAAACTCCTGATCCACATTTCCTTTGACTGTATAATCTTTCGGAGAAGGTGTTCCGGAACCTTTGATGAACAGATGACTTAGGAAAGGATACCATTTGAAGACCGCCGATTTATTATTTTTAAGAGTATTCTTCCAAAGACTGAAATCTTTTTCTGTAACCTGATAGTCTCTTCCGCCCTGAGCAAAAAACATAGGTGATTTTATCTTTTTCACTTCTTCGAGTGGGTGATAAGCCTGTAAATATTTCCAGTAAGCGGCAGGAAGCCCGAGAGGAAGTTCCGAGTCCGGAGTATCCACAGTTAATTTCCCTGAATTTACAAAGGCAACCTGCTTTTTGATTTTCCCAACTTCCTCTTCAGGCAATCCGGCAGGATTTACCTTATGAATGTATTCATACTGATCAACAATCAGATCCTGCATGGGCCTAGCATTTCCAGCCATAAAAATATACTTTGAAGCATTGGTTTTCTCTGCGATCCGCGGCATCAGATAAGCACCCAGACTATGCCCTAATATGATAATCTGATAGTCTTTAAAGCTTTCATTGTTTTTAAAATAAGCTGCTGCATTTACCGCATCATTGATGGTTTCATCAGCCGGGGTAAATTGCGGGCTAAGCGTTTCCGCATTGGAATAGGTTCGCTTATCGTATCGGTAAGTGGCAATTCCGTTTTTAAACAGCTCATCGGCAATGTCCTTGAAAGGCTTATTATCCCCGATGGTTTCATCCCTGTCACTGGCGCCGGATCCATGAACCAAAATGACCAGTTTCTTTTTTGAATTCTGATCAGGTACGAGCAATGTTCCTTTTAAATCAATATCACCGCTTTTAATTTTCAAAGATGTTTTATCATCAGCTTTATCAAAAATCTTATGTGGAACCAGAACAAAGCCCATCATTTTATTCTGCTCATTAAAAGTGATCAGGATATCCAGCTTCGATTTTTCAAATTCTGAATAATAGTAATATTTGTCGTCTTCATGATTGATTTCGATAACATTTTTAAAGGGTCCCAACTGGCCCAAAAGCTGGTCAACGACACTTTTAAGCTGCGGAACGGGAATCTGTCCTGCGATCGAAGCATCAAAGTAGGCATGGGCCTTTTCTGCATTTTTATCCACCAAAAGGGTTTTAATAAAGGTATTTCCGAGGTCTTTTCTATCCTGAGCAATGAGCAAAGAGAACAGGCCAATTAAAAATAAGGTAAGTGTTTTTTTCATGGTAATTTTATTGATAAACAACATCCGAGAATGATAACGGACTCATAATAACGGTAACAAATATAGCCAGAACAATCAGTACGAGTTGTATCATATACTGTGTTTTCGGCAGGTCTTCTTCTTTCACTTCAAAAGAATATTTAATCTTATCCGGACTTTTCATGATCATCCATATAAACCCGAGAATAACCAGATTCAGCAGAATGGGTACAAAAAGGAAAAGTTTGCTGCCAAAGCCGTCATTTTTTCCTCCGTAGCCATGGATCGGGATGATATCCGGAACGGAATGGTATATAGTGAGCAGATAAACCGTATAACAGATGATAATGATGAAAGGGATACTGAAGAGCAGCTTTATATTTCTGGGGATCATTGTAATTTTTTTAACGTTTTTTTCAGGTATTTTTCTACATTTTCACGGTCCGGTACCGTTGTGATTTCTTTGGTCAGCGCCTGTTCAAAAGCTGTTTTGGCTTTTGCATATTCTTTTTTGCTGAAATAATACTTCCCGCTCAGATAATATACCAGCCAGAAATCAGGATTCAGGGACTGATAATAGGAGATAAAGTCATCGGTAAGCAGGATATCATCGCTGTCCGCAGCCTTATTGATCTCTGTACTCATCAGTTTATATTTCTCATAGTCTTCAAAGTCTTCAGAATCTGCAAAAGGATCTCTGGCAATATTCAGTTCAGTCCTTGCTTTCAGACTTTCTGCAATATTCTTTCCTGAAAAGATTTCATTGAGGTCATAACAGACAAACTCTCCCAGCTGATAAGGATTGGAAGAAACCCATACCCGTTTTTTTTCCGGTGAAAAAATCACGGCATGATGGGCCAACAGCTGATTAAGCGCCTTTTCGTTACCGTACCCGATCTTTTCATGTTTTAATCCTGAACGGTCTCTTAAAATGGCGGCCATTTTTTCAGGATTCAGCTTTTTATTTTCCTGAAGCAGCTCCTGAAGCTTTTCATACCGGTATTCCGAATGGCTTTCCAGAATCTGTTTCTGATTTCTTTTATCCTCTTTATAGGCATCAGACTGGAAATGATTGGTACATACCAGCTGACTTGTATTCTCGACTTTATAAACACCGAAGTTTTTCGGTGAAACTTCAATAATCACGGCTTTTTTATCATGAGCACTCCCCACAAGGATAGATTCTGAGACGAATACTTTTCTTTTCCGAGCTATAGCAATGGCTTCATCAATATTTTTTGCGTACTGAAGGATCTCCCTGGTCACAAAGGAAATCGGGGTTTTGGCCGTTAGCGGAATTTTAGATTTCCCGGCATTGATGGTTACCGTAATCCCTTCTTTATTCATTCCGGAAACCACACCGATCATTCCCGGCCAGCTCACCGACATATAGGGAATTCCGTTTTCTGGTTCTACGAATTCTATCAGTTTATTTTCAGCGAAATCTTCACCTACGTAGAAATCAAAATTTCTTCCGATCAGCAGGTCCCCGTCTTCCGTATTTTCATTCCATACCGCCAGAGAGGAACAGCCCACCATTGCCAGATCCTGTAATGCATGCCCGATGTCATGAGCACCGTGGAGGTACAAATTTCTAAGATATTTCGGAGCAATAAAGTTGTATTTGTCCGATGAGTATTGTGACAGGCCATACAGTTCCGCCTGATAATCTTCTCTTACATTGAGGTACATTTTCCGGTTGTACCACTTGAGAAATCCGCGCAGCAGTTTTTGCTTAAATTTTGACGGAACAAATCCTTCCACTTTGGAAAAAAAGATCTCTTCCTGACGCTGCATCAGTCCCTGGGCCAAAGCGCCGTTATTATAGCCCAGCTGTAACGGATTTCCTTTGATATACAGTTCCCACAGCTGCTGTTTATTCTTTGTCAGATAATTACGGTTAAAGCTGAATGTTGAATCATTGATTTGATCAACCTTTGGAGTTTCCAGGGAATAGCGACTGATATCAGGAATATGGCGGACAGATTTTGAAACCCCGCATGAAACAAGGCTAAGGACGAGAATCAGATAAATTCCCAGATATAGGGCAGAGAGTCTGTTATTATTTTTCATGGTCCTTAATCATTTGGTTCAGCCGTTCATCCAGATGTTCCTTTCCCAGAATTTCTGCACAGGTATTGAAAGCGCCTATTGTAACTCCAAGAATTCCGTGCATATTCACAGACTGCCCGGTCAGGAACAGGTTATCGATTTTCGTTCTTGGGGAAACCATTGTTTTTAACGGATTATCGGAGCTTTTCATATATCCGTACATATTTCCTTCAAAACTGCCGATATAATCACGGTAGGAAAGCGGCGAAGAGGTATATACACTCTTTATGGCATTTCTGAGGTTGGGAATCTTTCTTTCCAGAGCTTCAATCATTCTTTCTGCTTTTCCCAGCTTGAACTGTTCATAGGAATTTCCGCGCTCATGTTCATCTGCCACGGTATTTACTGTTTTCTCCCACCCTTTCACCTCATCAAAATCCATATAGGAGATTGCCGTAAGGCTTTCGGCATATTCAGGATGGAGCTTTGAAGGCGTAGAGGAAAGCATATAGGTCTCCGGCCAGTATTCTTTCTGATACCGGGAGGCATTCCAGACCTGTTCTTCAGAATTGTAATGATACAGGTTATAATTGAAATTCGGTACAGAACCCGGTTTCAGGACCAGATAAATACTGAAACATGAAGACACAGGCTGCCAGCTCATGACTCTGTTTAGAAAGGACTTTTTCAGCCTTTCTTCTCCTATAAGCCGTATAGCAGAGCGTATTTCAATATTGGAGATGAATTTTTTTGCCAAATATTCATTCCCGTTTCTGGTTTTCACTGAAGTTAAAAGATCATTTTCACTGAAAACGAATGCAGAAACCTCAGCATGTTTATGAACCTCAGCCCCATACTGACGGAGTTTCCTGATCAGCAGTTTTGAGATCTGGCTTCCTCCTTTTACACATTTATAAGCACTCTGGATATAAGAGTTGACCGTAAGGGCATGTACATAAAACGGGATGTTCTCGGAATCACCGGCATATAAAAAATTGGATCCCAGCAGTACAGACTGCAATTTCTTATTCTGCGTTACAGATTCTATGAACCTTTTGGTATTGAGATGGAGAATCTCTTCATTATAACTGTCTTTTCCTACGACATGATACCTTGGGAACTGTCCGCAGACATATTGAATTTCTTCACAATAGTTTTCAAGATTTTCTTTTTCACCGGGAAAATGAGCGGTAAGCTGTTCGATAAAGTTTTCGTAGCCCTGTGCGTGAGGATATTCAATCTCTTCATTTCCAAAGCTTATTCTGTCATAGCCGTCCTCATCCATCTGACGAAGCTCCAGGTCCTCCATGATCTCCAGATATGAGAAAAACTGATGAAGGTTCTGCCCTTTTGAGAGTCCGCCCAGATAATGAACCCCCGTATCAAAGATCAGCTTATCTCTCGAAAAAGTCTGAAGATTTCCTCCATATTGGTTATTTTTTTCGAGCACACACACTTTCAGGCCTTCTTTCGCCAAAATAAGAGCCGAAACAAGACCTCCCAATCCGCTGCCGATCACAAGTATGTCGTATTCTTTTTTCAAAGGAGAAAAGTTGTGTGCTTTTAAATTTAAAAAAATTCAGAATAAGGAATCGGGAAATAATTTTAATCTTTATTTTTCTCAGAATCCGGTTTTCCAAATGATTTGAGTTCTGTTATTTAGTTTTCGGGGATAAAATTAGAAAAATTAATCAATATCATCCCAAAAATCAAAATAATTGAACCATTGAAGCGGATATTTCGTAATCATAGATTCCAGATTCTGCACATAAGAATTGAGAAGCCCCTGAGAATCACGGTTTTTAATATTCTGAGCCACTCTGGCATACAGGTGATAGTGAAGATTTTTTTCTTTCATCACATACACATACACCACCGGAACACCAAGACGGGAAGCGATAAGAAAAGGACCCGCCGGAAATTTTGCACTTTTCCCCAACAGATCGGCCTCCAGAAATTTGGAACCTTCAAAATAGCGGTCTCCGGTAAAACAGATCAGCTCATTGTTTGATAAGGCCTGATTGATGTCGAAGATATGCGACATATCCTCTTTCACATAAATGAATTTGATATTGCTCTTTTTTACGGCAACGGTTTCCAGATACTCTTTAATAACGGTTACCTCCTGGTCGGTCGTCACCAGATTGATCTGACAGTCGAAATCGATATCGGCAAAAAAGTGTTCGGCAATTTCAAAATTTCCGATGTGGGCACTGATGAGGACTCCGCCTTTCTTCTGGTCCAGAAGATTCCGGAGGTTCTCTATTCCGTCAAATTCATAGGTGTACTTTTCCCTTAATCCGGCAGAAATAGCCGTTTTATCGATCAGAACCTTTCCAAAAACAAAATAGCTTCTGAACACGGAAAGTTTGGCCTTCCAGTATCCGTAGTGGAGTCTCTTCTGAAAATAATAAAAGATATAGCGGTTGCTCCTGTTCAGAAACAGAAAGTAATAGGAAGCAACAAAATAAAGCACAAAATATGAACTCCGGATTCCGATATTTCTAATACACCAGACGAATATTCTGTATCCGGTTATGGTTCCTTTAGATTTACCTTTCCATTTGTTCATAGCTGTTATTTACCAATATAGCAGTATACCATTTTTCATGGGTACACTGCTACATTATTGTATGGTACATTTTTTTAAAGAATAAAGATTCAATCGATAATTACGCGTTTTTTTCAGCGATCTTATTTTCTATTGTGGTGTAGAAATCGTCAAAGGTGACCATTTTCTTAAAGTCTGCTTCTCCTAATTTCACTCCGAAATTAGATTCAATAACCACAACCATATCAATATAATCCAGACTGTCTAAGCCCAGGGTGCTTTTAAGGTTGGCATCATTGCTGATCTCATCACCATCCACTTCAAATTCATTAACTAAGAAATCATTAACGATGGCAACAATTTTTTCCCTTTCCATGTTTTTAATCAAATTTTTTTACGATAAGCGCGGAGTTGGTTCCCCCAAATCCGAAAGAATTCGACAAAAATACATCAATTTTTTGATTTTTCGTTTTTGCGACTAAATTTATCTTTTGTGCCTCATCGTCAGGGTTTTCCAGATTGATATTCGGGGCAACGAAACTGTTCTGCATCATCAGAATAGAGTAAATAACTTCACTGGCACCAGCCATCCAGCATTCATGACCGGTCATAGACTTGGTAGAACTTACCGGCACTTCTCCTCCAAAGATCTCAAAAATAGCCTTTGCTTCATTGGCATCTCCGATTGGAGTGGAGGTAGCATGGGCATTGATGTAATCGATATCTTCAGGTTTTAATCCTGATTGTTTCAAAGCTCTGTCCATTGCCAGAGCTGGGCCATCTACATTCGGGGTTGAAATATGTCCGCCATTGGAAGAAAATCCGTATCCGATGATCTCTGCGATGATGGGTGCTCCCCTTCTTTGTGCCGATTCCAGACTCTCCACCACCAGAGAAGCCGCTCCTCCACTTGGGATAAGACCATCTCTTGCGGTATCAAAAGGCCTTGATGCCCTGGTAGGCTCATCTTCTCTTACGGAAAATACTCCCAGACCGTCAAAACTGGCCATAGAATATTTGTTGGTTTCCTGTGCGCCTCCACAAATGATCATTTCCTGAAAACCGTTTTTAATCATCATGTAAGCAAGCCCCAGAGAATGGGAACCGCTGGCACAGGCTGCACTGATGGTAAGATTGATCCCCTTCAGCCTGAATATGGTTGAAAGGTTCATCGTTACCGTAGAATTCATTGATTTGAAGATCGCTCCCGACCCCATCAATGTAGTATCTTTTTTTTCTCTGGCAATATCAATAGATTCAACTACTGCCTGAGAAACACTGTCGTTTCCGTATAAAATACCCACTTCATGGGCATCCAGAAATTCCTGGCTGATGCCTGCCTGCTGTAAAGCATCTACTGTTGCCAGGTAAGCATATTCGCTTTCCTCGCCCATACTTACGCGCTGGCGTCTGTTGAGAAGGTTTTTAAGATCCGGTTTCGGAACCACTCCCGTAAGGCCTGATCTGAATCCGAATTCTTTTCTTTCCTGTACTAAAGCAATACCGGATCGTCCTTGATATAGGGATTCTCTGACTTCTTCCAAAGAGGTCCCGATGCAAGAATAAATTCCCATTCCGGTAATTACAACCCTATTTTCCATTTGCTATATTAATTTAACAATGTATCATTCTGACAATGTCCTCATCTTTACGATGAAACATCAATTGATACTTTATTATATTGGTTACGTTATTTATGAGTAAATCCCCCCGTTGATGTTCACTACTTCTCCTGTGATATAAGAAGCTTTCCTTGATGCCAGGAAGGCTACCAGATCTGCCACTTCATCCGCTTCGCCGAATCTGTTGGCAGGAATCATTGCTTTAAGCTCTTCTTCGTTGAAATCCTGGGTCATATCTGTTCTGATGAATCCCGGAGCCACTGCATTTACCGTAATATTTCTCTTGGCAACTTCCTGGGCCAGTGCTTTTGTAGCTCCTACCAAAGCGCCTTTTGCCGCAGAATAATTCGTTTGCCCGGCTGTTCCTTTTACTCCCGAAACAGATACCATATTGATGATTCTTCCGTATTTGTTACGAAGCAGTTTCTGGATGAAAAAGTTGGTTACATTAAAAAATCCGTTCAGACTGGTATTGATCACGCTCGTCCAGTCATCATTCTGCATCCACATGAAAAGCCCATCCCTGGTAATTCCTGCATTGTTCACAATAACTTCTACCAAAGCGTCAGGATTACGTTCCTGCCATTCTGTAAGCACGGTTTGGGTTTCGTCAGCGCTGGCTACATCAAACTTCAGAATTTCTCCTGTAGCCCCAAGCTCCCGGACTTTTGCCAGAGTTTCTTTAGCTGCTGCTTCATTGGAAGCATAGTTAATCAGTATATGATAGTTTTTTTCTTCTGCCAGTTTCAGACAGACTGCCCTGCCGATACCTCTGGAGCCGCCCGTTACAATTGCACATTTCATGTGTTAGCTGTTTAGTTTTAGTTTTTTTAAGTTGTTTTTTAATCCTTAGTTTATTGACAATTCACTATCGCGGATAGTTACATGGTCTTTAAATATTTTTTCACATCTTCCAGATACGGATACATCACCATATCGCTGGAGAATGCCGGAATAATCTTTCTGATCTCGTCATAAAGTTCTTTGGTAGAAGACGAAATCTTATCCTGGAACCCAAGATATTCAATAGCCTGAATAATGGTAATGGCTTCAATCGCCAGTACTTCAAAGGCATTTTCAATTACTTTTCTGCAGATGACCGCCGCATTGGTTCCCATGCTTACAATATCCTGATTGTCATTATTATTAGGAATACTGTGTACATACATGGAATTCGACAGCATCTGGCTTTCTGCGGTAGTAGACGTTGCGGTAAACTGAACGCCCTGCATCCCGAAATTAAACCCTAATTTACCTAAATTTACAAAAGGAGGCAAGATTTCGTTGATTTTTGAGTTCAGAAGATAGTTCAACTGCCTTTCTGCCAGCATCGTCAGCTTGGTCACCACAATTTTCAGTTTGTCCATTTCCAGAGAAATGTAATCTCCGTGGAAGTTTCCTCCGTGATATACATGCTGATCTTCTACATTAATGATCGGGTTGTCGTTGGCAGAATTGATCTCGTTTTCAAGAACGTTTTCCGTATATTCCAGGGTATCCAGAACAGGTCCCAGAATCTGCGGAACACATCGTAATGAATAATATTCCTGAACTTTTTCTTTGAATACTTTTTCCTGCTCTTCAAAATGGGTATAAAGGTGGTCTTCTCTTTTTCTGATCAGTTGGCTGTCTGCCAGATGAGCCCTCATTCTTTCGGCTACTTTCTGTTGTCCGTAGTGTTTTTTAGTTCCGTTCAGCGCTTCAGAAAGATGATCGTCATAAGCCTGTACAATTTCATTAATGGCACAGGAAAGCCGGATTGAGATTTCCGTAAGCTGATTGGCTTTATAGGCATTTACAATACCTATTCCTGACATGACAGACGTTCCGTTCATTAAAGCAAGACCTTCGCGGATCTCTACTTTCACAGGTTCCAGACCTTCGGTTTCAAAAACTTCCTTCGTCTGTTTTCTTTCGCCTTTATAAAAAACCTCTCCTTCACCAATCAGGACTAAAGCAAGGTGTGCCAGCTGTACAAGGTCGCCGCTTGCTCCTACCCCTCCGTGTTCAAAGATCAGAGGAGTAATATCCCGGTTGATCAGTTCCGTAAGAAGATGTACCACAGACTGATGTACCCCTGAATTTCCCAGAGAAAGCGTATTCAGCCTGGCCAGCATACAGGCTTTTACTTCCTGTGCAGGCAACGGATTTCCAATGCCTGAAGAATGGCTTCGGATAAGGTTATACTGAAGCTGGTGGGTATCTTCATCACTGATCTTGAATTGTGCCATAGGCCCGAAACCCGTGTTTACTCCATATATTACTTTATTTTTTGAAAATTCCTTTAAAAACTGAAAACTTGTTTCCACTCTGTCTAAAAGCTCTCCGTCCAGTTCTATTTTTTCGTTTTCAATAATGATCTTTTGAAAATCCTTCAGTTGTAAAAAGTTATTTATTTTCATCAATTAAAAGTAATAGTTGATAATTTTGTAAAATATTAATTATTTGTCACTAATTTTGCGGCAAAGATAAAAGTTATTATTAAAATAAAAAATCAAAGATGAGCAAAGAATTTGTTGATGTTCTCGTAATCGGTGCTGGACCTTCCGGATGCGTATCTTCTTCATACTTAAAGAAGAACAATATCAGCGTAAAAGTTGTCGAAAAGACAAAGTTCCCGAGACTGGTAGTGGGCGAAAGTCTGATACCGAGGGTCATGGATCATTTTGATGAGGCCGGTCTTTTCCCTGCATTGGATAAGATGGGTTTCGAGAAAAAACTGGGAGCGCGTTTCCTTCGTGGTGACGAGGTCTGCATTTTTGATTTCAGCAATAAGTTCGGGGAAGGCTGGGACTGGACCTGGCAGGTACCGAGAGCTGATTTTGATAATACACTGGCTCAGGAAGTGATCAGCAAAGGTATTGATCTGGAATTTGAAACGGAAGTCATCGGAATTGAGTTCAACGGAACAGATTCTATGACAACAGTAAAAAATAAAGATGGGGAAACCAAAGAGATTCACGCTAAATTTGTGATCGATTCCAGTGGTTATGGCCGTGTTCTTCCGCGCCTGCTGGATCTTGAAAAACCTTCAAAACTGTCTCCACATTCTGCTATTTTCTCCCATGTGAAAGATATCAACAGAGAGGAAGGTGAAGAAGGAACATTAATTTCTTTTGATATTATAGAAACGGAAGTATGGCTTTGGGTTATTCCTTTCTCTAACGGAAATACAAGTCTGGGAATCGTAGGTCCCACTGAATATATCGATAAGCTTTCTGAAAACGGCGATACTGCAGAAGCTTTAAGGAAAGCGATTTCCCTTTCCGATTATTATGTGAAACGTTTCGGAGATGTGGACTTCCTTTTTGAACCGAGACATCTGAAAGATTATTCCTGTTCTGTAAAAAAATTATATGGTGATGGCTTTGCCCTTACCGGAAACGCTTCAGAGTTTCTGGATCCTGTTTTCTCATCGGGAATGGCTTTTGCAACGGAATCCGGAATGCTGGCCGCAAAACTGGCCTTAAGACAGCTGAATGGAGAGAAAATCGACTGGCAGACTGAGTATACTGATTATATTTTATATGGGGTAGATGTTTTCACCACCTATGTAAAGGAATGGTATACCGGAAATCTTCAGGAGCTGTTTTTTCATCAGCCGGAAAATCCTGACGTTAAGAAAAAGATCTGTGCTGTACTCGCCGGATACGTTTGGAATAAGGAGAACCCATTTGTAAAGAAACATGATACTGTTATTAAAAACCTTGCCAACCTCATCAAACTTGAAAAAGAGCAACAGCAGGAACAATCATAAAAAAAACGGTCTGAATTTTCAGGCCGTTTTTATATTAAAGAATTAAACTGAACATTATTTCACTTCTTCATTGATGGCTTTTCCCAACAGTTTTCCGGTAGATTCATAAGCCGCGGCAATTCTTCCGTATTCCCAGGAAATATCATTATTCGATTTTTTTCCTAAAATTTTATCTCCCTGCAGCTTCATGATGACCTTTGAAGGATTATCCGTTTCCACAAAAGTAAGGTCTGAAGTCAGCTTTCCTTCCTGAGAACCGATAAATCCGCCATACCATCCTGCATATACCCATTTGGTATCAATAATCAGGGTATATTTTGTTTTGGCATCACTCTTAAAAACCACTTTTTTGGATTTTTTATTGATTCCATTCATAAAATAGTCAAGGTATCCGGAAGTTTTACATTTTTCCCACTGAGAAATCCAGTTTTCCCAGACAGCTTCTCCTTTTTTAGCAGTAATATCATCCTTCCTTTTCTGAAGGTATTCTGCTTCGGTTAAATTTTGTTCATGGAATAGAGCATGATCGAATTTCATCTGAACATTCACTTCAGTCTGGTCTTTCAGGAAGTCGAAGTTTCCCCAGTCGAAATTGATTTTATTCTGGGCAAAAACCGAGGTTGTGACTGTCGCTAACAACAGCAGTAATAATTTTTTCATGGTTATTGAATTTGAAGCGTAAATATATATCAAAAACAACCATAAAAAAAGACCGCCAACGCGATCTTTTATCATTTATTTTACCTCTTTTTCTATTTTTTGAGCCAGTGTTTTTGCTGTTTTTGCAAAACCTTCCCCGATTCTGGATTCGTTATTGAAGTTACTTCCCCACTGATTTCCGGGAGCGTCGGAACTTTCTATATCACACATCACTTTTTTGGTAGCATGGTCTATGAACGTAAGCTGAGTGGTAACTTTAGCCGGCTGCTTCATAATTCCGGCATCCCAACCTGCATAAATCCATTTTACTTTTACCTTTAACGTATACGGACTGCTGGTGTTTTCCTTCATCTTCGTATTCACATTCTCCTTTGAAAGGACGTTATTGAATATCATAATAAATTTGGGATTCCATAGATCTTCTTTACTTTTTGCCCATTGTTTTTTCCACAAGTCACCGCTGCCTTCGGCCTTTTTATTCAGTTCATCAACTCTTTTGGAAACATATTCAGCTTCCGTAAAGTTTTCTTTCATCAGCTTCATCTCTGAGTAATCAAAAACAACATTCAGAGTCTCCACTCCTTTCAAAAACTTAAGATCTCCGCTCTGGATATCAAACTTTTGAGCCATCGCAGCAACAGATACTGTCATGGCCAGTATAAATGATAATAATTTTTTCACAATTTATGATTTTATTAAATTAAAGCACGAATATAAACCAAAAACTCTCACGCTGAAACATGAATTTTAACTTTCATATCACATTTGATATCAGACCGTTATTTTAATTTATATTTTTCATCTCAGATCAATAAACGTAATAGGTTTTCTACTGTTGGGATGGAAAACAATCCTGGATAAGGTTTCAAAATCAACGATTTCAATCTTCGGACTGACCCTAAGTTTCGCCCGGAAGTGATCTCTGACTTCACTCACAAAATTTTCGTGGTAATTCTCAGTACTCAGCTTAATGATAATTTCATCCAATCCGATTTCATTAGACTGAATAACGATCTGATAGCATAGAATTCCGTTGAAATCATTTAAAATATCATTCATAGCCGGCGGATACAACGTAGTTCCTTTGTATTTGATCATCTGTTGTTTTCTTCCCACCACAGGTCCCAGCCTCAACGTATTCCTTCCGCATGCACACGGTTCATGATGCGCTTTTACAATATCTCCGGTTCTGAAGCGGAGCAAAGGAATGGCTTCTACCCCTAATGTGGTAATCGTCAACTCCCCGCTTTCTCCCTCCTTTACGGGCTCTTCATGATCATCTAAAATTTCGGTAATGATCAGCTCCGGGTGATGATGTCCGCCGTTCTGGAATTCACATTCAGTAAAAGCGGTACTCATTTCTGTGGATGCATAGGTAGAAAACAGCTTAATATTCCATTTTTCTTTGATCTTCTGCGAAAGAATGTTATCTGTAAAATCCTGGTTCTTGATACTCTCTCCGATACATACTGCCCCGTAAACGCTGGAATTTTTATAATCCAGACCATTTTTCTCGGCAAAATCGATCATTTTAAGAAGGAAAGAAGGCACGGTGATCAGATATTTAGGGCGGTACCGGAAAATAGAATCCCATTGCAGCTCCGGAATACCGGGTCCCATCCTTACTACACTGGCTCCCATTTTTCTCAATCCCAGAAAATAGGCAAGCCCTGCCATAAATCTTTTATCGATCGTTGTGATCATCTGTACCACGTCTCCTTTCTGAATTCCTGCACAGGCAAAAGAGATCGCTTCATTATAGGCCAGCCTTTCCAGATCACCATCCGACAATCCGAAGGTTACCGGATCCCCTAAAGTTCCGGATGTAGTGCTGTAATCAACGATACTTGTTTGCGGAATACAGAAAAAATCATCATTATGCTGCTGAAGATCATTCTTAGTCGTCGTAGGAATCTTCTGGAGATCTTCCAGAGTACAGATATCCGCAGGATTGATATGGTTTTCCCTGAACAGTTTCTGATAAAAAGGCGAATGTGCCTCAAGATAGGTGATAAGCTCCTGAAGCTTCTGCTCCTGAAACTTTTTTATTTCTTTAAGGTCTGATTTCTCTATAGTCGGATGAAAGTCCAATGATTTTAATTTTGAGCAAATGTATTAAATTGTATCATGTATCGGGTAAAATCTATTGACGATTTTAAGCAAAACCTTCAATACTCTGGTGGTTTTTACGGCCAATATTTCACCTTTGAAAAGTAAACGTTTGTGTATTGGAGTTTCCTGCAGTGTTGATGGTCATTACTTTCAGAGTATGCAGTCCTGAATTTTTCGGACATTTTTCATCAAAAAAATAAACAAAATCATCTTTCACACGGGCAAACCGAAGCCATTTTCCATCCAGCTCCGCCCGGAACGAAACAATATCCCCGACCTTCGTTGCTCCTTTCAGACGTAGAGAACCACTACTCACAGGTGCTCCCTCTTTCCATACCGGAGAAACCGAAGGTACATTGTTGTCTACCACTAATTTTACGGTACCCAGCCTGTCGAACAGTCCTTCTATCCAATCTCCGTTCCATTTTCCCTGCACCGTTTTGGTATCACTGCCATAATCCAGAACAATCACTGTTTTATCTTTTTCTTCTCTGGTAAGGGTTCTGTCAGGTTTTATTTTCACGATATAATCGTCGTGAACAGGAATATAAGGGCTGTTCAGAATAATATGATGGGAAATAACTCCCGTTTCGGTTGAAGGTTTTTCAACCATATTGAAATTGACCGCATCATAAACGGCATTTTTACTGAAACGGAGTTCTGCATGATCTGTAGCAAACGTTTTTCCTTCGCCAGCCACTAAGGTTTTATCCGTAGAAGAGATCCTGTCACCGGCTTTATTGAGCTGAACTTTTGTAGTCAGCCGGCTTGTGTTTCCATTGACATCCTTCAGAACAATTTCAATATTATGCACTTCTTCATCCTGAAGACTGATGATCCCCGATAGGTTGGGAAGGCTGTAATGCTGAAGTTTCATTCCCGGTAAGGAAGATAAATGCTGAATTCCCGTTTTGTCCCGGATGAATTTAGGATAATCGATACAGCCGTTCAGATAACGGGTATCATCATAACTGACCTTGTCAATAGAAAAACCATATATCAGCTTCCCGTCCATGAATAATTCTGCCTGGTAAATTCCAAGATTAAATCCCTGATTCGCTTTATCTACTGCTTTTATTCCAAAACTTATAGATGGAGAATTCACCCGGATCACCTCCGAAGTATAAGCATTTCCGTTTTTTTTAACAGCAATTCCGTTAGCTCCCGGCTCATAGGTACTGAATCTCCGGTCATACCAATACAATCCGCTGATGATCGGGGCTACAGTATCCGGAATATTAAATCCGAACAATAAAGGATTAAGACATTCTTCCGTTTGGGTATCCCGTATTTCAAAATGCAGATGGGGGCCGGCTGAACCGCCTGTGTTTCCACTCAGAGCAATCAACTGGCCTTTCGTCACCGGAAACTGCCCGGGCCGGAAAGCAATATCCTGTTCCCATTGTTCGTCTTTGTATTGTTTTTCTTTTACATATTCATCCAGCTTGTCGTAATATTTGTTCAGATGTGCATACACCGTGGTATAACCGTTCGGGTGGGTAATGTATACCGCATTTCCAAAACCGTACCGTTCAACTTTGATCCTGCTTACATAGCCTTCTGCGGCAGCCACCACCGGCAGGTTTTCCCTGCTGTTTGTTCTCAGGTCCAGGCCCATATGAAAATGATTGGTCCGGACCGCTCCGAAATTCGCGGCCAGCTGCATAGGGATATTCAGGGGATTCCTGAAATAGTTCTGCGGATAATTTTTCTGGGCCGATATGATGGCGCCAGTCAGGAAACAAACAATGAGCGCAAGTTTATTGAGGATTTTCATACAGCATTTGGGTTTAGGTCCATTTAAATATACGAATTTTTAATTTTGTTTCCCGCAGATTTGTCTGATGAAGCAGTTTTTTTGACCCTTTTCAGATAAAACATGGAAATATTTTGAACTCAGGTGAATGAAATAAATGGCCATTACAAATTCTTCGGGTTAAATTCCATAGATTCTAAATTAAAAGTCCGGAATTTTCTTATCAATAACCGCATTAAAATTGACCTGTTCATCATTCACCATTCGCTTTTTTCCTCTTTCTCCATTTATATTTCTGAGCTTGAACTTTTTAATGAAAATATCCCCGGAAAAACATATCTTATAAACCGACAAAATTCACTAAATTTGCAGACTTAATTAATCAACGATATTGAGATATTTACAATGAGCCAATTTAAAGAATACAAAAACCTCAACCTTATTGACGTAGCCGACCATGTAGCAGAATTCTGGAAACAGAATAAAACGTTCAGTAAAAGTGTTGAGATCCGCGAGGGCCATCCCGAGTTTGTTTTTTATGAAGGTCCGCCTTCAGCAAACGGTATGCCCGGAATTCACCACGTAATGGCCAGAGCATTAAAGGATATTTTCTGTCGTTTCCAGACGCAGAACGGGAAACAGGTTTTCCGTAAAGCGGGTTGGGATACACATGGACTTCCTGTGGAACTGGGCGTAGAAAAAGAATTAGGAATTACTAAAGAAGATATTGGCAAAAAGATCTCTATTGAAGACTATAACAAGGCGTGCCGTGAGGCGGTAATGCGCTATACTGACGTCTGGAACAACCTTACCGAAAAAATCGGATATTGGGTAGATCTGGACGATCCGTACATCACCTACAAATCCAAATATATGGAAACGGTATGGTGGCTGTTGAAGCAGCTATATGACAAAAACCTGTTGTATAAAGGCTATACCATCCAGCCTTACTCACCGAAAGCAGGAACCGGACTTTCTTCTGCGGAATTAAATATGCCGGGAACTTATCATGATGTTTCCGATACTACGGTTGTAGCTCAGTTTAAGGTTAAGAAAGATTCATCGGCCCTGTTCAGCGATGTGGATGGAGACGTACACATCCTTGCATGGACGACCACTCCATGGACGCTGCCATCCAACACGGCACTTACCGTAGGCAGAGATATTGAATATGTTTTGGTAAAAACTTTTAACCAATATACTTTTGAACCGATAACCGTTGTATTATCAAGCGTTCTTTTGCCTAAGGTTTTCGGTAAAAAATATGCAGAAGGAACCGATGAGGATTTTGCCAGCTATACTCCTGAAAACAAGGTGATTCCTTTCAGAATTCTGAAGGAATTCACGGGAGAAAAACTTGTCGACACCAGATATGAGCAATTAGTCCCTTGGTTTACGCCAAACGATAATCCTGAAAATGCTTTCAGAGTCATCTTAGGTGATTTTGTCACCACTGAGGATGGTACCGGAATCGTACATACAGCGCCTACTTTTGGTGCTGATGATGCCAGAGTTGCTAAAATGGCTCAGCCTGAGATTCCTCCAATGCTGGTAAAAGACGAAAATGACAGTCTTGTTCCGTTGGTAGATTTACAGGGAAGATTTATCCAGGGAGAAAATGTTCCTGAATTATTCTCAGGAAAGTATATCAAAAACGAATATTACGATGAAGGAACTGCCCCTGAAAAATCATGGGATGTAGAACTTGCCATCCTGTTGAAAACAGAAAACAAGGCCTTCAAAGTAGAGAAATATGTCCACTCTTATCCACATTGCTGGAGAACAGACAAACCGGTATTATACTATCCGCTGGATTCATGGTTTGTAAAGATGACGGCCGTAAAGGACAGACTGGTTGAGCTGAATAAGGAAATCAACTGGAAGCCGAAATCCACAGGAGAAGGCCGTTTTGCCAACTGGCTGGAGAATGTGAACGACTGGAACTTATCCCGTTCAAGATATTGGGGCATCCCATTACCCATCTGGAGAACAGAGGATCTGAAGGAGGAAAAGATTATAGGCTCCATAGAAGAGCTATACAACGAAATCGAGAAATCGGTTGCCGCAGGATTAATGCCTGAAAACCCATTCAAAGGTTTTGTGATCGGAGACATGTCTGAATCCAATTACGAACTTGTGGATCTTCACAAGAATATCGTGGATAAAGTAGTCCTGATTTCTGATTCCGGAAAAGCTATGAAGCGTGAGAGTGATCTGATTGACGTTTGGTTCGATTCAGGTTCAATGCCTTATGCTCAATTGCATTATCCTTTCGAGAACAAGGGAATGATTGACAACCACAAAGCATTCCCGGCAGATTTCATTGCGGAAGGTGTTGACCAGACGCGTGGATGGTTCTATACCCTTCATGCGATCGGAACGGCTGTTTTTGACTCTGTTGCTTATAAAAACGTAATGAGTAACGGGCTTGTTCTGGATAAAAACGGGCTGAAAATGTCAAAATCCAAAGGAAATGCAGTAGATCCGTTTGAAACTCTTTCTGTATACGGACCGGATGCTACCCGTTGGTATATGATTTCCAATTCCAATCCCTGGGAAAATCTGAAATTTGATAAGGAAGGAATTGACGAGGTAAGAAGAAAATTCTTCGGAACCCTTTACAATACCTACTCATTCTTTGCTTTGTATGCGAATGTTGACGGATTTACTTATTCGGAAAAAGATGTGGAGAACCGTCCGGAAATCGACCGGTGGATCCTTTCTGAGCTGAATCTTCTGATTAAAGAAGTAAAAGCATTCTACGAAGATTATGAGCCGACAAGAGTGGCCAGAGCCATCAATACTTTTGTGAATGACAATCTAAGTAACTGGTATGTAAGATTATGCAGAAGACGTTTCTGGAAAGGAGATTATTCTGATGATAAGATCTCTGCTTACCAGACGTTATATACCTGCCTTGAGGTGGTGGCCAAACTATCTGCTCCGATTGCACCGTTCTTTATGGATCAGCTGTATCAGGATCTGAACAAGGTAACCGGAAAAGAAAACTCCGAATCTGTACACTTAACGGATTTCCCGGTAGCTGATGAAAGCCTGATTGATCAGGATCTGGTTGAAAAAACACATTTAGCACAGACCATCACAAGTCTGGTATTATCCATCAGACGTGCGGAAAGCCTGAAAGTAAGACAGCCGCTTCAGAGAGTACTGATCCCTGTTTTAGATAAGAAAACGGAAGAACAGATTTTAGCGGTTGCCGACCTGATCAAGCAGGAAGTAAATGTAAAAGAATTACAGCTCATCAACGCTGAGGAGGCATCACATTTAATTATAAAACAGATCAAGCCGAACTTCAAAGCCTTAGGTCCTAAATTAGGGAAAGACATGAAAACAGTAGGCGGAGCGATCACCGACTTTAGTGCAGAACAGATTTCCACTCTTGAAAAAGAAGGAAAAATTGAGATCCAGGGATATGAAATTACACTTGACGATGTGGAAATTTCTACAAAAGATATCCCGGGATGGACGGTTACTTCCGATGGAAAAACAACTGTGGCATTAGATTTGACGTTAACAGATGAGTTAAAATCTGAAGGAATCGCAAGGGAATTCATCAACAGAATCCAGAACCTGCGAAAAGATAAAGATTTCGAACTGACTGACCGGATTAATATCTTTATGGAAGAAAACTCACCTTTCATGGAGGATATTAAGAAAAATGAGGAATATATTTCATCTGAGGTCTTGTCAAGTAAAATAGAAATTGTATCTTCACTTTCAAATTTTAACGAAATCGAAATAGATGAGGTTAGTTTTAAGATAAATATCGAAAAAAATTAACATATAGTTATTGTATTTCAAATTCCATTTCATAATTTTATTAAAAAAGAGAAAAGAATATGTCAGACGAAAGAGTTAGATACAGCGATGCTGATTTACAGGAATTTAAAGCGATTATTAAAGAAAAAATAGAAAAAGCTGAAAAAGATCTTCAGCTGATCAGAGAAAGTTTCATCAACGACCAGAATAACGGTACCGATGATACTTCCCCTACTTTCAAGGCTTTTGAAGAAGGTGCAGAGACGCTGAGCAAAGAACAGAATTCTATTTTGGCAGGAAGACAGGAAAAATTCGTGCGTGACCTAAAAAATGCTTTGATTAGGATTGAAAACAAAACATACGGGGTATGCAGAGTAACAGGGAAACTTATTCCTAAAGAAAGACTTCTGGCTGTTCCCCATGCTACACTGAGCATCGAAGCGAAAAATATGCAGAAATAAAAACCGTAAGGTCTGTAAAATAATATTGGGTTTATAACGTATTCACGGATACTTTATAAACCTAATTTTTAATGTATACCCATGAGCGAAGTCATTATTCTGGTTATTATCGTAGCGGCAGCCCTGCTGTTTTTCAACAGGGAATGGATCAGGAACAGGTTTTCCCCGGTTCAGCACAAAAACTATACGATGGATGATCAGTTTAATTCTGACCGGCGTGAGCGGGAAAAAGAAATCGACAGGCTTTTAAGCAAAATGGGCAAAAACGGAGTGAACGACCTGTCTGCCAAAGACCGGAAACGGCTTGACGAATTGTCCAAAATGTAAAAAATTAAATTAAGAAAATGGAATCGATCATCGTACATCCTAAAAATCCTATGGAGCTTAGCGCACTGAAAAGTGTCCTGAAAGAAATGAACATCAAGTTTGAAAAAGCCCATGTGAAAAGTTCGTTTAACGGCCAGAAAGTCATCAAAAAAGCGAGCGACAATAAGAACGTAAAACCCGCTTCAAAACCGTCAAAACCTAAAGGACTGTAATGAAAAAGATTTTAGCAATAACATTGTTGGTGTTATTTATTGACCAGGCTTCAAAAATTTATATTAAAACCCATTTTAACCTGGATGACAGTATTTCTGTTTTACCGGGTTTCAAACTGACTTTTGTTGAAAATCCAGGAATGGCCTACGGACTTCATTTCGGAGGGATCATCGGAAAATACTTTCTCGTTATCCTGAGACTTTTCCTGATCGGGGGAATGGTATACATGTTCAAGAAATGGCTGAAAGAAGGGGCTTCCAATTATCTTTTAATTCCAATGGCCATCATCTTTGCCGGAGCCATCGGTAATATTATTGACGGCATGTTTTATGGATTGATCTTCGACAGCGGAACGGTATACGATCCAAGCATCGACCGGTGGATAGGATATGGCGGAATTTCTAAAATTGTCCCGTTCGGGAACGGCTATTCGGCTTTCATGAAGGGTTGTGTTGTGGATATGCTTCATTTCCCTCTTGTAGACTGGACGGTTCCTGAAAATGTTCCTCTGATTGGCGGTAAGCATATTGAATTCTTCAAATATATCTTCAACGTAGCTGATTCAGCAATTACTGTAGGAGCTGCATTATTATTAATTTTCAGAAAAAAGGCTTTCCCTAACGGCCTTGAATTTTAAAAATAATCCCTGATGAAAAAAACAATCAAAAATATTTTTAAAATTTTCCTGCTTCTTCTGGTGGCAGGAATTATTTTTATAGTCTGGGCCAATTACAGCATCAGGCAGGAAAGCAGCACGTTCGTTTCAGACAGGATTGCTGATGTTCCAACCACCAAAACAGGGCTGCTCCTGGGAACAGGAAAAACCCTCAGCAACGGAATGCCCAATGCTTACTTCTATAACCGGATCCAGGCAGCCGCAGAACTTTATAAAAGCGGAAAGATCCAATATATTATCGTAAGTGGTGACAACAGCACCGAAGACTATAACGAGCCGGAAGATATGCAGTTAGCTCTGATACAGCAGGGTGTTCCACAGGACAGAATCTATATGGATCATGCCGGATTCAGAACGCTGGATTCAGTGGTCCGGGCGAAAGATATCTTCGGACAGACCCAGGTGGTCATCATTTCACAGAAATTCCATAATGAAAGAGCTGTTTTCCTGGCCAGGAAAAACGGAATGGAAGCGTTCGGATATAATGCTCCCGATGTGAACAAATATGCAGGCTTAAAGACCAATCTCCGGGAATATCTGGCAAAAGCAAAAGTATATTGGGACCTTATTTTCGGAGTTGAACCAAAATTTGGCGGAGATAGGATTTTGATTCCTTAGTATTAAAAACCAATACAATCACAAAAAATGAGTGTCTTCACGTATCATTTAGTAAAAACAGAGTACCTTTCTGCACTCAGAATTCTTTTTTCTTCACCGAAATCAAGAAATATATCAGGACTAATTCACGCAGAAATTATGACAGTGATGACTTTAGGCTCTCCTGTTCTTTCACCATCCCGAATGCTGATAAGACAAATCGCTGTATTCGCACAATGGGAAAATGAAAATGATATCGAAAATTTTTTAGCTAAAGACAGTTTAGGAAAAATTTTATCTGAAGGTTGGCACACCAGACTAACTTTTATGAGAAAATGGGGGAAATTCAACAAGTTTGAAATTCCTGATGAAACCACAGAAATTGAAAATCCGGATTCGCCAGTCGTTGCAGTCACCATTGCCAGAATGAAATTTTTGGAAATCCCCAGATTTATTCGTTGGGGAAGACCGGTTGAAAAATTGGTTCGGGACCATCCGGCAACAACTTTGTCATTGGCCTCCATCAAATTCCCTAATACCGTTTCCACTTTTTCAATTTGGAAAAATCTAAAAGACATGACGGATATGGTTCATGGACATAGTAGAGTTCCCAAACCGGAAAGACACGCCGACGCAATGAAAGAAAGAGATCGAAAAGATTTTCATTTTGAATTTACAACTTTGCGCTTTAAACCTATTTCAGAATTTGGGGAATGGAATGGGCAACGCAACATTATTCCAAATCTCAAAAACCACTAAAATGAGATTTGCTCCAATACAGAACTTCCAGGATTGGCTGACTCAACAATGGGTAATTCTGCGTGGAAGAAAAATTAAGCCTGAAGATTCCCTCTGGTTGATGGGACCTTTTGGTAATTTGAATCCAATGAGTAAGGATTTTATTCATCAATTGGCAGAAAAAGAAAATTTAACTGTAGAAAAAGACTCAAAAGTAAAAGGTATTATTCCTTCAATGCTTAAGCTTAATTTATCTGAAACTGAGTTCTCAAATTTATCTAAAAATGTGATTGACTTCTATGAAAACACCTCAAATTATAACTTAAATTTTTCTATTAAATGGAATCCCTATTTCAAGTTTTTTGGAATTCTAATTAATAAATTATTCAGTAATAGAATTAACCAACTGAACATTCCTACAAAAAAAATTGACGGTTCAGAATCTATAATCAGCGAAATCATCAACCTCACCGACTCCAAGACCAATGAAATAAAATACACGTTTTGGTTTCGTTCTATTGAATCAACCGGGCAAGTTATCTATTCCGGAGTGTACGGCATCAGCAATTTACAGTCAGGAAAAACCTGCGTAAAGGCTGTGTTTCCTTTGCCCAATGGGAATGCAACCGTGTTGATGATTCCCAGCGTAGGAAAAAATGGAGAACTGATTTTAGATTCCTCAGGAAAAAAATTTGGTGATGCCGGTTTTTATTTTCTACTTCAAGATTCTAAAGGTGAATATTGGTCACAATATATACGTTCTTTCCGTGACTGTCTCATTATTGGTTCCGAAAATGATATGATATCAGCAGAACAAACTTTAACACTGTGGCATTTCAAGGTTCTTACTTTTATTTATAAAATTGAATTAAAGAAATAAGTTTATTGATCCAGAAGTATTCATTAAAGAAAATTTATATGGCCCGGTATAAGATTTTGAAAGGGATAAGTTCTAAATTTTCATTATTCTGCAGAAATAATTTTAAACGAATCTCAAGAATTCTTACCGGCATTCAAGCCACCGGAACACTCCGCCTGGGAATCTCCCGATGTGAATAAATAGGCAGGCTTAAAGACCAATCTCCGGGAATATGTGGCAAAAGCAAAAGTATATTGGGATCTTATTTTCGGAGTTGAACCAAAATTTGGCGGAGATAGGATTGAAATAAAATGATTTTAGTATTTTTAGGATCTATAACCATGCTATGATAAAATCTTATTCTGTCCTTTTCGCAACTCTATTTTTATTTCTTCTTTCCTGCGGGAAAAAAGATCCGGATACCGGATATACCGATATGCTGATGGGAATTCCTCAATCTACTATAGATTCTATTCAGAAAGCGGAAGACAAAAAGCAGGTATATCTGGACAAGGTTACTTTCACCGTGGATTCTGCCACATCGATCAATATGATGATTCCGGCAGGGCATTATATCAAGGAATATTCTTTTTCGAGCCCCAACATCCGGCTGGAAGATCCTGAAAATCCTTCTCAGGTGGAGGATGAATCATTGCTTCCCATCGGAATCAGCATTAAGAATAATTTCTCTGATAGTGATAATGGGGAAATCGTTATGGTAGGAGCTTCAGATAATCCTGATATTTATCCGGTTTCCGACATCAAAAAATTTAACCCGGCAGAAAAAATCCTTTTTGAGGACAAAAATACCCTGATCTTCATTGATTCTTTCGGTCATAAAAAGCTATACCACAGACAGTATGACTCAACCACCAAGTGGTATTACCTCTATACCTCCGAAACGGCAAAGTACAATGATGAAAAACTGGAGTATGCTTCCCTGTTTTCATCCTACAAAAAAGCCAGGAATATTCTTGCTTTTGATAAAGAAACTGCTCCTGAAAACCTGACCTGGGAGAAACTAAAACCCGGGCTTTCTGAACTCGAAAGGAAAAGCTATGACGTTTATTACACCTCCCTTCAGAAAGAACTGAAATACTTCCTGAAAGATAATGACAGTGCCAATATCAAAAAGACCAATTTCGATCTGTATCTTTACCGGGATCATCTTCACAGCCAGAAAGGAATAGATCAGACGAAGCTCATCGCTGATGCCGCTTTTTCAGGGACTTTTGAAGAACTTCCGTTTGAGAACAGGCTCACCGATGGATATTTCAGGGGAAAATACCGTGATGATGACCGTTTCAAATTTATAAAAAGGCTGAGCAATACCAGCATTCTGATGAGCGCAGAAGACGGTGAACAATACTCATACAGCAGCAGCCAGCCGGCTTATTATATCATCAGTTCTATAAAGACTGATAAAGGACAGTTTTACCTGATCAGCATGACCAATAAGAATGGTAACGATATTGTTGCCCTTATGAATGATTACTTCAGTAAACATTTAAAAATCTAATTCACTATGAAAACAATATCTGCCTTCGTATTCTGCTCATTTATTCTGTTTTCCTGCAATCCTGTAGGAGAAAAAATTTCCGGTGACAATCCGACCGATCCACAGCTGGTCAATACGGAAGATCAGCTAAACCTGAAAAAAGGAGACGTTCTGGTGGTCTGGGGAAAACTGGATGCTACCTTTGTGACCAACGGAATCGTTCCTTCTTTTAACCTGACCTACAACCTCAGCCTTGACGGAAATACCGTAAGCAACGCGACCCTTCCCATGTTTAATGGTGGTGAAAAGAGAATCAATTCTGATTATTCGGTGCAGGAAGAGGAAAAAGAAGACCGACAGGAAGAAGACAGCACAAGAGTTTTTGAAGGCAAACTAGTCAAAGCATCCTGGCAGTTTGAGCAGGAAGTTACCAGAATTCCTATCGAAAAAGACGGTAAATATACTTTTGACTACAAGATAAAATCTACCGATGATGACGGTGACAGTATGTTTAATAAAACGTCTGTTATCTTAAGGAAAAACTAAAGTTGGTTTTTGTTGTTGTAAGGCTCAAAGTCAGAAGACTTTGCGCAGCAAAACGCCCTGTTTTTCAGACAATCCTGCTCACTGCTCTCCGAAGTCTCCTGACTTCGGAGCCTATTTTTACAATATTCAAATCACCAGAGACAGCACAAAAATTTTTGAAGAAAAGCTGGTCAAAGCATCCTTGCAGTTTGAGCAGGAAATTACTAGAATTCCTATCGAAAAAGCGGCAAATATACTTTTGACTACGAGATAAAATCTACCGATGATGACGGTGACAGTATGTTTAATAAAACGTCTGTTATCTTAAGGAAAAACTAAAGTTGGTTGTTGTTGTAAGGCTCAAAGTCAGAAGACTTTGCGCAGCAAAACACCCTGTTTTTCAGACAATCCTGCTCACTGCTCTCCGAAGTCTCCTGACTTCGGAGCCTATTTAAACGTTCAATCACCAGATCTGATATTACAAGACCAAAAATGAGCCGGTTAAGCGCTTATTTTTTGTGATTGAGTGTCTGGTATGCAATATAATAAATCCCGTAAAACACAATAACGGTGAGTATCAGCGCTATGGATGCTGTATTTTTCAGGAAATCCAATACATAATCTTTAAAAATAAAATCCTGGGCATAGACTCCATAGAAAGGATACACTTTTACAGCAGTTACGATCAGTCCTAACACCAGAGGAAAGATCCACGTAAATCTTTTGATATAAGCAACGGTGATAAAGGCTGCAATATAAATGATGCACGAGAGAATATCATCGGTTTTCCCGGCCATAATTCCTTTTCTGAACTGAAACAGAAGCAGAAGCGAGATAACGGCAAGATGTATTTTTTTGGCTTTTTCCACATTGGCTGGAGCCAGGAATTTAATTTTATCGTCAAACCGGATCATTAGAAGGGAGATAATATTGATTACCGGGATCCAGACCGAAGCTCCGACAGCTCCGTAATATTTCTTTTTCAGAAGGCTTCTCTCCTGTAAAAACTGTCCTGTAAATCTTGAGCTGATGATAAAGAACAGAATCAGAACCACCGTACTGACCCATCCGAACATATTAAGGTTTTTCCCGAAAAAATCCAGTTCCAGCTTAAAGGCACTTTCAAGAAGTGAGAAAAAGATAAATATCACACAGGTGATCATAATGAAAGAAGCGGTCCAGAAATAACGGCCGGCATATTCCAAAGCATTTTTTGAAAAGGTATAGATATGCTCTCCTTTCACAAGGCATCCCGTTAAAAATAAAAATGCGCCCAAATAAGCTGTACTCTTGATACTGCTGAGGAAATAGTAAATAAAAGTGACAAAAAATTCAGTAGATTTTGAATCATAAGAAGCTGAGCCAAGCATATTTTCAATAAAGCCCAGATCGGAATAGTATAAAGAAAACAAAGCTAAATTCAGGGCAAAAAGTTTTAAAAGAATATTCTTTCCGGTGAATTTTTCTTCAGACTGGTATCTTTTGGCAATTACAAACACCGTTATCAGCTGAAGGATCATATACGTCCATTTTCTAAGGGTAGCTGAGTTAATCTTCTCTTCAAACGGCATATAATAATCTACTATATCCCTGATATCTTTCATAAAGAAACAGAACAGCAATAAAAAAGGAAGGATAATCACTACGGATTTCCATCTTTTATTCACGATAAAATACCAAAGGAAAAACAGGGCATTAAGTGCGTAGGACATATAATCCAGGATTCTCGAAAGGGTATTTTTATGGTCGGGATCAAAAAACCGGGTTACAAAATCGGTGATGAAACAGATTAAAAATAAAATCCAGAGACTTTTAGCAGCTTTGAAAAGCTTCGGTGACAAAAAATGGTTATTTTCCATATAAAATGGTGTTTTTTACAAATATAAACCAAAATCTGTTACAGCGGTTTCCAAAAGCACCTGTATTAAAAAGAATTTGCCTGCCACTACAATCTTTAGTATTTTTGCTTTTTATTTTTTAATTAAATAATTTAAACAAATGTCAAGAATTCTTACCGGCATTCAAGCCACCGGAACTCCCCATCTTGGAAATCTCCTTGGGGCGATTATTCCTGCTATCGAACTTTCCAAGCAGGAAGGAAATGAATCATTTTTATTTATTGCGAATCTTCATACGCTTACCCAGATTAAAGATGCGCAGACTTTAAGACAGAATACCTACGAGATTGCTGCGGCTTGGCTTGCTTGTGGATTAGATACCGAAAAAACATTTTTCTACAGACAGAGTGATATCCCTGAAACCTGTGAACTATCTTGGCATTTATCATGTTTTTTTCCTTATCAGAGATTAACGCTGGCCCATTCATTTAAAGATAAAGCAGACCGTCTTCAGGATGTGAATGCAGGATTGTTTACCTATCCTATCCTGATGGCTGCCGATATTTTATTATATGATGCAGAAATTGTTCCTGTAGGAAAAGACCAGCTTCAACATCTTGAAATTGCAAGAGATGTGGCTACAAGATTCAACAATCAGATGGGTGAAGTTTTTGTATTACCACAATCTGAGCTGCAGGAAGACACCAAATATGTACCCGGAACGGATGGCCGCAAAATGTCTAAATCCATGGGAAATATCATCAATATCTTCTTACCTGAAAAAGAACTGAAAAAACAGGTGATGAGCATTGAAACGGATTCCAAATCTTTAGAGGAGGTTAAAGATCCGGAAACCGATAAGGTATTTGCTATCTATGAATTAATTGCCACCCCTGAGCAGACTGAAGCATTAAGAGCCCAATATTTAGCTGGGAACTTCGGATATGGTCATGCTAAAAAAGAACTTTTAGATCTGATTCTGGTTCGTTTCGAAAAGGAAAGAGAGATTTTCAATTACTATATGAATAATCTTGATGAGCTGGAAGCCAAGCTACAGCAGGGTGCGGAGAAAACAAAGCCCATTGCTTTAGAAACCCTTAAAAGAGTAAGAGCAAGCTTAGGATTTTAATATCTTGCTTTTAAAATATAAGACAAAACTGTATCAGAATCTGATGCAGTTTTTTTATGCTATCGGTTGCTGAGCAGAGCCGGGCTTTATTACTTTTTTTTCATAAGAATAAAGCTGTGCATGTCTTCTTCAAAATGATAGGTGATATCCCAGCCAGGATATTGTTTGATAATGGTTTTGATGATGGACAGTCCCAAACCGGTAGAGCTGTGATCAGCTCCCTGTTTATAAAAACGGTTGAATATCCTTGTAGAATCCAGAGGTTGCGCTGAACCGCTGTTCCGGAAAGCAATTCTGTCATCATCAATGATAATCGTAATCCTGCCCTCCTTATTATTGTATTTCACCGCATTTTTAAGCAGATTGGACAACAGGATTTCCGCAAGATCCGGATTAAAATCGGCCATAAAATATCCTTTTTCCTGAATCTCCACATGAATCTTTTTAAACTCAATAAAATCCTCATAGTTTTTTACCAGCTCATTGATTTTCTCATTAAAATCCAGCTTTAAGGTCTGGTTAAACTGGCTGTTTTCAATTTTGGAAAGCATCAGAAGCGATTTGTTCAGACCGGCCATTCTTCTCAGATCACCTTTTACTTCCGTCAGAAGATTGAGGCTGTTTTTATCAATACTTTCAGTCTGTACCGCAAGATCAATCTTATTAATCACAATGGCCAAAGGGGTCTGAAGCTCATGGGATGCATTTTCAATAAACTGTTTCTGCTGATGAAAAACCAGTTCATTCCTTTCGATCATCTCATTGATCTCAACATCCAGTTCCTCAAACTCCGTGATTGAATATTCCTGCTTTTCCTGGGCAGGGGAATTTCCGAACTGATATTTTTTAAGCTTGTCCAGAATCGCATAGAAAGGCCTCATCGCTTTATTGAGAAGATATCCGTTGACCACCACGATACTGATCACCAGAAGAATATACAGCACGATTAAAGCTGTTGTAAGATCGTAGACCAGCTCATCCTGCTCTACGGTAGAGGTCCGGATTTCCAATCTTTGCCGATCCCCGAACTGATCGATAAAATCGGTTTCAAGAACCCGGTAAGGCTGGTCTTTGTCATCATATTCCATATAGAACATCTTATTGTACAATCTGTTCTTTTCTTTGTATTCCGACTCGGGAATCGCCTTGATCTTAAACTCATTAAAACCGAAATCCTTACTGTTCAGCAGTTTCGGATCGTGATAAACCGCTTTAATGATCTGTATCTTACGGTCTTTCAGACCATCATCCACATTGTCATATACCTCATCCAGAATATAGGCATAGAAAAGCCCGGCCCACACTGCAATAATCAGCAGGAGGATAATAATGAGATATTTTATGGTATAATATTTTAACGAAACTTTCATCAGATAAATTTATATCCTATCCCGTACACGGCCTGAAAATCAGCTTCCGCATGAAGGGTCTTAAGTTTTTTCCTAAGGTTTTTGATCTGTGAATAGATAAAATCCAGACTGTCGGCCTGATCGATATAATCTCCCCATATTGCTTCCGCCAGTGTTGTTTTCTGGAGCGTCTTTTCCGGCTGGATCACAAAATAATACAGCAGATCATATTCTTTTCTGTTCAGAACCAGCTCTTCATTTCCTACTTTTACAATCCTGTTTTCCGGATCAATAGAAATATTTTTATAGGCGATCATATTTTCTCCATCCTGATTCTTTCTGCGGATCACAGACCGGATTCTCGCCATCAGTTCGGCCAGGTGAAACGGTTTGGCCAGATAATCATCTGCACCAATTTCCAGCCCCGCCACCTTATCATCTACAGAATCTTTCGCTGATAAAATAATTACAGGATCTTTTTTATGCATTTTTTTGATCTCTCTGAGCAGTTCAATACCGTTGCCGTCCGGCAGCATAATATCGAGAAGAATACAGTCGTATTCATAAGAAATGATCTTTTCAAGGCCTGAACGGTAATCTCCGGCGTATTCCACAATAAAATGTTCGGCTTCCAGAAAGCTCTGTACCGTTTCTCTCAGTTCCGGCTCATCTTCAATGATTAAAATCTTCATATCTGCGTTAGTTTATCTGCAGTCGGCAGCAGGGTTTATATTAAGCTCAGTCAAATATATAAAATTATAACCTCCCGATGCGGAGGCTATAATTCAGCTTTTATTTAAAATCCGTTCTGATATGGCGGCCGTCTGCATCAAAAGTGAGGCAAAGACCACTCATCAGGCTAATTTTATAGGCATTGAATCGTTTTTCAACAGCATCCACAATACTGCATGGATAATGTTTCGTTAAAAAAGATACAATCGTTTTTCTTATTCTTCCGGAAGAGGTATTCCTTCCGTTTCCGTTAATTATATTCCAGTTAACCATCATATTAAAATTTAAAGTGTTACTTGTATTGGTGTATTAATCATCAATTTTTCTGAAATTCCCGTTTCTGTCAAATTCCAGATCCAGTCCGTTTGAAAGTTCAGCTTTATAAGCCCATCTTTCTTTTTCTATTTTCACAATGTAGGTGTTCGGAAAGTTTTTGGAAGCATAATTTCTGATAGAAACAGGAATAAATCCATAAGGCAGTTTCTGATGTTTCCCGTCTACTTCTTTCCAGTTTCCTCCTCTGTCAAATTCAATTTTCATTCCGTTACCCAGATAGACTTTATATTCATCCACGCCATAGATTTCACGGTCTTCCATGGTGGAACCAATCGAAACCCCTTTGAAATGAGCAGCCAGAAAATTCTTAGCAGTTTTGGGAAGCTGATTAGCGTTGATTGCTCTGTCCTGTGCCAAAATAAATCCGCCTGTCATCATCAAAATCAGTATGAATGCTGCGGTAATTTTTCTAAAATTTTTCATAATTCTATATTTTTCTGTTGTTATTCTGAAGCAAAGTTCTGAATCAATTTGGGAAAGAATTAGGAAAGACAGAAATTGGAGAAAATTTTAAAGGGATCTTAATATGAAGAGTTGGGAAGGTTCTCACAGATTCCTCAGATCTCACAGAATTATTATCTCGCAGATCACGCGGATTGTGCAGATTTTATTGGTCAGCATTTAATAGATGCCGTTTAAAACATAAACGCGATAGGCTTTGGCTAAAGCCGATGGATTTTTATTATTATTCATGTGGGCTGAAGCCCACCTCTATTGAATTGTCAAACAGATCGTTCTATTAAGATTGGTTTTGCAAAAGATACATTTAACCTATAAAAATCGTAGATTTTTAAGAATCTTTTGTGAGCTTCTATGCACAATGCGTTAAATGTTACTAAAATGTCAAAAATCTTTTGCCTCTTTTGTGGTTAAAAGATTTCCCACAGATTCATAATTTCACTGATGTTTGCGGATATTTTTTCTCGCAGATGATGCAGATTGTGAAGATTGTATTTTACCGGCATTTAATATATGCCGTTTAAAACATAAAACGTTACAGGTTTTAGAAACCCATAACGTTTATTTATAATACGTGTCGATCTGTAAGAAGATTCATTTATCGCAGATAAAGGAATTTATCATTTATAGTTTAGAAAATTACCTTTTACAGATAATCTTTGATCTGAAGCAGATGGGTAATAGCCTTTAATCCTTCCTGTTGTTTATTTTCTTGGTAGACATCAAAAAAGATTACGTCCATTCCGAAATTCTGTGCTCCAATGACATCCGCAATCCAGTCGTCGCCGATCAGGATGCTTTGCTCTTTCGTGGCTTCTGCGCGTCCTAAAGAATACTCAAAGATTTCAGGAGCAGGTTTTCTTATGCCTACAGCATCTGCGCTGGTAATGGTATAGAAATATTGATCTATTCCTGATAAGATGCATTTCCTCTCCGTCACTTCTTTAAAGCCGTTAGAAATAATGTGCAGGGTATAATTTTTAGCCTTCAGGTATTCCAGAATCAGATCTGCTCCTTCAACCAGTTCGTTATGGTTAAGGATCTTATCCAGGAAGTGCTCTTCAAAATAGGCGGCAAGTTCTTCGTTTTCCACACCGAAATGTTTGAATGAGTCATAAAAACGGTGTTTTCTAAGGTATTCTTTGCCGATAATTCCATCGCGGATCTGTTCCCAGAGCCTTTCATTGATCTCATGATACACTTCATGGAATTCATCAAAATCAATGGCATATTTTAAAGTAATTTCCTGGCTTTCAAAAAGATCTTTAATGGTTAAGTACGCATTTCTGCGGTGATCCCAGAGCGTATTGTCCAGATCAAAAAAAATGTGCTGAATTTTCATACAGCACAAAATTAGTCATTTTAATTTTTGTTAACCGGATAATTCTTCGTCTTGGTCTTTATGACTTCAAGACTTTTTGAATAGCTGAGCAAAAAATCAATTGTTTGTTTCTTAGGTTTCAAAGTTTTCACTTTTAAGGAATCATTTTTTTTCATAGGCGAAGTATGTTTTCCTTTAAACGTGAAATTTTTAAAAATATTATCCTAACGTGTTAATACAATATTATTTTCGTCCATGATTTTTCTCAGGTTTATCAGGGCATACCTTACCCTTCCCAGGGTGGTATTGATACTCATATTCGTATGATCCGCGATTTCTTTGAAGCTCAGGCCATCAAAAAATCTTAATTTGATCACTTCCTGCTGGTTTTGCGGAAGAAACTGAAGCATTTTCAACAGATCTTCCTGAATCTGAAGTGTAACCAAATGATCTTCAATGTTTTCCGAAGGCTCTCTGATGAGATCAAAAATAGAATACTCATCCGTTTCAAAAGTGGTTTCTGAAACTTTGACATTTTTGGCTTTTAATCTGAAATGATCAATAATAAGATTGTGCGCGATCCTTTTTGCCCAAAGAATGAATTTGCCTTCTTCGTTATAACGTCCTTCTTTCAACATCACGATAATCTTCATGAAGGTATCCTGAAAAACATCATTGGCTAGATCTTCATCATTAATTTTGTAAAAAATGAATGTAAACAGTTCTCTCTGATGACGATGGATAAGGGTTGATAAGGCCTCCTCGTCTCCTTTCTGATAAAGGGAAATTAGTAAGCTGTCCGATTTTGATTTCATAACTCTTCTCAATAATAAAATATTCGCAGACCAGTAATTCTCCAGATATTTTATCTGGCCACGGCTGTAAATACAAAACAGTTTTTTAGAGTAAAGTAAAATCGATAGGCGGTACAATTATTATATGGTGTAAATATAATAATTTTTTAATAACTGTTAACCTATTATTAAATTTTTAAAAGAAAAATTTAAAAAAAATCATTTAAACATATCATGAATAAAGACAGTAGGGATATTTAATGTAAAATTAATATTTAAACCTTTTAATTCTTTTCCGTTTAAGCGGGCATCTCCCACAGGAAATGCATACCCTCCTGTAAGGTCCAGCATCCCAAAAAGGCTAACTCCCACTTTGGGTGCTATATATTTATTGGTTCCTTCGGCTCCTAACAGAAAATAGTAAGAATGATAAAAGTCTACATTTTTTTCAAAATTAAGCAGAACATCCGCCTGAAGTTTCGGCATGATAGCAAATTTTGAATGGGTAGACCCCATCATGGCAGACGCTCCCAGCCTGTAAATTACATCATCATTCTTCAGGAAAAGCAGCTTTCCGCCTACTTCTCCAAAACTCTGGTTCTGATACGTATATCCCACGCTCACCATTTTGTGCATCGTATACTGTGCTTTGGCGGCAATGCTCAGGAAAAATACAGAAAGTAAGGTAACTGCCGTTCTAAAATTCATCATCTTTAATTATTTATGATGTAAAATTAAAAAAAACTGCCTTATCCTGAGATAAAGCAGTCCTATTTATTCTGTATGAATAGAAAATTAAATTCCGAAAGTGGCTTTAATCTCGTCTACTTTGTCCAGTTTTTCCCATGTAAAGAACTCAAGATCTTTCAGGGTAATTTCGTTCTTATGTCCTTTATTGAAGGTTTTATCAGCAATATAATGATCTTTCCCCATATGCCCGTAAGAAGCTGTTTCCTGGTAGATAGGATTTCTTAATTTCAGGTGCTGCTCAATAGCATAAGGTCTTAAATCGAAAATTGAAGATACTTTTTTAGCAATATCGCCATCGTGAAGATCTACTTTTGCCGTTCCGTACGTATTGATGTATAAACCGCAAGGCTCAGCCACTCCAATCGCATAAGACACCTGTACCAGAACTTCATCGGCAATCCCTGCTGCTACTAAGTTTTTAGCGATATGTCTGGTAGCATATGCAGCACTCCGGTCCACTTTAGAAGGATCCTTTCCTGAGAAAGCTCCTCCACCGTGAGCACCTTTTCCTCCGTAAGTATCTACGATGATCTTTCTTCCCGTAAGCCCAGTGTCTCCGTGAGGTCCACCGATCACAAATTTACCGGTCGGGTTGATATGATATTTGATTTCGTCATTGAATAAAGCTTTGATGTCTTCAGACTGCAGAGCCACGACTCTTGGAATAAGGATATTTTTGATGTCTTCACGGATCTTATTCAGCATTTCCTCTTCTGTTCCGAAATCATCATGCTGGGTAGAAACCACAATAGAATCAATTCTTACCGGCTTATGATCGTCGGAATATTCAATGGTCACCTGGCTTTTGGCATCCGGTCTTAAATACGTGATTTCCTTACCTTCTCTTCTTACCGCAGAAAGCTCTTTCAGGATGGTATGGGCAAGGTCCAATGCAAGCGGCATATAATTAGCCGTTTCGTTGGTTGCATATCCGAACATCATCCCCTGGTCACCGGCTCCCTGTGCGTTGGCTTTAGCTTCAAAAGACTCATCATTTACAGCCCTGTCAACTCCCTGGTTGATATCCGGAGACTGTTCGTGAATGGCAGAAATAACCCCGCACGAATCACCGTTGAACATATATTCTCCTTTGGTATATCCTATTCCGTTGATCACCTCTCTTGCAATGGTTTGTACATCAAGATAGGCATCAGATTTTACTTCTCCGGCCAGAACCACCTGTCCTGTCGTCACCAGAGTTTCACAGGCTACCTTCGAGTTTTGGTCATAAGCCAGGAAATGGTCGATTAAAGCATCGGAAATCTGATCTGCAATTTTATCCGGATGTCCTTCTGAAACGGATTCAGATGTAAATAAATATGACATATTATTCTTTGTTTTTTAGATTAAAAAATAGAAAGAAGAAAAATAAGAATAAATTGCCCGGAAAAGAAATACTGTTTTAGCATTTTTTTAGAGAGGTTGCAATCAGGTCAAATTTTTCCTCGTTCGTAAACGTCTGCAAATTTAAGTACTATTTTTTTAATACTCAAAAATTTTGTTTACTAATTATATTTTTCATGAAATTAATGACTTATATCATTTCAAGCCTCCTGATTACTGAGGCTTGATGCTTACAAATTCCTTAGGGCTTTCATGATAGTTCAGCTTAAGCTCCAATGAGTTTTTGATAGAATGAGACAATTCATCAATGATTTTCTGCTTGAAAGTAGGCTTATAGTAAATAATGCTGATCTCCCTGTATGGAAACGGCTTTTTGAATCTGAAGACATTTTTCTTCTGCTCTTCAGAAAGCTGGCTCAATGCAAGTTCCGGCAGAATACTGATTCCCCCTACCTTGTCTACCATGTGAACCAGGGTCTGGATATTGGAGGCCAGGAAATCCAGATTCTTCGGCTTTAAAGTATTTTCCTTAAGGTGGCAGATATTTTCAAACTGATTTCTCAGACAGTTCCCTTCTTCCAGAAGCCATACTTTTTCTACATTCAGCTCTTCCGGAATAATATAAGCATTCTTCTTGTTCGCTTCCGTATTGGAACTGTAGATCATCAGTTCTTCATTGAATAGGAAATCCTGGTAAAACTCATCAGCGGTGTCGTAAGGAGTAGAGATAATCCCTGCATCCAGTTCACCGGCCTTCAGAGCTTTGATGATATTATCGGTCGTCATTTCCTTTACATTCATCTGGATTTTCGGGTTCTCTTCAAGGAATTTAAAGATTTCCGTCGGCAAAATGAACGAAGAAACGGTTGGAATGATTCCTAAATTGATCGTTCCGCCCAAAATATTATTTAAAAGATTGGCTTTATTTTTTAGCTCATTGACAGATTCTATTATTACCTTTGCCTGATCAATGATCTGAAGCCCTACATCCGTGGTACGGATCGGGTGTGTGGTTCTGTCGAAAACTTTCACATCCAGTTCATCCTCAAATTTTTGTATCATTGCACTTAACGTAGGTTGCGTAATGAAGCAAGCTTGAGCTGCTTTACCAAAATGTTTGTACTTATCTACAGCGATAAGATACTCCAGTTGCTGAATGTTCATCTGATTAATATTATCTATTACAAAGATATGATGTTTTTGCTATCAGCAATCAAAAATTCAAGTAAATTTGATATTTAATACGTGTGTATATGACAGCATACAAGGGAAAACAATCATACAAATCATAATTATATGGATTCTAAAAAATTAACGCTAAGCAATGGCGCTCCTTATTTTGAACATCAGGACTCTCAGACGGTAGGTCCAAGAGGTCCTGTCCTTCTTCAGGACTTTATCCTGCAGGAAAATCTTGCGCATTTCGTTAGGGAAAGAATCCCTGAAAGAATTGTACATGCCAAAGGAAGCGGTGCCTACGGAACATTTACGGTAACTCACGATATCAGCCAATACACCAGAGCTAAACTGTTTTCAAAAGTAGGAAACTCATGCAGGATGTTTGCGCGTTTTTCTACTGTTGGAGGTGAAAAAGGAAGTGCAGATACCGCCAGAGACCCAAGAGGTTTTGCGCTGAAATTTTATACGGAAGATGGCAACTGGGATCTTGTAGGAAATAATACCCCTGTATTTTTTATTAAGGATGCTAAAAAATTTCCGGATTTTATCCACACCCAGAAAAGAGTTCCGAAAACGAACCTGAAAAGCGCTACGATGATGTGGGATTTCTGGAGCCTGAACCCAGAATCGCTGCACCAGGTGCTTATTTTAATGTCTGACAGGGGGACTCCCTATGGCTACAGACATATGCATGGTTTCGGATCGCATACGTTCTCGATGATCAACAGCCAGAATGAAAGAGTCTGGGTAAAATTCCATTTTAAAACCAAGCAGGGAATTAAAAACTTCACGGATGAAGAAGCTGTAAAAATGGCCGGAGAGAATCCTGATTTTGCACAGGAAGATCTTTGCAATGCCATTGAAAACGGTGAGTTTCCAAAATGGACGATGTATATTCAGGTGATGACAGAAGAGCAAGCTAAAGATTTCAGATGGAATCCTTTCGACGTTACCAAAGTATGGTCCCATGATGATTTCCCATTGATTGAAGTTGGTGAAATGGAGCTGAACGAGGTTCCTGTTAATTATTTTGCTCACGTAGAGCAATCTACATTTTCACCCAGCAGCCTGATCGACGGGATCAGCTTTTCACCGGATAAAATGCTTCAGGGAAGATTATTCTCCTATCCTGACGCGCACCGTTACAGAGTAGGCGTCAATGCTCATCAGCTGGAAGTAAACCGCTGTCCTTTTGCAGTAAATAATTACCAGCGGGACGGATTTATGGCAGATTCAAGCCATTATCAGGATCAACCGAATTACCATCCGAACAGTTTTGATGACCTTAAACCGGACCCCGCTTACAAGAGCTACGAATATGAACTGGACAGTGCCCATGTTGCCCATTACAACAGAAACGACAACGATGCCGACCATTATACCCAACCGGGACTTCTGTATACAAAAGCTATGAACCCTGAAGACAGAGCCAGCCTGATCAGCAATATTGTAGGAAGCATGAAGGGCATCAGCGGACCTAAGAGAGAGGAGATTATCAACCGCCAGTTATGTCACTTTTTCAGGACCAATATTGAGCTTGGCATGAAAGTGGCATCACAGCTAAACATCAATATTGATGCAAATATGATGAATCATTCCAAATAAGTATTTTGAAAGATAAATCAATTAAAAGGAAAAAAAACTAACATTTTTTCCTTTTTTTTGTAAAAAATTCATAATTTGCAGAAAATAATATTTCAAAGTGGAAAAATGAGTTACGATAATATATTATTAGAAAAAGAAGACAAACTAGCTGTTATCACCATAAACAGACCTGAAAGCCTGAATGCTTTAAACGCAAAAACGATTCAGGAAATCAGTTCAGCAATGGACGAACTTAACGCAGACAATGACTGTAGAGTAATTATTCTGACAGGAAGCGGAGAGAAATCATTTGTTGCCGGAGCTGACATTAAGGAATTCAGTGATTTTGGACAGGAAAAAGCCGAAGAATTGGCCAGAAACGGGCAAAATACCCTGTTCAACAAGATCGAAACTCTATCTAAACCCGTTATTGCAGCCGTAAACGGTTTTGCATTAGGAGGAGGTTTAGAGCTTGCTATGGCGTGCCATATCAGATATGCATCGGAGAATGCCAGATTAGGGCTTCCGGAAGTAACTTTAGGATTGATTCCTGGGTACGGAGGAACTCAAAGGCTTCCAAAGCTTGTCGGAAAAGGTATTGCCAACGAAATGATCTTCTCTGCCAAGATGATCCCTGCTGCCAAAGCAAAAGAGATCGGACTGGTAAATGAAGTATACCCTATCCAGGAATTATTAACCAAAACAAAAGAATTAGCAGGAATCATTGCCCATAACTCACCTATGGCAATATCCAAGGCCATCCAGGCCGTAAACTTATCTGACACGGATAAAGGCTTTGAAACTGAAATCAAATCTTTCGGAGAGCTTTTTGATATGGCAGATAAGAAAGAAGGAGTAACCGCTTTCCTTGAAAAGAGAAAGCCTAACTTCTAAAAGATTTTTAATCCAAATTATTTCGAAAAAAACTAATGCTGCGGTATGAATAAGTTTGACAAAGCTTATCTAAAAATGGCTCAGGAATGGGCAAAATTATCCTACTGTAAGAGAAAACAGGTAGGAGCTCTTATCGTAAAAGATAGGATGATTATTTCAGATGGTTACAACGGGACTCCTTCGGGATTCGAAAACTGCTGTGAAAATGAAGAAGGAAAAACACACTGGTATGTACTTCATGCGGAAGCCAATGCCATATTAAAGCTGGCCGCTTCCACTCAGTCTGCTAAAGGGGCAACGTTATATTTAACGCTTTCACCCTGCAAAGAATGCAGCAAACTGATTCTGCAGGCAGGAATTACAAGACTGGTGTATATTAATGAATATTCGGACGACGACGGGATATCGTTCTTAAGAAACCATAATATTGAAATAGAACAAATATCGGACTGTGAACTAAAAAAATAAGCACAAATGACTTGGGATGAAAAGATCAAAGATTTTGAAATATTTCTTCGTTTTGAAAGAAATTTTTCAGAAAACACGCTCGACGCCTATATTCGAGACATCAAAAAACTAAAAGACTACGCTGTAGAAGATCTGGCAAACGTCGGCCCAGATTCTATAGGTTATGAAAATTTACAGGAGTATATTTTCAATCTTTCCAAACAAAAATTCAGTGAAAGATCTCAAGCCAGATGGATCTCTTCCATAAAAGCTTTCTTCAAGTTTCTGCTTGAAGATGAGTACAGGGAAGACAATCCTGCGGCACTTCTTGAAGGTCCTAAGCTTGGATTATATTTACCGGATACCTTAAGCCTGCCGGATATCAATAAAATTATTGCAGCCATTGAGGTAGATACGGATCTTGGGAAGAGAAATCACTGCATCATAGAAGTACTTTATGGATGTGGGCTCCGTGTATCTGAGCTGATCGATCTTAAAATATCGAATATCAACTTCAAAGAACAGTATATTAAAGTAAACGGAAAGGGTAATAAAACACGCTTTGTTCCTTTAGCCGATTATACTGCTGAACTTCTTGAGACTTATATTAAAGAGGTCCGTTCCAAAAGCAAAATCAACAAAAAGTATGAAGACACGCTGTTTCTGAACAGCCGCGGTACGTCTATGTCCAGGGTGATCGTATTTCTGATCATCAAGGAACTTACAGACAAGGCCGGGGTAAGCAAGAAAATATCTCCGCATACCTTCAGACATTCTTTTGCCACCCATTTGCTTCAGAACGGTGCAGATCTGCGTTATATCCAGGAAATGCTGGGTCATTCCAGTATTACCACAACGGAGATCTATACTCACCTGAAAACGGAGGAACTGCGGGATGTTATCCTCAGCTATCACCCGAGAAACATTAATATTACTCAATAAAGTAAGGCTCCATCTGATCTTTGAAAAATAATTATAACAGATGAAATTACTGAAATACTGCCCAAGCTGTGGCAGAGAATCACTTCACTGGGATGGTGAAAAAAAATGGAGCTGTCCCGAATGTGGTTTCACCCTCTACAACAATGTTGCAGGCGCTGTAGCTGTTGTGATCCGATGTGGTGACGAAGTTTATCTTACCCGCAGAAACAGGGATCCCAAAAAAGGAAAACTTGATCTGGCAGGCGGTTTTGTAGATCCGAAAGAAAGTGCGGAAGAAACCTGTCGCAGGGAACTTTTTGAAGAGCTTCAGCTTGATGTGGATATTTCAAAATTAAAGTATGTAAACAGTCTTCCCAACATCTATCAGTACAAAGAAATTGATTATAACACGATTGATCTCTTTTATGAATATCATGTTGCAGAGAAGTTTGAGGTTAATCTTGAACTGTCAGAAATTTCAGAAGCCATCTGGATTCATGTGGATCAGCTGGATATTGATGATATTGCTTTCGATTCTCAGAAAAGATTTTTTGAGAGCTATTTAAAGAAATAATTTTTGTACATATGCTCCCGCAGATTTCACCAGTCAGGCAGATGAAGACCTGATTGGTGAAATCTGCGGGAGTTTTTTTGGATTAAACAGGAGAAATTCATTTTTGGGAATACCAATGAGGTATCTTATCCCATAATTAAAAACGTAGTGTTATTATTTGACACAGCTCTCTCAGATTGCACAGATATTTGTGACCGCTTATTTTCTCGCTGATCAGGTTCATTTTCTTATTGACAGGTATCTGGCTTGCCTGTACAGTTTCAACATGACTGCAGTGACTGAATCAATAGGTTTTTGACTTCAGCATTTCTTCGAAGTAGTGAATCAGTAACGATCTTTCAGCTTCTGTAAGATTGGCTTCTTTGTGATATACAATATAGCCCGGCATCGGCATTGTTTTGCTCTGAATGGTCTGGATGGATTTATTGAGCATACTTTCTTTCAGATCCTTATTATAAGTCCCCCAGACAGAAAAATTAAGATGTTCCCGCCCTTCATTGATGTGACTTTTTATGGACCATGAGACCGGCGCAATATAAGCGTATTTCGGATATACTGTTTCATTGGAATGACAGTCATAACAGGCTCCTTTCAGCAATGTTCTGACTTTCTCAGGAGCTTTCCCGGCCTCTACGAAATTCACTTTAGCATCCACCGGTTTATTGGTTTTATCCACCGGAATAAACTGGATCATGGTAAAAGCAACCAGCGACCAAAATATTACTTTTTTTACCGTCTTCATATTCTTATTTCACAGGAGTAAGGACTGCATTGTCAGACTTCAGTTCTTTATTCACTTCTTTTTTTACTGTTTCTTTCTGAATCTCTTCAGAAGGAAGGATCGGTGCCTGTGCAGGAGCAGGAACCGTTCCTTTCGGATTATCAAGAGTTCTGGTATCTTTCAGGTCCCATTCTTCGCGGGTATCCCATAAAGCTCTTATAATTGCCTTTTTATAATAGATATAGGAATCTTCAGCAAAGGTTTCGGTAGTGAAATCGGCTTCATCCCAATATTTGTTTTCGTTATTGTCTACCAGTATTCTTACAATATATTCCTCGGGTTTCAGGATATCAAATTTGATTTTGTCTCCTTTGGTATATTTTGAATAAACCACCTTTTCGGAAGCATCCAGAAGCTGAAACCAGTAGTTGGTTGTTGGTGCATTCGTTAAAATAAACTCAAGCTTACCGAAGTTCTCCACTTTATCGACTTCAAAATCGAATCGTTTGGACTGGAAGTTTTTGGCATAGAAAGAAGATACCGTTTCTTTAGGAATTGTAAGCTGGTATTTCTTTCCGCTCACAAAGTCTGAATGAACCAAAATCTGATATGGATTTGTAGGGGAAATTTCTGCGGTAAATTCCTGTGTTGTAAGACTGTCACTTTTCAGAACCCATTTTTCCGGATTAATCTTATCGATAATATAGGTGGATCTGATTTTAAAATCTGAATTCGGAGCCAGAGAACCTCCGCCGGGATTATCATTTTCCACATCCATCACATTTTTCTTGTTGTATTTATAGAATACGGAAACAGTGTCCTGCTTGACCCCGTTGTCATAACTGAACTTAAGATTTTCTGTTACGGTCTGCCCCACCCCGCTTTTTTCAGCATCGAACCAGATCCGCACAGAATCTGATTTCGGACGGTGTGTCACCCTGATATCCTGTAACTTCTCATTGACGGAAAGAACCTTCACTTCATCCGGATTCCCTTCAAAAGTCATTAAAATACCTCCCGGAACTTCTTTCATTTCCTGATATTTCAATGGCTTCCTGGATGGATATATTTTTAAATTCAGACCGGAAATTGATTTTTCGATATCGATAGGATCTTTCTGAAAGCCTATTTTTTCTTTTCCGGGATCATATACAGAATTTCCGTTTTCATCGTCAAAAGCAATGATCTTATATTTCCCCGGTGAAAGATAGTTGAGCTCATAATATCCGTCATCATCCACTTTGGTAATATAATAAGGCTTCTGTTTGTAATTGATGGTATCTTTTACCTGATAAAGCCCTACCACCTGCTTGTTTTCATTGGTTCCGGTTTTCTTTTTGATGGTTGTGGCATCACTTATTTCTCCGCTCACATACAGATCATCCAGTTTTTCACCTGTAGAAAATGCAAAATTGAAATACCTCAGAATATTGCCTTCGTTATTGTCCGTAATAGCGTTTCCGAAGTTGAAATTATAGGTTGTATTGGCCTGCAGCGTATCTTCCCATTGGATCAGTATAAATTTATTGGCAATATTGGAAGGAAGGATCCGTTTTATATTTTTGATGGGCGGAGAGATGATCAGGTTTTTGTTGATATCTTTCAGACTGATATACTCATCAAAATCCAGCCGCAGTTCACGGATATCTCTTTTTACATTAACTCTGGTAGTATCGATGTTTGAGCTTAAAAATTTCGGTGCCAGGCTGTCTTTAGGTCCTCCGACAGGTGATCCTACTCTTGCACAGGAAAATGCAAGAATACAGATAACGAATAAAAGAAGAAGTCTTTTCATGAATATATTTAAGCAAAATTAAACATTATTCTCCATAAACTTCATGTCCGGCCTCTAAAGTATCTTTATTATCATTCATCACACTGTGAAGCTTGTCTTTCTGAACCGGGAAATCCTCGAATAATCCGGACAATGCAAGAGCTGTATACACTTTGTTGGAATATTTATTTCCAATTGCCACAATCGTAACTTTTGATTTCAGCAGGTGAGCGAATACGGAATTGGTTCCGTGCCACCATCCGTTGTGATAGGTAAGCTTTTCTCCATTGTCAAAAATCTTCATCCTGAAACCGAGCCCGTAATTGTTCATTCCCGCTTTTTCGTTGCTGTAAGGAGTAAAGACCATCTGCATCAGCTCCGGCTTCAGAAAGTCTTTGGAATACATGGCTTTTGAGAAGTTGTAAAGGTCCCTTGGCGTGGTGTAGACATTTTTATCCCCATAAATAAGATCCAGACGATCTAAAGGGTAAAGGCGGTTGGCTCCGTAATAGAAAGACTGTGAGGCTGTAGGAATATCTTTTTCCTGGAAAATGAAGCTGTTATCCATTTTTAACGGGGTAAAGACCATTTCCTTCATTGCCTGAGGGAATGGAGTATCCGTTACTTTTTCAACAAGAAGAGCGAGCATGGCAAAATTGGTGTTACAGTACATAAAACCGGTATCGGTATCTCTTGCCATATCAGGCTTGTATTTGATCATCATATTCAGGATATCCTGATTGGTAAGGAATGTTTTTGAAAGTTCCGCAGGAGCCGGCTGTATCTTGGTGATAAAATATTCGTACTTCGGAAGCCCGCTTCTTTGGTCCAAAAGGGTTTGTACCGTCACATTTGGATAAGGGAACCCGGGAAAATACTGGGTCAGATGATCGGTAAGTTTGATTTTACCGGCTTCTACCAGCTTCATCACGGCCATTGCCGTTAATGTTTTGGAAACGGAAGCTACATGCAGCGGTGTATTTTTACCGATAGGCATCTGGTTTCCTTCTCTTCCGAAGCCGCGATAGTTCTCATACAGGATTTCATCTCCTTTGGCAACCAGAATTCCTCCGCTCAGGTCTCCCCCTTCCCAGATTTTTTTATAATACTGATCGATATAACCTACCAACAGTTTTTTATCACCCAGTTCACCGTCTTCTTTGGTGAAAACATTTTTCAGATCCACATTTCCGTAGTTGGGCAGATTGGTTGTACTTTCTGCTGAAACTTCTTTGGATTCAGGCTTTTTTTTGCAGGAGAACAGGGATAAAAAAACAGTTAAAATGAGAATAAAATTGCGCGTCTTCATGAGATTCAAAAATGAGCGGCAATTTAATAAAACTGTAAAATAAAAGTTGGATATGAAGGTGATATTATGAATAATTTAACACTGTGACTGATGAAAGCACAAAGGCGGTTAATTCACAAAGTCCTTCCACTAACAATATCCGGCAATAATCTTGTCTACGATAAACTGAGCCAGCTTTTCTTTACTCTGATGCGTCCATCCTGCAATATGAGGAGTAACAATTGCTTTTTCAGATTCCAGAAGGTATCTGAGGTCTTCATTTTCGGTTTCCAGATGCTCGAAGGAGGACTTTTCATATTCCAGAACATCAAGGCAGGCTCCTTTTACTTTTCCGGATTTCAGGCCATTAACTAAACTTTTAGTTTCTACATTTTTACCTCTTGCAGTATTCACGAAATAAAAGTCTTTTTTCATTCCGGAAATAAAGTTTTCATTCACCAGATAATGGGTTTCTGAAGTGAGCGGAATATGCAGACTTACCACATCTGCTGACTGCTGAAGCTCTTCCAGGCTTACCTGCTCCGCGAAGCCATCAGAAAGACCGGGAAGAATATCATGAAAAATCACTTTGCAGCCAAAACCTGACAATCTTTTTGCCGTAGCTTTTCCCATGTTTCCGTATCCGATAAGCCCTACTGTTTTTCCCAGCAATTCATCTCCTCTGTTTTCTTCACGTTTCCAGATCCCGTTTTTCACCTCCTGAGAAGCAATGAACAGGCGGTTCATCAGAATCAGCAGCATTCCCACGACATGTTCTGCCACGGAATCCCTGTTTCCTTCCGGTGAGTTGATGAGCTGAATACCAAACTTGTCCGCTGCGGGAATATCGATATTTTCCATCCCGGCACCTACTCTCGCAATAAATTTCAGGTTTTTAGCTTTCTCCAGAAAGTTTTTGTCTAACGGAATACGGCTCCTGATAATTACTCCGTCGTATTGCTCAATTTTATCGCAAACCTCAGCGTATGAAGACGTAAAATCTTCCTCTAAAATAAAATTTTTAGCCAGAAGCTGTTCGGTAATAAGCGGATGATTTTTATCCAGCAGGAGAATTTTCATAGTTTAAACACAAATTGGTTTCACAAATAACGCCCATTATAAGGTACCGTTGAACAATCTTCTTATACCGTTTTTTTAATGAACAGTATTAAAAATGATCAACATACCAAGCTTTAATCAACACCAGTCATTGGTGAAGATTTATGCTGCCATTGGTGTTATTTGTATTTATAAAGATTTACTTTTTATCTTTTTTCGGCTCCTGTGGTTCCTGGAAAAGCTTTTTAAGCTCTACAGATTCCAGAGGCTTCATTCTTCCGGAAAGGATCAATGAAAGTTCTTTTCTACGGAAGGCAGCAGCATATCTTTCTTTTTCCTCTTCTGTTTCAGGGACCATATCCGGAATAGGAATCGGACGGTTAAACTCGTCTACCGCTACAAAAGTGTAGATTCCTTCGTTGGTATGGATTTTCTTCTGGTTGATAGGATCATCCAGCCATACATCTACATAAACTTCCATGGAAGTAGAGAACGCTCTTGAAACTTTAGACTCCAGAACCACCACTCCTCCTTCAGGAATAGGGTGATTGAAGGAAACATGATTCACAGAAGCGGTTACCACTCTTCTTTCACAGTGTCTTGCTGCGGAGATGGAAGCACAACGGTCCATTTTTGCTAAAAGCTCACCGCCAAAAAGGTTTCTTAAAGAGTTGGTTTCGTTCGGAAGAACAATATTGGTCATAATAGTCAGAGATTCTGACGCTTTTTTTACTTTTGCCATTTCTTAGTGTTGTTTGGAACTGCCGGTGTCTGTTGAATCTGTTTTCCGGCTGGTTTTACCAATGAATCTTTCTTCAGAGAATCGGAAACTGCGGGAACCGGTGTCTGTACCGGTACTTTTGCAGTATCTTTCGGAACAATCCTGTGGGTTGCGGTCTGCACAGAAACATCATTAAAAGATTTTTTTCCGAACAGGAGTTCTCTCTGTGTAAAGGCATAATATAAAATACCCAGAACAGGAATCACAAAAAGAAAGGTCCAAAGGATGGATTTTTTCAGCTTATAATCTTTTTCCCTGTTTTCTGCAGGGCTGATTTTCTCCCCGTTGTTGATATCCGAGATTCTGATCTCTTCCAGACCATAAAAGTCCGGATGTCCCGATTCTATTCTCTTCCCCTTAAAATGGGTATCTCCTTCTTCAGTCATGATGGTTCCCAGATTCTGAATTTCCAGATGCTGGTCTGCCTGTAATTTTTTCTTCCAGAAATCCGTCTGAATCTTTAAATCACTTCTGGACGCTTCAAGAGACATCTGCTTCTGGGCTGCTATAAAAGCGGCCAGCTCATCAGACGCCACCTCATAATCCACAGAAAACACAATCTCACTTGCAGGCGGAAGGATGCTTCCGTTCTCAGAATTAATGATTGCTTTCGAATTTTTGAGCGAAAACACGCCGAAACCTGGAACCGTCACAGTACCAAATTGTTTCAGATATTCTAAAATGTATGCCGAAATATTCATTTGGCAGCAAATTTATAACTTTTTCATGACTTTTAAAGACATTTCCTTCAATATGAAAAAAGACCGCCTAAGCAGTCTTTTGATGATTATGTATCAAATCGAAAGTATTAAAATCTGTTTTGTATCTTAATTTTGATATTATTGAATTTTCCAGCTGATCCCGAACATAAAATTAGTTCCTGCCTGTGAAAAATAATAAGGGGCACCATTATAAACGGCTCCGTTATTCACATATTTTTTGTTGAACAGATTGTTAACTAATAGCTTCAGAGCAATATCGTTATTCGCGATCTTAAACTGATACTGAGCATTAAAGTCTGTAAGGAAGTAGTCTTTCAGCTGCAGATTTTGATCTTCCGTATTATCCAGGTACTGTTTCCCTACATACTGATTCATCAAAGCAAACTGGAAGCTTTTTGAAGGGTTAAATTTCAGTCCCAGATTTGCAATAACGTCAGGAGAGAATGAGATCTGGGTATTTCCCAGTTTTACAAGGTTTCCCTTACTTTTAATATTAAAATCTTCATTTCTGTTCTGGCTTACACTCAGGTTTCCGGATATTTCCCATTGTTTCGACAGCTTTGCCAAAGCCCCGATTTCAATTCCTCTTCTGTAGCTTTTTCCTGAATTTGTTCTGATAAAGGCTCCCACATTATTAAGTTCGCCGTTCAGGACCAGCTGATTAACGTAGTACATATAGTATAGATTCGCCGTAAAAGACACCATTCCGAACTGCCTTTCAATTCCGGCTTCAAAATCATGGAGCTTTTCAGCTTTCACGTTATTGTCACTCATCAGGTCATCCCTGTTGGGTTCACGATGGGCATGCGCATAGGAAAGGAAAACTTTTCCGTTCCCGATTTTATAATTGACCCCCGCTTTAGGATTGAAGAACAACCAGTTTTTATCAAGGTTACCTCCTTCCCCGTCACCTGCTGTAATAATTTTAGTGTTGTAATCGATATTCCTCAGCTGAAGGTCTCCGAAAAATTCAAAACGGTCCCCTGTTCTCCATAAAGCTTTTGCAAAACCGGCTATTTCACTTTTTACGGAACGGTTCCGGTAATATTCATATTCGTTGATCTCCGGAAAGTAAACTCCGGTCACATTTCCGAAATGTCTTCCGTAATACTGGTTGGCAACAACTCCGAAATTCAGATCGACATTTTCCAGCTTTCCGTAAAGGGTAGAAACCATTCCATAGAAATCATTGTCCAGCCATTTCTTCCGGATAAAATCGGTCACTTCCACTGCACCTCCATTTACCATCGGAACCGCCAGGTTATAATCTTTGTAATGCGTTTCCTCTTCATCTCCCTCATCTACTCTTTTATAATTCTCATAGTAGCCTCTTCCTTTGGTATAGTGTAATGTGGTTTCCAGATTCCAGCGGTCGCTGAGTTTCTGCTCCCACAATAACTGGAAATGATTCTGACGGTAATTATCCGTTTCATTATCATAGAATTTTTCTTCTCCGGTAAACAGATCGGTGTACTGGCCCGAATAATTGAATTTAGGATTGGTTTCCCAGGTCTTCCTGTCGATTCCATTCCATGCCTGATATGTTTTTTCCTTACCTCCGAAAGCCATCAGACGGAGTCTTGTTTTTCCTTCTTCAAATAATGCCGTAAAATTATAGGAATCCAGATTGGATGAAGCTCTGTCGATATAACCGTCCGAATGAATTTTTGTATACCTTCCCATTACAGACAATCTGTCTTTCCAGAATTTTCCGGAACCTAATTCAGCAGAATATTTGTAGGTATTGAACGAACCATAGCTGTCATCTGTTTTGAAATACATTTTCTCATCCGGTTCTTTAGAAATCACATTGATGCTTGCGCCAAATGCAGAAACGCCGTTATTGGAGGTTCCCACCCCTCTCTGGATCACGATTTGTGAAGCCGAACTCGTAAGATCCGGAACATTCACAAAGAAAGTCCCCTGACTTTCAGAATCATTATACGGAACTCCGTTCATCATCACATTGATCCCTCTCCCGGCTACTCCACGAATTCTGAAGCCTGTATATCCAACCCCGTTTCCGGCATCAGAAGTAGAAATTACAGAAGTCTGGTTTTTTAATAAAATCGGAAGATCCTGTCCCAGATTCCGGCTGTCAACATCTTTCTGAACATTGATGATTTCTTTGGCAACGGGAAGTCTTTTGGTAAAATTAACGGCTTCAATTTCCCTGATCTTCAGGGAGTCCTTATTTTGCGCCTGGATAAAGGCTGCTGAGCCTACGGTAAGGCCTAAAAAAAATAATCCTTTCATTCTATAAATCTTTAAAATTTAATGAATAAAAGGGGCGGATTATGTTAAGTAATCAGTGATAAGTAACATTTGAGCATTGCTCATTGCTCATTATTGATTGCTTATTTTTTTAATTTCCCTAAACGGCATTACCCGTTCCAGGTTCATTGGGTATAATCTCAGCTTGTTACAGCACCCCTTTATTTCAGCCGCGAAATTACAAAAAATAAACGATATGAAGGAGAACAGGAGTTATGATGAATAAAGAAAGCAAAGCTATCTTATACCACGAAAAAATTCCGGATGCAATCTAGTAGGTTTTATTATCTGCGTCAACGTAGTAATAGTTTTTCCCGTCTTTGGTTACCTCAAACATTTTTCCCAGTTTCCAGCTGAAATTTCTTTTGATGTTGGAATATTCAAATGGGATAACCACTTTATTATGCACATCAATCACACCGAACCGGTCATTATGGGAAACGACAATCATCGGATCGGAAACATCATCCCCTTCCATGATGAACAGATACTGATACTGTGGATAAATCTGGAATTCTCTGTAATCTGCAGGATTAACGAATTTTGCCTTTTCAATCAGCCCGTAAAAGCCATTCATGATATAAGCCTGATAAAGCTGCTGTTTGTATTCTTCAAATTTACATTTTCCCAGATCCGCATCTTTAAACTGGTACACTCTTTTCCCGGTTTTATCGACGCGGTAAGAAATCATATCCTTTTCTACGGTAGCATAGTCTTTGGTTCCGAATTTCCTGACCTTTTCGTTGGGTGAATTCAAAAGGTTGCAGTCTTCATAAAAGAATACGGCAATATGATATTCCGGCTGAATGATGAATTTTCCATTCTGATTGACATAGCCGAACTTACCGTCTTTTTTCTTGGGAATCAGCACCGGAAGATCCTGTTTGATCACCACCAGATCAGGATTGGGCTTTGTTTCAGCCGGGGCCTTTTTCACAGCAGCTTTTCCCGGATTTTTAACCGGTAGTTTCTTAACCGATTTCGTCTGTGAAAAAATGAAAACCGACACAAAAAAGCATAAAAAATTAAGGATATTTTTCATATTCATCATTTGCCTGCAAAATTACGGCCAAAAATAGAAAATATCAAATTCATATTTATAAAGAATCTAAATAATTTCAATTCCATAAAATCGTAAAATTTCGTAATTTTGGGCAACATTTTGAATGGATTAACAATTTTAAAACTTTTAGAAAAAAGTGCAAATTATACTGGCTTTTATTCCGGCTGACACTGCAACTTGGAATGTGGAAAAAAATCAAAATGTGATACCCAACCGGTAAAAAGCAAAGATAATAGTTAAACAACTGTTTTAATAATTTACTTAAAAGCGAAAGACTTCTATTATGAATATTTATAAGGATTACATCAAAGAAATTGAAGAAAGAAAAAGCCAGGGGCTACATCCAAAGCCTATTGATGGTGCTGAATTACTAAGCGAAATCATCACTCAGATCAAAGATACAGGTAATGCAGACCGAGCGGATTCTCTTAAATTTTTTATCTACAATACCCTGCCGGGAACAACAAGTGCCGCTGGTGTAAAAGCTCAATTTTTAAAGGAGATCATTCTGGGTGAATCCGTAGTAGAAGAAATCTCTCAGGCTTTTGCTTTTGAATTATTATCTCATATGAAAGGAGGTAAATCCATCGAGGTACTATTAGACTTAGCTTTAGGGAATGATGCTGCCATTGCTCAACAAGCGGCGGACGTTCTTAAAACTCAGGTTTTCCTTTATGAGGCGGATACCAACCGTTTAAAAGAAGCTTACAACAGTGGAAATGCAATCGCTAAAGAAATCTTGGAAAGCTATGCAAAAGCTGAATTTTTCACCAAGCTTCCGGAAGTAGCTGAAGAAATCAAGGTGGTTACTTTTATCGCCGGTGAAGGAGACATTTCTACCGATTTACTTTCTCCGGGTAACCAGGCCCATTCAAGATCAGACCGTGAGCTTCACGGTAAATGTATGATCACGCCTGAAGCGCAGGAAGAAATCAAAGCTTTACAGGCAAAACATCCTGATGCCAGCGTTATGCTTATTGCTGAAAAAGGAACAATGGGAGTAGGTTCATCCAGGATGTCAGGGGTAAACAACGTGGCGTTATGGACCGGTAAACAAGCCAGCCCTTATGTACCATTTGTGAATATCGCTCCAATTGTAGGAGGAACCAACGGGATTTCTCCGATCTTCCTTACCACAGTTGACGTTACCGGAGGTATCGGTATCGATCTTAAAAACTGGGTGAAGAAAGTAGACGAAAACGGAAATCCTGTTCGTAACGAAGCTGGAGAGGTTGTTCTTGAAGAAGCTTACTCAGTAGCTACAGGAACCGTTTTAACCATCAATACCAAAGAAAAGAAATTATATAACGGCGATAAAGAATTAATCGACCTTACGAAGTCTTTCACTCCACAAAAGATGGAATTCATCAAAGCCGGAGGATCTTACGCAATCGTATTCGGTAAGAAACTACAGACATTTGCCGCTCAGGTTCTGGGTGTTGAAGCACCTGTTGTTTTTGCTCCATCTAAAGAAATTTCTCACGAAGGACAAGGGCTTACTGCTGTTGAAAAAATCTTCAACAGAAATGCGGTAGGAACTACCCCAGGAAAAGTATTGCACGCCGGTTCTGACGTTCGTGTACAGGTAAACATCGTTGGTTCACAGGATACGACAGGTCTTATGACTTCCCAGGAGCTTGAATCCATGGCCGCTACCGTAATTTCTCCAATCGTTGACGGTGCTTACCAGTCAGGATGTCACACCGCTTCAGTTTGGGATAAAAAAGCTCAGGCTAACATTCCTAAGCTAATGAAATTCATGAACGATTTCGGATTAATCACAGCACGTGACCCAAAAGGTGAATACCACTCTATGACGGACGTTATTCACAAAGTTCTTAACGATATCACGGTAGATGAGTGGGCGATCATCATTGGTGGTGACTCTCACACGAGAATGTCTAAAGGAGTTGCCTTCGGAGCAGACTCAGGAACGGTTGCTCTTGCATTAGCTACCGGTGAGGCTTCTATGCCAATCCCGGAATCTGTAAAAGTAACGTTCAAAGGGGAAATGAAGCCTCACATGGATTTCCGTGATGTGGTACATGCTACTCAGGCTCAGATGCTGAAGCAATTCGGAGGAGAGAACGTATTCCAGGGAAGAATCATTGAGGTTCATATCGGAACGCTTCCTGCCGACCAGGCATTCACTTTTACAGACTGGACTGCTGAAATGAAAGCTAAAGCGTCTATCAACATTTCTGAAGACAATACCTTAATCGAATCACTGGAAATTGCCAAAGGCAGAATCCAGATCATGATTGATAAAGGAATGGATAATCACAACAAGGTTCTTCAGGGATTAATTGACAAAGCTAATAAGAGAATTGAAGAAATCAGATCCGGTGAAAAACCAGCGCTTACTCCGGATTCCAATGCTAAATATTATGCAGAAGTTGTTGTAGACCTTGACGTAATCGTAGAACCAATGATTGCTGACCCGGATGTAAACAACGAAGATGTTTCCAAAAGATATACGCACGATACCATCAGGGATCTTTCTTACTATGGTGGTGAGAAAAAAGTAGATCTTGGTTTCGTAGGATCCTGTATGGTTCACAAAGGAGACCTTAAGATTGTGTCTCAGATGTTGAGAAACCTTGAAAAACAACAGGGAAAAGTAGAATTCAGCGCTCCTCTGGTAGTGGCAGCTCCTACTTACAACATCATTGACGAGCTAAAAGCTGAAGGTGACTGGGAATTACTTGAAAAATATTCAGGATTTGAATTTAACGATAACGCGCCTAAAGGGGAAGCCCGTACAGAATATGAAAACGTAATGTATCTGGAGCGCCCGGGATGTAACCTTTGTATGGGTAACCAGGAAAAAGCAGCGAAAGGAGATACTGTTTTAGCCACTTCAACCCGTCTGTTCCAGGGAAGAGTCGTAGAAGATTCCGAACGCAAAAAAGGAGAATCTCTATTGGCTTCAACTCCGGTAGTTGTATTATCTGCAATCATCGGAAGAATCCCAAGCATTGATGAATATAAGGCTGCCGTTGAAGGTATTGACCTGACGACATTTGTACCTTCCATTAAGGAACTGACAAGTACAAGCGCACACTAACAGAATTGAACAGGTCGTAAGACTATTGAAAATTATATAAATGAAAGATTTTAGTCCTTTGGGATTTAAAATCTTTCATTTTTTTGTTTAGAATCGTTCTATTTTACCTTATATACGATTTTTTTCTGAGAAAACCGGAAAAACAGAATCTATTTTTTCTTAAATTGAAAGTTATAAAATCTCTTGATTTTGAAATAAAAACGGCCCTGTTTATAGATTATTAGGAACGTTTTTTGATATATAAAAAACTGATTTTTCTTTCAAAATACTAAAGAAAGAAGCTTTAACGGAAAAAGAACAAAATTAAATACGATATGACTTTTGATATTGATATGATCAAAAAAGTGTATGAGCGTTATCCTGAGAGAATTGCTGCGGCAAGACAAATCGTGGGAAAACCTCTTACCCTTTCAGAAAAAATTCTTTACACCCACCTTTGGGAAGGAAATGCTACACAAGCTTATGAAAGAGGGAACTCTTATGTAGATTTCGCACCGGACAGAGTAGCCATGCAGGATGCCACAGCACAGATGGCACTTTTACAGTTTATGCAGGCTGGAAAGACTAAAGTGGCGGTCCCTTCAACGGCTCACGCAGATCACCTGATTCAGGCGAAAGTAGGGGCTGATAAGGATTTACAGGAGGGGATCAACAAAAACTCCGAAGTGTTCAACTTCTTAAGCTCCGTATGTGACAAATACGGAATCGGATTCTGGAAGCCGGGAGCAGGGATTATCCACCAGGTTGTTCTTGAAAACTATGCTTTCCCCGGAGGAATGATGATCGGTACCGACTCTCACACGGTAAATGCCGGCGGACTGGGAATGGTAGCCATTGGTGTAGGGGGCGCTGATGCGGTAGACGTAATGGCAGGAATGGCCTGGGAGCTTAAAATGCCTAAACTGATCGGGGTTAAACTAACCGGTAAAATGAACGGCTGGACTTCTGCTAAGGATGTGATCCTTAAAGTAGCTGGAATTCTTACCGTAAAAGGAGGTACCGGATGTATCGTGGAATACTTCGGTGAAGGAGCAGAATCTCTTTCTGCAACAGGTAAAGGTACCATCTGTAATATGGGTGCTGAAATCGGAGCCACGACTTCTACTTTCGGATATGATGATTCCATGAGAAGATATTTATCGGCAACAGGAAGACAGGACGTCGTAGATGCTGCTGATAAAATTGCTGAACATTTAACAGGGGATGCTGAAGTATATGCAAACCCGGAACAATATTTCGACCAGCTCATTGAAATTAACCTTTCTGAGCTGACTCCCCACTTAAACGGACCTTTCACTCCGGATTTGGCGACTCCTGTGGCTGAATTCAGAGCTAAAGCAGAAGCCAACGGATGGCCGCTAGAAGTGGAATGGGCCCTGATCGGTTCCTGTACCAACTCTTCCTATGAAGATTTATCAAGAGCAGCTTCTATTGTGGAAGATGCCGTATCCAAAGGAGTAAAGCCTAAAGCTATTTTAGGGATTAACCCGGGTTCTGAGCAAGTGAAATTCACTGCGGAAAGAGACGGTTTCCTAAATTCTTTCAGAAAATTTGAAAACGCCAGAATCTTTACCAATGCGTGCGGACCTTGTATCGGACAATGGGACAGAGAAGGCGCTGAAAAAGGTGAGAAAAACTCCATCATCCATTCTTTCAATAGAAACTTTGCGAAAAGAGCCGATGGTAACCCGAATACCCACGCATTTGTAGCTTCTCCTGAAATGGTAGCTGCTGTGGCTATCTCCGGTAGATTAGACTTCAACCCGATTACAGATACTTTAACGAACCAGGCAGGTGAACAGGTAAAGCTCAACGAGCCTAAAGGTTTTGAGCTTCCTGAAAAAGGTTTTGCTGTGGATGACAATGGTTATCAGGCACCATCCGCAGACGGATCGAGTGTTGTGGTCAACGTAAGCCCTACTTCGGACAGGCTTCAATTATTGGAGGAATTCCCAGCCTGGGATGGCAAAAACATTACTGGAGCAAGAGTATTGATCAAAGCATTCGGAAAATGTACGACCGACCACATCTCTATGGCAGGACCATGGCTGAAATACAGAGGCCACCTGGATAATATTTCAAACAACATGTTAATCGGGGCTGTCAATGCCTACAACATGGAAACCAATAAGGTTAAAAATGAGCTAACGGGTGAATACGGTGAAGTTCCGGCTGTACAGAGAGCCTACAAAGCAGCAGGCATACCAACGATCGTGGTGGGAGACCAGAACTACGGTGAAGGTTCTTCAAGAGAGCATGCCGCCATGGAACCAAGACACCTGGGAGTAAAAGCTGTACTGGTAAAATCATTCGCGAGAATTCACGAAACCAACCTTAAAAAACAGGGAATGTTAGGAATCACTTTTGCAAATGAGGCAGATTATGATAAAATTCAGGAAGATGATGTGGTCAACTTCCTTGATCTTGACCAGTTTGCTCCAGGAAAGCAACTGACTTTAGAATTCATCCACAAAGACGGAACTAAAGACATGATCATGGCCAATCATACCTATAATGATCAACAGATTGACTGGTTCAAGGCAGGTTCTGCTCTTAACCTGATCAAACAACAGGAAAAGAATTAATTATCAGTGATTAATTATAAAAAAGGCAGTTTCTGAGGAAGCTGCTTTTTTTATTTACCGAATCGCAAAGGCAGGGATCAAGCCTAAAAGTTACGGACAGTCATAACAATAGATGGATATTACATTACATATTTTACGCGTGTTGTGGTTGTATAATTTCCCACGGATTACACCGATGTATATGGATATTTAGGCTCTCGCAGATTCAGCAGACGGAGCAGATTTATATCAGACCAAATTTTATTTCAGTCTTCCTAAAAGGTTTGCTCTGTAACTCTCTCCAACAGGTATTTCCTGTTCACATTCAAGGATCACTTTCTTCAGTCCTATATTTCTGACTTTATCCAGATTAATGATGAATGACTTATGGATTCGTATAAACTCTTCTGAAAGCTGATTCTCCAACGATTTTAAGGTATCCAGAACAATATATTCCTGTTCCACAGTCCTGATGTTGACATAATCTTTAATGCTTTCAATATAAAGGATATCATTAAAATTGATGCGATACTGCTGTCCTGAAGACTTAACGAAGAAATAAGGTTCTTTTGTGTTTTCATGAAAAGAAAAACGTTCCTGCGCCTTCAGCACACTTTTGTGGAAGCGTTCAAAAGAAATGGGTTTCAGAAGATAATCCACGACATGATGCTCATAGCCTTCCAATGCATATTCCGAGTAAGCTGTCGTTAAAATATATTTGTGGGTATCGCCCACAATTTTCATAAAATTGATTCCTGTGAGTTCCGGCATCTGGATATCCAGAAAGATCAGGTCACAGTGGTTATTCCGGATATATTCGAGTGCTGTAATAGGATTTTCGGCAGAGAAAACAAGTTCTAAAAAAGGAGTTTTCCGCACATAATTTTCCAGGAGCGAAATGGCCAGCGGCTCGTCATCAACAATAATGCATTTAATGGTTCTCATGGGGGAAAGTTATGGTCAAATCTACAACAAATTCAGATTCATTTTCATGGATGGATAACTGATGAACCGGGTATAAAATTTCAAGTCTTTTTCTGACATTTTCAATACCTATTCCTGAGAAATCATCTTTGGATCTGTTGTTTTTATAATTCTGAAGATAAAAATGCAGCGATCCTTTTTCATCTGAGATTTTAAGCTTAAAGCCTTTATTCCTGAAATCACCATGCTTAAAGGCATTTTCTACAAACGGTACCAGCAGCATCGGAGAAATTCCCTGACTGGGATTGCGGATATTTTTTTCCACTACCAGCAGTTCCGGGTTCTTAATTCTTAAACTTTCCAGGGCAATAAGGCTTTCGATATAGCCCATTTCTTTTTCCAGAGGAATCACAGGCTTTTCAAGGTCTTTTGTGCTATACCTCAGCAACCGGCTCAGCTCTTCAATGGCGGGAAGGGCCTTTTCGGAATTCTGATACACCAGTGAGTAAATATTGTTCAGGGAATTAAAAATAAAATGCGGATTGATCTGTGTTTTAAGAGCCTGGAGCTCTGCATTTTTCTTTTCCGTGATCAGCTTATTTTTTTCTTCTTCCGTTCTGGAATATATTTTAAAAACACATAAAACCGTGCTTACAAAAATGGCAATAAAGCTAAAATAAATATTATCATAGAAGTAATAGGTCAACCCGGTTCCTTCCGCATAATTCCTGATTCCAAAGAAGAAAGGCAGCAGAGTTTCTTCCACAGAGTACCGGATGACCACAAAACAAAGAACACTTACGAAATACCCGATAACAAGCTTATAGGTTTTATTCAGATCAAAAAATTTCGGAACCACCCAAAAGTAGTTAATGTAAAAGCACGAGAAATTAGTGATAAAAAAAGTCACTGTAAAAATAACATCCAGTTTGTCTATTTTTTTAATACTAAAACTAAAGTCAATCGTTTCCCGGACAAAGTACAGAAACCAGAAGAAAAGATGAAGATATAAAAGCTGACTCTTTTTCATATCATAAAAATAAAAGTTATAAAAGACAATCAGCATCAATTTTCGATAAACCCACCAAAATTTCCGATGAAACGGATTTGCCTTATAAAAATCAGGACTTCATCTAATCGCTGTTTTTCACACAGCTCCTTCCCTGTAATTTTGCACGAAAGGTAACGAACATCCGCTGCCAGTTGTTGTTATTAATAGAAATACCATGAAAAAAATAAGCATTCTGATTTCAGCATTATACAGTATTTTTCTATCAGCCCAGGCCATAGGCGATACGGTAAAAGTAAAAACGATTGAATCTGTATCGCTGGAGGGCAGGAAAAAAATAATTGAGCGCAAAGTAGACCGTCTGATTTATGATGTTCAGAATTCGATGGTCTCTCAGGGAAGCTCCGGAACAGAAGTTCTGGCAAATACGCCTTTGCTGAAACTGGATGAAGATAAAGGTCTTCTTTCTATCGTAGGAAAAAGCGGGGTTTCGGTGATGGTGAACGACCGTATGCTGAACCTTTCCGGCCCTGAACTGATGAATTATCTAAAGAACCTACGCTCGGAAAATATTGCTAAAATCGAAGTTATCACCACACCACCTGCCAAATATGATGCTCAGGGAAACAGCGGAATCATCAATATTGTTCTGAAGAAAAACCTGAATCTGGGCTGGAGCGGCTATCTGAATACTTATTACAAACAGTCAACTTTTGCGGGTTTCGGAGGAAGCATAGCCCTGAATTATCAGAATGAAAAACTAAAGGCTTCCTTAAAGCTGCGTGGCTATGATGATGAGAAACGGTCTGTAGAAAATTATGATGTCATCAGCAACCGGTCATCCGTAAGCAGAGACGACAGACGGGATATGAATGACGGGCTGGGAGCCAACATCAATCTCGACTATTCTTTATCAGGGAAATCCAATATAGGTCTTATTTATGACATTGCCGACGGACATTCCAATATGGATATTGCTTCATTTCAGGACTATTTCAACGGCGATGCGGTGATATTGAGAACCACTACCGATTCCAGACACCGTTCCACTTCCAAGTCCAGAATGCTCAACCTGTATTTTGACCAGAAAATCGGGGAGCATAAATTGAGTTTAGGAGCCAATTATTATGGTAATTTACCAAAAACGAACGTTAACTTTACCACAACAGACCTCTCGGACTATTCCGAGGATATGGTAAGAAATCTTTCGTCCGTGGATTATAAAATCTATTCAGGGCAGGCTGATCTTACTTTAAATTTCAAAAAAATACAGCTGGAAACCGGTGCCAAGTACAGTCAGTTTTCCAACCGTTCCGATATCGGATATTTTGATTTTAAAGGCGGCCAATATGTTGCCGATCCCACAAAAAGCAACCTGTTTGACTATGATGAAAAAAACTATGCGGCGTACCTCAGTGCCAGCAAAGATTTTGGGGAGAAATGGTCTGCAAAACTGGGTTTCCGTTATGAATATGCAGAAACCAAAGGATATTCGCCTACGACCCAATCGTTATCTGAAAATAAATACGGAAAGCTGTTTCCTTCGGCTTATATTTCTTATAAAGCCAATGATCATCATCAGTTCAGTCTGAACTATTCCAGGAGAATCAACCGTCCGGGGTTCCGGGCACTGGATCCGTTCCGGTGGTACTCCAATCCGTACAGCTATTATACCGGAAATCCGGGCTTGCTACCGTCCTTCAATGATAATATTGAATTCAATTATATCTTTAAGAACAAATGGTCTGCCAACCTCTTCTATCAGCGCTCAACCAGTAATTTTGAACAGATCACTTTTCCGGACGGGATTTACATGACCAGTACTTATGAGAATTATTATAATCAGGATAATTACGGGATCAATCTCAACTATACTGATACATTTTTCAAGATCTGGGAAAGCAGTTTTTCAGCATCGTACAGCTACAGCGATACGCAGATTACAAAATTCAATGCAACGGTGATGAACGGGCAGTCGTTTTATTATTCCACCAATAATACATTCCGTCTGAATAAAGAAAAGACCTTCTACTTTTTCCTTAATTACTGGCAGTCTCTTCCGTCCAGAGGTGGAAATTCAACCTCAAAAAGCAATGCCAGCCTTAACGCAGGTGTTAAAATGAGCTTAATGGATAAAAAGCTGCAGATGAATGTTTCGGTAAATGATATTTTCAGGCAGGCAGGATACCGCGGGAGTGCCTATTATGAGGATAATATCCAGACTTTCAACAATTATTGGGACGCCAGAAAACTGACCCTGAGTGTTACCTACAGCTTCGGAAACCAAAAAGTGAAATCCAACAGCAGAACCGTCAATTTTGAAGATAAAAACAGAGCAGATTAACAATATTCATTAATAAACAAATCTTATGAAAACTATTTTTTATACCCTACTTTTTTGCCTTCCGGCTCTGATGACCGGACAAAAGAAACCTTCAGACTATTTTCAGAATCCTAAGACCAAAGTTCTTGTTGTGGGTACTTTCCATTTTGATTATCCCAATCTGGATGCCCATAAAACGCCGAAAGAGGATCAGGTGGATGTATTATCGCCCAAGACCTCAAAAGAAGTGACGGAACTTGTGAATTACATCAAGAAGTTCAAACCTACCAAGATTGCTATTGAAGCCTGGCCGGAATGGAATGCGAATAAGAAGCTGAAGGAATACAGCGAAGGGAAACACAGAGATCAGCGCGATGAACGTTATCAGCTTGCTATGCGAATTGCGGATGACCTTAAAATCAAAGAACTTTACAGCGTAGATGCAAGATCAATTCTGGATGATCTGGAAGAAAAATTACGCAAAACAGATTCTGTTTATTTTAAAAATCTCCTTCAGGATTATGATTTTAAAAGCGATGATCCGGTATCCCAGAGTTTCTCTGCCCTTTATAAAAGTTCTGAACCGAAAAACTTCAGGTCACTGCTGGATAATTTTATGTATATGAACAGTAAAGAATACCACCAATATGGCTATGGAGCATATCTTAGCGGAGATTTCAAACTGAGGCAGTATGATGGTGCGGATATGCTGGCGTTGTACTGGTACAACAGAAACCTGAGGATGTTCCGAAATATTCAGAATATTCCCCACAATGCGGAAGACCGCATTCTTGTGATTGCCGGAAATGGTCATGCAGCAGTATTCAGACAGCTTTTCACCTATTCGGCAGAATATGATTTTATAGAATTCTCTTCACTTAAATAAGCCATATTACTAAATTTATCAACCCCATCAACGGTACTAAATTGAGATTTTAAAATTTTCTTTCGTAACAAATTTCGTTTTCCGGCGTCTAACTGGATAGATGTAAAAAAACATTATGAAAAAAACTATATTGACTTTATCACTGTTGGGCTCTGTTTTCGCCTATTCACAGGAAAAGAACAATACCACGAAAGAAAAGCAGATTGAAGGGGTTGTTATCACTAAAACTAAAAAAGCCGTTGAACAAAAGGCTGACCGTACTATTTTTGATTTTTCGGAACAGCCTCAACTGAATACCGGGAATGTGCTTGAGGGCATTAAAAAACTTCCGGGACTGGTTTCCACCGATATTGCAGGAATGATGTATCAGGGGAAAATGCTGGATGTTTATCTGAACGGAAGACCCCTGAATATCACGTCCAATGAACTGAACTCCTTCCTTGAAGGGATGCCGGCCAACTCCGTAGACCGGATTGAAGTAATCACTCAGCCAGGAGCTGAATTTCCTGCGACCTCAGGAGGGGCGATTATGAATATCATCACGAATAAAAATGCCAATAAATATTTAACCGCAACCTATTCCGGGAACTACTCGTTTTCTGACTATGATAAATACAGAAGCAGAACGAGCAATTCCGTGAATTTAAATGCCAGAAACAAGTATTTCGGATGGCAGCTGAACGTAGGACAGAATTATCGTGAAAATATGATGAACACTCAGCAGGATGAACTGCTGAGCAGCAATACAGACAGGGTAAGCCGTGGCTATTTTGCCAAAGCGGGTGTTACTTTTGATCTTGGACTGGACAGGTTATTGCTGAACTACGATATTTACCACAACAACAACGATAATTATACGCTGAGCAGCGGATTTGCCGCAAAAGTGATCCCGGATGCAACCCTTCCTGATGGATATTACCTGAAAGATTATACCTTCAATAATAATTTTGATGCTTCCAACTCCAATAATGTGAGACAGGAAGCGGTAGTCACTTATCAGAAGCGTTTTGACGACAAAGCAAAAAAGCTGGATTTCCAGTTTGGCTTTACGAAATCAGATAATAAGTTCAATCAGGACAACATCCTGAGATATGAGCGTTTTACAGACGGCCAGCCCGTGAATAATGCTACTGGAAATATCCTGAACAACAGCACGGATATGAAGATTGCCAACTTCAAAGTAGATTATTCCCAGCCGATCAAGCTGATGGACGGAGGTAAGGTAAGCTTTGGAGGTTTATACGAAAAAATGGATTTTGATACGGAAAGTAGAGGCCTCACGAACCTTGAATACCAAAGGCAAACCGCTTCTACCTATCTTGAATTCCAGGCTAAGCTGAAAAAGTTTGATTTCATTGTGGGCGGACGTGCCGAAAATTATGATATTTCGGGGGTAGCAAGGATGTACAGTTCACAGAAAGGGCTGGTGGAAACCGATCTTATTCCTTTCAATAAGTTTAAATTCTTCCCCAATGCCAGCGTACAGTATAGCCTGATGAACCAGGTTTATGTAGCTGCCAACTACAACAGAAAGATCAGTCTTCCAAGTATTTCTGCGCTAAACCCGAATAACACGACATTCGGGGGCCCGAACACCCAGATCAACGGTAACCCGAACTTACAGCCAACGATCTTTAATAATTATGAAATAAAAGTTTCCGCTTTTGACTATGCGTTTATCGGGTATAGTGTAAGTTCAGCACAAAACCAGGTAGCACAGCTCATTATGAGGGACGGAAGAAACCTGTATAACCAGCAGGTAAATATTTCCAATATGAGAATCCATAATTTCAATGTGGGTCTTCCGGTTCCGTTTATGATTTTCAGCAAGCCTCTGAGTGAGATCATGAAATTCAACTTCAACCCTGACAAGATCAACTTTATGTATCTGTATGCGGGATATCAGAAACATGAGATTGATGATCTGAACAATAAAGGGTTCTGGATCTTCAACATCATGACTCAGCTGATCCTTCCAAAGGAGATAACCCTGAACGCGAATTACAGCTATTTAACCCCGAAAGGAAGTTATTTTTATTTCACCGCAGACAAACCCTTCAACAATTCTCTTAACCTGACTCTGACCAAGAAGTTTATGGATAAGCGTTTAACGGTTTCCCTGTTTGCCAATGATATTTTCAACTCTCAGGTGATGCAGGCTCATTCCAGCCCATTGCAGGGACTTCCGGTAACAATTCGTTCTAAAAATGATACCAGAAATTTCGGAATCTCAATCAATTATAAGATTCCTACCAAAAATAAACTGGCAAAAGAGGATCCGAATATCCTGAACCAAAGCAAAAAAGAAGACAGCAGCGGCGTCATGCAGACTCCGCAATAATAAAAGATTGAGGCAGTATAGTGGTTACTGCCTCTTTTTTATTGTATTTATTGAACCATTAAGGTCATTTAAGGTTTAAGATTATTAAAGATTTTTTATAAGGTGAGACCGGGCAATCTTCAACTTAACCTTTTAAATAACCTCAGTCTCAAATTGTGGTATTGGTGAAAAAATTCGTGATATCGGTGTTTAAAACCACTAAAAATCCAAAGTCTGAAACCGCCATTCCAAGGTATCCACCAAAGTCAGCTGATTGACATTTACCGGAAGATCCGTAATCAGTTTCAAAGCCTGCATAGCCATCATACTTCCTATTATTCCGGGCAGTGCGCCCAGAACACCAAGACGGTCACAATCAGGAATATCTTCACCGAAGGGAGGTTCAGGAAAAAGATCCCTCAGATTTTTGCTTCCCTGATGGTTAAAGACAGCAACTTGGCCCAAGAACCCGAAAATGCTTCCGTAGACCAGTGTTTTCCCCAATTTCACACAGGTATCATTCACCAGGTATCTTGTTGAGAAATTATCGGATCCATCAATGATCATATCATACTGGCGAAGCAGGTATTCAGCATTGGTTTGATTTATTTTTTCTTCAATTTCAATACATTCCACCTGATGATTGAGATTTTTCACAAACTGCACCGCACTTTTAACCTTTGAAGTTCCAACCGTACGTTCATGATGAATGACCTGACGGTTCAGGTTATGAAGCTCAACCTCATCAAAATCGGCTATACCCAATGTTCCGACACCTGCGGCAGCGAGATACTGAATAACAGGGCTTCCCAAGCCTCCGGCTCCTATTACCAGTACTTTTGCAGCCTGAATTTTTTTCTGACCTTCCAATCCTATTTCTTCTATAAATATCTGGCGGCTGTACCGTGCAAAAACGTCTTCTTTTCTCATATAGCAGGGGTAAAACCATTGTAAACGGAATCCCAGTCTTTCATCACCGGATCATAGCCCGCTTTTTTTATCACATTTCTGATCTCTTCCATACTTCGTTCATCACTGGTTTCAAACTGCTCCAGAGAATCTTTATCCACAGCATAACCGCCGGGATTGGTTTTGGAACCGGCACTCATTGCCGTAGCGCCCAATGAAATAATATGATTTCTGAACTTTTCGTTTTCGCGGGTGGATATGGAAATTTCAAGATCTTCATTCCAGATCCTGTAGGCACAGATCAATTGCAGGAGGTCTTTATCTTCCATGATAAAATTAGGTTCAATAATCCCTTCCGCCGGCCGTAGTCGTGGAAATGAAACCGAGAAACGGCTTTTCCAGTAGGTTTTCTGAAGATAATCGATGTGGAGTGCATTAAAAAAGCTGTCTACTCTCCAGTCTTCCAGCCCCAATAATACGCCGAGACCGATTTTATGGATTCCTGCTTTTCCAATTCTGTCCGGGGTTTCCAGCCTGAAATGAAAGTTTGATTTTTTACCTTTCGGGTGGTATTCTCTGTACACTTCCTGATGATAGGTTTCCTGATATACCAGCACAGAATGCACTCCTTCCTGATGAAGCACCGAATATTCCTCTTCCGATAAAGGCTGTACTTCGATAGAAATATGGGCAAAATGAGGTTTCAATAAACGAACTGCGTTCCGGAAATACGAAATACCTACTGTTTTGTTAGCTTCCCCGCTTACCAGTAAAACATGGCTGACACCCATTGATTTTAAAACGGAAGCTTCCACCATGATCTCTGTATCTGAAAGTGTTTTACGCCGCAGCTGGTTATCAAGGCTGAACCCGCAATACGTACAGATATTCTGGCATTCATTGCTGAGATACATCGGAGCATACAGCTGAATGGTTTTTCCGAAACGCTTTTGAGTGAGCGATCTGGTGATATTTGCCATCAGTTCCAGCTTTTCAGCTGCGGCAGGAGAGAGCAGGTTCAGGAAATCATCTGGAGATTTATATTTCTTCTGAAGACTGTTCATCACCTCAGAAAGGGTTACTTTTTCCAGTTTTTCTTTTATATTATCCCAGTGATAGCGCTCAAAAACGTTTTTAAAACTATTCATTTTCCTGTATTATTCAAATAAAAATGAGGTTAACGGGCTGGATGCTTCCGCATGGTTCGCAATCGTCCCTAATCCTGATTCAAAGGCTCTTCTCCCGGCAATAACCCCTTCTTTGAAAGCAACAGCCATGTTCACCGGGCTTCCTGCTACGGCAATTGCGGTGTTGACAAGAACTGCATCCGCTCCCATTTCCATTGCTTTGGCGGCATCTGAAGGGGCTCCTATTCCGGCATCCACCACTACCGGAACATTGCTCTGGCTGATGATAATTTCCAGAAAATCCATTGTTCTCAATCCTTTATTGGTTCCGATAGGTGCTCCCAAAGGCATTACCACAGCGGTTCCGGCATCTTCAAGGCGCTTGCAGAGAACAGGATCCGCATGAATATAGGGCATCACCACAAATCCGAGTTTCGCCAGTTCTTCGGTTGCATACAGTGTTTCGATCGGATCCGGAAGAAGATATTTCGGGTCGGGATGAATTTCCAGTTTTACCCAGTTGGTTTCCAGAGCTTCCCTTGCTAACTGCGCTGCCAGAACTGCTTCTTTAGCCGTTCTCGCTCCGGAAGTATTGGGAAGCAGATGTACCTGGGTACTTTTCAGCGAATCCAGTAATCCGTCTTCTTCAGCCTGGGAATCGATCCTTTTCAGAGCCATGGTTACCATATTGGTTTCCGAGGCGGCGACAGATGCTGCCATTTCCCTGAGATTCCCGAATTTACCGGTTCCCAGAAACAGTCTTGATTCAAATACCCGGTCTGCTATTATTAATTTTTGGTTATTCATATTCAAATTTTTATCTTTCTAAGTCGTGGCCTTATCCATTATTTTTTTAAATTCATGAATCATTGACGGCTGTCTGGTGATTTCCCCTGAAACTGAAACACCGTAAATCCCAATCTGCTGTAACGGTAAAATATCTCCTAAGACTACACTGCCAATAGCAAAGATTTTGGGGATTTCCAATGATTGCTTTTTCAGCCCGTCAATAATTGTTTGGTATCCTTCAAAACCGAGAACAGGACTCAGTTTTTCCTTAGTTGCCGTAAACCTCAGCGGTCCCAGCCCGATATAATCACAGGATTCATGCATTCTCTGAACAACATCAGCTATGGTATTGGCTGTTCCTCCTATTATTTTATGGTCTCCTAAAATCAATCTTGCCTCTTCTACGGAATCATCGTCAAGTCCTAAGTGAACCCCATCTGCATCGGTTTCTTTGGCAAGATGAACATGATCATTGATGATAAAAGTCGTCCCATATTCTGCACACAGCTTCCTGGAAAGCTCACAAAGCCCGGCCAGTTCACGTTCCGGAGCATTTTTCCACCGTACCTGAACCCATCGTATTCCGTTGTCTAAAGCATTTCTGATATTAAGCTCCTGTTCTTTCCGCGTATTTCCCTGTGAGATATATTGTAGTTTTTCCATTGTTAAATTCTTTTACATCAGTTCATGGCATTTTTTCTGCACTTTTCAAAGGTCTCTAAAGGATCATCACTTTCCCAGATGGCTCCCAGCAAAGCCACACCATCTGTTTCATAAGCTGATATTTCCCTGATGTTATGCTGATTAATCCCTCCCAATGCAACCAATTTTACTTCCGGATTATTTCTGTGCTGGATTTCATGAAGAACTTCCGTGCCTTCCCCATACCCTTTTTTGGAAATACTTGGAAAAACGGGACTGATGAATGCATATTCCCATTCTTTTCCCAGTTCATTGTAAGCAGAAATATCATGAACAGACGTTGAGATAATGCCTTTATCTCTATAAGCCTCATATGCTCCACCCATCCGTGCGGCTTCCCGGAAATGAAACCGGGAAATACAGTAATCGTCCGCCAGTTCATAATGGCTGTGCAATACCAGCTGAGGATAAAAAGCAGCATCAATTTCACTAAGAAAGCCGTCCATTTCTTTCCTGCTGATAAAAGGTTTTCTGATGTGAAGCAGATCAAGTCCTTTTTGAAACAGCTGATTGATACAATCGGTTTCACCGGACATTATTTCTTCAGGAGTAATAATGAGGATCATATATAAATTTCCTTTCCTTTTTCTATAAATTCCTGTGATTTTCCGATCATTCCTTTTTCTGCGGATTCCCTGATTTCCTGGGTAATTTTCATGGAACAGAATTTAGGGCCGCACATCGAACAGAAATGGGCGATCTTTGCCCCTTCTGCGGGCAGTGTTTCATCATGATAAGCTCTTGCCGTATCCGGATCCAGTGACAGGTTGAACTGATCTTCCCATCTGAATTCAAATCTTGCTTTGCTTAATGCATTATCTCTGTACTGAGCGCCCGGATGTCCTTTGGCCAGATCAGCTGCATGAGCCGCCAGTTTATAGGTGATCACACCGTCTTTGACATCTTTTTTGTTGGGAAGTCCCAAATGTTCTTTCGGTGTTACATAGCACAGCATCGCACAGCCGAACCATCCGATCATTGCTGCCCCGATTCCGGAAGTGATATGATCATATCCTGGTGCAATATCTGTAGTTAAAGGCCCCAAAGTATAGAAAGGCGCTTCGTCACATACTTCCAATTGTTTTTCCATGTTTTCTTTAATCATGTGCATCGGCACATGGCCAGGGCCTTCAATCATGACCTGCACATGATGTTTCCAGGCTATTTTTGTAAGTTCCCCCAACGTTTCCAGTTCAGCAAACTGTGCGGCATCATTGGCATCGGCAATCGATCCCGGGCGGAGACCGTCTCCCAGAGAGAAAGCAACGTCGTATTTCTTCATGATCTCACAGATCTCTTCAAAATGGGTATACAGGAAGTTTTCTTTGTGATGATAAAGGCACCATTTGGCCATAATAGATCCCCCTCTGGATACAATTCCGGTCACTCTATTGACCGTTAAATGGATATACCGCAGCAGAACTCCCGCATGAATCGTAAAATAAGACACTCCCTGCTCTGCCTGCTCAATCAGGGTATCTTTGAAAATCTCCCAGGTAAGATCTTCCGGAACTCCTTTTACTTTTTCCAGCGCCTGGTAAATAGGAACCGTACCAATCGGAACCGGGCTGTTTCTGATGATCCATTCTCTTGTTTCATGGATATTTTTTCCTGTGGAAAGATCCATAATGGTATCTGCTCCCCAGCGGCAGGCCCAGACTGCTTTTTCCACTTCTTCGTCAATACTTGAAGAAACGGCACTGTTTCCGATGTTGGCATTGATCTTCACCAGAAAATTCCGTCCGATAATCATCGGCTCGCTTTCAGGATGGTTGATATTATTAGGAATAATGGCCCTTCCCGCGGCAATTTCATCTCTTACAAATTCCGGAGTGATTCTGTTTTTTGGCGTATGAGCTCCGAAGCTGTTTCCCGGATGCTGAAAAGCCATTTCCTCTGAAACCGTTTCCAGCTGTTCGATCCGCTGGTTTTCACGAATGGCCACATATTCCATTTCCGGAGTGATGATTCCCTGTTTTGCATAGTAGAGCTGGGTAACTTCCTTTCCGTCCTTTGCTACTTTAGGGTTATAGTTGTAGGAAAAACGTAATTCATCAAGCCTGGGATCTGCAAGGCGTGATTTTCCGTATTCTGAGGTGATGTTTTCCAAAACATTCACATCATTTCTGTCCAGAATCCACTGTTCCCTGATTCTTGGCAGTCCTTTCATGATATCAATTTCAGAATTTTCATCGGTATACGGTCCGGAAGTATCATAAACCGTTACCGGAGGGTTATGTTCAAGAGTACCATTGCTGAGCTTTGTGGGACTTAAATGGATTTCCCGCATTGCTACGCTTACAGGATGAATTTTTCCTTCCACATAGATTTTTTTGGAGTTCGGAAAAGGCGAACGTGTAATTGAATGAGCCATAATGTATTTTTTAACCGCCCTGAGCAGCGGTGATGATTAAAACTGAATCTTTATCGTTGAGAATTGTTTCTGCCCAGGCGGACAGCGGAATAATACGGTTGTTGAGGGCTACAGCGATCCCTTTTCTCTTTCCGGGAAGTTCCATAGCCAGTAATGCTTCCAGATTTTCGGGAAGTACCTCAAATGTTTTTCGGGTGTGGTTGATTATAAGTTCCATTCCTAATATAATTTAATACACTTTAGGAATGGCCGTTATTGTACAATAGAATGTACAGCAAAAGTCACCTACTTTTCCCTACGCTGGTATGATCCAGATCAGGTTCAAAGGGTAAAGTCTCAGTCTGTTGTTTACAGACACCCCTAAAGTATGGGACGAAGTTAGTTATTTTTTCAGAACAGGCAAAATATAGCTTAAAACAAAAAAGCGATGGGAAACCACCGCTTTCTGTATTGATTATTTATTTTTCTATTATTTCTTAATAATTTTATGAGAGGAATTGGTGCCGTCTTTGTACTGAACCTTAAGAATATACAAACCGGTTTTAAGGTCTGACAAATTGATTTCTGAGGAAATATTTTCTATAGTTCTGATCATTCTTCCTGAAACATCTATGACGGAAATAGATTTTACTTTCTCCATCTCAGAAATACCGATCACATCACTGAACGGGTTCGGGTAGATTTTCAGAGGATCTTTTTTAGCCACTTCTGAAGTACCTAAAGTTTTAGGTTCATAAGAAACATTGTCTATAGAAAGACTTCTTTCAGGAGTTCCCGGATTTTTCAGGGCCAGCTGGGTTACTCCGGCAGGCAGAACCGGAATATCATAAGAAAACGGATACACCGTACCGGTTGAAGTAACGCTGAACGTTGTTAATTCAACAAAATTATTGGAGGTATCCAGATATCCGATCTGAAGAATTCCTCCAGCCGTTACAGAAGCTTTTGCATCAAACTTCAGTCTGTAGCTTCCTGATTGAAGGGTACTCATTGCAGGAAGTGCAACATAGGCGACACGCGCTCCTGAAGTCCACATGTATAGAGTATTGTTTCCGGTAATGGTAGTACTGTTGGAAATATGTCCTCCGTTATTGGTTCCCAGATTGGTCCAACAAACAGGCAGGACACCGGCATTTCCGTTGAGCACCCCTTGATAGCCTTCAAATCCTTCAAAATAAGCTCCCGGCAACGCATCACATTGGGTGGCAAAACTTGTCACTGAAGACCAGTTACTTTTGTCCGTAGGGCTACAGACTGACCTTACCCATACAAAGTAACTGGTGCTCGGCTGTAGCGGAGGCAATGCCGCTGAAAGACCGGTAATCCCGGTTAAATCAGGTTGTGTGGAAGCATCAGGAGCTGTATTGGATGTTGAATAATAGATATCATACCCATTGGCCGGAACGTTAGTTGGTGCGGTCCAGTTGACCGTAGCAGCGTTGGTGGTTATTCCGGTTATATTGATTCCGGACGGTGCCCAGCAGGTTGGTGGCGCCCACGTATAGGTCAATCCGTCAGACGGCATCCCCGGGACCGTATTGGAACTGTTAAATGCCTGCGAGCTGCTGTTGGATGTTCCTGCTGTAGCATTGATAAATTCCAGAGATGTGCCATTAAGCCTGTTATTAAAGTCTGTGTTGGAGCTCCCTCTCAGACCGATCTGAACGGTTGAAGAAACACTGGTACTGCCTACTAAAAATGCTCCGCTGCTGTACATTGTTTTGATGGTATTGGAAGTTTCCTGTAATATAACCTGGAAAGAAAAGACGTAAGCAGATGTCGTAGAAGCGCTGTATGCAGGTCTGAAATCTTTCCACTGTATCACCACTTCCCTGTTGGGAGCTGTTCCTCTTGTTTCCCAACTGATATTCCCTGTTGTACCGTTGATATCAAATACCGTATTCAGGTCTTTTGCCCAGGCAGCGATAACTCCCTCATATCCGGCAGTACTTGATATAGGAGAATAATTGGTAGTAGTGGGTGCAGTAGTCCCAAAAGTAACAAATCCATTGGTTGAAATATTCAGGGAACTATAGGATGTTCCGTTAAAGACAAAACCAAAGGGCAAATCTACAGGATAAATGGTATTATCGAGACTTGTAGCAGCAGTATTTCCGGTAGGTTCTGCCAGAACGGTTCCTGTGATAGGGGTATAGGTGCCGGCAGATTGGGTAAACATATAAGTGTTCACCTGTGCGGATATATTGTTACTGCTTAATAAAGCTGCTATACCGAGTAACGCAGTCTTCAGATAATTTGTTTTTTCTTTTCGAAATGAAAAAGGATAGAATTGTTTCATATCAAGTTCAATTATAAATTCAAACCAAGATATGAAATAATTAATCAATTTTAACTTTCAATATAAAATTATCAATAAAAGTGATTTTTGTTTATGTATTATTTCAAAATAACAACTAAATAAAAGAAAAATACAAACCCTTCATTTTTTTTACAGGGTTATTTTTATGCTTCACAGGCTCTCCAAACTGCATCATTCTGTGGCACGGGAGCTGTAATTTCAATTTTTTCTTTGGTTACCGGATGAATAAACTCCAGTTTTCTTGCATGAAGATTGATTCCGCCATCCGGATTGGAACGTGGCGAACCGTATTTAAGATCCCCTTTGATCGGAACTCCGGTTTTGGAAAGCTGGGCGCGGATCTGATGATGTCTTCCTGTTTCCAGATCAATCTCAAGCAGCAGATAATTATCCAGGGTTTTGATCACATGATACGTTAAGATTGCCTCTTTTGCTCCTTCGGTAACTTTGGGAAAAACAATAGCCTTGTTATTCTTTTCGTTTTTCTTCAGATAATGAACCAACCGTTGAGTTTGTGGAATAAGCTCTTTACCGACAACCGCCCAATATGTTTTTTTAACCTCCCGGTTTTTGACCATCTGGGTAAGGCGGGAAAGTGCTTTGGACGTTTTGGCATAGATTACCAGCCCTGAAGTAGGGCGGTCTATACGATGAACAAGGCCGAGGAAGACATTCCCCGGCTTGTTATCTCTTTTTTTTATAAAATTCTTGATGGTCTCCAATAAGGATTCATCGCCGGTTTTATCACCCTGTACGAGCTGGCCGACTTTTTTATTCACCACCAGAAGATGGTTATCTTCATATACAATCTGCTCCTCCATTATCTGATTTTATCTCGGTCTGTTGGCTAATGAAAGAATAATTCCTCCCAGAAGCCCCAGTGTTTTAATCGATGAAAGTTTTGAATCTTCAGGAAGAAAAGCACCCACAACACAAATTACTGCGGCACCATACATGGCATAAGAAAGATTTTTATTCAGAAACAAAGGCGCCTGAATAAAGAAGCTCGCTCCCATCAGCACGTAAAAAATCTTTCTGGAAAGAAGATGGTTGATGTCAGGTGAAAAAAGATTAAACCAGCCTACAGCAAGACAAATCAATGCTGCAATGGATAACATCCCCTGAAGAGATTTCTGTTGATTATTCATGGATTAAAATTAGTAGCTTTCGTTGGCGTTAGGGAATTCAACATTCTTCACATCTTTTACATATTGGGAAACCGCTCCGGTAATTTCAGTGTAAAGGTCAAGATATCTTCTCAGGAATTTCGGGCTGAAGCCTTTATTCATTCCTACCATATCATGATATACCAGAACCTGTCCGTCACAGTCTGCTCCCGCACCGATTCCGATCGTAGGAATAGAAATGCTTTCAGTCACTTTTTTAGCCAATTCAGCCGGAATTTTTTCCAGAACGATAGAAAAACATCCCAATTCTTCTAAAAGCTGTGCATCTGCGATCAGTTTTTCAGCTTCAGCGTCTTCTTTTGCTCTTACTTTATAGGTCCCGAATTTATAGATGGACTGCGGAGTTAACCCCAAATGTCCCATTACCGGAATTCCTGCATTGATGATCTTTTTAATGGATTTGGAAATTTCCTTTCCGCCTTCAATCTTCACGGCATGTGCCCCGCCTTCTTTCATCATTCTTACTGCAGATTCCAGTGCCTTTTCAGGGTTACTCTGGTAAGTTCCGAAAGGTAAATCTGCCACCACCAAAGCTCTGTCGGTCCCTCTTACCACACTTTGAGCATGATAAATCATCTGGTCCAGGGTAATAGGCAATGTTGTTTCAAAGCCCGCCATTACATTGGCTGCTGAGTCTCCGATAAGAATAGCATCCACCCCACCTGCATCTACCATTTTTGCTGTAGTAAAATCGTAAGCGGTAAGCATTGTTATTTTTTCCTTGTCGAATTTCATTTTACGCAAGGTTTCAGTCGTAACTTTTTTAATTTCAGAATGAACAGACATAATGTATCTATTTTTTAAAAGTTAAAAAGTCGGCTTGCGCCGACTTAAGTTTTTGTATGATTTTTATAAAACTACGTGCCCTAGTTTCATGAGTTTGTCGTGATTCAGGATTTTGATGTTCCTTCCGTCTACTTCGATGAGATGATCACCTTTGAATTCTGAGATCAGACGGATTGCACTTTCGGTAGCAGTTCCGATAATGTTGGCAATTTCTTCTCTTGTTAAGGAAATTTTGATGAAGCCTTCAGGATCAACTCCCAGTTTCTGCTCAAGAAGCAACAGGATTTCTGCCAATCTTTCTCTTACCGTTTTCTGAGCAAGGAAAGTAATGGTATTGGATGACTCTCCCAATTCATAGGAGATCTTTTGAAGCATTACAAATGAAAGCTGTGGATCTACTTCCAGAAGATACATGAAAATATCTGCCGGCAGAAAGATACATTCAATATCTGTCATAGCTTCAGCCTTTGCCTGGAAATTTTCCCCGCAAAGCAATGAACGATAGCCGATGATATCTCCTTCTTTGATAAATCTTAAAATCTGATCTTTTCCGAAGGCACCTGATTTTGAAAGTTTAGCAGCTCCTTTTTCAAGCACAAATACTCCTTTCGGAGTTTCACCATCTTCGAAAATAGTATCGTGTTTCTGAAAACTCAATCTTTTTTTACCGTTAATATACTTTTCAAAATCTGCGCTAGAAAGTCTTTCTTTAAATGATTTATCATTAAAAACTCTGGCGAACCTCTCTTCAATGGCTATCTGTTGTTCCTGCGGCATTTTATATGACATTTATCACAAAAATAGAACTTTTTAACTCGATAAACAAAAAAAATTGTTATAATTTTGTAGTTCAATATTTTAGGGAGGTGAGCGAGAACTGTTTTCATTGTGGTCAAGGTATAGAAAAAGAGAGAATTCTGTTTGACGAAAAGACTTTCTGCTGCAATGGCTGTAAGTCTGTATACGAGATTCTGAATACCAATAATTTAAGTAATTTTTACGAACTCAATAAAAGAGCCGGAATCCGTCCCAGTGACGAAAGCTCTTCACAGTTTGATTATCTTGACACTCCGGAGATCTTTGAAAAGGTTACCGATTTTTCGGAAGGCAACACCAGCCTTGTCACCTTTAAGATCCCTGTAATCCACTGTTCTTCATGCATCTGGCTATTGGAAAGCCTTCATACCCTGCACAAGGATATCAATTATTCCCAGGTGAATTTCACCCGTAAGACCTTACAGATCTCATTCAACCATAACAGCTTAAAATTAAGCGAACTAGCTAATTTCTTAACCAATTTAGGATATAAACCTGTTATTAGTCTTGAAACTGCGGATAAAAACGTAGATCATCTGGATAAATCGCTGCTGGTAAAATTTGCCATTGCAGGTTTCGCATTCGGAAACGGGATGTTTCTGGCGTTTCCGGAATATGTAGGCGGTGAAGACTATTGGATGGAGCATTACAAGGGTCTTTTCCGAGTACTCATGTTCCTGCTGGCGTGTCCGGTTGTATTCTATTCAGCCTCGGACTATTACAAATCGGCATGGTATGGTTTAAAGAATGGAATCGTTAATATTGATGTACCCATCGTTCTTGGAATTATTGTTCTTTTCGGAAGAAGCATCTATGAAGTCGCCACCGATTACGGTCCCGGATATTTTGACACGTTATGCGGACTTCTCTTTTTTATGCTGATGGGTAAAATTTTCCAGAAAAGAACCTACAGTGCACTTTCTTACGACAGAGATTACAAATCATTCTACCCTATCGCTGTAACCAAAGTTGATTTTGAAGGAAAACAGGGCAACATCCTACTTTCTGAAGTTAAAGTAGGTGACCGTATTTTAGTAAGAAACCAGGAAATCATTCCGGTTGATGCCATCCTGATCAATGGAGAAGGAAATATTGATAACAGCTTCATTACCGGAGAAAGTTTAAGCATCAGCAAACAGCCGGGAGACAAAATTTTTGCCGGAGGAAAACAGATCGGATCTTCCCTGGAACTGGAAGTGATTAAAGATGTAGACCAGAGTTACCTTACCCAACTTTGGAACAAGGAAGCCTTCAAGAAACACGAAACCGGCCTTGACACACTGACGAATAACATCAGCAAATATTTCACATTCATCATTTTAGGTATTGCTTTGGTTGCCGGAACCTATTGGGCTTTTATTGATCTTGAAAAAATGTTCCAGGTCATTTCCGCCATCCTGATCATCGCCTGCCCTTGTGCGCTTGCCCTTTCTGCACCGTTTACGTTCGGTCACATTATGAGGATATTAGGCCGGAATAAATTTTATGTAAAAGACACTTTAACGATTGAAAAAATCGCTAAACTTGACACTATTGTTTTTGATAAAACAGGAACAATTACCCACCGTAAGAAATCCAACATCAGATATGAAGGCACTGAAATCAATGAATTTGACAATCTGAATATTAAGACGCTACTTAAAAATTCCAACCATCCGCTTTCCAAATCATTATATGAGTTCATCGACGTGAATGATGATTATTTCACCGTTGAAAACTTCAGGGAAATTTCAGGAAAAGGTTACGAAGCGGAAGTCCGTGGAAACATATACAAAATCGGCTCAGCACGGTATAACGATCAGGAGCCTAAAAATCTGGAAACCGCCGTATACATCAGTAAAAACGGAGCATTCCTGGGTAAATTCATCTTCAAAAACGAATACCGTCCGAAACTGAAAGACCTATTTAAAAAACTTACCGATTATAAGATATTCATCCTGAGCGGCGATAACTCTTCTGAAGAAAGCCAGCTTAAAGACCTTATTCCCAACTTCAAAGGGATGGCTTTTAACCAGAGTCCGGAAGACAAGCTTAATTACATCAAAAACCTTCAGGATCAGCACTTAAAAGTAGCCATGCTGGGAGACGGCCTCAATGATGCCGGAGCTTTGAAACAAAGCAATGTAGGAATTGCCATTGCTGACGACACCAACAGCTTCACGCCTTCATCTGACGTCATTATGAATGGGGAAAAAGTGGTTACGCTGGACAATTACCTCAATGTCTGCAAAGGTTCTATTACCATTGTGAAAATGACATTCATAATCAGTTTCCTCTACAATATCGTTGGTTTAAGTTACGCAGTTACAGGCCATATGCATCCGCTTTTTGCAGCAATCATTATGCCAATCAGTTCTATTACTGTGGTTACCTTTACCACCATTTCAACATGGATTTTAGGCCGCAAATATTTCAAAAAACAGGCGTAAAAGCCCTTATTTAGACTGATTTTAAATTAGCTGAAATCGGCATTTCGTGATGAATGTCATTATTTTTCACTAAATTTGAACCCCGAAAATAGGTTAATTTTGTTGTCCAATGGATATTCTATATTTAATGATCGTCTGCAGTGTTTCTTTAGCTGCGATCTTCCTGGTCGTATTTATAGTGTATGCCAAAAAAGGGCAGTTTGAAGATGATGAATCTCCGGCTGTCAGAATCCTTTTTGATGACGAGAGAGTGCAGGAAAAGGATGAAACTGGCGACAAGAATAAAGACGACAAAGAAATAGGAGAGAATAAATAAATTTGAGAAAAATAGTGAATAGTTGATATGGAAACACAAAAGTTTAGTTATGACAACAGTATTGTCCGTGCGTTCCTCTATGCGACCATTATCTTTGGTTTTATAGGGTTTACGTTTGGGCTTACGGCGGCATTAATGCTTTTCTACCCTGAATTACCCGAATTCTTTTTCGGAACTGATGATACAACCATCAATAGTCTTGCATCCGGCAATATTCAAGGGCTAATAAACACTCATGGTGCATTTGGTTTTGGTAGGATCAGAATGCTTCATACCAATACCGTAATTTTTGCATTCGTTTGTAATATCGTTTATGTTGGGGTATATTACTCTACACAGAGATTATTAAAGACAAGAATGTACAGTGATACCCTGTCCTGGATTCATTTCTGGACCTGGCAGCTAATGATCGTTGCTACGTTCATTACTTTCTTCATGGGAATCAATACCTCAAAAGAATATGCTGAGCATGAATGGCCGATTGATATCTTAATCGCTGTATCATGGATCATTTTCGGGGTTAATATGATTTTAACGATTGCCAAGAGAAGAGTAAGACACCTTTATGTGGCGATCTGGTTCTATTTGGGTACATGGGTTGCAGTAGCCATGCTTCATATCTTCAACAACCTTGAGGTTCCATTATCCTTCGCAGGCTGGAAATCTTATTCTGCCTATGCAGGAGCAAAAGATGCCATCGTACAATGGTGGTACGGTCACAATGCGGTAGCATTCGTACTAACGACTCCGGTTCTGGGATTAATGTACTATTTCTTACCAAAAGCGGCAGACAGACCGGTATTCTCATACAAACTGTCTATCATTCACTTCTGGTCATTAATTTTCGTATACATCTGGGCTGGTCCACACCACCTTCAGTATACAGCACTTCCGGCTTGGGCACAGGCAGTAGGGACAGGTTTCTCTATCATGCTTATCGCACCATCATGGGGAGGAATGCTGAACGGGCTTCTTACTTTAAGAGGTGCCTGGGATAAAGTAAGAGAAAATCCTATTCTTAAGTTCTTTGTAGTAGCGGTAACGTGCTACGGTATGGCAACTTTTGAAGGGCCCCTTTTAGCAACAAAAAACATCAACAAAATCGGTCACTTCACAGACTGGGTTATCGGTCACGTACACTTAGGTGCTCTTGGATGGAATGGTTTCATGGCATTCGGGGTTATCTATTACCTGGTACCGATTATGTGGAGAACAAAAATCTGGTCTGTAAAATTAGCTAACTGGCACTTCTGGTTAGGGACATTAGGAATCATTTTCTATGCAGTACCTATGTATATTTCAGGATTTACACAAGGACTAATGTGGAAGCAGTTCAACCCGGACGGAACATTACTATGGAAAAACTGGCTGGATACCGTAACTGCGATTATTCCTTACTTCAAAATGAGGTTCCTAGGAGGGTTATTCTATATTTCAGGAGCCATCTTAATGATCATTAACGTGATTGCTACGGTAAGAAAAGGATCATTCCAGAAAGAAGTTCCTGCTGAGGCACCAGCGTTAGCTAATATCGGAAACAAACGTAAAGAAGGAGAAGGATTCCACCTTTGGCTGGAAAGAATGCCAATGTTATTGACTGTTCTGTCTTTATTTACGATTTCAATCGGTAGTATGGTGGAAATTATCCCTACACTATCCCTTAAGAAAAGTGTACCTACGATTTCTGCGGTAAAGCCTTATTCGCCGCTTGAACTTGAAGGTAGAGATATTTATATCCGTGAAGGATGTAACGCATGTCACTCTCAGATGATCAGACCGTTCAGAGACGAGATCGTAAGATTTAACGGTAAGAACGGACAGTACTCTAAAGCGGGTGAATTCGTATACGACAGACCATTCCTATGGGGTTCTAAGAGAACAGGACCGGATTTACATAGAGAAGGAGGTAAAAATCCAAGTTCATGGCATTACAAGCACATGTATAACCCAAGATCTACCTCTGCAGGATCTATTATGCCTCGTTACCCTTGGCTGATCGCTAATAACTTAGACCGATCTAAAATGGTAGACAAAATGAAGCTGATGAAGAATACATTCGATGTACCTTACACCAAAGCTGAAATTGACTCTGCGGATACATGGGCCAACAACCAGGCAACTAAGATTGTAAAAGATATCTTCTCCGAAGCAGCCGACCTTAAGAAGGAATACGCTAAGAGACCTCAGGGAGAATTAGAGAAAAAAGAGATCGTAGCTCTTATCTCTTATCTTCAAAGGTTAGGTACGGATATCAAGACCACTGAAATCAAAACAGCAAGTAATAACTAAAAACATTAAAAGGTTCACATGATTCCTCAGAACTTTAAAGATATATTATCCAATACAGAAAATGCTGGTTTCTACCAGACGCTGGCTCTGATTTTCTTTTTGCTGTTCTTCGTAGCTTTGGTAATCTATGTTTTTAGCAGGCCTAAAAAATATTACAAAGAAGAAGAAGAGGCTCCTCTGGGGGATGATGAAGATGACGATTTTAATTTAAAAAATTAAACTATTTATTATGAAACAAAGAACACCTGTTGTTGTAAACATCTTAATAATAACCGGACTTTTAATAGTTTTTTATTATTTATTTGTACAGAGCTACTCGTTCTTAGCCTCTCCTTATTTCTGGGGAACTGTTGTGATCAGTGCCATTTTAGCCTACATCCACAGTGCCATCGGAGATTTGATTGAGAATAACAAATTCAAAAAACTATCTCCGGAAGAGAAAGCCGCTTATCTGGCAGAAAAGAAGATTCCTTTCTTTAAAAGAATGTATGCTGCTGCCTTTAAAAAGCAATCAGAAACAGAAGAGAAAGACATCCTTATCGACCACGGTTTCGATGGCATTATGGAACTTGATAACCAGTTACCAAAATGGTGGGTAGGTTTATTCTACTTTGGGACCGCTTTTTGTATTGTATATATTGCAGCCTACTCTTTCACAGACTTTGCGCACCCGCTAAGCGAGTATGAGAAGGAATATAAAGAGCAGATGGCTGCTATTGACAAGTACATGAAGGAGCAGCCGCCAGTAACGATTGAATCTGCGAAGTATTCTGCAGATAATATTGCTGCCGGTGAAGAGGTATTCAAAACCAACTGTGTTTCGTGTCACTCTGACGGTGGTAGAGGAGGTATCGGACCCAACCTTACCGATAACTACTGGCACAACCAACCGGAAAAAACATTATTTAAAAACGTATTCCACGTTGTAGAAAATGGGGTAACCGGTACAGCAATGCAGGCCTGGGGTAAAAATGGGGTATTAACAGGAACAGACATTCAGAATGTTGCTGCCTATGTTTACCACATCAACCAGGAACAGCAGCCAATTACTCCGGCTCAGGGAGGAGCTCCACCATATGGAGACGAAGCTCACTGGGAAAAAGAATAATTAAAAAAATAGAAAACATATGAAAAAAACATAATTTGTTATTACCTTAAAAATAGTAACGAATTATGTTTTTTCTTTTTTAAAACATATACAATATGTCAGACATAGAAGAAATAGAAGTACGAGGCGGACAGGGACAGGTTCTGGACCCTGAGACTTACAGAGATTCTATAGGGACAATGGAGCAATCCGGAAAAAGAAAATGGGTATTTCCACGAAAGCCAAAAGGGAAATATACCAACTATAGAAATATTGTAAGTTATGTTTTATTAGTCGTGTATTTTACGATACCGTTTTTGAAAATCAATGGAAACCCATTCTTTTTATTCAATGTAATTGATCGGGAGTTTTTCATTTTCGGACAGCCTTTTTATCCACAGGACTTTTTTATCCTTACTTTAGGCGCTATTGCCTCTTTAATATTTATTATCGTTTTTACGATTGCGTTCGGAAGAATTTTCTGCGGATGGATATGTCCTCAGACAATTTTTATGGAATCGATCTTCCGTAAAATCGAATACCTTATTGAAGGAGACCGCAATAAGCAGATGAAGCTGGACAGACAGGAGTGGAACAGTGAAAAGATCTGGAAAAGAAGTTTGAAATGGTCAGTATATATCATCATTTCACTGATTATCACCCACTTTATGTTTATGTATATCGTAGGCTATAAAGAGGTATTTAAAATTGTTTCCGAAGGGCCGTTTGCCCACCCTACCAATTTTATGGTAATGATTCTCTTTACCGCAGCGTTTTATTTCGTATTCGCATGGTTCAGAGAGCAGGTTTGTACCCTGGTGTGTCCGTACGGAAGGCTTCAGGGAGTTTTGATCGATAAAGATACCATCAATGTATTCTACGATTTCAAAAGAGGGGAAAACAGATCCAAATGGAGAAAAGGAGAAGACAGAAAAGCGGCGGGTAAAGGAGATTGTATCGACTGCCATCAGTGTGTGGTGGTTTGCCCTACGGGAATTGACATCCGTGACGGACAGCAGCTGGAATGCATCAACTGTACTGCATGTATCGATGCCTGTGATGAAGTTATGGAGAAAGTAGGTCTTCCGAAAGGACTGATCCGATATGCTTCTGAAAACGAGATCGAAAAAGAAACGGAATTTAAGTTTACCGGAAGAATGAAAGGCTTCAGTATATTTCTGGTTCTTCTCGTTGGATTCTTAGGTTTCCTTCTGTATAACAGAGGGGAAATGGAAGCCAAATTCATTAAACCGGCCGGAAGTACATTCTTCGTAAGAGACGGAAAAATTACCAATACATACAATTATACTTTCTTAAATAAAACCAACGATAAAAAGATCGTCACGATAAAAGTGATCAATCCGGCACATGGAGAAATTACCTACAGTGCTTCAAGCAAGATCCAGATAGATCGCGATAAAATTTCAAAGGGCACGATCAACATCAGCTTCCCTGAAAATGAAATGAAGCTCTCCAAACAGAATATCACCATCGGGGTTTATGATATGAAAGGAAAACTGGTGGATTCTTATCAGACTTATTTTGAAGGACCATTCAAATTGCAATTTTAATTTTAAAAGATGAAAAACTTAAGTTGGGGACACGGTGTTGTTATTGCATTAGCGGCATTCATCGTTTTTATTTTATCCATGCTGTTTCTATTCCCGAACGGGCAGAAAAATTCTGAAATGGTAACAGACAATTATTATGAGGAGGAACTTCAGTATCAGGATGTGATCGATGCCAAAAAGAGAGCAGATGAATTACAGGAAAAACCGGTATACAGCCAGACGAAAGAAGGCATAAAGATCACTTTTCCAAAAGAGTATAACAATACCAATACTACGGTAAAATTTGTGTTAAACAGAACCGACGACCAGAATTTAGATATCAAAAAATCTGTACCGCTTGACGCCGGCCAGTCCTTTATAATTCCTTCACAGGTGTTGAAAATGGGAAATTATACTTTAAGACTGTCGTGGACCAAAGACAAAACAGACTATAGAATGGATTATGATGTGATATGGAAATAGGACTCGTTTTATCGGCCATTGCTTTAGGATTTGCTTCCGGATTTCACTGTATCGGAATGTGCGGCCCTATTGCCCTGTCGATGGGATTGACCAAAAAGCAGGCGGCTAATTTTTACCTGCAGAACCTTACCTACCAGTTCGGAAGAATCTTTACCTATTCTCTTTTGGGAGCTATTCTGGGAATTGTAGGGGAAGGATTTGAAATGGCAGGCTTCCAGCAGTATCTTACGATTGCGGCAGGAGTTCTTCTGATCGTGATGGCCGTATTTTCTTTTGGAGGAAAAGATTTTGCCTCAAAGATTCCTTTTCTTTCCGGATTTCTGTTTTCTGTAAAATCGAATCTGGGAAGACTGCTTCAGAAAGCAGATTACAGATCAAGGTTCAGCACAGGAATTCTGAATGGCTTTTTACCATGCGGCATGGTGTATATGGCACTTACCGCAAGTCTGGCAGGCGGAGGAATATGGCAGGGAGCTTTATATATGGCATTATTCGGACTGGGAACCCTTCCGTTCATGTTTGCGGTTGTTCTGGCCGGAAATCTCATGAATCAGGCATTCAGGCTGAAAGTACTTAAAGCAGTTCCCGTAATCATGATCATTCTGGGAGGACTGTTTATCATAAGAGGCCTTGAACTGGGTATTCCCTATATCTCACCGAGAGCTGAAGCAATGACGATCTCCAGGGACCATAACGGCGCCAACTGTCATATTGAAGGACACGACCATTCTTCTGCCAACTGTCATTAATCCTGTATTTTTCTTTACATGAAGAACACTGTTTTTTTATTCATCATCAGTATTTTCATCATACAGTCATGCTCCGTGAATTCTGAAATTATATATCATAAGAATGCTGCTTCAACGTCTGTAACGGATATCGATGTAAAAAGATTTGTGGCTGAAATGAGAGCGGCTGTTCCGGACTCACTCAATGACAAGAAAAAATACGGCAATTTTGATACCTTTCCTACAGCCTGGACAAGCCTTGTTGAACTGGAACGGCAAGACAGGGAAACAAGGACTACGAATCCCGATCATGTAAGAATCATGAAGAAAATCTTTATGAAATCTACCAAGGAAAATGGTGCACCAACCATAATTTCCCTGAAAACGGATCACTTTACTCAGAATGATTATTCCGTTCTTACGGATTATATGAAAAACGAAAGGCTGCCCGTTGAACAGAATATTTTCAACCGTTGGGATGGCAAAACGCTCACGATTGATACAGACAACTTTAATCTTAAAAACATTAAAACGGCAATCAGCTCCAAATCTTCCGGAAATAATCCTGAAAAGGCAGAAGAAATGCTGACCATGTACTTTAAAAATATCAGCACCACCCTGAAATTCGAGAAGAAAATTAAAAGCATGACCGGAAAACATGACTGGGTAAAGCAGATTGACGATCGCACGGTAAAGATCAGTTACGACCTCAAAACCATCTTCGAAAAAGATAAAGAGGGAATGTTTGAAAATGCCGATAAAAAGATCGTGATTGTCACGGAATAAAAAAACTGCCGGATCCGGCAGTTTTTTTATTGGTATTTATTTTGTAATATTTTATTATTCTAACCACAAAAAGTTTCAACAATGATCAAACAGATGCAATGGGTATGGGCAGTTGTGCTGCTGGCATTTTTACAGTCCTGCTCCATCAACACGGAAACCACATATTATAAAGATTCCGCAACGAGTATGCAATCTAACATCCTCATGGATAAAAGTGTAATGGGGATGATGAACATGATGGGTACAGATTCTAAAAAACTGAAAGAACTCGATGAACTCCCTACGGAATGGAAAAGTTTATATGATGTGCAGAAAAACGGAAAGATCACCATAAACGAAGACTCCGCGAAGGCCCTGAAAAAGCTGTATATGAAAGTGAATAAAGATAAGGGTGAAATCCTGGGACTTTCTTTAAAATATGATAAGCTGATGCCTTCAGAAATCACCCAGCTTCTGAGCAGTGATAAACGTCTGAAAAAAATCCCGCTTCAGGATATCGCGGTTTGGAATGGAAAATCACTGACCATCAATACGGATAAATTTAACTCTGACGGAATTCTGAAAATGCTTGAAGAAAAAGACGATCAGACAGAGAAAACCATTCCCCGGACGAAAAGCGATTCTATTGAAGCCTACGGAAAACAAATGGCTTCCGGAATGGCCGGAATGCTGAGAATGTTTAATCTTACTTTTACCAATACGCTGAAATTCCAGAAACCGATTAAAAAAATAGAAGGGCAGCACGATTTTGTAAAACAGATCGACCATAAAACCGTTCAGATCACGGTAAGATCAAACGATCTGATCGATAATAAAAATCTCGTGAATAAAGATAAAAAGGTAGTCATTACCACTGAATAATAAGAAATAACCCACCGGATTCCGATGGGTTTTATTTTTAATCTGAATTCAGCATAGAACTTCTGAATCCGGCAGATACTGGCAGATGATGACCAAAAATCACTTCCGGCATCCCTTCTTGCCGCCTCCAGCCATTTTTTTAATATCTTCTTACCGGAAGTACGATCATATTCTGAGGTTTTACCATATCTGTGCTGATGATATCACCATTCATCTGGAACGTTACATCAAATGCAGAATTCTCGTTCTTTTGGGTAGAAGTCCATATTGAGCTTCCTCCCAGTGCCAGAGAAATATTGGCCTTTTTAAGTTCTTTGGAAAGCGTCAGTAATTCTTCGCTAGAAGGAAGAAACCAATCAGAAACGCCTCCCCTTACCAGATCAAGACATACTTTAGCTGCACAATTAGCTCCCGGGTTGTTGTTGGCAATGATCGTTGAATTTTCAAGTCCTTTTCCAAAATCATGTAGGGTTCCGGTAATATAGATATTTAAATCGCCCCAATTGGCTCCCTGGGCACTGGTTCCGTAATACACTTTCTGCGGATGGATTTCCATATATCTCCAGCCGTCTTTATATTCACCTTTATCATAACCGACATAGGCCCCGGAGGCTCCGACATATCCCGCTGTTTTGAAACTGGTCTCTGAAGTATAGGTATAGGTTCCGTCACTCTTCTTGATGTATCCCCTTACATAATAAGTGGTAGCCGGCTGCAGACCGTTAACGGTTACTTTATAATCCGTCGTCCCTGTGGTATAGGTATCCACAGAAGGATTATTATTCTTCGTAGGGTTGGGTGAAGTAGAATAAACAAATCCCGGAACTTCAACCTGCCCGTCCTTCTGTTCAATACGTCCTCTGAACAGGGCTGTTGTCGGGAAAATATCACCGGTTACTCCTATGGTATTCTTTTTTTCCGGAGCTGGTACTACCGGATCTATAATAATCGGGGCCGGATCATCATCACTCCCGCCACAGGAATAGAAAAATAATGCTATGAAAGCATACAAAACGAAATTTAAGCTCTTTTTCATGGTTAAGTTTTAACTGCGAAAATAATAAATTTATTTAAACAAATGAATCCACAAAGCAAAACCTCCTATCATAAAGATAAGAGGTTTTTATTCTAAATAATTGATTCCTGTTTAGTTAATCAGATCAAATCTTGCATATTCTGCGACTTTTTTAGGAAGTTTAATTCCTTCTTCGGTCTGATTATTTTCAAGCAATGCCGCCATAATTCTAGGCAGTGCCATCGCAGAACCGTTCAGCGTATGAACCAATTGAGATTTCCCGTCTCCTTTGTAACGGCATTTCAGACGGTTAGCCTGATAAGTTTCAAAGTTAGATACAGAGCTTACCTCCAGCCACATTTCCTGGGCTGCACTCCATACTTCAAAATCGTAGGTCATTGCACCTGTAAAACTCATATCTCCACCACATAGCCTTAGAATTCTGAAAGGAAGTTCAAGATCAGTTAAAATCTCTTTAATATGTTCTACCATTTCTTCTAATGCTGCATAAGAGTTCTCAGGCTTCTCAATTCTTACGATTTCTACCTTTTCAAACTGGTGAAGACGGTTAAGTCCTCTTACGTGAGCACCGTAGCTTCCCGCTTCTCTTCTGTAGCACTGTGAAAAAGCCGTATTTTTTACAGGAAGATCCTTTTCATCAAACAATACATCACGGTAAAGGTTGGTGACCGGAACTTCAGCAGTAGGAATCAGGTATAAATTATCTTCGTTGATGTAATACATCTGTCCTTCTTTATCAGGCAGCTGCCCTGTTCCGAATCCGGATGCTTCATTCACCACGTGAGGAGGATTGACTTCCATATAGCCTTTCTCCACGTTTTTATCCAGGAAATACTGAACCAAAGCTCTCTGCAGCCTTGCTCCTTTACCTAAATAAACCGGGAAACCTGCTCCGGCAATTTTTACCCCCAGTTCAAAATCGATCAGGTTGTATTTTTTTGCCAGTTCCCAGTGAGGAATAGCTCCTTCACCAAGACCTTTCACGTCATGAGACTGATAAATGTTCTCATTATCCTCCGCAGAAGCCCCACTTTTTACCTTGTCATGCGGAATATTAGGAATCTGGTACAAAATATCCAGCAAAGATTTTTCCGTAACATCTAACTGGGACTGTAATTCTTTACTCGACTCTTTGTATTGTGCTGTTTTAGATTTTGCCGATTCTGCCTCTTCTTTTTTACCCTCTTTCATCAGAATCCCAATTTCTTTGGAGATTTTGTTGATTTCGGAAAGTTGCGAATCAAGTTCAAACTGGATTCTTTTTCTTTCGTCGTCGGCAGCAATAGCATTGTCTACCAACTCAAGATTCTTGAATTGTCTTTTTTGAAGACCTTCTAAAACGCGTTCCTTATTGTCGCGCAAAAAATTGACTTGTAACATTTTATTTAGATGTTAAATATTAGGATGTTCAACTTATGTACTAAGCGAACAATTTACAAATTTAAAATTATTTTACGATAGTTACCGTATTAATTGAATTGGGTTGGTCTGCACTTTTTGAAAATACCGGTACTCCGTTATAAAAAACTTCCGAAACCTGGAATAAATTGGGGGTCCATCGGTAATGGATCTCCATTTCATCACTTTCCGTAACCGTCTGATCATTTACTTTTTTTGAGTACGTGAAGGTCATTCTGGAACGGTATGTTTTGTTATCCGGACTGATGGAATCCAATATTTTCCTTTTGGCACCTGTTGTATAATCAAAATAGAACAGGGAATCTGTGGTCATTTTAAGCGAAATAGAGACAGGAGCAACGTCTTTATCGCCCTCCCTGTCGTTCACGGAATATCCTGTAAAAGATCCTGCTTTTTTAGCATTCAGAAGATCCTGCCCTGCTTCATTTCTTACATAAATATTCATGATCTGATCTATTCTCTGGAGAGAATCCTCATCACTTCCGCATGAAACCAGTAAAAATAATAGAGCAGTAAGCTGTATCGGGAAAATAGACTTAAAGTTGAATTTCATCTGCTGTTAATTTTCAATAATCTTTTTTATGCAAATGTATAATTATATATTTGTCCATGTAATATTTTAACATGTTTTTAAATAAACTCAAAAGAATCAACAATAACCATATCACCACGATCTTCAAGGGAAATTTCATTTCTAAGTTTGTATTGGTGATTGGAGGGCTTCTTCTGGCAAAATATTACGGATCATCAGAATATGGGGTGTACAGTATTTATCTGAGTATCATGGGAATTTTCTCCATTGTTCTCGGGCTGGCACAGGAGCATCAGATCATGCTTGAAGGTAATGACGAGGATATCAGCAATAATTTCAGTGCTTCGGCAGTAATCTCCCTTGCGGTAACGTTAATCAGTTTTCTGCTGGTCTTTATTCCTTTCAGCATTCCGAAGGATATTCTTTTCCTGGGAATTTTTTCCGGTTTCATTTATTTGCTTACGAATAATGCCAAATTTCTTCTGGCTAAAAAGAAGCTTTTCAAGCTGGTTTCGGTATTAACGATCACAGATTCTGTAATCAGTTTTCTATTTCAGGTGGTATTTGTTTTTTTTAAAATTGAAAACGGACTGATCATCGGAAGTCTTATCGGATTTATAGCAGCTTTTATAGCAGCCTTTTATTATTCAGGAAAATACTTTGTAAAGCCGGATTTCAAGAGATATTTTGCCAATGCCAGAACAAGGCCGGAAATTTTCAAGTATACCTATCCATCTACCCTGATTAATGCTCTTGGAAATAATATAATGCCCATTCTGATCTCTTTATATTTTATAGATTCTTTGTTGGGAGTGTATTCTCTGGCGGTCAAAATCATGTCCGTTCCTCTGCTGATGATTTCTTCTTCCATAGCTACCGTATATTATCCTAAGGCCGCAGAAATTTATAACCAGGGAAAGCCTAAAGCTGAATTATTTGCCTACACCAAAAAAATGAGCCTGATGAATTTTTACATTATTTTCGCATTATATGTATTAATCAATGTGGTTGGCGTTCCACTTCTTCAGCTTTTTTTCAATAAAAACTGGGAACATCTGGGACTGTTTATTTTCCTGATGTCATTCGGTTATCTTACCCGAAGTTTAATCAATCCTATTTCGGATATCCTTCTCATTGTCAAGAAGAGTAATGTTGCCCTTGTTTTCAATATCTATCTGTTTCTGGCCAATATTGCGGCTATTTTTATCGGAAAAGAAAAGGGAATCGTTTATCTGGTGGGTATTTTCTCGCTGTTATTGTTTTTAGGATATGGATTTTTGTATTTTTACATCATGTTTATTTTGAGAAAAAATGAATCCGATTAAAAAATTTATTGAATACCAGATCTTCCAGAGAATTAATAACTTTTTCTATCCGCAGTATTATCGTCAGAAGTATGACTATATGCTGCCTCATGTTCTTTTTTTTCATTATACTGTTCCTCAGAAATTCCTCAGAATCAACGGAAGTGTGCCATGGCCGGTTCACTTTACCTCAGAGATCAGGGCACCCCATAAAATAAAGAAAGGAATTCTTTGTGATCCGGGCGATAATCCGAACATCTATATCCAGGCAAATAATGGGATTATCATTGGGAATAATGTAGGTTTCGGGGCGGGAACATCCCTTATTTCGGCCAATCACAATCATAATGATCACAGCATCCATGATGAATGCCCACCCATTACCATTGGCAATAATGTATTTGTGGGAACCAATTCGGTGATTCTTCCCGGCGTAAACATCGGTGATAATGTAGTGATCGGGGCGGGATCTATCGTTGCCAAAGATATCCCTTCCAATTCTATAGCGGTAGGAAACCCGTGTAAGGTGATCAAACAAAAAGAACCTTACATTGAAGACTTTACTCAAACGGTTTTCAACAGAAAACTGCCGGAAGGCTTCAATCTAAAGTTCTGAGATATAAAATATTAAAAGTACTCAAGCAATACCTGCTGCCCAGCTTTTCTCAAGCGGCAATAAGAAATGGCTCAAAAAATCAAGGTATGTATTTTTGGAAAAATCAAAAACCTGAATATCTTTAGATAATCCGCCGTTTCTTAACTGGGTTTTAAAGTCCATCAGCTTCAGGGTTTTCACTTCTCCGTTTTCTACAAAACTGGCTTTCATTCTGTCAAAAAGACCAAGCTGGAACTCTTCATCAATTTCTCTTATCACCTTTCCTAAGGCATCAATACTGCAGCCTGAAGCCATTTCTTTTTCCTCATCCACACATACTACAATAAACTGATTTTTTTCAATTTTAAATGAAGAAGAAAGCGGTTTACCGTGTGCTGCCCAGGTAGCCAGGAAATCGAACAGTTTTTCAGTGATTAATTTAGCCTCTTTGGTTTCAAAAGGTCGTGATGCCGGGTATATGATTACTCTGTAGTCGTTGGTTTCTACAATATTGGATTCTTCTATTTTCATATGCACTTACTATTTTTTCAAGGGTTTTATGAATCTTCACTGATCATTGGAAGTCTGTGAATGATGATTACAGATCCTCTTATTTTAAGGTATAAAATTAAGAAATATTCTTGAGTTTAAAGTCAATAAAAAACTCAGGACCAGCCTGAGTTATATTTTATTAAGTAAGAGATGCTACAAATCCTCTGCTTCCGCAAGAAGTTCTACAATATCTTTTACGGCTACTTCTGTATTTTTATTGAAGTGTTTTACCCCATCAGTCATCATGGTATTACAGAAAGGGCATCCTGTTGCAATCACTTTAGGTTCAAAAGACAGTGCTTCTTCGGTTCTTTCGATGTTGATATCCTTATTTCCTTTTTCAGGCTCTTTGAACATCTGTGCACCTCCTGCTCCACAGCATAAACCGTTTGTTCTGCATCGCTTCATTTCTACCAGCTCTGCATCCAGTTTCTCAAGAAGAATTCTCGGAGCCTCATACTCATCATTGGCTCTTCCCAGATAGCATGGGTCATGGAATGTGATTTTCTTTCCTTTAAAAGCTCCTCCTTCAATCTTCAGTCTGCCTTCTTCCATCAGCGTTTTCAGGAATTGGGTATGGTGAACCACTTCATAGTTTCCGCCCAGGCTTGGATATTCGTTTTTCAGGGTATTAAAGCAGTGCGGGCATGCCGTTACGATCTTTTTCACTTCGTAGGCATTCAATACTTCAATATTGGTAAGAGCCATCATCTGGAAGACAAATTCGTTTCCGGCACGTTTTGCAGGATCTCCGGTACAGCTTTCTTCCTGGCCCAGAACCGCAAATTCAACTCCTATTTTATTTAATATCTTGCAAAATGCTTTTGTAATTTTTTTGGCACGGTCGTCAAAACTTCCTGCACATCCAACCCAAAATAAAACTTCAGGGGATTTTCCTTCGGCAGCATATTCTGCCATTGTTTTAATTTGCATTCTTTTTCTGTTTAATTAAAAAATCAGCATAGTATTCCTTAGCTTTTGTCATGATTTCTGCCGGCACCACCGAAACATATAAAGGATTGGCTTCATCATAGTTCAGATACTTCCAGGTTCCTTTGGTTACTTTATCATTAAGAGCGATGATCATGCTCTCTTTACTCATTTCCAGAGCAGAATCGTTTAAAAACTGTGCTTTCATGCCCTGCATCGACATCATGTTCAGCATCATTTTTTTCTTCTCATCGTCGAACTTCTCCTTCAGAAAAGTCATTTTCATCTTCATAGGATAAAAAACGAAAGCATATTTGGTTCCGTCTTCAGTCTTAAGGATCTGTGATACCGTAAAAGCATTTTTATCGGTGTCTATCACCTCAATTTTGAACTCATCATTTTCTCCGAGCAGGCTTTTGAATGAATCGGACATGGTGTTCCGGTCCACTTTTTCAAAAATCCCCGGATGGGTCATATCCAACATGCCGTCATAATTCTTCTGCTGAAGCATAGACATGAACGACTGGGAGTCTTCCAGGATCTTTTTTTCGTCCGCAGACTGTGCGAGCATAAAACCTGAACAGATCAGCAAAAAAGTAAAAAACAGCTTTTTCATCTTGTTCCGGTATTAATCGTTAGCCCAATTCAGTCGGTCTGCCTGGTTATACTGCCAAGGCGCGGCATTGTTTTCTACATTGGTCATCATCAGATTCAGCTCCTGTGGGGCAGCAGACTGCTCCATCACCAGGAATCTTCTCATCTCAAAAATAATAGAAAGCGGATCAAGCAATACCGGACAGGCTTCCGTACAGGCATTACATGTAGTACATGCCCAAAGTTCTTCTTTGGTGATATAGTCGTTCAGAAGTTTTTTGCCGTCATCTACGAATTTTCCGTTCTTATCGATATTTTTTCCTACTTCTTCCAGACGGTCTCTGGTTTTCATCAGGATCAGTCTCGGAGAAAGTTTTTTCCCTGTAATATTAGCCGGGCATACTGAAGTACAGCGTCCGCATTCCGTACATGAATAGGCATTCAGCAACTGAACCTGGTTCAGATCGAATATATCTTCAGCTCCAAATTTAGACGGAACATCTGCTTCTGCTCCCTCAGCCGGAGCGGCGTAAGGATCAGCATTAGGATCCATCATCAGTTTAATTTCCTTGGTCACTGACTCCAGGTTGTTGAATTTTCCTTTTTTATCAAGATTGGCAAACCATGTACTTGGGAATGCCAGAATAATATGAAGATGCTTTGAGTAATACAGATAGTTCATGAAGAACAGAATCCCCACAAAGTGGAACCACCATGCGCCTTTCTCTGTGAAGAAAAGGAATCCGTCACCAAAACCACTGAAAACAGGTCCTAAAACGGCAGAACTGATCGGGAAACTTCCGTGTTCAGGAAGAAGACCTCTCTGCTGTAATACCCAGTCTGCAGCATTCATTTTGAAGAATGCCATCATCAGGGCAAATTCAATGATAAGAATCCAGTTGGCATCATGTTTTGGCCATCCGAAAAGCTCTTTCATCGTTAATCGTTTCACCCCATAAAAGTTTCTTCTGATAAAGAATACCACCACTCCAATAACCACCAGAAGTGCCAGGACTTCCAGGGTTGCTGTAAAGAAATTATAAAAACCGTGTCCTAAAACGGAAGCCAGGAATCTGTGAGTACCGAATAATCCATCAACAATAATTTCAATAAGTTCGATATTAATGATAATGAATCCTACATATACAAAAAGGTGAAGAATACCGGCTACAGGACGTTTTACCATCTTACTCTGGCCCATTGCCACTCTGGCCATGGTTTCCCAGCGTTCGGCTTTTCTGTCGCTTCGGTTTATTTCTTTTCCAAGTTTGATATTTCTGTAAATCTTCTGCAGGCTTTTTGCAAACAGCCCGAATCCTGCAACCAATAAGATCAGAAAAATAATGTTATCAATGTACTCCATAAGGCTATTTTAGTCTTTATTATTCTTTCCAAAAACAGAGAAATTGATGTATCTCTTAGGATTGGCTTTCATATCTTCGATCAGAGAGTTCAGGTTGGTAGAAGCAGAGTTCAGATTATTATAAAGCTGCTCATCCTTCATCAGTTTCCCTAAGCTTCCCTGTCCGTTGTCTACCCCTGCAATTACCTGGTTAAGCTTTCCTACGGTAGCATCCAGACTGGCAATGGTAGCATTCAGCTTTTTGGTATCGATGCTTTCCGCAAGGTTTCCGTATTTGTCAAGGGTAACTTTTCCGCTCTGCATGGTAAGAGAGGCATCGTCAAGTACTTTCTGCAGCTTAGGATCGTTATGTCCCACAAGGGTATTTACGCTCCCTGCTGTAGTCTGTAAGGCTCCGACTGTTTTATTAAGATTGGCCAGTAAAGCTCTGATCTCTTCTCTGTTCTGTGCATTTACGACCTGATTGGCATTGGCCATAAGGGAATCTACTCTGTACAGAACGGTCTGAAGCTGATCTTTTACCGGACCTACCTGAGAAGAAAGACTTCCCAGTGTTCCCAGTTTGAAAGCTCCTTTCAGCGTATCACCGTCTTTTGCGGTAGCACCTCCGTATACAAGGTTTACTCTCATTTCTTTCCCGGACATCAATCCCGGTTCAAAAATTTCAAGAGTTGAGTTTTTTGAAAATTCAAATTTGTTATCTACCGTAATCTTTACGATAAAATTGATTTTCCCGTCTTTGGCGGTCTGAGGAATGATCTTATCAACTTGCCCTACCTTTAATCCATTGATAGAAACCGCAGAAGACTGAGCCAGACCTTCTACATTATCGTATTTTGCGTAAAATATATTATCGGTAGTAAAAAGGCTTCTGCCCTTCATAAATTGAAACAACAACACAAAGCCTACAATAGCCAAAAGTGCGATCACACCAGCTTTTAATTCTTTACTGAACTTCACTTGCTAAATTTTTTCTAATGAGCAAATATAATACATTTTAAATTAATCTTTTTCTTTATTGCTCTGCGTTAAATACAAAAAAACCGCCGGACATTTCCGGCGGTTTTCTGTATCTGTAAAAACTGATTTCTTACTGTTGCTGATTTCCCAGCTTATTCCAGATCTCAATTCTGTAATCTTTGATATCTGCATTGTCCTGAAGACTCTTCATCCATGCCTGTCCGAACATTCCGGAGTTTCTTTGGGTAACAGACTCTGTGAACTGCTTAAGATCACCAGGCTGTTTGTTTACCGTCTCTGATTTTTTAATCAGTACATAAACACCTGTTCCGCCTTCAATCGGGTTGGAAAGTTTTCCTTTCGCTACTCCGAATGCTGCTCCCGCAACTTTAGGCTCCATAGCTCCTGCAACTGAAGGATTCAGCATATTTACCTGTGCAGATTGTTTTGACGCGGCAAATAATTTAGCAATCTGGTCTAAGTTGGAAGCTTTAGCTCCTGCAATTTTATCAGAAATCTGTTTTGCAGCCATTTTATTTTTAACGATCACTTCAATCTGATCTCTTACTGATTCAGGATCTGCAAGACCTGCCTCCTGTTTTCCGTTCAGATAGACTACGATCTTATCTCCTGTTCCTTCCACAGTAAAGAATTCCGTATCTCCTTTAGTTCTTTTCTTATCGAAAGCCCAGCCCAGGATTTCTCCATCTTTGTCGGTTCCAAGCCCCTGAAGCTGTCCGTCAAATCTTTTAGCCGCTTTAGGATTGGAGAACTGATAGTTTCCTTTTTTAGCAATATTCACGAAATCGTTGAAAGATTTCCCTTGTACCTGCTGGATGAACTTTCTTGCTTTTTTATCAGATTCAGCTTCGGTAGCATCTGAAGGTCTCACTTCTTTCACAAGATTGGCTACCTTATAGCTCATGGAACCTGTTTTCTTATCTTCAATATTGATGATGTGGTATCCGAACTGAGTTTCTACCACTCCTGTTGCTCCTTTAGGGTTCGCCGCAAGGAATTTCAGGAATTCAGGCACGAAAGGTGTTTCCGGGGTTGTCCATCCTAAGCTTCCTCCCTGTGCTGCAGAGCTTGGATCATTGGAAAGCTTGATGAAATCTGTGAATTTAGCCGGAGTTGCTTTTACGATAGCTCCGATAGAGTCTGCTAATTTTTTAGCCTGCTCTTTGGATCTTGTTACTCCTTCTCCCGCAGGACTTCCTTTGAAAGCGATAAGGATATGTCTTGATAACGTGGAATCTGAAGTCTTTTTATCTAAAAGTTTTGAAACCACATAGAAATTCTGCTCTTTGTAAGGCCCGAAAGTCTGTCCGATAGCAGCCGTAGGAATCTGTGCCTTGATTGCCTGAGGCAATTGGTTTGGATTCACGTACTGGCTGTTGAACTGCACATCGGAATTAGCCATAACGAACAATGAATCGTTCTTTGTATTCTGGAAATTCTCTGTACCGCCACTCGCATCTGTACCTCCTGAGAACAGCTTTGTAATTTCTTTCTGGGTGGCTGCATCATCTGCTGCACTTGGCTGAGAAGGGAAGTATACAATACCGAGGTTTCTGCTTGGTTCAGCTTTAAACATCACAGGGTGCTGGTTGATATAATTGGCCAGGTCCTGTGTAGAAACATTGATTTTTGTTTTCTGAAGATAGGCTGCATAATCGATCTTTACGAAATCGATGTCTGCAAGCTGATCTCTCTGCTTCATTAATTCTTCAGCCTCTTTCTTACCGGTTGTGATTCCTCCGGAAATATTGGTAAACACCTGTCTCGCCATCAATCTGTATTCGATTGTTTTTCTGGTTTTCAACCACTGGTTGTACCCCTGCGGATTGGTGTTCTTTAAAGTTTCAATTTCTTTTTTAAGCTCTTGAGTTTTAAAATTACCTTTCTCATCAAAGAACTGCTGGTTCTGGGCAAACATCTGGTCATACTGGATCTGATTCCAGAAGTAATCATCTGTCATCTCGAAGCCCAATTTGTCAAACTGCTGCTTGATAAGTTTAGATTGTACAAGTAACTGCCAAGCCTGCTCTTCAAGCCCGTTTTTCGGACGGCCCTGCTGCTCAGCCTGCTGCTGCAGCACGAAAAGCTGGTCATTGAACTCTTCGCGGGTGATCTTCTCACCATTTACTTTTCCTAAAACATCAGGATTTTTACCAAAAACCTTGTCGATACTATCCGGGTTCACCAGAAACGCTAAAAGCGCCAATGCGATCACGCCCATTAATAGCCAAGGCTTACTCCTAATCTGTCCTAAAATTGCCATTTTATAAATTATAGTTTTTTATCAGTTTGCGAAAATACACATTTTTAAGAAATTACAGAAGCGGAACTTCTTTATTTTAAATTTTTTCCAAAGGTTTCCCTATAAAAAAGGAAATTTTGGCCATATTTTATAGTAAAAAACAAATGGCATAAGTATTGTGCATTTTAGAAGAGTGTAATATGCCAAACGTTTTCAGCGCATATGATAACCGATCACGTTAACGATTTAAAACGAAGATGACAATTTGTCACCCCAATCAATATGACGAAATTTGAAGATATAAGTTTAGAGGAAATGATCAGCGATGGATTTGATATTGTAGCTGAAGAGATCAATCTCTCAGACTTTTCGGAAACCGAACAGAATTCCGAACAGAAAATATTCCCTATACTTCCCGTACGAAATATGGTGATGTTTCCCAATGTGGTGATTCCTATCACAGCCGGAAGAAAAACATCGATCCAGCTTCTTGAAGAGGCTCAGAAAAACGGAGATTTTATCGGAATTGTAAGTCAGAAAAATTCTGATCTGGAACAACCGGATGAAAAAGACATTTACCAGACCGGAACGCTTGCCAAGATTATTAAGATTATCAAGCTTCCTGAAGGAAATATAACCGCTATTACCAAAGGTTTTCACCGTTTTAAGATCAAAAAAATCGTGGATACACGACCTTACTTTAAGGCTGAGATTTTAAAACTTAAGGATTCCAGACCTAAGAATAAAGAAGAGTACGAAGCATTGCTGGAAAACATTAAGGATCTGGCTTTAAAGATCATAGAGCTTGATCCGAATATTCCCAATGCCGCCAACTTTGCCATTAAAAACATCAGCAATAATGATGACCTGCTGAATTTCATTTGTACCAATGCCAGCTTCTCATCCATAGAAAAGCAAAGACTGCTTGAAGAGAAAAACCTGATGGCAAGAGCCAATAAATGCTATGAAATGATGCATGAGGATTTCAGAAAACTGGAGCTCAGAAGCCAGATTCATCAGAAAACCTCTAAAGATCTTGATAAACAGCAGAGAGAGTATTTCCTGAACCAGCAGATCAGGACGATTCAGGAAGAGCTTGGCGGCGGACCGGAAAGCGATGTGGAAGACCTGATTAATAAGGCAAAAACTAAAAAATGGAGCAAGGAAGTAGAAGAGCATTTCCAGAAGGAAATCAACAGGCTTCAGCGCCAGAATCCCAATTCACCGGATTATAATGTTCAGAGAAATTATCTTGATTTCTTTACGGACCTTCCGTGGGAAACGTATACAAAAGATGTTTTTGACATTGCCAAAGCAGAAAAAATATTAGATAAGGCTCATTTCGGGCTGGAAGATATCAAGAAAAGAATTCTTGAACACATGGCTGTTCTTAAATTAAAGAACAACATGAAATCTCCTATCCTTTTGCTGGTAGGCCCTCCGGGAGTAGGAAAAACTTCTCTGGGGAAATCTATTGCAGATGCATTGGGAAGAAAATACGTAAGACTTTCTCTGGGCGGCCTTCACGATGAAAGTGAGATCAGAGGACACAGAAAAACCTATATCGGAGCCATGGCGGGAAGAATCCTGCAATCGATCAAAAAATCAGGAACTTCCAATCCGGTAATCGTTCTGGATGAAATTGATAAGATCGGACAGGGGCTGCACGGAGATCCAAGTTCAGCACTCCTGGAAGTACTTGACCCTGAACAGAATAAATCTTTCTATGATAACTTCCTGGAAATGGGTTATGATTTGTCCAGAGTCATGTTTATTGCGACAGCCAACTCGCTGTCTACGATTCAGACTCCCCTTCTTGACAGAACGGAAATCATTCAGATTGCCGGTTATACCCTGGAGGAAAAAACTGAGATCGCCAAAAGGCACCTCATTAAAAAACAACAGGAGGAAAACGGGCTGGATGCGAAGTCATTTAAACTAGGCAATGCCGAACTTAAACATATTATCGAAGCCCATACCTCTGAAAGCGGTGTAAGAACCCTTGAAAAAAGAATTGCTTCCATTGCGAGATGGACAGCACTTCAGACTGCTCTGATGAAGGAATATGATCCTAAAATATCGGTAGCAAAAGTGGATGAGATCCTGGGGGTTCCAAGACCGAAAAGTCTGTCTGAGATTACCGGAGTTCCAGGAGTTGTAACCGGGCTTGCCTGGACCAGCGTGGGGGGCGACATTCTTTATATTGAAAGTATCCTGAGCAACGGAAAAGGAGCTTTAACGATGACCGGAAATCTGGGAACCGTTATGAAAGAATCCGCCACCATTGCTTTAGAATATATTAAAGCCAAGCATGATGAGCTGGGTATTCCTCAGGAAGATCTGGATAAGAAAAACATTCACGTGCACGTTCCTGAAGGAGCTACTCCAAAAGACGGACCTTCTGCAGGTATTGCCATGCTGACTTCCATGGTATCTTCTTTTAAAAATAAGAAGATCAGACCGCATCTTGCCATGACCGGTGAGATAACATTAAGAGGAAAGGTACTTCCGGTTGGAGGAATCAAGGAGAAACTTCTTGCGGCAACCAGAGCCGGCATTAAGGATGTTATTCTTTGTGAAGCCAACAGGAAAGATGTGGAAGAAATAAAAAAAGATTACCTGAAAAACCTGACGGTACATTACGTGAACCGGATGGAGGAAGTCATTGATATTGCCATTGAAGATTAACGGATAACATATCAACTCTCAATAAGGAAACGCGTCTCATATTTTGGGATGCGTTTCTATTTCCCGGAAACGTTCTTCTGAATTTTCTGAAACTCATGTAAAAGGTACCACACGGACGGTCTGGTCGATTTCATTTATGAAAAGAAATTTGTTAATTAAGCCAAAATGAACTTTAGTTCGGCACGATTTTCTTATTTTTATCCTGCAGATTTGAAAAATTATGAACTTCCTCAGACTTCCCTTTCTTGTTAATCTCACGCTTGTTGTCATTTCCATTATTGGTCTTGGTTATCTGCTTGCGCTTGGACAGAGTATTTTAGCTCCTTTTTTCCTGGCTTTTTTAATGGCCATGCTTTTTCTTCCGGCAGCTACTTTTATGGAAAAAAAGCTGAGATTTCCCAGATCCGTATCTACAATGACTTCTGTGTTTGTCATGCTGGCTATTTTATCGGGGCTTGTGTATTTCTTCGGATCACAGCTTTCTGATTTCAGTAAGGATATCCCGCACCTTAAAGAGCAAACGACCACCATTTTCAATAACCTGCAGCATTGGATTTCGAAAACTTTTAATGTAAAGGTTGACGAACAGCTTGATTACATCAATCAGGGGCTGAATAAACTGCTTTCATCTTCGGGAGTAATCCTTGGATTTACCTTTGGTATATTTTCAACCGGCTTCGGGTTCATTGTATTTTTCACCCTGTTTTTTATTTTTATATTGAATTACAGAAGGATTCTGAATAACTTTATTGTAACGGTTTTCAATGAAAAGCATAAAGCCAGCGTACAGGAAGTGGTTACTGAGATCAGGGTAATGACCAAGAAATATATTTTCGGACTCTGCCTTCAGGTGCTCATTGTTTCGATCCTTACTTCTATTGTTCTGACGGTTCTAGGCGTAAAATACGCCATTCTTCTTGCTGTGCTCACAGGACTTCTGAATGTAATCCCCTATCTGGGAATCTGCATATCCCTACTGATCTCGTGCTTTATTGCTTTTGCAACGGGCGCGCCGTCTACCTGTGTTTACGTAGCAATAGGATATATTGCAATACACGTTATCGATGGAAATATCGTCCTGCCTTTTGTTGTAGGTTCCAAAGTAAAAATCAATGCTTTATTTTCTTTTATCGGAATTCTTTTAGGAGAACATTTATGGGGAATTGCGGGTATGTTCTTATGTATTCCGGCCATTGCGATCATCAAGATCATTTTTGAAAGAGTAGACGGACTGAAGCCCTGGGGAAAACTGCTTGGAGAAGAGGAAAAACCTAACAAAAAGAAGAAAAGCTATAAGATTTCCAAGAATATTACTTTGAAGGAGATGGATTGATGCTGAAAATAAGTAATGAGTAATAGGTAATGAGTAAATTGGGTGTGAATTATACCCCATTAAAAAAAGGACCCGTTTCAGGCTGAAACGGGTCTTTAACATATTTTAAAGCGCACAGAAAGGGCTCATTCCGTTGGGACATGTTTCTGTACACGGAATATAGTCCTTAATATCCGGGCAATACCCCATATTAGGGTCTGTCCCTCCACCGCCAGTTCCGCCCCCACCGCCTAAGCAAGGATGACCTGGAGGAATTTTACATGGGCAGCCTACCGGCCCGATGTCACATAATTCAATCTTGATTCCGCCGTGAATTTCTCTTAAATCTGTACGATTCAATTTTTTAAGATTTTTCAACATAATATTTAGTTTTAATTTGTCAACTAAAAGTAGGAAAATAAAATCACAAAGCGAAGAATTAACCGATCATTAACCTTAAAAATTCATTATTTATTAAAAACAAACACTTAGATTCCATTAATATATTAAATTTGATATCAAATCATCAATCATGAAAATACTAAAGTTTATCATCTGCCTGCTGTTCGCCCTCATCTTTATTAATGCCGGACTGAACAAATTTTTCCAATATGCTCCCATGCCGAAAATGACAGACGAGCAAATGAAAATTTATGCTGCATTTGGTGAAATCGGTTGGCTGCTGCCTCTCGTGGGTGCTGTAGAGATTATTGGCGGCATCCTGTTTATTTTTCCAAAGACCAGAGCCTTAGGAGCCATCATTATCCTTCCCGTAATGGTTGGAATTGTTCTGCAAAATGTCTATCGTGATCCAAGCCAGACAGGAATCATCATGTCTGTGGTCCTTTTTCTGATCAATATCTGGATGATTATTGATAATAAGGAAAAGTATAAAGCCTTAGTAAAGTAACCGATCTGCTGATATTCTATATAAACGCACTGAATCCCGTAATTGACCTCCCCACAATCAGTGAATTGATCTCTTTTGTTCCTTCATAAGAGTAGATGGCTTCTGCATCTGCTACGAATCTCGCTACGTCATATTCCAGCAGAATACCATTTCCACCCATCACTTCTCTTGCTCTGGAAACAATATCCCGGGTTCTCAAAGTACAGAACACTTTGGCAAGTGAAGCATGTTCATCTTTTAAAATACCTTCATCCTGCATTTCGGAAAGTCTGAAAACCATCGTTTGCATAGCCGTAAGGTTGGAAAGCATTTCCACAAGATGCCCCTGAATCATCTGAAATGAAGCAATCGGTTTTCCGAACTGCTCTCTCGTTCTGGTATACGCCAAAGCACTTTCATAAGCCCCTCTGGCACATCCGGTGGCCATCCAAGCGACTCCCGCCCTGGTCATTCTCAGTACTTTTCCTGTATCCTTAAAGGAATCGGCGTGCTGAAGGCGGTTATCTTCTGTTACAAGACAGTCTTTCAGGGTAATCAGGCCGTTCTGAACAATTCTGAGGGCCATTTTCCCTTTGATTTTTTCAACGGAGTAGCCCGGATTATCTTTTTCAACAATAAATCCTTTCACTTCACCACTGTCCAGATCCCTGGCCCAGATAATGATGACGTCTGCAAATGTGGCATTCCCGATCCATTTTTTCTGGCCGTTTAATATCCAGCCTTCAGGCGTTTTTTTACAGGTTACCGTAAGACCGCCCGCTGCGCCGGAACCCACTTCAGGCTCAGTAAGGCCGAAAGCTCCGATCTTTTCAAATGTCTGCATTTGTGGCAGCCATTTCTGTTTCTGTTCTTCGGATCCGCAGATGTAAATGGATCCCATTGCCAATCCGGACTGAACTCCAAAAAAGGTAGCAATGGAAGCATCAATTCTGGCCATTTCCATGGCAATAACCCCTTCCATTAAAAAAGGCATTCCCGGACAGCCATACCCTTCATAGGTAACCCCGCAGATATTGAGCTTCTGGAATTTCGGAATCAGCTCAAAAGGAAATTCATCCCTCAGCCAGTAATGATTGACCAATGGTTTTACTTCTTTTTCCATGAACGCTCTTACTTTAAGCTGAATTTCCCGCTGCTCCGGTGTAAGGGTGTGATAGATATCGTAAAAATCTCCATCAATAGGCGGAAGTTCTTTCTTTTTTTTATTGGGATCCATCATTTTCATGAGTCCGCTCAGCTGTTTATCATCCAGTTTGGAGAAATTCTGCATCAGTTTTGGCAGATCTACTTTCTGGGAGATAGCACTCAATTGGTCAAAATCTATGGATCTGAATAATTCTATTGCGTTTCTGATTTTGGAAAAAGTATTTGACATAATAATGATTTATAGGTTGGCTTGTAAAAGATAAGCAAAAATTACTCCGAAAACAAGAGGCTTCGTTCGTATCTATTTTACAAAATACTCATTTACAATACATTAAAACAGAATTTCTCTTTACAAACTTTTTACGCCGGATTTTCAAAGGTTACAAAAGATCCTTTCTGAACTTTGGAATAAGCAAAACATCAAAAATCAACACTATGAAAACGAACTCCATCAAATTATCATTATCCGCCCTTATTTTATTCGGAATTATTTCATGTAAAAAAGGAGAAGCAACGGCCTCGGAAATCAAAGCATACGAAATGGCTGATTCCGCTGCAATACCCGTTACAGACAGTATATCTTCCGCTGCATCTGTTCAGGTAAAGGACAAACAGTTCATCAAAACGGCGGATGTTAATATGGAAGTAAAAGACGTATATGAAGCCACAGTTTCAATTGAAAAATCGGTTCAGGAGCTGGGAGGTTTTGTCACCCATAGCAATCTTCTCAGCAATGTGATTTCGGAAAACACCTATAATACTTCAGGCGAGCAGGCTATGCTCATCAAAAAATACCAGACGGAAAATACGATGCAGGTTCGGGTTCCTGCAGAAAAGCTTGGTGAGCTCCTGACGCTGATTAATGATAAAAAGTTATTTCTTAATTCAAGGGTCATTCATGCTGAAGATGTTACTTCAGGCATTAAGTATGCTGAAATGGAGGGCAACAGAATTAAAAAAACCGGTGAAAACATCAGCAAACTCAATTCAACAAAAGATAAAGTGGAGCTGGATGACAGCAATATGTCCGAAGAAAACCGTCAGAAACTGGCGAATATGGATACGGCTGACAATCTTAAATACAGCACTGTGGACATCTACATCAAAGAACCAAAACTTCGCATTGCGGAGATCGCGGTAACCAATACCACTAATATTGACAATAAGTATAAGTTCAATTTTATTTATGATGCTAAAAATGCTTTTGTAGAAGGATTTTATCTGATTCAGAAGATCGCCGTAGGGCTTATCACTGCCTGGCCGCTTTTACTGATCATCGGAATTGTCGTTTATTTTTTAAGAAAAAGAAAAACAGCAAAACCTGAACAGTCTGGAATTTCACAATCCTAAAAACTATCCTAACCGATTGGTTATCATCATAATTTTAGATTTTACCAGCCTCCTTTTTTAAGGAGGTTTTATTTTTTTTGAAAAAAACTGTAACGATTTGCATACTGCTCTTACCTACTGTTTAAAGAATAGAAAATCAAAAAAATAATATCATGAAAAATTTTGTAAAAATCGGATTCGCAGCTTTGTTAGCAGTAACCTGCATGAGTGCAAAAGCACAAAATAAAAAACAGCCGGACGGAAACAGTGTTCTTTGGGAAGTTACGGGAAACGGACTCTCTCAACCTTCTTATATCACCGGAACCTGTCATATCATGTGCAGCAAGGATTTTGAAATTAAACCCAAAGTATTCAAAGCGCTGGAAGCAACCGCTAACTTTGTCATGGAGATCAATTATACAGATCCTCTGGAAATAGTTGCCCTACAGGGAATGTTTCTGACGGATAAAAAACTTTCTGACCAGCTTACCGCCCAGGAAGCTAAAGAACTTGATAAAATTCTTGCAGATTATGGCACCAGCCTGAAAGATATGGACAGTTCCTCCCCTCAGGCTTTGTATGCACTTATCTCCATGAAGGCCGTTCCATGTTCTCAGACTGAAATAAAATCCTATGAAATGGAACTGTTGCAAAAGGCTCTTAAAAGTAAAAAAGGTATAGGCGGACTTGAAAAAGTAGAAGACCAGCTGACCTCCATCAATAAAGCTTACGACCTGAAAGAAGTTGTACAACAGCTGAAAATGGGCAAAGAGTATGAAGTTCTGATGCAGGATATGATCAGTGCCTTCAAAAAAGAAGATGTACAGTCGGTCTACAGTCTTTTTAAAAATGATAAATTTATGAACGACAAACAGGAGAAAGCCATGCTGACCGACCGGAACAAAAACTGGGCTGAAAAAATGCCTGATATGATGAAAAAGAAAAGCTCTCTTTTTGCTGTTGGTGGTGCTCATCTTATGGGAGATAACGGCATCATCCAATTACTGAAGGCAAAAGGATATTCTGTAAGACCAGTTGCAGATTTATAATAACCCAAACCATGAAATGATCGTGAGCAGTCAGACTGAAGCTACTTTTCTAAAGCTTGTTAACCGTCACAAGGGCATTTTATACAAGGCCTCCCGGATCTATGCCGATTCAGTAGAAGACCGGGAAGATCTTCAGCAGGAAATTCTCATCCAGTTGTGGAAGTCCTATCAGACTTTTAAAGGTGACAGTGAGTTTTCAACCTGGATGTACCGTGTTGCCATCAATACCGCCATCACTTATCTCAAGAAAGAAAAGAAAAGAGCCCAAAATCATACGGAAACCCCGCAACATTTTGAAGTTCAGAGTGAAGACTATAATCCCGTAAAAGACCGACAACTGGAAATATTTTACATGACCGTTCAGGAACTTAATCCTTTGGAAAAAGCAGTGATATTTTATTTCATGGAAGGCCTGTCGCATAAAGAAATAGGCAGCAATCTGGGACTCAGTGAAGGGAATGCCCGGGTAAAACTCAACAGAACCAAAGAAAAAATACAGCAAATCATAAAAAAATCAGGTTATGAATTTTGATCAGTTAAAAGAACAATGGAATCATGAAGGCAGTGATCTTCACATTCCCGACACCATAAAACAGTTAAAAGAAAGCAGACATCCTATCGAAAGAATCAGGAAAAGCATGAAACAGGAATTTCCCGCCCAAATTACAGCGATTATTCTCATGGCTTTTTTCCCTCTTCTATTCAGGATTCCCCAATCTCAGTATGTTATTTATTATACCTCTTATGTAATGATGACTGTGATCTCCTGCTATTACCTCTTCGGGTTCTATAAATTCTATCAGCAGACCGGGCTTTACACAGGAAATACCAAAAACAGCCTTTGGAAAATCTATCATGAGCTCCGCCTGAATATGGAAAGGTATCAGTCTTTCGGATTTCTTTTGCTGCCCCACTTTTTAATTACCACAGGACTTGTGATCTACAATACATTGGAAGAAAAAGGAAAATCTCTGAACGAGCTTGCCGCAGGCTATCAGCAATCTTTAATCATCGTGGTATTAATCGGAACCCTGGGACTCGTTGCAAGTATTGTATTATGGACAAAATATATTTACGGAAGCAACGCCAGACAACTCGAGAAGATTCTTGACGATATGGACGAATAAATACGATAATTTTTATGTCTAAATATTTTTTAAAACTGATAATCATGAAATCCCGGATCATTTCCGGGGTTTCTTTTTAAAAAAATGTTATTTATCATCTTCAAATTTATTTGAGGTTTTATTTTTCCTTAAATTTGCACATCAGAAATAAAATGATATGGATTTGAGCCATTTTTTTGACCAATCCTCTATTTTTCTGACCCTAAATACCCTACCTTATGCTATCAAAAATAAATCCTATACACACTAACAGCTGGAAAGCGCTTGATGAACATTTCGCAGGAAATGATTTCGACCTGAGAACCCTTTTCCAATACAACCCGAACCGTTTTAAAGAATTTTCTATCCAGGGAAATCATTTTCTTTTTGACTATTCTAAAAACCTGATCGATTCAAGAACAATGGATCTTTTATTGAACCTTGCTGAAGAGTGCCAGTTAAAAGATGCTATTTCCAGAATGTTTTCCGGAGATAAGATCAACGAAACGGAAGGAAGAGCGGTTCTGCATACGGCACTAAGGGATTTTTCTGACCGGGAAATCCTTGTTGACAGGGAAAATATAAAGCCTCAGATCAAAAAAGTGCTGGATCACATGAAAGCTTTTTCAGCGCAGATTATTTCCGGAGACCATAAAGGTTTCAGCGGAAAAGAAATTACGGATGTAGTAAACATCGGGATCGGAGGATCAGACCTTGGGCCGGTAATGGTATGTTCCGCTTTAAAGCATTTTAAAACAAGACTAAATGTTCATTTCGTTTCCAACGTAGACGGCAATCATATTGCGGAAACCGTTAAAAACCTTAATCCTGAAACCACATTATTTATCATTGCTTCCAAAACCTTTACCACTCAGGAAACGATGACTAATGCTTACTCTGCAAAAGACTGGTTTTTAAAGGCAGGTAAGGAAGAGGATGTAGCGAAACATTTCGTTGCTTTATCCACAAATATTCAGGAAGTTAAAAAATTCGGAATCGCAGAAGAGAATATTTTTGAATTCTGGGATTGGGTAGGCGGAAGATATTCACTCTGGAGCGCGATCGGACTAAGCATTGTTCTGGCCGTAGGTTATGACAATTTTGAACAGCTGCTGAAAGGTGCATTTGATACCGACCAGCATTTTCAGACTGCTGAATTTTCTGAGAACGTTCCTGTTCTGATGGGACTTTTGGGAATCTGGTACCGCAACTTTTACGCTGCAACGACTTATGCCATCCTGCCTTATTCACAGTATCTGGACAGGTTTGCCGCCTACCTTCAGCAGGGCGATATGGAAAGCAACGGAAAATGTGTGGACCGAAACGGCGAATTTGTAGAATATGAAACCGGACCTATCATCTGGGGTGAACCGGGAACCAATGGGCAACATGCATTCTATCAGCTGATCCACCAGGGAACCGAGCTTATTCCTGCCGATTTCATTGCTTATGCCAAAAGCTGTAATAAGGTTTCTGATCATCAGGATAAATTGCTGGCTAACTTTTTTGCTCAGACTGAAGCCCTTGCTTTCGGAAAAACAGAAGAAGAAGCTGAGGAAGAACTGAGAAATTCAGGCAAATCTGATGAAGAGACTGAGCGATTGCTCAACTATAAGGTCTTCCACGGAAACACTCCAACCAACTCCATACTATTCAATGAATTAACTCCTTTCACATTAGGTCAGCTGATCGCAATGTATGAACATAAAATTTTTGTTCAGGGCGTGATCTGGAATATTTTCAGCTTTGACCAGTTTGGAGTGGAATTAGGAAAAGTTTTAGCCAATAAAATTCTTCCTGAGCTTGAAAATAACGATACCATCAGCTCGCATGACAGTTCTACGAACGGGCTGATTAATTATTACAAGGAAAATAAATAGAACTGACAGGTTTCAGCATATCATTGTATCAATAAAATCTAAATAAAGTAAAAAAGTAAAAATGGCAGAAATTCTTGACGGATTAAAAGTATCCAAAGAAATAAAAGCAGAGATCAAAGCTGAAGTAGAAAAGATCCTGGCGGCAAAAAGAAGGGCTCCGCATTTGGTGGCTATTCTTGTCGGAAACAACGGGGCAAGTAAGGCTTATGTAAATGCTAAAGTAAAGGACTGCGAAGAAGTAGGCTTCCAATCCAGCCTGATCAAGTTTCCAAGTACGGTTTCCGAATCTGAATTATTGGAAAAAATTGACGAGCTGAATAAATCAAAAGCAGTAGACGGATTCATCGTTCAGCTGCCTTTACCGGATCAGGTTGACCAGGAAAAAATCATCAATGCCATTGACCCGAGGAAAGATGTGGATGGTTTCCATCCTGAGAATTTCGGAAAAATGGCCCTGGAAATGGATACTTTCCTTCCTGCGACGCCATTCGGAATTTTAACGCTTCTGGAAAGATACAACATCGAAACCAAAGGAAAAGACTGTGTAATCATCGGAAGAAGTAAGATTGTAGGAAGACCTATGAGCATTCTTATGGGAAGAAAGGATTTCCCTGGAAACTCAACGGTAACCCTTACCCACTCTTATACAAAAGATATTGAAGAATATACCAAAAAAGCAGACATCGTGATTACCGCTTTAGGAGATCCCCACTTCCTGAAGGGTGAAATGATTAAAGACGGTGCTGTAATTGTGGACGTAGGAATCACAAGAGTAGATGATGATTCACCAAAAGGATATTACCTTGCCGGTGATGTGGATTTCGACAGCTGTGCAGCCAAAGCAGGCTGGATCACTCCGGTACCCGGAGGAGTAGGCCCGATGACCAGAGCCATGCTGATGAAAAATACCATCATCGCTTACAAAACCTCGGTCTATAACGACTAATTTTAAAATGAATAAAGAAGAAGATATTTTATTAAAAGAAGGTAAAATGCTCCCTGTAATGGAGCATTTTTACACTTTACAGGGAGAAGGGGCACACACCGGAAAAGCCGCCTATTTTATCAGATTGGGAGGTTGCGATGTGGGCTGCCACTGGTGTGACGTGAAAGAAAGCTGGGATCCTAACCTTCATCCCCTGATGAATGCAGAAGAAATCGCAGAAACAGCAGCAAAACACTGTAAAACCATCGTTCTTACGGGTGGGGAACCCCTGATGTGGAATCTGGAGGTTTTAACGTCCAGATTAAAAGAGCTGGGATGTACCGTCCATATTGAAACTTCAGGAGCCTATCCCATGAGTGGACATCTGGACTGGATTACCCTTTCACCCAAGAAAACAGGTCTTCCGAAAGAAGAGATCTACCAGAAAGCCCACGAGCTTAAAGTAATTGTATTCAATAATCATGATTTTACGTTTGCTCAGGAACAGGCTGCCAAAGTTTCGGGGAACTGCAGATTGTATATGCAGAGCGAATGGAGCAGACGGGATGAGATGTATCCTAAGATCACCGATTTTATTCTGGCTCATCCGGAATGGCAGGCTTCGGTTCAGACCCACAAATATCTTAATATCCCGTAAAAATACGTACCTTAGCTTTTCGTATCCGTTATAATACCGTAGATGCAGAGAATTCGATACTCTAGATACCTGAAATCGATCATTATTTTGCTTGACCTTGTGGTTATTGCATCTATTTTTATATTCTTTTTTATCAGCAGAAACGAAAGCTTAAGATATCATGAAGAAACCTGGTATCAGAATATTTTCTCCCTGATTCTGCTGTTTTTGTTCTGGATGCTGCTGAGCGGCAGGACAAAAATTTACAATATCCCGAGAAACCTTACCTATACTTTGTTTCTGGAGCGCCTCCTGGTTCATTTTTTATTTTTTATCCTGGGGGTTCTGCTGATCGGGAAGGTGAGTAAAAACGTATTTTTCACGTCTGATATTTACTGGCTTTCCTTTTACCTGTTTTTCTGTATTTTCTTTATGAAATCGATTATATTTTTCACGATAAAATATTTTCGTTCTCTCGGAATCAATTACAGAAATGTGATGTTCCTGGGTGGAACAGACGGCACCGACATCTTAAAAAACATTTTTAAGGATAGAAAAGATTACGGATATAAGATATTTGAATACGAAAACTCTGATATTGATACCGAAGAACTGGTTAATTTCTGGAAAAAACACGGAATTCACACCCTGTTTTTATCTACGGAAAATGATTTCACCGAGCAGGAAGAAACCAGAATCTTCCGACTGGCAGAAAGCAATAAGGTTCATGTATCTCTCATACCGAGTATTACCCAGAGTGATTTTTTCCTGTATGACCTTGGCTATATCCAGACGCAGCCTATTCTTAATCAGGCCAAATATCCTTTGGATTATTACGCCAACTTTCTGGTTAAAAGAACATTTGATATGGCTTTTTCCATTATGATATTGATTTTCATCTGCTCATGGCTGTTCCCGGTGGTTGCTATTCTCATCAAAGCAACTTCCAAAGGACCGGTATTCTTTGTTCAGAAAAGATATGGCTTTCATGAAGACGTTTTTAATTGTCTGAAATTCAGAACCATGGTTGTAAATGATCAGTCTGCGATTAAAACCACCGAGGAAAACGATTCAAGAATTACCAGAATCGGAAAATTTCTGAGAAAAACGAGTCTTGATGAGCTACCCCAGTTCATTAATGTATTGAAAGGCGATATGTCTGTAGTCGGACCACGCCCTCACATGCTGGCGGTTGATAATTATTATAAGCCCAAGATCGGAAGATACAGCTTAAGAAGCATGGTAAATCCCGGCATTACAGGCCTTGCCCAGGTAAGCGGCCTTCGTGGTGATTATGGTGATGTGGAAGTGGAAATGAAAAAAAGAATTCTTGCCGATGCGTTCTACGTAAGAAACTGGAGTTTTGTTCTGGATCTGGTGATCATTTTAAAAACCGTTTTTCTGGTGATTGGCGGGGATAAAAACGCAAAATAAATTAAACAAACTAAGACCGGTATTGGAAAATCATGTCAGATTCTGAGGTTGTATAAAATTCAGGTCTTAAACTGAGCTTTGGTCTTCATTAAATAAAAAAAGTCTAATTTAGCAACATGTTAAAAAAGTTTTTCACAGCAGTAGGAGAATACATTCTCCTTCTAGGTAAATCCTTACAGAAGCCTCAGAAAATGAGGGTTTTCTGGAAGCTGTTCATGAGAGAAATTAATGATTTAGGAGTCAACTCGTTCGGGTTGGTCGTCTTCACATCTATATTCGTGGGAGCCGTAGTGGCGATCCAAATGTTCAACAATTTTGATGCTTCTTCGTTTCCTATTCCGCCTTCTTTTGTGGGATATGCTACCAAGGCAGTACTTGTTTTAGAATTTGCGCCTACTATTATCAGTTTGATTTTAGCCGGTAAAGTGGGTTCTTATATTGCTTCGAGTATCGGAACGATGAGGGTATCCGAGCAGATTGATGCTCTGGATATCATGGGGGTTAATTCGCCCAACTTCCTGATCTTCCCTAAAATCATTGCCTGTGTTATCTTTAACCCGCTTCTTATTGCTATCAGTATCGTATTTGGTATCGGTGGAGGTTATATTGCAGGGATTCTTACAGGAAACTGGACGGAAAATGACTATATCATAGGAATTCAGATGTATATGCCGAATCTGTTTATTTACTATGCCTTTATCAAAACCACGGTATTTGCCTTCATCATTGCCACTGTTCCGTCTTATTTCGGATACAATGTAAAAGGAGGGTCGCTGGAAGTGGGAAGAGCCAGTACACAGGCGGTAGTATGGACGATGGTGTTCATTATTATTTCTGAATTAATTTTAACCCAATTAATATTAAGCTGATGATTGAGGTAAAAGATCTTAAGAAAAGTTTTGGCGATGTTGAAGTACTTAAGGGAATTTCAACTTCATTTGATAAAGGAAAGGTAAACCTGATCATCGGCCAGAGTGGCTCGGGAAAAACAGTATTCCTGAAAAGCTTACTGAATGTATACCAGCCCTCTTCGGGAGAAATCCTTTTTGACGGGCAGGACATCAATACCATGACCAGGGAACAGAAACAGCACCTTAGATCAGAAATAGGAACGGTATTTCAGGGAAGTGCCCTTTTTGACTCGCTGACGGTGGAAGAGAACATCATGTTCCCACTGGATATGTTCACCAACCTTAGCTTCAGAGAGAAAAAGAAAAGGGTTTTTGAGGTAATAGGCAGGGTTCACCTGGACAAAGCCGGCAGAAAGTTCCCTTCTGAAATCTCAGGAGGAATGCAGAAAAGGGTGGCCATTGCAAGAGCTATCGTCAACAATCCGAAGTATCTGTTCTGTGATGAGCCGAACTCCGGTCTGGATCCTTATACTTCCAACGTGATTGATGATCTTCTTCTTGAAATCACCAAAGAATACAATACCACAACCATCATCAATACCCATGATATGAATTCTGTGATGACGATTGGCGAGAAAATTGTATACCTGAGGCTGGGGATCAAAGAATGGGAAGGAAACAAAGACGTTCTGATCACCGCAGGCAATAAAAATCTTATTGACTTCGTTTATTCTTCAGAACTGTTTAAAGAACTGAGAGAATATTTACTTGAAAATAATAAAACGATTGAAAATACAATCACAAAAATAGACGAGAATGAAAAAGGTACTTAGTATAGCATTAATCGGTTTTTCAATGTTCGCTTCTGCACAGATCTCTCTGGCAGGAAAAGCCAACTTAATATTCCCAACGGGATCTCCTTCATGGAAGAACATCAAAGGAACGGTAAATGAAGCCATTGACGGAACCGGAAAAAACAATGCAGGGTTCAACGTGGGGCTTTCATTGAAAGTAGGCCTTCCTACTTCCCTTTATGTAATGCCGGAATTATACTATACGCACTTCAAAAACGAATTCACTACCGAGAATACTACTTTTGACGTAAAAAGCAACCGTATCGATATGCCGGTTCTTTTAGGGTATAATGTTCTGGGGAATATGCTGGGAGTTTTTGTAGGACCTGTGGCCAGCTACAACCTGAGCACAGACAATACTTACAACGATTTCAAGGAAAACGCGAAACACAATTTTACAGTGGGTTACCAGTTCGGAGCACAGCTGGAAATTAAAAAACTGATTGTAAATGCCAGATATGAAGGGGCTTTCAGCAAAGACGAAAGAAACTTCATCAATAAAGTTTCAGGCTCTGAAATCAGATACGACAACAGACCTAACTTATTTATGGTAGGTTTAGGATATAAATTTTAAATCAATCGAAATTAACAACTATAAAAAAGCCCTCTGAATCTTAGATCTGAGGGCTTTTATGTATCGCAACAATAAAAGATTTATAGTTCATAGGATTGCATAGCCTTTTGTTTTAATGGATTTGTACTCCAGTCTTCCCACTCTCCACGATATGGATTATAGCCACATTTCAAAGGCTTTGAAATATCAAGTCCATTTTTATTGAAATGGGTTTGCTCAGTATAAGCTCTGCAATCTGTGCAGATATAACGGAATTCGCAGTCTCGACATACTTCAATATTATCTTTTGTAAGCATCCAATACTTTTTTAAATCTGTTCGACATAGAGCATTCTCTAAAGTCACTTCATTTATATTTCCATAACTTTGAGGCATACAAGGACAGTTTTTAATGTTTCCACCAACATCCACAGCAATTTTTTTATGAAGACAGGAATTATAATTCATGGCTTCTAAAACTTTCGGAAGGTTTGTATTAAAATATTTTAAATCGATTTTTCCACATGAATTGAGTTTGATATTTTGTTTTGTAAAATTAACTTTGAACTTATAAATATCCTTTACTCTGAAAGGGATATTTCTGCAATTATAAAATACTAAATGATGGATCCTCATAGAAAGATTATCCATATTTTTCAGAAAAACTTCATCTATTTCATCAGAATAAACTGAAAAAATTTCAATAGATTTTATCGGTGTCTTTTGGAAAATATTTTCAATAGATTCTATTTTCTTTATGTTTAAACAATCATTATGATAGATGACTATATGTTCTGTCCCTAAATTTATTAATGAATCTTTTATGATCTTTAAAGTCTCAATGTCACTGATCTCTAAAAATGCATTAGTAATTTCATTGGGCACCGAAAATTCCGTAGATAGTTCAGGAAAATTTTTATCCCAGTCGTTTTCAGATAAAAAACCAAAATCATTTTCAAGCAGAATATCTAAGTACTCTTTAAAAATATCTTTTGATTCATCATCAATATAAAGTTCGTTTATAATAAAATCAATAGAATTATTCTTTAATTCTTCTATAACGTCATATAATTCCAATGGAAATAATTCGGACTTGTTCCTCTGCAAATCAGAAACTAAAAGCCTTTTAGCTCCTTTTGTAATAACAATATTACTAAATAAATTAAAATACTTCACAATAATCTTGTAATTGCTTTATTGGGTTTTGTTTTTTCCAAATAATCTGTTGCATACGTGTCACATGATATAAAATATCTTATTTCGGAAGCATTTTTTATAATAACTTTACTTTTAATAAAGTCAATATACTTAAAATTAAGGGGTAATTTATGAGGTTCTTTAATTTTTTTTTTCATAAAATTTTTGCTATTTCGTAGTGCAGATTATAATTTGAATAATAGGAAACATTACCAAACTGTCCAATTGCATTCACTTCCAAAAAGTAATATTGATTTCCCTTTTTAATAAAATCTATTGACCCCGAATTCAAGCCAAGCTCTTTCATTAATATTTTAATTTTTTCTTCAATGTTGTTCGGTAAAGTATAAGGGACATTCCGATTGGGAATCTTATTGTTATATTTTCTATAATCTATCTTAGTTTGATCATCATTTTGAGAAAAAATAGCCATTGACCAAATCTTATCATTGAGATAAAAAGCCCTGATTTCGAAATCTTTCTCAATTTTTTCCTGAAAAAAAGTTATAAAAAAATCTTTCTTCTCTTCTTTAGTGACTACTGAGGTATACATAATACCATCATAGTCTTCATTTTCAAATTGCAATATTCCGTTCCCCGCGATTGTTTTAGTAATGGTATTATTCAACTGCATATCAGAAGTTGTATCGGACAAAAAATATTTTGGAACATCAAAACCAACTTCCTTAGCTATATCCAGTACAATAAGTTTGTTGAGATGCCTGATACTTTGCTTATTTATATGGCTTTTCTTTTCTAAATAATGTCTTACATATCCTTCTAACCAATGCTGATGCTCATTCATATGAATATTAACTGCTTCATTTTTATATTTATACCTTAAAAAACGAAGTCCTCCTCTTCTATACCAAACGTTTGAAATTTCGTCGATAAAGAAAGAGTTCTTTTTACTTTCGAGATAAATTCTCTTGTTCTCCATCTTTATTTCAAACACTTCATCCTCATGCACCCTGATAAAATCTTTATTTAAGAATACCAGCCATCGTATTACTTCTGTTGTTGTGGCTTCTTTATTTTCAGAGATTATCAGTATCATCTTTTAAAATAATCATTGTGAATTTTTTTACTGTGATTTAAGCTGGGCATTCCTATTTTCCGGCGATTAATATTTACTTTCAAAGAATCTGAGACGGGAATATTTTTAAAAGTACAATATGTACAGTCCCGGCCTTTAATCATATCGAACTTATCAACCATCATAGCATAATCCAAAGGAGTACATTCTCCGGATTCAACATATTTCAATAGCTCTTTCTTAAAGTAAGGATATGTATCATAGCTTGCCATATGGTTAAGAATAGTCCCTATACTCATTGGTTCATCATTATTACTCCAGAGTCCTATTTTTTGTAAGGAAGGATAGCCATAATTTTTTAAGGTCCAAATCAGTAATTGTTCATTCTTTTTATCGTTTTTCAGGATAAGCTCCCGATTCCCTCTTCCACCCTCACTGTCTCTAAAGGTTGCTACAGAAAAAGAATCAATCAGTTTTTTATTCAGGTTTTTTTTCCACTCTTTCACTTCAGACTCGATCTCTAAACTATCTATTCCATATCTGCCATATAAAGCTATGATAGTCCTATCTTCCCTGTTATATTTCCAGTTAGGAGCCAGCAAAGGGATAAGCTTATATAAAGTTTTTTTTTCCATTTTCTGATGATACTTATCGGAAAGTACAACATAAGTCTGATATTCATTGATTAAATAGGAATTATGCGGCGCATGCTTTTTAAAAAGCTTCTGATACATTTTTAAAGCATTCAGCGTGTCTTTTTGGATGCGATAAACACTGTCTATCTCATTTACTTTATTGAGATAAGTGATATGATTAACTCTTTTAGATGTACAGGAAACGAAAGATAAAATAATAAAAAGAATATAAAGCAACTTGTTCATTTGGACTTAGATAATCATTAAAAAACGGTTTTTAATACAATTTAAAAACCGCTTTATTTTTAAGGCATTTAACAATGTCTTTTGTATAGAATTTAACAATCCGCATTTAAAGATTCAATTCCGTTATGGACACCGTCCGTAATATATTCAATATCTTTACAGTTGAATGGATCACATGTTGGTTTGGTAACCGTGTTATTAGTAGGATCCCCTCCCATCACTTTATGAGAATGCTTTAACTTTTTGTTTTCAAAAGAAGAAAAGTTCTTCTTCATTCCGTTTAATTTTTTCATGTTTTCAGTTATTTTCATTATTGTCATCATTGACATCTCTAAAATAACAATTCCGATACATACTTCAATGTAATTTAACCTATTTTAACAAAATATTACAATTTAACATAAAGAACCTCTCTACTATTAAAAACAAAAAAGCCCTCTGAATCTTAGATCTGAGGGCTTTTATTCTGCTGTTGAAGTTCTGCTTCGCGCTTGGCAATTTCTGCCGCCTGTTTTTCCAGTTCTTCTTTATCTTTCTGGAGCTGTTTGAATTCTTTTTTCTTCTGCTCTGCTTTTATAGCGCTTCCCTTGCTTACATAACCTACCATTCCGCCAATGATCAGGCCTACTCCTATTCCGGCCATCATTCCCATGATATGCGAAATTTTAATCTGCTCTACAGCAAAGTCGGTTGTAAGATAGAAAAGTAAGGCGGAAACCGCCAGAAGGATAAATCCGGTAATTGATAAACTCTTCATAATATTGTGTTTAGTGATTGTATTAAAATAAAAAAGCCTTACCAATTTACGAAAAAATAGAATAAGGCTCTCTACAAGATTAAATTATATTTTTCCTCCGGCTGCCTTATAGTATTCCAAAGCTTTCGGAAGGTTTTTATTGATATCGGAGACTCTGGTTCCCGGACTTGGGTGGGTAGAGAGGAATTCCGGCTGTCTTGCCCCTGAAGAGGCTGCTTCCATTCTGTTCCAGAACGGTACTGCTTCTCTGGGATCATATCCTGCCATAGACATCAGGTACAGTCCCATCTGGTCGGCTTCAGACTCCTGGCTTCTTCCGTATTTCAGTAAAGCAACCTGTGAACCGATAGGGTATACTTTTTCAAAAATACCTGCCCACTGTGCATTGGAGATCGTGCTTCCTAAAATAGCTCCTCCGTACTGAGCCATCATTGCCTGTGAGATTCTTTCGTTTCCGTGGCCGGCCAGCGCATGGGATACTTCATGTCCCATTACTACGGCAAGACCGTTATCATTTTTAGTTACCGGCAGAATTCCCGTATATACAGCTACTTTTCCGCCCGGCATACACCATGCGTTCAGCTCATTGCTCTGTAACAGGTTGAATTCCCAGTTGTAATTGGCCAGATCCGCAGATCTTCCGATATTCTGGTAATATTTTTCCGCAGCACTTTTTATTCTGCTTCCTACACTCACGACTCTTTTAGCATCTGCAGTTCCTGTAATGACCTTGGCTTTAGACAATGTCGTTTTATATTCCTGGGCAGACATTGTTAATATTTCCGAATTATTCGCGATCTGTAACGAAGACCTCCCCGTAATCGGGTTGGTAGTACACGCTGAAACTGTCAGAGCAATTGCTCCTATTCCTAAAAGTTGTGTTATTTTCATTGTTTGAGTGGTTAATAATTCAACATTTACAATTTCTATTCCAAAATGATGAAGAAGGAATATATTTGCATACATTTTGCTATTTAAATTTAACAATTATTACGGTTATGAAAAAGTATATTTCACTTATATTTATTTTCGGATTCTTATTTTTCTTCCAAAGCTGTTCTTCACAGGCTTCGGCGGATCCGAAAACCATAGATGCTCTGGTGAATTCCCAGGAGTTTACATTTTACGCTCAACGTGCCAATACCAGTAGCTATGACGTGATCAGAATCATGAATTCCATTCCCAATTCCACCTCATCAAGGATACTGGATCTGAATGGAAATTATACAATAGAAGTTCACCAGAATACGATGGAAGTCGTTCTGCCTTATTTCGGAAGAACCTTTAATTCCAATTCTACTTTCGGAAACCCGGATGGCAGCAGCTACCGGTTTACTTCTAAAGATTTTACCATTAAAAAATCCCAGAATAAAAAAGGGACCTGGATGCTAAGAATTAAGCCTAACGATAGCAAAAACGTTGATGAAATCAATATTGAGATCTTTAAAAACGGAAAAGCATATGTTTCCATCAGAAGCAACGACCGGCAGCCGATTACTTATGACGGATATGTTTCTAAAAATGAAGAAAAGAAAAAAGAGGATCTGAATCCTTAGTGATTGCCGGATAAAAATTTTTCAACGAATAATTTTGCTTCAGTACTGGGATTGGAAACCATTTCTGAAGCATTTTTTTTGTGCATGATATAAGCTTCTTCCACGGAATTATTTTTTTTCATCATCGAAAGAATGTATTCCTGCACCCAATACTCAAACCGTTTTTCCGCCTGTTGTGTGCGTACTTCCTCAAAACGGCCGGTTTTCTTTTTAAGGCTGATAAATTCACCGATCTTATTGTAGATTTCATCCAGTCCTTCATTATGCAGTGCAGATCCCAGCAACACCGGTATTTTCCAGCTTTTTTCTTTGGGAGGAATAAAATCTAAAGCGCGTTTAAGTTCCAGCTTTGTATTTTTAGCTTTCTGAAGATTATCCTGATCTACTTTATTGATGAAGATAAGATCCACCATTTCCATAATTCCCCGTTTAATTCCCTGAAGCTCATCACCTCCGCCAATAATTTTAAGGAATAAAAAAACATCCGTTATATCTGCAACCAGCACTTCGGATTGCCCTACCCCCACTGTTTCGATCAGAATATAATCGTAGCCTGCCGCTTCACAGATCATCATGGTCTCAAAAGTCGTATTGGCTACCCCACCCAGAAATCCGGAACTTGGGGAAGGGCGTATAAAGGCATTTTCTTCTTTCGCGAGCTCTTCCATTCTTGTTTTATCCCCCAAAATACTTCCTTTGTTGATGGACGAACTGGGATCAATAGCCAGCACCGCTACTTTTTTTCCGTTGGCAATCGCTAATCTTCCGAAATTTTCAATAAAAGTGGATTTTCCGGCTCCCGGTACTCCGGTTACTCCTACCCGGACAGAATTTCCAGTGAAAGGCATTATCTTTTTCAAAAGTTCTTCTGCCTGAATTCTGTGTTCTGCCTTTTTACTTTCCACTAATGTAATGGCTTTTGCAATCAGGCGTTTGTTTCCTGACTGTATTCCCTCTATTAGCTCTTCTGTAGAAAATTTCATTGACCCAAAAATAATAATTAAAACTGAACCGTCATAATGAACAGGATGACAAAAAGACTGCCCGATAATTTACCCTCTTAATAATTTGTATTTCTTCTAAATTAAGGATCACCACCCCAACAGGTAACGGAAATTCCTACATTTGTTATTCATCAAAAATAAAGAAACATGAAAAAAATAGCTGCCGGAACATTACTGACCGGAATTTTATTAGCATCCTGTACGCCAAAATCATCTGCCGTTTCTCCGGCAGGACCAGCGGTATCTACAGCCGAACAGATGGCTCAGGGAAAAGTAATTTTTGAAAATTCATGCGGTAAATGTCATAAACTGCCGGACCCAACTGCACACACGTCTGTTCAGTGGGTAGGCATCATGAACTCTATGGCTCCAAAAGCTAAACTGAATGATGCGCAGCATCAGTGGGTTTATGATTATATTGTTTCTGTAAAAAAATAGACTCAACCCAATAAAAAATAGGGATATGAAAAAAATAATTGTAAGTATGGCCGCCGGTTCGGTATTTCTTGTATCATGCGGACCTAAAAGTACTGCCGTAACAGGCCCGAAGTATACGGCTTCTGAACAACTGGTTCAGGGAAAAACTATTTTTGAAAATTCATGTGCCAAATGTCACCAACTTCCGGACCCTGCCAAACATGACGATCAGGGCTGGATAAAAACATTAAGCAGAATGGCTCCAAAAGCTAAGCTCAGTGACGACCAGCACCAGATGGTTTATGACTATCTGATCTCTGTAAACAAAAAATAAGCTTTCAAAGGAAAGCTTATTTTTATTTCATGGCTATTCCTAGTCCCGGTTTTCCGGAGAGGATGATTTTTCCGGTTTCCACATGGTTTCCGGAGGCATCATCATTGGAAATCAGGCTGGCCCCGTCCAGATCTGCAAAATCAGTAAGCCCTGTAAGCATACAGGCTGCGGAAATCCCAACGGTGGATTCTGTCATACATCCGATCATCACTTTATATCCAAGATCTTTTGCTTTCCGGATCATTTCCAGGGCAGGGGTAAGCCCTCCGCATTTCATAAGCTTGATATTAACGCTTTTATAATAAGGAATCAGCTTTTCGAGATCGTCTGTATTTCTGCAGTCCTCATCTGCCATCCAATTGGCAAAGCCTTCTCTTTTCAGAATCCTATATTGATTCACCAGTACCGGCTGTTCGATATAGGTGAATTTCTGTATTTCCGGGTTTTCCTGAAGCCAGATGCAGTCATCTTCTGTAAAGCTGGCATTAGAATCCAGGGCTATATTCCGGTTGAGATCCAACAGTTTTTTTATTGTACTCCGGTCGAGTCCTTTGCATTTCACTTTAAACCGGTTCCAGCTGCTTTGTTCAATTTTCCGGATCTGTGTTTCAATATTTCCGACAGAAATGGTAATAGAGCTTTCCGCGAGATGATGATGCGGAAGATCATTCAATTCGATGAAACTTTTATTTTCAAGTTTTCCGAAGAGGTCCCAATATGCACAATCCAGTGCAGAAAGCAGAAACGGATGCAGGTTCATGCCTGAAATAAAGCTGAAGAACTCCTGAGGATGGATGATTTTCTGCCCTTCCAGCAAAGCCCGTATTTCACTCAGTCTGACCATAAAATGCAGAAGATCGATCTGATAATAATCGATGGCCACACATTCTCCGTATCCCTTACAGTCATGATACGACAGTTCTACGAGAAGAGCATCTCTCTGATCATAATTTCCATAAGCAATAGAAAATGTTTCTTTGAGCAGCAACTGCCTGATCCTGAAATTGATTTTCATCTTTATTGTTTTAACTTATCCATTCATTTAATATTCTGACCTCTTTCCATCTTCCATTGATCTTTTGATAAACTGCCATATATCCGCTTCCATCCAGCGGCCCGCAGGAAACAGATAACCGCACAATACACTTTGATCTGTCTTTATTGAAAAACGGCACAGAAAAACGCCTGATACATTTATTGGGATATTTTTTGCTAAACTCTGTCCAGAAATCAGCATCCGGTTTCTTTATCTGATCAAGTTCTTCCTGACTAACAAAAAACAAACTTCTGCCGATTTTATCTTTATTCAGTTTAAAATTGATCAGATCCTTATTTTCGTTTTTAAAAAACACTGAATCTTCAGCCGGAAAGTCAGGACTATAGACAGTATTAATACCCATTGGCCAGTCCGGTTCTTCATTTTCTGTATGAAAAAAAGCTTCTTCCGGTGAAATTTGATAAATACAGCAGGTTTCCGGGCCTGCAAACTGGCTGTCTTTATTAAGAAGAAGATCATTCAGCACTTCATATCTCAGATTAATCATTTTATTATCCGAAGCTGTATTTAATTCAGGATTCTCCTTTTTGCAGGAAAGCAGAACAAAAAAGAATAGCAATAGGTAGTGTTTCATCTATTAAATCTACAAAAAAGGAGACTTATTTAGTCCCCTTCTTTTTCTTTTTTTTGTTTTTGTTTTTCGGCATTTTGCTCCTGATGAATTTTTCTTTCTCACTGATTCTATCCGTCATATTTTTGGAAAGACTTATTTTCTTCACTTCTTTAAGCTGCTTCAAGGCTTTTTTAAATGCTCTTTGCCTTTCAAACAGGAGTGCTTTGGAAACCAGAATATCTGACCGGTCTATTCCTTTGAGCTTTAAAGCGAATTCAATCAGTTTTTCTGCCTGCTCATAGTCTTCGTTATTCAGAAGACAGCTGATGTAATATTGTGGAATACTGATACTGCTGATGTTATTCTGCAAGGCTTCTTCAAAATAGGCTTTGGCTGTTTCATAATCTTTTAAGATTTCGGAATAGATTCTTCCCATCAGGCACAGGCTGTCGGCATCCTGCGGATCATACGCCAGTGCATAGTTCAGGGCTTCCAGGCAGTCTGCAAGATAATACGGGTAATTATCTACCGCCTCAAAATAATATTTGCTTTTAGTTAAGGTCATTGTTGTAGTTTTTAAGTTCGTTTTTCAGGGCATTCCTCTGTTTTTTGAACGATCTGTCTTCTTTGTTCTTCTTAAAATCGGTTCCGGAAAATGTTCTTACCGGATTTCCCCGCTGAACCTGAAGATGGTTGTTCCAGGTATCCTGCATTCTTTTTTCGAGCTGCCGGATATAGATGCCTGCCACTTTTTCTTTTAATCTTGCAATCGCCAGCTTTTTATTCTCCAGCTGCGAACGGGAATCCTGGGCGAATACACTTTCTCCGGTGGGGATATGAACGGCCCGAACCGCTGTATTCACTTTATTCACATTCTGGCCGCCGCTTCCCTGGCTTCTTGTGGTCTGAAACCGGATATCCTTTTCATTGAAGCCGATCTTTTCCAAACCTTCCAGTTCAAAGATCCCGATGAACCAGTTGCTCCGCTTATGAAGTTTTCTGAAGGCACTTTTCCCTGTCCAGCAGATGCTTCCCAGCCAACTTTCTAAAAAGTCCGTGACTTCTTTACCCTTTAAAAGCAGGGTTACCGATTTCAGGGTAAGATTTTCATCGCCGTTTTTCCGGTGGATGATTTCGTAATCTATTTTGTTGTTTTTAATCTCTTCAAGAAAGATCTTCAGAACTTTAGCGGTTACCCACTGACATTCCAAAGGTCCTCTTCCTGAAGTGATCTGTATTAATTTTTCCATTGTTTTGTTGAGTTAAGGAGTGAAAGGTTATCGCTGCCGGCTAAAAACGATCAGCCGGCAACGCTAAACCATTCCTGATTATTTATCCATTCTCACAATTCTCGGCTGGAAGGTTCCCAGAATATCCACCAGATCACTCTGAGCATTCATTACTTCATGAATATCTTTATAAGCCATAGGTGCTTCTTCGGTATTTCCGCCCATTAAGGTTACATTTTTCAGCTTCAGCTCGTTCTTAATATCATTCTGGGTGAACAGGCTCCTGCATTCTCCTCTTGAGTGTGCTCTTCCTGCTCCGTGTGAAGCAGAGTTCAGCGCATCGGGATTGCCTTTACCGCGAACGATAAATCCTTTTGCGGTCATAGATCCCGGAATCATTCCCAGTTCATTCTGATGGGCAGGAGTAGCTCCTTTCCGGTGAACAATCACTTCTTTTCCGTTGTGGATTTCTTTCCATGCGAAATTGTGATGGTTCTCTATTCTGGCTTTTACTCTTCCCCCCACAGCTTTTACGAGTCTTCTGTGGATATCGTCATGACAGGCAGAAGCATAATCTCCGGCAAGGTTCATGGCCGTCCAGTATTCCAGCCCCAGATGGGTGCTTAGATCCAACCATGCAAACTGTTGAGCTTCTTTTGGAAGCGGACACTGCTCTGCGGCCACTCTTGAATAGTATTGGGCGATTTCAGCCCCCAAGCCTCTGGAACCACTGTGCGAAAGAATTCCCAGGTATTTTCCTTTCGGAAGCCCGATCTGCTCATCTTCCTCCGTGATCTCCACTTCTCCGAATTCCACGAAATGGTTTCCGCCTCCTGATGATCCCATCTGTTTAATGGCTTTTCCTTTCAGCCTTCTGAGAATAGGAATAAGATCGAAGGTATCCCTGTCGAAGATTTCGTGATCAATATGAGATTTATGGGTTTCATACATCCCGAATTTGGTATGCTCGGCCAATGCTTTTTCATATTTATCTCTTGCCCCGTTCAGATAGGAAACCGGGGTATCCAGAATACTCAGGCTCATTCTGCAGCCGATATCCATTCCTACTCCATAAGGGATAACGGCATTTTCTACCGCCAGAACGCCCCCGATAGGAAGCCCATATCCACTGTGGGCATCCGGCATTAGGGCACCCTGTGTGGAAACAGGCAGTTTTAAAGCCGTATACAGCTGATTTTTTGCTTCTTCAGAAATATTATTCCCGAAGATCTGAAAAGAGGCGCGCTGGGTATTCAGCATCCTTTTTTCTGTTTTCTTTGAGGAAAGCAGTGATTCTGCGATCTGCCCGAAGGTGAGGTCTTTTTCAAAATTCTCCGGATTCAGAAGAATTTCCTTTAAAAGAGATTTCACATAATGGATATTTTTGGTGGCAAAATTTCTTTTCATGACTTCCAAAGCCACGTTGACACTTTGGTTGTTCGGGTAGCCCAGTTTTAATATATCTTTTCCTTTTAGTTTTAAATTTCCCATTGTTTTTGTTTTAAATAATAGCGGACTCTACATCCAGTAAATGTTCTGCAATTTCTGTTGCAGACATAGCACAGGTACTATATTTCCTGTTTTTGATAAGATGTCTTTCATATTTCATCTTCCATGGATTGGATTTGCCGTAAATGGTCTTATGGACGATTGCGGCTATCTTGTGTTCACATAAATAAGATTCCAGTTCTGCATATTCTTTTTCAAGTTCGGCATCTACAGGTTTGTAGTGTGTAATCATATTGGGTCTTACCCTCAGGACAAATCTCCACGGTTCGATAAATTCGTAATAAGTCTCGTTGTATTTCCGGAACAGGACGTATTCTTCCTGTTTCAAAAAATATTGTCTTTCTCTGGGAGTCAATCCAAATTTCGGATTAGTCCACGAGTAAAGGGAAACGGTCTTGAGTTTCTGTTCTTTTTCGACATAAATCCTTCTTCCGGATTTTCTTTTCTTTTTCAGAAACTGCCTGCTTTCAGAGTACATATAGGAGTTTATTTTCTCCAGAATTCCCTCAAAGAATTCTCCATCCTTACTCCTCTTGACATCCTCCCTTACCACGAAGAATCTTACGAATCCCTGCTGATAAGGTTCTTCCAGAGGAATCAGCGGCATATTTCTTTTGATATGCCAGAGCTCCTTATTACGTTTATACTTTTTTCTTATCTGTTTTTCTACATCTTTTTTAATTGTTCTTTTTCTGCTTCTTTCGCTTCTGAGGCGGTAAAACAGAAGGTTATCATTTTCCATTTAAAGAGAATTCAGAGGTGAAATCTTCAGCTTGAGGCCGATGTTTCACATACAGTTCTTGATCAACTAAAATTTCAGTTGATGGGTTTGACAATGATGGATCGTAAATGGCTGAACCTGTAAAGGCACGACATTGTATCCTGTAATGACACTAAAAAAGATTCCGGGGAAACGTTGAGTTTGAAATATTGCGCAATAAAAAACCCGAAATCTCGGCGACTTCGGGTTTTGATATTTCGTTGTACTATTATTCTAAGAGTGTACCAAACCACGAAGCCTCGCCTTTGCAAAAGGCAATCCTACTGTTGAAAGTGAATTGAATCTGAACATTGCTTCGTTGTTTTTAATGGTTAAACTTGATTTCGAATGCAAATATAAAATTATTTTTTTAATCTCCAATTCTTTTTAAATCTTATTTTTGCGAAAAAGAATTTATGTACAGACTTTTCTGGATCCTGATTCCCTTGCTTTTCATAGGCTGCAAAAAGGAAAATCCGGCAAAAACTCCTGAAGTGAAAAAAACCGCTGATATGTCCTGTTTTTCACCCCATTTTATGAAAAAAATCCTTGAACTGGATGAAATGAAAGTTCAGGCTAAATTTCTGGATTCCCTGACGAAAGGAAAGAGCGGAATTGCTTTTCTGGTTGACAGCTCCAGGGTTGATAATGTCTGGGAGTATTCTATTTCAGCGGGTTATAATGGTCCTGGCCGATTTGAGACGTATCATATTTTTTATGCTTCGGGAAATCTGTGTGATTCTTTAAAAATCGACGATCCGGTCAATGCTGAACAGCTTTCTATCGAACAATGGAGAAAACGTAAAAATCAACCTTCTGTAATAGAATCTTTTCTGAAACAGGGAAAATACAGTTTACCGGCTGAAAGTCTTCCCAGAGTAGATGTCAAATTTCTGGAAACGGATTTTGATATTGAGGGTTCACAACAATACAGCTGTGGAACTCCTTCGTTCAGATATTTCCCTTTAACCAAGTATAAAAACATCGAACTGATCCTTGTTCCTATGGATTGTGGTGATTTTGATTACCGTTATTACCTTCTTACGGTATTGAACAACACGATTGCAGGGGAAGCTTATGTGGAAGGAATATGGTTTGATCCGGGAAATGATGACAAGAAAGAAGAGTTCAGCAGTTATGACATCAGCAAAAGCGGTAAAATCACTGTAAGAACGGAGCATACGATGGACGGACATGATGAGAAAACCACCTATACTTATTATCAGATCAGGGATGATGGTAAAATAGAGGAGCTTAAAAATTAAAAAAAGCAGGCTGCTCCCGATGGGAACAGCCTGCTTTTTTATGGGGTAACCGGTCTTAAAGTCCTGATGACTGGGCCAGCATTTTTTCCAGAATCTCCACGGCGCATTTGGGAAGATTGGTTCCGGGTCCGAAAATAAAATCGGCACCGTTGGCGTACAGGAATTCGTAATCCTGTTGGGGAATCACACCTCCTACCACGATGGCTACATCATCAGCGCCCAGTTTCTTCAGCTCTTCCACTACCTGCGGAACCAGGGTTTTGTGACCCGCAGCCAATGAAGATACGCCCAGAATGTGAATATCGTTTTCTACGGCCTGTTTGGCTACTTCTTCAGGAGTTTGAAACAGTGGGGCCACGTCCACATCAAATCCCATATCGGCAAATGCGGTAGCCACTACTTTGGCTCCTCTGTCGTGTCCGTCCTGACCCATTTTGGCGACCATCAGTCTTGGGCGGCGGCCTTCTTCCTCTTCAAATTTCTGAGTCAGATGAAGGGCTTTTTCAAAGTATTCATTTTTACCGGCATTCATAGCGTATACTCCAGAGATTGTTTTAATATTGGCTTTGTATCTTCCGAAAGTTTCTTCCATGGCATCGCTCATTTCTCCCAGCGTTACTCTTCTTCTTGCTGCTTCTATACATAATGCCAGAAGGTTTCCTTTGCCTGTTTTTGCGCTTTCACGGATCTCGTTCAGGATCTGCGTTACTGCTTCCGGATTTCTTTCGGCTTTTATTTTTTCAAGTCTTTCGATCTGTTTTCTCCGTACTTCCGTATTATCGATATCCAGGATTTCAATATCATCCTGCTTTAAAGCGGTCCTGAATGAGTTTACCCCGATGATGAACTCTTCACCACTATCTATTTTAGCCTGTTTTCTGGCTGCAGCTTCTTCAATTCTCATCTTTGGAATTCCAGCTTCAATGGCTTTTGTCATTCCGCCTTCCTGCTCTACCTCATCAATGTATTTCATGGCTTCCTCAATCATCTGCTGGGTAAGGCTTTCCACCAATCCGCTGCCGCCCATTGGATCTACCACATCACAGATTCCGCTTTCCTGCTGAAGGATAATCTGGGTATTTCTGGCAATCTTAGCCGAATAGTCCGTAGGAAGGGCAATTGCTTCATCCAGAGCATTGGTATGTAAAGACTGGGTTCCGCCTAATGCAGAAGACAAAGCTTCAATGGCAGTTCTTGTAATATTATTGAAAGGCTCCTGCTCCGTTAATGACCACCCTGATGTCTGAGAGTGGGTTCTTAGAGCGAGAGATTTTGGATTCTGAGGATTAAACTGCTGGAGAAGATTAGCCCAGATATATCTGGCTGCACGCATTTTGGCGATTTCCATAAAATGATTCATACCGATGGCCCAGAAGAATGAAAGTCTCGGTGCGAAATCATCTACATTCATTCCGGCTTTGATTCCTGTTCTTACATATTCAAGACCGTCTGCAAGGGTATAAGCCATTTCCAGTACCGGAGTGGCTCCCGCTTCCTGCATATGATATCCTGAGATGGATATAGAGTTGAATTTCGGTATATTCTGCGAGGTATATTCAAAGATATCGGCAATGATCTTCATGGAAGGTGCCGGGGGATAAATATAGGTGTTTCTTACCATGAATTCTTTCAGGATATCGTTCTGAATGGTTCCTGAAAGAAGTTCCTGCTTCACACCCTGCTCTTCCGCAGCTACGATATAAAATGATAAAATGGGAAGCACGGCTCCGTTCATCGTCATGGACACTGAAATCTGATCCAAAGGAATTTCGTTGAACAGGATTTTCATATCTTCCACAGAATCGATGGCTACTCCTGCTTTTCCTACGTCTCCCACTACTCTTCCATGGTCGGAATCGTATCCTCTGTGGGTTGCCAGGTCAAAAGCTACGGAAAGTCCTTTCTGGCCGGCAGCAAGGTTTCTTCTGTAAAAGGCGTTGGATTCTTCAGCGGTAGAGAAACCTGCATACTGTCTGATGGTCCAGGGCTTCTGTACATACATCGTGGAATACGGACCTCTGAGATAAGGGGCAATTCCGGGAGAGGTTTGGGTTAATGTTTTATCCTTAATATCCTCCTGGGTGTAGGATGATTTCAACTCCAGACCGTCTTTTTCGAAATTGTAGATTTCTCTTTCGAGAGGTAACACTTTAAAATCCGGCTTTTTCACAGAAATTGTCTTTCGCATTCCAATAATTTTTGTCTCCGTAAAGTTAATTTTTTTGAATGAAACATGAAACTTATGTTAAGATTCTGTTTTTATGATTTTTAAGATAAAAAAAGACCGGACAAATGCCCGGTCTGTGCTGTTAATATACAGTCTGCTTATTTTTTGATAAGCTTCGTATTATAAGTATTCTTATCGTCTTTGATGGTAATGACATACATTCCTTTGATAAGTGATGCCACATTAATTCTCTGTCCGTCGATTGCTCCGTCCTGAACCAACCTTCCATCAGCACTATAAATCTTATAGCTGGCTTTTCCTTTCAGATTTTTCACTTCAACGAAAGTATCTGCCGGGTTAGGGTAGATAGAGATTTCTGATGATTTTGGATCTTTAACTTCACCTACTGCCAATGTACCTGAAATTTTCACTGTAAAATCCATTACACTTCCGGCACCGTTTGCTAGGGTTCCACAAGGGTTGTTAAGTTCACTAAAATAATTCGATGCTACTCTCATTCTTAATGTTTTGTCTCCGGAATATGCTGTTTCAGGAACCGTAAAGTTTCCACTAACATTTCCGATACCTACACCTCCGCTTACCTGGCTAAAGTTAGTCGCCGGGCTGGCATAGACTCTTTCATTGGTTTCGAAAACTCCGTTTCTGTTATAATCGATAAATACGTTATAGGTCATAGGAGCTCCGGCCTGATAAAGACCAAAGATGGTGATTGGATATGAAGTTCCTTTAGTAAGGTTGATGATCGCAGCAGGATTTTCACTTACATCTTTATAGGATCTGAAATTGGTATCGGTATAATCCACGTTCGCCACTGTAACCTTGGCAACATTCCCTACATAGTTAGCTCCTGTGTTTAAGATACAGTAATCAATTCCTGTTTTCAGACCTTTTGTTTTGAACGTATAAGGAGCAGAGTAAGCTCCCGGAACATTGTTTACAACCGCAGCTACCTGAACTTCGTAATTGGTTTCATCTTCCAGTGCATTAAGCAATACAGAGCTTTCAGGGCTTACTACATTTGCCCAGCTTGTTGTTCCCTGTTTTCTGTAATTAATCGCATAGGTAGCTCCCGGTACACTGTTCCATCCTACTCTAGCAGAAGTTTTTAATACATCAACATCAGTTGTTGACACTCCTGTTGGTGCATCCATTGTTGACGTTGGGGCGCTTCCGATAATCACTTTAGGAGATACTGCATAGAAAATATTCCCAATAGCAGAAATTCTCAGTTTAACAGGGCCTGTCAAGTTAGGTGGCATCTGGCCTGTGTAGGTTCCCGTATTGGGCGTGGAAGCTACTAATTCTGTCCAGGCTGATCCATTGGTAAGGTCCGTAGTATATTCTATTTTTACGTTCGATACGTTGTATGGAGCTGAATTTGTGTTGGCAACATCCCACAAAATAGTATTGTTCGCATTGTTATATAATGTTGTGGCATCTGTAAGTCCATTGAATTTAAATGGTCCGTCACTTTTAACCACAACTGTTGTTTCCGCAGAAACTACCAATGGAGTAATACTTTCATCACGAACAGTTATTGCATATTTAAGTGTTCTTGGAATATAGGAAACCGTTTCCCATTTTGTTTTATCGGTAAGTTTTCCAGCCATTACAACATCCAGACTAGGGAAATACCTTCTTCCACTGGACGTTCCAAAATAAGATCTCGTAAGTGCTCCCAGCGTGTTGTATCCCCATCCGGTATCACCAGAGATTGTAGCCGTCTGGTTCACACTGTCATATTGCTCCCAGGTATATGTTAAAGGATTATTATCTGCGTCTGTAGCAGTTGCATCCAGATAATACGCAGTTCCTTTAGGAATATTGTATACCGGTGGCTGAGAGATTACAGGAGCAGTATTGGTATTGATGATTTCTGCTACCCCACAGGTACTTTTAGAATCTAGTCTATTTAAAATCTGATTAATAGAAACATAATGATAATATGCATCGGAACTCATCTGAACGTTATCAGGAGTGATCCCCGCATATCCCATAATCGTAGTTCCTCCACCCGGCTCAACATTTACGCCGGAATTCTCTGTACGGTTGGAAAAAGTATGATTTCCTCCCAGCTGATGCCCCAATTCGTGAGCAACATAATCTATATCAAATCCTTCTCCCATTGGAATAGCATCATACGGAGAAGTATAACCGGATCCTTTATAGGCTACCGGCGATCCCTGCTGCAGAGTCATATCATCACTGCATATACATCCGATACATCCTGCATTACCGCCTCCGCCATCGCCTCCAAATAGGTGTCCGATGTCAAAAGCTGCTTCACCCACATTGTTATGAAGGGTGTTCATAAGCTCTACATTCCATTCACCAGCCGTACCTTCGTCTGAATCGGAGTAAGGGTCTGTTGCCGGATTTGTATATACGATATTGGGATGATCCTGTAGTAATAATTTAATGGCAAATTCTTTTTGGAAAACTCCGTTTACACGGGTCATCGTATTGTTCATTGCAGCAATTGCAGGAGCTTTTTTCTCATCTTCAGTAGCTGTAGCAGGTACACCCGCCTGGGCCATAAAGTATTGGGTGTACTCTCCTGTAACCGAAAGTGCCAATCTGTATGTTCTGTATTTTGTGGTTGCCGGTCTGTTTGTAATTCCTAAATTAGAAAGATTTTTTTTTCCGTTAGCTTCTAAAAGCTTAATGTCTTTAAGATTTTTTTCATCAGAAGTACATTCAAATCCATGCTCGCTTTGTGTTCTCTTTGTTTTGTAAAAAACACCATATGTCTTTTTATCAGTACTGATAGGCTCTATAAACTGAAATTTACCGTCTTTAATAATCATAGACTGCATTTCCGTAGGAGAAGTACTGAATCTTAAATATTTTGAAGGATCATCTATTCCTACTCCCACATAGGATCCCAGCTGATACCTGTCTGCTAAGGATTTTTCCATTACAGGGTCGCTGTATACGGCAAATTTTTCAATTTTACCTTCCGCAGTTGGCAGGGAAACAATCACTGCCTGTGCATTTTTTCCTGTTTCTACAGCATCCTTCAGAATGTTTCTAAGAGACTGTAAATCTACTCTGTACGAGTATTTAACTTCTACCTCTTTTCTGATCTCAGAGGTCTTTTGTGAGGCGGGTTCCCATCTCTGCGCATTAAAACTGGCCACACCAGCTGTTAATGCACAAACTAGTAAAATTCTTTTTTTCATAACTTTTCTAACTGAATAGAATTAATAATTTTTAAATATCCAGCACAAAAGTAACGAATACCGTTAATATAGAATTAAAAAAAGTGGATAATTTCAATTAAATTACCCACCTTGATTATTTTTATATCATTTTATTTCTATTTTTTAATTCCCATCTCATACAGGGCAAATGAAATAAGATCTGCATTTTCGCTGATCACCTGTTCCGTTGATCTTCCTGCTCCGTGACCTGCATTTTTCTCAATCCTTAACAAAATAGGATTTTTACATGCCTGTTTTTCCTGAAGTTCGGCTCCAAACTTAAATGAGTGTGCCGGAACCACTCTGTCATCATGATCACTGGTAATAATCATCGTAGACGGATAACACGTTCCTTTCTTCACATTATGAACCGGAGAATAGGATTTAAGATATTCAAACATTTCTTTATTGTCTTCAGCGGTTCCGTAGTCGTATGACCAGCCGGCTCCTGCTGTAAATTTATTGTATCTCAGCATATCCAGAACTCCTACTCCGGGGAAAGCTACTTTCGCAAGATCAGGACGCATCGTCATGGTTGCTCCTACCAGAAGGCCTCCGTTTGATCTTCCCGAAAGTGCCATATACTCTTTTGAAGTATAGCCTTTACTCTGAAGATATTCTCCTGCAGCAATAAAGTCTTCAAAAACATTTTTCTTCTGCATTTTTGTTCCGGCATCATGCCATTTTTTACCGTATTCACCGCCACCACGGATGTTCGGAACGGCATAGATTCCTCCGTTTTCCATCCAGATTGCATTCACTACAGAGAAAGAAGGCTGTAAACTGATATTGAAACCTCCGTAAGAGTACAGGATGGTAGGATTCTTTCCGTCAAGCTTGGTTCCTTTTTTATAGTTGATCATCATCGGAACTTTTGTTCCGTCTTTTGAAGTATAGAAAACCTGTTCTGAAACATAATCGTCCGGATTGAACTTTACTTTAGGTTTCTGATATACTTCAGATTTTCCTGTATCTGCATTGAATTTATAAGTGGTTCCGGGAGTAATATAATTGCTGAATGAGAAATAAAGTTCTTTTTCTTTTTCCTTACCGCCGAAACCTCCGATATTTCCTTTTCCCGGAAGGGTAATTTCTCTTACCAGCTTTCCGGTTTTATCAAATTGTTTTACCTGGTCAATAGCATCAATCATATACGTTGCAAAGAAATACCCTCCTCCGGAAGAGATTCCCAGTACATTTTCGGTTTGCGGGATAACATCTTTCCAGGTTTCGGGAGCCGGGTTTTTGATGGTTGTTTTTACCAGGCGCATATTCGGGGCATCTTTATCGGTAAAAATGAAAAGGTCATCGCCCTGGGTATCTACGATACTGGCATTGATGTCAAAGCCTTTTACGATCTGTACAAAATCGCCGCCTTTTTTAAGATCTTTGATGTAAAGCTCATTCCCGTTGGTAGCATTCGCCGCAGAAATGATCAGGTATCTCTGATCTTCCGAAACGCCTGCCCCCAGATATCTTCTTGGTGTTTTTTCACCTCCGAAGATCAGTTTATCCTCAGACTGTTTGGTCCCTAACTTATGGAAGAATACTTTATGCTTATCCGTCATCCCCGAAAGTACGGTTCCTTCTTTTGGTTTATCGTAGCTTGAATAATAAAATCCTACGTCTCCCTGCCATGAAATTCCGCTGAATTTTACATCTAACAGTGTTTCATCGATCTGTTTTTTGGAAACGGCATCTATGATGATGATCTTGTTCCAGTCACTTCCTCCTTCAGAAATAGAATAAGCGGCCAGATTTCCTTTTTTGTTGAATGACAGGTTGGAGAGTGAGGTGGTTCCTTTATCTGAAAATTTATTAGGGTCTAAAAATATTTCGGTAGCCTTAGTCTTATTATTGGTTCTGTACAGAATAGACTGTGCCTGCAGGCCGTCATTTTTATAATAATATGTATAATCGCCTTCCTTGAAAGGGGCTGAAATTTTTTCATAATTCCAGATGTCTCTCAACTGGTCTTTGATCTTATTTCTGAACGGGATTTTATCCAGATAATTCTGGCTGTAGGCCACTTCCTCATCCACCCATTTTTTGGTAGCCTCCGAGTCATTTTCAAGATCTCTGAACGGATCTGAAACAGCATTGCCAAAATAGGTATCTGTCTGGCTTCCTTTTAATGCTTTAGGATAATTCATTTTTTGAGAATAAAAAGATGCTGAAAACAGAACTCCAGCAGTTAATAAGATAGGTTTAAAATTCATGTCGAACGATTTTCTCAAAAATACGTAAAGTATATGAAATAAAAAAAGTCCTGAAATCAGGACTTTTTAATGAAATATCTTTAGGGTTATGAGCCGAAACCTGCAAAATAGAAATCAGTAAGAGCAGTTACAATTTCATCAGGACTTCCGTTCCAGTAGTAGATTTTTCCACCTTCTGTAAGCTGGTATAAACTGAACTGAAGCTCTGTGGTAATTTCTTTATCTGCATTTTTAAAATTCTGAATGCTTTCCGTAAGGTATTTCTTCAGTTCCTGAGCATTGATTTTCTTGGGATCTGCCGCAGGATCATCAGGCATTTTAGAAGGGACTTTAAAGCTTACGGAATAGGTTACCTCAGCAATTTTCTGATCTTCTACATATTCATTCTGAACAATTTTCACATCTTTCACGGTTACTTTTCCATTTTTAAAATTATCCATCATGGCTATGAAATAATTATCTGCTTCCTTTTTATTGGCCTTGGCAGCCGATTTGGAAAATGCGGATAAAAATCCTTCCGTACTGTTTTTCAGGGTTTCTGCGAATACGGTTTTAAAATCAACCTGATAAGCATCCTGCCCTTCTACCGTCGGTTTAAGGTATTCGTTCAGTTTATTCAGAGTGGCCTGGTCATTTTTCACAAAAGAGCCGAAATACATTTCAAAGACCTCGCCCGGCTTTTTCACTTCTGCCTGGGCCATCAGATTCTGGCTTAGAACAGCCATAAACAGAAGTACAATAAGTTTAAAATTTTTCATATTAATATTGAGTTTTTTTCAGGTGATGAATGTTTTATGCAAAAAAAAGCCCCTGATAAACAGGAGCTTCGCTAATATCGGTTTATAAATTTTCTTCTTCTCCTTTCATCTTCTCTGCATTCTCAGCCATGATCACCGCATCGATCATCTCAGAAATATCCCCGTTCATATAGGCATCCAGATTATACATGGATTTGTTGATTCTGTGATCGGTTACCCTTCCCTGAGGATAGTTGTACGTTTTGATCTTGGCAGAACGGTCTCCGGTAGAGACCATAGATTTACGTTGTGCTGCAATATCTCCCTGAACTTTCTGTAATTCGATATCGTAAAGCTTGGTTCTCAGCATTTCCATGGCCAGCTCACGGTTAGCCAGCTGAGAACGGGCCTGCTGACAAACGACTACAAGTCCTGAAGGCTTATGGGTAAGCTGTACTTTGGTTTCAACCTTGTTTACGTTCTGACCTCCTGCACCTCCTGAACGGGAAGTCTGCATTTCAATATCTGCCGGGTTCAGTTCAAAATCCACTTCTTCAGCTTCCGGAAGCACAGCAATGGTAATGGCTGAAGTATGAACTCTTCCCTGAGATTCTGTTTCAGGAACACGCTGTACACGGTGAACCCCTGATTCAAATTTCATGATACCATATACTCCTTCTCCTTCTACCTTCATGATCAGTTCCTTATAGCCTTTTGCTGCTTCATTGGAATCGGTCACTTCATGTCTCCATCCTTTTGCTTTGAAATACATGGTGTACATTCTGTAGATATCTTCCACGAATATAGCTGCTTCATCTCCTCCTGTTCCGGCACGCAATTCTACAATAACGTTTTTGTCATCTGTCGGATCTTTCGGGATCAGAAGAACTTTCAATTCTTCTTCGAGGCCCGGAAGTTTCGCCTGAGCTTCCAGCTTTTCTTCTTTCGCAAGATCTACCAGGTCTCTGTCTGATCCGTCAGCAATGATCTCTTCAGATTCTTCAATCGCATCCAGAGCCCCTTTGTACTGGTCATAGACTTTTACAATTTTCCCTAAATCGCTGTATTCTTTGTTTAAAGAAGAATATTTTTTCTGGTCTGAAATTACATCAGGCTGTATAATAAGATCGGCAACCTCATTATATCTTTGTTTTATAGCTTCTAATTTTGGAATTAATGATTTAGACATTGTAGAATTTTTGAGAGTGCAAAGATAAGAATTATTAATTCAATTTAAAACCCCTTTAGTTTTCTGATTTAGAAAGTCTTCGGTCAATCAGATACAAAACAATTCCTAAGGCTACAATTCCCAATCCTATGAGGCTCTCTCTGGGATTATGGATCAGGGTAAAATAGAGGATATAGCCGCTGAATAGCAGAAAAACAGCAGGGAAAATGTAAAAAAGATCAGACTTAAAGATTTTCCGTCGTTCTTTTTTAAGAAAGAAAACGGTAGAGATAGATAAGCTGGCAAACAACTGAAGGATAAAAGCGGTATAAACAAAAATTTCTTTGAAGCTTCCCATAAGAATAATTACTGTTGCGATCACCGCATGAGCAAAGAGGGCCCGCACCGGAATTCCTTTTTTATTAAGGATTCCCAATGATTTCCATAAGCGGTTTTCTACCGCAAAAGCCTGGGTAAGCCTGGAGCCTACCCACAGATAGCCGCTGATGGTTGCTACCAGCTGTAACGCAATAAAGATATTAACAAGCTTTCCGAAGGCGGCTCCTAACATATTTCCGGCCGCTTCTCCCATCACATCTTCTTTTCCAGCCAGCTGGCTTACCGGTGCGTGTTTCAGCATGATGAAATTAACGAACAGATAGCTTACCGTCACAAACAGCGTTCCCAGAATCAGCGATTTGGGCAGATTTTTCTGAACATCTTTTATTTCGCCGGCAATATAGGAGGCAGAGTTCCAGCCGGTATAGGAATAGGTAACAAAAACCAGGGAAGTAGCAAAAGCCGGCAGCATGATTTCGTTCTGCCAACGGTTATCAAAACTAAGACTGTTTCCTGCGTCTGTCCCTGAAATAAAAACACCTAAACAGACCAAAACGATGATAAAAACAATCTTGATGAAGGTAAAAAAATTATGAAACCTGCCTGATGCCTTCAAACTGAATGACAGACTCAGTGCAACCATAAAAATAATGGCAATGGCAAAACCATTTCCAAAAGTAACATCAAAAGCGGAAAGATACTTTGACATCGCGAGAGCAGCCAGGGCCACCGGCGACGAAAAGCCGATAATTAAAGAGATCCAGCTCACCAGATAACCCAATATCGGATGATAGGTTTCTTTCAAATAAATATAATCTCCTCCGTTTCCTTTGTAATAAGAGCCTAACTCAGCATAGCAGAAAGCTCCGAACAGGGCCAGAATTCCGCCGATCATCCAAAGAAGGAAAATACTGTAGGTATTGGTAATATCAGACAGCTGGAAGCCCAGAGTGGTAAATATTCCTGTTCCGATCATATTAGAAACTACGATAGCTGCTGCTGTTTTCCAGCCGATTCTGTGTGAAACCGTACTCATTCCGCTAAAAATTAAAAGTTACTTCAAAATCCCATCCAATCTTAAGTTCTGTATAGGGGACGGGATAATAAAGATAAAAAAAGCAAATCTGCTGATCTGCAAATTTGCCTTTTTATTTTTATTGAATAATCATTTTCTGAATCGCTGTACCCGTTTCTGATTTCAGATGAACGAGGTAAGTTCCGGCCGGATAATGGGTCTTCATTTCATACATTCCGTCTCCGTTATTTAATTTAAACGAATCCATTTTCCGGCCATTCATATCATAGATGATGATTTCCCCGTTTTTCACTTTATGATATCTGAATTTTACCACACTGTTCTTTACAGGATTATCCACAACCTGAAGCGACAGTTTATTCACAGCATTTTCATCAGCTACGGAAAGTGTTCCTGAATAATTACCGAAGATTCTGAATTCTCCCGGCTGCAAAGTAATCGGAGCCGTTGTGGACACAATATCGGACACCGTATTATCCATGAGGTTCTGCCACTGTCCGGCGTAAGGGAAATAAGGGACTACATTCCGGGAAGATGTGGCAAAGTTAGCCAGAACCACAACATTCTTCATTCCGGTGATGGCCGGATCATAAACATAAATTCTTGTAATAAGACCTTCCGGATCATTCGTCAGATTATTGGATTCAATACTGTACGTTTTTGATTGAAAAACCGGATGAGTATTCCTGATATTAATGATTTTAGCCCAGGTATCATATACGGATTTCCTGTTGGTATTGGTATCGTATCCCAGCGTAAAGGCAATCGGTTTTTCATCTGTACGGCATCCGCTGCTGATGCTTCCGTCCGCACATCTGTTGATGCTGAATTCATACCCAAGTTCACCAAACTGCCAGATCATTTTAGGGCCGGGAATGGTAAAGAATGTGGCTCCGAAGGTTTTCATCCGGTCAAGGGCCGTATTCAGGTTTTTAACATCATAGGTTCCTTCCACCGCTCCGTAAGCCAGATTTTTAAACATTAAACGTTCTTCATCGTGGCTTTCCCCGTATCCTACAGCGTGCATACCTGTAAAACCGTGCAGGGCATGATTCATTCTGTCGAAGTTGCTGTTTTCCTTATATCCCATTGTGTTCTGGTTATAAGCGTCCGTTTGTTTATTCCAAAGCAGCACTCCTTTTCCTTCATCTGTTCTGTAGTTGGCCCATTGCTGTTCTTCGGCATCCGTCCCCAGATGTTCAAATATCATATAGGAATTGGGATCAGCAGCCCACTGTCTGTCGGCATAATATTTCATAATGTCTACCCTGTCCTGCTGATAGGAATTGGTACAGGCTTCATCACTTTCGGAGCAGCTTTGGGTAAATCCTTTGGTCAGGTCCCAGCGGAAACCATCGATCTTATATTCAGAAAGCCATTGCTGAAGACATCTTTCAACGTAATATTTCGTTGATGAACTGGTATGGTTGAAATCATTGAATACATTATAGGAATGTTTCGGAACCTGATTGAAGTAAGGATTATTGGCTGCAATTTCGCCGAAACCGTCGCCATCAGGATCAATATTCCATAGTCTTGCTAAAGGGGAGCGTCCCGTGGCGTGATTAAAGGCAATATCTAAAATCACGGCAATTCCGTTCTGGTGGCACAGATCAACAAATTCCTTGAACTTTTCGGGAGTTCCGTAAGCTTTGTCTAATGCATAATGAAATGAGGTGTTGTAACCCCATGAAAGATTCCCTTCAAACTCCATAATCGGCAACAGCTCAACAGCATTGATATTCAGACCTTTCAGATAGGAAATTTTATTGATCAGTGACTGCCAGTTTTTTTCCTGAGTAAAGTCTCTCAACAGCAGCTCATACACCACAAGATCTTCTTTGGCCGGTCTCTGGAAGTTGGCTGCCTGCCAGCTATAAGGCACCTGACCTGTTTTAAACATGGAAACTTCAAAATCCTGTCCCGCAGGAAACGGCGGCAGATTCGGATAGGTAGCTGCTGAAATCCACTGGTCATCATAAGAAGACAGGATCTGTGGGGAAAAAGGATCGGCCACTTTTTTCAGATCATTGGTTCTGTATTGGAAAGTGTACAGCTGCTGGGGCGTCAGCCCGGTAATCTCAATCCAGTAGAGATCAGGATTAGCGGTATCTCTTTTCATCAGATAAGCATCATTTACAGCCCAGTTGTTAAAGCTCCCGATCACATGGACAAAGTCTTTATGAGGAGCATAAAGTGCAAGGCCAACCCGGGTCTGATCTGTCGGATGATAATTGATACCCTGTCTGATCCAGTTGGGTACGGCTTCAGTGGCTACATTCCTTGGAACCTGTAAAGTGAAGTTTACTTTTTTTGAATGGGAAGAAGCATCCGATGCCATCAGCTCCATTTCAGCATCCTGAGTGACGGTATAGGTATAAGTGTAAGCCTGTGAAGGAGCAGAGACCGAATTTACAATGGTTCCATTGGCTTTTAACTGGAATGTGGCTGCTACATTGGTTGTTGCATTAATATTGATGGTATTTCCTGCCGGAACCGAAGTAAGGCTGTTAGGAAGAGGATTCGTCAGGTTAAGATTCAGTACACCTACATTGACAAAAATATCCGGTGAGGTCTGATGGGCACCTGTTTTATCTTTTAATAAAAATCCAAATCTCCCGATTCCTGTTCTTCCGTAAAAGGCAGTTGGCGTAAATGTTAAAGAATAAGAATCCGATCCGGCATCGTAATTCAGCTTATTCAGTTCGTTGGAATTATCCCAGCTTCCGTTCGTGGGGCAATCCTGGCTATTCTGGTAATTGGTATCAAAAGACCAGGTCCACATATAGACGGCATGATTGGAAATTCCCCAGGCGGATTCATCGATCTGATCTCCGGGAATAGTTAAGGTAACAGCATCCGTTTCATTAAACGGGTTTGGAGTAACTGTATAGTTAATCTGCCCGAAAACCAAGGTTACAACGACCAGAAAAATAACGGAATAAAACTTTTTCATATCTTATTTTTTATCGAATATAGGATTATTTTTTCTCGTTAAATCGCTTTTTGTTTTATCTGATTCAAAATATTTCGGCATTTCAGGAAAAAATTAAATAAAAAGGCCCATGAAAAATTTTCATGAGCCTTTCCAATAAAAGTAATTGTAATGAACTATTTTTTTAATGGATATCAATCTGATACAATCTTTCTATTGATCAAACCAACGATATAGACGTTAATTTTTAATCACTTTTTTAGACAGACGCTGTCCGTTTTTCAATTTTAATTCTACTATATAATTTCCGTTTGGAAGTCCGGCCATATTGATCTGATTGTTGGTAAACTCCACATTTATCTTCTGTCCCGCCATATTGAAGAGGTGTACACGCTCAATCAGGGAATCGGCTTTTATATACAGGATATTTCGGGTAGGGTTCGGATATATTCCCATCGTCTCTGTTCTTATGGTTTCTGTTATTCCCAGCGCGGGTCCTGTTTTGACGCATCTTACTGCTGCCCCTTGTCCTCTTGGTGCCCCTGCAGAAGGATTCGCAATAATGGTCCCTACATACAGGTATTTTGCCCCGAGGATAGAAGAGTCTGAACTCCAGAAATAGCCACGCTGACCTACAAAGGTGAAATTTCCGTTTGAAGAACCTCTGTATCCTGTTGCCGGCAGTTTCAGATGACTGCTGTATGCACTCGCCGGATTGTTGATGTCTTCCGAGTCTACAATGCCTTCCCAATCGGTTTGTGTAGGCAATTGCCAACCTGGCCCTACGGCTTTACACGGATCCATTCCTCTGCCAGGAGTTACATCGTTTATATCGGAGGCGGTCCACTGGTCCCCAGCCTGTAATTCTTCCCACCATTCACGTTCTCCGGCAATATATGAACTGCTTCCGGCCAGTCCTGACGGGAAGTTTTCATCCGATGCCGGTGTTACAGCCGAATTTCTAAGCTGGTGACCGTCATCCCATCTTCCCCACTGGAAAAGATCTCCGTAGGAAGCAGCATCAGCCTTATCAGATGCTACCTGTGAGCTTCCCAGATTCTGCTGTAACCAGATCTTACCATCGTTCCCTCTTACTGTTGTATAGCTAACCTGCTGCCCCTGGTAAGTAAAGGCAACACAACCTGTATCACCGGGATTATTTCCCGGATCTGTATTATTACAGCTCCCTGGCTGCTGCCCGTACAAAAGGTTTCCAGCAGCGATCAGAATAGCTAATCCTGTTCCTATCTTATGCATTACAAAATGTAAATTTTGAATCATTTTCATTATTATTTTTAATTATTCTAAATTTAATTTAATTTTGCGCAAAAGTAATTTACATTATGAATCCGGAGTTATCATTTCCGAACTTTTTGTTATCACTGTAAAAACTTTTATAAGCAAAATGTACCATACCGTAAACCCCTACCCGTATGAAAGATCAGTCTGACAGCGGATTAGTGTTCAGTTCCGGAGATATCAGAATCATCCTCTATGAAGATCTTCGCCCTGAAACATTTCTAAGATCCGAAATGACTGAAAGCAGAAAAAGCTTCAGTCTTCTCTTTATGCTCAGTCCGGCTATTCATCTTAAAGCTTCGGATTGTGGTACGCATTTTATATTCGGAAAAAACCAGTATATCCTTCATTATTCTCCTCACGAAAGTACTGCAGCACTGTGGACGGAGCATCAGGAAGCTTTAAAATACCTTCAGATCCAGATCAATTATCAGTATATTTTCAATCTGCTCGATCCCGGTTCCAGTAAAGAGAATGCGGCCGTCCTGGAGAATATGATGAGCAACAACTATCTTTTTCTTCATAAGGAAACGCCTCCGGATATGACAGTGGAAATGCATATGATCTTAAAGGAAATCATTATGTATTCTAAAAAAGGGGTTATGCAGAAATTGTTTGTGGAAGCCAAGATCATTAAACTTCTTATGCTGGTATTTGAACAGTTCAGTGAGAAAGATACGGTTCAGAACAGTTCTCTGATTTCTTCAACGATAAGGAAATTCATTGATGAAAACTATCATAAAAACATCCGTGCTGAAGAGATCGGAAAACTTACAGGCATCAGTCAGAACAGACTACGGAAAACATTCAAAGCTCAGTATCATATTACGGTTGCCGATTATATTCTGGAGTTGAGGATGCTTAAAGCCCGTAAAATGATTATTAATGAAAATATCATGATCAAGGAAATCGCGATTGAATGCGGGTATGAATATGTTCAGAATTTCACGCGTGCGTTTAAGAAGAAGTTTGGAGTTTCCCCGGAAAATATGAGAAACGGAATGTGAAATATAAAATAACTGTTGATACAGGAAGGCTTTTTTGAAAACACAGAGTTTTCTGAATAATATGATAAATTTTAGGCTGCAAAGAGTGGAATCAACTTCGTTGATTTGATGAAGCGGACGTTTCCAACTTGTTTTTATTTCTTTTACTGCAAATTTAAAGAAAGATATCGGTTAAATTTTTGCACAAAAAAAACCGCTTAAAAAATTAAGCGGTTTATATATGTTGTTTTGCTTTGATATTACTTTTTCAGAATTCAGGTGAAAAAGCAATGACAATCAATTAATGATGATGTCCGTGATCATGGATGAAAGGTCCGTTCCCTTTAGGCTGGCTGTAGATTACCTCTACACCTTCCTGCTCATTAAGCTGCTTGCTTCTGATATCTTCAGGATCAAAAGGTTTTACTTTTCCGAAATATTCTTTCAGACCTTCCGTTAACCACATTGGGATAACCAAACCGAAGAACATAAAGATACACCAGAATCCTACTAAGAACATAATTATAAAGAATACAGTCCAAAGGAACTGGTAGAACGGCCAAAATGCTGATAAAATCGTTATCATTTCTCTTAAAGATTTTAGGCAAAAATAGGACTTTTTATTTTTTTACACAAAAGATACAAGCCCTATTTTATAATTTATTTTGATTTTAAACTAATTAGTGAGCAAGATCGGCAAAGAAATCGTTGCCTTTGTCGTCTGTAATGATAAATGCAGGGAAGTCTTTTACTTCGATCTTTCTTACGGCTTCCATTCCTAATTCAGGGAAATCCACCACATCTACCGATACGATATTGTCTTTGGCAAGAATAGCTGCCGGACCTCCGATAGACCCCAGGTAGAAGCCTCCGTATTTGTTGCAGGCATTGGTAACATCCTTGCTTCTGTTCCCTTTTGCCAGCATGATCATGCTTCCTCCGTGGCTCTGGAATTCATCCACATACACATCCATTCTTCCGGCGGTAGTAGGTCCGAAACTTCCTGAAGCCATTCCTTCCGGAGTTTTTGCCGGTCCTGCGTAATAGATCGGGTGGTTTTTGAAGTATTCAGGCATCGGTTTTCCGCTGTCTATGATTTCTTTGATCTTTGCGTGGGCAATATCTCTGGCAACGATCAGGGTTCCGTTCAGTTTCAGCCTTGTTTTGATCGGGTATTTTGACAGCTCTGCCAGAATTTCAGGCATTGGCTTGTTCAGGTTGATTTCAACAGCTTCCTCTAAATGCGGAGGAGTATCAGGAAGGAACCTTTTCGGATCGGTTTCCAATTGCTCGAGGAAAATCCCTTCTTTGGTAATCTTACCTTTAATATTTCTGTCCGCAGAACAGGAAACTCCCATTCCAACAGGACATGAAGCTGCATGGCGCGGAAGTCTGATCACTCTTACATCATGTGTAAGATATTTCCCCCCAAACTGGGCTCCTATTGCACTTTCCTGGCAGATTTTCTGAACTTTGGCTTCCCATTCAAGGTCTCTGAATGCCTGTCCGGCTTCATTTCCTTCGGTAGGAAGATGATCATAGTATTTGGCTGATGCTTTTTTCACCGCAGCCAGATTGGCTTCCGCAGAAGTTCCTCCGATCACCAGTGCCAGGTGATAGGGCGGGCAGGCTGCCGTTCCAAGATCCGATATTTTTTCTTTGATGAATTCTTCAAGGGATTTTTCGTTCAGAAGGGATTTCGTTTTCTGGTATAAGAACGTTTTGTTGGCAGAACCTCCTCCTTTTGTTAAGAACAGGAATTCATAATAATTTCCTTTTTTAGCATAGATATCGATCTGCGCCGGAAGGTTGGATCCTGAATTTTTCTCGTCAAACATCGTTAAAGGGACTACCTGGGAATATCTTAGGTTTCTTTTCTGATAGGTATTAAAGATTCCTTTACTCAGATATTCACCGTCTTCTACTCCGGTATAAACATTTTCTCCTTTTTTTCCCATCACAATGGCTGTTCCGGTATCCTGACATGAAGGAAGGGCACCTTCAACGGCTACGGCTGCATTCTGCAACAGGTTATAGGCTACAAAACGGTCATTATCGGTAGCTTCAGGATCATCAATAATTCTTTTAAGACTTTCCAGGTGCGAAGAGCGAAGCATAAAAGAGACATCTGCCATTGCCTCTTCTGCAAGAAGTTCCAGTCCTTTCGGATCAATGGTCAGGATTTCCCTGTCTCCAAGCTGTTCCACTTTCACATAATCTGATGTAAGTTTTTTGTACACCGTATCATCTTTCTGAATCGGATACGGATCCTGATATCTAAATTCCATATTTACTTTTTTCGAAAAATTTAAGTCGCGTAAAATTACGCAATGATATTTTCGTGGTCTTCAAACCATGAGTAAAATCAGTCGTTTAAATCGATATTTATAATGATTATAAATTGCGGGGTTGTGAGTTAATAAGTAACTTTATAGGAATTAAATCACAGTTTTTTTAATCCATTGATAACCTAAACAGAATATAAAATTTCAATCACATGAATTACAGAATAGAAAAAGACACCATGGGCGAGGTTCAGGTACCTGCCGACAAATTCTGGGGTGCACAGACTGAACGTTCAAGAAACAATTTCAAAATCGGACCGGAAGGTTCTATGCCCCACGAGATCATTGATGCTTTTGCCTATCTGAAGAAAGCCGCAGCATATGCCAATGCAGAGCTGGGAGTACTTCCGACAGAGAAAAGAGATATGATTGCCAGAGTATGTGACGAAATCCTGGAAGGAAAACTTAATGACCAGTTTCCTCTGGTGATCTGGCAGACAGGTTCCGGAACTCAATCAAACATGAATGTGAATGAAGTCATCTCAAACCGTGCTCACGTTAATAATGGTGGAACTTTGGGAGATAAACCGGAAGTTCATCCGAATGATGATGTGAATAAATCACAGTCTTCCAATGATACCTATCCTACAGCCATGCATATTGCAGCCTATAAAAAGGTGGTAGAGGTAACCATTCCTGCTGTTGAGAAACTTAAAAATACGATTTCCGAAAAAGCAGATGCCTTCAGGGATATTGTAAAGATCGGAAGAACACACCTGATGGACGCAACCCCGCTTACTCTCGGACAGGAATTTTCGGGATATGCTGCCCAGCTGGAATTCGGTTTAAGGGCTTTGAAAAATACGTTACCTCATCTTTCGGAACTGGCATTGGGAGGAACAGCCGTAGGAACAGGGCTGAACACTCCCAAAGGCTATGATGTAAAAGTAGCCCAATATATTGCTGAATTCACCAACCATCCTTTTGTAACGGCTGAAAATAAATTTGAAGCCCTCGCTGCCCATGATGCGATTGTTGAATCTCATGGTGCCCTGAAGCAACTGGCCGTTTCTTTATTCAAGATAGCTCAGGATATCAGGCTTCTTGCTTCCGGGCCACGTTCGGGGATCGGTGAAATTCTTATTCCTGAAAATGAGCCGGGATCATCCATTATGCCGGGTAAAGTAAATCCTACCCAGAATGAAGCGCTGACGATGGTTTGTGCACAGGTGCTGGGAAATGATACTACGATCTCTTTTGCCGGGACCCAGGGAAATTATGAGCTGAATGTTTTTAAACCGGTGATGGCTTACAATTTTCTACAGTCTGCCCAGCTGATTGCTGATGCCTGCATCTCCTTCAATGATCACTGCGCCGTTGGTATTGAGCCAAACCGCGAAAGGATCAAAGAGCTGGTGGATAAATCTTTAATGCTCGTTACGGCCCTGAACACGCATATCGGTTATGAAAATGCGGCAAAAATTGCCAAAACGGCCCATAAAAACGGAACCACCCTGAAAGAGGAAGCCGTTAATCTCGGACTTTTAACCGCAGAACAGTTTGATGAATGGGTAAAACCTGAAAATATGGTGGGCAGCCTGAAATAGTTCAGCCCAATACTTTAATAATATAAAAAACCTCAGAAATTCTGAGGTTTTTCTATGAAAATCAAGGGTGATTAAGAAGGGTTACAAGCATCCATCTTCCTTTCTTCCTCATCCCTTCTGTCATTTACCACCAGAGTCCTACTCCGAAAATAAGCGCCTTATCATTTTCAAAACGGTTGTCTTTAAAGAAATTTCCGAAATCTTTTTTCACGAAAATGCTGAAATCATTATAGGAAACCGTAAGCTGTCCACCATAGATAAAAGGATTCACCTGATAGTTCCCTCTTTCTCTCTGGCTGATTCCATCCCCTTTCAGAATATTGTTGGTTGACATTTTTACTCCGCCATATACATTGGCTCCTACTTTCAGTCCTTTGTGGTAATCCCTGTACTGAACATCCATTCCCGCATTTTTCAGCTTAGAGAAATTATACTGTATTCCTAACGGCATGACGATGTATCCGGTTCTCAGCTTACTTTTGCTTAAGCCCTTGTCATAATGGGCAAGATAGGTATCTGCATTTCCGTCTTTTGCAAAAAACAGATCGTTATCGATATTCAGAGTTCTCCATGAGAATCCGATTCCGGAGATCAATCCCCAGTGGCTGGTTCTTCCGAACTGGTAATTGAATTTGAATCCGAACTCAAAATTTCCGGCATACCCCAGGTTTTTATCCAGACTGTTATCTGCCTTACTGTTCGTAAGATTCATGATTCCGTAGGTAATATAGCCTCCGATATCTTTTGTGGGACGGAATTTTTTCAGGAGCTTTTCTTTGAGCTCTTCTTTTGACGTTACATCAGAATTCAGCAATGAATATTTTACTTGTTTCTGGATCACCGTATCCAGATCAAATCCCAGGGCTTCAATCCTCTGATCTATTTTCTCAGAATAACGGTCGGCAATCAATGCTTTTTGCTTATCAAATTCCGATCTTTCCAGGCCTTTTCCCTGAAGCTCGAGCAATTCTGCTTCCATATTCTTTTTTTCTTCCTGGATGATCGCGTCGATTTTTCTGGCATATTCATCTACTTTTTCCTTTACGATAGGGCTTACTTCTGTATCTTCTTTGGAAGGAAGATTAAATGTAAGTGTCTTTTTCTGTGCATACACTGAGCCGGATAACAGGCACAGGAATCCCATCAGGATAAATTTCTTGATCATATTATTAATTTTTTATTGTTAAAAAAAGGGTTATTTTCCGTTCAGATCTACGGTAGCCACATTGCTTTCCTTGGTTTTCTGAATGATATCTTTATGCTCTACGGAGAAGAGCAGCGTTGAAGGATCTACATATCTTTTCTTTTTCCCCGGAGTTTTTGAGGAGTCTTCCGCCTTAGCCAGTATTTTCTCTACCGGAATCTGTGGAATCACCGGAGTTGTAGGAAGAGTTTTCTCTTTTACAGAAACTTTATGAATTTCCTCTGCTATAGCCTTCGAAGCGGGTATCTCATTAGCCGGTTGAGCGGATGTCTTATTTATTTCCGGGATACCATTATGTTTTTGTTCTGCTAATACCGGTTTTGTATCTTCATTCAGAATCACAGGAGTTTCTTTTTGAGGAGCTTCCGGTTTTCTTTCAACGATATTATGAGTTTTAGGATCATCTTTTTTCGTGTTAAAGAACAGAACAAATCCTAAACCGAAGGCAAGCAGCACACAGGCGGCGGCCAGAAAACGGTTCACTTTAAATTTTGAAGGAGCTGACCCTGCCGGCGTCTGCATTTCAATTTCAGTCCAGAGATCTCTTGAAGGTGCAACTTCCCGTTCCTCGATCTGCTTCCTGATGCGTTGTTCTAAATTATCTCTGAATGTGTTCATTTTTCATTGTTTTTTGTTGTTGAAGATAAAGTACTCTTAACTTCTCTTTAGCCCGAAACAGCTGGGTTTTGCTTACAGAGACTGAAATCTTCAGCGTATCGGAAATTTCCTGATGCGAAAAGTCTTCCAGCACGTATAAATTGAAAACCATTCTGTAGGCATCCGGCAGCTGATCCAAAAGGTCCTGTGCATTGAAATCAAAAACAGGATCTTCATCGTGGGTTTCTACCATAAAGGCAGGATTGATATCATCAATATAAAAAACCGTTTTGTGGCTTTTGATAAAATTGAGGCATTCATTCACGACAATCCTTCTTGCCCATCCTTCAAGATTTCCATCTCCCCGAAAAGTTTCGATGTGTTTGAAAATCTTACAGAAAGCCTTGATCACACAGTCTTCAGCCTGATATAGATCGCTGATATAACTTTTGGCCGTACTCAGAAATTTCTTCACATTCTGCTCATAGAAAATTTTCTGAGCAGCCGGCTCCTGTTTTTTAAGGCGGCTTAGCAAATCTTCTTTTTTATTTCCGAACAAAAGCTTCATGATTAATCTGTTTCTACTATAAAGACAACATAGGTTTGAAAAGGTTACACAAAAAAATATTTTTTTTGAAAAAAAAAATGATTCGTTACAAAAAAGACAGAAAAACTTCTGCCTGTCTTGTTATCCTGAGAATTCATCCAGCATATTTCTGGTAGGAACAAAGAACAGCGTTCCTGTTACTGCCGTGCTGAAATCGAGTATCCTGTCGTAATTGCCGGGCGGATCTCCGATGAACATATTCGTCAGCATTTTTCTCGTGGTACTGAATGTACCCGCATATGATATAAAATAAGTTCCGAATTCATTGGAAGACGGACTTCCGAAAGGCATATTATCTCTTACGATCTTCAGTTCCTCTCCGTTTACACCTTCAATATTGGCCAAAGCGATATGGGAGTTGGAAGGTTTCACGTCATCAGACATTTCAATATCGTTTTCTTTGGAACGGCCGATTACCTTTTCCTGATCTTCTACGGAAAGGCTCTTCCAGGCATCCATATTATGAATGTATTTCTGGACGAAAAGATAGCTTCCTCCCTGATACCGGTGGTCTTCTTCTCCTACTTTGGCAAAGTAATCCCGGTCTTCACCGTGCGGATTTTCGGTACCGTCTACAAAACCGAGAATAGAACGGGCATCCCAATATTTAAATCCGTGGATCTCCAGAATGCTTTCAGCAACAGATGACAATAGTTTTGAAATCTCGATAGCCATATCAAAAATCAAACTTTTATTGTCTGCCCTGAGATGAAAATGAAGGTCACCCGGTGTGGAAACGGCAGTGTGTTTTATCCCATTTATTTCTTCAAAAACCGTCAGTTCTTTAGGAAGCGGTGTGGGAAGCTCCAATTTTCTCCAGGCTTCTGCACCTATTCCCATTACACAGCTTGCCCGGCTGTCCGGAAAACGGTTGAAAACGGAATTATTGAGGTTAAGAACCAAAGCACAAAGCCGCTGAAAAACATCTTTCAGCTGTGGACTGTCGTGAAGTTTCCAGACCATAAAAATGGTGTTGCTGTTAGGATAATCCGTAACGTTCTGTGATTCTATCCCCATATCTGCTGTTTATTTTCTTAATGTCTGTTTTTTAAATGATTTAAAACTTAATTGTTTTATTCCGGGTTTACAAAAGAATCCTGAACCGGCTCCCCGCTTGCTGCCGGAGAAGATACCTGCTCTGCAAAATACTGTTCCAGATCTTTCAGGGTTTCCGGGTTGGTCCTGATATCTTTTACCAGCTGCCCTTTGTTCACGACTACGATTCTGTTACATACTTCTGTGGTATGGGAAAGATCGTGGCTTGAAATCAGGAAAGTAACCCCATCCTGTTTGGAAAGTTCTTTAATCAGGTTTTTAAGTTTGATCTGAGTGGATGGATCCAGGTTGGCAAACGGCTCATCCAGAATAATGATCTCCGGATTTCCGATAATCGCTCCTACAATACCAACTTTTTTCTGGTTTCCTTTTGAAAGATCACGGACGTATTTCCCGGAATTTAAGATTTCCCCGTTAAAAAGATCATGAAACTGCTTCAGAAACTCATCTACGGATGCTTTGTTCTGTCCTCTCAGTTCGCCGATAAAATAAAAATATTCTTCAGGCGTAAGATAGCCGATCAGGAAAGTATCATCTACAAATGCCGAAACCTTGCTTTTCCATGCCTCGGATTCATTCACTTTAATTCCATCAATGCTTACAGATCCCGTGGATGCCTGGATAAGGTCGAGCATAAGGCTGAAAAGGGTTGTTTTTCCCGCCCCGTTATTCCCTACAAGACCAAAAGTTTCACCATTGGGGATTTCCAGATGTTCAATGTTCAGAACCGTTGCAGTTCCGTATGTTTTAGATAAATTATTAATCGTAATCATATTCTTAACCTTTATTTTTGAATGCGTCTATTGTACTGTATTTTTCTCTTTTATAATGCTTCACGATAATATCGAAGATTTTTTCCCGGATCAGAAACCCAATCAGTCCCAGAATGGCAACACTGATTACAGCGCCCGTAATTCCGAAGATGTATTTAGCTAAAGCAAAAACAGCCATCGGAAGAAGCATCTTGGGAATCAGAAGCAGCAAAGCTTTGATATTGAAGCTGTTTTTCTGCCCGAATCTTTTTTCTTTTGAATTAAGATCGATCTGGGTTTTGTTGAAAGCCCCGGACCAAAGGGTAAACTGGGAGTTGACTCCTATATTGTAAATTCCTGCGGCTAAAAAAGTAACATAAATTTCCCATCCAAAATAGACATAAGCAAGCGCCAGAATCACTGAAGCTCCCGTCACGATATTCATCAGCCACCATTTTGCTTTTAAATATTCTTTATACGGAACATTCAGGGTCATCATCAGCGGATAATAGGAGCTGTCGAAAGCCGGAACCCGCTGTCCGAAAAGAAACTGAAATCCTCCTGTCACAAAAAGCCCCATAAACATCATCATCGCGGGTGTTTTATACATCGGAGAAGAGAACATCAGCATTCCGTAAAAAAGAAATAAAAAGCTTCCCAGGAGAATTCCTTTGGTGACTTTGTTTCTCTTCAGCATCTTGATATCGTTATTGATGAAAGTGCCGATCACTCCGTATTTGTTAAGGAAGGCTATATTTTCTGTTCTCCCCACTTCTTTCTTAGCCTCAAGTCCCTGATCCAGGTAAAATACTTTACGCACATGGTTGAAGCTTATTTTCCATAAGGCAGAAAACAGAATGATGGCAATCACTACGAAATAGGGTTTTTCGTAAAAATTATAGAAAAATTTCTCAGAGTAAGACAGCACCGGAACAATATCATAGTAGGCAAGTCCCGCCACAGCCACAAAGATACAGCCTATCACAATCGCAACCGTTTCCTTATCGTTAAAAAGAATATTGATAAAGTTGTTCATGTAGAACAATAAGGATATCCCGATCAGCCAGGTGAAAACTCCAACAATGCTGTATCCGTTAAACAATGCTATTCCGCAGAATGTAACGAAGAACAAAGAATTCAGCCAGCTGAATGCTGAAAGGAAGGTTTTTGTCAGCATATAATTGACCAGCGTATTCTTTGGGATATTGAGGGTAAGAAACGGCTTAATGTTCTGGGTAGGCATTTCCTGCCAGATGTACTTCATGATCAAGTCTGCTGCCCATGCCGCAATCAGAAACCGGGAAACGATCTTTATTGGGTCCTGATGGATTTCTTCCTGAATATAGAAGAACACAATAAAAGCACCGCCTGCCAGACAGAGCATAAAATAGGCAATTCCGATGAACCGCAGGATTTTCATGGCAAGATTCAGCCCTACGGAAGTTCCACGGAAAAAGCTTTTGATCTCCAGCCTGAGGAATTTTAGAAACATATCTTAATTTTTTACTTATTAGTAAATATAATGTAAAATATGTTACAGAATTCTTTAGCCAATTAATTCTTTTGCCTGTGCCAATGCAGCTTCCGTAATTTTACTTCCGGACAGCAGTTGTGCAATTTCGTTCAGTTTTTCCTCGTTGTTGAGAGGAACAATGGTAGACTGCGTTTTTCCGGCAATGTCCTGTTTCAGCACTTTATAGTTGTTGTTTCCTTTAGCGGCGACCTGAGCAAGGTGGGAAATGACGATCAGCTGCATATCTGCAGACATATCACGCATCAGGTTTCCGATCTCTTCGGCTACTTTTCCGGAAACCCCGGTATCAATCTCGTCCAGAATAAGGGTAGGAAGTTCATCGCTTTCTGCAATGATTTTTTTAACAGCCAGCATTACTCTCGATCTTTCCCCGCCGGAAATAGCTGTCTGAATCGGTTTCAACGGGAAGCCTGAGTTTGCCTGAAATAGCAGCTGAATATTTTCTTTCCCAAACGGATTGAATTCTGCCACCTCCTTCAGGTCGATATCTACCCTGGCTTTTTCAAGACCCAGCTTTTTAAGAAGTTCTTCTGCCTTTTTGATGAAAACGGGAACTGATTTTTTCCTGTTCTTAGACAGTTTTTCAGCAAGAGACTGAAGCATTTTTTCTTTTCCGGAAATATTGTTTTCTATTTCTTCAATAGCCGCTTCCAGTTCCGAGGCACCTTTCTGCTCACCGGCCAGCTGGTCTCTGAGCTCTATCAGCTCGGTAAGGTCTGATACGTTATGCTTAAGCAGTAATGCATTGATCTTATTATTCAGCTCGGTAAGAACAGCCAGATTTTCAGGGTTAATTTCTATTCTTTCTGCTTCATGTTCAAGTTCAGAGATAATATCTTTCAGCTCCACAAAAGAGGTTTCCAGTCTTTCATTCAGTTCTGCAAAACTTCCTGAAACTTCGGCGATTCTGGACAGTTTGTTTTTAGCTTCATTAAAGAAAGAGAGAATTCCCACTTCTTCCTGGTGGAACCGGGACAGGATCTGGCCGATATTTTCAGAAATCATTCCAGCATTCTCCTGGATGGAAAGCTGGTTCTGCATATCTTCATAATCCACATCATCCAGTTTCAGCTCTTCCAGCTCATTTAACAGAAATGTTTTATAGTCGCTTTCTTTTCTGTTTTCCAGAAGCTGGGTCTGGAGTTTTTTAAGCTGGATCTTTAAGCTCTGGAAATCTGAAAATTCGTTCTGATAGTCTTCAATCAATTTTTTATTCTCGGAAAGACCGTCAATAATTTTGAACTGATATTCCGGAGTGAATAAATTGGAGGTTTCAAACTGGGAATGAATATCGATCAGTTGTGAAGACAGCTCTTTAAGGATATCAAGGGTAACCGGAACATCATTGATGAAAGCCCGTGATTTCCCTGAAGGAAGAATTTCCCTTCTGATGATCGTCTGATGCTCATAATCCAGATCATTTTCAATGAAGAATTTCTTGAATTGATTGTTTAAGGAAAATTCGGTTTCTACAATACTTTTCTCCTCCGCACTGGAGATTGATTTTACATCTGCCCTTTCGCCAAGAATAAGCCGTAATGCTCCTAAAATAATAGACTTTCCGGCTCCGGTTTCTCCGGTGATTACCTGAAGACCGTTATGCAGAGATACATCGAGGGTATCGATCAGGGCAAAATTTTTAATGTAAATTCTTGAAAGCATGGATGATCCGCGTTTTTATCAGAGATTAATATGGATTGTAAAAATAAGTTTTTTTAGTGAAAACAGAGAATGGAAAATACAATTCCTCAGAAACCTAATCTTTTGAAATGCCAGTCATCAGTTCATAAAAGTTTTCATACTGATATTCAAAAGTCTCCGGATCTTCATGATCCCAACGGACAATAGCATTATGATGATGGCTATCAAAACAAAGCAGGCCCCAGTCGCTGTATAGGGCAAACGGAACATAACCTTTATCAAAAAGGAATTCTCTGGGATACGTTTCAAACATCATTTCGCGGAGAGAAGCTCTCCAGGTATTGATGGGATGCGAGCAAAAAGAAACTTCTGACATCTGAAGCTCATAAAAATGTTTATGCTGCAGGAAGGTCTTAAAATCATTGGGGAAAACAAAGCCGGTTTCAGCTTCAAATTCACTGATTTCAGCATCAGTTACCGTACTTTTAACGGGAAGCCAGAATTTCCATTCTTCAACCGGCTGATCCGGGGCAAGCATTTCTTTCTCAATATCACAGGGAAGCTGATTGGCTGCATTTTCAATCCAGAAACGGAGGGTTCTGTCAACAATTTCCTCAATGGTTTCTTTCCTCATGGTTTAGTTTTTCCACTTGCTCCACTTATTGTCTATATACTTCGGAGCAAAGGTTGTCATCAGCTGTTTGAGATCATTCATCACAACCCCGCCATTGTTTCCGGAATTGAAGATATTGAAGATCTCATCACTTTTATTATCGATAAACAGGTTGATAAAATAAGCCTGCTGGAAATTGTTTTCATATGTTTTCAGCTGCATCAGGGCATCAAAGATCACTTTTTTAGCGGTAGTCTGATCCTGGTTGAAGAGGTTGTCCAGTCCTGCGCGGTGATAGCTGTACATCGCAGAACGCAGCTGGCTCCAGTTCGGGTTGATAATTTCATTGATCAGTATGGTACGGCTTCTCGGCTCATTGATGGTATTCCAGCCTTCGTAATTTCTGTTCTGGGAATTCTGGGCGATCTGCTGTGCTTTTGAAAACCATGGCGAACCTCCCATCGACTGGAAGCTATCGGCATCATACCCCAGAATCAGGTACACATAAAAACTCACCACATCAATCAGGTTTTTGCCTGAAAACTGTCTTTCATTAAACACGAGGTTTTCATTTTCAATATATTCAAAAGCAAATCTCTGATCCTGAAGGTTCACCAGCGGAGATTCGTAAGTGGTATTATACACAGGGCGTACAGCCTGAATAACAATGTTTCCTTTGTATCTGTTTCCGTCCTTTTCAACGATGACAATGGCAAAGTTGCATTTTATTTTTTCAAAATTCTGGAGCTTTTTACCGGTCCAGCTTGTATTGTTTATAAAATCTCTCAGACTTTTTTCCAACGCTTTAAAGGCCTGTTGGTTGCTTCCCTGTACCTGTTGTGAGTTTACCTGTACGGCAGCAAGCAGTTCCTGAGAAAAGCTCAGTTGATAGATAAAAAGCAATAAAAATAGGCTTATGATTTTTTTCATTATCTAATTAAAAATTGAGAACGGAAATTTATTAAAATTATTTTAAAAGTTGAGCTTCAACAAAATCCAGAATATCTCCGGCTACTTCATCTTTTGATTTAAGGCTAAATTCTTTTCGCTCAGTTCTGGTAAATATTTTGATCCTGTTGGTATCATTTTTAAATCCGGCTCCTTCATCGCGCAGAGAATTCAGGACGATCATATCCAGGTTCTTTTTTTCAAGTTTCCCTTTTGCGTTTTCTTCTTCATTCTGGGTTTCCAGGGCAAATCCTACCAGAAACTGGCGGGTCTTTTTTTCGCCCATTGTTTTAAGAATATCGGGGTTTTTAACCAGTTCAATGGTTAAATTATCATCATTTTTCTTAATTTTTTCCTTTGCAATTTCTTTGGGAGCATAATCGGCAACAGCAGCACTGGCAATTCCAATGTCTATGCCTTCATAAAATTCAAAAACTTTGGCCAGCATTTCTTTTGCCGACGTCACTTTATGCAGCTCAATATTCTTATCATGGGTAACCTGCGAGCTGGGCCCTGAAATCAGAATGACTCTGGCGCCTCGTTTTGAGGCTTCTTCGGCCAGGGAAAAGCCCATTTTCCCTGAAGAATGGTTTCCGATGAATCTTACCGGATCAATGGCTTCATAGGTAGGTCCTGCCGTAATGAGCACGGTTTTTCCTTCAAGGCTTTTATTTTTTTCTGTGGATGCAAAGAAATTGTCGATGGTTTTAACAATCGTATCCGGTTCTGCCATTCTTCCCTGGCCTACCAATCCGCTGGCCAGTTCTCCGCTTTCTGCGGGAATAATATGGTGGCCATAGCTTTCTGCTGCTTTAAGGTTCTTCCGGGTAGAAGGATGCACATACATATCAAGATCCATGGCCGGAGCAATAAATACAGGGCATTTAGCAGACATATAAGTAGCCATAACCAGGTTATCACAGGCACCGTGAATCATTTTTGACAGGGTATTTGCCGTACAGGGAGCCACGATCATTACGTCTGCCCATAAGGCAAGCTCAACATGGCTGTTCCAGGTTCCGTTATCCCCGTAAAAGTCCGAATAGACCGGTTTTCTGGAAAGGGTGGAAAGACTCAGCCTGGTAACGAAGTGTTCTGCATCAGGGGTCATGATGACCTGAACTTCAGCTCCTTTTTTGATAAAGTCTCTGATCAGAAAATGAATCTTATAGGCTGCAATTCCTCCGGAAACAGCAATAAGTATCTTTTTACCGGAAATACTCATTCAGTTTTAATTTTTTTGAATCACTAAATTACTTATTTTTTCGCATAAAGACGGCTTATAAAAAGACAAAGGTCATAAAAGAACGGAATTCCCTTATGACCTTCATATATAAAAAACACAAATGATTATTTTCTGTCTTCTGTCTTTCTGAAATAGATATCTTCATTCAGCCATTCTTCAATAGCGATAGAAGTAGGTTTCGGAAGTTTTTCGTAATGCTTGGAGATCTCAATCTGCTCTCTGTTTTCGAAAACTTCTTCTAATGTGGAATTGTGAACAGCAAATTCATCCAGTTTATTGTGAAGTTCCGTACGGATCTCCGCATTAATCTGCTCTGCTCTCTTTCCCATGATAACAATAGCTTCATAGATAGAACCTACTTTATCTTCAATCTTATCTTTGTCGTAAGTAATCGTATTTACTTCTGCTTTTGTATCTTTTACACTCATTTTGAGAAAATTATTTTTATTTTAAGATGGCAAATTTACGAATTATCTTTTAATTTTGAAAGTCGCTGCCGGCGGAGGGGTCTGAAGTGCCGCACTATCCCTCTGGATCTGCATTGCCTTCTTTTCATTGCTGATCTGATCTTTAACCTGCTGCTCTGTTTTATTCTGTGCAGCCAGCCTTTCAGCTTCTCTTTTCTGCTTAGCAGTTAAAGCGGCAATTCTTGCTTCGGTCTGTTTTTTAACGACTACAAAGTTCTGCTTTTCTTTTTCAAGTTTTCCTTTCAGATCTGTAGCTGTTTTGGCGTACTCTGTACCCGGAAGCTCTTTTTCCACCATTTTAACGTAAGAAAGAGCACTTTCGATACGCTCATCTTTCAGGTCATAAACAGATTTCGTAGCCAGTTCGTAACGGGACTTCATGATATAATCATAAATTTTCGGACGAAGTTTGGTACTTGGGAAATCTTCAAGAACATTTTCCAAAGCTACGTTAGCGGCTTTGTATTCTCCCATTTTGAAATACTGTCTTGCATTTTCATAAGCTTTGAACTCCAGTTTATAAGAAAGCTCATCAATAAGCTGTCCGATATTTTTAGATCTTTCCGAATTCGGATAATTGTTCAGGAAGTCCTGAAGCTCGTTGATCGCTGTTTCGGTTGTAGACTGATCGAGGTTATAATCCATAGATCCTTCATAGTAGCAAAGGGCCGACATATAGGCTGCTTCTTCTGCTCTCGGATCTTTAGAGAAGTTAACGGCAAAGTTTTTAAACTGATGCCCGGCCAGCTTATAGTTTTTATCGTAATAGTTGGCATAAGCGGTATTGAACCCTACATTCGGGAAATCATCAGTTCCCGCTACAAGGTTGGTCAGCCTGTCGTAAAGGGCCAATGCATTCTTCCACTTCTTTTTGGCGAAGTTTTCATTAGCGGCTTTTAAGATAAAATTCTTGTCGGCACTTTTCATGGCTCTTTCCTGCTGGCTTACACATGATGCTATCACTGCTACCGCAAAAAGGCCTAAAATATATTTTTTCATATAAAAAATTCAACAGTTTTCGGATTATACAGCCGATTTACTAATTTGCAAAAATATAACTTTTTTGTCAATAGATTTTTTTTTATGAATATTTAACGTAAATTTAGTCTGCAGCGTATCCCAAAATGGCAAAAACACTGAGTAAAAGATTCATTCTTACTTTTTTCTCGGCTTCCTTGGCATAAGCTTCTTCATTTTTACTCGGCACATAAAGCTCATAAAAATTCTTGTTGCGGATGACGAATAAGGTAGAGCCGATGATCATGGTAAGAATATCTTCCGGCTTTGGGGTAAAGGTGAAAACTCCTGAAGCTACGCCTTTTTTAATCACTTCATCCAGCTTCTTTACAAACAGCTGATAAAAATCCAGAAGTTCATCCTTCAGGTTATCTGTATGTCTCAGTTCCTGGGTGACAAAACCGTGGAAATAATTGTATTTGAACAGTTGAGAAACGATATATTTGATCATCTCACGCATCTGCATCTCCGGCTTTCCTTCCTTGATGGTATCTGCAAATTCCGAGAAATTTTCTCTGGTTTTGAGGACCCTGTACTGATAAAGATAAGACATCATTTTTTCTTTGGAGCCGAAATAGTAGGAAATCATCGCTACATTGATGTTCGCTTTAGAGCAGATGTCTCTTACAGAAGTTCCCTCGTAGCCTTTTTTGGCGATCAGCTCTTCGGCAATGTCCAGTATGTGAATCTGTTTTTCTGTAAATTTCTTTCTCATTGAAGTGCACTTTGAGTAAAGTTAAGAAATTTTTAACAGATTTATAAACGTTCGTTTAATAATTTTAAATTAATTTTCTGAATAATCGTATTTTTGCTGATGGATTTTTTTGATTTTCACCATCATAAGGAAAATTCCAGAAACGGGATTTACAATCTTGATCTGGGAGCAGCTCCACCATTGCAGCTTTATTCTGCGGGAATTCATCCCAAAGACATTGCAGCAGATGCTATGGAGGAGCAGTTCAGGTGGTTGGAATCTTCTGTTTCAGAAAACTGTTTTGCGATAGGAGAATGCGGACTGGATTCCATGGTGCCTATTCCTCAGAAAATTCAGGAAAAAGTATTCATGAGGCAGATCCGGTTGTCCAATGAAGTTAAAAAGCCGGTGATTATCCATTGTGTACGAAAGTTTTATGAGGTGATTTCTTTTAAAAAGAAGGCTGAACAGGCAATGGTCATTCATGGTTTTAATAAAAAGAAGCAAATTGCCGATGATCTGCTGGCCAGGAATTTTTATCTGAGTTTTGGAAAAGCTGTTTTGTATAATCTATCTTTGCAGGATATTGTAAAGTCAACTCCTTTAGACAGAATCTTTCTGGAAACCGACAATGACTATTTCAACATTGAGGAGTTGTATCAGAAAGTCTCGGAAATAAAGGGTATTTCACTGGAAAGACTTAATGAACATATTGTAGAAAACTTACACACGATAAAAAATGGATAAATACTGGCTGGAAAGAACGGAACTTCTGATCAAGGAAGAAGGGTTGGAAAAGCTGAATAAAGCAAATGTACTGGTTGTAGGGCTTGGAGGGGTAGGTTCTTTTGCCGCAGAGTTTCTGGTAAGAGCCGGTATCGGAAATATGACCGCTGTAGATGGGGACACTGTGGATATCACCAATATCAACAGGCAGCTTCCGGCGCTTCATTCCACCGTGGGTATGCATAAAGTGGATGTTGTTGCGGAAAGGCTTCTGGACATTAATCCTAAGCTTAATTTAATCAAAATCAATGAATTCCTTAATCCTGAAAGAATGGACGAGGTGCTTGATTCTGGTAAGTTTGATTATGTTCTTGACTGTATTGACAGTGTTACGCCTAAATTATGTCTGATAAAAGCCGCCCGGAAAAGAAAGATTAAAATCATCAGCTCCATGGGTGCAGGTGGGAAAACAGATCCGAGCAAAGTAATGGTAAGGGACATCAGCAAAACCCAGAACTGCTATCTTGCCAAACAGGTCAGAAAAAGGTTAAAAAAGGAAAAGATCAATAAAGGCTTCCGATGTGTATTTTCTAATGAACTCCAGAAAGAGGAAAGTCTGAAAATGACTGACGGAAGTAATTTCAAAAGATCATTTTACGGTACCATCAGCTTTATTCCGGCCATTTTTGGTCTGTATGCTGCTGCTGAAGTGATTAATTATTTAGTGAAACAGGATTAATGCAATCATTTAAATATCCAAAGGCCGAAAAGCTCAAGAAAAATACGGAGATCTCTTTACTTTTTGATAAAGGTAAATGGAGAAGTTACGGCCATCTCAGAATCATTATTCTGAAAGATAAACCCGGACAACCCGTGGAAAACCTCAGACTTGGTGTTTCTGTTTCTAAAAAGTATTTCAAAAAGGCAGTCCACAGAAACCGGATTAAAAGGCTATTAAGGGAATGCTACCGGCTGAATAAGGACCTGTTTAAAAGCTCTTTCGGTGAAAAAACAATGGCAATGCTGTTTTGGGCTTCACCGGAAATGCCTGCAAAATTTCAGGATGTGGAGGCTGAGTTTGTTAAGCTTTGCCAAATGCAGAAGAAGGCTTAATATTACGCCATCTACAGAATAAACATTTCATTTTTTTAACCACAAAAGAGACAAAAACTTTTTAAAAACACTTTAGTTCACTTAAGAAGTTGGCAATTGTCCTGCATAAAAAGAGCACATAAGCTAAAAATCAAAGATTTTTTATCATCTTTTAGTATACAGAATAATATTTGTGCTGTACTTTCTAGGTTTTTGAAGCTTTGGTGGGCTGTTTATTCATTATTATTCTCAATAAAAGATGAGTGAAATTTGTTATTAAAAAGAGCGTCTCACAGCTTCAAAATTAATATTTCTTCACGATAAGAACAGATTATCTTTATTTATTGTCTGGTTTTTGTAACTTTAGGGAAAACAATAAATCTGAAAATTAATATGTTAGATCATATTCCCTATTTTTCTTATGTACTCAGTGCTTTTATCGGTATTGGTCTTGCAGCGGCGACGGGATTCAGGGTATTTCTTCCCTTGTTCGCTGTAAGTCTGGCTTCTTACCTTCACTGGATTCCGATGAATGAGAGTTTTGAATGGATTTCCGGTCTTCCTGCCCTGATTACGACAGGAATTGCCACCGTGGTTGAAATCCTTGCGTATTATATTCCGTTTGTGGATCATTTGCTGGATACCATTTCGGTACCTATGGCTACGGTCGCCGGATCTGTTTTATTTGCCAGCCAGTTTGCTGATCTGGGAACTTTTCCGCAATGGGGTCTTGCCCTGATTGCAGGAGGAGGAACTGCTGCGACGATCAGTTCGGGTTTTGCCGGGATACGGGCAGCTTCTACTGCGACTACAGGTGGTCTTGGGAATTCTGTGGTGGGCACTACCGAAACGGCAGGAGCAGGAATTATGTCGGTACTGGCAATGGCCGCACCTGTTATTGCTGCGGTTTTTGCTTTAATTCTTATTATCCTTGTGGTGGTTTTCGGCCGTAAAGCCTGGAGGAAGCTGCGAAAAACGAATGCAGAGCCTTAATTTTCTTTTTTGAACCATTAAGTTCTTTTTAAGGATTAAGTTTAATTAAAGAAAATCTAAAATTTTTATAAATAGGAGGTTTATTTGATTTAATTTTCACATTTCAGATCTGCTGATGGATCTTCTTTAATAATTAACAGGCGAATCCTTTCTGCATTTTCAGGGGATTTCAGTTCACAGTAATAGGAAAATAAAAGGTATAAAAGTTTTTTGTCCCGGCCGGGAATCAGGTCTTCATATTTTTTTAAGATACCGAGTGCCTCTTTTTGCCTGTTAAGCTTATAGAGATACCCTGCACTCTTAAGCAGCAAGCCGGTTTTATCAGAAGGAACCAGGTATTTTTCACCGGTATCATTTTCAGATTCTTGAAATGCTTTTTCAGGATCGGTATTTTCTGCAAAACGCAATGCTTTATTGATTTCCGCAACCGCTTTATCCGTTTGTTTTGTAAGGATCAGGATCTGAATTTTCAGGTTTTTATAGGTTACATTATCAAAATCTGAAAGATCATTTTTCTTTTCTGCAAAATGGATCACGTTTAAGGCTTCATTGTATTTTTTTAACGAAAATAAGATCTGTGCTTTATTAAAAAGAGCCAATCCGTTATCAGGGTCTGAGGCCAGAATTTTATTATAGAGCTTTAAGGCCTCCAATGTTTTTCCTTCAGCAGTAAGATGTGCTGCTTTATTCAGTATTTCGTCCTGATTTTCATGAATGCTCTTTTTACCAGCCAGGTATTCTGTCAACAAGGGAATGTATTCTTTCATCATCTCCTGATAATACGTAAGACATTCAACATCCTGTTGGGTCTGCGGCTTTCCTCCTGACAAAAACTTATCAAAAAATTCAGCTCTTGTTTCCACTTCAAAACTGCCGTTCTTATAGACTACCGACGTAGAGACTGAAAAGTTACAGTATTTATCCCTGGTATTGATTTTATTAAAAGATGCAGTCCCTGTTATTTCTTTAAAGGAATTAAAAGACGACCCATCAGAGATCCACCCGTGGCTGATCAGTGGTTTTGCTTGCGGCAGCTCATTTAGACGGGTGATTACAACTTCCTTACTTAAATCCTTTACAGGAAGGGTGATGATATGCTGAAGTGTATTGACAGGAAATACCTCATCCTGTTTTACCTGGGCTGATGAAAAGGATAAAAAGTACAGCAGAAAAATACTCCAGCGCATCCTCATCCTATTTTCCGCTTTTAATATCGTTGACTTCTTTTATTTTAGCATCAAAATGGTCTGCTTTTTCGGGATGTTTTTTCTTTAGGATTCCAAATGCTTTAATGGCTTTGCTGTAAAGTTTCTGTTCAAGATAAAGATTGGCAAGGGTTTCCGTCATCAGATGGGAAATATCATCATTTCTTTCTTTCACGACATAAGAACTCTCTTCTTTTAACTGGCTGATCCTCGGATTATTCTCAATAAAAGTTTCAATAGCCTTTTCTTTGATCACCGTTTTCTCTTTCTCAATCTCTTCCGTCCGGTCGATTTTCAGCCAGCTCTGCCAGGTATTGATAAATCCGGGAACATTGCTGTCCTGAGCTACCGGTTCGGCCGGTTCCGGCTCTTGATTCTGTACGGTTTCTTCTTTCTTGTTTTCTTTATTTTCTCCTGACCAGCTGGAAATATCCGAGCCAAAGAAGGAAACACTCATTACCGGGGCTTCATTTTCTTCCGATAATTCTTCTTTTATAGGCTCTTCGACAGTTTCAGTTTCTTCTACTTTTTCGACAGTTTCAGGTCCGTTTTCTGCTTGTGTTACTGTAGCTTCCACAGGAAGTACTTCTTCCTTAATTTCCTGAGGGGTTTCGTCTGCAGCCTGAAGCGGTTTTTCTTCTGCTTTCTCCGTTACAGCTTTTGGGGCCGTTTCTTTAGTGATCATGGAATCCGGCAATTGGGCATCCAGATTCATTGGTTTCCATGCTGTATTGATTTCCGGTTCTGTTTCTGTTCCGGTTTCTTCCACCGGCTGTACAGCATCTGTATTTTCTGCCGGAAGTACTGTTTCAGTTTCAGGAGCTGATCCTTCCGTTGATTCTTCCGGAAGCTTAGGCTCATCACTTCCCGCAGACCAGAAATGGAAACTCTGGGTTTCGGCAAAACTGATTTCGTGATCCGGTACAGCTTCTGCTTCCGGCTCTGTTTTGGTCTCTTCCTGCACGGTTTCTACAGCAGGTTTTGTTTCCTTCATTTTCTTTTCAACCTCTTCAATCAGCCGTCTCATTTCTTCTTCGTGCTTATTGATCGCTGGTTGAACAACTCCTGATACAGCAGTTTCTTCTGTACCGGCGGCCTGAATTTTCACATCCGGCATGAAGGAATCTGTTCCGTGGAAACTTATTTCTGCGGCATCATTTTCCGGCTCTACGGTTTCTGTATCCGCATCTTCAGAAGTTCTATTTTCTTCAGGATTAGCCTCGGGAGTTAAAGCTTCCACTTCATGGAAACCGGTATTATCTTCGCTGTTAATTTCTTCTTTGTCAGCTTCTTCAGAAATCGGATCTTCTTCAACAATCTTTTCGGGAGTGAATTCTGATCCGGCTGAAATTTCCTGCGTTCTATCAGCTGATGTATCTTCTGCTAATTCAGATTTTATCTCTTCATCAGCAATATCACCATGAATGGTTTCCGCTTCCGGAGTTGAAGGCTCTAACTCCTGGAAACCTGTATTGTTTTCCTGATCAATCTCTTCGGAAGGATAGTCTTCTTCAATGATTTCTTCAGGAGTGAATTCTGATCCTGCTGCTGTTTCTTCTGATTCTTCTCGCTGAGCTTCTGATATATGTTCTTTTGATTCAGACTTAACCTCCTCATCAACAACAACTTCCGGAGCTATTTCAACTTCAGGCATTAAAGATTCCACCTCATGGAAACTCAGATGATCTTCCTGATTAATTTCCTCTTTTGCAGTTACTTCAGAAGGTTGATCATCATTGATAATCTCTTCAGGAGTAAACCTTGTTCCCGCTTCTGAAGCTTCGTTAATTTCAGGGGATTCTGCCTGGCGGGGATCTTCAATAAGGCTTACCGGTTTTGAAACGGATTCTGTTTTCTGAGTTACCAAAACCCCGGATTCAAGGGTAGACTCAAGATCTATGGTTTCCGTATTTTCGTCATTCAGGAAATTTTCTTCACCTTCAAATAAAATCCGGTTTCTTTCACCGTTCACATAGATGTGGGTGATTTCCTGAGGCTGATTAAGCAAACATGCAGCCGCTTCTTCCTGTTTTTCCTCAGCTTTTTCAGGAGATTCTTCCCTTCTGATCGGGAAGGCTTTATCTTTATATCCGAAACGTACAGGTTTTACAGCCACTTTTGGCGTATCTTTTTCTTCAGCCGGCTCAGGTTTGGATTCCTGACGGATCTTTCCGTTGATCAGCTGATAAAGGATCTTCTTATCTGTAGTATAAGCAGCTGTTGTGGAGAGTTCCTTCTGATAATTTTCTTTATCATAAAGGTGAACTCCATATAAATGAAGTGCCCTGATGTTTTGAACATATGGAAAGGCATGAATTTCTTCTTTCAAAAGAATAAGGTCTTCTGACTGAATATTTTTCGGATTCTTTAATAATTCTAAAACTCTGGGATTCATCTTACCAATTCGCTACAATATCGTTAAATATCTTGTTAATAATTCTGTCTGTCACGATCTTCACCTGCGAAGCTTCGATCTCACTCTGGGTCAGGTTGCTGTTAAACACCGCTTCATCGGTATAGGTTCTGTCAAAACTCAGATCCGGATGCAGTTTATTTTCATAATGCACTTTTACGGTAATCGTCAGCTTGCTCTGTGCCTGCTGAATAATTCCTCCCGAAGGGTTTGACTGTGTATTTGAACTGATGGTAGTCGGTGCAAAACCATAATCTGAAATCTCACCTTCTATCAGAATATCGGGATTTGATTTGGTTCCTTTCAATGTCGTTCTCTGTAGAAACCGGTTCTGAATATCCGTAGAAAACTGCTGGGAAAGGGTTGGGTTCACCAGCGATGCATTGTTTGGAAACTCATTGATCTGTACGGTCTTTTCGTCCGTAAGTGAAGATCCCCCGGTAAACGAGTAACACTGCTGAAACAGTGAGAGGATCACAAATCCAAATATTATTTTTAATGTATTCATACTGTTTTTTGATTTGCGCTTCCCAAAATATTTTTAAAGGAAGCATATTTGATACAGATCCCAAGAGGAATGGTAAACAGAATACCGATTCCGCATACAATGGCTCCTATCTGAGAAATAACTCCTACCACAATACTGAACACCAGGATCATCAGGAAGTTTCTTCTGGCTAATTTCCAGGATATTGAATAAGCTTTTCTTATACTGGTGATTCTATATAATGAGATCAAAGGCTGTACAAAATACATGGAGATGGTTACTGCAAAAAGCAGCACAATAACAAGCATAAACCAAATTCCCATGCCTCCTGCAAATAAAGCCGCTCCGGTATCCGACAGATTACCTTCCGTAGATGAAGCCGCAAACAGAACGGGAAGCAGTGACAGCTGGATCGGAATCATAATAATAAAACAGATCACAAAAATAAATACGAAGAATTTCAGATAGGTAACAAAATCAGTAAAGTCAAAAATATCTCCTACCTGTACTTTCTGTCCTTCATCCACTTTTCTGCAGATCTTATAAAAGTTTCCTAATGCCATCACTCCTAAAAAGGGGATAATGCTCATGAGGAAAAGGAGTATAGTTGCCACTATAAATCCGCCAATATCTTTTTTAAAAAGGTCTACACCTTCAGATATGAATTTACCAATATTCATTTCATAGCCATTGGCAGCTGTTACATCGAAATTATTCATTTTTTTTGTTTTATTTTAGTCTTCCAGGTTATATTGTTTTATTTTTCGGTATAATGTTCTCTGTGAAATTCCCAGTTCATCCGCAGCTCTGTTCCTGCGTCCTTTATGCTTTTCCAAAGCCTTGATAATCAAATCTTTTTCATTATTCTGAAGGGAAAGGGATTCCGGTCTGTTTTCTTCTATTTCAATATCTTCCACATCCTCGTAGGTGTCATCCGGTGCCGAAATAATAGACGGCGTCTGAACGACCGGAGTTTTATCTTCAAAATACAGCAGGGAATTCTGACTTACAGGAGATTGCTGGGTTTCAGCAGCATAAATTCTGTTGATCAGGTTTTTCTCCTGGTTGCTGAGATCTCCTGCTCCTCTGTTCTTGATCAGTTCCGAAGTTAAGGATTTTAAATCATTAATATCATTCCTCATGTCGAAGAGAATTTTATACATGATCTCTCTTTCACTTCCGAAATCGTTTTGTTTCTGGGCAGTCTGCTGATTCACAACCATCGGGAGGTGAGTTTCCATCGGAATATATTCGGCCAGTTTTTCAACGGTGATCTCTCTGTTTCTTTCCACAACGGTCATCTGCTCTACAAGATTTCTCAGCTGGCGGACGTTCCCCGGAAAAGCGTAGTTGTCGATATAATGAACGGCAGCAGGATCCAGTTCCAGCTCCGGCATTCTGTATTTTTCGGCAAAATCTATGGCAAATTTCCTGAACAGCAGGTGAATATCTCCTTTTCTTTCCCTTAAAGGAGGCATATCGATCTGAACGGTATTTAAACGGTAGAATAAATCCTCACGGAATCTTCCGTCATGGATAGCTTTCATCATATTGACGTTGGTAGCGGCCACAATTCTTACATTGGTTTTCTGTACCTGAGATGATCCCACCTTCATAAATTCACCGCTTTCAAGAACTCTCAAAAGACGGACCTGAGTCTGTAAAGGCAGTTCTCCAACCTCATCAAGAAAGATGGTTCCGCCATCCGCTACTTCAAAATATCCTTTTCTGGTGGCTGTAGCTCCTGTAAATGCTCCTTTTTCGTGCCCGAATAATTCCGAATCTATGGTTCCTTCCGGAATGGCTCCACAGTTGACGACGATATAAGGCTGATGTTTTCTTTTGGATTCCGAATGAATGATTTTAGGGATAAATTCTTTCCCTACCCCACTTTCTCCAATCACCAGTACGGAAATATCCGTAGGCGCTACCTGGATTGCTTTTTCCAAAGCACGGTTCAATGCGGGATAGTTCCCAATGATCCCAAAGCGGTTTTTTATATTTTGTAACTCGTTGCTCATAAGTAAATGTTTGATTATTGATTTAATACGGGTCTACAGTGCTTCTATCTGTTTTCTGTAGACTTTGTTAAAATGATGAGTGTAGACATCTTTCATGATCTTTCCTTCATCATACGTTTGCAATGCTAACGTTTTTAAATCCAAATAATCTTTGTTTCTGATTTTAGAAACTTTACTTTTAAAGTATATATTCTCAGCAAAGTCATATTCTTTGCTTTGTTTTTCAAAATTTTCCAGAGCCTGATCATACCGGCCCAGTTCAAAATAAGTAACTCCCAACTGGTAGTGATCATACAGACCTTTGAAATAATTTTTGGAAGACAGCAGTTTCTCCATGATATCAACCGCCTTCTCTTTCTGCCCTAAAGCACTGTAAGACAATGCTCTTATAACATCCAGATTATAATCGCCATTCTGTGATCTTCCAAGATCTTCAGGATAGTATTTTTTCAGTTCTTCGAGATCACGAATAGCTCCGGTATAGTCTCTAAGGAAATCAAAGCGGCACCATCCTCTGTACCCTAAAAATCTTTTAGGATCTAGGCCAACAGCTTTGTTGATCAGAAGTCTCCAGGTTATAAAATCCCCGTTCTTGAGATAAGGGACAGATTTCTCCATATAGGCATGAGAGAAATCCGGACACAGTTCAATGGCTTTGTCGAATCCTTCCTGAGATTCACGCGATCCCTGCCTGTCGGAAGCCCAGTTGTATAACTCACAAGCTTTTTTACAATCCTCACCCTCTACTGCATTACAGTTAACCTGTGCAATAGTATTGGTATAAACGATAAGTAACAAAAAGCTAAGGTAATACCTCTGAAACTTTTCCATTTTCAATTTTATAGGTTAAATACTGGTAGTAATCTACTTTGAAACCTTCTATTTCTTTTGGCATCCATCCATTCAGGGATTTCGTGAACTTCAGCAGCTTATTTTCCAACTCCTGATCCAACCCGGAATCTTCAAGATCCGAATTCATACTGCTTACCCTGAACAGCCCTGTCTTTCCTTCACAATTTATTAAAAATCTGACAGTAATATAGCCGTTTATTTTCTTTTCAGAATATATATTTTCTGCATTCAATCTTTCAACAATGGCAATCTTTTCACCTTTATAATCAAATTCTTTAGTTCCATGATAATACTGAAAGCTGAACGGCCGGTCTTTTCCTTTTCCGCATTTCTTCAGATCAACATCATCCAGATTCCTGTCGAATTGAATATCTCCTACAGTATCAGGATATCTGCTTAGTTTTTTTTCTGCCTGACACGACATCAGAACAAAAGAAAACACTGCAAAGAAACAGACTGCCTTTATCAAAATATATACACTGTTATTCCGCTAGTCTCCCTAAAAGTGTGCCCTGAGTGTTATCGTAGACAAAAACGTCCACAATGTCACCAATTTTCTGTCCTTCCGATTTATCGAAAACACAGACTGCATTCTGAGAGTTTCTTCCTTTCCACTGGTTTTTATTCTTTTTGGAAATTCCTTCAATCAGGATCTGATGAGTTCTTCCCACATACGATTTCATTCGTTTTCTGGAAAGCTCTCCCTGAAGGGCAATGACCTCAGCCAAACGTCTCTGCTTCACATCAGCAGGGATATTGTCTTCCATTTTTTTATGGGCAGGAGTTCCCGGTCTTTCTGAATAGGCAAACATATAACCGTAGTCATATTCCACTTCTTTCATCAGGCTTAAGGTATCCTGGTGATCTTCTTCGGTTTCGCTGCAGAATCCGACGATCATATCCTGCGAGAATGCAATATCCGGAACAATTTCCTTTGCTTCACGGATCAGTTCCAAATATTCTTCACGGGTATGCTGTCTGTTCATCGCCTGTAGCATATTGTTGCTTCCACTCTGAACCGGAAGATGAACATATCTGCAGATATTTTCGTGTTTTGCAATCATCCTGAATACATCGAGGCTCATATCCTGAGGATTGGATGTTGAAAATCTTATTCTCATTTTAGGAACTGCCTTAGCCACCAGATCAAGCAGTTGTGCAAAGTTGACTGCTGTAGCTTTCTGCATTTCCGAAGCTTTGGCAAAGTCTTTTTTAGGGCCACCTCCATACCACAGATAAGAGTCTACATTCTGACCTAAAAGGGTGATTTCTTTATATCCGCTTTCCGCAAGACTTTTGCATTCAGCAATAATGGAATGCGGATCACGGCTTCTTTCCCTTCCTCGGGTAAACGGAACGACACAGAAAGTACACATATTATCGCAACCTCTGGTAATGGTAACAAATGCGGTTACTCCGTTTCCGCCCAAACGAACCGGGTTGATATCGGCATAGGTTTCTTCTTTGGAAAGGATTACATTGATGGCATCTCTTCCGTCTTCAGTTTCCTGTAAAAGATTCGGAAGATCCCTGTAAGCATCGGGCCCCACCACAAGATCAACAAGCTGCTCTTCTTCCAGGAATTTGGTTTTCAGCCTTTCAGCCATACATCCAAGAACGCCAACCGTCATATTCGGTTTTTCTTTTTTCAGGTTTTTAAACTGGGAAAGGCGCATTCTTACGGTTTGCTCCGCTTTTTCGCGGATGGAACAAGTATTCAGAAGAATAAGATCTGCTTCTTCCACTTTCAGGGTGGTATTATAGCCCTGTTCGTTAAGGATAGAAGCTACGATTTCAGAATCAGAGAAATTCATCTGACAGCCATAGCTTTCTAAAAACAGCTTTTTAGAATTTTCCGGTCTCTCAGCAATAGCAAAAGCTTCTCCCTGCTTTGTTTCGTCTATATATTTTTCCTGCACGGCAAATCAAATTAAAGGTTGGGGATTCAAAATTCAAAGTATTGCACTCAATTTTAAATCCAAAACAGATTAGTCTGCAAAGATACAAAATATTGTGACAGAATGGCAGGAGATCTTTCAGAAAGCTATAGCATTAAAGATAATCTATGGCTGAAAATTACAGGTGTATTTCTAAAAGTCCCAGGAATCCACTTTTTATCAGTTTTTTCAACTGCTTTAATTATTTTTTCTTTTTCTTCCAGATTAAGATCAGAAGATTCAATGATTATTTGGCTTATATCACCTTCTGTATTTATTTTAAAGTGAATAACAGCCGATTTGCCTGTACTTTTGATTTTCTGTTTTTTTACATTAGAATTTAGTTCACTTTTAAAGGCATCAATTCCTCCCGGGAACTGAGCTTCTTTTTTCAACCCTTCCGGAGTATATCCTTCTTTAAAATTTCCAAAGTAATCTATGGGGTAAAACAGTATTGAAAAATCTTTCTTTTTTTCAGGACGAGAATCCCATTTTTCCAGTTTATTAATTTCATTGAAAGCTTTTATAAACAATTCGGAAGAACAGTCTTCTTCATTTTTTTTATTCATAATCTCTCCTTTCCCCTCAGCAATCTGAATTTCAGCAACAAACATTTCGGATATCCTGTTTTTACAGGGTGAAAAATTATTTTTAATCAGAACATTATTTAAATCCTTGTAAAACTGAACCGGTCCCCCTTCATAAGGATTCTCTTTATCCGGAATAAGATCAAAGGACTGAGCTCTTACCAGGGCTGATACAGACAAAAGAAAGGTAATCTTAAGCAGTTTTTTAACCATAATTTATGTTTTTAAAAAGGTAAAACTCTAGTCCATATCATACGTCCCCGTTGTAAAATTAACCCTGAAAATATATTTGGATTCTACGGGTACTCCGTCTTTCATTGCCGGTTTCCATTTTCCTTTTACTTTTTTTAATGCGTATTTCACGTCATCAATAAACATTTCGCTGTTTTTAATTTTGGGAAGAATATCCAGGCGGTCCATTTTGCCGTTTTTATCAATATTAATCACAAACGTTACGGTGCCGTTGATGGCATAGTTCTCGGCATTTACATAAGCGTGCAGCATATTCATGAACTGTTTACTGAAGGCTGCATCGCCACCCGGAAACTCTGCTTTCTGAGTGTATGGCTGTGTTCCGGCCTGCGCTGTATTCTGAGAGAAACTTTTAATTCCAATGAATAATAATGGAAATAGCAAAAAATATTTTTTCATCTGTGTAAATTTTTATCATTATAAATCTGTTCCGATAGAAGAGAAGCTCATTTTAAGCTTAATCTGTGAAGAAACAGGCTGCCCGTTACATGAAGCGGGAGTCCAGTTCTTTTTGATTCTTCTTACCACGTACTTCATATCATCAAAGAAATAGGAGCTGTTGGCCACCTTTGGAGCCCCCTCGATCTGGGTTACTTTTCCGGTCTGATCCACGGTAAGGGTAAAAGTAAAATCACCATTCAACACATAAAAGTCCGGGTTAAGATAATCATACATATATTTTCTCAGGATTTCTTTGTATACTACCACTCCACCTTCAAATGCAGCGGGTTTAAACTCGTTGCAGTTTTTTACCGCTACCTGAAGAAGCGGCTCCTTAATGTCTATTTTTAAAATGTTTTTATTGGTCTCTGTAATAAAGTTATCATCGCGGTCTTCTACATCCTGCTGTGCCCATGCAAAATTTGCAGTTAAAAGCGCCATAAACAATAGTAAAGCTTTCATAGTATGCCTGTATTAAAATTACATTAACAAAGGTAAATATTAATCGCTTTTCAAAAAAGAAAACTTCACACAAACGCGTGAAGTTTTCAATGTCTTTATTTTTTTTAATAATAGTCTTTACAATAATCCTTTAATATGTTTGTAGTTGGTTTTTACCGTATCCAGCACTTCTTCCATTTTCCCACCCAGCATCAGCTGAGCCATGGATTTCGTCATTCCCAATACCTGATCAAATTCTATTTTAGGAGGCAACGCCAGCGCATTCGGATTGGTGAAGATATTCAGAAGATAAGGTCCTTTATAGGCAAGACATTCCCGGATGGCATCTTCCACCTCTTCAGGTTTATGAACATTTTTTCCCGGGTAACCCATCGCCTGAGCCACCATGGCAAAATCAGGATTGATCATATCGGTTTCATTATCCGGCATTCCCCCCACTTCCATTTCCAGTTTTACCATACCCAGAGCTCTGTTGTTAAACACAATCAGCTTTACAGGAAGTTTATACTGAAAAATGGTAGCCATATCTCCCAAAAGCATTGATAGTCCACCATCTCCGCACATAGCAATAACCTGCCGTTCTGGATAAGCCAGGGAAGCTCCTATAGCCATCGGCATGGCATTAGCCATGGAGCCATGGTTGAAGGACCCCAGCATTTTTCTTTCTCCGGTTCCGGTGATGAACCTGGCGCCCCATACACAGCACATGCCTGTATCTACCGTAAAAATGGCGTCTTTATCTGACAGCCGGTCTAATGTGTGGGCAACATACTCCGGCTGTATCGCATTTTCTTTTCCAAAATCCTTCACATAGGAAAGCTGGTTTTCTTTTACTTTTTCATAAAATGCAAGCTGCTCATTGAGAAAATCGGCGTTGGTTTTCTCCTGTAAAAGAGGTAATAAGGCTTTGATTGTTTCTTTTACATCCCCGGTAAGCCCCATTTCCAGTTTTGCCCGGCGTCCTAATCTTTCCGGACTTTCGTCAATCTGAACGATTTTATTTTTAACCGGCATGAATTTCTGATAAGGAAAGTCGGTGCCCAGCAGGATCACCAGGTCTGCTTCGTGCATGGCGTGATAGGCTGAAGGAAGCCCTAAAAGTCCGGTAAGTCCTATTTCATTGGGATTATTCGGCTGAATAGCCATTTTTCCACGGAAGGAATAGCCTACGGGAGCTTGTAAACGTTTTGAAAGCTCAACAACCTCAGCATTAGCTTCGCCCGCACCTATTCCTCCGTACAATGTTATTTTTTTGCTTTCATTAATAAGATCTGCAAGACGTTTCAGTTCATCATCCGAAGGTCTTATAACCGGATGGGTCCTGAATATCTGGGCAGAAGTAGAGGCTTCTTCCGCTTCCAGCTCTGAAACATCCCCCGGAAGGCCGATCACTGCGACTCCTTTTTTTGAAATCGCATGCTGAATAGCTGTCTGCATAATCCGCTGCACCTGTTCCGGTCTTGTAATCATCTGGTTGTAGTGGCTGCAATCGTCGAATAGCTTTATCGTATTGGTCTCCTGGAAATAGTCCATTCCCATTTCATCACTCGGAATCGTGGAGGCTATCACAAGCATAGGAACATGGGACCTGTGGGCATCATAAGCCCCGTTGATCAGATGAACGTGCCCCGGTCCGCAACTTCCGGCACAAACGGCAAAGCCATCAAGTTCTGCTTCGGCGGCGGCGGCATAAGCTCCCACTTCTTCATGCCTTACATGGATCCACTGGATACTGCTTTTTTTAACGGCAATATTGAGATGGTTCAGACTGTCTCCGGTAACGGCGTAAATTCTTTTCACATTGGCATTTTCGAGCATTTCAACGATCTGCTCCGCTATATTTTTAGCCATAATTTATAGGTTTGGTGTTATTTTAATGAAGTAATAGGTATCTCCTGAGTCTATCAAATTTAGGCAATTAATTAGAAAATCAGGATGGATTAAATATTAAAACTTCATAAATTTTTCAGTTGAAAATCCTAAGATTTCAGTTTTAGCTATAAAAAAGACGGCCATCCAAAAGGACAGCCGTTCATCTATTATTTTATTGGATTACATCACTATTTCAATCTGATTTCTCAGCAAATCATCAAATTCATCTCTTTTACGGATCAGATGGGCTTTACCATCAAGGAACAAAACTTCTGCAGGTTTTAATCTTGAATTGAAATTGGAACTCATTTCAAAACCGTAAGCTCCCGCATTGTGGAATGCCAGAATATCTCCTTCTCTTACTTCATTTAACTTTCTGTCCCACGCAAAAGTATCCGTTTCACAGATATTTCCCACCACCGTATAAATTCTTTCGGCTCCTTTAGGATTGGAAAGATTTTCGATCATATGGTAGGAGTCGTAAAACATAGGACGGATAAGGTGGTTAAATCCGGAGTTCACTCCTACAAAAACAGTGGCTGTCGTTTGCTTGATCACGTTAGCTTTTACCAACAGATATCCGCTTTTTCCAACCAGGAATTTTCCGGGTTCAAACCATAATTCAAATTTTCTTCCGGATGATTTCGTGAATTCGGAAAGTACTTTTTCCACTTTTTTTCCCAGGGTTTTCACATCTGTTTCTTCTTCACTGTCCTGATAAGGGATTTTGAAACCGCTTCCCATATCCAGGTATTTCAGATTCGGGAAATGCTCGGAAAGCTCCAGCATGATATCCAATGCCTGAAGGAATACATCAGGATCTTTAATTTCACTTCCGGTGTGCATGTGAAGTCCTTCCACATTAAGGTTGGTACTTTTCATCACCCGTTCAATATGACGAAGCTGGTGGATGGAAATTCCGAACTTACTGTCGATGTGTCCTGTTGAAATTTTATAGTTCCCGCCGGCAAAGATATGGGGGTTGATTCTTACAAAAATAGGGTAGGAATTTCCGTATTTATTTCCAAACTGCTCAAGAATGGAGATGTTATCAATGTTAATATGAACTCCGAAGGTCATTGCTTCTTCTATTTCAGCCAGATCAACACAATTGGGTGTAAAAAGGATTTTTTCTTTCGGGAATCCGGCTTTTAATCCGAGTTTGACCTCATTAATAGATACACAATCCAAAGATGCGCCGAGTTTTCTGACATACTTAAGGATATTGATGTTGGTTAATGCCTTTGCGGCATAAAAAAACCTTGTATGTTTTAAAAAAGAAGTGGTAAGTTTTTCGTATTGAACTTTGATGGATTCAGCATCGTAAACATACACCGGTGTGCCATACTCATTGGCAATCTTCAATAATTCTTTTGAATTCATAATTTCATTTTAACATAAAAAAAGGCAGATTCTTCGAAAAGAGTCTGCCCCATTGATTATTTTTATGCAAGACAACTCTTTTAAATATTCCAAACCTTAGAGAACTTTACAGCTCCCTTTTTACCAGTTTTATTTTGTTTAAAATTTTGCATTGCTTGTTCTATTTTTTGCAAAAATACTATTTATTTTTTACTTTAAGAAATTGATCTGAAAAGCCCTTCCCTGTTATTTGGGTAAAGGCAGTGTCTCAAAATCACCACGTAGAAGGGCGAGCTGCAGGTCATTATTCAGATCTGCTGATGAAAGAGGAAGATCGATTTTCAGCTTGGCGAGTTTACTCAGCGTCTGTATCTGGGTAAACAGCTCATAAAAACCATAGGAAATTACTTTTCCGTTTTCAATGATCAGGAATAATTTCTCCCCTAATTTCCGACCGGTTCCCAGCCAGAGTTCATTTCTTTTTCTGAAATCTATTTTCTTTCTGAAAACATTAATATCATTGAATTCTTCCTGAGTACCGATAAACTGCACCGCCTTGGTTCCCTGAGTAAAGGACCTGAATTTCAGGATCGGTTTTTCCGTTTTATTCAGTTTATTTTTTTCAACAATATATTTATTGTTTCTGAAATACAGTCCGAACGGGAGGCTTTCCCTTTTCTTACTATTTTTGGAGTTGAGGATCAGCTTGGCAATAATGTCGCTCCCGGTGAGTTCATAATTAATCTGCTCCACTTCTTTTTGGGTGCTCTCCCATTTTTTAGACTTGGAATTAAAGACTTTTTTGGAAAATTTATTAATATCCTGAACGTAGTCTGAGAAAATGATCTTTCCTGATTCATTCTGAAAATAGACGAACCCCCTTTCATTAGGAAGATCCTGTGTAAGTTCCTTAATTTTGTTGATATAGCTTTTGGCATTGGATTCCTCATGCTGTTTCTGAATGATCTCGTTTTCGGTGTCCTTAGATACCAGAAGTTTGAACAGCTCCAGAGTCGCTCTTGCGTCTCCGTCAGCCCGGTGATGGTTGGTGAGTGGAATTCCCAGTGACTTTACCAGTTTTCCCAATGAATAACTCACCTCATCCGGAATGAGTTTTTTAGCCAGAGGAATAGTATCTAAAGTATTGATCTTATAATCATAGCCCAGCCTTTTGAATGACTGACGCAGCATCCTGTAATCAAAATCTATATTATGACCTACCAACGTGGTATTTTGGGTAATTTCAATGACCCTTTTGGCAATTTCATGGAATTTCGGAGCTGTTTTTACCATTTTCGGGGTAATGCTCGTCAGTTTCTGAACAAAAGGCGTGATATCACCTTCGGGATTCACAAGAGAGATGAACTGGTCAGTAATTTTCTGGCCATCATACCGGTAGATGGCAATATCTATAATGCATTCATTTCTATAACCTGCACCATTACTTTCTATGTCTATAATTGAATACATTGAATTTTCTTGCTATACTGCTGTTTTTTTAGTTCAAATTAATAATTCCTGTCATGAAAAATCCGGAATACCATGTTAAAGACTTCATGCATACCGTATGCCATTACCCTAAAACTGCTGAAGCTGCACCCGGCTCTCATCAGATCATAAAATTCATCCGATACCTGATTTATTTTATCCGTCAGCTAGGGTAATCCTGCTAAAATAACAAAAAAACAGATCAAAACCAGTAAACTCTTCATGAACGCTATCCTTGATCAGATTTAAAGCAGGCAGATCCATGTGGTAAAAAACTGATATTCTTCTTTCTAACTCCTATTTTTATATGGGTATAAATTAAGTTCATTTATCTTCTTCTTCCCCCCAGCCCGAACATACCGAGAATTGCTTTGGCTCCTTCTCTCATCAGGGTTGATGTAAAAGTTCTTCCTGCTTTGCTTTGAAGCACCTGTTCAAACATTCCCGGCTCTTCTTTTACCGGCTTTGTTTTCTGTGTCGGAGCAGAATTCTGAACTGCCTGCTCCATTCTGCTCGTCAGCATTTCATACGCGGATTCACGGTCTATAGCCTGCTCGTATTTAGCAACCATGGCCGATTTTGATGTTAATTCTGAGATTTCTGCGTCATTCAGGACATCCATTCTGGATTCCGGAGAGATCAGATAGGTGTGTACCAACGGAGTGGGGATCCCCTTCTCGTCCAGTGCCGTTACAAAAGCTTCCCCGATTCCCAGATTCTGGATCAGATTGGAAGCATTGTAAAATTCTGTGGTCGGGTAATTCTCAACCGCTTTGGAAATTTCTTTTTTATCTTTTGCGGTAAATCCTCTCAGCGCATGCTGAATTTTAAGCCCCAGCTGTGACAATACATTTTCCGGAACGTCACCAGGAATCTGGGTAATGAAATAAATCCCCACGCCCTTGGAACGGATCAGCTTTACCATTGTTTCAATCTGTGAAAGAAGTGCTTTTGAAGCTTCATCAAAGATTAGGTGGGCTTCATCTATAAACAGTACAAGTTTTGGCTTTCCGCTGTCTCCTTCTTCCGGAAATGTCATATAAATTTCGGCAAAAAGCGAAAGCATGAAAGTAGAAAACAGCTGGGGCTTATTCTGAATATCGGCAACTCTTAAAATATTCACCACTCCTTTTCCGTCTCTGGTCTCAAGAAGATCATGGACATCAAAACTCAGTTCACCAAAGAAGCTCGTTGCTCCTTGTTGTTCCAGAGCAACAATAGATCTAAGAATTGCTCCTAATGAAGCCGGTGCAATGGATCCGTAATTGGCCGCAAGCTCGGCTTTTCCCTGTGCATTATCAGTTACATACTGAAGCACTTTCTTCAGGTCATTCAGATCAATCAGGGGAAGGCCTTTATCATCACAGTATTTGAATACGATAGACATAATGCTTTGCTGGGTATCATTCAGCTGAAGGATTTTACTTAATAAAACCGGTCCGAATTCAGTAACGGTAGCTCTCAGCTTCACTCCTTTTCCGCCGGAAATGCTCATCAGTTCTACAGGAAAAGCCTGTGGATTATAGGGAAGCTGCGTTTTAGCATATCTTTCTTCAATCACTGGATTCATTTGCCCTGCTTCTGCAATTCCTGAAAAGTCGCCTTTAATATCCAGGACCAGGGAGGGAATTCCTGCATGGGAAAGCTGCTCGGCAAAAACCTGTAATGTTTTGGTTTTTCCTGTTCCGGTAGCTCCGGCAATCAGACCATGCCTGTTGATGGTCTTTAAAGGAATGGTAACGTTCACTTCAGAAACGACTTCCCCGTCCAGCATTCCTTTTCCCAATATAATATGATCCCCTTTCGGAGTGTATCTTGCGTTTAATTCTTCAATAAATTGTGCTTTGTCTGCCATTTGCTCTTTTTTTAACATATAAATATAAAAGTTTTTATAAAATATCCGGTCATTAAAATAATATTCCTGGAAAAGATGAGTTAATATGACCAGAATCCTTTTTTTCAGTCGTGACATTTGCAAATTTTAAACCATACGAACAGAAAACAAGAATAAAATACACAATCAAATTACAATACATAAATATTTTTATTTAACGGACATGATAAAAAACAGTCTACCAAATCAGTATTCTTTTCAACACCTTTTTTGTACGGAAACAAAGGAATTTAAGGCAGAAAAAGCCTTACATATTGACAAAAACTATCGTTCGGATTTAACATTTCATTTACATTTCATCTAATACTTTGTATCTTTATCTAAAATTTTAAAAAGACCCTCATGAAAATTGAACAAATATATACGGGCTGTCTGGCTCAGGGAGCTTATTATATTGTATCAGAAAACGAAGCTGTTATTATTGATCCGCTGAGAGAGGTAAAGCCTTACCTTGACCGTCTGGAGAAAGATAATGTAACTTTAAAATATATTTTTGAAACTCATTTTCACGCTGATTTTGTTTCGGGACATCTTGATCTGAGCAAAAAAACCGGTGCTCCTATCGTATACGGACCAACGGCACAGCCTGAGTTTGATGCCATTATTGCTGAAGACAACCAGATCTTTGAGATCGGAAAAATAAAAATCAAGGTTCTTCATACACCGGGCCATACAATGGAAAGCTCCACTTATCTCCTGATTGATGAAGACGGAACTGAAAAGGCAATTTTCACAGGTGATACGCTGTTTTTAGGAGATGTGGGAAGACCTGACCTTGCCCAGAAAGCAACCAGTCTTACCCAGGAAGATCTTGCCGGAATTCTGTATGACAGTCTTCAGAACAAGATTATGCCTCTGGATGACAGCATCACGGTTTATCCTGCCCACGGTGCCGGTTCTGCCTGCGGAAAGAATATGCAGAAGGAAACGGTGGATATTTTGGGAAATCAGAAAAAAACCAATTACGCCCTCAACCAACCGGACAGGGAATCTTTCATTAAAGAGGTTCTGGACGGGCTTACGGCTCCTCCTAAATATTTCGGAATGAACGTTGCCATGAACAAAGGCGGCTATGAAAGTCTGGATGTGGTGATGAACAAAGGATTAACTCCTGTTCCGGCAGAAGATTTCGAGGCATTGGCAGAAGAAACAGGTGCTTTAATCCTGGATACCAGAAGCCCGGCTGAATTTCATAAAGGATTCATTCCTAATTCTGTGAATATCGGTCTGAAAGGAGATTTTGCCCCATGGGTAGGAACGCTTATCGTAGATGTAAAACATCCTCTATTACTGGTCACTGATGAAGGTACTGAAGAAGAGGTGATCACCAGACTGAGCAGAGTTGGTTTCGATAATGTATTGGGTTACCTGAGCGGAAGCTTTAATGCATGGAAAAATGCAGGAAATGAAACAGACGAGATTAAAAGAATCTCCCCGGCAGAGTTTGCGGAACAGTTTAATGAAACAGCCAAGGTTATTGATGTAAGAAAACTGAGCGAATATACTGCTGAACATATTGATAATGCCTACAACAGACCGCTTGATACGATCAGTGACTGGGTACATAGCATTGATGACTCCGAACATTTCTTTCTTCACTGTGCAGGAGGATACCGAAGTATGATTGCTGCAAGCATCCTTAACTCACACGGAATCAGAAATTTTACCGAAATAGAAGGAGGCTTCAACGGCATCAAGAAAACAGAAAAATTACCGACCACCGACTTCGTATGCCAGTCGAAAACATTATAAAATGATGAAGGGAAGATTATTTGGAGGTATTCTTACATTATCTTTACTGTTAACAGCCTGTAAAACAACAGGGTCAGCCACTTCTGTAAAGACAGATCTCCGTGAGGTGGTCAACAGCCCCGATGTAACGCTGGTTGATGTAAGAATTCCTGAACAATACGAAGCCGGAACCGCAAAAGATGCGGTTAATATTCCTTTGGCGGAAATTCAGAACAACATCGGTTCTCTTAAAGGAAAAAAGGTGGTTGTGTTCTGTAATAAAGGGATCCAGGCGGATCAGGCTATGGAAATTTTAAAGAAAAACGGCGTGGATGCCTATGACGGTACCAGCTGGAAAAATGTAAAAGCGATTCAGGACGAAAAACAGTCCGGAAAATAATCAACTTAAAACCAGAAATATGTCTCAAAAGTTCCAGGAAATCATTAATTCGGAAAGACCTGTACTGATTGACTTTTTTGCAACATGGTGCCAGCCATGTAAAGTACAGTCTTCGGTTTTGAATACGGTAAAGGAAAATATAGGAGAAGGAGCCAGAATCATCAAAGTGGATGTGGACCAATATCCGGCTTTAGCGGCTCAGTACGGAGTACGCGGTGTTCCTACTCTGGCCGTTTTTAAGAACGGTGAACTTTTATGGAAGGAAAGCGGCGTTCATGATGTAAACACTTTAACGGAGCTGCTGAAACAATACGCTTAAAAATTTTAAGACCGGGATTGAATTTTTAATTTTAAACCATTAAGCTGGAGTTATGTTTAAAGGTTTTAATATGAATTCAATCCGGGTTTTTTCTTTATAAATCAATTGAAAACTGATCCCTGTCATTCAGGAACTGGAAATGTTGTCTGAAATTATCCAGCTCTTCCCTATTCAGTTCAGCGGTAACGATATTTCCGTTTTTTTGTGAAATTTCGGTTCCGTCTGCAAAGAAACAATGAGAACTTTCCTGATAAAAAAGGTTATTTCCATCGGTCCCGATTCTGTTTAAACCAAAAACAAAAGACAGGTTTTCAATAGCTCTCGCCTTCAGCAGATGTTCCCACGCACCTACTCTCTTTTCCGGCCAGTTGGCCACATACAGAATGGCATCATAATCATCATTATTTCTTGCAAATACAGGAAAACGGAGGTCATAGCACACCTGAAGCAATATTCTGAATCCTTTATAATGAACGATCACTCTTTTGTTTCCGGGGGTATATACTTTATCTTCTCCTGAAAAAGAAAAAAGATGTCTTTTATCATAAAAAAAAGGTTCAGCATCAGGCTGTACAAAATACATCCTGTTGTAAAATCGGCCATTCTCTTCTACCGGTGCACTTCCACAGAATGCCGCATTTTTTTCTTTCGACATTTTTTTCAGAAATTCCAGAGATTCACTGTTTCTGTCTGAAACTTCAGCAGCATCCATACAGAAACCGGTGGAAAACATTTCAGGCAGAAGAAACAGGTCTGCGTTCCGACCCTGCAGCTGCTCTTCGATCTGCTTAAAATTTTTGTCTTTATTTTTCCAGACAATATCTAAATTAAGTCCTGTAATTTTCATAAACTTTGTTAAAAAACTTCACTAAAAATACGAATTTCCATTCATTTCGGTTCTATTTTTGATGCGGATATTTTTTATTCATCACATTCAATTTAAAAATGTAAAATTTATGAAGAAATTGTTTTTTGTGTTCATGATCGCTTTTTTCGGAACAGCAGCCCATGCGCAGGCCTGGACGGGGAAAGGTGACCAGAAGATCCAGCTGGGGCTGAATGCCTGGGGATACGGAACAGGGGTTACAGGAACTTATGATTACGGGCTGAACAAACTTTTATCCATCGGAGCCGGGCTGAATGCTTATTTCGGAGATTATAAAGACAACGATAAGGATAACCGTGTTTTTGTATTCGGAAGACTGAATTTCCACCTTCAGGAAGCTTTGGGTCTTCCTTCCAAATGGGACATTTATCCGGGCGTGGATCTTGGGGTTGTAGGAAAGGATTTCGGAATCGGAGCTCATATCGGAGCCCGCTACTATTTCACCGAGAAAGTGGGTGTTTTTGCTGAAGTGGGCAACAATGGCAGTCTGGGAGTTTCTTTCAATCTGTAAAAATCTTTGAAATATATGACAAAGCTTCTCATTTCGAGGGGCTTTTTTATTTGGCATAGTTTTGATAATTGTTACCTTTGCAAATTAAAATCTAAAATTTATTAATGGAATTAGCAATCAAGATTTTCCAGTTCATACTAAGTATTTCTATTTTAGTAGTTCTTCATGAGCTTGGACATTTTTTACCAGCGAAATGGTTCAAAACCAGAGCAGAGAAATTCTTCCTGTTTTTCGATCCCTGGTTCTCAATTTTCTCAATGAAGAAGATCAACGGAAAATGGCAGTATAAATTTATATCCAAAAACCTTCCTGATACTGAAATTATTGAAGTAAACGGTGAAAAAAAGGAGGTTCCTATCGATATCTCCCAACTTCCTGACAGCGACTGGAGGAAACATCCCGAGCAGACCAAATACGGGATCGGATGGCTTCCTTTCGGGGGTTATGTGAAGATCGCCGGGATGATTGATGAGAGTATGGATAAAGAGCAGATGAAAAAGCCTGCCCAGCCTTGGGAATTCAGATCCAAACCGGCCTGGCAGCGTCTGATCATTATGCTTGGAGGGGTTACTGTTAACTTTTTCCTGGCATGGATTATTTTCGGATCGCTTTCTTATTTCAACGGGGAAACTTCTTTTGATACGTCTAAAGTGGATGCTCCGATGCATTACACTGAAATTGCCAAAGCAATGGGCTTTAAAGACGGTGATAAGATCTTAAAAGTAGACGGAAAGGTTCAGAACAACCTGGATAAGCTTTCTCTGGATATTTTATTGAGTGACCAGATTACCGTACTCAGGGATGGAAAGGAAATGACCTTCAATACCAATGATGACGGAAAGGCACTGGCTTTTAAAGATCCTAATCCAAGAGCTTTCCTTACCCCAAGATTTTCGGCAGTGATTGATACGATCGTTAATCCTAAAACTGAAGCGGCAGGATTAAAAGTCGGTGACCAGGTCGTTGCTTTAAACGGAAAGAAAATTGCTTATTACGATGAGCTTCGTGAAGCTGTGGGGAAAAATGCAGGAAAAACAATCAATGTAGATGTATTAAGAGGCGGAACAGAAGTCCCTTTAAGCCTTGAAGTCTCAAAAGAAGGAACTTTGGGGATTTCATCTTACAAACAAGCTGAAAAATATGCAAAAACAGAGCACTTTACTTTTGCACAGTCTATCGGAAGAGGATACACAAGAAGTATTGAAAGTTTAACCTATCAGGTAAAGCAGTTCAAACTGATTTTCAATAAAAAAGTTCAGGGCTATAAGAAAGTAGGCGGACCTCTTGCGATTATCAAGAATATGCCTGTAGAAAAGTCTAAAGAAGGAAACGTATCCATCAACTGGACGATGTTCTGGGGCTTTACGGCCATGTTCTCCGTATGGCTTGCCTTCCTGAACCTTATCCCGATTCCGGGGCTTGACGGTGGGCACGTATTGTTTACTCTCTGGGAAGTAGTAACCGGAAAACCGGTGCCTCAAAAAGTATTGGAAAATGCTCAGATGATTGGCGTTATCTTCCTTCTCGGATTGATGGTACTGATCTTCGGAAGTGATATTTTCAAAGCACTGACCGGCAGTTTATAAGATTTTTTAATTTTTTTCTGAAAATATTTGTAGGGTATAAATATTCGTCCTATATTTGCACCACTTAAAACAAAGGACATTCCTCCTTAGCTCAGTTGGTTAGAGCATCTGACTGTTAATCAGAGGGTCGCTGGTTCGAGCCCAGCAGGAGGAGCAAAAAAGACTTACAGAAATGTAGGTCTTTTTTTGTTTATTTTCGGACTAAGAGTAAATCCTGAGAGTGATTAAAAGCATCCGTTATTTTATATTTGTTGGCTTTTGTGCTTATATATAAAATTTAAATTCTCCCAGTTCTTAAGATGATGGCTCCGAAGTCTCCTGACTTCGGAGAGCAGGAGGTTTTCACATTCTGAAAAAAACCAAAGTTCTCAACATATAATTTTCATAATAACTTTAAATTAATTTTAATGTGACATGTTTTGTCGTTCCCCGCATCTACATTTGACTCACAATAAATTCAAATGGTTATGATACAGAGATTAGAGTATGTTTTAAGTAGAGACATTGACAGCCCTTTAGGAGAAAACAGTGTATTTTATGAAACATTTGTTGTTCCTCCAGAGTTAAAAGATAGCTATCCCAAATCTGAAAAATACAGTGTGGTTCATCATCAGGCTGTTTTCTGTAAAAGCTGAATTGAAGTTTTTGACAGATATGAAAAAGACAAAATAGAGTCTGACTACTTTACTATTTACTACGAGGAGACTTCCAAAAATACCAGTAACTTTTTTGGTACAGCTTGTAGGGTGAAAATGGGAGATTATGCAAGACAAAGGTTAGTAAGAGATTATAATAGTAAGGGAAAAACCATTAATTATGATGGTAATACAGTAGATGGAAGTGTCTCAGATTTTGATGGTCTTATCAAACTAATTGCCAAAGATTACGGAATTGATGATACACTATTGAAGGGCGCTATTTATTTAGAAATACTTGAAAAAAGTAAAATCAATGAAGCCTTTAAAAACGTATCTTCATTAAACAACCAATTAGCAGACTGGCTAAGAGGTGGTATTGAAGCCACTGAAAAGTGGAAGTTTACAGAGGAGAATTATGACTACATAAAATTTTATATAGAACCTATGTACAACAACTTCCAAAATAAAGTTGGTGCAAGTGGTCTTCTCAAACAAGAAGTAAAATACAAACCTATTATTCCTGTTCCGTTCCCTTGCAATGAGTATAAAAATATGTCTGACAATCAACAAGGGATTGCAGAAACAGGATTGAAAAAACTTTCAGAGTTTGTTTCCTCGTTTGATGAAATTTCTACTGCTGTTGTTTTTAATATCGTGGCAGCAACCCCTACGATTGCTGATGATATTTTGTTTGCTGTTACATTTCTTGTAAAAAATTTCATAGAAGACAACATGCCTGAAAGTATAAAGAATATTTACAATCAGTTAAAAGTATTATTTAAAGAAGTTCAGGATATTATTTCAGATATAGGAAGTATAATTACAGAAAAATTAAACCAAGAAATTGCAAAAATCAATGCTTTTCTCTGTGGGATACTCAACGGGCTTATCTCTTTAGTTCAGTTGATTATCATGCTTTTAGCAATGATAGTAGACAATATTCCTATCTTTGAATTGGAGAAAACGAGTGCTCTGGAATTGGCAAAACATCAGGAGAAACTTGAATTTATAGAAGATTTTGTAGATTTATTTGATAAAAATGCAAAAGAATTCCTTAATGGGATTAAAATACTTTTTACTGATGATAAAATTTGGAAAGACCTTTCTACTTTCATCTCAGGGTTGGCTAAAAAAATTACAAATTATAATGAATATTTTTGGGCTTATTTTATTGGGGGAGTTGCCTTTGAATTGATCTTAGATGCTGTTATTGCTTACTTTACAGGTGGAAGCTCATTAGTTGCTCAAGCATCTTCAAAAATCAGTAGATTAACAGCCAAAGCAGAACAGGCAGGGGCAAGAGCCTTAAACTTTTCTAAAAATTTAGGAAGGAAAATTGCAAACACAGCACAAGACCTCTATAAATGGCTTGAAAAAGAGTTTCTTGAAATGATAAAAGCCATAAAAGATGGAAAAGTTGCAGAGTGGCTTAAAAAGAAAGTTGATGCTATATTTGGTGAGGGAAACCAAGCACTTGATGATACATTTGATAAGTTTTTAGAGAAATTTTTAAAAACAGGGAATGGTGGCTTTTTAAAATACAGTAAGATTATTTCAAGAAATATGTTTAAGCAAGAAGAATGGATGTCTTGTGCAGCAGCATCTATTAGACAACTTGCAGACGATTTTGGAATAAAAATGAGTGAGGAGGAAATTAGAATTTTAGCAAGAACTACAAAAGATGGGACAGGAAACGTTGATTTATTTAATGCCCTGAAGATAATTTTTAAAGATAAAGAATTGTTTGCCCGAACATATTTTGACGATATTGATGACCTCAAAAACTTTTCTAAAATGTTAGAAGATGTTGGAGATGCAAAATTTATTACAAATGTTGGAATGCCACCGAACAGACATAATATAATTATAGACAAAATATCTGGAAATAAAGTGGTAGTTAGAGACCCTTGGCCATTAGAGGTAGATGAAGCATTTGCAAAAGGAGTTAGGGGTAAAGAGTTAGAAGAAATTTTTGCTAAATCAAAATCAGGTATTGTTGCAGAAATGGACATAAAAGATTTTAGACAGGCCTGGATTGAAGGTGGTAATATAATTTTTAAAATAAAATAAATTATGGAAAATTTAGAAACCGTTAGAGAAAAGTTATTAAAAATAGGATATAATGTTTACTTAACAAAAATAGAAAATATCCAATATTTAAGAGGGGGGCTTAATAGTGGTGACCTTGTTAAAGATTTATCCGTAGAAATATGGATAAAGCATGAGAATAACAAATTTATATTTTTAGATATTGAAAAACAAAGAGGGAGTGAAAAATCATTTAGCCAAATTGATGAACTCGTTGAGTTTTTAAATAAAAAGTACTCTATTTAATAAAATTTTCAGTATTTTCCCAATTTTATTTTCCTGAAAAATAAAAGGATAGCAGATTTCGATTATTTTTAGGAAATAAAAATTTGCTTGGTACTGATATTCCTGTTATATTTGCACCACTTAAAACAAAGGAAAATTCCTCCTTAGCTCAGTTGGTTAGAGCATCTGACTGTTAATCAGAGGGTCGCTGGTTCGAGCCCAGCAGGAGGAGCAAAAGACTTACAGAAATGTAGGTCTTTTTTTGTTTAAAAACACTAAAACCAATACTACCATGGAAAACAGAAAAGGACCATCCATTATCGCCATTGCTTTAGCCGTTATATTAGGAGCGGCATTATACCGGGAATTCGACAGTGAGCATATGAGGTTTAAGAATACAGGGCTGGCTGTCATTTACTTTACTGCCTTTGCATTCTATATTTTTACGATCATAAAGGGAATTATAAACAAATCCAGATAAAAACATTTATATTAAAAATTTATTTCAGTAATTTCACTGCTGTATTACCGATAAAACCACTTCATGAAATTCAGGTTTCTGTTTCTGATCGTTCTGATGTATCATTTGGGCTATGCCCAAAACGCAGACCTCGATGCCTCCAAAAAGGCAAAGATCAACCATATTATTTCATTATTTAAAAAGAATAACAGAGCTGATATTTCAAATCACATCAATTACCCTTTACGGAGAGAATATCCGATTCCTGAGATTAAAAATAAAAAAGAGTTTCAGCAAAGATTCGGTGAAGTTTTTGATCAGATACTCATCAACAGGATTGCTCATTCAACCCTATCACAGTGGTCGGAAGTTGGCTGGAGAGGAATTATGCTCGATAATGGCACTTTATGGATAGACAGCTATGAAGGAAAGATAACAGCTGTAAATTACGAAAGTTCTTTTGAAAAGAATTTAAGAAAGAAACTGATCGAGAAGGAAAGAGAAAGCGTACATCCTTCGTTAAAAAAATTCAAGCTACCTGTTTATAAATTAAAGACAGAACACTACCTGATCAGGATCGATGAGCTCCCTGACGGGAAATACAGATATGCTTCCTGGAAGAAAGGCTGTAAAGAAAGTTCGCAACCTGATATTATTTTGAACAACGAAGAACTGGACTTTCTGGGAAGCGGCGGAAACCATGTCATTACTTTTTCCAGTGGAAATTACATCTATAAAATTTACAGAAATATCATTACCGAAGAAAACGGATCTGATGTTAGCCTTGAAGTAGAAAAAGACGACCAGGTTATTTTAACCCAAAACGGAACATTGGCAGCTCCCCGATAATGCTCCTGTAATAATCCGTTCGGTTTTTCTTAAAACTTAAAATTTCGGCGAACAATTTTTAATCTAATTGATTCTTCTATCCCAAAAGACCCTACCAGACTCTTAAAATATTCTGGTAAACGACTGTTATAGTTTTTCCAATTCTAATGAAACTCTTTTACTGATAAGTTTCTCTATCGAAATGGCTTCTTTTTCAAGCTCACTTTCTTCCTGATAAGTTACGTAACCGTTCAGCAACTCGTCAGAAATCATAAAATTCATAATCAATAAAGTACTTAGATTAATGATCAGGATATCCTTCAGCTTAAATCATTCTCTTCCCAGAAACCTTAGTAGCGGTTGGATTTATATGGTTATTTTAAGCGCAATTGTGGATAACCTGTGGAAAACGTATTAGTATGCTGTTAATAGCCGATTAATAACCTGTTTAAAAGCCTATAAAATCATATGGATAACTCATGGAAAAGATGTGAATCAGGTGTGAACTGCTCACAAAAAGATCTTGAAAAGCCGTGGATAAGATGTGAATTAGCCCGATAACAGGATTTGATTAATCCACAAAAACCTTGTACCAATATAGTAACCAACACTTACTGGAGTTGATTATTTTTCTTTATTTCAAGGGCTTACAGACTTATCCACACCAGAACTGGAAAACTATCATTAAGACCGATTCAAATAATAGTTATAAACATTCAAACAGAACCTCTTAAGACACACAATCTTATCGCATTATTTTCGTTACATTTGTAGTTTTGTGATTAATCGCATAAAACGTTAAAATTTATGATCTTATTTTAATAAACAGCACGCTTTTTGTTTATGCTAATTGCCTGAAGAACCAAATGATGTTACACAAAAACTCCAAATATTGTAATCTGCTTTTTCTGTTTTTTCTTTCCTTTCTTGCACATGCCCAAAATACGGCCGGCGGGAGGATCGTTGACGCCAAAACCAACAGGGAAATTTCCGGTGTTGACATTTTCGTTAATGAAAACAGTACCCCCACTTTGACAACTTCTAGCGGAAGTTTCAGTATTCAATCCGACAGTATTATTTACAGACTAAGATTTTCCAAAAAAAGTTATTCACCGGAAACTATTTTTCCCACGGCAGACAATGCAGGAAATATATTGGTAAAGCTTTCGCAGGAAAAAGTAAGCTCTATTGATGAAATCGTCATCAATAATGCAAAACCTAAATACAAGAACAAGAAAGAAAATCCGGCATACGCAATTATGCAGGAAGTATGGAAGAGGAAAAGAAACAACGGTTTAGATAAATTTGATACCTACACCTATAAAGAATACGAAAAAATTCAGTTTGATGCCAACAATCTGGACAGTACCTTCATGAAGAAAAAAATCTTCAATAAGCTTGATTTTATTTTCGATTATGCAGATTCCACAGCCAGCGGAAAAATTGGCCTTCCTATTTTCCTGAACGAATCGATTTATGAAAACTTCGGAGAAAACAAACCGGGGAAAAGAACCAAAAGAATGCTGGTCGCTCAGAAAACTTCAGGATTCCAGGACAACCAGGTGATCACGATTACGGCTAAAAATCTTTACCGGGATATCAATATTTATGACAATACACTGAATTATTTTGATATGGGATTCCAAAGCCCCGTTGGATCAGAAGGATTCAGCACCTATGACTACAATCTGGTTGACACGATTGATATCCGGGGCGAAAATGCTTATAAAATAAGATATCAGCCGAAAAGAAAAGATGTTCTGGCATTTCAGGGCTACCTTTATATTGATACGGACAGCTATGCCGTTCTGGGGGCTACCTTAAAATCAACCCAGAAGATCAATGTGAACTTTATCAACGGAATTTCCACAGAGCTGGAATATGACAATCCTGATGAAAACACCTTTCTTCCCAAGAAATTTGTTACAGAAATAGAACTGACTCCTTTTTCAAAGAAAAAAACATCTAAAAGCATTCTTGCAAAAAGGTCGGTGGATTATTCCAATTACGAATTCAATAAACCCCTTGAAGCCAGTGTTTTCACCCGCAAAGAAGAGGAATATGATGACCGGTTTGTGGATAAAGATGATGCCTATTGGGTAAAAGCAAGACCGGATTCATTATCAAAATCCGAACAGGGAGTGTACGAAATGCTAGATAAGCTTCAAAAGACTCCAAAATTCAACCGTATCGTTAAATTGTACGAAACCCTTGCCTCCGGATACTACAACGCTTTTAAAGGGATTGATATCGGTCCTATTTTCTCTATCTACGGAAAGAACGAAGTGGAGGGCGACAGAATAAGACTGGGAGCCAGAACCTACTTCGGACAGAACGATCCCTGGAGAATCCAGTTTTATACCGCTTACGGATTCAAGGACCAGCAGGTGAAATACGGAGCCGAAGCAAGATATATGTTCAACAGGGTCAACCGTTTCATGATCGGAGCCGGAACCAAAAGAGATATTGAGCAGCTTGGAGTACAGCTTACCAACGACGACGGGATTATGGCCAGAACTTTTGCTTCTTCCACCATCTTTGCACGAGGAGAAAACGCTTCATTAAGCTCTATTAATAAAACCAATATTTTTGCCTCTATTGAACCGTGGAAAAATTTCCAGGTAAGAATAGACGGGACTTTACAAAGCATCAAATCTGCCAATCCTGACAAGTTCAGCCTGATGTATTACCGTGACGGCAATTTGAGGAAAACGCTTAATGACTCACACGTTACCCTCAGCCTTATCGCGAGACCTGGTGCCAAGTTCTCCCAAACCGGAGTAGACCGTTATGAGCACGGCACTTTGGCTCCTACCATCATTTTAAAATACACCAGAGGTATTGAAGGACTCTTCAACGCAGATTATAACTACAATAAGCTTCAGTTTATGTTCTACAAACCCATCCTTCTCGGAAGCTGGGGTAAAACATTGTTAAGCTTTGAGGCCGGAAAAACCTTTGACACGCTTCCTCTTGCATTGCAGAATGTGATTCCGGGAAACCAGTCTTACAGCCTCGCTCCGAATACTTTTGCCCAGCTTAATTATTATGAGTTTGTAGCAGATACTTACTCAACCCTTCATCTGGAGCATCATTTTAACGGCAAGATCCTTTCTTTCATTCCTCTGATCAAAAAGCTGAAGCTGAGGGAAATTGCCTTCATCCGGGGAGCTTACGGAACCTTGAGTGACGCTTCTAAAGCGATCAATGTGGAAGGATTCAAATATTCAGCACCCAGCGAACAAATCTATTTTGAATATGGTTTCGGTATTGAAAATATCGGATTCGGAAATTTAAGGATCTTCAGGGTTGATTTTAACTGGAGAGGAAATTACCTCGACCGGCCCGGTATTTCAACATTCGGTGTGAAAGCTGGATTCCAGGTAGGATTTTAAATGATAAAAAAGAATGACCCGCAACTTTGTTTCAGTTGCGGGTCATTTTTTTGATTAAAAAACGATCCATTAAACATACAGAGCAATTTTAAAAATAAATTTTTAATTAAAATATTACTAATAATAAATAAATTTAACAAAAAAATAACCATAAAATTATAATATTAATAAAATTTAATAACTTAGTGGAAAATATTAAAACTTTTATATGAAAAAATTACTCTACTCTTTAATGTTTACCACTACTGTCATTAACGCACAGGTAACTACATTTCCCTGGACTGAAACATTTGAAACCTCTTCACCCACTTCCACACAATGGGTTTGTGAATACATTACAGGAACCAACAGCTCTGTACCAAGCGGATTGTTCTGGAGTATAAAAAGCAGTACCAGCGTAGGATACTTTGGTTCGTCCGGAGCATACCAAGGTTCTCAAATGGCTGTTTTCGACACCAGATCGCACAGCAGAGATGCAGTAGCAAGATTCATCAGCCCTGTAATGGATCTGTCCGGGATCTCCAATCCTACACTGGATTTTTATTACAGAAATATGGCATGGGATGAGGATCAGAATGTTTTGAATATCTATTACAGAACTTCATCTTCCGGCGAATGGACGCTCATTTCCTCATTTGACTCCAATGTTCCTACCTGGATTAATTCCGGGGTCATCAACCTGCCTAATCCTTCAGCAACCTATCAGATCGCATTAGAAGGGGTCGCAGACTACGGTTATGGACTAGATGTAGATAACCTCAAAGTGACTTCTTCATCACTGGGAGTTTCTGAGGTAGCCAGTGAAGCTTTCCAGCTGAAAATATCCCCTAATCCGGTAAGCAGCATTTTAAACATTAGTTCCAAAGACAAAATAACAGGGATTAGTATTCATGATACTTCCGGAAGGATTATTAAAACGGAAGAGATTTCCGGTAATCAGGTTTCTGTGGAGTATTTAAAGCCTGGAGTATATTTTATTACCGTCAGAAATCCAAACGGAACCACTTCGACTTCAAAATTCATTAAGAAATAAAAGAATTCCGGAATTCTGTAAACCAACTAAAGGCAGGATATTTCAACGGTCGACATAAAATCTGGTTTTCAAACAGGATTCTAATAATAAAAACACCCTCTTTCCGGAGGGTGTTTCTTTTTGATTTCAATCTTTTAATTACATCTCGTTGTCGTTGCAGCGAGGAACTAATGTTTGCGGATATTGGCAGAACGGACGCTGAGCCGGGGGTATTGCACAATATTGCTCGTCGGTCAGTTTTCTGCAGTCGAAACCACCAGAAATGGATTTCAGCTGCTTTTTTGATAATTTTTTCAAATTTTTCATACTGATGTGGATTGGGTTGGCCTACTCTGTATGCTTTTCGGCTATCGCAAGGAATTGATCCTGTAACAAATATAATTTATTTTAAAATAACGCAGATTTTTAAAATAAATTACACTTACATACAAAAAATCCCAGCCAAAGCCAGGATTTATGATTCAATAATGTTGTTTATATTAACATCCGCATGGCTCCGGATCCATAACCATATTTCTGCATCGGCGTCTCTGGTCTGCTGTCCACGTACACCATTCTGCGCAGGTAGTGGCCGGAGCCGGGCAAAGCAAAGCTCCGCCACCGATCATTCTCAATTCTCTTTTGGTTAGTTTTTTCAAATTTTTCATAGTTATTTTGATTTTAATCTGCTGCCTACTCTTTATGCTTTTCGGCTTCCGCAATGGATTTGGTATCTGATGATTAACAAATATAAAAATATTTCACCAACAATAGAATATCATAGATATTTTTTAACTTTGGGACATAAAAAAACCTCAGCATCAGCTGAGGTTTAATTTTTATAAAACGCTTTTAATTATGCGTTCGGCTCTACAGATACAAAAGATCTGTTGTTTGCTTTCTTTCTGAAAACTACTTTACCGTCTACTAGTGCGAACAAAGTGTGATCTTTACCGATTCCCACGTTATCACCTGGGTGATGCTGAGTACCTCTTTGTCTAACAATAATATTTCCGGCAATAGCTTCTTGTCCTCCGAAAATCTTCACACCTAATCTTTTAGAGTGAGACTCTCTACCGTTCTTGGAACTACCGACTCCTTTCTTGTGTGCCATTTTATTACTGGATTATTTATTAAGTGCTTTAAATTGATCAATGTTCTTGATGATAGCAGCATCTACTTCTTCATGGGTAAGAACATTCTTCTCTAATTCAACTTTAACTGCTTTACCTAAAGTAATTAAAGTTTCTCTGTTCTCTTTAGACTGAGACAAGTTGTTTTTCTTTAAGTGATAGTTCAGCTCGTGATCTTCACCAAAGTTAACAGTTGCGTTGTCAGAAAGAACTTCACCTTTCACAGTTTCTTTTTTAGCAGCAGCTTTTTTAGCTCCACCTTCAAATCCTGTAATACCAGTGATTACGATTTGAGTTAAAGATTGTCTGTGACCGTTTTTCACTTTGTAACCTTTTCTTCTTTTCTTTTTGAAAACGATTACTTTATCAGCTTTTACGTGGTCTAGGATCTCTGCTTCCACAGTGATTCCGCTTACAGCTGGGGCGCCTACAGTGATTGCACCGTTTACAGTAAGAAGTACTTTATCGAAAGAAACTTTTCCTCCTTTGTCTCCTTTTAAACGGTTTACAAACAACTTCTGGTCTTGCTCAACTTTGTATTGAAGCCCTGCTATTTCTACAATTGCAAACATTGTTTATAAAATTTTTAGTTATTTCGAGGTGCAAATATAAGAATAAATTTCTAAATAACTTACAATCAATCCCCTATTTTTTTAGCCTAAAATCATTTCACTATGCTTTGAATAATTTTTAACACTAAAGTGCTTATAATTAAAGTATAATTTCATACCTTCGTTTTCACCAAAAACAATTTTATATGAAATTTAATTTTAATTCCTGTCTACTTGCAGGAGCTATTGCAGCATTCTCGCTCACAGGATGCCGTGACGACCAGACGGAAGAATCCGTTCTTCCGGAAGCTCAGACCCAGGCTTCAAGAATTGAACAGCCCGGAGAACTTGAGAAGACCTGCTATTATGTAGATCAGTACTGGACTTCATCATCCGTACTGAAAACAGCCCTTCAAAATTCTACAGACACCAACTTCATGAATGCCCAGATGACCAAAATTGCCGGTCTGTGGGGAAAAACCAGTCCCACCCTGCGTTTTGTAGATGATCCTTCCAACTTCAACTCCACCTACAATGCGATTTCTTACTCTACAGGAAAGATCTATTACGGGTATGCTATTTATTATGATGCCAAAAACAAAGGCGGTGACATTGTAAATGCCATGATACTCGCTCATGAATACGGACATCAGCTTCAGTATATATTCGGACTGCCTTCTGTAAGCGAATCAACGGCCAGGCCTAACGAGCTGGAAGCGGACGGATTTGCCGGATATTATCTGAGAAGACCTAACGGCTACAACAAAACCAACTTTACCGAAATTGCTGCAGCCTATGAATTTGCACAGAGCATCGGTGATTATCAGACCTCAAGCCCGGGGCATCACGGAACACCGGCTCAGAGAAGATCTGCGGTGCGTTTAGGTTTCCTTCTGGGACAGTATGACCTTACGGCTTCCAACTTTGATTATAACTTCTTCTATTATTACCAGGGAGTTCTGAGCGGAACGTATAAAATGGGGAAAAATGCCCAGAATCCGGAGATCGATGCTTATATGAGCAAGTATATGGATGAGCTCAGAAAGATCCAGTCCGGAGAAATTTCTGCAGAAGAATTCAAACATCTTAAGTAAACATTCATTTTTAGCATATTTAATTTAAGGGGTCGGAACATTCGTGTTCTGCCTCTTTTTTGTTTATTTGATCCATATCCGAAAGTTTAATTACATTTGAGCCATATCATCAATCTATGAACAGAGATCTCTATATTGATTTTGCCAAGGGAATGGCAACACTTTCCATTATTTTTATCCATACGGCGTTCTGGTCGGGACAATTCTATATCCCTGCAGAAGTACGGGTATTTTCTCTGGTCTTTGATGTGGCGCTTTTTTATGCCTTAAGCGGAATTACCTCAGGATCTAATATTGAAAAAACATTTTACCGGCTGCTGAAACTGCAGATTACGTACATGATCTTTGTAACCGTCCTCTTTTTCCTGGATTATTTTTTCAAAGTCTTTGGGCTTAGCTTCTTTTCACTGGAATGGCTTCAGAAATTTTATTCAACATTCGGGTCCAGATATGCAGCAACCGGCATTTCCGGATATCCACAATGGCAGAACCTGGGGAACTGGTATCTTCATCAGTATACCAATGCCGATACGTTTCCGGTAGTTATGGGAAGTTTCTGGTATCTTAAAGTGTACTTTATCCTTGCCGTATTCGGTGTACTTATCTTAAGGTTTTTCCCTAAGCATATCCATTGGTTCATTGCTCTTTGTATAGGTCTCACCTTATTATTCAATATATTCCCGGAATATTATCCTTCAGGCCAGGTGGGTTACGTTGCCTTTTATCTGGCGGTTTTCTTAATTGCCAACAGAATGAAGGGTAAAAAAATTCCGTCAAAAATGATTCCTGTCCTATATTCACTCGTAGCCATCGCTTTAATCTGGATGTTCTGGTATTATGGAAGCGATGTATTCTATAAGATCAATAAAAATAAATTTCCACCGAAAATTCCTTATATCATCTGGACTTTATTTTCTCTGACCACTTTATTTGTGCTTTACAACAGATTAAAAATCACCAAAGAAAGTTTTGTGACGTATATCGGAAAGAATGCCATATTCTTCTATTTCGCCCAGGGAATCAGTTCGTCTCTTGTTTATTTCATGGTGGTGGTTTTGCAGGAACATATGCCATGGTGGCTGTTGATGATACTTATTTATGGTATTAATGTGATTTTAGCCTTTATTATTGCTTCCGGCTTAAAAAGAATAGACACCTCAGGATGGAAAATCCTGGAATTTTTCAGAAAAAAAACAGCAGCCGGATAAGATTTTAAAAACGCTGAAGAAAATAAGGCTGATCAGCAATGGTTTCGGAAATCATTTAAACAAAAACCAACAGAAAGTAAATTCTGCGGAAACGGAAGCACTGAATCTGTCTAATTTGTTTTAAATTTACAAAAAATTTACCGCATGTTTAAGTTGAAACTTCCTACCGATCCAAGGTGGGCAAATATTGCAGAGGGAAACATTGAAGAAATTTTAACGGACCATGCCTGGTGCGAGCAAAAAGCAGCGACCAATGCAATCGGCCTGATCACCATGCTTCCGGAATATCCTGAAATCGTTACAGAGCTTCTTGCCATTGCACAGGAAGAGCTTGACCATTTCAACCAGGTTCATGAGATCATCAAAAAAAGAGGTTACCGTTTCGGAAGAGCCAGAAAAGATGATTATGTAAATGAACTGGCTAAATTTATTATCCAGGGAAGCCGTGAAGACCTTATCGTAGACAAGATGCTTTTCGCAGCGATGATTGAAGCCAGGAGCTGTGAAAGGTTCAAAGTACTGACAGAAAACATCAAGGATGAAGAACTTAGAGAATTCTACAGAGAACTGATGATCTCCGAAGCCAATCACTATACCACCTTTATTGGTTTCGCAAGACAGTTAGGTGATCCTGAAAAGGTAAACAAACGTTGGGACGCATGGCTTGAATATGAAGCCGGTATCATTAAATCTTACGGAAATAAAGAAACAATACACGGTTAATACAGGTTAGCATTGAAAAAGTTACGCTTCGAAAATATTGCCAATTTCTTTCTGAAAAATTTCTTTCAGGGACTGGTTATTATCGGTCCTATAGGGCTTACCATATTTGTGATCTGGTATATTGTAAGCGCAATTGACAATATTATTCCTTCGGTAGCGAAGGAAATCCCGGGGCTGGTATTTGTTTCTACAATTCTGTTCACGGCAATTCTCGGCTATCTGGGAAATAAATTCGTGATCGGGAGGTTCTTTTTCGATACTATGGACAGCCTTCTGGAGAAAACTCCCGGAGTAAAACATATCTATACTCCTACAAAAGACGTTATGTCTTCCTTTGTAGGCGACAAAAAGAAATTCAACGACCCTGTCTGGGTAAAAACCAATGAAAATCCGGAAATCTGGAGAATCGGGTTTTTGACTCAAAAAGAGATGTCGGACGTTGACAAGCACAATTACGTTGCGGTATATCTGCCCCATTCCTACGCGATTTCAGGATGGGTAATTGTTACGGAAGAAAAAAACATCAAACCTGTAGTTGGAATGACTGCGGCTTCAGCCATGAAGTTTGCAGTAAGCGGCGGTGTAGCCGGGTTTCATTCTGATGACAATATATTTAAAGCCCCGGAGTAATCCTTTCTCCGCTTTACCTATACTTTGATGAATTTGAAATTATTTTCAAACCCGATTTTCTTTAACAATCTAATATAAAATAACGCATGAACTTACCGTACGCGGAGCCTTTCCGCATCAAAATGGTGGAGGAAATCCGCCAGTCTACAAGAGAAGAAAGAGAGCAATGGCTTAAAGAAGCCAATTATAACTTATTCAATCTGAAATCATCACAGGTTTTCATAGACCTTCTTACCGATTCAGGAACCGGAGCAATGTCTGACAGACAATGGGGTGCCCTGATGACCGGAGACGAAAGCTACGCGGGATCCCGTTCTTTTGATCAGCTTCAGAATACCGTTGAAAACATTACAGGATTTAAATATCTGCTTCCTACCCATCAGGGAAGAGCTGCTGAGAATGTTCTTTTTTCAGTTTTGGTAAAAGAAGGTGATGTGGTTCCCGGGAACTCTCATTTTGACACTACAAAAGGTCACATCGAATTCAGAAAAGCCCACGCTATTGACTGTACCATTGATGAGGCTTTCGACATTAATGACCTCCATCCATTCAAGGGAAATATCAACCTCGAGAAACTGGAGGAAGTCTACAAAAGCCACCCTAAAGAAAATATTCCTTTCTGCCTAATTACAATTACCTGTAATTCTTCAGGAGGGCAGCCGGTGTCTTTGGAGAATATGAAAGCGGTAAAAGAGCTTTCAGACCGATATGGAATCCCCGTTTTCTTCGATTCCGCCAGATTTGCAGAGAATGCTTACTTCATTAAAAAAAGAGAAAAAGGCCAGGAAAACCGAAGCATCAAAGAGATCTGTAAAGAGATTTTCTCTTATGGAGACGGAATGACGATGAGTTCTAAAAAAGACGGCCTGGTGAATATCGGAGGTTTTATCGCTTTAAACAGTGAAGAAATTTTCAGAAAAGCATCCAACTTCACCATTATCTACGAAGGATTCATTACTTACGGAGGAATGGCCGGAAGAGATATGGCTGCACTGGCAGTAGGGCTTGATGAGGCAACTGAGTTCGCGTATCTGGAAAGCAGAATTTCCCAGGTGGAATATCTTGGAAATAAACTGATCGAATACGGAATTCCTGTTCAGAAACCTATCGGTGGTCACGCTGTTTTTATTGATTCGCTTAATTTTCTTCCTAACGTTTCAAGAGAAGAATATCCTGCCCAGACCCTGGGTCTTGAGATTTATAAAGAAGCGGGCATCAGAACGGTTGAAATCGGAACGCTCTTGGCAGACAGAGATCCGGAAACAAGAGAAAACCGTTATCCGAAGCTGGAGCTGGTACGTCTTGCCATTCCGAGAAGAACGTATACCAACAATCATATGGATTATATTGCGGCAGCCATCAGAAATGTATATGAAAGAAGAAATGAAGTTTCAAAAGGCTACAGAATTACCTGGGAGCCGGACCTGTTGAGACATTTTACCGTTCAACTTGAAAAAGCATAAAAAAGACCGGGATTTTTCCCGGTTTTTCTTTCTCTGAATCCGGACTTCTTAACCACTTTTTCTTAAGCATGAAAACCCCTGACATGCTTTAATCCTGACTTCAAGCCATTTACATTTCATTAATGGTGAATAACCTCTCTTAAAATATTCAATATCTTATGCTTTTCATTTTATTAATTCACAATTTTAAACTGAATTAATTTATTTTTTTCAAATCATGAATCTTTTTAATTTACATTTGCACATATTTTAAAATGCTTATGAATTAAAGTAAGCTGAAACACTAACTTGAAAAACGCCATTATTCCGAAATGAACAAAATTGCTGTCGTGGGCGCCGGTATATCCGGCTTAAGCATAGCGGGTTACTTAGAAAAACACAATTTCGATTACCATATTTATGAACGTAGAAAAAAGGATGATTTAACGGGACACGGCTTTCTTCTTCCTCACGAAGGGATTGAATATCTTTCCCAGATTATTGATCCTTCTCTTCTGTTTGAACACGGTAATTTTTTAAAGAAATACATCCGGTATTCACACAAAGGAAAAGTGCTGGCTGAAAAAGATCTGGATAATGTTTTTGTGATCTCAAGAAGCTCTTTGATCCACATTCTTTCTCAGAATATTCCGGCAGAAAAAATCTCTTATGGCGAAACGCTGTCCCACTGTTCTGTACAGCCTGGAAAACTAAAATTTTCCGATGGTACTTATGTGGATTCTGATATGATCATCGTTTCCGACGGTTCCAAGAGCCGCATCAGAAGAGATATTTTCAAAGACGAAAAGATGAGAACCGTACAGGAAAACGAAGTCGTGAACATCATCAGATGTAAGGATATCGCTGCCCGCCTGGATTGTAACTTTATGAAATTCCACCATGAAGATGGAGGTCTCGCTTTTGGAATTCTTAAACTTTCTGCGGATACGGTTTTATGGTATTCACAGTTTGATAATGAAAAATACAGGATTTGCGAAGAATGTTCGGTGGAGAGTCTTAAAAAGTATATGTTTGAGGTTTTTGATGACTGGGATCCTCTCGTTGCTGATATCGTAAAAGGCTCCAGCTATGAAAATGTTCATCTGTGGAGGGTTTACGAACTGGAACAGCTTAACCCGTTTTATAAAGACCATATTGTTTTCATTGGTGATGCCGCTCATCCCCTTATCCCTTTCACCAGCCAGGGCGTTACTTCTGCCCTGAAAGACTCTTTCAGTCTGACCCGGCAACTGCTTGAAGAAAAGACCATGACGGAAGCCTTTAAAAAATATGAAGCAGAAAGAAAGCCTGAAATAGAAACGCATATCAACAATGGCAGAATCCTGCTGAACCAGTTTCTGCTTCCCCTGCATCAGCAGACTGAAAATATTTTACCAATCTCATATAAATAAAGAAATGTTTACTAATAACGATATCAATTTTGATGCTTTAAAAAGAAAAGCTTACAACGGAAGATGGGCAGCCGTAGAAGACGGGATCATTCCTCTTACCGCTGCAGATCCGGACTTCAGAACAGCACCTGCTATTGAAGAAGGCATTATAGAATATTTAAAGGACGGCTATCTGAGCTATGGGCCGTTTTCGGGACTTCCGGAATTCAAAAAAAATGTAGCAGAACATTTCAATACGGAAAAGCACGGACATTTCAGCCCGGAAAATGTACTGGCCGTGAACAGTGCCGCACAGGGAATGTTTCTGGTTGCCTCTTATGTGCTGTCTCCCGGGGATGAGGCCATCATTCTGGATCCTGTGGATTTCCTGTTCAAAAGATCGGTGGAAGCTGTGGGCGGAACCGTTAGATTATGTCCCGTAGATTCTATTACAGGAGCTATCGATTTTGAGAAAATGATTTCCCTGATCAATCCGAAAACAAAAATGATCAGCATCTGCAACCCTCACAACCCTCTTGGAAAAGTGTATTCTAAAGACGTCCTGAAAAAGGTTTCCGAAATTGCGTCATCCCATGATCTGTGGGTAATGAGCGATGAAATCTGGAGTGATATCGTTTATGATCAAAAAGAGTTTCATACGTATTCTTCTGTTTCTGAAGAGGCTAAGAAAAAAAGTTTTACCGTATATGGATTTTCAAAGTCGTTTGGAATGGCCGGTTTAAGAATCGGGGCAGTTCTGTGCAATGATACCGATATTCTTGAGGATTTTACGGAGAAATCAAATTTCAACTCTACCATTGAAGGAGTTTCAACACTTTCGCAGATTGCGGGAAGTGTCGCTTTGGAAAGGGCCAAACCATGGTACAGGGAATTTTTAGCCCACCTGCAGAGTAACAGGGATCTGGCTTTTAAAACCTTAAGTCAGACCGATATTTTAACCCCCAACCTTCCGGAAGCTACTTTTGTGTTATTTCCTAAAATTGAAAACGGAATGTCCAGCGAAGACTTTACCCAGCATGTTTTGCAACAGGGAAAAGTTGCCGTTGTTCCAGGTTCAGAAAGGTGGTTTGGGAAAGGAGCGGAAGGCCATATCAGAATCTGCTTTTCGACATCACAGGAAATTCTGGAAGAAGGCCTTAACAGAATCATCACTAGTTTTTAATATTAAAAATTTTCGTTAAATTTAATTTTTTAGCTATTATTTTTCTTTAATTCAATACGAATCATATAAAATTAAGACATTCATAATAAATAAATAATTTAATTGTTGATTTAAAAATAAATATTGATAATTTTGAGTTATCCATCACTCAAAATTATCAATATGAAGATAAAATACATTAGCGTTATTTTTCTTACGGCATCTTCGTTGTCTTATGCTCAGCAGGTAAAAGACACCCTGACAAAAGAATCAAAAATAGACGAAATAGCCATCACCGGGAGCCGAAACAAAAAAAGAACGGTTACCAATACTCCGGTTCCCATTGACGTTATAGACATCAAACAGGTAAGCCAGTCTACAGGTCAGGTGGAAGTAAATCAGCTTTTACAATTCTCCGCCCCTTCTTTTAACTCTAACAAACAATCCGGGTCTGATGGTGCTGATGCGGTAGATCCGGCCACTTTAAGAGGACTCGGACCGGATCAGACTCTTTTGCTCCTTAATGGAAAAAGATACCACCAGTCTTCACTGATTAATCTTTTCGGAACCAAGGGAAGAGGGAATACAGGATATGATATGAATACGATTCCCATCGGAGCGATAAAACGAGTAGAAGTTTTGCGTGACGGAGCTTCGGCTCAATATGGTTCAGATGCGATTGCCGGTGTCATTAATGTTATTTTAAATGATCGGGATAAAGGTTTTGAAGGCAATGCTTTCTATGGAATGAACCTGTTTAAAAGTCCGGGAGATAAGGATGTGGTTTCTGATCATAAAACAGATGGAATTACGTTTAATTTCAACGGAAACCTGGGAACAAAAATAGGAAACAAAGGAGGTTTCGGTAATTTCACCGCAGAGTTTATCAATAAAGATTACGCTATCAGAAATGCAAATCCTGAGATTTATAATAAACCAAGTCTTGCCCCAAGACAACGTTTTGGGGATGCAAAGGCACAAAATGTTTATTTCTTCGGGAATATTGAACTTCCTTTAACTGACGGACTGAAATTCTATTCCCGCCAGGGCTTTTCACACAGAAATACAAAGGCTTACGCATGGACAAGAACGGCAGATGATGATAAAAATATTCCGGAAATCTATCCTAACGGCTTCGATCCAATTGAAAATACAAGTATTACAGATTTTACCTTCGACAATGGATTAAAATTTAAAGTAGCAGACTGGGATGTTGATTTCTATAATGCATTTGGAGATAATAGATTTACTTATCAGATTGACCGGACTCTGAATGCAACAATGGGGCTTAAATCTCCCACCAGTTTTGATGCCGGAGGACATTCATTGTTACAAAATACCACAGGCTTTAACGCAGTTAGACAATTCAAAGTTCTTAAAGGTCTAAACATTGCTTTCGGTTCCGAATACAGATATGAAAAATTTGAGATTATAAAAGGAGAAGATGCTTCGTATGCCATGTATGACATCAACGGAAATGTAGTTACAGCAAACACGCCTCAAAATTTATGGGTAACAATTCCCGGTTCTGATCCTGTGCGCTACCGTCCGGGAGGAGCACAGGGATTTCCCGGTTATTCTGTTAATTTAAACAAAAGCAGAAAAAATTTTGCAGCCTATATTGACACGGAACTTGACGTTACAGATAAATGGATGATCAGCGCTGCGGGAAGATTCGAGAATTACAATGATTTCGGAAGTACGTTGAACGGCAAGTTGGCAACCCGCTATGCCTTTACCCCTCAATTCGCTTTCAGAGGATCAGTTTCTACAGGATTCAGAGCGCCCTCTCTTGCTCAAAAGTATTATAGCCAGCAGTTCACTAATTTTCAGGCCGGTGAACTGGTTACCATTCAATTGGCATCCAACGACAGTGATCTTGCCAGCAGAGTGGGAATTGAGCAACTGAAACAGGAAACCTCTGTCAATGGAAGTGCCGGATTTACTTTTAATACGAGTAAGTTTACAGCAACGGTTGACGGTTATTACATCAGTGTAAAAAACAGGATTGTGTTGACCGGCTATTTTCCAAGAACAGGACTTCCTTCAGAGCTTCAGCAACTTTATCCTCTTATAGATCAGGTACAATTTTTCTCCAATACAATAGATACAAGAACCAAAGGAATTGATGTTATTTTAAGTTATAATGAAAATTTAGGTTCAGGAAAATTAACAGCAACTTTAGCAGGAAACTATAATGACATGGAAATCACCAGAGTCAATACTTCACCACAGTTACAAGGTAAAGAAGATGTTTATCTAAGCGCCAGAGAAAGAGCATTTATTCTGGCTTCTGCTCCCAAAACAAAGATTAACCTGAACCTCAACTATAAAATCAGCAGGTTCAACGCCAATCTTCAGCTGGTAAGATTTGATAAGGTTACCTTAATCGGGTACGACGATTCTGAGCAGATCTACAACCCCAAAGTAACAACTGATATCTCTTTTGGATATGAACTTTCAAATAACCTCAACTTTACGCTGGGCAGCAAAAACATATTCAACAGATATCCAACTTTACAAAAAACGCATGTAACTTCAGGAAATACAGAAGCCGGCGGAATTTTTGACCCGGTACAGATGGGCTTTGCAGGAAGACAGGTTTTTGCCAGACTTAATTTTAAGTTTTGATAAGACCGGAACCCTAAAAAGGAAAACCGAAGGTTCTCAGGGGAACGATATTACTTAAAATCATTTCCAGCTTCCTTATAAAAATGCCAGCTGACTATTTTCAGCTGGCGTTTTTTATTTTTTAGAAATTTTATAGAGCTTACCACTGTCGGTCACGGCGTACAGATTTCCATCCATCCCGTCCAGAACATCTCTGAAACGTTCTTTCTGATCTGCAAGAAGCCGCTCTTCCCCTACCACTTTGTTATCTTTCATGATAATCCTGTTGATGTGCTCCCCACTCAGGCAGCCAATGAACAGATTTCCTTTCCATTCTTCCATATTTCCGGTATAAAAGGTAACTCCGCTGGGAGAGATCACGGGATCCCAATAGTAAACAGGCTGCTCGGTTCCTTCTTTCCGGGTAATTCCGTCACCTACTTTCTGCCCTGAATATTCAATTCCATAGGTAACATCGCCCCAACCATAATTTTTTCCCGGAAGGATCAGATTGATCTCGTCTCCTCCTCTCGGTCCCATTTCCACATCCCAAAGGCTTCCGTTGGCATCTATAGCCAATCCCTGAGGGCTTCTGATACCATAGGCATAAATTTCCGGCTTATATCCCTCTTTTCCGATGAACGGGTTCCCCGGAGCCGGCTGGCCGTCTTTGGTTATTTTTAATATTTTCCCCAGATAATTATCTGTTTTCTGTGCATATACTCTGGTCACCTTATCTGATCGTTCTCCGGTACTTACAAATAAATAGCCGTCTTTATCAAATACAAGCCTGCTTCCGTAATGTTTATCTCCGTCGTACGAAGGTTCTGCACGGAAAATGACTTTAACATCCGAGATATTCTTCAGATCAGCAGATAATTTTCCTTTGGCTACAGAGGTCAGGTTTCCTTTTCCAAAAGGTTCTGAAAAACTGAAATATATGATATTATTGGTCTTAAAATCCGGATCCAGTGCCACATCCAGCATTCCACCCTGTCCTTTGGAATCTACTTTTGGAAAGCCTTCGATTTTAGAAACCTGTTTTCCGTCTTTGGAAACGACGTTCATGTGGCCTCTTTTATCGGTAATAAGAAACTTCCCGTCCGGCAGGTTGATAATTCCCCATGGGCGGCCCAAATCTTTATTCAGAATGTCTACCTGATAAGCTGCGGCAGTTTTTACGGCTTTAATTCTGGTTTGTCCTTTAAAGGCTGGTTTATAATCAGAATTGGGTTTTTCAGTCTCTACACTGCCGTCATTTCCCGTCATCTGGGCATTGGCATTACTCTTTTTGCAAGAGGTCAGGAATAAAGCAAGACTTAGTACCGGAACATAAAATCTATTGAATTTCATACTATTGGAATTAAAAATTATAAGAATGAATGGAAAAATAATGCCATAAAAATTTGCAGGTTTAAATTTTTATTCTACATTTGTAGAACAAATTACAAATCTGTAGAATGAAAGAGATAAAACTAACAGATTCTGAAAAAGATCTTATGGAAATTCTTTGGGCCGGAAAAAAGATTTTCATGAAGGATATTCTTGAATCTTATCCGGATCCTAAGCCCGCAGCCACTACCGTTGCTACTTTACTGAAAAGAATGCAGAACAAAGACCTGGTGGGCTACACAATGTATGGAAATTCCCGTGAATACTATCCTAAGGTAGAAAAGGGGGAATATTTCAGAGAAGAGATGACTTCTATGATTGACCGTTTTTTCAATAGTTCCGTGACTCAGTTTGCTTCATTTTTTACGTCCAATACCCAGCTCAGCCAGAAGCAGCTGAAAGAACTCCGGAATATAATAGATGAACAGATAAAAGAATAATTATGCTTCTGATCATTCTGAAAATCATTCTGTGCTCCTCACTATTCATCGCCGTCTATTACCTGCTTTTAGAGAAGGAGAAAATGTACAGATTTAACAGGTTTTATCTGATCGGTGCTCTGATAGCCGCTTATACAATTCCTTTTATAACGTTTACCTCACCGGCTCCCACAACTGAACCCGACACCCAACCGCAGTTGATACTGGAAGCAGCAACACAGCAGATCGTCCTTACACAACCTGCAGAAGAAAGTTTTAACTGGATAAAGATGATATGGACCATTTACATTATCGTTACTGTTATGTTACTGATAAAGAATATAATATCTGTTGCAGCCATCAAAAGAATACAGGGTAAAAAGGAAGTATATCAGAATTATCGTATAATTTTAATCCAAAAAAATATTGCTCCTTTCAGTTTCTGGAATACGATTTATTTGGGAGAAAACTACATAAAAGATGATGAGCTAGACCCCAGAATTTTTCTCCATGAAAAAAGCCATATCGATCAGAAACACAGTATGGATCTGATTTTTATTGAACTATTCAAAATATTTACATGGTTCAATCCTGTTTTGTTTCTGTATAAGAAAGCAATAACCACCAATCACGAATTTCTGGCTGATGAGGCTGTTCTGAACAGCAGATTCAATATAAAAGATTACCAGAATCTGATTCTTGATGAAATAATCAGCAGCCAAAATCCCAGGCTCACCCACTCATTTAATTTTAACAATACCAAAAAACGATTTATCATGATGAATGCAAAAAAATCCAGACTTAGCCCGCTTAAAAAGGCAACAGGTCTTATTGCCATTGCTATCGCCGCAACCTTATTTGCCGAAAAAAAATATCCCGGCAACAGTATGAATACCGTACAATCCGATATCATTGCTCACAAAGCTGCCGGCAGTGAAGCTGCTGACCCTTATCAGGAATTTAAAGATATTCTCAACAAATATTCTGATCTTCTGAACAGTAAAAAGTATGCAGAGTTTTCAAAAAAAATTACCCCAGAAGATAAAATAAGACTGGAAGAACTTTATAACCAGCTAACGGACGCACAGCGAAATGAGCAGAAAATCACCTTTGTGGTCATACCCAGCCTGAAAAAACGCATTCCTACGGAAAATGAGCTTCATTCATTTTTAAATAAAACCCAGTATGCTGTATGGATCGATTCAGAAAAGATAGAAAACAGCTCTTTAAAGAACTACAAAACGTCTGATTTCTCCCATGTTTCTATCAGCAAAGTAGCTAAAAATGCGAGAACAACAAGAAATCCACAGCCTTATCAGGTGACTCTGATGACCCATGATTATTTTGAAAAATCAAAGAAGGAAAGATCCGCAACTGCAATGGGATTCAAAACACAGGCTTATCAGCCATCTTCAGACACTATAGCTCCAAAAAACTTATCCAACCTCAAAGAAGGTAAGTATACCAATGCCTCAACTGATCAGGATTTTGTTCAGGCTGAGCTTCCTGACGGTTGGGATGATCTGAAAAAACAGCTTAGTAAAACTTATGATACTAACCTGTTTGCAGGAAAAGAAGGATTGATAAAATCAACGGCACTCATTCATATCGATGAAACAGGAAAAGTAGGCCAGATTACCGCTACAGGCAATAATGAAAAATTCAATAATGAACTGGTCCGCACGCTTATAGCCCTTAATAAAGATAAAAAATGGAACCCGGCCACCAGAAACGGTATACCTACCTCCACTATTGTCAGATTTCCCGCAGCAATATCTTTTCAATAACCATGAACAACAAGCGCTACCCTCAGCGCTTTTTTTATGAACTATTTTCAACAGGATAGATATGAACCGATAAACACTTTATATTTACGGCTTTCAAACATCCATCTTCCATCACCCATCATCCAACTCACTACATCAGAAATTCTTCTTCCAAGCTTTATGCTTATTCTGCATTCAGATAAAATACTTTATCCGGCCTAATTATTTCTTTCGTATTTTTGTTCTATACATCATTTCCCTATGAACTTTAATCTTCAATCAGAATATAAACCGACCGGCGACCAGCCACAAGCTATAGAAAAACTTACCGAAGGAATAGAGATCGGCGAGAAGTACCAGACCCTGCTTGGTGTAACAGGTTCCGGAAAAACTTTTACCGTAGCCAATGTGGTTCAGAATGTACAGAAACCTACTCTCGTACTGGCGCATAATAAAACCCTTGCCGCTCAGCTATTCATGGAATTCAAAGAGTTTTTCCCTGATAATGCCGTTGAATATTTTGTCAGCTACTACGACTATTATCAGCCCGAAGCCTATATCGCCACTACCGGAACCTATATTGAAAAAGACCTGAGCATCAACGAAGAAGTTGAAAAATTGCGTCTCTCCGCAACGGCCAGCCTCCTTTCCGGAAGAAGGGATGTTCTGATCGTAGCTTCTGTTTCCTGTATTTACGGTATCGGAAACCCCACGGAATTTCATAAATCATTAATATCAATCGCCATCGGCGAAAAAGTAACAAGAACAGCTTTATTGCATTCTTTGGTGAATGCTCTATATGCCAGAACCCTCAATGAGTTTCAGAGAGGAACATTCCGGGTAAAAGGAGATGTGATTGATGTTTTCCCTGCTTATGCGGACAACGCCATCAGAATTCAGTTTTTCGGGGACGAAATTGAAAAAATCCAAAGCTTTGATCCGGTAACCGGAAATGTGGAATCCAATTTTGAACAGATCCAGATCTATCCGGCCAATCTTTTTGTTACTTCAAAAGAAACCCTGAACGGAGCGATCAGAGAAATCCAGGACGATATGGTAAAACAGGTTGATTTCTTCAATTCTGTGGAAAAACCTTTAGAAGCCAAACGCCTTCAGGAAAGAACTGAGCTGGATCTCGAAATGATTAAAGAATTGGGCTATTGTTCGGGCATTGAAAATTATTCCAGGTATCTGGACGGAAGGCTTCCGGGAACAAGACCGTTCTGCCTTATCGATTATTTCCCTAAAGATTTCCTGATGGTCATTGATGAAAGCCACGTAACGGTTCCACAGGTACACGCCATGTACGGCGGTGACCGCAGCAGAAAGGAGTCATTGGTAGAATACGGATTCAGGCTTCCTGCCGCTATGGATAACAGACCCCTGAAATTTGAGGAGTTTGAAGCCATGCAGAACCAGGTAATTTATGTTTCAGCAACCCCTGCCGATTATGAGCTGGAAAAAACAGGAGGAGCTTATATTGAACAGATCATCCGTCCTACCGGACTTTTAGATCCGATTATTGAGGTGAGACCCACACTGAATCAGATTGATGACCTGATGGAAGAAATCCAGAAAAGAGCGGATGCCGACGAAAGGGTACTGGTAACAACCCTGACTAAAAAAATGGCTGAGGAGCTTACCAAATATTTTACAAAATTCGGAATCAGAACCCGGTATATTCACTCTGACGTGGAAACCCTGGAACGTATCCAGATCATGCAGGATCTTCGTCTGGGGCTTTTTGATGTCCTGATCGGGGTAAATTTATTAAGAGAAGGCCTCGATCTTCCGGAAGTTTCCCTTGTTGCCATTCTTGATGCCGATAAAGAAGGTATGCTGAGAAGCAGAAGATCCATGATTCAGACAGTGGGAAGGGCTGCAAGGAATATTAACGGAAAAGCCATTATGTATGCCGATAAGATCACAAAATCCATGCAGGCCACCCTTGATGAAACCGAATACCGCCGCGCCAAGCAAATGCAGTACAATGAAGAACACGGACTTGTCCCTCAGGCCCTGAACAAAAAAATATCTGAAAGCCTGGTGGGAAGAAGCAAGGATTTCCCAGACGAAAAATACACCCAAAAAGAGATTCTTCAGAAAGCCGCAGAAGCAAAAGCCAGTTACGGTGGCGAAGATCTTGATAAAATGATTGCTCAGAAACAGAAAGAAATGGAGGCCGCAGCCAAAAACCTTGATTTTATAAAGGCCGCCAAATTAAGAGACGAAATTGCAGCGCTTAAGGGATAAACCAATTCAGGCGGCATCTCCGATGCCGCCTGAATTGGTTTAACAGTCAAAATACTATTTCCTTACTGAAGCCCTGATGGGGGCCAGCAGATCCATAAGACCGTTTAATTTTATTTCATATACCGTTGCCAGCTGCATTCCCAGCTTTCCTTTCGGCATTCCGGTACGGTTGAACCATTCCAGATAGCTGACCGGGAGATCGGCAAGCACAGTGCCTTCATATTTTCCGAAAGGCATTTTAACGATACATATTTCTTTGAGTATTTCCGGGTTTATTCCTTCCACTTTTTATACAATTAAATCAACTTTATTATCTTCATCATTATTGGGCAGCTGTAGTTCCGGAGGGGTTTCTTCGTCAGAAAATTCATTTCGGTATACCTGAACCAGAAGAACGGTAAACGAGATCAGAATCGGTCCGAAAATAAGTCCCATAAAACCAAAAAGGTTCATCCCCATAATAATTCCGAAAACGGTATTCAGCGGATGGATATTTTCCAGCTTTTTCAGAAGGGTAAAACGGAGCAGGTTATCGGTAAGACCCACAACAATCAGACAGTAGGCCGCAAGGCCCAGTCCCTGGCCTGTATTTCCTTCTGCAATCATAAAGATACAGACCGGAATATAAACAATGGCTGCTCCCACCACGGGAATCATTGAAGCCGCAGCAGTAAGGGCAAAAAGCAATACGGGTCCCGGAGCTCCAAAAATAAAATAGCCTACAAGCCCTACAATTCCCTGTCCTAATGCCACAACAGGAATTCCAATGGCATTGGCCATGATCAGCTTTCTTAATTTATCGCCGATCAAAGAGATATTGGCCCTTTTTAAAGGAGCCGAAGAGCTTAAAATTTTCTCAAACAATCTGGGCCTTTCCAGCATGAAATAAAGGATAAAATACATGGACATCACGACCGTAAGGGTATTAAAGGTTCCGCTCAGCGCAGATGTTGAGAACCTTCCGGCAGAGTTTTTCAGTTTGTCCATATTCTCCTTGCTGAGAATATCAAAATTTGTTTTAGAATAGATATAGGCATGAATTTTATCCAGAAACACATTGAATTTAGCCATATAAGCCTGTGCATTTCCCAGTTTCTCAATCAGCAGATCCACAATAAAGTAGATCGGAAGAATAAGGATAACCAGACTTGCGAGCATCAGAACAAGCGCTGAAAGCCAGGGTTTCCACTTTCTTTCTTCCTGCAGGTAAAAGTTATACTTCCGGCAGACTACATAAATTGTTATAGCTCCCAGAACCGAAGGAATAAAAAGGGAAAGATTAAAGCAGATCAGCCCTGTAAGCACCAGAATGATGGCCAGCAGGGAAACCTGTTTTATGACATTGCTGCTTATCTGTTTATCCTTATTCATCATTTATTCTAGTTGTTTTTTATTTTTTGAACATGATCTGTCTTGGCTTTCCTACAAAGGCGCAATAAGCAGAATACATTACAATCATGATAAACGGAGCCGTAAGAATGATTCCGATACCGCAAAGAATGATTCCTGCCACAGAAATAAGAATTCCGACAATCGTTACCCCTAGAAAAGTTCCGTAGTTCTCTTTGGCAATGTTGAAAGATTTACCTAACGCTTCTGTAGCGGATGCGTTTTCAAACAACAGGATAGGATACCCCAACATCAAAAGAGGATACACGAAAAAGATCGGAAATACACATAGCGCAACAGCAATACTTGAAATAATTCCTGAAAGGAAGCAGTAGATCAGAATATTCACAAAGTTCTGACGGTATCCGATAAAAAGATCTCCGAACTCAATCTGGTTCTTGGTGTTGTATTTGTTTACAATATAAATCAACCCTACATACAAAGGAGCCAGCAAAAGCCCCAAAAGACTTGACAGAGTAAGATAAGTCGTAAACCCGGGAGCATCCCAATAGCTGAAGCTGGAGTAATCTCCTCCGTTGTTTCTCATTTCCTCCATCATGGAAGCAGAATTAAATCCGCTGACAGACTGGATGATAAAACTTGCGATAAGATAGATTACCATGGCTACAATACCGTAAAGGAAAACTCCTTTATACATTTCAAAAGCATGCGAAATAATAGATCCCGTATCTTTATTCGGAACGGATCCCTGTTGGTCAAATTCGTTAAAGTCAGACATAGTTTAATATTTAATGATTCCATCAAAATTAACTTTTTTTGGCAAAAAATCACATTAAACCTATGTAAATTTTAATTCTTCTCTGAAAAAACGGTTTTATAAAGGGAATAAATCATCGCATTCCAGAAAGGAAAAGTGAAGAGTCCCCCCACAAGAAACAGGAAAAAGCCGGCATATTTAAAGGCAACCGCCACAAAAATGGCCACCCATATCTGAACGGAATATATCCCGAGTGCTTTAAAATTCAGTGTGATTGCTTCAAAAATTCCTTTATTCATAAAGAACATCAATGGAGCAACAAAGATCGTTACAGCTACCCAAAGAACAGGCAGGAATACAGTAGGAAGAGTCATTCTGTAAATCATTACCCAAAAGAGATAATATCCGGCATATTTAAAAAAATTAAAGCCGTTATACCCTGAAAAAAGGTCACCCAGTTCAATTTTCTCATTAAGATCTATTTTTCTGAAGATCTGAAATAGCCCCAGATTCAGAGGATAAAGAAAAACCGATGTTGCCAGAATGGCATAGCTGAACATCCGGTAACTCTCTGTGGCTCCCAGTTCAGACATTTTCTCAAGATAAGCTTTACTTCCCTGCTTTAGAGCTTCTGTCAGGGCCTGATTCTGCCCCCAGATTCCATACCAGTCGGCGAAGAAAAATGTAGAGGTAAGAAACATCGCGAAAAAAACAATAGAAAACATCAGCTGAAAGATCAGGGTCTTATTCCAGTAAAAAAACGCCTGTTTCAATATAAATTCTGCTCCCGGCTTCTGAGGATATCTGTTCTGCATCAAAAATTTTTATGCAAAAGTAATCATCAATAAGTATTTTTGCCGAATGTTTTCAGCGAATCATCAGAAATTTATGAAAATGGACGAACTTTCCCTTCAGAAGGTTCCCTACTTTTTCATGGTCGATTTTCTTTCGGAACAGGTAGAAATCTATCCGGAAGACGAAATTGAAAAATCGGGCTTACACATTGATTTTCAAAACTTTTCAACCTCAAAAAAAGACCACACACTTCATAAAAACATTGAATGGCAATCGTTTCCTGAAACCCTGGAAAGTTTTAAGAAAGGATTTGACAAAGTTCAGAAAAATATACATCTGGGCAATTCATACCTCGTTAATTATACCCGAAAGACGGAAATACAGACGAATTTAAGCCTCGAAGAAATTTTTTATCATTCAAATGCGAAATACAAAGTTTTGTATAAAGATTTTTTTGTATTTTTTTCTCCTGAAACTTTTGTAAAGATTATCGACGGTAAAATTCTGACCTATCCCATGAAAGGCACCATTGATGCTTCAGTGGAAAATGCCGCGGAAGTCCTGAGGAATGACAGAAAGGAAAAGGCAGAACATTATACGGTGGTAGACCTGCTCAGAAATGATCTCAGCATGGTTGCGGATGAGGTAAAAGTAGACCAGTTCCAGCACATTGATCTCATCAGAACCTGGCAGAAAGACCTGTATGCGATGAGCTCGGAAATCTCAGGAAATATAAAACCTGAATTTGAGGAAAAAATAGGAAGCATCATGAAAAAACTGCTTCCTGCAGGATCCATACTGGGAGCTCCGAAACCCAAAACACTGGAAATCATCCTTGATGCGGAAGAATATGACAGAGGATATTATACAGGAGTCTGCGGCTGGTTCGACGGCAAAAACCTGGACAGCTGTGTCATGATCCGTTTCATTGAAAAAGAAGGCGACCATCTCTATTTCAAAAGCGGTGGCGGTATTACGCACATGAGCAAATTAGAAGACGAGTATCAGGAAATGAAAAACAAAATTTATGTCCCAATTCATTGAAAGCATTAAAGTAGAAGATCAGGAAATTTTCTTACTGGACTTCCATCAGAAACGTGTTAACCAGACTTTCTTTCATTTCGGAAAAGAAAGTTCTATTGACCTGCAGAAGATTTTTAAAAACCTTCAGCATGATGAAGACGGACTCTTCAAACTCCGGATCTCTTATGATCTCGACAAGAGGGTAAGAACCCAGATGATTCCTTATGCAATCCCGGAAATTCATGGTTTTCAGCTGGTTGAGAACAACAGCTTTGATTATTCTTTCAAATTTGAAGACCGGAAAGAATTAGACAGGATGAAAATGAAATCTAAGGCGGAAGAGATCATTATTGTCCGGAACAACCATATTACAGACACTTCCTTTTCCAATATCCTTTTTCTGAAAGGTAAAGACTGGTTTACGCCGTCTTCTTACCTCCTGAACGGCGTGCAGAGACAAAACCTGCTGAAACAGAAGAAAATAAAAGAAACAGAAATCACCCTGCAGAATATCAAGCAGTTTTCACACTTTCAGCTCATCAATGCCATGAATGATTTTGATGATATGTTTATCTATCCCATCAGCAGAATTACCAATCTGCCCGGCAATGATGAATATCTGGATTTTTAAATTCCTTTCATAAATTCGAAATAGGCTTTCTGAACATCTGCACTGTTTTTCCCATAGGTATTTACCTCCAGGATTTTTGGCTGTGCATCCGGTTTGAAGAAGTTTTCCAAAACACGGTCAAGAGTCAGCTCATCCTCCACTTTGATATAAGAGAAGCCAAAATGTTTCGCCAGGTGTTCCGCATGTTTACGGTGCTTGGTCGCAATAAACTCATCCAGTGTATTCGGATTGGCATTTCCCGGTCCCGGAATAATTTTGAAAATATTTCCTTCCCCATTATTGAAGATAATAATCCTCACAAAAGGTGGAATATACTGATTCCAAAGCCCGTTGATATCATAGAAGAAACTCAGATCTCCCGTGATCAGAAGGGTCGGATTAGCGTTTTTAATGGCAAATCCCATAGCAGTGGAAGTACATCCGTCTATGCCGCTTGTACCACGGTTACAGTACATTTTTCTTTTTCCGAAATCAAACAGCTGTGCGTATCGGATCGCCGAAGAATTACTGAAATGGATATTGTAATTTTCAGGAACGGTCTGAGAGACTTTATTGAAAAAATAAAAGTCCGAAAATTCTACCTGGTTCAGGAACTGCTGATGCCGCGCATCTTTTTTATCCCTTAAAACATCCCACAGGTTGAAATAAGGCCTCGGTTCAAGGTTAATAAATTTCAGAAGTTTTGAAAAGAAAACTTCCGGCTTCACCTCAATTTTCTCCGTGAGTGAAAAATATGTATCCGGCTGCCATACTTCGTCCAGATGCCAGTGCTGTTTAGGACGGGCACTTCTTAAGAACTGTTTTACTTTTTTAGAGACAACATTCTGCCCTACCGTGATCAGAAGATCCGGCGCGTAGGTTTTATAATCCTCTTCGGTAAAGTTGAAGATATAGCGGTCTATATGTCTGAAAAACTTTTCATGATAAAGATTGGAATTGGCTTCACTCAGAACAACTACAGAGTGATTTTTCACGAGCTGGGTAAGCTGATTTTCAAGTTCCGGGCTGTAATCTCTCGTACCGACCAGCAGCATAATCCTTTGGGAAGTATGCCAGTCTGCAATCAGATTGGATGGAATTTCATATTCTTTATGCTTGATGGTTTTTTCAACCGTCGGAAAGGCAGGAAGTTCAGAAACCAGTTGATATAGAGGTTCTTCCAAAGGTATATTGATATGTACAGGGCCCTGTTTCTCAAAACAGAGTTCAACGGCTTTCTTAATAAGGTCAAAATTAAGATCTTCCGCATCCTCTCTGCTGTCTTCCAGAAGCTGGAAATCACCATAGGAATGCTGATGAAAAATATCTTTCTGTCTGATCGTCTGCCCGTCGAAGATATCCACATAATCAGTCGGACGGTCTGCCGTGAGAATCAGCATCGGAATATTCTGGTAAAAAGCTTCTGTAACGGCAGGATAATAGTTAGCCACCGCAGAACCGCTGGTACAGGTAATCGCCACCGGTTTTTTTTCGCTTTTCGCCATCCCCATTGCCACAAAAGCAGCACTTCTTTCATCTACAATACTATAGCAGTTGAAAGCATCAATCTCTGAAAAATGAATCGCAAGAGGAGCGTTTCTTGATCCCGGAGAGATCACAACGTCCGAAATTCCATACTGCTGAAGAAGATGGGCAAGTATCTGAATACTTCTCTTAGAAGAATATTTTTTCATACAGCAAATTTAACTTATAAATAATGATTTTAAAATCATTTAATTTAAAAAAAATGTAATTTAGCAGTTCGTAAATTTCTAAAAATGGATAAAATACCTAGTGTAGACCTGCGTGATTTCCTTTCGGACAACCCGGAACGCAAACAGAAATTTGTAAATGAAATCGGAAAAGCTTATGAAGAAATTGGTTTTGTAGCCTTAAAAGGCCATTTTCTTGATGACCAACTTGTAGATGAACTGTATGGAGAGGTAAAAAACTTTTTTGACCAGCCTGTGGAAACGAAACAGAAGTATGAGATTCCCGGAATTGGCGGCCAGAGAGGGTATGTAGGATTCGGTAAAGAGACTGCAAAAGGTTTCAAAAAAGGAGACTTAAAAGAATTCTGGCACTTCGGACAGTATCTGTCTGATGACTCCAGATACAAATCCGAGTATCCTGACAACGTGATCGTTGAAGAGCTTCCAAAATTTAACGAAGTCGGTAAGAATGCATACCAGATGCTTGAAAAAACAGGCCAGTATGTATTAAGAGCTTTAGCGCTTCACCTGGGTCTGGATGAGTTTTATTTTGACGATAAGATCGCTGAAGGAAACTCTATTTTAAGACCTATTCATTATCCGCCGATCACAGAAGAGCCGGATGATGCAGTAAGAGCAGCAGCCCATGGAGACATCAACCTTATCACCCTTCTGATGGGGGCACAGGGTAAAGGCCTTCAGGTTCAGAACCATAACGGAGACTGGATCGATGCTATTGCAGAACCCGATGAGCTGATGATCAATGTTGGGGATATGCTTTCAAGACATACGAACAATAAGCTGAAGTCAACCATTCACAGAGTGGTTAATCCACCCAGAGAATCATGGGGAACTTCAAGATATTCTATTCCGTTCTTTATGCACCCGATCAGTGCTATGTCTTTAAATGCCCTTGATAACTGTGTGGATGAAAACCATCCTAAGTTATACGAGGACACCACCGCCGGAGAATTCCTGCATGAAAGACTGATTGAATTAGGTCTGATCAAAAAATAAATCATAAAAAAGTCAATAATTGATCTTTGCCCGGCTTCATAGCTGGTGATCAGTTATTGGCTTTTCTTTTTTCCCCGGTTCTTACCTGAACCCTTCTTCCTGCTTTATTTTACGTCCATAATTTTCAGATAAAAAGATTGATATTAAAATATACCACAATCAATTTTAGTTAAAAATATTTTAATTATATTTGATTTACTATCAAAATTTTAATCAAAACAATATGAAAAATCTAAAAAAACTAAACAAAGACCAGTTAAAAAGCATTAAAGGAGCAGGAATTAATCTACCGGCACCGGAATTCTGTATGTATTACTGTAACGGAACTGTGATCTGTGCAACATGCAGCGATGACTTTAAATGCCCGGAAGGTGACCCTTCCATGTAAAAAAAACAATTGACTATTATAAAATAGCCTGTTCCTCTCTGGAACGGGTTATTTTTTTAATAATCACCTGCATCCACTGAATATAAAGATTGAAACAGAGAAGTATTTCCCTTTTGGAACGTCAAATCATCCCTCACCCATCATCCCTCATCAAAATCACCATCAATCAAACAGCCTCAGCTGCTGATCTTTTGTTCCGGTAAAACCGGCCGTAGATAATTTGGGAAACTCCTTTCCTTCAAAAAACTTTTTCCTTCCGATTTTAAAAGTGTTATGGATCATTTCAGCAATATTCCCTTCCCCTTTCTGCCGTTCAAAATACCTTTTCTCACCGAGTTTCCCTCCACGCATAGAACGGATAAGGTTCAGAACCTTCTGTGCCCGGTCCGGAAATGAACTTTCGATCCACTTTACAAAAACAGGCTCAACGGTATCATTCAGTCTCACAAGCGTATAGCCGAAACTTTTGGCTCCCGCCTCTGAAATGGCTTTAAGAATTCCCAGCGGCTCATCACTGTTCAATCCGGGAATAATGGGCGCCACCATAACATGGACAGGAATCTGATGTTCAGACAGAATTTCTACAGCTTTCAGTTTATTTTGTGAGGAGCTGGTTCTCGGTTCCATTTTCCTTCTGAGTTCTTCATTGATGGTAGGAATGCTCAATGATACGGAAACAAGATTCTGCTCCGCTAAAGGCTGTAGGATATCCAGATCCCTCAGCACCAAAGCATTTTTGGTCAGCACATTCACCGGATGGCGGTAATCCAGGCATACCTGAAGCAGTTTCCGGGTAATCTCAAACTGCCGTTCCGCAGGCTGATAACAATCCGTATTTCCGGAAAGCAGAATCGGCGCAGGCTTATACCCTCTTTTCTGAAAAAATTTTTCCAACAGTTCAGGAGCATTTTTCTTCACCATGATCTTTCTTTCAAAATCAATTCCGGCACTGTAGCCCCAGTATTCATGGGTAGGTCTTGCAAAACAGTAAGAGCACCCATGCTCACACCCCTGATAAGGATTCATGGAATACTCCATCGGGAGGTCTTCACTTTTCACCTGATTCACGATCGTCTTTGGAAATACTTCTGTAAAGCTCGTTTTTACCGCTTCGAAGTCTTCATCTTCAGGCTCAAATGTATACCTGTCGAAACGGTTGATAACATTTCGCTGAGCACCCTGTCCTTTTATGAAATTTCCGTCCTGCATCATGCTGTAAAATTAGAATGGTTTTTTTATAAAATAATGAGTTTTAACACTAAAGTTATCCACAAAAAAATCCAGACCTTTCAAAAGTGCTGGATTTAAACATAAATTAAATATATTTTTTTACTACTTCACTGCGTAAAATTCCACTCCATGATATTCATCTTCCTGATTTTTTTCATCAAAGTGTCTGTGATAATCCGAATAGGTATCACTGTATTTTTTATCTTTTTTATTCAATATTTTCTTAATGCCTATAAAACTTAATACTGCCAAAAGCCCAACTCCTCCTGCCAGTAAAACTCCGACTTCTTTTTTCATATTTTGCTCGATTTATTGGTTGGTGTATTGCAAAAAGTATACCTATTCTTTTATTTTAAATTATAAATTTTGTTAACATTAAAGTTAATGGCTACGAAAAATATAATTCGCTTTTTTATTAAATTTAGTAAACTAATGGTTTAATTATTGTACTAACCTTAAAAAATATTATTATGGAAAATCCAGAAAACATCGACAGAATGACGACTCTAAGCCAGGTCATGCAGAAACTTGCCGAAAGAGGGATACACCGGGAATTCAGAATGAATGAAAACTGTGAAATGAAGTTTGAAAATTCCGAGACCATATACCAGCCCACAGATCTTATCATCTTAAAAACGTACCGTTTTGAAGGCGACAGCAATCCGGATGACAATGCCGTTCTGTATGTTTTAAGGGACAATGCCGGAAACCGCGGGATGATCATTGATTCCTATGGAGCCGACAGCAATTATCCCGGTGAAAAATTTGATGAATTCTTAAGAGATATTCCCATTCAGGAAAGCGACGAATACAACTTTTAGATATTGATTAACCGTTATATATTAAAGATCTCCCGGAGCTATTCTGTTCCGGGATTTTCTTTTTTCTTAAATACTTTTCTGAAGAAGCCTTTCTTTTCCTGCTTTTCTTCCTGAGGCTTTGGTGCTTCCTTCTTATTGCTCTTGATTTCCTGTCTGATGTCCTGCTTGATTTCCTTTACCGATTCTTTCACATCTTTCACAGAAGAAACAGCTCCTTTTACGGTTTTTTCTGTTTTCTGGACACTTTTCCCGATCAGGGTTTTCTTCAGCCCCTGCTCAATCCCTTTCCAGAACAGGTTGAAAAACGATTTGGTGGGATCGCGTTCCACATCTTCCACAGTAACGGTTTCAGGAAAACTTCCGGAATCCGATTTAAGGAAAAGATTAGCCACTGCAGTGAGAACCCCTTTTTTCTCGTTATTATTTTTATTCAGAACAGCAATCTTCAGCTCTTTATGCTTCAGGTTGAAGGTTCCGTGCAGACCGGCAGGATTGCCTTTAAAGTTGAAAAGCATTTCATGGATAGTCCCCGAAGTTGCCGTCACATGAAGATAGGGTCTGATGAACGGATTGATCCCGCTGGCCGGAAGGTTTGTTGTTTTTCCTGAAATCCCAAAACCATCATTCTGATCTGCCACATCAAAATTCCAGTTCACGGACAGCGGTGCCAGATTCATAAAAGAACAGTTGATCCTGATATCAACACGGGTAGGCTTCCCTTTTGCTTTTGCTGAATTCAGGTTTTTGACATTCATATTAAAATTACCGAAGGTCAGCTTTCCAGGGCCTGCACTTTCAGGAGTATCTTCTTCATAAACGAGTACCGAGTTCTTCAGATCCAGATTATTTACCGTTACAGGAATTTTAATTGACCTGAGCAGCTTGGAGTACAAAGGTTTTATTTTAGGATCATCCTTAGGAATTTTACTTCTGAAAATATTGGCATCTGCAGACTGTATTGTGACATTTGAAGCATTCACTGACTTTTGGGGTGAAAACAGGTCCCAGTTTCCGTCTGCTGTTATCTGAGAAGCAGTCAGGTCATAGAGATCACGCTCCACAGGGATCATTTTGATAAACTGTGCTCTCGAAACGAGAGGTTTCATTGCAAAATTGTTAACCTGAATTTTATTTTTATTCAGCTTCAGCAGGCCGATACTAAGATTATAGAATTCCGTTCTGTAAGCGAAGTTCCTGGTCGTTAGGAAATAATCTTTTACTTTAAAATCAAGCCCCTGGTTATTAGGTTTCGGAGCGATTTCAACAGCATTCACCGTTGCATTCAGCTCATGAAATGCCAACGGCTGCTTTCCTTTATCATAAGTAATATTAGAATTTTTAAAAGTGATTTTCTGAACAATAACCGATCCTATTAATCCTGGTCCTGCTTTTTTCTGCGGTTTCTGATCTCCCGCTTTTACCGTTCCGTTTACATTTTCAACGACAACACTCTTAAGATTCAGGTTCAGTTTCCGGTCAACAAACTTGAACTGATCAATCTGGAAGGCTATGAGATCAGATTTCAGATCCATTGTTGTTTTTCCTGTTGGTGTGGTTCCCGGTTTCAGCACTATATTTCTGATCTCTCCTCCTTTCGGATTTAATGCAATTCCTCCGACGGCATAATCCTGATGATTGGAAAACTGAATATTCTTCCCGGAAAACAGAAAATCCTTATACCCTACCGGAATCACCTCTGCTGCCGTTACTTTATCAAATTTCAGTTGATTTACATTCAGATTGAGGCTTTGGGCATACAGCAGCCTGTTCCCGTCAGGCTTGTTGATCTGTACGGAGGCATTATTAAGCTTCACCCCATCCAGATTCACTTCAAAGTTGAGCTTCTTTTCTGATTTTTTAGCCGAAACACCTGTGTTATGAACGACAAGAACCGGATTTTGAAAATCGGCATTGGCCAGAGAAATTTTATTTTTCTTCAAAACCACATCTTTGAAATCCATCTTAGGAATAGAAAACTCAAAAAGGCGGGTCTTCTTCGGATAGTATTTTTTGAACTGTTCAAAAGACAGCAGTGGAATGAGCCTGAAATTTCCAACCGACATCTGACCGTCCGATGTACTGATCGTGCTGATCGTAATCGCGTAGATATTATCCGGACGAAAGAAAAACTTTTCACCCCTGATATCATAGCGGTCAAAAACAATGGGTAACTTATCTTCTACAGACTCTTCCGTCATCTGAAGATTTTCTACAAAAAGATCTAATTTCTGTACCGATAAAAACTTCTGGCGGGTAGGTTTAAAGATATTAACCGTTCCGTCACTGATCCTGATATTTTCAAACGAAACCGGATTTTTTTTCTTTCCCGTTTTCCGGTCTACAGGCTTGGCGAGAATGACGTTCAGATTCGGTTTGGCCAGCAGAAGATCTGATGAACTTATTGTTTTGTTGAAGAGAGCATCATATATTCCGAAGCGGCTGATCTTTAAAGTATCGATAGTTCCCTGAAGGCCGATAATTTCCGTATTCTGAGGGTTCTTGGTATTGACGGTGATCCCTGAGGCCAGGATATTCCCGGTTCCCAGATCTACATCCAGCGTTTTATAGGAAACTTTATAATCCGTATGCTTTTTAATATAATCAGGCAGCTGGGTTTTAAGCCACATATTGAGTCCGAAATTGGCTGCCAGAAGGATAACCAGCAGAATTCCGACACCAATGAGAAGCCTTTTAAGCCATTTTTTCATATTTGTGTTTTTATGATTAAGATAAAAAATTAATCTTTCACGTCCAATTCTACTACATAGCCTTCATGACCTCTTACATTAATAAAATCTCCACCCTCAAAAGCGAGATACTGCCCTTTGATGCCTACCAGTTTGCCTGTAAATTCCGGTTTTTTATCCAGCGTGAAGGAACTTATTTTAGATGGCTTTTCATAAGGATAGTCGAATTTCCAGAGATTTTCTCCTTCACTGTAGAATTTCTGAAAGTCTTCCGGAAAATATTCCCTGATCTTCTGCTGAAAATCGGCAAGATCTATTTCATCTTCAAAATCATCCTGAAGCATTTTTTTCCAGTTTGTTTTATCGGGTAAGTGTTCTTTTAACGCAACTTCTATCATTCCTGCTTCATAGCGGTTTTCCGTTCTGGCAATCGGCAGGGCAAAAGTAGCGCCCTGATCAATCCATCTGGTCGGAATCTGGGTATTTCTTGTCACACCAACCTTTACGTCTCCGGTATACGCCAGATAAACGGTATGCGGCTGAAGCTGAATTTCTTTTTCTATTTCCAGATCACGTTCAGCTACCCCCAAATGTGCAGTAGAAAGCTCAGGACGGATGATTGTGTCACTGGCATACGGACTTTCAAAAAAGCAGTTTTTACAAAAGCCCATCCTGTAGATTGGTTTGTTTTCTGCACAGTTTACACACTGAAATCCCGTATGTCTTATGCTCAGTTCTTTTCCAAACAGCTCATTCATATGAATAAGATCTCCTGAAAGGTTAAGATAGTATTGAATCGGCTGTGCGTCGAAACTTGTCATTTTTAAAATTTGCCCTTGAAACTGCATCGTATTTTATATTACTTTTTTAAGTAAATTTAATAATTATATTTTCAAAAAGTAAATTTATATTTTTGTACGGCTAAAAAATCACAAATGGTTTATCTTATTACAGGGGGCAGCGGATTTATCGGATCTCATTTAACAGAAAGATTATTAAGAAATGGACATTCTGTCATAAACGTTGACAATTTTGATGATTTCTACGATTATCAGACGAAAATTAAAAATACTTTAGAGTCTATTGATCAGAATTCGGATTTTTCGTTTTCAGACAAAGAATCGGATATCCGACAGCTGATACAGCGTTCCCGCTCGGAAAAATACAGTATTTATTATCAGGACATTAGAGATAAAAAAGGACTTGAAAACATTTTCAGAGAACATAGTGTTGACATGGTGATTCACCTGGCTGCCCTGGCCGGCGTGCGCCCTTCCATTGAAAGACCTTTGGAATATGAGGAAGTGAATGTAAAAGGTACCATGAATCTCTGGGAGCTCTGTAAGGAGTTCGGTATTAAAAAATTTGTATGCGCATCTTCCTCAAGTGTTTACGGAAATAATGAAAAAATTCCTTTTGAAGAATCGGACAATGTAGACCATCCGATTTCTCCTTATGCCGCTACCAAAAAATGCGGAGAAATTCTGGGCCATGTATACCATCAGCTCTATGGTATAGATATGATTCAGCTGAGATTTTTTACAGTATATGGGCCAAGACAGCGGCCGGATCTTGCCATTCACAAATTTACCAGACTAATCTCTGAAGGCCATGAAATTCCTTTTTACGGCGATGGAAACACGGCAAGAGACTACACTTATATTGATGATATTATTGATGGAATTACCAAATCCATCCTTTATCTGGAAAATCATTCCGGGGTATATGAAATCCTGAATCTGGGCGAGAGCCAGGTCATTACGTTATCTGAAATGCTAGCCACAATAGAGCAAACCCTTGGAAAATCTGCCATCCGAAAAAATCTGCCAATGCAGCCGGGAGATGTCCGGAAAACCAATGCAGATATAGCAAAAGCCAGGACATTAATTGGCTACCAGCCAGACACAGACTTCCAAAATGGCATAAAAAAATTTGTGGAATGGTTTTTGAGAAAATGACATCAGGTACATTGCTGACAGGGCTACAACGCTTTCTATGACGGACAATGAACAAAAATTAATTAAAAAGAATTGAAAATCAAGTAATAAAAAAGCATATAATATAAGCTATTTTTATACTTTTGCAAAAAAATTAGAAAATTATGTACTGGACATTAGAATTAGCCTCCTATTTAAGTGACGCACCTTGGCCAATGACAAAAGCAGAACTTATTGACTATGCAATCAGAACTGGTGCACCTATGGAAGTAGTGGAAAACCTTCAGGCTATTGAAGACGAAGGAGAGATCTATGAATCAATCGAAGAAGTTTGGAGCGATTATCCTACGGATGAGGATTTCCTTTGGAACGAAGACGAATATTAAATTAAAGCAATAAGCTTTAAGCATCGGCTTAGAGCTTTTTTGCCCTTTTTCAGATATAAAATTCACACGATAAGCGTGTCAGTAAAACGCTTAAAACATCATGTTTTAAGCATAAAGCAAAAAATTTATGAGTTTTTTAAACAAAGTTCTTAAAGGGTTTTTGGGAGACAAAAAAGCGCAGGACCTAAAAGAAGTAAAAAAAGTTGTAACAAAAATCAAAGCTGTAGAACCAGCCATCCAACAGCTAACTGATGATGGACTGAGAGAAAAAACTGCTGAATTTAAAGAGAACATAAAATCTGCAACCAGCACCATAACAGCTCAGATAGAACAGATAAAAGAGCAGGTAAAAAATTCAACTAACGTAGATGAAAAAGAAGCTCTTTTCTCAAAGATTGAAGCTCTGAAGAAAGAATCATACGAAATTGAAGAGAAAGTTCTGCTTCAGATCCTTCCGGAAGCTTTTGCTCTGGTAAAAGAAACAGCAAGGAGATGGGCTCAGAACGGGGAAATCCGTATCACCGCAACAGACTGGGACAGACAGCTGGCTGCAGCGGGTAAAGATTTCGTAGAGATTCAGGGAGATACTGCAATCTGGAAAAACTCATGGGACGCTGCCGGGACTCCTGTAGTCTGGGATATGGTCCACTACGATGTTCAGTTTATCGGAGGGGTTATTCTTCACAGCGGTAAAATTGCCGAAATGGCAACCGGTGAAGGTAAAACTCTGGTAGGGACATTGCCTATTTATTTAAATTCACTTCCGGAAAGAGGGGTTCACGTAGTAACCGTGAATGACTACCTTGCCAAAAGGGACTCCGCATGGATGGGACCTCTTTACCAGTTCCACGGGATGTCTATCGACTGTATCGACAATCACCAGCCGAACTCCGATGGAAGAAGAAAAGCATACAACTCAGATATCACGTACGGAACGAACAACGAATTCGGTTTCGATTACCTGAGAGATAACATGGTTACTTCACCTTCAGAACTGGTACAGAGAGAACTGAATTTCGCTATCGTGGATGAGGTGGACTCCGTATTGGTAGATGACGCAAGAACTCCGTTGATCATTTCCGGTCCGGTTCCTCAGGGAGACAGACAGGAGTTTGACGTTCTTAAGCCTTCTATCGACAGAATCGTTGAAGTTCAGAAAAAAACCGTTTCCACCATCTTCAATGAAGCGAAAAAGCTTATCGCGGCCGGAAACACCAAAGAAGGAGGCTTCAAACTTCTTCAGGCTTACAGAGGTCTTCCAAAAAACAGACAGTTAATCAAATTCTTATCGGAAAGCGGAAACAGAGCATTGCTTCAGAAAGTTGAAGCGCAGTATATGCAGGATAACAACCGTGATATGCCGATCGTAGATAAGGATCTTTATTTCGTTATCGAAGAAAAGAACAATCAGGTAGACCTTACCGACAAGGGGGTAGAATACATGTCTCAGGGGAACTCTGATGCCAATTTCTTTGTACTTCCTGATATCGGAACTGAGATTGCTGAAGTAGAAGCTAAAAATTTATCTAAAGAAGAGGAATTTGAAGCCAAAGAAAGACTTTTTGCTGATTTTGCTGAAAAATCCGAGCGTGTGCACACGATGAGCCAGCTGTTGAAAGCTTATACTTTATTCGAAAAAGATGATGAGTATGTAGTAATCGATGGTGAAGTAAAAATCGTTGACGAGCAGACCGGACGTATCATGGAAGGAAGACGTTATTCTGACGGTCTTCACCAGGCTATTGAAGCGAAAGAGAATGTAAAAATTGAGGCAGCAACTCAAACTTTCGCAACGATTACCCTTCAGAACTACTTCCGTATGTACAACAAACTTGCGGGGATGACGGGTACTGCAGAAACGGAAGCGGGCGAACTTTGGGAAATCTACAAACTGGACGTAGTGGTTATTCCTACCAACCGTCCTATTTTAAGACATGACAGACAGGATTTGGTTTATAAAACCAACCGTGAAAAATATAACGCTGTAATTGAAGAGGTTGAAAAACTTACCGCTGCCGGAAGACCGGTGCTTGTAGGAACAACTTCTGTTGAAATTTCACAGTTACTTTCAAAAGCTCTTCAGCTAAGAAAAATCCAGCACCAGGTACTGAATGCGAAGCTTCACAAAAAAGAAGCGGAAATCGTTGCCGGAGCAGGACAGCCGGGAGTGGTAACCATCGCTACCAATATGGCTGGTCGTGGTACCGATATTAAACTTTCCAAAGAAGTAAAAGAAGCTGGCGGTTTGGCCATCATCGGTACGGAAAGACACGATTCAAGACGTGTGGACAGACAGCTGAGAGGTAGAGCAGGACGTCAGGGAGACCCTGGTAGTTCTCAGTTCTACGTATCTCTTGAAGATAACCTGATGCGTTTATTCGGTTCTGAAAGAATTGCTAAAATGATGGACAGAATGGGTCATAAGGAAGGTGAAGTAATTCAGCATTCCATGATCAGCAAGTCTATTGAAAGAGCTCAGAAAAAGGTAGAAGAGAATAACTTCGGGATCAGAAAGAGACTTCTTGAGTATGATGATGTCATGAACAAACAGCGTGACGTTATCTATAAGAGAAGAAAGAACGCTCTTTTCGGAGATCACCTGAAGTATGATATCACCAACATGATCTTTGATGTGGCTAATTCTATTGTAGCAAAAGGAAAATCCAGCGGAAACTTTAAAGATTTCGAATACGATATCATCAAGACTTTCACCATGGAATCTCCGGTTTCGGAAAAGGATTTCAATGCGAAAAACATTCAGGATCTTACGAATATCCTTTTCAAGGCCGCTCAGGAAGATTACCAGATGAAGCTTAACCTTCTGAAAGAGAAATCATTCCCTATCATTGAGAATGTTTACCAGAATCAGGGATCTATGTTCAAAATGATCCAGGTTCCTTTCTCAGACGGACATAAAACTTTAACGATCGTTGCTGATCTTAAAGAAGCTTATGATACGCAGTGCGAAAGCCTGATCAATGATTTTGAAAAGAACATCACCCTTTCCATTATTGATGAGAACTGGAAACTTCACCTCCGTGAAATGGATGATCTGAGAAGATCTTCACAGGGAGCCGTTTACGAGCAGAAAGATCCGCTTGTTATTTACAAACAGGAATCCTTCCACTTATTCAGTGAAATGGTTGATAAAATGAATAAAGAAATTATTTCTTTCTTATATAAAGGAGAAATTCCTGCTTAAGGAATAATAATAATTTTTCTTAAAAACCCGCTTCAATAGTACATGAAGCGGGTTTTTGTTATTTATTGTATAATATTTTTATGACAAATATCAATTACGATATTTATTTAGAACAATTAAAAACAATATATTTGCAGAAAATTTGACATTCATGAGGCTAAAAACGGCAAAGCGTTGGTTTAACTGGCATAAATGGACAAGCCTTATCTGTACCGTTTTCCTGCTGTACCTCTGCCTTACAGGGTTACCGCTGATCTTTCATGAAGAAATTGAACATTTCCTGGAAGACCAGAAAGAAGCCATAGCCCAGGGACAGCAAAAATTAAGTCTTGACAAACTGGCACAGGTAGCAGAATCACAATATCCCGGAGAAAAAGCAAGATATGCTTTCTGGGACGAAAATGAAAAAAATAAAGTTCTTTTTGATGTGGTAGATCAGCCTGATGCACCTTATGAAAAAAGCAAATACCTTGTTCTGAATGAATATACCGGAGAGATTTTAGGAGCTCCTAAAACTGACGGAATTATGAATATTATTCTTAAGCTTCATACTGATATGTTTCTCGGAATCCCGGGAAAACTTTTTTTAGGCCTTATGGGAATGCTTTTTATGATCTCCATTCTTTCCGGAATTGTTCTGTATGGCCCGATCATGAAAAAATATGATTTCGGAATGGTCCGAAAAAATAAATCAAAAAGACTGAAATGGCTGGATACCCACAATTTACTGGGGATAGCCATCACAGCATGGATGATCGTTGTAGGATTCACAGGAGTCATCAATACGCTTTCGGATGTTATCCTCGGATTATGGCAGCAGGGACAACTTGCAGAAATGACAGCTCCATACAAGAACCAAAAGCCTTTAACAGGAGACTTCAGTTCGCTGGAAGAAGCAAAAATATCCGCTGAAAACACCATAAAAGATATGAAGGTTTCTGTGATTGCTTTTCCGGGAACTCCCTTTACCAGCAAACATCATTACGCTGTTTTTATGCGCGGCAATACTGAGCTTACCTCCAAATTACTGAAACCCGTACTGATTGACGCCAAAACCGGAGAGGTTACGGATACCCGCGATATGCCCTGGTATGTGAATGCCCTTTTCGTTTCAGAACCGCTTCATTTCGGAAATTACGGAGGAATGACCCTGAAAATCATCTGGACTGTATTTGACGTATTTACCATTATTGTTCTGATTACAGGACTGTATCTGTGGATCGCCAGAAGAAAAGCCGAAAAACAATGGAAACTAAAAGAAAGATAAGATGAAAAAAACATTTCTGAAACTTTGGGGAATGCCTCTTTTTCTGACTTTTTTATCTCTTTTCGGGCTGATCACAGCATTACTGGGCGACGGCATATGGGATATACTGGGATGGATTACCCTTTCCATACCACTGATTTTGATTATTAAACACTACTATAAATAATTTTTTCAAATGAAAAAGATCATACTGAGCGTATCTCTGCTTTCAGGCGTTGCTGCGATGGCACAACAAAAAGACAGCATACATTCTAAAAATATAGAAGAAGTCATCATTAACTCCATCCTTAAAAAAGATTCAGAGTATACCAATAAAATGCCTTTAAAGGCTATTGAAAATCCACAGTCTTATTCTACCGTAGATAAAATATTTTTTGAAAATCAAATGATCTATTCGGTGGATGATGCGTACAGAAATGTGACCGGTATCCAAAAAATGTGGAGTGCTACCAACCGGGCAGGAGATGGCGGAGCTTATATATCTTTAAGAGGGTTTACTTCCAACAATTCTTTACGAAATGGTTTGGTAGCTCCAGTTACAACTTCTATTGACGCTGTGAATGTGGAAAAACTTGAAGTACTGAAAGGACCATCCGGAACATTATTCGGCAGCAATGTAACCTCATACGGAGGAGTTGTAAACAGGGTTACAAAAAAGCCCTATGATAAATTTGAAGGAAATATTTCATTAATTGGGGGAAGCTACAATTACTACAGAGCACAGGCGGATATCAATACTCCTGTGACTAATGATAAAAAATTAATGTTCCGTTTAAATACGGCATATACAAACAGTGGAACTTTCCAGAAAACAGATGCTAAAAATTCATATACCGCTTTTGCCCCTTCATTGCTATATAAGGTTAATGATAAATTAAGCTTAAGTCTGGATTATGAAATGTTTGATACAAGAGCAACTCCTGAACAATCATTTTTCTATTTAAAAAAGAATCCAAATTATCTGGGAGACCCTTATACGAATGTAGACAACATGAAGGACCTGGAAAAATTAGGATTGGATTACAAACAGTCATATACAGGAAAAGGTCTTTATACTACGTCAAAAGTAAGAAACATTCTTGGACAGGTTAATTACCAGATTGATGAACATATCCGGTCATCGACCAATATAAGCACAGCTTATACTTTTTCAGACGGATATAATCCATACTTTGCCGTAACAGTAGATCCTGCAGACAATAACATGTATGTAAAAAGAGCAGATCAGTCTACAGATAAAAGTAAAAAAACCTATTTCCAGGTTCAGCAGAATTTCAATTTCGATTATAAGTTTGGAAATGAGATGCGTAACAGAACTGTAGTTGGTTTTGATTTTATGGCAATTAAAAACAGACTGCATTATGTATATTTTACACAAGGCTTTTTATTACCTGACGTCCCAACAAGCGGCTATGATTATTCAGGAACATTTAATGCTGATACATTAGCTCAGGCTTATCAAAATTTACCTAAAAGCACTTATGATCAGACCGATGATCAGAATACATACAGTGGTTATATTTCCAATGTATTTACTCCAACTGCCGGATTGAATATTATGGCTTCCGTTCGATATGAAAGCAATAACTTCAAAGGTGGCAAATTATGGGTGAATGATATAAAAGCGTACAATCAGTCTGCATTTTCACCAAAGTTTGGTATAACTTATCAGATTATCAAAGACAAATTCTCTGTTTTCGGAAACTATCAGAACAGTTTCAAAAGCAACGGGTACATATTTACAGATGCCGGAGTAGACCCTATTTTGTCTGATCCTGAAAGAGCCAATCAGTTTGAAGGTGGTTTTAAAGGGAGTATTTTCAAAGGAAGAGTTAATGCAACATTAAGCTATTATAATATCAGGGTAAAAAATTCTTTGGTTACCACAGGGTTTTCAGGAATAAATGCTCTTCAAACCCAAGCAGGTAAACTGAAAAGTGAGGGTGTGGAATTAGAGGTAAATGCCTATTTGCTAAAGGGATTATCATTAGTAGGAGGGGTTAGCTATAACGACTCAAAATATATAGAATCTGATGCGGCAACAAAGGGAAGAAGACCCGGAACAGCGGGTTCACCTTGGTTAGCGAGCATCTATGCAAGCTACCAGATTCTTGAAGGAAGCTTAAAAGGTTTAGGATTTGGCTTGGGTGGAAACTATGCTAATGCCAACTCCATATTGAATAACAATATTCTGGATACTAATAACAATATTACAGGGAGAGATATTTTTGTCCTTCCGACCTACTTAGTACTCAATGCAAGCGCTTTTTACGATACAAAGAAATTCAGAATCGGTGTAAAGGTTGACAATTTCACCAATAAACATTATTGGGTAGGATTTACAACAGCAAATCCTCAGACGCTTATCAATGCTTTGGGAAGTGTAACCTATAAATTCTAAGTACCCCGCTTTATAAAAGAATGAAGAAAATAACAACAGGAGCAGCACTGTTAGCCTCAATGCTCACTTTTGCTCAGGAAAAAGATACCATCAAGTCTAATTCTATTGAAGAAGTTATCGTAAATGGAAGGTATTACAAAAAGTACGTGGAAAAACAGGGTTCATCCTCTCTGCGTCTTGATGAAGAACTAATCAAAATCCCTCAGAATATTTCCATTATTACGAACAGAGCCCTTGAAGATCAGCAGGTAACCACTTTAAGCGACGGCGTTTTAAGAAATGTTGCCGGAGCACAAAGGCTGGAGCACTGGGGAGATATGTACACCCGTGTGAACATGAGAGGATCAAGAGCTGCCGCTTTTATGAACGGGGTAAATGTAACGTCAAACTGGGGACCGCTCAGTGAAGATATGAGTTTTGTAGACCATATTGAATTCATCAAAGGCCCATCAGGATTCTTAATGTCAAATGGCGAGCCCAGCGGGATTTATAATATCGTTACGAAAAAACCGTCAGGAAATTCTTTAAACGGTACCGCAAAGGTAACCCTCGGAAGCTATAATATGTACCGTGGAGAAACTGATATTGATACTAAAATTACAGATAAAGTAGCGTTCAGACTGAATTTAATGGCTCAGAACAGAAACAGTTTCAGGGACTATGAATTCAACGACCGGTATATCATTAACCCTTCCCTGAAAGTAAATCTTACGGATAACACGACCTTAACGGCAGAATATATTTACCAGAGAGCCAAAATGTCAGAAGTAGGTTCTGCCTACGTTTACAATTTTCAGGGATACGGTGTAAAGCCCCGTGAATATACGGTTACTGACCTCAACCTTGATCCTACCAAAGTGACCAACAATACGGTTAACTTAAACCTTCAGCATAAGTTTAATGATAACTGGAAGCTGACTTCTCAGTTAAGCTATGTAAATGAATATACCATGGGAAGTGATATCTGGCCAAGTATGTTCCAGGATAACTATATGCTTCGCGGACTTAACTACTGGGAGGCGAGCAACGAAATGAAATTCGGGCAGATCTTCCTGAACGGATATGCCAAAACCGGGAGTGTCTCCCATAAAATACTGGCAGGACTGGATCTTGGAAGTAAAAAATATCTGGCAGACTGGTCGCAATCCTATAACCTGGATAAGTTCAATGAAACCAATGACACTTCCTTACCGGCGGATTTCAATTACTGGTATAATATTGATACCAATAATTACGACATCAATGGTACAGCTTCGTATTCAGGCCCGAAAAATGATTTCAAACCGTTCAACAAAAGTACTCCTCTTTCTGTGAGAGCCGGGGCGGGAGGAACCATTAACCAAAATTACACCGGTTTATATCTACAGGATGAATTAGGATTTCTTGACGATGCTTTAAGATTAACAGTAGCCGCGAGATATACCACAGTGAAAGAAAACAGCTACGGAACAAAATCTACGGCCAACAGAATTACGCCGCGTTTAGGACTAAGCTACTCGATTAATGAAAATATGTCTGCCTATGCATTGTATGATCAGGCATTTTCTCCGCAGGCCGGTTTATTCCGGGACGGAACGACGGCTAAGCCTATAACAGGAAGCAATGTAGAGGTTGGATTCAAAAAAGACTGGTTTTCAGGAAAATGGAATACTACATTATCTTTATATAACATCAATAAAGACAATACCATCACAGGAGACCCTACAGATCCCAGCGGACAATACTCTATTCTCCTTGGAAAAACAAGAGTTCAGGGAGTGGAATTCGACCTTAAAGGACAGATTACCAGAGGATTCAACGCGATATTCAATTACGCATTCACGGAAAATAAATATACCGAAACAACAGCAAAAGCCAACAAAGGAGACCGTGTACCGGGATATGCCAAACATACTGCGAACGGATGGCTGAATTATACTTTCACCGATGGGGTGCTGGAAGGATTCGGGTTGAGCTTCGGAGGAAGTTACCTGGCAGACAGAAGCAGCTGGAACTGGGGAAGCTCTACTACGCTTAATATGAATGATTATGTGAAATTTGATGCTGGCCTGTCCTGGGAGAACACGAAATTCAGAGTTAACTTTAATGTATTCAATATTTTCGACCGGTATTTATACAGCGGAAGCAGTATAGATTTCCTTCAGGCCAACGGAACGTACAGAGGCGGTTATTACTATCAGGCCGAAGCCCCGCGTAATTTCAGATTATCAATAGGATATAAATTTTAAATAATGAAAAGTTAGCCCTTCACCGGGTTAACTTTTTTGGTATGAAAAAAAAGCATCATCATAAAAAGAAAGTTTCTCCAGCTAAAAGATGGTCAGCCAGGCTGCATTTGTGGCTGGGGTTGTCGGTAGGGATCATTGTTTTTATTGTGTCACTTACAGGGACTTTATTTGTGTTCAAGGATGAAATACAGAACAGGTTCCGTAAAGAGGCCATTTATGTAAAAGAAACAGCTCCCGCTCCCCTGCCTGTCAATACCCTAAAGGAAAAAGTAAACCTTGAGCTACAGGAGAAATTCCCGTTGAATTCTGTTGAAATTCCACTGGACAGGAATAAATCCTACCGTTTTTTATACTATGAAAAAAATAAAAAGGGCTGGAATTATTTTGAGGAGGTAAAAATCAACAAACTGGTCTATGTAAACCAGTACAACGGGAAAATTCTGGCAGTCTATGACGAGAAGTACAGTTTCTTCAATATTCTGAAATACATACACTGGAGTCTTCTCCTCAATTCTGAATGGGGGAAATATGTAGTGGGCATTCCTACGGTTCTGTTTATCATCATGCTGATCACCGGAATTGTATTGTGGTGGCCGAAAAATAAAAAAGCACGAAAAGGACGCTTCTGGTTCAGCTGGGAAAATGTAAAAACCTGGAAACGCAGAAATTACGACCTTCACAATGTATTAGGATTCTATGCTTCATTCATTGCTCTTTTGATGAGCATTACCGGGATCTATTTTGCGTATCCGTATGTGAAAAATGCCATTCATTTTACTTTATCCGGAGCGGCAGATCTTCCGAAAGATAAAGAGATCGATTCACCTGATTCACTGATGGCAAAAAACAGTGCAGTCTATGACCTTACCGCTCAACAGACCCGGAAATTATACCCGGAATCAGCCAGCTTCAGAATCCCTCTGAGCGGAAAAAACAAGAAAGGAAAGGACCTGAAAAACATTCCGGTAACGATCTACGGGGAAGAGGGAAGGTTCAGTGAAAGAAGCACTCTGGTCTTTGATAAATACTCTGGAAAACTTCTGGCAGAAAAACCTCATCAGAAACTCACCAACGCAGAAAAATATGCCAATGCCAATTACGACATCCATACAGGCTCTTACTTCGGTCTGTTCGGAAAGATCATCTGGTTCATTACCGGGCTTATCTGCACTTCACTCCCTGTAACAGGCTTTCTGGTATGGTGGGGCAAACAAAAGAAACAAGGAAAGAAAATATAATGAAAAAAGCGCTTTTATCAGCTGCATGTTTAGGATCGGCAGTTGTTTTTGCACAGGTTAAAGACAGTACTAAGACCAACAATGTGGATGAAGTGATCATGACCGCCTCCCGGAAAAAGGAAAATATTAAAGAAATACCAGGCTCGGTAACAGTGGTCGCTGAAAAGCAGATCCAGTCTCAGTTAACGGTCAATTCAGACATTACGAGTATCCTTCAGTATACCGTTCCCAGTTTAGGAACCAATTCCGGGCAGACGTCCAATACCGGACAGACCTTAAGAGGGCGCCAGGTTCTTGTTCTGATCGATGGGATTCCCCAGTCTACTCCACTCAGAAACGGAGCCAGGGATTTAAGAAGCATCGATCCTTCTGTTATTGAAAGGATTGAAGTCATCAAGGGAGCTTCTTCCATTTACGGAAACGGTGCCGACGGAGGAATCATCAACTATATTACCCGCAGAAGTAAAGCGGATCAGAGGATTTCCGGGCTTTCACAGATCGGATTTACCGGCCAGCCTTACGGAGGGACACTTGGCGTGAGAGCCAGCCAGCTTTTATCCGGGAAAATCAACAAATTCGACTATGTATTCTCTTTAGCCTACGAAAGGACAGGGTATATGAAAGATGCAGACGGCATATATCTTACCCCGACCTACAGCACAGCCAAAATGAACAACTATAACGGAATGCTGAAACTGGGCTACAACATCAATTCCGATCAGAGAATTGAAGCATCCTATATTGGCTATGCCTCAAAATCCGACCTCAACTTAGGATTGAAAACCGGAAAATACGGCATCACCCCAACCATTGGGGAGGGAATAGGCAAAAGCCTGGAGACGACTCCTCAGGGAACACCCAGAAACCATAATTTCAGAATCAATTATGATAACCAGAACATGTTCGGAGGAACTACCTCATTGAATTTCAATGCTTATATGCAGGATTTCAGAACAGTATATGGCTACAGTGATACCTTCTTTGGCGGCGGACAGTCCAATGTAATCTCTAAAAAATACGGTGCCCGGATCAATTTCGATACCCGGTTATGGACTGCTGATCAATCCCAGGCTGAAATCATGTACGGTATGGATATCCTGAATGATCAGACGGTTCAGAAACTGGAAGACGGCCGCTTCTGGACCCCGGACATGAGTATGACCAATCTTGCTCCTTTCCTTTTGGTAAAAGTAGATCTTTTGAAAAAGCTTACCATAAAAGGTGGATTACGCTATGAAAATATGAACGTTAAAGTAGGAGACTTCAACACCCTTTCCACTCTTAAAAGCGACGGAACCTTCAGTGAAAGTATTTTCGTAACCGGCGGTAAACTAAAGTATAATGCTTTGGTAGCCAATCTTGGAGTACGCTATAATATCGAACCATTCCTGAATCTTTTCGGAAGCTTCTCACAATCCTACTCCATCAATGAACTGGGAAGAATTTTAAGAACCTCAACACAGGGAACCATCCAGAACCTGGAAACAAAACCAATCATCGTCAACAATTATGAATTCGGAGCTACAGGACAGGTCTCCAGATGGATCAGCTATGAGATCACCTCTTATGTAAGCACATCCAAACTGGGGGCTTCATTTGTACAGAGCCCGGACAGGGCCTTAACCATTCAGAGATCCCCTGAAATTGTTTATGGTGTGGAAGGATTCCTGCACTTTACCCCAGCCAGATGGATCAGTTTCGGAGGAAGCTACAGCTGGATGGAAGGAATTACCTCATTAAAGGATGATGGTGATTATTCAGCCAAAATCAACAACAGCAGAATTTCTGCACCGAAAGTGCTTGCCTATATTCAGACAAAGCCTGTCCAATCTTTGTCTATAGGACTTGATATGCTGCATGCTTTTCAGCAGGACAGATTCCAGCCTAATGCAAAAACAGGCTTATTTTCTTATGGGGAAGGCTTTGTCCCGGATTATACCGTTTTCAACTTCAAATCAAGCTATGAAGTGAATAAAAACTGGAAAGTCTCTCTTGGGGTTGAAAATATATTCAATACAAAATACCTGCCTGCTATTGCATGGTGGTCTGCCCGAAACAGTGAGTTTGTGAATGCACCGGGCACCAGGGGAACTTTAATGCTGGAATATAAATTTTAATTAATCTAAATAAAAAGTAAAACTTATCTTTGTGCTGCTTATCCGATCGATATGAAGAAAAAACATCATCATAAAAAGAAACCGGGATTTTTTAAAACATGGTCGGCCAGACTGCATCTTTGGTTCGGTCTTGGCATTGGATTTCTGATCTTTATTATTTCCATTACCGGAGCATTATACGTGTTTAAAGATGAGGTAGAAAATGTGACGCGTAAAGACGTTATTTACCATAATGAGCAGCATATTGAGCAAAAGCAGATCCTTCCGATCAGGGTGATGGAAAAAGCTGTAGCAGAGCAGGTAAAGGAAAAATATCCCATTCACTGGGTAAATGTTCCCATTAACAAAAAAATGTCCTATATGTTTTTTTGGTATGAGCATAATACCGATGCCTGGAACTATTTTGATGAATTTCCGGTCTACAAACAGGCGTATGTAAACCCATACACAGGGAAAGTCTTAAGGGTTTATGATGAAAAGAACGGGTTTTTCAATATTGTCAAGATGATTCACTGGAGTTTCCTCCTGAAACAAGATTGGGGGACTTATGTGGTAGGAATACCCGTTATTATCTTTGTAATCATGCTTATTACCGGAATCGTGCTATGGTGGCCCAAAAATAAAGCAGCAAGAAAACAGCGTTTTTCATTCAAATGGAAGAACGTTAAAAGCTGGAAAAGAAAAAACTACGACCTTCATAATGTTCTCGGATTCTATGCTTCCATCTTCGCTCTGATTTTTTCGATCACCGGATTGTTTTATGCCTTCTTTGTCGTTCAGGCCATGATTTATGTGATATTTTCCGGAGGTGAAACAAAATATCCGGATTTCTCCCATATCAAAACCAAAGCACCTGTTGAACTCAGAACTGAAGGAACACTGGATAAAATCATCAGTACGGTAACCGAAAAGTATCCGGACTCTTACGGATTTGCCATAGATCTGGGCCACGAACATATGGATGACCATGAACATCCGAATTTTGAGGTTTATGTAAAGCATCTTTCCTATTCCTATCATAAAAGCAGCAGCCTGATCTTTGATGAAAACTCAGGAGAGCTTCTTCATACCCATGATCCGAAAGATAAAAACTTTGGAGAGAAAGTAGTGAATGCCAATTATGACATCCATGTCGGAGCTATTCTCGGACTTCCGACTAAGATTATCGCATTCATTGTCAGCCTGATATGCGCATCACTTCCCGTTACCGGATTTATGATCTGGTGGGGACGCAGAAAAAAGAAACCGGCCAGAACCGCCTGAAACTTTTTTAAATAAATGTTTAGTTAATAATCTATTAATACAATCTTTTTTATAATTTTAACCCTTTAGAATTAAAATAGAAATGTCATTAATAGATTTATCAAAACAAGTTGCCCTGGGAATTGACATCGGAGGAACGAATACCAAGTTCGGAGTTGTAAACCATCGCGGCGAAGTCCTGGAAAAAGGAAATCTGAGAACCGATGAGTATGACAAAGTAGAAGACTTTATCGATGCTTTGTACAAACAGGCCCATCCTTTGATCGAAAAATACGGCACAGAAAAAAACTTTGACGGAATCGGAGTAGGCGCTCCTAATGCCAACTATTATAAAGGAACCATAGAACAGGCTCCCAACCTTCCGTGGAAAGGCGTAATCCGGTTTACGGATCTGATGACAGCCAAATTCAACCTTCCCTGCAAGGTAACCAATGATGCCAATGCAGCGGCCCTGGGAGAAATGCTTTTCGGAGCCGCCCGCGGAATGAAAGATTTTATCATGATTACACTGGGAACCGGTGTAGGAAGCGGAATCATCTCCAACGGAAGCCTTATTTACGGACATGACGGTTTTGCAGGCGAACTGGGCCATACGATTGTAAAGCCCGGAGGAAGAAAACACTGGAGCACAGGATCTGAAGGAAGTCTGGAAGCCTATGCCTCTGCAACCGGAATTGCCATTACAGCTAAAAAAATGAGAGCAGAATTTCCGGAATCCATGCTGAATCAGTATCCGGAAGATGAAATCAATTCCAAAACCGTACACGAATGTGCATTGAAGGGCGACCCGATTGCTATTGAAGTTTTCAGATATACAGGACAGAAACTGGGTGAAGCATTAGCCAATTTTGTGATGTTTTCGTCACCGGAAGCCATTCTTCTTTTCGGAGGAGTGATTAAAGCAGGAGATTTTATTCTGAAACCTGCCAAACTGTACATGGAAAGAAATCTCTTACCTATTTTCAGAAATAAGGTAAAGCTGGTTTTCAGCGAACTGGATGAAGCAGATGCCGCCATCCTGGGTGCCAGTGCCCTGGTCTGGGAAAAGTAATTCAATTAACATAAATATACAGAGCAGTCATTATTGGCTGCTTTTTTTGTTCCTTTTAATTTAAAAACTTAATAAAATGTTTTTAACGCCATGACCGCTAGTTTTTTAACAGCATACTCAATATTTTGGTACGCAATGGCGTTTCACTCAGCTGCGATCGCTGTTAATACAAATACTATCAACCGTCGCCTTGCGGCCGAAAAAATAATTCCAATAATAAAAATCTTTAGGGCATAACGTGAAAAAATTAATACCATTTGTGTTCAGACCCTTCATGTTTTTTCTTACTTTTGATTGGTTTTTCGGGAGCACATCCTGCAAAAAGCAACAAATAAAAATAATCAATTACAATGGAGAATAATCAATTTGAGCAGATCACTTTCGGAGGCGGATGTTTCTGGTGTGTGGAAAGCTGTTTTAATATGCTGAAAGGGGTACAGTCTGCCGTTTCCGGATATTCAGGAGGGCATAAGGATAATCCTACCTATGAGGAAGTCTGTACCGGTGAAACAGGACACGCAGAGGTTGTACAGATTACGTATGACCCCCGAATTATTTCCTATGAACAGCTTATGGACGTTTTTTTCTTCCTTCATGATCCTACCCAGCTGAACAGGCAGGGCAATGATATCGGAACCCAATACCGTTCTGTGATTTACTATAAAGATGATGCCGAAAAAGCTAAAGCAGAAGAAGCATTAAAAGCATCTGAAGCTTCAGGAAGATGGTCCGGAACCTACGTTACAGAACTTGCCCCATTTGAAAAATTCTGGCCTGCAGAGCAGTATCATCAGGGATACTATAATGAAAATCCAACACAGCCTTACTGTAGCGCAGTAGTAGGCCCAAAGATCCAGAAGTTTAAAAAACACTATGGAGAACTGGGTATGCTGAATGCCGAATAAAAAATTCCTGTAGGATTTCCACCAATAAAAAGAGAAAGACACCTTAATCATGTCTTTCTCTTTTTTTATTCCTCGACTTCTATGGAATCTTTATGTTTTCCTGCGTATTTGAAAATAATCCACGAGGTTGACTTTCTCAATTCCTTTCCGGTATCCGGATCTACCCCATCATCCGTAAAAAATTCAACTTCATTATTATATTTTGAATACCATGTCTTTCCAGCGGCATTTTGATCTGTCAAAGTATCTTTTCTCATAATTTTCCTGAAATACATGAAATCATGTCTGTTCATGGCAATTATGGTCAGCCCTGGCCTGATATAACTGCTGTCAGTCCCAATATATCTTTCTCCGTTCCAGTACATATATTTCTTATCAGCAGAAGAATCTTTCATCGACATAAAACCCAAAGCTCCTGTATAGTCTTTATTCACTTTCTTATTATTGGAAAACAGGACATTTCCGGTAACCAGACAGATAAGCAAAGCAATTTCCATAATTCCCATACCGTTCTTTTTCATAAAATCCGGCATCTTAAAATGCTGCTCATTGGTAATATTGATGTTGATTTTAGACAGATTTTCAGCAATGGCCTCCTCATCTTTATCCACACTTATCCTTACCGTTGTAGAATTGGCATTCTCATCTGTTTTAATGGTGGTTCTTGAAAAATCAGAAAAATCCCTGTAACCGACATATTGGCTCAACTTATCAAGCTTATAGGGCTCAATATTTACTTTCGTCCCGTTTTCAGCTACATACGCATCATAATACCTGACTAATGTTCTGTCTGCAATCTCAAAATTCAATGCATCACTGAAGTATAGGCTTAAATACAAAGCTATTCCATTTTTCGTATCCCTTCCTGAGCCTTCCTTTCCCAGCTTAAATACCTCATGAATTAACAGTTTTACTTTGGACATATTTAGTTTTTTACAGCCGTTACAAAATAGGTAATTTTTCTTCATACCACATTACGGATTTCCGTAACACCGCGCCTGTCCATTCTCTGTCTATCGGTGTCCATGTTTTGTCTTAGTCACGTGTGGGCATTTTCTACAACTTTGCATAGAAATCAGTGACAAACAAAACATTATAAAAACAAAAATACAAAACTGATTTCAAATCACCAGATAAAACGGAGGTAAAACTCCGGGTTGGGAAGCAGATGTTTTCTCCTCCGTTTTTGAAGGTTCACTTCCCAAAAATTTAGAAGCGCTTCAATTTTTTTCAACGTGCAGCTCTACCTGTGATCGGTTTCGCGGGCAACTGCAGAAGTACCCAATTTTTAAATTTTTCAAGAAGATGATACAGTTCATTCTAATGCTAATTGCTTTAGCATTCTCAAATAATAATGCCCATACAGGAAATGATAACAACGGCCAGAACCCGGTAACCGTACAGAGCGGCGGAGGTGGCGGAGCCGGGATAAATCCGGGAGACCCTCCTGTAGGCGGAAATGGAAACGGAACAGGAAACGGAGGAAGTACTACAGGAAATACCGGACAAACTCCCCCACCATATACGCAACCATAATGATATGAAGGATAGATTGTACAAATCTATCCTTTTTGTTATTTTGCATTATAAAGTAATGCGCCATGAAAAAAATAAATCTTTTTCTCTTTTTGCTGATAGCTCTACTATCTTGTCATAAGAAAAATGTTAGTCAACAAAAAACAGGTACGGAAAACATCTACCATCAAAAAGCGAGAGAGTTTAGAGAAAAAAAAATATCTGATTCTGCCTTCTATTACTATAATTTGGCTAAGGATGATTATTTAAAATCAAATGACTCAACAGGTATCGCTCAATCATTAATAAATATGGCCATTATTCAAACACATTATGGAGATTTTTATGGAAGTATTGAGACATCATTAGAAGCTAATCATTTTTTAAAAAATGAAAATGACAGCATAACCAAAAGAGACTTAGCTGCGAGCTATAATAATATGGGAATTGCATCCGCATTTTTATATAACTATGATAATGCAGTGGCTTTTTATAAAAATGCTATAAAATACAGCAACAATAATAAGTATAGATACATATATTATAACAATCTGAGTGATGCGCTTTTAAGCCAGAGAAACCCAAAAATGGCCCAAAAATATTTAGAATATGCTATTCAGGATAAAGACTATAAAAATAAATCCAGAGCTTTAAACAATTTAGCAAGAGCCAAGCAAATAAATGATAAAAGCTATAATCCATTACCTGAATTTTACCACGCGCTAGAAATTAGAGAAAAAAACAATGACTTAGAAGGCCTAAACTCCAGCTATGCAACTCTGGCAAACTTCTTTTTTGAAAAAGACAAGAATAAATCATTGGAATTTGCTAATAAAATGCTGAAAACATCTATTGAAATCCGAAATCCTGAAGATCAATTACAAGCTCTTCAAAAAATTATAAATCTGGACAAAAATAATTATCAGAAATATTTTAAGAGATTTCAGGAAATCAATGATAGTACTCAGATTGCCAGAAACAATGCTAAAAATCAGTTCGCTTATTTCAGATATGGAATTGAAAAAGAAAAGACAAAGAATCAGACCCTTATGGCTGAGCAAATAAAAAATGAGAATCATATTTTAAAGCAATATTTTCTTTCAGCAGCTTTAGTATTAATTATAATTATCACCGTATTATCATACCGTAAACGCCAAATACGATTAAAAAAGGAAAAAGAACTCGAAGTGAAAAACACCGAGCTCAAAATGTCCAAAAAAGTACACGATGTGGTAGCCAACGGTATTTATCAGGTGATGACAAAAATAGAAAACCAGGAAAGCTTCGATAAAGAAAAAGCACTTGACGAACTGGAATTTGTCTACGAGAAATCCAGGGATCTTTCTTATGAAAAGCTGGATCAGATCAACAGCGAGAAAGATTTTAAAGAAAAAATTTCTTCCCTTATTGCGTCCTTCAAAAATGATGAAACAGAAACCTATACGGTAGGCAATGAACATGAAGTCTGGTCCGGTATTTCTCCATCGGATTTTGAAGAACTCTACCAGATCATCCGGGAATTGCTGGTCAATATGAAAAAACACAGCCAGGCCACCCGTGTGATTTTTAAATTTGAAAGAACCGGAAACCTCGTCCAGATCCAGTATACGGATAATGGAATTGGGATTTCAGGAGATCTGATTCATAAAAACGGCCTCACGAATACGGTTTCCCGTATTGATACTATAAAAGGAGCTATTATTTTTGACAACAAAACAGAAAAAGGACTGAAAATCAATATTTCATTTCCCGCTTCTTAAAAAGAAAACCCATGTTCAAAAAAGTTCTAATAGCCGAAGACCATGAAAGCAGCAGTATTTCTGTACAGAAAACACTGGAAGACCTTAATATCACCAATGCGGATTATGTAGATTACTGCGATGATGCCTTTGCCAAAATTCAGAAATCGATCCGGGAAAATAACCTTTACGATCTGTTGATTACTGATCTTTATTTCGAGGAAGACCATCATCATCAGAGAATAAAAAACGGTATCGATCTCATTCAGAAAATACGCGAGCTGCAGCCTTTCCTCAAAGTGATTGTATTTTCCGCAGAACATAAATCAGGAATTATTGAATCTCTGTTTACGCAGTATGAGATCAACGGCTACGTCCGTAAAGCCAGACATGACTCAAAAGAGCTGAAAAAGTCTATTGCTTCCGTTTTTATCAATGAAAATTATTTATCCTTCGACCTGAAACAGGAAGTTAAAAAACTCAACAGTTACGAGTTTTCGGCCTATGATATTACCCTGGTCTCACTTCTCGCTAAAGGAGTTCTGCAAAAAAACATCCCGGAGCATCTGAAATCCAAAGGAATTACTCCCAGTGGCCTGAGCAGTGTTGAAAAAAGGCTCAACGGCTTAAAAGAAGCCCTGCGGGTAAACAGCAATGAACAGCTTATTGCTTTTTGTAAAGATCTTGGGATTATTTAATACTTCAGATTCATCATACAGCCTTTTATTTTTTGAAAGGCTTTTTGTTTTTACGGATTCCCGTAAGGATCAGATTTCAAAGGTTGATATTTTTACATCGATAAAAAGATGAAACATCAAGTAATCCCATTGTTGCATCCATAATGAAAAATTAAGGTTACTGATGAGCATTAGAAGACAAACGACAGCAGTATTCAATAAAACAATTTTACTATGAAAAAGCTACTATTTACCACCTTATTAGGCTTCGGATTATTACTTCCGGCCAGCTTCACGGCAATACATACAACGGTCAAATCAGAACTTTCCACCAAAAAGCCGAAGAAAAAAACCTCAAAAAACAAAAAAAGCAGCACCCGAAGAAGTTTTTCGTCTTATTCCTCAGGCAGAGGATGTACCTATAACGGAAATCAGCTTTATGTGGGCAAAAGAGGCGGCTGTTACTATTATTCCGGAAACAGCAAACAGTATGTGGACCGTTCCTATTGTTCAGGGTGCAGATAAATGAAGAAGTATATCAGTCTATAATTAATTTCCAATATCCCTCTTCCGGCATCCATTCTAAAAACTAAAAACACTCACCATAAATAAAGAAAAGCGAAGAATATATTTCTTCGCTTTTCTTTATTTTCTGATCATTTCCGTATGCGGAATATCGTCTTCCAGATATTTTTTTCCGGTATCTTCAAATCCGAATCCTGCATAGAATCTTAATAAATAATCCTGTGCGGAAATTCTTACTGCTGTGGTATGAAAACGGTTTTCTATCGTCTCTACAGCATACTGTATCAGCTGCTTTCCTAAGCTCCTGCCTCTTGCCTTCTCCGTAGTAAGAACTCTTCCGATAGATGTTTCGTTATATTTTATTCCCTTATCGAAAACCCGGCAATACGCAAGGATATCTCCATTTTCCTCGGCCCAGATATGAACAGCCTTCTGATCGTAATTATCCAGATCAGGATAAGGACAGTTCTGTTCAATCACAAATACATCAATACGGGCTTTCAGTACCGCATACAGTTCAGGCACCGTAAACTCATCAAAGTTTTTGATTTTCCAGACGATATTACTCATCAAAACTTACATTATTAAGCGTTAAGAAATCGTTTGTTTTTTCAATGAAGTCAAGAATTTCCTCACAACCTTCTTTCTTTTCCGCTGAGGTTATATACAGCTCCGGAAGGTCTTCCCAGGTTTTGTGAAGTTCAGCCTTATAGGCCTCTACATTCGTAACCACCGCTCCCGGCTTGATTTTATCTGATTTGGTGAACACTATGGAAAACGGAACACCACTTTCCCCGCACCACTGGATGAATTCAAGATCAATCTTCTGAGGATTGTGTCTGATATCTACCAATACAAAAAGATTCACCAGGTTTCTCCGGTTTAAAATATAATTGGTGATCAGCTTTTCAAAGTCTTTTCTCAGAGACTTGGAAACTTTGGCATATCCGTATCCCGGTAAATCCGTCAGGTACCAGTTTTCATTAACTAAAAAATGATTGATCAGCTGTGTTTTTCCCGGAGTCTGCGAAGTCTTGGCCAGGTCCTTATGATTCATCATTGCATTGATCAGGGACGATTTTCCCACATTGGATCTTCCGATAAAAGCATATTCAGGAAGCGTTGGCTCAGGACACTCCTGCCATTTTCCGCTGCTCTTTACAAAATTTGCTGTTTTAATAACCATTTCTCGAATATTTTTAGAAAAATAAACCATTAAGAAAAGCTCTTAATGGTCATTTATATGTATTATGTATTTAAACTTTCTCTTTTAACCAGCTGTACAGAATTTCATTGAACTCATCCGGCTTCTCCATCATAGCGGCGTGTCCGCAGTGCTCAATCCAGAACAGATCAGAATTCGGGATAAACTTATGCATATCCTCAGCCACTTCAGGAGGCGTTACATTATCCTGTTTCCCCCAGATCAGACAGGTAGGTGTCTTGATCTTCGGAAGATCGTTCAGCATATTGTGTTTAATGGCGCTTCTGGCCAGCATCACTGTTTTAATTCCCTTCATCCTGTCGTTCACCACAGAGAAAACCTCGTCTACAAGATCCTCCGTAGCAATGGCCGGATCATAAAAAACCTCTTCCGTTTTTTTTCTGATATAGGAACGGTCGTTCTTTCGGGGGAAACTGTCCCCAAAAGTTCTCTCATACAGTCCCGAACTTCCGGTAAGAACCAGATTCTTCACCAGATCAGGTCTTGCTAAAGTTAAAATAAGCCCTACGTGACCTCCCATTGAGTTTCCTACAATCGTTACAGGTCCCGGAATATGGCTCTCTATAAACTTGATAATATATTTTGCAAGCGTGGTAAGATTCGTATTGAGTACCGGCAGATCATAGATCGGCAGCTGAGGCACATATACCCTGAAACCTCTTTCCGAAAAAAAATCTACCATTTTATCGAAATTACTCAACCCACCCATTAAACCGTGCAACAGCACCAATGGATGTCCTTCTCCCGCCTCTACAAAAGTATATTTCTTTTCTTTTTTTGTACTAAATATCATATAATGCCTTAATAAAGCCTTGCAAAAATACAAATTAAACCTCAAAAATATTTTGATTACCCTAATTTAAAATAAAAATAATATAATCTCTCCCTTTTTCTTCATTTTTTTCAAAACCACTTTAATATGGCTTAAATAACACTTTCTACAACAATCCGGATACCAGATACTTACCCCTCAAAAATTAAATCTTTAATAAAACTTATTAACATTAAGTCAAAAAGTGGGAAAAAGTGGGAAATTTTGGAAACTTTTATATAAATTTGTCCCAAATGAAAAATTTCATTGGGACATATGAGTGTAAAATTGACGACAAAGGCCGCTTAAAAGTTCCTTCATCTTTAATCAAACAGATGGAAAACTTCGACGATAAGGCGTTTGTAGTCAAGAGATCTGTGTTCCAACCCTGCCTGGAAGTTTACCCAATGAATGCCTGGGACAAACTGATGGGCAAAATAAATAAATTAAACAGATTCATTAAAAAGAATGCTGATTTCATACGAATGTTTACGGCAGGCGTAAAAACAGTGGAACTGGATAATGCAGGAAGACTTCAGATCTCCAGAGATCTGGTTCTCTTTGCCAGCCTTCAGAAAGACACCGTGATTACCAGCGCAGGAGAGCTTTTCGAAATTTGGGATAAAGACGCCTATGAAAAGGTGATCGCTACCAACGAAGCAGATTTTGCCAGCCTTGCCGAAGATGTGATGGGCTCTTTTGATGAAGAATAAGAACCACGCAGTTGTAGCGTGATAAAAAACACAATTAAGCATGTACCATAACCCCGTTTTATTAAAGCAGAGTGTTGATGATTTGGTGACGAATCCGGACGGAATATATGTGGACTGCACTTTTGGAGGTGGAGGCCACTCCAGGGAAATCCTGAGCAGGCTTTCAGACCAGGGAAGATTGTTCAGTTTTGATCAGGATCTTGATGCCCTTAAAAATGCAATTGATGATCCCAGATTTACTCTGGTAAACCAAAACTTCAGATTTCTGGAAAACTCCCTGCTGATGTATGGAGTTTCTCAGGTAGACGGAATTTTAGCAGATCTGGGCGTTTCATCTCATCAGTTTGATGAAGCAGAAAGAGGCTTTTCAACAAGAAGTGATGCCCCTCTGGATATGAGAATGAACGTTATGCAGAATCTTGATGCCAAACGCGTCATCAATGAATACGGAGAAGAAGAACTGGCTGACATTTTCTACCATTACGGAGAACTGAGAGAGGCGAGAAAGCTTGCCAGGGAGATCGTTCATCACAGAAAGACAAAAAACATCAATACCACGGAAGACCTGAAAAAATTATTCAGCTACATTCCGCCCCATAAGGTTAATAAATTCTATGCCCAGCTGTTTCAGGCCATAAGAATTGAAGTGAACCAGGAACTGGATGTTTTAAAAGAGATGCTCGTTCAGGCCTACAATGTTCTGAAACCGGAAGGAAGATTGGTCGTTATTTCTTATCACTCCCTGGAAGACCGACTGGTGAAAAGATTTTTAAAGAACGGAATGTTTGAAGGTGAACCGGAAAGAGACCTTTACGGAAACTATAAAAAAGCCTTTGAGCTGCTGAAAAGCAAAGCGATCATTCCGGACAGTGAAGAGATCGAAGAAAACTCCAGAGCAAGAAGTGCTAAAATGAGAACAGGAATAAAAGTATAAAAAGTGAATTCACTGCAAAGCAAACTGACATTATAAATTGGCAAAGAGAACAACAAATCGCCCCCAGAAAAGACTCACTTTTATAGACATTATAAAAGGAAACTTTCTGAACCGTGATGAGATCAAAATACATTACAAGTATTTTCTCCTGTTGTTTGTTCTGATGATGGCGATGATCTATACCAATCACCTCGTCAACAAAAAAATTAAAATCGTCAATGCCTTAAAAGAAGAAACAGAAGAATATAAATCGAGAAACGCTTACGCCCAGAGTAAGCTGATTAAAGTAAAAATGGAATCGGAACTGGGGAAAGAAGTAGCAAGGGATTCTTTAATGACTCTTGAAAACCATCCTCATAAACTGCTCATCAAACTAGACAGTACAGATGCAAAAACAAAATGAATACGACAACAAACGTAAAAAAACGTTAAGGTGGGGCTATCTCTTCGCAGTGGCAGCTCTGTGCGTATTCGTCATGTTCCTTGCAAGAATTGTAATCCTGCAAAATACTAATGTTCAGGAAATTAAAGACGATTACATTAATAAAAACTATCGTGAGGCAACCCTGAAGGCGGCCCGCGGAAATCTCTTCGCCTCAGACGGCTCTATCCTCGCAACCACCGTAATGCGTTATGACATCTATCTTGATTTTAAAACCATGAAAGACAGTGTCTACACCAACAATATCGGAGCACTTACCGATTCGTTAAGCAAAATGTTCGGAAAATCAAGAGGAGAATTCAGACAGAAGTTTGACGAACAGAAAAAAAAGAAAAACCAGTACTATACACTGGTAAAAGGTCTTGACTTCGACCAATACGACCGAATCAGAAGTTTCCCGATCTTCAATAAAGGAAAAAATAAAGGCGGATTCATCGTCGACAGAAACTACAAAAGAGAATTAGCCACTTCAGAAATCGGAGCCGGAACCATCGGAATGGATAACGGTGAATACAAATCCGGACTGGAAGGTGCTTTCTCAAAATATCTGACCGGAACTGACGGAAAAAGACTGGAACAGAGAATCAATTCTTCACAATGGAAACCGATTGATTTCTGGAAAGTACAGGAACCGGTAGACGGTGAAGACGTATATACCACTTTAGACCTTAGAATTCAGGACATTGCACACTCCGCCCTGGAGAAACAGCTTATTCATTACGAAGCAAAGCATGGCACCGTGATTGTCATGGAGGTAGAAACCGGAAAAGTACGTGCACTGGTTAATCTGAAAAGAACTGAATCAGGAGAATATGAAGACTCCTACAACTATGCCCTGAAAGATAATATCGAACCAGGTTCTACCTTTAAAACCATATCACTGTTAGCCGCAATGGACGATGGTTTTATTGATGAGAACACAACCGTAAACGTAGGAAACGGAGTCTGGACCTATGCCAAACAAAGAATCTCAGACGGCCACGGCGGAGGAACTTACGACATCAGTGATGTACTCGCCAAATCCAGCAACGTGGGAACTGCCAAACTGATTACCAAATATTATGCTGAAAAACCACAGATATTTCTGGATCATCTGAAACGCTGGAAATTATTCGATAAAATGGATATCGAGCTGCCGGGGATCACAAAACCTAAAATCCTGACCCCACAGCATACAAGATGGAATGCAGCCACCCTGGCTTCCATATCTTTCGGATATTCTACAAACATCAATCTATTACAGCTGGCAACTTTCTATAACGGGGTTGCTAATGGTGGTAAAATGGTAAAACCTATTTTCATCGACAAGATCATGAAAGACGGAAAAGTAATGTACAGCGCCAAGCCCGAAGTAATGGTCAGCAAAATGGCCTCCGAAAAAGCCATCAAAATGATGACCAGCGCCCTGACCAAAGCCGTAGAAAAAGGAACCGGGCGAAGCATCTTCACCCCCAACCTGAAAATGGCAGGAAAAACAGGAACCGCAAGATTTGAATACTGGCTTCCAGGTCCTATGAAGTACCGTGCATCGTTCGCAGGATTCTATCCGGCAGACGCCCCCAAATATACCTGCTATGTAATGGTGAGTGAACCCAATACCGCAATAGGTTTCTATGGAGGACCTGTAGCAGCACCCGTATTTAAGGAGATCGCAGGAAAAACATTCCTGAAAACTCCACAGAATATTGAAAAAGAGATGCTGGTTGACAAAAAAGTAGACCTCAGCAAAATGGTTGAGCCCAACGTAAAAGTAGCCGTTAATAACAAACAGATGCCCAATGTAGTAGGATTAATCGGTAAAAACGTAATTCCACAGCTGGAAAACTTAGGATACCGCGTAGACTTTAAAGGAGTCGGAAGGATCAGAGAACAATTCCCACTGGAAGGCACCACGATCAGCAAAAACCAGAGAATTTATTTATCTCTGCAGAATTAATTAAAAAACAGAGTCCCGAAGGGACGATTTAACAAACAATAGGATGAAGTCCTATTAATAAAAAATGACAATAACAGAATTAGTAAACAGAATCCCGGTAACAACCATTCATGGCGACAACAGCCGTGACGTTACCGAATTGGTGTTCGACAGCAGAAAAGTAACAGAAAATTCCCTTTATATTGCCATTAAAGGAACTGTTTCTGACGGCCACTCTTTCATTGCATCCGCAGTGGAAAAAAGAGCGGCTGCAATCGTCTGCGAAGAACTGCCGGAAGTATTGGCTGAAAATGTAACCTACATACAGGTAAAAGATTCATCCAAAGCTTTAGGACATCTGGCTTCTAATTTCTACGGAAACCCTTCCAGAAAATTAAAACTGGTAGGCGTTACGGGAACCAACGGAAAAACCTCTGTTTCAACCCTTCTTTTTGATGTTTTCAAAAACCTGGGCTATGATTCTGCCTTACTTTCAACCGTTGAGATCAGAATTGGCGAAGAAATCATTCCAGCCACCCATACCACTCCCGATGTAATTACCATCAATAAAATTCTCGCTGAAGCTGTGGAAAAAGGATGCGAATTTGCTTTCATGGAAGTAAGCTCACACGGGATTGCCCAAAACAGAATAGAAGGACTTCACTTCAAAGTGGCAGGATTTACCAATCTTACCCACGATCATTTGGATTATCATAAAACCTTCGACGATTATCTTAAAACTAAAAAAAGATTTTTCGACGACCTTGAAGATACAGCCATTGCCATCACCAATATTGATGACAAAAACGGAAATGTCATGCTTCAGAATACCAAAGCAAAGAAAAAATCTTATGCTTTGAAAACCATAGCAGATTACCACGGAAAACTGCTTGAAGTGGATTTCAACGGAATGCTGCTGAACTTCAACGGAAAAGAATTATGGACAACACTTACCGGGAAATTCAATGTATATAATCTTCTTCTGGTCTTCGGAATTGCGGCAGAGCTTGGTTTTGAACAGGATGAGATCCTTCAGGCCATCAGTAAACTGAAAAGAGTTTCCGGAAGATTTGAAACCTTCAAATCCGATGGTGGAATTTTCTTCATCGTAGACTACGCCCACACTCCGGATGCTTTGGAAAACATTCTGGACAGCATCAACGATATCAGAACCAAAAACGAAAGACTGATCACCGTTTTTGGATGCGGAGGCGACAGAGACCACTCGAAAAGACCTGAAATGGGGAATATTGCCACCAAAAAATCAACCCTGGCAATCATCACTTCAGACAATCCGAGAACAGAAGATCCCGCGCAGATCATCAAAGAAATTGAAGCAGGCGTTGAACCGCAGAACTTCAGCAAATACACTTCAATTCCGGACAGAAAAGAAGCCATCAAAATGGCCATAAAATTTGCAGAACCCAAAGATATTGTTCTCGTAGCCGGAAAAGGACACGAAACCTATCAGGACATCAATGGTGTAAAACATCATTTTGACGACAAAGAAACGATTAATGAACTTTGGAAATTAATGAGTAAATAAAAGTTTATAAACAATCATTAATTAAAACTTGACAACATGCTATACTATCTATACGAATACTTAACCAGCCATGGAATCCATATCCCCGGATTAGGAATGTTGAAATACATTTCCTTCCGTGCCGGAATCGCCGTGCTTTTCTCTCTGGTCATTGCCCTTGTCTACGGAAAAAGAGTAATCAACTACCTGAGAACAAAACAAATGGGCGAACTGGTTCGTGATCTTGGATTAGACGGACAGAAGCAGAAAGAAGGAACTCCTACCATGGGAGGACTCATCATTATTCTGGCAACTATCATTCCGGTCCTGCTCTTTACAAGGATCACCAATGTGTATATTGTCCTGCTGCTGGTTTCGATGTTATGGATGGGAGCAATCGGTTTTCTGGATGATTATTTAAAGAAAATCAAAAAAAATAAAGACGGGCTGAGCGGCAAATTTAAAGTAGTCGGACAGGTCGGGTTGGGATTAATTGTCGGAATCACCATGTATTTCCACCCGGACATTACCGTTAAAAGAAAATATGCAGATGCAAAAGTCGTAAACAGGAACAACGTAGAGCAGAACTTCATGCCTACAGAAAAAATTACCGTTTCCACCGTTCCTTTTGCCAAGAACAATGAGTTCGATTACAGTGGAATTCTATTCTGGATGAACGATAAAGATGCCCATGAGTGGGCATGGATTGTCTTTATTCCTATCGTTATTTTCATTGTGACAGCCGTATCCAACGGAGCCAATATCACAGACGGAATTGATGGGCTTGCCGCAGGAACCAGTGTAGTCATACTGCTTACCCTGGCGCTCTTTGCCTACCTTTCGGGGAACATCATCTTTGCAGATTACCTCAATATCATGTTCCTTCCGAATATGGGTGAAACCACCATTTTTGCAGTCGCAATGGTAGGAGCGGTCATCGGTTTCTTCTGGTACAACACCTATCCTGCCCAGGTTTTCATGGGAGATACCGGAAGCTTAATGCTTGGAGGGGTAATTGCGGTTTTAGCCATTATCCTCAGAAAAGAACTGTTGATTCCTGTTTTATGCGGAATCTTCTTAATCGAAAACCTGTCTGTCATGCTACAGGTCATCGTTTTCAAATACAGAAAAAGAAAATACGGGCTGGAATATGCCCAAAACAATAGACTGTTCAGAATGTCACCATTACACCACCATTATCAGAAAGGCGGTTTCCACGAAAGTAAAATCGTGAACCGTATGATTATCATCGGGGTAATGCTGGCGATTATATGTCTGATCACCCTGAAAATGAGATAAAAATCAATTTAAAAATTAAAAGATTAAATCTTTTAATCATTAAATCAAAATAATATGAAAATAGTTGTTTTAGGAGGAGGAGAAAGCGGATGTGGTGCTGCTTATTTGGCTAAAAAACAAGGTCTGGAAGTTTTTCTTTCAGACAAAGGAGCTATTAAGGATCACTACAAACAGTTTCTGACTGACCATGAAATTGAATTTGAAGAAGGCAACCACAACGAAGAAAGAATTTTAAACGCAGACTGGATCGTAAAAAGCCCCGGAATTCCCAAAAAGGCAGAAATGATTCAGAAAATTCATGAGAAAGGAATCAGACTTTCTTCCGAAATAGAATTTGCATCAGAATTCACCAATGCCAAGATCATCGCCATCACAGGAAGCAACGGAAAAACCACCACCACTTCCCTCATCTACTATATCCTGAAAAATGACGGACTGAATGTAGGCTTAGGCGGAAACATAGGATACAGCTTTGCCAGACAGGTAGCCGATGAAAACCATGAATATTATGTGCTGGAAGTAAGCTCTTTCCAGCTGGATGATATCCAGAACTTCAGGCCGTACATTTCCCTTCTGCTGAACCTGTCCCAGGACCACCTGGATCAGTACAACTACAACTATGAAGAGTATGCACTGGCCAAGTTCAGAATTGCAGAAAATCAGGAAAACGATAATTTCTTCATCTACAATAAAGATGATGAAATGAGCAAAAATATTCTTGAAAAACTGGAGATCAGAGCTAAAATGATTCCTTTTTCAACAAAAGAAAAACTGCCGGAAGGAGGTTTTATCAACGAAGATAAAATTGAAGTAAAGCTGAAAGACGAATTCTCCATGAAAATTGAAGAACTTTCTCTTTTGGGTAACCATAACGTTGCCAATAGCTTAGCAGCCTCCATTGCCGGTAAAATATTAGAGATCAATAATGACAGCATCAGAAATTCTCTGATGACTTTTCAGGCAGTGGAACACAGACTGGAGTTTGTTTCCGAAATTGATGGGGTAAAATACATCAACGACAGCAAAGCCACCAATGTAAACGCCACCTATTACGCATTGGAAAGCATGAAAACCCCTACCGTATGGATTGTAGGTGGATTGGATAAAGGTAATGACTACTCAGAAATTGAGGATCTCGTTAAAAGAAAAGTAAAGGCAATTGTATGCCTCGGAATAGATAACCAGAAGATCATAGACTTCTTTAAAAACAAAAAAGAATTCATCTATGATACTTCAAGCATGGAAGAAGCCGTAAGAATATCAAAATCTCTGGCCAAAAACGGAGACACCGTCTTACTCTCTCCATGCTGTGCAAGTTTTGACCTCTTCAAAAGCTATGAAGACAGAGGAAAACAGTTTAAAGAGCAGGTATTAAAAGCCAATGGCCATTAGCCGGAAGCCAACAGCATTCAATATGGACGAACAGAACACAGAAAGCAGATTTGAATTTCTAAAGGGCGATAAAGTACTTTGGATGGTCATTCTTGTGATCTCCATTTTCTCTATTTTCCCTGTTTATTCAGCAAGTTCAAATCTCGAATATATTGTCAATAACGGGACCACGACCGGTCACGTGATCAAGCATATGTTCTTTGTGGTCTTAGGTCTGGGAATCATGAGGCTGGTAGGAACTGTAAAATATGAATACATCGGAAAGCTCAGCAGCATCCTGCTCGGCCTGATGATCGTTTTATTGATCGTTACCATGTTCACAGGACAAACCATCGACGGGGCCAGTGCTTCCAGATGGCTTAAAATTCCGGGAACCCCGATCTCATTCCAGCCGTCTTCATTTGCATTTTTAATGCTGATCATTTATCTGTGCAGGTATTTAACAAAGAAAATAACCCGCGAAAGACTTCCGATAGAAAATATCATGTATATTTTCGGACCCATCCTTCTCGTATTTGTACTGGTAGCCAAAGATAACGGATCAACCGCATTAATGATTTTAATGGTTTCCGTAGTGGTGTTAATCATTGGACAGCTTCACTGGAAATACATTGCCGGATTTATCTCCGCGTCATTGGTAGCCATTGTTTTCTTTCTGCTGATTGCCCTCAATACCAATATGATCGGCGGAAACCGTGTCCACACATGGATGAGCCGTATCGAAACATTTACCTCCAGCAAAGCCAAAACAGCTGATGTAGATGACGAAAGCGTAAAAGCCAAAAATTATCAGGTCATGCAGGCCAAGGCAGCCATCGTTCACGGCGGAATTACCGGAATGGGACCGGGAAAAAGTGCATTGAAGCAAATGCTTCCCCAATCTGCCTCCGACTTTATCTTCGCCGTGATCGTAGAAGAATATGGCCTCATAGGCGCAGCCTTCCTGATCAGCCTTTACCTGATCATGATGATCCGGATTGTGATGATCGCCAGTAAAATGCCCGCCTTTTTCGGGTCACTGCTCGTCCTCAGTCTCGGCGTGATGATCTTTATACAGCTTTCAGTAAACATTGCCGTTGCTGTCAACCTCATCCCGGTTACCGGACAGCCACTGCCCCTGATCAGCTACGGAGGAACCTCAATGCTGGTAACCTACCTCCAGCTGGGGATTATCTTAAATATAAGCTCAAGAATACAGATCTACGATGAAGAAGGAATGGGCAAAAAACAAAGCATCGCAGAAATTAACGATATCGCCTAGAAGGCCCGAAGGGACGATTAAACAAAGGATAGGATGCAAATCCTATCAATATTAAAATAAAAATTAAAATAAAACCGGGCCCGGGCCCCATTGAAATGAACAAAAAATTAAAAGTCATATTATCCGGCGGCGGAACAGGAGGACACATCTTCCCGGCAATCGCCATTGCAGACGAAATCAGAAAAAGATTTCCTGATACGGAATTTTTGTTCATCGGGGCCAACGGAAAAATGGAAATGGAAAAAGTTCCCCAGGCCGGTTATAAAATTGAAGGAATAGACATCGCCGGAATAGACAGAGGAAACCTTTTATCCAACCTGGGATTACCTTTCAAAATTCTGAAAAGTCTCTCCAGATCCAAAAAGATCATTAAAAACTTTGCTCCCGACTTTGCCGTGGGAACAGGCGGTTTTGCAAGCGGACCTGCTCTGTATGAAGCCAGTAAAATGGGAATTCCGATCTTCATTCAGGAACAGAATGCCCATGCGGGAGTAACCAACAAGATCCTGAGCAAAAAAGCAAAGGCCGTATTTACAGCGTATCCGAAAGTAGAAGGCTTCCCGGCAGAAAAAATAAAATTCCTGGGCAATCCTATCCGTGAGAATATCGTTACCGGAATGACTGAGACAGCCCTTGCCAAAGAAAAAATGGGTCTTAATAAAGAAAAACTTACCATTCTTTCCGTAGGCGGATCTCTGGGCTCCAGAACCTTAAACAATGCCTGGAAATCGCATTTGAATGATATTATAAATAAAGATTATCAGCTCATCTGGCAAACCGGAAAGCTTGATTATAAAGATATTACTGAAGAAACAAAAGACATCGATACCCGCAACATTCAGATCCGTGAATTCATTAAAGATATGGAGTTAGCCTATTCAGCGGCAGATATTATTGTTTCAAGAGCAGGAGCCATTGCCATTTCAGAGCTGGCAGTAGCTCAAAAACCAGTGCTGCTGGTGCCTTTCCCATTTGCAGCGGAAGATCACCAGACCAAAAATGCCCTGAATCTGGTTGAAAAAAATGCAGCCAGAATGGTAAAAGACTCAGAAATGCAGGAAAAATTCTGGAATACCCTTTCTGAGATCTGTGAAAATGAGAGTGTAAGAAAAAAAATGTCTGAAAATCTGGAATATTTTGCCAAGCCTGATGCCGCAAAACAGATTGTAGATGAAATCATTAAGAAGCTGTAAAAATAAAGAAGCACAAAAAGTCAATACCTTTTACAGCATAGATTAATATAAAAAGAAATGAACATTTTAGAAACATATCAGAAATTTTACTTCGTCGGAATCGGCGGGATCGGGATGAGTGCCCTGGCGCGTTATTTCAACGCATCCGGCAAAAAAGTATTGGGATATGATAAGACTGATACCAAACTGACCCGGCAGCTGATGAAAGAAGGAATTGATATTGTTTTTGAAGATCTTATTGACGAAAGAATTACTTCCCTTCAAAAAGAAAATACGCTGGTAATCTATACCCCGGCAATCAAAACATTGGGAATACTGGATTACTTCAATCAAAACCAATTTGAAGTGTTAAAGCGTGCCAAAGTTTTAGGATTGATCACAGAAAACACGGAATGTATCGCTGTAGCCGGAACGCATGGTAAAACGACAACCTCTACACTGGTTTCTCATCTATGTAAAGAAGCAGATCTTCCGTTCTCTTGTTTTTTAGGGGGAATTTCTGAGAACTTTAAGTCAAATTTCCTCTATAACGGAACTCAGTATTCTGTAGTGGAAGCAGATGAATATGACAGAAGTTTTCTAAACCTTTCCCCGGACTGGGCGGTGATCACCTCTACCGATGCAGACCATCTGGATATTTATGGAGACAAAAGCCATATTGAAGAAGGATTCAGACAGTTTGCAGCACTCGTCCCGCAAGACAGACAACTTTTTGTAAGAAAAGGTCTGGAGATAGGAAGAGCGCACCAGACGTATGCAGTCAATGAAAAAGCAGATTATTATTCAGATAACCTGCGTATGGATCATGATAAGATTTACTTTGATTTCCATACCCCGAATGAAACCATAAAAGACTTCGTCTGGGAAATTCCGGGAATCCACAATGTGGAAAATGCCACTGCAGCATTGGCTATTCTGCACAATTTAGGCGCAGATTTTGAAACACTGAAAAAGGCAATTGCCAATTTCAAAGGAATTAAAAGAAGATATACCAAACACATTTATCCAGGCGGTAAAATTTATATCGATGATTATGCCCATCATCCTACAGAAATCAATGCCGTAATGAGTTCAGTAAGAACGTTTTATCCGGATAAAAAATTACTGGTCGTATTCCAGCCCCACCTGTTCAGCAGAACAAGAGACTTTGCAGACGGATTTGCCGAAAGTCTCAGCAGTTCAGATGAACTGATCCTTCTCGATATCTATCCTGCAAGAGAGCTTCAGGAAAATTTTGAAGGAATTACCTCAGACTGGCTGCTGGAAAAAGTGACATTAGATAAAAAAGAAGGATCAGCTTTATCTGATGCTTTTGAAAAAATAAAAGAAAAAGATTTTGACATTCTGCTCACCGTAGGCGCAGGAAATATCGATACCCTGTACGATCCGATCTGTGAATGGCTGTCAAAAAATTAAATTAAACGCAGTGTACGCTGAAAAAATTTAAATAAGATATTTTTCATACGCAAAGGTGTTTCACTTAGCAATGAAAATAAAATAACAGAGATTTCTGTAAGAAGAGATATTATAAAAGTTACAGCCGTCGCTGAGTGAAACGCCCTTGCGAACGGAAAAAATTAAGATCCTTTGCGATCATAGCGTTAAAAAATAAAAAAACACAACATGTATGATAGAAAATGAAATTTCAGCCATTGTTTTCGACGCTGGAATAAAAATACATCGTACGCTTGGAATTGGGCTTTATGAGAATGTGTATGAAGAATGTATGGCCTATGAACTGAAAAAAAGAGGATTAAATGTAGAAAGCCAAAAGGATATTGCTGTTGAATATGAAGAATTAATAGTTCCTAAAGCGTTCAGAGTAGATTTATTAATTGAAAGCGAGGTAATAATTGAGATAAAAGCAGTTCAGGAAATTAATGATTATCATTTTTTCCAGCTTTTAAATTATTTAAGAATAACAGACTTGAAACTGGGTATGATTTTAAACTTTCATTCAGTTTTATTTAAAAATGGAGTAAAAAGAGTTGTCAATAAATTATAAAATTTCGCCATCGCTGAGTGTAATATCTTTGCTAACGGCAAAAAAACAATAAAGAATAAAGCCTTCGGCAATAGCCGTTTATAGAAAAAAATGAAAAAAAAATACAGAATACTAAAAATTGCGGTCACAGTGATCATTCTAGGATTACTGCTGAGTTTCTCATTAAAGAGATTCAGCAGCCAGACGATTACGGATCAAAAGATTTCTGTAAAAATGAATGAAAAGACACCGGTGTATTTCATTGATGAAAAAGATGTCAGAGCCATTGTCAGAAAAGAAAACCCTTCCGGAAAAGTCGGTGACCTCAACATTCCTGCTCTGGAAAAAAAGATTAACGCGCTTCCTGCAGTAGACAGTGCCAATGTGTATTTAAACCTGAACGGAAAACTGAACCTCGATATCAAACAGAGAGTTCCGGTTTTCAGACTGAATAAGGACGGAAAAGACTTTTATGTGGATCAGAAAGGAATTGAATTTCCTATTTCAAAGACCTATTCCCATCCATGTATGCTGGTTACAGGAAATGTAAAGCCCGATGAATACCAGAAACTGGCAGAACTGGTGGAAAAAATCGATAAAGATGATTTCAGCAAAAAATTCTTTATCGGAATCTCCAAATACAAAGATGATTATAATCTTCTGACCAGTGAAGGAAATTATAAAGTGGAAATAGGCGATCTGGATAATATTGAATTTAAAGTTAAAGGATTTAAAGCTTTTGTAGAAAAATACCTGGTCTACCAGGATCCTCAGAAATACAATATGGTCTCTGTAAAATATCAGAATCAGATTGTTACCACCCTGAATCCTTATTTCAAAGAAAACGACAGTATTCTGAAAGCAGGAAACAAGGAGCTTGCAAAAGCACCGATCCCTACAGCAGCGAAGAAGCCCGAACTAGCCGCCAAACCTGCTGAAAAAAAGAAAACAACCCCTCCTTCAGGAAAGCAGAAGGAAAACATAAAACCCAAAACGGTAACCCAACCAAAGGAAACTAAAAAAACAGAGAAAAAGCCGGTGGCAGCAAAGCCTAAAGCAAAAGTAAAAGTAGAATAAAATCTAGTCTCACAGAGACATTTTAGCACAAAATTGGATACGATCCAATCGGGAAAAAAATAGAAAAAAATCAAATCGATATAAACAAATGGAAAATCAAGAGTATTCAGTAGGTCTGGACATCGGGACAACAAAGATTGTCGCGATTGTCGGAAGGAGGAATGCACACGGGAAAATAGAAGTTCTCGGTGTAGGGAAGGCCAAAAGTCTTGGAGTTCATAAGGGTATTGTGAACAACATCTCACAAACCATTAATTCAATCAAGGCTGCCGTATCTGAGGCACAGTCCAGCGCAGGAGTTCCCATCCGCAAAGTTACCGTAGGAATTGCAGGAAAACACATCCGTTCATTGCAGCATTCCGATTATATTATGCGTGAACATCCGGATAAATTTATTACAGATGATGACATCGAAGCATTGAAAGATCAGGTGAAAAAACTGGTTATGCTGCCCGGTGAAGAAATCATCCACGTTCTTCCACAGGAATATAAAGTAGATTCTGAAGGCGAAATTCAGGAACCTGTAGGAATGCACGGAAAACGTCTGGAAGCCAATTTCCACGTGGTGGTAGGGCAGATGGGCAGCATCAGAAACATCGCAAGATGCGTAAGAGAAGCCGGTCTGGAAATGGAAGCCCTTACCCTGGAACCTCTGGCCTCTTCAGAAGCCGTACTTACCAAAGAAGAAAAAGAAGCCGGCGTTGCGATCGTAGATATCGGCGGCGGTACCACAGATATAGCTATTTTTAAAGATAATATCATCCGTCATACCTGTGTAATTCCTTACGGAGGAGGAATTATTACGGAAGACATCAAAGAAGGCTGTTCCATTATCGAAAAACATGCGGAGCAACTGAAAGTAAAATTCGGTTCGGCAGTTCCGGAACTGGAGAAAGACAGTACATTTGTTACGATTCCCGGGCTGCATGGCAGACCCGATAAAGAAATCTCCCTTAAAACCCTGGCACAGATCATCAATGCCAGAGTAGAAGAGATTCTTGAAATGGTGAATACCGAACTGAAAGCCTATGGTGCTTTTGAACAGAAAAAGAAACTCATTGCAGGAATTGTTCTTACAGGAGGTGGTTCCAACCTGAAGCATCTCAGACAGCTGGCCAATTACACGACCGGTTTCGACAGCAGAATCGGTTTTGCCAATGAATATATTGCCAACGATAAAAACCAGTACCTGAAAGGTCCGGAATTTGCTACCTCTATCGGCTTACTTATGGAGAGTTTGAAGATCAGAGACAAGAAGCAGAATGCCGAAGTTGACGAGATCGTTGTGGAAGAACCGAAAGCAGAAACAGCTGAAGTACAGCAGGAAACAGCACAACCGGTTCAGCAGGCAGCCCCCGTAGAAGAAAAACAGGTGCTGACCGAGCAGCAGGAGAGTAAAAGAGCAAAACTGACCTTCGGGCAGTCGCTGATGGAAAAAGTAAAAAAATTCTTTGAAGAAGTAGAATAATAAATGACAAAAGATCTGCGGTAAATGGGTTTAAAATTGCAAAGTATTTATTATCTTAAACTAAGATTTATCAGCCATCAATAGTCAGTGATTAATTATTAAAAATAGAGTTATGGAAAATATAGGCACACAAGGATTTTCATTTGATTTGCCAAAAGGAAATTCATCCATTATAAAAGTAATCGGTGTTGGGGGCGGTGGAAACAACGCGCTCAAGCACATGTACGAGAAAGGAATCCACGGGGTAGATTTTGTAATATGCAATACAGATGCCCAGACTTTAGATAATAACCCGGTAGCCAACAAAGTACAGTTGGGGACCTCCATTACAGAAGGTCTCGGTGCCGGAGCAGATCCTGAAGTAGGAGAAAAATCTGCGATTGAAAGCATTGAAGACATCAAAGCCGCTATGGGCCAGAATACCAAAATGGTGTTCATCACTGCCGGAATGGGTGGTGGTACCGGTACCGGGGCTGCTCCCGTTATTGCTAAAGTAGCAAAAGACATGGGAATTCTTACCGTAGGGATCGTTACCGTTCCTTTCAGTTTTGAAGGAAAAAGAAGATTGGAACAGGCAGAAAACGGACTTGATAAATTAAGAAATAACGTTGATTCACTTATTGTTATCAATAACGATAAACTGAGACAGCAATTCGGAAATCTTGGCTTCAAGCAGGGGTTCTCCAAAGCCGATGAAGTATTAACCAATGCAGCCAAAGGGATGGCAGAGGTTATTACAGGTTACTTTGATGTAAACATTGACTTCAGAGATGCTAAATCTGTACTTCAGAACTCAGGGACAGCCCTGATGTCTACAGGTATTGCCTCCGGTGAAAATAAAGCTGAGGAAGCAGTAAGAAAGGCATTGGATTCTCCATTGTTGAACGACAACAAGATCACCGGAGCTAAAAATGTACTCCTTCTCATCAGAAGCGGTGCAGAAGAAGTGACCATGGACGAAATCGGAGTGATCATGGACCACATTCAGAAAGAAGCAGGAAATACCGCAGATATCATCTTCGGGGTGGGTGCTGATGAAGAACTGGGAGATGCAGTAAGCGTTCTTGTTATTGCGACAGGTTTTTCCAATGATAACAAAAAATTTGCAGGACCTACAGAAAAGATCAGAATCAGCCTTAACGATAGTTTTGAGACTCCCAAAACCTCTCCTTTCAAAACCAGAGAAGAAAGAGAAATAACCTCAGAAACTCCCCGTGATTTCGGAGGCAAAAACCTTTTCAGACTGGACGACGAGGATAATGATACCCCACAGTTCGGGGTAACTACTACCGAAAAAAAAATAATCGTTGAAGAAGAGGAAACCAGAACAGAAATAAAATTCTACGACAGAGAAGAGGAAAACCACACCAACTCTGCTCATGAATGGAGAAACGATGATGAAGCAGAACAAGAATCTTACAGCCTGTTTTCCTATGAAGGCGAGGAAGAAGATCCTAATGACTTAGAAATTGAATCGTTTAAATTTGATTTTGATGCCAGGAAAGATGATACTCCTTCCCCGTCCTCATCTGCAGGAAGCTCTTTTTCAGAAGATAAACCGGTAGAATTCAGCTTCTTTGTGAACCAGCCTTCAGGCAGCAACGAGCCTAAAACAGATTTCGGGCAGCCTAAAGCAGAATTCAATGCTCCTGTAAATACGCTCACAGAAACTCCGGTTCAGCCAACTGAAACCTTCTTCCAAACGAAACAGGAAGAACCGAAAGCGGAGATCAAACCGGCTGTTGAGCACAAAACAGAAACAGAAGCTCCTAAAACTGAAGACTCTGAGTTCACATTTGTGAATAAAGCCGTGGATCAGGACAGGGTTCTGGAAAGAAGAAACAAGCTGAAAGAATTCAATTCACGCTACCAAAGCTTTGACAGCACCAGTGAGTTTGAATCGATTCCGGCATTTAAGAGAAAAAACATCTCCATCGACGGAGCTAATGCTTCAGACCAGAATATCAACACTTACCTGTCTGATAACAACGGATCTATGCAGGTAAGAGAAAACAGGTTCTTAAATAAAGACGTAGACTAATGCTAATGGCAGCCGGCTGCCAGCTAATGGCTTTCATTGCCATTTAAAAGCTGACTGCCAACTGCCAGAAGCCAAAAGCATATAAACATGAGTTTAGAAAATACAATAAACGAAGCAATAAAAACAGCAATGAGAGCCAAAGACAAAGTAGCTTTGGATTCTCTGCGTGCTGTAAAATCACAGATATTACTGCTTAAAACTGAAGCTGTTGGTGCTGAAGTAACGGCAGAACAGGAAATTGCAATTCTTCAGAGAATGGTAAAGCAGCGTAAAGACTCTTACGACCAGTTTACCGCACAGGGAAGAAATGACCTTGCAGAAGTGGAAGATGCACAAATGAAAGTGATTGAACAGTTTCTCCCTAAACAGCTTTCTGCTGAAGAACTGGAGACAGAAATTAAAAATATTATTTCAGAAACCGGAGCTGAATCTATTAAAGATTTAGGAAAGGTAATGGGAGTGGCCTCAAAGGCATTAGCCGGAAAATCAGACGGAAAAAGTATTTCCGAAATGGCTAAAAAACTCCTTTCTTAATGGGTAAACAACCCAGTTTATAAGGATATCCAACCTTTGCATATCGATTTGATTAAAGAAGCCCGGAACTTAATCGTTCCGGGCTTCGTTTTTTGGATATTCAAAAATTATTTGTTTCAGTTTATCATCAAAACTGAAGAAAAGAAATTTACCTAACTGCCTGTTACGTAGTATTGAATAATTGAACCGCCTGAGGGAAAGCCGTAAATGTTTTTTTCATAGTCTTTGTTTTTCAGAATCATTTCAAATTTAATACTTATTTTTCATTATTCCTATTATTACTTCATATTTTTTATAGTATTATTGAATTATTAATATTTCATTAATTTTATATAACTAAACAATTGATAGTTTTTATGTATTGAACAAACGTAAAGAATTGTTTAACTTTGTAGTGATAAAAAAACAAAATATATGTATCCAACAGATTTAGTAATGCCTATGAAGGCTGAACTTACAGATAAAGGCTTTGAAGATCTTACAACACCTGCACAGGTAGAAGAAGCTCTGAAACAAACAGGAACCACTCTTTTGGTGATCAACTCTGTTTGCGGATGTGCTGCCGGAGCGGCAAGACCAGGTGTGGTATATTCTTTAACAGGAGATAAAAAACCGGATCATTTAACGACTGTTTTTGCAGGATTTGATACGGAAGCTGTCGTAGAAGCAAGAAAACACCTTGCTCCATTCCCTCCGAGCTCTCCATGTGTGGCTCTTTTCAAGGATGGTGAACTGGTTCATATGCTGGAAAGACACCACATTGAAGGAAACCCTGCAGGAGCTATTGCGGCTAACCTTCAGGCTGCTTACGACGAATATTGCTAAGAAACAATAATCTCAATACTAAACCGTTACAGAAACTGTAGCGGTTTTTTTATTTCATGCAATAAAAATTCGCTGAAAATTCAAATATTATTATATTTGTTGAAATGGCAACAAAGGCACTCTTCAATACGGTAGTTAACTGGTTTATCCGTCAGAGGATAGATCAGATACAGAATTTCATGAATCATCCTATTGAAACCCAGAAAGGAATCTTGTTTTCCCAGCTGTTTCATGCTGAAGATACGGAATATGGAAGAATTCACGGCTTCAATTCGATATCGAGTTACCAGGATTTTAAAAACAAAGTTCCGATTGTTACGTATGAAGATTTTGAACCCTATATTGAGAAAGCAAGACAGGGCTGTAAAGACGTAAGCTGGCCGGGATACATCAAGCATTTCGCCAAATCCTCTGGTACCACCAATGCCAAAAGCAAATTTATTCCTATCTCAACGGAAAGTCTTGAATACTGCCATATGAAAGCCGGAAAAGATATGGTTTCCATTTACGCCAACAATCATCCGGAAAACCAGCTTTTCAATTATAAGAACCTGCGTTTGGGGGGAAGCTCTGAACTTTATGCCGATTTTAACACAAAATTTGGCGATTTATCTGCTATTTTAATCGATAATCTTCCGTTCTGGGTAGAAATTACCACCACACCGAGTAAAAAGGTTTCTTTGATGGGTGAATGGGAAAGTAAGCTTAAAGCCATCACTTCCGAAGTGAAAAATGAAGATGTGGGAAGCATTCTGGGGGTTCCGAGCTGGATGATGGTTCTTCTTCAGAGGGTTTTACAGGAAACCGGAGTAGGAAGTATTTCTGAGCTGTGGCCTAATTTAGAGGTGTTTTTCCACGGCGGAATCAGTTTTAAGCCCTATCGGGAGCAATACCGCCAGATCATCGGAAAAAACATCAATTACTACGAAATTTACAATGCTTCTGAAGGCTTCTTCGGAATTCAGGACCGATCCGACAGTGATGAGATGCTTCTGATGCTGGATTATGGTATTTTCTACGAATTCATCCCGATGGATCAGTTTCATTTTTCAAATCCAAAAGTAGTCAGCCTGGAAGAAGTGGAAACAGGGAAAAACTACGCCATGGTTATTACCACTAACGGCGGACTCTGGAGATACCTGATTGGCGATACGGTTGTTTTTACTTCCATCAGCCCATTCAGAATAAAAATTACAGGAAGAACCAAACATTACATTAATGCTTTTGGAGAAGAGCTGATGATTACCAATGTAGAATCTGCCCTTTCCAAGGCCTGTGAACATACCGGAGCCTCTATTACGGACTTTACCGGAGCGCCGGTCTTTATGAAAGGAAATGAAGGCGGTGCCCACGAATGGATCTTTGAATTCAGCCGGCAGCCTGATGATCTGGACCGCTTTATCGATGCTTTCGATCAGCATCTTAAAAGAATCAATTCCGATTACGAAGCAAAGCGGTACAATAATATGACCCTGAAAAGACCGATTGTTCACATTGCCAAGGATAACCTGTTCTACCAATGGCTTGAATCAAAAGGAAAGCTTGGCGGCCAGAATAAGGTGCCGAGATTAAGCAATGACAGAGAATATATTGAACCATTGCTGGAACTTAATAAGTAAAATGCAGATAACATAAAAATGCAGATGAAACAGGATTCATCTGCATTTTTATTCATATTTATTGAAATCAATTCCTTTTATTCAGTTTAAAACGCTGTCTGTTAGGTGCCTGCCCTGTAAGCGGACTACTTTCATCAGAACCAATAACAAGTAATGCTCCGTTGGCGGCCTGTCCGTTTCTCACTTCCAGTCTTAAACCGGGAGCGTTAACAGGTTCCAGACTATACCCGTCATTTCCTAAATTGTAGAGTTTCCACTTCTGGTCATTTCCATTGTTATTTCGCCTTAATTCAACAGTAGAACCATTTGCTGTACCACTTATGGTAAGGACTTTTGTAGCATCCCATGTCGATCGGATGATATAAGAGCCGTGATTTGATTTACGGATCACAAACCTTTGGTTATTGTTGGCAGTTGAGTGAGACAGAATAATATTGATTCTGTTCTGATCATTAGCATCTCTTTGAGACGTCAGGTTGAGATCGCTATCCAATTCAGTAGTCAGATTAAATATTCCCATAACTCCATTATTAACAGGACCATATAAATGATTGATCCCATTATAATCACCATCAGAAAGACGAACTCTTTGTTTCGTAAATAGTGTTCCGTCTAATTTTGTCATGACAGCCTGACCAGGTATTGCTGCAAAATCCGTAGGTCCATACATCATTACAGATTCAAAGTCGAAATCTCCGTATCCTGCCATAGCAGGATCAATATTAAAATTATTTAAAGCTGTTCGCTGTATCCTGTCTGTGTTAACCCTTAAATACTGATTCCTGTCCGGTCTGCACTGTTCATGCATAATGCCCATAGAGTGCATCGTTTCATGAGCAATAATGCCGGGAACATCATAATTATAAAGATTAACGATATTAAAGATCTGTCCATATGATTCACTGCCCCTCCATCCCAAAGGAGAGTCATTTGATGCTGATGAATATTGATAATGTAAATATTCCGGCTGATCGGTACGTTCTACAAATTCGATATTGGTTCTTGATGAGATCATATTAAATGCACTGTCAAGATTTCTTCGGAATATTTGATAATTGGCGTTACTCAATGTGCTCTGATCCGGGATTCTGTAATAAACAATTCCATCGGGCCATGTTCTTGCAAAACTCTTGGCAATAGTACTCTTGGAAGCGGATATCGTTTCTCCGGAAGCAAGCTTCTTTAAATAATCAAAATGATCGGGCGAAATAATGACATCATCTGCAAAAAAATACTTCCCATCAGTCTCATTAATATAAGTAAGATTACCGTTGATCTTAAGTTCATGAACAATGGTACGATGAGCATTCATCTGGTTCGACGGGGTTTCTGTGGCATCATCAACCTCTGATTTACATGAATTGAATAATACAATACATCCTAATAGAAATACAATTTTTTTCATCACTTTTTTATTAATAATTTAACCTATGTAATATATCAATTATCAACATTGCACAGTTTAACATAAAAAAACAGTCAAAATTCAACAATTATATGATATGTATGAAAATTAATTTACTAAAACGCAAAAAAAACGATAATATAAAACACAAAATTAAGGTTCTCATAAAAATCAAAAATTATAAACAACTGAAAATGAACCCAATAAAAAGATATGAAAAGTGCACTTATTGCCATTTTACATAATTTTCTATTGCAGGCAAACCTTATAAAAATCCAAAATCGATGAAATAAAAAGAACCCGTCTGCTAGTTATTTCAAACGGGTACATTTTCCGAAGATTTAGCTTTCACTTTTAAATTCTTTTTAGGTAAATAATCTTCGGATTTTATCAGTTAAGGCTCTGGCTTTTTCATAAAAACCGACATAAAGACAGCAAATAAAATACTGCTCAGCACTAGCACAAAACTACTTTTTGATGTAATTTCAGCGTCGGAATAAAGGAGGCAGTTCAATCCCGAATTGATAAAAAAGAATAAGGTGGCCGGTATCAGTTTTTTCATCATTCTTTAGATTTCTTCAATAATTTTGTCCCCAGAACAATCATGGCCGCAATGCTTCCTCCGAAAAAGATTCCCCAGGATAGAGCTTTCCTGATATATTCCTGAGTTTCCCCTGCATGATTTTCAGAAAGACCCATATAAACCGATGAGTCGAAAAAGCGCATCAGAGCTACTATCAACAATGATATAAATACAATAATTGAAATAAGTTCTTTTTTCATGATTATTTATTTTTTTTGATTCTGAGTAAGGCAAATACTAAAAAAGAGCTGAACCATATAAAGCCTAAAGCACTGCAGTAAAACCTCCAGTTGTCCGGATGATCTATGTTTTTGAAAACGGCAAAAAGACTATATATTGCCATAAAGGAAAGCAGTACCAGGCCTGAAATTCCTGTTTTTGTAATTATTACTTTGTTTTTCATAATGATTAAAGTTTATTGTTTTATGTTTTGTATTATTATGTTTTGAGATCAAAAATTCTCTATCCGGAACTCCTTTAAATTTTTCACGGTATTAAAATATATTTCTGTTTAAAGGGTATTTCTTTCTGTTGTCCCAAATATATTATGGCAGGTTTTCTAAAAACAAATTTTCCTTTTTACGCAGGATGTGAAAAATTAAAATATCTTTGTTCAAAACCATGAAAAAACTTCGCAAATAGGAAAATGCATTTCGGAAAAAGAAAAACAAATAAAAAAGATCACTGATAATCAACACATTCAAAAAAAATGCATGTAAACAAAATATTTCCTTATTTTGAAATGAAAACATTTGAGAAAATGGAAAAAAAGTACTCTTATTTACTTTTATTCGCTATCATGCTATTCCTTTTCGGAACTTCTTTTATACAGCAAAACGATATCGCTTCAAAAAAACCGGATTTTGAGAGTCTCCAAAACAGGATATCTGCCATTTCTAAAGACCAGAAACAGGCATTTTATTTAACCCTACAATACATTGAGCTCGCCAAAAAAAATAAACAAATTGATGAATTAATAACAGGCTATGGATTTGCAACAACCTATGCTCCGGAGATTGACAAACCAAAATATGGAGACAGTTTGGTTACAGAATCTGTGAAAACCAAAGACAACCGGTATATTGGTATGGCGTATGCAAGTGCCGCTAATGCAAATTTCAAAAATTATGACTATAAAAAAGCTTTAGAAATGGCCATAATAGCCAATGATTATCTTAAAAATGATACCTCTAAAGAATTTGCCTACGAAGGGTTGTTTACCATTTCCAGACTTAAAAATAAAATCGGAGACAATACTGAAGCTCAGAAGATCGCCAATGAAATATATGAGTACTATCGGTGGAAAAAAGATCAGAAAAATACGGCTGATATCAGATCCTCCTATATTTATACCTTAAATAATTTAATAAGAATAAATTCTGCGTTAGCTCAATTTGATAAAAATGCGGTCCTTTTAGAAGAAGGTTATTCATTTATTCAAAACAATCAGGATGTTGCTTTTTATTTATCAGAACTGATCTCATCAGATGCATTTAATGAGTATTCACAGGGTAAATACCCGTCTGCTATTCAAAAATTAGAAAAATCTTTAAGTTTATATAATGATTCCGATCATCATTTCTATGAAAAATTTTATCTGGGAATGAGTTACTGGAAGTTACAGCAGGATGAAAAGGCCTTCCCTTTCTTTCAGGAAATTACCGATGATTATCAAAAAACAGGAAAAATTTCTTTGGAATTCCGCCCTGCATTTGAGTTTTTTATAGAATATTATAAGAAAAAAGGGAATAGAGAAAAGCAGCTCATTGCGGTGGATGATCTTTTAAGATATGAGAAGAAATTTAAAGAAGAACAAAACAATATTGCTCAGAAACTAAAAACCGATTACGATGAAAAAAGGCTTATTGAAGAAAAAGAAAATCTGCTTTCCGAACGGCGAAAAGAACGATGGAGCATTATTGGCATAGCAGTTTTAGGAATTATGGCTGTTACAGGCTTTTTCACTTATCAGAATAAGAAAAATAAAGTTCCTCAGCAATCCGTTCAGGCAGAGGAACCGGATAATACAGAATCTTCTACAGCAAAAAGTCATGAGAAGGAAGAAATGCCTGCTCTAAAAACAACAGAAGTACGTAATAATGAATCTGCAACAGCTCCCGAAGAAGAAATTCCTATTGTTTACAGCCTACAGAATCAGCAAAAAAACCAGCCCCCGGAAATTGATTTTGAAGCTTACTTGCCCATCAATAAATATACGGTTAAGCAGCTTCTTAAGAGTCTGGATGATTTTGAGAAGTCAGATAAATACCTTAGTCCTGATTTAAGACTGGTCACTCTTGCCGAAAAGTTTCATACCAATGATAAATATCTGAGCCGCGTTATTAAAGTAAAAACAGGAAAAACGTTTAACGGGTATATCAATGATCTCCGCTTCGCCCATCTTGACAACATTATAAAGACCAATCCGGATTTCAGGGAAAGAAAAATAAAAGAAATCGCTAAATATCTGGGATTCGGAACACCGGAATTTTTTGCGACTGCTTTTAAAGAAAAATATGGAAAAACTCCGCGAGAATATTTTGAAAAATCATCATAACATTCAATTTTTTGGGGTTAAAATAAAACGCAGAAAAGCCCAAAATTGGGCTTTTCTGCGTTTTTCAGATAATTATATCCGGTTATTTCTTTAAATCTTCTTTTACCTTTTTAGCCGCTTCCTCTACTTTTGAAGCGCCTTTCGCAGCAGCATCTTTTACATCTTGTCCTACTTTGTTGGCTTCTGCTTTGATGTCTTTTCCGGCCTTGTTAAGGTCTTCTTTGGTTTTATCAGCCGTTGCATCTATCTTATCTTTGGCTTTCTGGGCAGCATCATCTATTTTATTTCCGGCTTCATCCACTTTAGCTTTTACATCTTCCTTGGTCTTGTTTATTTTGGAGGTATCCACAGATGGAGATTCCGTTACGGTTGTAGAAGTCGTTGTTACAGATCCGTCCGGATTTTCAACCTGCTCTGTTTTGGTGGTTGATTTTGTACAGGATACTAAAGCCAGTGAAGCAATCGCAATTGCGGTCAAAATTTGTTTTTTCATATTATATTTTTTTAAGAGTTGTTGATTTTTGTTATTGTGTTGAATTGGTCGCAGCCGGAGAAGTACTTTCTTTCTGCTTTTTCTCGGCATCAGCCTTTTTCTTCTCTTCCTCCAGCTTCTTTTTGTTCTCTTTTTCAAGCTCTGCCTTCAGTTTTTTCTCCTCATCCTGAAGTTTTTTGGCCTGCACCAGAGAATCCTGATATTTTTGTGAAGACATTCTGATCTGGCGGACAATATCTACAGAAGTAGCTCCGTTCGAAAAAGAATCAATAGCCGTTGTATCATAATGCACTTTTATCTCCTGTTCAGCACCGAAACCCGGGGTCTCTTTCTTGGAACAGGCGGTTATCAGTAACAGCAGAATAAACAATGCAGCAGAGAAATTTTTCATGGAACTAATTTAGCAGAAATTCCGCAATTACAGGATAGTGATCCGATAATTTTACAGAATGATCTACCTTATAGCTTAAGGGAATAATGGATTTTGAGCTGAAAATATAATCAATTCTCAGGGGTACCTTATAATCATGGAAACTGGTAGATATCCCGTTTCCTACGCTAAGGAAAGCGTCCTGAAGATCCTTTCCAAGGCTGTAATATTCATAGGAATTCGGTACAGAATTGAAATCTCCGGCCAGAATCACAGGATACGGTGAAAAATCAACGACCGTTCTTATTTTCCTGATCTGTTCCTCATGAGCTTTAAATGTTGGCGTCATATGGGAAAGCAATGTTGAAATTTTATCTTTCTGTTTTCCAAGACCATCAAACCTCAACATCGACTTATGAAGCCTGAAAGGCTCAAGGTAAACATTCACCACCCGGATAATCTTTCCGTTGATATCCACATCGGCATAGAATGAATTCCCTCTTGAATTATCCTGAATAAGCTCTTCCTGTCTTACAATTTTATGTTTTGTCTTAAGGATTACAGTAGGATATTTTACCAGATTTTTTCGTACAGCCCGGTTGGTATCTTTTTCCTGAACCAAAACAATATCGGCGTCCTGATCCTTGATGTATTTTTTTACTTTATCCCATCCAAAATCGCCATATTTCACATTGAAAGTCAGAACTTTAATATCCCTTATTGTTTTTACATTAGCTGTTTTCGGGGTGAAATTAACCCATCTCCGTACCGGATTGTAAAAAAGAAACATTCCCAGAACAAAGGCAATAGCTACTTTTTTTCTTTGGATAACCCAGACCAGTGTCAGAAGAACATAAGCGATAATGAGATACGGAAATCCCAGGGAAAGAAGATTAAGATTGCCTAAAATATTAGGCGGAATCCACGCATTCCCCAAGGTGCACAGCAATAAAACAGCAACGGCAATATGAATAAATAACAATATCTGGTTCGGCTTCATGAAAAAAACAATCTAGGTACGGATTTTTTTAATCAAAAATCCTACCAAGATAACAAATTTTAACTAATTTTATGATTATTAGTTCTTTAAAGAGAAAGTTGCGACTACCGGATAGTGGTCTGAAAGCTTTACCGTTCGGTCCACTTTATAGGAAACCGGCTGTATGGATTTTGAGGTAAAAAGGTAATCAATCCTTATCGGAACCTTATAGTCGTGAAAGCTGGTAGCACTCCCTTTTCCTGCTTCCACAAAGGCATCATTCAATCCTTCTGATAAGTGATAATATTCATATGAATTGGGAACTGCATTAAAATCTCCTGCTACAAATACCGGATACGGAGACTGGTCAATCCCCTTTCGGATCTCACTTACCTGCTCCTGGTGTTTTTTAAAGACCGGAACCAGTCTTTTCACGATATCCTTGAGTTTTCTTTCATCCTGCTCCTTATCGCCACCCATTTTTACCATTTCCTTTTCAAATTTATAGGGCTCCAGATAACTGTTGATAAAACGGTATACCTTTCCTCTGATTTCAACATCAGTTTGGGAAGAGTAGGCATTATAAAAATAATCTCCTTTTATTAAATCTTTGGAATCTATAATTTTGTGTCTGGTAAAAAGAGCCAGAACTCCACTATTCACACCTCCTTTCTGCATTCCTTCTACGTCAAAACTCCGGCTTCCTGACTCCTGAATTAAAATTACATCGGCTCTGGTATCAGCAAGATATTTTTCTACATCTTTAATTCCAAGCCGGCCGCCTTTGATATTGAAAGTAACCACTTTGATATCCTCTCCACTGCTTTTTTTATCTGAGGAATAATTGATCCATCTTTTAACGGGAACTATAAAAACGAGCCCGATCAGCATAAAAGCAAAGGTTCTTTTTTTCCAGCTGAAAAGCCAGAACAAAGTAAAAATCACATAAGTGATTACCAGAGCCGGAAATCCTAACGAAAGCAGATTGAACCACGGAAATATCTTAGGCGGGACATAAGCATTCATTAAAGTGGCCAACATCAGGAATAAAACGCCCAAATGAAGGATCAGAATAATAAGACGGAAAACTTTCACAACAGCTATTTAATTGAATCGGTACAGGTGCTTCTTCCAGTTTCGTGCCAGAATCCATCCTACCAATGCTCCACCCACGTGGGCCAGGTGGGCAATTCCACCACCATTTCCCGAAACGCCAAGGTATACGGATACTACGATAACAATAGGCATCAGGTATTTAACCTTCATCGGGATCGGAATAAACATCATCATGATCTTGGAATCCGGGTACAGCGTTGCAAAAGCAGCTACCACCCCGAATATCGCACCCGAAGCTCCCACCATAGGAGTGGCTACAATTGCTCTGAAATTTTCCAGAAGCTCCTTCTGTCTCAGAACAGATGCTGTATTTCCGGTAAATTCAACGCTTGCGCCGGATAAATAAGCATTGACGTTAAATCCGAGCTGCTGCAGTTCACTGGTATATCGTTGAGCTTCGACAAAATTCCACCCGTTAAAAAGGAAAAAGGCTCCCAATCCGCTTACAAAATAAAGGATCAGGTATCTTTTCTCACCCAGAGTCTGTTCCAGGATCGGCCCGAAACTGTACAGCGTAAGCATATTAAACAGAATATGCATGATGCTTCCGTGCATAAACATATGGGTAATGATCTGCCATGAATGGAAAAACGGCGAAAAAGGATAAAATCCGGCAAGGTATTCTATCGCCTTACTTCCCAGAAAATAAGACCCGATAAATACGATGACATTGATGATGATGATATTTCTTGTAATCGGTGGTATATTGTTGAACATTTTTAAAACTTGTTTTTAAAATCATTAAACGGAACTTCGTAGAAACATCTTTTCCCGTCCGGTAAAAATTCAGGGAAACCTAATGCCGTAAAATCTTTGATGACCTGTTCCGCATCTTTTTTATAAATAAAGTCAAATCTTGATTTCGACTGCATTTTATTCCATTGGTTGTGGTAATAATGCATGAATTCTTCTTCGGTTTTATAGTCCAGGATCTCAAAAAGATTTTCCAGGAATTTCATCGCCTGTGTTTCTTTCAGTCCTTCCGGCAGAGAATCTATTCTGAGAACGCTTTCATGGGCAATCTTCATATCAAATCCCAGCTCAGGAAGGTATTTTTTGATCGCGTTATATTTTGTTTTCTCAATTTCATTCATATGATATTCGAGAGAAAACAGGAGTGCGTGGCTGTTGGTACTGGATTTTCTGGTCGACTTATTATTTTCCGAAACCAGCAGTCTGTGCATTCTGCCCAGATCCAGCATCAGGGTTACATCTCCTTTATTGAAGAGCCAATAGCCATTGGGCAACCTCATCAGATCCTCATCGAAATCCTCGTCTTCAAATAAATTGATCTTGGAGGGCTCTGCCGTAATATTCTGGTGATACATCTCCGTAAGGTTCTGAATTTCTTCAGGCTTTACGTTTCTTTCTTCCAGAAACGGGTTATAGTCTTTATCTACAATAATTTCCGGCATCTTGATCACACCGCTTCCTCCACTGTTCACTTTACTCGGGATAGGTTTGTTCATCATCTCATCCAGATCCGGATCTCTGTCGAAGTCCAGGCTCGGAGAAACATTATAAATTCCCAGAGACCGTTTTATGGTTGAACGCAGCAAAGCAAAAATAAGGTGCTCATCCTCAAATTTCACTTCTGTCTTCTGCGGATGGATGTTGACATCTATTTTTTCAGGATCCAGCTCAAGGTAAAGGAAAAAAGAAGGTACATATCCCGGCAGCAGCAGTCCTTCAAAGGCTTCCTGAACCGCTTTGTTAAAATAGGGACTCTTAAAATACCTTCCGTTTACAAAAAGAAACTGTTCGCCTCTGTTTTTTTTCGCGCCTTCGGGTTTGGCAACAAATCCGTGAAGCTTACACCAGATAATATCTTCCTTGATAGGGACAAGCTGCGGCTGAAGCTTTCTTCCGAACACATCCACGATACGCTGCATCTGGCTTCCCTTTCTCAGTCTGAAAACGGCTTCATCATCATGGAAAAGAGAGAATTCCAGGTTTTCATGAGCCAGGGCCACCCGTTGAAACTCATCGATGACATGTCTGAATTCAACATTATTATTTTTAAGGAATTTCCTTCTGGCAGGTACATTATAAAACAGGTTTTTCACCATGAAATTGGATCCGTCGGCAGTCTGCACAGGATCCTGAAACTGGAAAACTCCTCCTTCAATATAGATATTCGTTCCGATCTTGGCGTCATTCTGCTTGGTTTTCAGTTCCACCTGAGAAACAGCAGCAATAGAAGCCAGAGCCTCACCTCTGAAACCTTTGGTAGCGATCTTAAAGATATCTTCTGTTCCTTTGATCTTGGAGGTGGCGTGTCTTTCAAAAGCCATTCTGGCATCTGTTTCGGACATTCCTTTTCCGTCGTCTACTACCTGGATCAGGTTTTTCCCGGCATCTCTTACGATCAACTCTATTTTGGAAGCACCTGCATCAATGGCGTTTTCCAAAAGTTCCTTCACTATGGATGCAGGTCTCTGCACCACTTCCCCTGCCGCAATTTGGTTCGCTACATGATCCGGTAAAAGCTGAATAATATCTGACATAAAACGTTTAATCAACTTACAAAAATAGTCAATGAAAACGGGAATAAAAAGATTAAAGCCGTGAATTAATATTTAATTATCAACAAATCAACAATCCTGCCGGAAATCCCGCTGGCAGAAGATGTTTTCTTCATAAGCGTCCTGTAAAAAAATCAGTCCTCCGATTGTTCAGGACAAACAGAGAACTGATTCACAGCTAGTTTACACAAAAAATAATACTGATATTTACTTTATATTTTAATCTTCAAATACAAGCTTCCTTTTTTCCTTTCTTTTAGGGATACCGTGAATTTTGTCATACAGATAAGCCAAAAGGTTAGGTTTTTTATAAATCCGGCTGTAGCGGTATCTTGTATTGAAGTGTCTGATATGAATTTTGTAGGCATCGTATCCGATCACGATCAGAAGACACAAGCTGATCACATAAAATACCCTGAACTCAAGATAATAATACGTTAACCCGGAGAATACTGCTCCTAAAACATAGGCTGCCATAATGCTCATCAGCAGTTTTGCCCTTCCGATCAGCTCGCCGTTTTTCCGGTACTTTTTCTGGGTAAACATGGAAAACAGGATTCCGAGGTCGGTGGTGGTCCCTGTAAGGTGGGTGGTTTTCACCGAGAAATTGGAAATACTGGCGGTAAGACCGTTCTGAAGTCCGGTTGCAAAGAGCATTAAGGCGACAAGATATTCCGTTTCTTCCAGGGTTTTCTGATAATAGAGCTGTCCGTAAACACCCACAAACAAAAGACAGATAATCTCCAGTACGATAGGCATTGCATGGGCAAAATATTTACTCTTCTTATTAAAGTTGATCACAATAAAGTTGGACAGGAAACTTCCGAAGAAGAACAGGAAGATCCAGCCTCCCACTACCGCTACCTGTGTCCAGTTTGCTTTACTGATTTCGGCCGCCAAAATAGCGTAATGTCCTGTTACATTGGAGGTAAAAGAAAGGAATATCAGCAGAGAAGCGATGTTTATAGTACCTGCAGTGAATGCAGTCAGCGTTCCCAATCTGATGTTGTCTCCCAACGTTCTGCTGTTACTATAATTTCTTAACATTTTTTTGTTTTTTAATTGGTGTTATATTAGGCTTCCACAAAGATTTCAGCCAGTCTTCCTCTTTCCGGAAGGCGTTCAGGAACTTCTACTTTGATTTCCTGCGACGGCAGTTCCTTACATTTCTTGATATAGGGAACCATATCGAATTTCCCTTTTCCTTTGCTTTTGATGGAAGAAGCATAATACGCTTCCTCAATATTTTCAGCTTTCACATACTGGTTGAATGTTCTCTGAAAGCTCCCTGTGAAAATATCGCATACGATCTTATCTACAAGGTGAGGGTATTTGTTTCTGATGATTCCGTAAGCGTCACAAAACTCTTCCGGCCTGATCTTGCTAAAGATGGTACTCTTTGTGTTGAACAACAGATCTCTGATAGAATCTCCCTGATCATATCCTGAAACAAGAAGTATTTTATACTGGTTCTGATCTTCTGAAGCATCTTTCTCCTTCAGTACTTTTTTCAATATATTCAAAGATTCCAGTGAGTAATCCGTAGCAATTAAAATCGTTTTAGTCATGTTCTTATGATTTTGTTGTGTTTATCTTTTTTGATGATACAAATCTAGAACGACCAAATTAGAAGGTGTTTGGAATGGAATTAAAATGTGATTAAAGAGATTAAAATGAGATTAGAAAATTGTTAAGCTCACTTAATATTACGGGAAACGAAATAGAAAAACACCCTATAAACAACTGTTTTACAGGTAAATAATGTTATTTTTCAGAATATAAATATTCTTCTTTACAAGAAGTACGAAATTTTAACCTTCCGGATACATGCTGTAGAAGTTCGGGAAACGCATCTGTACGGTGGTTCCGTGATTTTCATGGGAACTTACGATTAGTTCTCCCTGATGCATTCTTACAATATTTCTTGCCAGAGGAAGCCCGATTCCGTAACCTTCATAGTTTTTGGTATTGGAAGCCCTGAAAAACGGATCATAGATTTTATTCATTTCCTCTTCCGGAATTCCGATCCCGTTATCTTTTACAATAATGTATACATCGGTATCCGTTGCTCCCAGCGATACTTTTACCTGCTGGAAATTAGAATATTTGCAGCCGTTGCTGATGATATTGGCCACCGCGAGGTGCAGAAGCTGTTCGTTACCCTGTACCTTTAGCTTTTTAGGATTATCCGGAAGCATACTGATATCCAGATAGATATTATTTCTGGAATCAATTTTTCTGAGGGTTTCAATAACGTCCCAAAGCAGCTGATCAATTCTTACTTTATCCATTTTCTGGATCTTCCCGTCGAAACCGGTTTGTGCGATCATCAATAGGGCTTTGATTTTTTTATCCAGCTTTTCCGCTTCATCCAGGATAATTTCCAGGGTCTCCTTGTACTCATCGGCAGTCCTGCTGATAGAGAGGGCCACATCTGCTTCCCCCATGATTGAGGTAAGTGGTGTTCTTAATTCGTGGGATACATTTCCGATCAGGTGATTCTGGGTTTCAAAGGAAGTTTCGATACGGTTTAGCATTCCGTTGAAAGTATCTACCAACTCGTTCAGCTCTTTATTATCGGGTTGGGACTCCAGTCTCAGGTGAAGATTTTCAGAACTTATTTCCTTTACCTTATTCGTAATCTTCAGGATCGGCTTAAATAATGTTTTCGACAGATAAAAAGAGAAGATCATACTGAAAAACAAAGAGAGTACAATACAGGTGATCAGCGTTCTTTTTAAAAACCCGAGATAATAAATGACATAATGATTCTTGGCAGAGGCAATGGCAATATAGTCTTTATCCTCATATCTGAAGGTCTGTCCGATATAATAGAACTCTTTATCATTATAATTGGCCTCGCCTTTTTTTACAATATTTTTAAAGAAAGAACCCGGAATATGTACTTCTTTGGAAATTTTACTGAAATTGGAATCCGAAGGCACAGCAAAAACATAATCCCTCTCCATGGGAAGCTCTTCATCATTACGGTTGCTGAGGATATAGTTTTCCGGAAGATCGAGGTGGTCTTTGCTTTTTTCGATCTGTACAATGGTGGCCGTCCGGATTTTCAGCAATTCATAAAACCTCTGATGCGAAAAATTAACGATTGAGAAGTAGACCAATCCACTGAACAACAGAATGATGACGGTAAAAACCAGCATCAGAAGCACCATTGTTTTGGTTTGATTTGTGACCACTCTGTTAAACATTCATCAAGGTTTTTTCAGTACATACCCCATCCCTATTACCGTATGGATCAGCTTATTATCATCATGACTGTCCAGTTTTTTCCGTAAATAATTTACGTAAACGTCTACCACATTCGTTCCCAGCTCATAGTTTACGCCCCACACAGCATCCAGGATTTCAGCTCGGGAAATTACTTTTTCAGGATTATTCAGGAAATACAGCAGTAATTTGTATTCTGTGGAAGTGAGTGAGATATCTTCTCCGGCGCGGGTTACTTTTTTTGTATAATCGTTGAGAGCAAGATCAGAAAACTGAAATACATGCTCATTATCCGGTTCCGGTTCGGCAATTTCCTGGGGTCCGTTGTTGTGGCTTCTTCTTAAAAGAGATTTTACACGGGCAACCAGTTCTATGAATTTAAAGGGTTTTACGAGATAGTCATCTCCACCGCTTTCCAGCCCGAGAACAATATTTTCTGAAGTTCCCAAAGCGGTTAAAAACAGAATGGGTACGCTCTGGTTGGTTTTCCTAATTTCTTTGCAGACATCCAGGCCATTCATTTCCGGAAGCATAATATCCAGAATGACCAGATCGAAATCATTCGCCTGCACCAGCTGTACACCTGTACGTCCGTCAAAAGCAACAGACACTTCGTACCCGTTTTCCTGAAGCCCTTTTTTGATAAAAGAGACTACACTGGTTTCGTCTTCGATGAGAATAATCTTTTTCATTGAAATCTGGAATTTCACAAAAATAGGAATTTTTTTTCAGGAGAAAGACGATGGCATTTTATAAAGTCAGATGAAGCAGAGAAAGCAAAGGCGAACACACCGGATACTTTCTCTGCCCTTTTTAAAGAATCATTTCCATCTGTACATCTACCCTGTCATATCCGGCATTGGTGACGGGCATATGGGTAAAGCCCAATTTTTCATAAAGCTTTATGGCCGGAACGAGTACGGAATTGGTTTCCAGGAATATTCTGGAAGCATTCATTTCCCTTGCTTTTTCCACCAAAGCTTTCCCCAGCAGCCATCCGATTTTTTTTCCCTGAGCCTTGGGACTGACCGCCATCTTGGACAGCTCAAAAGTTAGAGGTTCATCATTCGATTTTACCAGCGCACAGGTTCCCACCGGCTCGTTATTGAGCAGAGCAACAACAATATGCCCGCCTTTATCCAGGATCTGCTCTTCAGGATGATCCAGCAGTTTATAGTCTCCGGCTTCCATCACAAAGAAGGTTCTGATCCATTCTTCATTCAATGTTTTAAAAGCTTCTTTATATTCAGGTCCGTAAGCAACGATCCGTACTTCATTATTCATAGCATTTATCCTTATAATTATTAAATTCTGTTTTTTATCATTTTCCCCAGTTTCTCCAGGTCACTTTCTACCCGGTCTGTCCATTCCAGGGCATAATTGAGCCGCATACAGTTCTGATACTGGTTATATTGGGAAAACATTCTTCCGGGAGCAAAGCTGATTTTCTGATGCAGAGCTTCGTCATACAGATCTTCGGTACAGATTTTTTTATCCAGTTCCAGCCAGAGCATGAAACCTCCTTTGGGTTCAGATACTTTGGTATTATCCGGAAAGTATTGGGTGACCGATTTCTGAATCTGAAGGTAATTGGCATAGAGTTTTTTCCTGAACATTCTCAGATGGTGATCATACCGGCCATGTTCAAGAAAATCCGCAATCACGTCCGAAAATAAGGAAGGGCTGGATACCGTCTGAACCAGCTTCTGCCGGATGATCCTTTCTTTGAATTTTCCCGGGGCAACCCAGCCAACGCGATAACCGGGAGCCAGTGTTTTGGAAACCGAGCCTACCCACATCACGATGCCCGCTTCATCATAAAATTTACAGGGCTTAGGCCTTCCACTCCCAAAATAAATATTCCCGTAAACATCATCTTCCACCAGAGGGACGTTACATTCCGTGAGCATTCTTACCAGTTCTTTTTTGTTTTCGTCCGGCATCTGAAATCCCAAAGGATTGTTATAGTTCACTACAAAACAACAGGCTGAAAGCTGGGGAAGCACTTTTTTCAGGGCATCCAGATCAACCCCTGTAATGGGATGGGTGGGAATTTCCACGGCTTTAAGCCCCAGCAGCTGGATAGCCTGAAGTATTCCAAAGTATACCGGACTTTCTACGGCAACAGAATCTCCCGGCTGCGTTACAGCCATCAGGCAGTTATAAACGCCGTTCATTGCTCCGGAAGTAATGACCAGATCATCTTCTGTGATTTTCCCTTCCATCACCATAGCCCATTTTGCGATTTCCCGGCGGAGTTTTTCGTTTCCCTGTACCGGTTCATAATTCGTTCCACTGTCGTGTTTCCCTTTTATTATATGAATCATGCTTTTCTTCATCTGGGCAACAGGAAGGAGGCTTTTCCCCGGAATCCCAAGGGCAAACTGAGTAACATCTGTTCCTGCAATGGTTCCGAATACTTTGCCAATCAGATCTTCCGGTGAATTTTCACTTTCCGAAAGCTTCATTTTTGCAACAGAAGGCAGCGCCAGTTTACGTTGAGAAGTCTGGCTCACATAGTACCCATATTTCGGGCGTGACTCTACAAGGGAACGGCTTTCCAGTTCCATATAGGCCTGCTTTACGGTATTTAAACTGACGTTATAGAGCTTTTGGGCACTTCTCAGTGAAGGCAGCCTGTCGCCATACTGCAGCGTGTCACTTTTGATCTGCTCAGTGACGGTATTGGCTATTTTAAGGTACAGAATATCTTTAGACATGGATCCCGATTTTAAAGTAAATGTACAATTTTCTCCATGCTGATTACGGAGCCAGCCAGCTGACCATATTTTTGATACTGCTTTTCAGCTGCTCCGGATTCCGGAAATTGGGTGTAGTGTTCTGTTTAAAATAAGTTTCTGCCCTGGATGTAAAGTTTCTTTTTTCTGTTTCTTCAATTCCGTTTTTGCTGTAAATCCGGAATATAATTTCTCCGTTCTTATTGATGACAAGACTGGCAAATGCGATGATTTTATTCTTTTTCTTAGCCAGAAGAAAGGGAACGCCAAAGTCTGCATTCACCGTCTGTAATGACTGTGAATACAAAAATATCGTCTTCAGTTCCAGCATATCTGAAATATATGCTTCGGCATATTGAATCTGCTCCTGGGGTTGAATGATTGTTTCCATATTTTCTTATTTAGCTAAACAAAATTATGGAGTATTCAATATTGGATACAGATACAGAAGTATTGAATATTATGGGTACAGATTAAAATAAAAATGGACCTTATAAACAAGCCCATTAAAATAAAACCTGGTTATTTTTTAATCAATTTTGAATTGTAGATCTGTTTATCCTTAGACTCGAGCCTGATCAGATAAGTACCCGGTACGAGACGGGAAATATCGGCAAAATTTCCGTTGACATTCTGTGTGGAAATCAGTCTTCCGCTCATATCATAGAGGGTTACTTTTTCAATAGGAATATTCTGTGCCCAGAAGATTTTATCAACGGCAGGATTCGGATACAGTATAATATCAGATGACTGAAAATCCGTTTCAGAAGTAGAAGCTCTTGCACACTGGAAGATAAGGACCGGCTGTAATGATGAAGTGGGAACACCATTGTTCCAGAGATATCCGTATCCGCCCCAGGCCCATACAGAGCCGTCTGCTTTCTGGGCCAGTGAAATACAGTGACCTCCATACACTTTTACCCAATCCGTATCATTGCCCACCTGTACCGGAGACAAAGAGTGGGCCGGTACTGCATAAGTCTGCGTGTAGTCCCAGCATCCTCTACCCCAGCCCCATAATGTACCGTTGCTTTTAACGCCAACCGAATAATTCTCCCCCGGAGCCACATCCTTCCAGGTGTCGGTTCCGATCTGTACAGGGCTCTGAACATAAGTGCTGGTACCGTTTCCGACCCCTCCCATGATATTATCTCCCCATCCCCACAAGGTATTATCGGTTTTTAAGGCGAATGTAAAATCTCCTGCAGCAGAAGTGAAAACCTTTTTCCAGTTGGCATCTGTCCCGATCCGTGTAAAATTGGTGACGCACATATTTTCACCGTATCCGATCCCCAGGCCATGTCCGGAGTTTCTTCCTCTTGCCCACAAGGTTCCGTCCTTTTTTATTCCAAAAGTTCTTGCTGCTCCGGCGGTGATATCTTCCCAGTTGGTATCCGGACTTAACTGTATAGGCTGAACGTAATAATCATTAGGATATGGATTGGCAGGAGTGGCATGAAGCTCACATGCTGAATTATTCCCCCACCCCCAAAGCGTTCCGTTGTTTTTTAAAGCGATTGTATGTACTGCTCCTGCAGTAACTTTTCTCCAGTCGGTATCAGAGCCCACCTGTATGGGAGTATTGCGGTCTATTATCGTTCCGTCTCCTACCTGTGATCTCATATTTCTTCCCCAGCTATATATTTTACCATCTCCCGTTAATCCCACGGTATGGCTTAATCCATGAAAAACCGTAGCAAAATCCGGGGTAGCAGGGCGCTGATACGGGGTAATCTGTTCCTGGAAATTGCCGTTACCCACCTGCCCGAAACCGTTCTGTCCCCAGGTATATATTTTTCCGTCGGTGGTCATAATAGAAATGGTAGTATAGGTAATTGCGATATCTTTTACGCAATAATCTTTTTGAGCATATCCTTTTAAAGCCGCGAAAAGGGCCAGGCAAAAGTAGAATTTCTTCATATTTATATTGTAATCTGGTTATCGCCCAAATTTATAAAAAATATTAATCAATAAATTAAATTTAATACACAATATTGAATATTATTCACCATAACCAATAAAATATTAATTATTACTCATAAAAAAACAGGCTGATCTAATTGAAGCAGCCTGTTTGAAAATAATTAAAAATTTCCTCTTGTTATTCTTCTTTTCCCAAAGCTTCTCTGATTCCCTGCAGCCCGTCTCCGAACTGAGCCAGAAGTGCTACGATCTGGGACATCCGGTCGTTTTCTCCTAATCCTTTTAAGGTTTTATTTTTTACGAAAGTCTTTTTGATCTCATTCCAGCGCTCATTTTCTTCTCCTGAGAGGACACCAATCAGTTCTTTCAGTTTCAGCATATTAGCTTCCGCACCGGTGGTCAGGGTCTGGGATTCATTCTGATAGTGATCCAACACGATCTGCACGACCTCGTTCTTTTTCAGGATCGGCTGAATCTGTGTGATCAGCTTGTTCATATTACGGTAAGATCCCTGAAGTTTGAATGGAGGCTCATTTCTGTAATCATCAGACATTGCTGCTGAGGCAATATACTCCCTGTTGACTTTCAGGATCATGTTTCTTACCGTGATGGTATTGTCCAGAACAGCCCTGAAATCTGCAATCTCACTGGAGCTGAAATTTCCTTTAAGATTATCGGCAGGATTATCCGTTACAACACAGTCATACAGCTCATAAAGGTTCTCCATTCCCGGTTGGGTAAGCCTTGTCAGATATTCATTGGACATCAGGGAATTCTCAATCAGGCTCAGATCGAAAAGATCGGTTCTTGACCCTGAAATTTCACCCAGATTATAGGTATCTGAACGGTTGGCCAGCATATCCGGAATTTTGAACTTCTCCCCGTTCTCCGTATAGGGATTCCCCGCCATTACCAGGCAGAATCTCTTAGAACGGAGATCATAGGTTTTACTTTCCCCATTGTAGATTCCTTCTATCTTTCTCTGGCCATCGGCAAGAGAGATGAACTTTTGCAGGAATTCCGGGTTGCAGTGCTGGATATCATCCAGGTACAGCATCACATTATCTCCCATTTCCAGCGCAAGATTCAGTTTTTCAAGCTCCTGTCTTGCGCCTGCATTTTTGGCTTCAGAAGGATCTGTGGAAACAATATCATAGCCTACAGACGGTCCGTTGATCTTCATAAAAACCAGTCCCATCCTTTCGGCCATATATTCCATAAGGGTCGTTTTTCCGTAGCCCGGAGGAGATACTAAAAGCAGCATTCCCATACGGTCTGTTCTTTTATCAGCTCCTGCTGTTCCCAATTGCTTGGCCAGGTTCGCCCCGATCAGAGGAAAATAGACATCATTGATGAGTTTATTTCTAACAAATGAGCTCAATATCTGAGGCTGAAATGTATCAACTTTAAGGGCTTTTTTCTTTTCCCCGACCCAATTGTACTTCAGCTCCTGCAGTTTTTTATATTTTGGAACCGTAACTGTATTGAACTGGCTTAAACGGGTGGCAAACTCAAAATAATTAAGGTTGTATTCCGAATCTTTTTCCAGAGATTTAAGTCCTTTAATGATGGTTTCATACGAAACGTGCCTTACATTTTTCGGATCAAACTTCTGAGTGATCAGAAATACGGCTGTTTCCCGGATCATATTTTCATTCGCAGCGGGATCAAAGGCTTTCAATGCGCTTTCTGCGGTATAATAGCAGGCAGAAGGATATGCATATAACATTTTGAGCTGTTCTATGAATTCCAGGTCTTTGCCTTTCTCTTTCAGTTCTTTTAAAAACAGTTCATACAAAGCTGCTGCATGTTCAGAAATCAGGAAATTTTCACGGTCTTCCTGCTTCAGGTACAAAGCCGCATTGAAGCTGTCGGTATCTTCCAGAAACCGGCTTTCGGATGCAAATATTCTGATCTCTTCCGAAAGTTCTTTCAGCAGATAATCAAATCCCTGAGCATGCGAAAATGCTCCGGAAATAATGACTGCGACATCAAACTGTCTGTTATAATAAGCCTTGCGGTCCTCTTTTAAAAAGAACCAGAACAGTTGTGCCAAAGCTCTTTCTCCGGCAGAAAACTTCATCAGTCCGAGCTCATTATGCATCTGCTGAAGTTTCTGAACAATGATAAGTGCATCCTGATCATGAACGCCTTTCACAAGGCCTTCTCCAAAGTGTGCCGCGGTAAACTGCTGAACGGCGGCTTCATTTTCCGCTTCTGAAGCCACTTTTTTATGGGTAGCGAACACGTTCCAGGCAAGGTATTCAAATCTCTTAACCTGTGTATTCTCTGAAATAAATTCCTGGTTCCATACTTCTCTGAAATCTTCAGTTGTATCAAAATGAAGCGGTTCGTAGAAGCTTGTTCCCGTAAGGTGATAATAATATTGTGCATTTCTGAGCACAAGGGTAAGATCCAGTTTCTGTTGGTTGACGGCAAATTTGTAATCGCCCAGCGCAATGATGCTTTCGCCGTCTGCATAGATCTCTTTTTTATCCTTCAGCTTTCTTACGGTTTCCTGCTGGGAGGTTTTTAAAAGGGTGAGAATTTCTTCTGATTTGGCAGAATCTTCCAACTCCGCGAGCTGTCTTGCAAGATCCCGTGCTTTTTCAACCATCAGATCCGACGCAAAGTAACCATTGATTTCATTTTCAGAATCAAAAGACTCGGCTTTGGTCTGAACGGATTTCAGGATTCTCTGAGCGGCTTCAAAAAGATTCTGGGTTCTTTTGTTTCTCGATTCGGTAAGCTGGACTCTTTTATTCTGAAAGTGTCCGTAAACTTCTTCTCTTTTGCTTTCAATTTTCTGAATAAATTCATCAAAATCAACAAATTTGGTGCCCATTTCCTCCAGCTGGATGGAAAGTTTAGTCAGGTATTCATCACATTTTTCAGGCGTCTGGGAAAGTTCCAGAAAGTTAATTACCGCCTGATCAAACAGGGTGATCTGGGCCTGAAAATCTGAGGCGAGCTCTTTTCCGGAGATTTCCCTTTTTCTTTTGCTGAGCTCCAGTCTTTCCTGATTGAGGCGGGCAAAGATCCGGGAAATATTTTCAATGATCTGGGTAGACTGTGAGGTATCTTCTATTTTAAGGTTGTTCACAATATCCACCAGCAGTTCAAGCTGTCCCGAAAGGGTATTGATGTTTTCTTCGATGGTTTTTGCATCAATAGCTTTCTGAAGCCCAATAATCTCTTCTGAAATATTTTGGGCTTTTTCCTCATATGGCAGCAAAGCTCCTTCCTGCAGGAGAAAATCAACACAGGCATTGGAAAGTTCCGTATAGCGTTCTGCCAAAGATTTTTCCAGGGCATCAAGAAGCGTAGTATCTGCATATTTCAGCTCCCTGGCTCCGGTTACTTCTCCTCTCAGGGCTCTGATCTGGGAAAGGGCATCGATATATTCTGTAAGCTGTGCATAATGAAGCCTTTTGGTATCATCAAGTATTTTCTGGCAGGAAAGTTTTATTTTCTCTAAAGCTTCTTCAGTGCTTTTTCTCTGCTCTACAACTTTTTCATATTCATTGATCGCAGAATGGGCAATCTTCCGGATCTCTTTAAGAGGCTGGTCTAGTTTCTGAACCTCGTTTTCACCTAAGAAGTAATAGGTATCCAGAATAAAAGTGGAGAGCTTAACGATATCATCGTATAATCCGCTGTAGGAATCTTTTTTGTTCAGCAGCGTAATCAGCTCCTGGCTTTCGGCCATTACTCTTACGATATCTTTGTTTCCGATCTTATAGATGAGGCTGTCTGCTTTTTCAGCATTCGGCTGCAGCTCTTTGGAAAACGGAGTCTGCCAGATCTGGGCCAGGTGATGTTTGGTGGTTTCAATGCTTTCTCTGAGGTAGATCAGTTTCCCATCATTCAGAAGAGAAAATCCGCTGCAACGGATCGGAGTTTCTATTGTCTGGGTAATGATATTGTAGGAGATCAGCTGATAATTATTGGTTTTATCATCATAGAAAACATACAGGAAGTTCTCGCCATTCGGTTCCGTGACGGTTTTCAGATAATACAGCCTGTTCTGATCCTGGGAAATGACTTTCAGACCTCCTGTCTGCAAAGCATATCCGTTGGAGAATAAAACACCCTGATTTTCCGGAAGCAACAGTCCTGAATATTTAAGGGCATCTGCTCTGGAAACGGTTTTTTCCTTGTGATTATAAATAAAATAGCGTTCGGTTTCCTGATAAGGCTTTATTTTAAACAAAACAAGGTTGTCAAGATCACAGAAATGGATTTCTGCATCGTCCAGATTCTGGTCTTTATGGATAACATCTTCGGAATAGATTCCTTTTCCGGTATCTGTATTGTCCTCTACCTTAATGGTAATATCTCCGCCGATGCTTTCAACAAAGACTTTATCGGCCAGGGAAATATGCGGATGCTTTCCGGACCGCTGCATATCTCTTGTTGCTTTTGTCCATACAAAGCCATGCTGCTGCGGATATGAAGTTTCCGAAGCACTTCTTGAATCCACATAGATCAGCTGATTGTCTTTGATAAGCCATTTAAAAGCTTTGATATCTGAGGTGCTTTCCGAAAGCTGAAATACCATATAAAGGTAATTCTCTGTAAAAGCAAACCTTGCAAAGAAGGTATTCCTGTAGTATTTGTAAAGGTTTTTGAATTCATCAATAAAAATTTCATCGTTGATCAGGGTATAATCCTGAGGCTCAAACCGGTTTTTATTGATTCTGTATATGGAGAAAACATCTGAAATATTAATTTCCGTCTGCAGCCCCAGATGAGCATTCGACCCAAATATCAGCTGATTGCCGAGAGAGAAAATATCTTTGGCAATACAGTTATGATCTGTGGAGATCCTTTCATTGGCAATAAGAGAAAAATCTATTCCTCCGAAGATCCCTTTACGGCTTTCATTAAGCTTTTGAAGTCTTTGGATCAGATCATTCTTCTGCTCATTCAGACGGTTCTGAATAATTTCGTATGTTCCGGAATTAAGTTTTTCTGACATAGTGTTGGGTTAGGTTGTCATGGCTGCTGTGGTACAGCAGATCTTTGTACAGCACTTTGCTTTCAGCTTAATTCAAACCTTACAGGTTTTAACAGCCTGTAAGGTTTGTACTTAAACAGCCGATGCATTAATCGATACATTAGACCTGTTTTCAGCAAAGTGTTTAAAAACTTTTAATGAGCGTTTCTGATTCTTTATTAAATATGGTTATTATTAACCGGTTTATTTTCTACTCCCAGATGTCTTGCCATGTCGAGTGCTCTTTCCAGAATACCTTTTTCCTGCTGATCTGCTACACTATTCAGTTTAAAGATCAGTGAGGCAATACTCATATTTTTGATATCATCCGATGAGATTTTGTATTTATCTACCATTCCCATTACTTTTCCGATGATATTTTCACCGTCGCCCAAAAGGTTTTCTCTCAGGATCTGTGCGTTTTCGCTATGACTGACAAATTTATCCAGTCCTTTTCCTGCTGAAACCTGGCGGATCACATTATCGAAGAACGTATTATCTCCCCCAACGATATCAATCTTAGCAGACCTGAATGCTTCTGCCAATACCAGCGACTGCGCGTCTGCAATATCTTTCTGGATAGCGATCTGAGCCAGTTCCACTTCTTTTTCCTTGTTCAGTTTCAAACGGAATTCTTCGTGGTCTTTTCCGGCTTCGTTCAGTTTCTTCATCGCTTCTGCCTTTTCGGTGATTCCTGCGGCTTCTGCCAATGCTTTTTCCTTGATCACTTCTGCCTGGGCAATTCCTTCTTTTTTCACAGCGTCCGCTTTTTTCTCGATCACCACAGCTTCCACAATACCCTGTCTTTCTGCGGCATCGGCTTTGGCGTGTAGCACCTGAGCCTCAGATAATCCTACGGTTGCTTCTTCTTTTGCTTTGGCATCCGCAATAATTTTGCGTGCTTCTGCTTCTTTTTCTGCGGCATCTCTTTTTGCCTGAGCTTCAATTACATATTTCTGGGCATCTTTTTCTGCGGCCAGTTTTCTTGCTTCTGCTGCTCTGGTCTCCTCGATCAGTTTTTTCTCTGCTTCCTGTGTTGCCAGTGTAATTTCTACCTGCTTGTTTCTTTCTGCGGTCTTGAATGCTTCAAGATCTTTGATTCCCTGTTGTTCTTCCACCACAGTTTTTTCCATGGTAAGGCGCTCACGAATGGCATCCTGAATGCTTTTCTTCTCGAGTTCGATAGCTTTGTCTTTTTCAATCTGTGCCAGGGAAACGATTCTTTCCCTTTCTGTAGCTTCCAGGGCTTTGTCTTTCATCACTCTTTCGGTCTCCACAAGATCGGCACGTTCTTTATTTTTAGCAGCAATTACCACCTGACGAAGTTTGTTTTCTTCTGCGATCTGTAGTTTTTCTTCCGTCGCGATGCGCACGCTTTCATATCTCAGACGCTCTTCTTCTTCTACTTTTAGGATTTCCGCATTTTCACGGGCTCTGATATTGGCTACTTCTCTTTTTTGAGATTCTTCTTTTTCTGCAAGCTGTTTTTCCAGCTCCAGAATGGCCTCACGGGCTTCTACATTCTGCTTGGTAATGGTTTTCTCCTCATCCCTGCGCACCTGATTGGCTTTGATATTCTGGGTAGCCGTGAGTTCTGTAATTTTTTTGATACCCTCGGAATCCAGAATATTGTCTTTATCCAGTTTATCAATGGAAGTCTGTTCAAGATAATCAATGGCACAGTCATCAAGAACGTATCCGTTAAGGTCTGTTCCGATGATATGAAGAATTTCCTGGCGGAATTCACTTCTTGCCTCATATAGTTCGGTAAAATCAAATTTCTTTCCTACCGTTTTAAGGGCTTCAGAGAATTTGGCTTCAAAAAGCTCTCTCAATGTCTGGGCATCAGAAGCTCTCTGACATCCGATGGTCTGAGCCACATTGATGATATCGTCTACTGATTTGTTAACGCGGATAAAGAAAGCCACCTGAATATCGGCTCTCATATTATCTTTACAGATCAGCCCTGCTTTTCCTTCTCTTGCAATTTCCAGCTTTTTTACGGAAATATCCATAGATTCCATACGGTGAATGATAGGAATCACAATCCCGGCATTAAAAAATACTTTCGACCCGCCGTATCCTGTTCTCAAAATAACGATTCCCTGAACGGTCTTCTTATACATGGATAAGATCCAGAAAATCAACCCGATTGAAGCCACTACAGCAACAATAATTCCAGCAATAAAAGGTAAATTCATAGTTTATTAAAGTTTATTATATGTGAATGTGTTTTTTTGTTTTTTCTAAAAGTACTGAATAAGGATATCCAGAACATAATTGAATATAATGATAAAAATTGAAAGCATATTTCAGTTTTTAATATCTCATTGATTTCCGTACATAGTAAATTCTTTTATCATAGTCTTCGTCTACAATCATGACGTGAGTTCCGTGTTCCAGCCTGACCCCGTTTTCGCTCTTTACCATCAGCGTCATGGGATCGCTTCCGATAAATACCTCCATCATGCCTATTTTATCATCATGTATACTGGATTTCAGCCTTCCTTCTCTTCCCAGAAAGTCGTGAGCGACTTCTCCTTTATGATTGATTTCTTTAAAAAACGGATTTAAAGGCTTCAAAATCAGCTTAGTCAGGAGCATTCCTGCGATCAGCAATGGGAATATGGCTAAAATCCCGACCCATACCGGCATGGGAATGAAATAATTAAGATAAAAAGATCCCAGCCATGCGATCAGAAGTGACAGCGTAAGAAAGTAAGTCATGGGAACAATATCAAGATTCAGAAATTTCAGGAACTGCATCCATGCAGAGGCATCATGATCGGCAATATGAACATGTCCATCCGGAGAATCTGTTCCGGCATCCAGATCATGGTGTATTCCCACATCAATATCCAGACCGGTAAGGATGGTAAAGACCCAATAAATTACCGACAGAATCAACAGAACACTCAATATGGTGTTCACAGGGGAAAATGCTATGTTTAAAAATTCCTGAAAGGTCATATATCTAGCCTTTTTTAAGTGTTTCTTTTAATCTGTTTAAAGCCTGTTCTGCTTCCGCATCTTTGCTGTTCACCATAGCATCTATTTCCTCATCAATGCTTTTTCCTGCCTTTGAAATATCGGCATAGGCTTCTGCAACCGCTTCCTGCTGAACAACTCTTTCTTTAAGTTTTTCCAGCATGGTTACTGCACTTCCGGTATCCATCTGGGTCATTTTCTGATTAATATCTTTCGTTGCTTCACTTACCTGAACTCTTGCTTTCAGGGTAATCAGCTCATTTTCCCATTTGGCAATACTGGATTTAAGATGACTGATATTCGCCTGCATTTTTTCACAGTCTGCCTGTAGCTTTTCATGTTCCTTGTGCAATGTAGCGGCATTTTCAGCAGAAAGGGTCTGTTTTTTCAGTGCTTCTTTAGCCAGGCGGTCGGCTTCTGACGAGTCGGCTTCTCCTTTTTCAGCTTTCTGAACAATGACTACTGCTTTGTTGTAGTAATCTTCCGCTACCTGTTCTTCAGCCTCTGCGGCGTTTTTCTTACGGATAGCCAGAGCTTTCAGCTGAGCCAGTGCTTCGATGCTTTTGCTCAGCTCTTCTTTCATTTCTCTGATCCCCTGTTCGGTTAAATTAATAGGATCCTCAAAGCTTTCGATCACAGAATGAATTTCTGCTTTTCCTATTGTTAATAATCTTTTAAAAATGTTCATGACAATATCTTTTGTGAATTACTTACTCATTTCAAGCATTTCGTTGGCAAATTCTCCTACGAGAATTCCCAGTGAATTGATGGAGGCCATTACTTCGTTTTGTGCCATATTATCAGTAGGAAGAGTATCTCTGAAAATCACTCTTTTCCCGGTATGGTCCAGCACGAATGCTCCGTGTACAATATCCCTGTTTTTCTGAAGCAGGCTTCGGTATGTTTTTTCGGTTGGATTTTTTATTTCAAAAAGAAACTGCTCCATGATCAGGATAGAATCAGATATAATAAGGATCATATTTTTGATTCCGTTGGATTCTTTTTCGATGATTAAAATTCTCTGAGCTTCATCTTCCAGCGTGATATTAAACTCATAATCTAACAACCACTCTTTGACTGTTCTAAATATCTGATTTTTCATGACGCCTGGTTTTTAGTGTTTAAAATTCTTACACAAATATAAAATAAAATTTTCAAATTGCAAATATTTTTAGCATTCATTTGTTTAATATTCTCTATCTTTGCAAAAAAGATTAGACAAAATGAGCTTTTTCGGGACTAATATCAAAAAAATAAGACAGGTTAAAGGTTTGAGTCAAAAGGCTTTTGCCGATCTGTTTGATTTGAACAGAGGCGTTATCAGTTCTTATGAAGAAGGGCGTGCAGAGCCAAAGATTGAAACGATCCTTAAAGTGGCCAGTCATTTTAACCTTAATCTTGACAAATTACTGACTGAAACACTACAGGTAAATCAGTTAGCCAGTGTTTCCGACATTGATCAATTAATGTTTTTTCCTGAACTGGCTATAAAAAACGGCATTGAAAAGGAAACCGGCTCTGAAAATAATTCAGCGAACACAGCCATTCTGCAAAAAATATTAGCATCTGTAGATCTGGTTTATGAATTTACTCCGGAGAAACCTCTCATTTCCACTTATCATTACGGGGATATTCTGTTTCTGAATAAGACAACATCCCAAAGAGAATCATCCGGTATTCTTTTTACCCTTTCTGAAAATTTTCTGGAACAAGCACCAGAAAGCAGTTCGGAAGTCTACAAAATTGTGGGATCCGTTTCCACATCGGAAAAAAATGTTTTTACTGATATTTTTACCAGGCTGGAGGCTCTGGAAAAGGCTATAAGTAAAAAATAACAGGTTTGAAAAGCAGAAAAGCCGACGGGAAACACAGAAATAGATAAACGTAAATTGAACCTTTCTAGCTAAAATTTCCCACAGATCCTACTGATTTCACAAATGTTTATGGTATTTATTCGGCTCATAATCAAAAGGTGAATGAATTTTTATCGTAAAGATGAATGATACGAATTTTCGTTTTATTGACGGATAAATAAAAATCTCTGCCGGAATCGACAGAGATTTTTTTAAGCACTATTAGCTTAGTGCGGATGAAGGGACTCGAACCCCCACGCCTCGCGGCACCAGATCCTAAGTCTGGCGTGGCTACCAATTACACCACATCCGCGTTTGATCTGAGTGCAAATATAGAACTTTAAATTAAATTCACAAAACAAAAAAACCGGTCTATCCCTTAAAAAACATCAAGTATTTGATAACATATGGGTTAGCGTTTCATAAATTTTCGTAGTTTCGTTTTTATTAAAAATGAAAAGAAAACAAAATAAATATGCCAGATGCCCATGTTGTTTCATAGAGAAGCACCGGACAGAAATTTCAGTCTGTCTGCCCATTCTTGAACATATCCTGAAAAAGCAATTGCTGTATTATAAAGATCTTTCTATTGATGCTTATGACGTTCTGATCAACGATAATCTTCAGTGGGCCTGTGATGATTGCCTGAACAGCAAAAAAGCCATTCTTGCATTTCCTGCATTACAACATAATGAATGGAATAGTCATTTAGCTTATTACGATACAGATTGCATCTGCAGGAATTGTGATACGGACTTCAAATTCACCAAAGAAGAAAAAAAGCTTTGGTATGAGACCTTAAGGTTCAGAATCGAATCAAAACCGGTAAGCTGCTTAGTATGCAGAAAAAAGATCCGTCAGTTAAAAATTGAAAACAATACCCTTTCCGAGCTCTTTAAAAAAGAGATTACTGCCCTCTCACCGGAAGAATTAGGAACTGTGATCAGAATTTACACCCAATGGGGAAAGACAGAGAAGACCAAATACTATGAAAGACTGCTGAAGAAAAAGCTCAGACAAACCCATCCTCCTCATTAACGGAACGAATCACTATAATCCTGATCATTACGAGTCACTTGTATTCAATAAGCCAATTTCTGATGAAGTTTCTGCTTTTCATTTTTTTATCTATTCCTCTTCTGCTTTTTTCACAATCAAGCCATGAAACTGGCCTGAAAGCTCATTTTTTTGACTTTGATCAGGTAGATCATTATTCATTAAAGATAAGTACCGGTAAGATTTCTGAAATGGAATTTAAAAACCAGAAAACAGACGCTTTATTTTTAGCGATAATAAGAGGAAATTATCCCGAAACAACAGATGACAGCATTGAACAGGCTCTGACAGATCAAGGCTTTGACAAACAGACCCTTAATAAGGCTTTATACCCTGAGCTAAATGCTATCTTCAGCGAAAAAGAATGCAGTGATCATATTGGCGGAGGGTTTTGTATTCCGACCTTCAGAGACATTTTAGTTTTCAGGAAAGATGATAAAGTAGCTGGAATTGTTAAATTATGCTACGAATGTCGCTTTGCCATCTTAAAAGGGACAGAAAAAAATGTAAGGAATTTTGGAAGCTGTGGGGATTTTCTGAAACTGGGGAGGTTATTGGGGGAATAATATATCTAACTGCCAAATCAAGGTGTGCCCTATTACAAATTATTTATAATCAAACCGATCCTCATCTGGATACCAATAAGTAGTTAGACATAACCCTAAAGTACCATCTTCATAAGACTTTACATAGTCTTCTAATCTGCCAGCTGTTCCAAAATTAACCACTCTGCCTGTTTCTTTTTCTACCAGAAAAGGAGCATTGCCTCCAAACGCATATTTAAAATCACCTGTCAAAATAAATTTTTTTGAATTATACAAATAAATATTGCCGTATGGTTTTTTTATAGTATCATCATTATATAACATCGCTTCATTACCATCTTCTCCTATTTTTTTTAAATAGAGTTCTGCTATGTTTAGCATTTCTTTTTCTGTTAACATCATTATTTCAAATTAAATACAAAATTATTTATAATCAAACCTATCCTCATCCGGATACCAATAAGTGGTTAGACATAACCCTAAAGTACCATCTTCATAAGACTTTATATAGTCTTCTAAACCGGCAGCTGTTCCAAAATTAACCACTCTGCCTGTTTTTTTTTCTACCAAAAAAGGAGCATTACCCACCAACGACTTATTAAAATTCCCTGTTAAAATATATTCTTTAGAATTATAATGGTAAATATTACCATAAGATTTCTTCATAATCCCGTCCGGATATATTATTATTTCAATATCCTTACCATTCTCTTTCTTTTTTAAATAGCGTTCAGCAATCGCTAACATATCTTTATCTGTCAACATAATTTTTATTTATTTTTATTTTACCTACTTTTGTATACATAAATTTTTTATAATTTCTTTTTATAAACTTTTCATAATTAGTTTTATTTATACCTTTAACATCGTATATAGCGGCCTCTCCTGATTGTCCGTCTAATAAATGTACTTCCTTATTCACTTTTACCGCTACAAAATAATGACCATTTACTTGCCCACTTAGATTATATTCTCTAACACCATAAATAATTGCAATTTCATCATCTCCTAGTAGAAATTCCAATCTAGGAATTCCAGTAATATCAGCAAATTGACCTCCTCCACATTTTACTAATACTTCTTCAAACGTTTGAGATAGAGATGGAGTGGCTACTCGTAAATTTCCTGTTTTTAAATATTCTATCAGAACGTCTATTGTATTACCACAATTCGTTATATCTATTTGAACTACTGCATCACCTGTCGATTTATGGTTAAAATAGGACATCGCTTCTTTTATTTTCTCAAATGGCTTTGCAATTGTTTTTAAAAATTGTTTTTCTCCTTCTTCAAAAGCTTCTATTTCAGCTTTAACAGTTGTTGTTATAATAGAATGTCCTGGTGGTACATGACCACCTAAATATTCTAATTCTTCTATTAACTCTTCTCCATGCAATTTACTCCATTTTCTGTAGAAATTGTGCATTTCGGCTTTAGTAAACTCATGTATAACTTCACCTTTATACACAGCAGCATAGCTTTCTGCAAATTTTCCTTCCTTTTTTCCGGATAAGAAAAACACTCCGTTTTCGGCCATTTCCTCTCCCACTGCCCTATATTGTGAACTCAGAAAAATTTCTTTAGGCTCTACAACTTTTATCGTATCTTTTGTGAAATTGGAGATATTGGTTTCCAATGCTGCTTTCAGCACCAAAGTTTTAAGATAATTTTTGGCACTTCCATCTCCAATTTTCACAAGTAATTTTGCTGCTCCGATATAAAATCCGCCAACAATCGTTAACCCTGCCAATGCAAAACCTCCTGCCAAATAAATCTTTTCCCAGTTTTCTAAAAAAATTTCTCCTTCAGATTTTGCTCCAGGATTATTGGGATCTTTGCCAATTTTGGCAATTTCTTCTTTAAATGCCTGTATTGTAAGGTCTGCGCCTGCCAAAGAAATATCCGCGGCAGCTAATAAGATAAAGTATGGATTTCCCGTAGTTGCCAAGGTAGCAACGCCAAGCACAATGGCAACAAGGTTGGCTGCAATACGGATATTCTGATGAACGACAGCCCATTCCCTTTCATCTGCCAGAGCCTTCAGATAAATAGCAGGAACCAGGTAAGTTTCTTCTGTTTCCCCATTAATATCTATGAGGCATACCATATCCAGCGGGTGAAATTGTGATCCTTCATCCAGGTCTTTTGTAACGGTTTCTGTTGCATTGGGATCGCCTTCTTTACGAACTACCTCTACTCTTTGCTGTACCTCCTGCTGCTGCTGTAAGAAAAAAGTATCTCTGTAGTGATCAGTATTCCTTTGGAAAATTCCCATTTCCAGGATGTCACTATTGATTTTATATCCTTTGCCGACAGTAAATGTTTTGGCTTCTTTTTTCCGCTTGTCATTGTTAGCAAAAAGTGAAAACAACATCATGATATTCGCAAGTATCATCCGGTTGCTTTGCATTCTGCCATCATATTCCGTACTGCCATCTAAATTATAATAAATCCTGTTCAGCTTATCCGGATTTTCCCGAAAATACCTGAGAACAGGAATGGGATCTCCAATGGCTTTAAAAATTTGTATTACCGCAGAACTGCTATCTTTGAAAATATCTGAATCATCCGCTTGTGAAAGTATCTCAAGATGATTGAAAAAGGTGACATGATCAATATAAATAAAAAGCTCAGGTAAATGATTTCGGGAATATTTTCGTAAATAAATTTCAGAGCTTCAGGTTTTTCATGTTTTTTGAGTGCATCTGCAAAATTTTTCAGTAAGTATTCGTAGTCATCTTTATAATGATCAACATCACCATAGCCTAACAGTATATTCAGATCCCTGAATTCCTGATATGAATAGGTTTCCAAAACGATACTTTTCTCAGATATTTCATCGTATGAAAAACTGATCCTGTAATAAATTCTTTCCTTGTCGGCAGCTATTTCCTGAGTAATTTGAACCTGATCCCATTTTACGATTACATTTCCTATTTTTGAATTGAGATAAGCTTTCAATCTTATGTAATTCCTGCCTGGAAGAGAAATGCTTGTATTTCGTGTAACAGCTTTGTAATCTTTCGGAGTGTATTCCAAAATATAATCCCTCATTCCGTTATTTGCATATTTAATTTTTGAAATGAGAAGTTCCAGATTAATATATTCATCGGTTTGCCAGCCTTCTGTTTCTGGAACATGAGGTAATACAAGTGTTCTTATGTCATCTTTTTGTGATGTTTTATCTGCCAGTAACGTTTTGCTCAAAAAGCTTCTCCGGGAAATTAGATTATTGTATGAAGATTTTAGCATCTCTTTACTTTCTTCGTCAAAATCATCAAAATCGTTGTAATAATTTTCAGAATTCATTACTTAAAAGTTTTTAAGGTTAATAAAAGTAAGTCTGAAAACCCTCTTAAATGGATTAAACAATGATTGATCCTAAAACTTCCTTGATCTTTTAAGGGAAATAAAATATTCAGAGTAATTTTTAATTTCATTTTCTGTGTTTTCTTATTGCAAATATCCATGCAGAAAACGACATAACTTGACGTATTAAAATTTATTTTAAAAAAAGAGATTTCACAATTTTTAAATTTTATTTAAGCGTTACCGTAACTAAGTTAACCCACAAGTTTAAGGGCTTGGATTTCAAAAAAAATGAGTTTTTATTATTGTATGTGGAAACAATCTGAATCCAATTTACAGAGAGCTTATAATATAGGAGAATAGGAAATTAAAAATTTATACGTTATTTGTTTTGAATAAGATATATCAGGAACAATTACAAAAAACAATTCTCTTTAAAATCACCTAATGACAAAAGTTATCAAATAAGATGCTGAAAGGAAAGCGGTTCCAGTACAATTTGTACATTATACAAATGCGAGATAAGTTAATATCTGGATTATCTAAGTATTTTGAATCTGCTCCCTATTTTCGAGGAAACTTGTAGGCATAAAAAAAGCCCTCTGTTCACCGAAGTTACAGAGGGCTTAGTACCCCGGGCGGGACTTGAACCCGCACGCCAAAAGAGGCACAGGATTTTAAGTCCTGCGTGTCTACCAGTTCCACCACCAGGGCATGGTGTGGAGCGAAAAACGGGATTCGAACCCGCGACCCCAACCTTGGCAAGGTTGTGCTCTACCAGCTGAGCTATTTTCGCATAGTGCGGATGAAGGGACTCGAACCCCCACGCCTCACGGCA